>NZ_JASISW010000069.1 GCF_030063335.1 Rhodococcus sp. G-MC3 | reverse complement strand
GGCAGATTGGAAGCGCTGCGGCGCAACGCTCTCGGATTCCGCAACCTCACCCACTACCGAATCCGATCACTACTGCACTGCGGCAACCTCACCCGCGCACTCGATGCACTCTAAAACCGGAAGAGCCCGTTTCGAACACTCTACTGGTTCATCGAGTTTTCCTAATCTCGCTCAAGGAAATTCCCTACCCATGTGGCACCACTGGTACGATTCGGCACGGCGCGACTGACATGCTATCAGGGCTTGCCTGTGAGCCATTTCCACCCGTAATTCGACGCCATACTCCGGACCAGCATCAACGCGCTCAGGCTGAATCCCCAACCAATCACGCACAGCAACACACCAACGCCTGACTGCCCTGTGACGTCCGTACTCGCCTCGATGCAGAACGCAGTGGAGAACCCGGCCGTAGTGCCTAGTGCTGCAACGTATCCCCCGGTCTTGGCCCAGCGCGACAAATGCGCCGCGAGGAAGCACAGCAGAACCACAGTCGCACCGCACGCGACCACCTGCCACGTCGGGAATTGATTCGGCGCGGGGAGCCCAGGTCCGCGGAACTCGCCTCGCTGCTCGGCCGACCAACTCAACCAGCCTACGCACGAGGCAAATCCCAACACGAAGGCGAGGAATCCGGTGGTCCACAAACCTAAAGGGCCAGTTCCCGTACCTTCTTCCGACTTCGAGGAGTTACGCCAGAGGAGCAGAGCACAGAACGCCGAAGGCACGCCTACAAAGATGAAGACGATCCACAGAAACTGCAACCATGAAAAACTGACTGTCATGCGACCTACGCTATCCGACGCAGAATGCATTTGCGCCACATGGCAACCCGTCGGTCAGCTGCCGGGACCAAAGTCAGTGAGACGAGCCCTCACGGTTCGGAATCCGCAGCTTCCCAAGCACTACTGCGCTGGTACATTCGAGTTCGGCACCAGGTCGTGGTCGAGATAGACGGTCGGGCGCGGGAGATGCAGCTGAAGAACACCGTGTCGGCGTCAACGAAGTAGATCGAGGTGTCGCCGGTGTGGCGGCCGATTTCTGAAAAGTCGAACACGTCAATCGAACAATTCATCACGCTCGACATGGGAGAAATTCCATAATCGAAGCAGCGCTACGCCTGCGCACTGCCAAGTGTCAGCAGACCCAGTAATTCGTGCTTCGGCGGAAAGAGCTCGAAATTACAATCGTCATCACGCAACAAGCGCTCGTCTACACCCCCGACGAATGTGACACCTACGTCTAGCTCCGCACACGCAAGATAAACATTCTGACTGATATGGCCTGCCTCCAACCACGCGTACCGCCCGCCGCGCTGCCCGTGGGGCCACTGCTCTGCAAACTCAGCATTGACCTTCTCGAAATCCGTCGACAGCATCACAATGGCGGCTGAGTCGTTCACCCACGCCTCGTCGGCTATGCATGCTGACGCCAGCCTGGGGCGAACGTCCTTGTCAGTTACCATCGCCAGCGAATGGTTGGACGTGACATACCGGTACAGCCCACAATCGACGTCGTCGACTCGGCCTATGGCGACCGAAACGGATACTCCATATACGGCATGAGCCGAGGGGACGGTCCTTCGGTTCTCGGAACTGGCGCCTTGAGCCGCCCAAAGAATGTCAGCTAAATGGTCTTTGGCGAGCGGACGGTCTGTGTAGGAGCGCGAACTGCGACGCTCCTTCAGGAGCCCAGCGAGCAGTGGTGCTGCACCCGGGAACTCGAGCATTACCGGTTCGATCACCACTCGACACTACGTGGCGCTCCGCAGATGATGTGGCTCGCACATTCTTCACTGTTACTCATCGAAAATTCCACACCCATGTGGTGTCGGCAAAGAGGTCGAGCATCGTTCCGAGCCGCGTTCGGGATGTGTTCCCGAAGATCCTCGCCCCGTGGTGGACTGTTGACATGGCCGATTTCCGTGACTACGAGTTCCTTACCGAGTCGCCGATCAAGTGGTGGATTCTTTCCAATTACTGCGTGACCTTGGTACGCGACATCTCCAGCGAGGAACTCCTCAAGACCATCGGCGCAGAGATCCATGCCGAACGCTTACGCGGGTACGAGGACGTAACTGCAGCAGACCTACCCCACACAGGCGTGGTGGACCCCCACCTCGGACACCATTCCTTCGGAGTGGCTGAACTCCCCGATCGATGGACCTTGATCATCGAAGCGGATTACATGGGGGTAACCACTGCGTTCATGGTGGCGTGTCCCCGGTGAACGGGGCCATTTTGTTTTAGAGTCTTGTTGCCCGTGAACTGGGCGGATAGGACGACGGAGAAACATGGCTGGACGAAAGCGCAACTCTGCTGAAGACATCGTGCGCAA
>NZ_JASISW010000068.1 GCF_030063335.1 Rhodococcus sp. G-MC3 | reverse complement strand
GACCGCATTCCGTGATCACCGCATCCACCACATCCGGCGGAAAGACCCTGGTCAACAACCCCACCGACACCACATCCGACAGCCGACGATCCGAGACCGGTTTCACCCATCCGCTACGAGGCACAACCCATCATACCTCGAAGGTCCTTAACTGAACGGTATTGAGGCTAAGCGGGTCCACTGTCCGAAATCCCTGGGCCGATCACTGCGCTGCTCGCAGGCGGATACACGATCTACGCCATCAACCCGCTCGCCGCCGCACGCTATCGTGACCGGCACCATGTATCCGGAGCGAAATCCGATGCCGGAGACGCGAAACTGCTAGCAGACCTAGGGCGTGTCTCCTATATCTGGGTGTGGTTGTGCTCGAGAATATTCGGTATGTCGAGGATGAAGATGTTCACCGATGCACAGTGGGACATGATCGAACCGTTGTTGCCGTCCTCGGACGGCCTACGCGGGCGCGCGTTCCGAAACAATCGCCTGGTGGTAGAGGGAATTGCCTATCGCTATCGGACGGGTATCGCGTGGCGTGATCTGCCGTCGGAGTTCGGTCCGTGGCAGACGGTGTGGAAACGGCACCGCCGTTATGCCGGTGATGGAACGTGGGATCGGGTGCTGGCGGCGCTGTTGACCTCGGCCGATGCCGACGGGAAGGTCGATCGGCAGGTGTCGGTGGATTCGACGGTCAATCGTGCCCATCAGCACGCGACGAACCTCGCTCGTTCCACAGGGGGATCTGTCGAATTACATGAATCTGCTTGCCGAGCCCGATGATCACGGTATCGGGCGCTCGCGCGGTGGTTTGAGCAGTAAAATCCACCATCTCACCGATGGGTCCGGTTTGCCGTTGGTGCTCGTCGGTGCCGGCCAGGCCGGCGACAGTCCGATGTTTCCTATCCTGCTCTCGCACTTGCGGATCGAGCGGGAAGGATCCGTCCCTGCACGCACCAGACCGGACGCTGTCCTGGGCGACAAAGCGTACTCGTCACGGGCGAATCGGGCTCTGCTTCGGAACAAGAAAGCGGAAGCGGTGATCTCCGAGCCACGTGATCAGCAGGGGCACCGCCTGAACAAAGGTAGCGCGGGTGGGCGGCCACCGAAGTTCGATGTGGAGAAGTACAAGGGCCGCAATGTTGTCGAGCGTTCCTTCAATGCTGTCAAGCAGTGGCGGGGGCTGGCGACCCGGTACGACAAGTTGGCGTTGACGTACCGCGCCGGAGCCCTGTTACAGGCGGTTTTCCTGTGGTCACGCCAGCTCGCCATCTAGGAGACACGCCCTAGTTCGCACCGACCGCCACAATCATCGCACCGTCGCCGGCGACACCGCGGATGCCGAGGCGGTCAAAGTGCTGGCCCGTGGTCACCAGAATCTGATCTGGTCCCGCAATCGCCAGACCAACGCATTGCGCTCGGCGTTGCTCGAGTATTACCCGAGTGCTCTGGATGCATTCGAATGCCTCCATGACCGCGACGCAGTCGCAGTGCTCGCGCGCGCCGCTTCACCCGCCGAAGCCGAACATCTCAGCACCTCGTCTATACGCTCGATACTGAAAAAAGCTGGGCGACAGCGCAATGTAGATTCAAGAGCCCAGCAAATTCGCGTATCGCTACGTAAAGACCAACTGGCTGCGCCACCGCCCGTCGCAGCAGCGTTCGCCGCAACTACCCGATCGGCGGTCGCGTTGATAGCGGACTTGAACCGACAAATAACTGACCTCGAAGCAGTTCTCTCAACACATTTTAGAACACACCCGGACGCCGACATCTACCTCTCCCTGCCAGGACTCGGTGTCATCCTCGGCGCCCGGGTGCTCGGTGAATTCGGAGACGATCCCAGCCGATACACCACGGCCAAGTCTCGCAAAAACTACGCCGGCACGTCACCCCTGACCGTCGCATCCGGCAAGAAACGCGCCGTTCTCGCTCGTCACGTTCGGAATCGACGCCTCTACGACGCGATTGACCAATGGGCATTCTGTGCACTCAGCCAGAGCCCAGGCGCTCGCGCTTACTACGATAGATATCGTGCTGCGGGCAATCTCCACCACCAAGCGCTACGGGCACTCGGCAACAGGCTGGTCGGCATCCTCCACGGTTGCCTACGACATCACAGCAACTATGACGAGCACACCGCCTGGGGACACCGAGACGCCCAACAACTCAGTGCCGCTTGACAAGTTAGAGCCCTGGGGTGTCTATCCGCCCAGCTCATGGGCAACAGGACTCTAAAACAAGATGTGAACCGCACCGGGTTGTCCGGAGGCTTCACTTCTTAGGAGAATGAAGCCATGGCACGACCGGCAAGCAACTACCCCACCGAGCTGCGTGAACGCGCTGTCGGCATGTTCACCGAGATCCGCAAGG
>NZ_JASISW010000067.1 GCF_030063335.1 Rhodococcus sp. G-MC3 | reverse complement strand
CTCACCCCGGCTGAGTATGCTGCCCAATGCACCCACAACCACCAACCGGTGGACGGCTGCGAGATCGACTGAAGATCAAACCGAAGCGGCTCTAGAACGCTGTGGTCCGACTATCGGGGACCTGCCAGGAGGGCGAAGTGTGAGCCAACCGAGGCGAGTGTGAGATGGATCTCGTGAGCACCCTCGAATCAGACGGCAACCCCGGTAGCCACGCGAAGGAACTCCAGCTTCTCCGAGTCCGCACTACCTGCCGCCGCGGTATAGATCACCACCCGCAGATCGGAGCCGGGCGCGATCAGCACATCGCAGTCAAGCGTCAACTCCTCGACCGACGGATGCTGGATCGTCTTTCGGTCCGACTTGTGGACAGCAACAATGCCGGGCGTCCACAACGAGTCGAAGTACCGATTCTCGGTGCGTAATTCGTCGACAAATTCTGCGAGTGTCGGATCGGACGGGTAGGTCACTGCGGCCGATCTGATGTCGGCCACCAGTGCAGCGGCGAAATGCCCGAGTCCGCTGGACGAGCGGAACGGCCGAAACGTCGCGCGCGCGGTGTCGTCTCGGCCGAACAAGGCTCGGACCAAATTGCGCTGCGGAGGTGTCAGAACTGTCGGATCTTCATGCAAGGCAACCCACATCGGGTTCCATGACAACAGGTTCCAGTGCGCGCTGAACACGCCGACGGGGGTGTTGCCCAGCCGTGTCACCAAACGTGCAACGCCGGGGGCTACGTGCATGTCGATGCTTCCGTCAGCAGGCGGGAGTAGCCCTGCGCATCGGTACAGGTGGTCTCGTTCGGTGTGGTCGAGTTGCAACGACCGTGCCAGGGATGCGACCACCTGTGCAGAAGGATGTCCTGCGCGGCCCTGTTCGAGCCGAACCAGATAATCCACCGACCGCAGCACGTCACCAAGATCCTTGGCTACTGGTTTCACGACACCATCATTACTCGGTTGTCGTATTTCAGCCTGGTACTGCTGGTCCCACTGTCTCGTTGGGTACTGGTTCACACGCATGACTGATGCGAGATTCGAACGATGAAAACCACGACCACGCACACAGTTGTCATGACCGGAGCCAGCCGCGGGATCGGCACGATCGCTGCCGGCGAGATTCTCCGACGCGATCCGGACGCGCATCTCGTCGTCATCGGCCGCGGCGCCGAGGCGCACTCGAAACGTACGACCCTGATCAAGGCGGATCTCGCGTCGGGGGCTGCGACGAGGGCTGCCGTTGCACGGATCGCTGAATCCATCGCAGACGGCGGACTCCCCCCGCTGAGTGGATTTGTCGGCAACGCCGGGATCCAGTACTCGAACAATCTTGTCGAAACTGAAGAGAGGATCGAAGCGACGTTCGCAGTCAATGTGAGGGCGAACCATCTAGTCCTCCGCGGACTGGAGTCCAGCTTCGGAAAGACTGCCCGTGTTGTTGTCACGGTCAGTGATACGCATTTCGGCGATTTTCGCCACAACCTTGCGATGGTTCCGGCGCCGGCGTGGACGTCTGTCGCTAGGCTCGCGCGGACCGAGGCCTTCCCGAATCCGAAGTCCGCGCACGCGGGTAGGACGGCCTACTCCACCAGTAAACTCGCCGCAATCTATCTTGTTCACGCGTGGTCCCGCCGCCTTCCCCATGTGGTGTCCTTCAATCCGGGTTTCGTGCCGGGGACGGATCTGGCGCGAAATGCCAATGCCCTGTCTCGATTCGCGGTGAAACGAATCCTGCCTGCTATGACGTGGACACCAGTCGCCAGTACTCCTGCACGATCGGGGCGTGCTCTCGCGGATGTCGTATTGGGAACGATTGCGACGACCAACGGCGACTATGTCGATCGCACCCCAGTAACGCGGTCGTCCGACGAGTCCTACGACACAGAACGTGAGCAGGAACTCTGGGATTTTCTCGACACCACACCGCCGACTTCCTGAACGGACGGTACGTCGTCAGAAGGGTGGGGGTTGTAGGTCGTCTGCGTAGCGTTGTCGTAGTCGTTGGATGGCTTTGTGTTGCCGGAATTTGCGTCTGATTCGGCGGATTCGGTTGCGGGCGATGTCGGTGTCGGCGGCGCGTTCTTCGGCGGCGGTCGGTGGTGTGCGGTGGGCGGTCATGTTGTTTTCCCACCAGGTTTTCGCGGTGGGATCGAACTCTTGGGCGGGCCCGGGTCGGCGGCGGGGTGTGACCGTAGCGGGCAGGGCGAAGTCGGGGACGGTGATGTGGACGTGGCCGGTGTTGCTGGTCCAGATGATCACCCCGTTCAGGTGCATGACGGTGTGCCAGGTTTTGGTGGTTTTCGCTTGGTGGTGGCAGGTGCAGACGGGGTGCAGGTTCGAGGCGATGCTCCAGCCGCCTGCTGACGGGTTGTGGTGGTCGAAGGGGACGATGTGG
>NZ_JASISW010000066.1 GCF_030063335.1 Rhodococcus sp. G-MC3 | reverse complement strand
ATCTGCGAGATGCCCTTCGTAGTGGCCGAATCTTTCCCTAGACAAGATTGATTCTTTCACCACGACAGGGCATTTCGTATTCACAACTCGCGCTCAGTTGTCACTTCATCGGTGTATTCAGGCTTAGCCAGCGCGTCGACGGCGAACTGGCAGTCTCGAGCGTGTGGCACGACAATTTTTTTTAAAACTGCCGAGCCGGGGGCTGTTGCGAAACCGCCCGCACCGGCTCCCGATTTCGAGCGGTCGTTGGAGCGAGGCGTTGTCGCTTGATTCCCGCCAGCACAGCTGGCAGAACATGAAGTGAATCAGGCAGTTGACCCTTCTTAGGCTCGAACGGTTTGTCACCCTTCAAAATCAGCTCGTAGCTCTCACCAGTGAAGTTCATGTAGCTGAAGTGAAGACGACGCATTTGTTTTCCCTTGAGCGAACCGTTAGGCCGTTTAATCAGCGTCAAGATCTCGTGATCCAGGATCTCAGTACGGTCGCCCTTCTTGTCCTTGCGGTACAGCTTCAGCTCGACCCGCGCTGTAGGACGCACGATTGCGTCGTTCGCGGTGAAGGCCCAGCCAAGGTTCGCGGTGATCGCGTCAGCCTTGGTGCGATAGTTCTTGAGACTGTTGGCACTGTCGAAGGCTTGAAGCGTGTCGTTCAGGTGTGGAGTGAACGCTTTGTTCCTACCCAGGAGGGCGGCAGCTAGTTTGTAACGAAAGGGAGTTTTCTTGTTTGCCATGTATGAAGTTGTTGAGCTCTATGTTGCTCTATTTTGATATTAGAACATCTGGACGATTACGACTAGTCCGACTTCTTTTTCTGTTCCAAACGCTTCTGTTTCGCTAGCCTTTCAATTTTCTTGACGTGAGTGCGATAGATGCGTGCCGATTTCGTCTTTGGATTCACAATGTCCCACCACGAGTACTGCTGACGATAATCTTCTTTGGTCTCGATCGGCTGATGTGTATCTAAGACTAGCGACCACATTCTGCCGTTGGCATCTCTGAACCTGACCCAGCAGTTCTGCGTCCGAGCGTGATACGTCGAGAATACGACAGGAAGCTCGCCACCCGATGCAATATGAGCTGTGTCGAACGCGTGCACCTGAAGCATCCCACCTGGCGTCTCATTCCATTCCCGCAACAGTTCCGGTATCTCAGAAGTCTCAACCATCCGTCTCGATTGCTCACGCTCTATAACCTCGCTAAACGACAAGCGCGTCTGGCGCGGTTCAATGTCGTAGATAGGTCGATCTGAATCATTCACGACTTTTGCTCGAACTGAGGAATCAGTCCGATCAATCGATACAAATCGAACCTGGTAGGCCTGTGCGCGTTCCTGGCGTTTCACAGTAGATCGGTAGTACAAAGCAGCAGTGGCAAGGCTGGCCACCGATCCAACGGAGCCGACCCAAGCAGCTACCGTGCCCCAGATCTCCACAGGAAACATTGACAAAGTATGTCAGATCAGGCCGATCGCACCCTGAACTCAGTCTTTTGTGGGTTCGCCACGCGCTCGTAGATCGCCGCCAGCACGTCAGGCGCATCGTCGTGCTTGTTCTTGCCCTTCTTCTGGTAGGACGTGAGCTGGCGATAGAACTCTGGATACTTGTACTTCCAGTTGTGCGGCATGAAGACATGGCGACTGACCCACGCGCTGGAGGTGAGGATGCGTGCTTCTTTGTTCTGGATCTGTGCAACCCACTTGACCACGCATCTCTTGTTCCCATGCTTCTCTTTGAGCAGCCGTTCGATGTTTCGAGCGAAGCCCCGACCGCCGTTGTTGCTCTCGACTGTCGCTTCATGAACCTCGTCAGCGTCGAGCATGGCCGCGACAGCTGGTTCAGTCTCTTCCATCCCCTCATCGGTCATGACGACGTCAGTTAGGTAGACATCGCCGTCGTCCTCGATGTAGTCGACAGAGCATAGGAAGTCCGTTCCTTTGTCAGCGGTATCGGTGTAGTTCAGTTTCTTGTGCTCACCAGATGGCAGTGACTCGTAGACACCAAATTGCCGTAGAGACGGCCCTTCACATCGATCGGCTCCTGGTTGTAGTTAGCCGCGACGATGTCCGTGTTCATTTCCTGCGTCTTCAGGTCGAAGTCACTGCGATTCAAGATCGACTCGCAGAGCATTGTTCCGTCGTCTTGGAGCGCCTTGTAGGTGATGTGTTCTACCTGATCGCCAAACCGTTCTAGAACTTTGCCGGCCAATCGCTACTTGCCCAACGCGTCATGATGATAGTCATCTTCCAGTCGTCACCCTCAGTTCGCTGCATCATGGTGTTGGTGAACCACTCCCAGGGTTTATCCAGGACGGCTTCGTTGTAGGCCTCATCAGCATTCTTGATTATGTCGTCAATCAGTTCGACGTGAGCACCGAACCCAGTGGCAGTACAAGTAGGAGATGTCGCGAGGTAGCTCTTCTCGTTCATCCCTTCGAGGGACCAGATTGAACCGCACCGGGTTGTCCGGAGGCTTCACTTCTTAGGAGAATGAAGCCATGGCACGACCGGCAAGCAACTACCCCACCGAGCTGCGTGAACGCGCTGTCGGCATGTTCACCGAGATCCGCAAGGA
>NZ_JASISW010000065.1 GCF_030063335.1 Rhodococcus sp. G-MC3 | reverse complement strand
CTCTCGGCACAGTTCATCTTTGAACTCTGCCGAGAACGATCGCCGAGATCTGCTCATGCTGGTCGGACTCATTTCAGTAGATTCCTATTCTAAGCGGGTCCACTGTCCGAAATCCTTGGGCCGATCATTGACCACTCTGCCGAACAACAGGGGGAATCCACACGCATCGGTGATCCACTGGCTGAGCCTCGGTACCGGAGCATCCGGCACCGTTGCGTTCGGGGTGAATCCCACCAACGAGCAACTCAATCAAGGCCTCACACTCAACGAGACCATCCGCCCAGGCGTCGGCCAGGTAGTGGCCTTCGTCGATCCGCTAGGAGGGATATCCACACCAGGATTCGCGACGTTCTACGTGCCGTGACGGACTGGCGACACTCACGAAGTTTCTGAGCGACAATCTCGCCAACGACCTGTAACCGCTACGCCGGTTCGCGAGGCAGTGTTCGGAATGCGAACGACCTACTCGGTAGCGCCGCAACACTTATCGGTGGTAGCGCCGGGTCGCGGACACGATGCAGTGGAATTGGCTGAACTTCGCGCCCCGGCGTTCCTGAATCTACATGTCCCGCTTACACAACGGAACGACGCGAGACGCTGATCATCGATCACCGGTCCCGCGTCGAATCCGATCCATTGGGTGATCGTCGCCAGGCGTGGCTGGGCTACCACCACCGTCGATAGCTAACTGAAGTTGTACACCTCGGTTGGCACCGGTATGTCCGACACAACGTTCGAGCCGTCCCAGCTGAACATCACGTCAGCATTGCCCTCCGGGCAGCAGTTCGGCTCGTCGCCCACCAGCCACGAATAGTGCACGGTCACCGAATCGTCGGTGCTAGCAGATATCGACGTGAACGCGGACGGGCTCGGGGTGGCAAGCCGGGCGAACTTGTTGTCGTGAAAAAACATGATGTTTTCGGGCGAACTACCAGTGCCGCTGGGGGTCTCCGCGACCGCCCACGTGAGCGTCGGGCAGTTCGGGGTTGTCGCCGTCGTGTGCTCGCCGATTTCGTAGTAATCGCTGCCCGGCGGCGGACCCAATGTGGCTATGACATTCTGTACCAGGTCGGAGCTGGTGTCCAAGCACGGATTCCCTTGGTCCACCGGCACCGCTGCCGATGGATCCGTCGGGTTGTCCACCGGAATCGCCGGGGCGCCCGGCTCCGATGTGCCAGCCGACGGAGCTGTCTCCGACTTGCCCGGCTGGGCCGACGCACCTACCGAACCGCTCACCGGGGTGGGTGCAGATGTCTGCGGTTTCACCGCATCGACTGCGCTGGTTGCAGCCGTCCCCACACTGCCGTCGTCGGAACATCCGGTCGCCAAAGCCAGAACCGCAGCTGCAGCTATTCCTGCGTGTACAAGTGTCTTCATCATCCCCTCGGTCCTCCCGCCGGCGGGCGACCGCCAATCACCGTCGCTCAACAGGTCTTTCGCATTGGGCGGGGTGACTGTTACGCCCGTTGGGTAACGAAATCAATTCGATAGGCGGGACATGCGCCGGTCCGACAGCACCTTTCCGCCGGTTTGGCAGGTGGCCCTCGGATAATCCCGAAGTCTTTCGCGATCTGGGAAAAAGGGCCCCGCGCTTGCGGGCCACGGCTACGGCCACGACGTCGTCGCGGAACTCCTGAGGATAAGGCTTGGGCATAGTCAACATCCTTCCAACGAGGAAATCCTCACAGGTCAGGTGTCAAGTAAACTCTGGCCAGTCCCAAACAGGCTGTCATGGAACGGAAGTAACCACTAGCCACTGCACTGTGCCTCCACCGTTCCACAATGCTTCCGAATTGTCCCTTGCTGCGAAATAAACGTCGCGCGCTTGTGGGCCCGTGAGCCGACCAGATTCGCCCGCCGGTGGACTTGGCCTCAAGAAGTGCGATGGGTCCGGCCCTGGCCATACAGGCAGGCCGCTGGCCAGTCGGTTTGTATCGACCAGCGCAGGTCGATCGACAGTCAGATGCTCGGGCATCAGGGCATTTCTATGACCCGCGGCTTCTGTTGTGGAAGCGCTCGTATTGGCTTCGGCGGCGCCCGGTTCTCCAAATGCTTCACGTCTCTCGGCATCACAGCCAGCGATAAGCGCCGAAGTTAGGCCGGCGGCCAAGACCCATAGGATCAATCGGCCAATTCGCATGTGCAGTCCTCCTCGAACACTCGGATACAAACCCTCTCACCCAACGCAATCAAGCGTGCACGATTCACCATCGATATTCAGACTGACGACGCCACCTTCCAGCGGTACAGCGATAAATACTGCCCGACTAGACCATGTGGGCCATCCCGGACGCCTATTACAGGTCGTAAAGGTGCTGGATTCAGCTCATGGGCTCAGGGGCTTAGGTTCCGCTATATCCAAGCTCGTCGCGTAACCGTGCGCGCTCCACTGCGAGCTGGGCTTGATGCTTCTTTGTCAGGTGACCGGCGGAGAGCGAGAGTACGAAATTGCATTGGTCGTCGTTAAACCTGAATGCACCGATGAGGTAGCCGCTCAACATGCGCGTTAGACGCGAAATGCCCTGCTGTGGTGGACGAATGGGACTTTCTACAGAACCGATTCTGACCACAAGAAGGGCATCTCGCAGATGCA
>NZ_JASISW010000064.1 GCF_030063335.1 Rhodococcus sp. G-MC3 | reverse complement strand
GTCGATATCGTCGACCTGCCAACTACTGTGATGCATGAACGCCATGGGAGCGCGTTGGATCAGGATGTTGTGGTGATCGGTTGAGCACCGCAGGAACACTCCTTCACCCTTGACGATGTCACTGATCTTGAATCCGAGAGCATGGACGAAGAACTGGTGTGATGCATCGAAATTCGGGGTCCCCAGAACGATGTGTCCGAGCCGCCGTGGTTTGATCCGGGTTTCGAGTAGTGCGCCGTCTGCACGCGCGTTCACCCGGTCGATCCGCCCTGGGGCGTTGACCGCGGCGGCGATGAACGGATGCTGCACCAGCCTGGGGGAGACGACGAGGTCGATTTCCGTTCCGGTGGCAGGCTCGATGGTGCTCAATCGTTCCGCGGTGCGCGCAGCCCGAAAACCTAGGGATGTCAAACTTCGCTGGACACGAGCTAGGTCGTCGGTGTCGTCGACGGCGAACGACGCGGTGACAAGCCGTCGGGTGGGGGTCGCGACCAGTGAAAGTTGGATCGAACCCTCTTGCGTGGCGAACCGGTGCTCGCCGACGTGGGTGAGACCGAAGTCTTCGTAGAACGCCGTCGCTGAGACGAGGTCGGGGACCCCCAGAACAATGGAGTCGAGTCGGTGAAGTGTCACGATCAGCTCCGCTGGATGGACAGTTCCGCACGGTTGCGCGCGGTTCCGGAGTCGGTGGAGTCGACGAAGGTCTGCTCGAGCTCCCCGACGCCGGTGACGAAGCTCCGCAGCACATCTCCTGCGGTGAGGTATCGGGGCGGGGTTCGGCCTGCGCCGACGCCGGCGGGTGTGCCCGTGAAGATGATGTCGCCGGGATAGAGTTCGACTGTGCGCGAAAGGCTTTCGATCAGGACCGGTACCGGGAAGATCAACTGCGATGTCCGCCCTGCCTGAACTGTTTCGCCGTTGATCTCTGCTCCGAGTTCGAGGTCATCGCGATCGTCGAGTTCGTCGACGGTCACCAGAGTCGGGCCGATCGGGGAGAAGCCTGCGTGCGATTTCCCTAGACCAAACTGCGGAGCCGGTCCAGAGTGTTGCCGCACCCGCTCGGACAGGTCCTGACCGACTGTCACGCCGGCGACGTGATCCCACGCCTCGGCAGAGTCGATATTGCGGCCTCCTCGGCCGAGTACCACGACCAGCTCTACTTCCCAATCGACCGAACCAGCGGGCAATTCCACGGTCGTCTCAGGACCGGTGATGGAGGAGACGAACTTGGTGAAGACCACCGGGTTCTCCGGGCGATCGAAACCTGATTCGCTAGCGTGTTCACCGTAGTTCAGGCCGACCGCGAAAATTTGACGTGGGCGGGGAGCAGGCGCACCGACCTCCCCCTCCCGAGCCTCCGACGCAAAGTCGGCGGGCAGGGCTGAGCTCCACTCCACGAATTCGTCCCATCGATCGTAGACCGCCTGCGGGTCTGCCTCGAAGCGGCCACCGCTGGCATCAGCAACGTCGATCACTCTGTCCCGCAACATAATCTGTAGCCGGCCGGAAAGGTTCATCAAATGCACGAGCTGCTCCTCAATCATTAGGGGACTCCGAGACGGCGAACGCACCGTCTGTAACGACGATCACACTAAATAAACGAAAAGTCAACTAGTTTTCGACAATTAACCCGTTTTTCGCCGTCATGTAGGGTTTAGCGGTAACCTGAACTACACAAGACAAGGATCCGTTGAGAGCGCGATGACCACTGAGCTGCCGGTCGCGGCTGCGAGCCGAACAACCCGGGTATACGAAGCGGTCCGTGCGGACATCCTTGCCGGGCGGCTTGCCCCCGGCTCCCGACTCGGCTTCGCCGGACTCGTCGAGGCCTACGACTGCAGCATGGGCGTGATCAGGGAGGCGCTCAACCGACTGCTCGAACAAGGCCTTGTCACGTCAGCGCCGAAACTTGGTTTTCGCGTGGTGGACATTTCCAATGACGACCTGGTGGACTTGACCGTGGCACGCTGCGAAATTGAGGTTCTCGCGCTCAAATATGCCATCACGGCAGGCGACTTGAAGTGGGAAGGCAGGGTCGTCGCCGCACACCACCGACTCGAGCGCACGCCGCAATACGACCCCGCTGACCCCGGACGATTTTCCGAAGACTGGGTTCTCGCACACGGGGAGTACCACCAAGCGTTGCTTGATGGGTGCGCCAACAAGCGCATACTGGCCACCGCAACCATGCTTCGCGATTCGGCGGAGCTGTACAGACATTGGTCTGCGCCACTGCACGATCGGGGTCGAGACATCGCCGGAGAACACCGCGCCATTCTCGACGCCGCCGTCGGTCGAAACTCCGCTCTGGCGTGCGATCTACTGAGCACCCATATCCGGCGCACTACCGATGCCCTCCTGAACAGCTAGACATCTGATGTGGCGAGTCTGGGCAGGCGGGCGAGATCATGTGTTGTAGCTTTTCGAGTCCTCGATCGGCTTCCGCGCTTCCTCTCGATCGTAAACACGACGTGGCGGCAGCAAATCCACAGTTCAAAGCCGCACTGGCCACCGACAACAGGGCTTCGAGCTCACTCGATGATCGAATTAGCCGACGTCTTCGCATACCCAAACAACATCGACGTGCGGTCTGTGGCGAACAGTGGATTGCCGATGTAGCCGGAGCTCATCGAGCGCT
>NZ_JASISW010000063.1 GCF_030063335.1 Rhodococcus sp. G-MC3 | reverse complement strand
AACTGCTTCTGATCCACCTCGGTCGCTGCCATGGGATCCAGTGTTTCCGTCATCGTCGATCCTTCCCGCCAAGCTGGGCTCGGCGTGTCGAACCAAGCGCCGGATCAACCGTTTATCTGACAGTCCCGACATCGTCGACCAGAACGCGTTGGTAAGACGGGTCTGGGTGATGCAGGCTCGGAGAATGCCAGATGCGCGAAAGAAAATCGATTCTCTTCGCGGTGCGCAGCGCAGCGGAGGTCGATTCGGGGGGGGGGGACGCCCGCAGGGTGGCCGGCACCACTGCCGGGCGGAATGCGGGACGCCCACGGTGATCAAACTCCTGGACGGACAGCGAAAGACCCGCCTGCCGACTATCAGGGGCGGGTCTCTTGTCGTGTCATCGAGCGGCGGGGCCGGGCCATCGAGGGTTCAGATTCGCATGGGGTCGAGGGTTGCCGTCGGTTCCGACACGTTTGCCGACGGCGAAGGCCGAGCCGCGAAAGATGTTTCGACGGAGCGGCCTTGGCTGCTGGTGGTCAGTGTTCGGGCGGCGGCGGGGTGACGGTGTGGCCGGCGGCGACGTCGCGGATCCAGTCGGGGACCTCGACGTTGTCGTATTCGGCAGTTTCGACGTAGGCGCGCGCGGCCGCTGCTGCCACGCGTGGGCGCGGCCGCCGGGTGGGGCGGCGTTCGGTGGTGGTCATCGCGGATCCTCCGTGGTGTCGGTCTGGGGTTCAGTGTCCTCGGTGTCGACGTCTTGCGCCAGTGCACGGCGCATGGCGTGCTCGCTGACGGCGCGGATGACGTCGCGTTCGGTGGGGGTGATGAGTTTGGATTTGCTGACGGTGCTGTACATCGTCCAGCCGAGTTCGGCGGCGTCGTCGTCGTCGCTGGTGGTCAGGTCCAGGCACCATGTCAACCGCCGCCAGGCCTGAGTTCGGTTTTCGCTGCTGGTGCGTTGCCGGAGGGTGGCGGTAACGCCGATGGTGGCGAGGACGCCGACGATGAGGGTGACCCATGCTTGTGCGGGCACGCGGATGGGTTCCTTTCCTGGGTTCGGGGGTCAGGTCACATGTACAGCAGCTGTGGTGGTGCTGAGCCGTCGAAGCGTTCGAGGCTGTCGAGGACGCCGTTGTAGTTCGCTGGTCGGCAGCGGCTGAGGCCGACGATGAGGGCGCAGGTGCCGTCGAGGGTGACGAGGTAGGACGGTGCGCTGCCGTTGTCGGGTGAGACGTGGGCGGCGGCGTCGACGAGGGCGTAGCGGACGGCGTCGGCAGCGGCTCGTTTGGCGTCGTCGAGGTTGGGTTCGGCTCCGGTGGCGGTGAGCAGTTCGGGGCTGTTCTCGGGGCGGGTGGTGACGGTCCAGGTGATCATCGGCGGATAGTTCCTTTCTCGCCGGGGGTGGGTGGCTGCGTGCTTGCAAGCGTCGCACGGGGAGCGCAGCGAGTCGTGCGACGCGAACCCACCTTTCGGCGGTCTGTGTACTGCGGGCCCCCTGTGGATAGACAGGTCCGGCCCCGCGGTGCGGGGCCGAACGTGTGCTATCGAGCGGTCACGCTTCGTCGAAGGCGTCGAGGATCTTGGCGGGGTCGCGGCGGTATCCGCCGTCGAGGAAGACTCCTACAGCGGTGCGGTGGACGCGGCGGAATTCGTCCATCAGGGTGTCGTAGCCGACGCGGTCGGTGACGCGCCAGGTGATCGGTCCCCTGTGCAGGTCGACCCAGTGCTCGGTGCGGCGTTGTTCGGAGTTGTAGCGGCTGTTCGGTACGACCGTGTGTTCGGGGCCGCCGAGCCAGAGAACCGAGATCGCGGCCGCGCCGAACTCTGCGCCTGATTGCGGCGGGTAGGGGGCTTGTCCGTCGGCGCCGATGAGTGCGGCGCGGACGGTGGCGAATCCGGCGATGACATCGCAGACGGCTTCGGCGCTGCGAAAGGTCATCATGACGTGGCCGAGGGCGACGATCATTTACGCTTCGTCGGTGGCGGCGGTGACGGTGATCGTCGCGTTCTGGGGGCCGGTGATGATTGCGGTGGTGTGGGTGATGATCCCCGCTGCTCGGGCGTTGTGCGCTGCGGTTGCCTTGCGGTCCTGGCGGATGGTGTTCTGGGGCATGTCGGGTGCTCCTTCTCTCGCAGAACCGGCTCCCCCGGGTCCTTCTCTCTGCCAATTTCTTTCGCCGTCATCTGGCGTAGGGAGAGAAGGCGGTGCACTGGAACGGTGTCCTGCCCCTGAGACGGAAAGTTCTCAGCCGCAGGCGCTGTGAAAAGTTTTTGGAGCCCGAAGGGCCGGAGCAACCCGGAGTCAGGGGTGGGTAAGACGGGCCAGGGTGACGCATGCTCGCCAGAAGCCAGATGTGTGAAAGAAATTGATCTTTTGCCCAGTGCGCAGCACAGCGGAGCTCGATTCGGTGGACACCGCAGGTGGCCGTGGCAGGGCTGGCCTCTACTCGCCAGCCCTGCCACTGACCTTGCTACTCCCCTGCCGCAGGGCGCTGCGTGCTCATCTCGGCGGCGGTTCTGTGGCCGGTGATGTTGGTGTACCGCATGGTGTCGGTCCAGCTACCGCCGACGATCGAGGGGATCGTGACCGTCTTCTTGTTGACTCGCTTCACCGGGTACCACGTGCCTCGCCAAGCGATCCAGTCGCCTTTCGCGATGGTGTCGGGTCCGTAGCTGGTGGCGGTTCCGTCGGCGAGGTGTTCAGCGCGGATACCCAGCCAGTAGGCGAGCTGCTCGGCCCGCTCGATCATTCGAATTCCGATCTCCTCGCGGTGTGTTCCTGTTGCGGGCGCGGTCTTTTCGGTGTGGCGAACTCCGTTCTGGATGAATAAGGTTCGCTCGTGGCCGTCGAGTAGCCGCTGATCACGGCGCTGATCGGCGTTGATCGTGTCGATTCGATGCGCAACGGTAATGGGGTTGTTTCGGGCGCGGTTGGTGATTGCTGCGGCGTCCGCTCGGCGTTGGGCGTCTTTTGAATCACCCTAAGTTTTGTGCCGCCTCCAGTTGGGGCTGATCCTCGGCGTCGAGGTCAGAGTAGTGGAGTGTTTCGTATTCGATCGGGGGCATCTGTCCGATGCTCGAATGCAACCGCCTGTTGT
>NZ_JASISW010000062.1 GCF_030063335.1 Rhodococcus sp. G-MC3 | reverse complement strand
ACCCACGTCCATGGCCACTTCTTGTCGATTCTGTCCCCGCAATGCTAGCCTCTGAGACAACGAGGCTCAAACTGTCTCGAATGCCCTTCGGTGTGTTGGGTTGAACAGGTCAGCACTTCATTCCATTCGCGCGCTCGACATACGGCTAGGAGTTTCATTCATGCCCCAGGGACTCGCCGACGAATCCTCCGGCGCTCGGCCCGCGTTGCTGCAGACGGCGGTCGTGGGATCAGTCCGTGCACGGTCATGGTGGACGCTTGCGATCGTGTGCGGCGCGGTGTTCATGCTGATGCTGGACATGACGATCGTGGCGGCCGCGTTGCCGAGCATCCAGGCCTCGTTCCGCACGTCGCTGAGCGGTCTGCAGTGGGTCATCGACGCCTACACGCTGCCGGTCGCGGCCTTGCTGATGACGACTGCGACGCTGGGAGATCGGATCGGTCGTCGGCGATTGTTCCTCGCCGGAATCGTGATCTTCACGATCGCCTCGGCGGGTTGCGCTGTAGCCGCTGATATTTCATGGCTCAATGCGTCGCGTTCCGTGCAGGGCATTGGCGCAGCGCTGCTGCTCGGGGTGTCATTGCCATTGATCGCGGCCGAGTTCCCCGAGGCGCACCGTCGTGCGCGAGCGATCGGAATTTACGGTGCGGTGCTGGCGAGCGCGACTGCGCTCGGGCCCCTCGTCGGTGGCGCACTGGTCGACGCGCTTGGGTGGCAATCGATCTTCCTGATCAATCTTCCGGTCGGCGTCATCACATTCGTTTTCGCCACCAAGCGCATCGGTGAGTCGGTCGACGCATCCGGGGAGCCTGTCGACTGGGCCGGTACCGCATTGCTCACCACCGGACTGTTCACCGGCGTGCTGGCCCTCATCGAAGGCAACACCTGGGGTTGGCAGTCCCCGGGGGTACTGGCGCTCGCCGTCACCGCGGGGTCGAGTTTGACCGGATTCACGGCATGGCAGCTTCGATCCGCGCATCCGATGCTCGACTTGCGCCTACTGCTGCGACCGGCATTCGGCAGCCTCGTGATCTGCGCCTTCTGCAGCGCGGCGACGCTCATCGCGGCGACGAACTATTTCGCCCTCTATCTGATGAACGCACTGGACTTCACACCGCTGCAAGCGGGGTTGCGGATCCTGCCGCTGACTCTCGCAGGCCTTGTCAGCGCTCCGATCGCAGCGTTGACGCACCACCGCGTTGCGGCGCGCTGGTCGATCCCGCTGTCACTGGTCTCGATCGCGGCCGGGATGGAACTGTGCAGCCGGGTCGGCGCCCACGCATCCTGGGTCGAATTCATCCCCGGCCTTGTTCTCGCCGGGCTCGGGTTGGGTGCCGCGATCGCGCTGACCGCGCAGTTCGCGCTCGGATCCGTCACCGAGAGCCGCTCCGGAATGGCAACCGGGATGATCAACTCTGCCCGCCAAATCGGCATCGCCGTCGGAGTCGCCGGACTCGGCGCGATGTTCACCCGCACAGTTGTCGCGGCTGCGGAGCCGATGCTGGGCCACCTGCCCGTCGGCACCCTCAGTGTCGCGGTGCTACCCGAGCAGGGCGCAGCGTTGACCGAAGCCCTGGGTGCTGGTGCCGGTCTGCGAATCCTCGACGCCGTACCTGCACAGTTCGAGATGGCCAAACCGGCGCTCGCCGATGTCGCACTCACCACGACCAGTTCCGGTCTGGGGACGGTCATGAGTGTCGGTGCCGGTGCTGCCGCCGTAGCCGCAGTCATATCCTTCATCGCCCTTCGCTGGCGATCTACGCCCGAATAGCGTTCATACACAGTCGATTACATCGAACTACCGAATCGGACAGGACACCATGCGAATTCACCATCTCAACTGCGCCACCTTCGCCCCACTCGGGGGACGACTGATCTCGGAGCGGCACCGCGGGTTCGGACCCGCGCCCATGGTCACTCACTGCCTGTTGCTCGAAACCGACGCCGGACTCGTCCTCGTCGACACCGGACTCGGCCGACACGACGTCATCGCCCCCAAACAGAGTCTGCACTTCCCGTTCGTCCCCGCCCTGCGCCCGAGCCTGCTCCTCGAAGAGACCGCAGCGCATCAGATCACGCAGCTCGGCTACTCACTCGACGATGTCCGTCACATCGTGCTCACCCATCTCGACCTCGACCACGCCGGCGGGCTACGCGACTTCCCGCACGCCAGGGTGCACGTCAGCGCGACCGAACTATCCGCCGCGCGTCACCCCGAAAACCTGACCGCACGACGCCGCTACGTCGGCAGCCAGTTCGACCACAAACCGGCTTGGGTCGAACACAGCGACGGCGGACAGCGCTGGTTCGGCTTCACCGGGGTGCGCGAGCTTTCGGGGCTCCCCTCCACCATCGTGGCGGTGCCGCTGCCGGGTCATACCCGCGGTCACTGCGGGATCGCGATCGACACCGGAAGCCACGACGCGCCGCGCTGGTTGTTGCACGCCGGCGACAGCTACTTCTCCCACACCCAACTCGACGCCCACCCATCCTGCCCGCCGCTGCTCGCTGCGTTCCAAGTCCTCGTACAGGTCGACCGCAACAGCCGCCTCGACAACCTCTCCCGACTACGTGAGGTAGCTACCCGCGACGATGTCGACGTCATCTGCGCGCACGATCCGCACGACCTCGCTCAATCGATTCGGCGACAACAAAATTCGCCACCGAGCGCACCCGACTCCCACACTGGGACGACCGCATGATGACGCTGGTACGCGACTCGGCAAACCGCTACCTCGCCCGCATCCGCGAATCACCCACGCAAATTGCCGCGTCCGTGTTGGCATTCTGGCTGTTCCTGCAAGGCCCGATAGGGCTGCTCGTCAATTCCGACTTCTCGATGCACCCCATGGGGTCGCGTTCCATTGAGCTGTTCGGGTTCATCCCGGTCACCGTCAATGGGTGGCATGCGATGTTCCATCTGATCACCGGCGGACTAGGGCTGATCCTGGTCCGCACCCGGACCGGTGCAATCAGCTACGCCACGATCATCGCCGCCATCTACATCCCGGTCGGAATGGTCGGTGTGGTCAGCGGTACCAGCGTCTGCGGCATGATCGCGGTCGACGCATTCGGCAGCTGGGTCCACGTAATCGAAGGCGCCACCATGGTCATGGCCATCATCGCTGCGCTCACCCCGCGCACCAACGCGTCACGGCGAGTGCCCGCGTGACTGAGATCGCTCATCACAATCCCGCACCACCTTTCGATTCCGGGCGTCCCGGGAGTGTCCGATTAACGGTTGATCCGACCTTGGCGTCGGTTAGTTACCGTTCGGGGTGATGCGTCCTTCGAAGGTGATCGCGAACGCGTTGAGCGCGGGCTTCCACCTCATTGCCCATCGTGCCTT
>NZ_JASISW010000061.1 GCF_030063335.1 Rhodococcus sp. G-MC3 | reverse complement strand
GTGGGTCGTGACGAGTTGGCGTGAGAACCCTCATCATCGGCCTCCGGGAGCCCGCCTCACCGCAACGACACGACCCCACCGACCGGGTTTACCGCGCCCTCACCTGCACTCCATTTCCGGAAGAGCCTCGAAACGTGCAGAATTCCAAGCTTGTACCGGCTGGCTCGGCCGTGCTGACGCTCAGCGAGGTGGGTTCCGTGCAAAGTGCGGAGTCTAGGCTGCATATATGCCGGAGGCGCGCAGCACCATCATTGTTGGTGGCCTCGCAGTGTTGATTGCCGGGGTTACGTCAGTCTTATGGATCGAGTCCCGGGCCGAGACTCTCACACTGCCGACAGGTCAAGTCGTAGAGCACGCGCAATGCCTTGCCCCGAATGTCGTGTCATCGGCCATGCCCGGTGCCAATACGACTGCAACCGATCTACTCGATGCCCCTCCCGAAGGCCTGCTCCCAGAGGATTTCGACCCAGTGGCCCTGGTGCTCTGCGAGTTTTATGGCGATCGACCGGAGACCAACACGCAAATCCTGCGCGAGACAGAACGCTCGGGTGTGGGCTTGTCCGCTGCTACCGCCGCGCTTGCTGCACGGACTGGGGTACCTCGCGATCCAGAAGACTGCGACACTGTGACGTCGGCGCCGCTCCCTGTGGTCTGGGCCGTGAACAAGCAGGACCGAGCCGTTCGCCTTGGGCTGCCCAAGGATGGTTGCGGACAGCTCAAGAACGACCCACTCGCTGCGGTGTACGAGCTACCTGCAATATCCGTCGAAGAATACGAGCTACCGATCTTTTCTTGAGGAGGTTTGCCGATAACGCCACCTACACAGTTGAACAGATCGGCACGGGCCTGGATTTTCATTGATCGTCGCCATCCGAATTGACGGGAGTACGAAGGGATACGCTGCGGTCGTGTCGAGAGCAATGTGGTGGGCATCAGCTGTTGCCGCGTTGGCATTCACCGTGTGGGTGGGGACCTCGTGGTCGATGACTGATGTGTCGTTGTCGTGCTCGAAGATCGGCGAAAGCCGATTCTTCCAATGCGATGACCGCATCGTCCACGTGCTGGGTGTCTGGCCACTGGTCGGAGTAGGACTGTTACTTGCGGCACCGCCTGCGGTGGCGGCACTATCGATGCGGAAGTGGGTTTCCTGGCTGGTCGTCGCGGTTCTCGTTGTTGTATCGATCGCCGGACTGGTGAATTGGACCGGTTACTGGAGATTGCTCCTTTTTGCTCTTCCGCTGGCGGTTCTTGGGTTGGTCGCCGCCTCACTGCAGCAGGAGGGCTCGCGCACAGGAACACTGCGGGACGGTTCTGCTGAAGTTGCATAAGGACAGCGCTGAGGTCGTCTTGGGGCTAAATACCTGTCAGGCAATCGCCAAAGCAAACGATCGTCGGGTCCGAACTCGTTGACCGACAGCAGAGTTCATCTTTGAGTGGTGATGCGATTGTAAGAGTTCAACCGCCTGAGGCTGCGGGACCGGGTGTCCATGTTGCGGCTATGGACCGTTACTGCGTAGGTCCGGGCCTGATGGGCAAAGTCTTGGCGAGGTAACCCCACCAGTAAATCCCCTCATCGCTGCGTCTGACGCGTTCGCGGACAGTTCCCAAGGGCTCACCGATGTCGAAGTCGGCAACGTCGCGTCCGAAGCGCCCTGCATCTTGCGTTTCTGCAGCGGTGGGGGACCCGATTCCGTCATGCGAATACCTAAAGTGCGATCGAAGTTCTGGTACCGGTAGACGACGCAGAACGCCCCGGGGCCGTCGGTCCAGGCGTCGACGACACCGACACCACGCCACTCAGTAAGCTCGTAGCCAGACGATCGAGGCAATGGGTGAGAGCAACATCCGACCAGGTCGATTGCCTGAACGAATGAAACAGCCGACGATGGCTTTCGGTTAACCGAGGGGCAGCGCGAGAGTAAGTCCGGCAGGCGGACTCGGTATCTACCGGTTGACTTGGTCGTTGTTCGCGGTGACGTTTTGGCCGACTCGTGCCGGCCACGCTTCGATTTCCGGTATGGCGAGGACGGCGTCGACTGCCAGTTGGCTGCCTCCGAGGTAGACGCACGGGAAGTCGAAGTGAGCGACCATGCACCATGCGTGGTCGGCGGGCCACCAGATGTGCGGTGACAGTGCCCGGTAGGAGATGGTGGCGCGAGCGACGGGGCCTCTGAGCAGAAAGTAGTTGTCGCCGTTGATTGCCACGGTTGGCGTCGTCGCGCGTATGTCGTCGAGTGAGGTGTTGCCTTCCCAGATCGCGAACCAGCAATCGTCAGGCGTACTGGTGTGCTCGGCAAGAACCTCGACCACCCCAGCAAGCTGGTTGTGCCAGTCGAGGACTGGTGTCGCGGCGGTCGGCGGATTCGAGCGAAGGAAGCCGTGTTCACCTTTTGCTTCGATTGCGTGCAGTTCCATCTCGGCATGGGCAATTGCGCCGGTGTGGCGTGCGATGTCGGACCAGCGAACGAGGCGCTTGCTGCCGTTCGGATCGGATATATGCACCGGGTACAAGATTCGAGCATAGGCATCGAATGCGGCGGGGACGAGGGTTCCTACTGTCGTAGTGGAGGCGAAGTTCACGTTCTCGGCAACCCAATGGCCTTCCGAAACTGTTTGTTGAAGATCGTCGTCTGACCACTCGAAGTCCATAGCAACAGTGTCTCAGGTGAAATTGAGAGGCGATCGACGGATTGTTGGGTCAGTCCCGCAAAACTGAAAAATGGTCAGCGGTAGGCGATATCAGCAGGAAACCAGTTCGGCGGGCGAATGCCAAGCGCCACGGCGCGGCGTAGCAATAAAGTCTGCCCCAGCGCGCGTCGATTCATACCTCCGGGATCCGGGCGAACGCTCGCTGCGCAAATCTCATCGGTAGAGCTGGAACAATCGGTGAATGAGCGAAACGGACGATCAGCAGCTTCTATGAGGCCGTCCAGGGCGCGGCTCCGTGCTGGCTGTCGTCCCATTCCTCACCCTCCTTGCCGGGATGCGATACGAGTGGTGGGAGTACCCCTCTCCTGCGGACATATTTCTCGACTTGGCAACGGTTTGTCTCGCAATTCTGGGCCTCATTGTCCTGGGTGTCATCTGGGCTGTCCGGTCTTACCGGTACTGGAAACGAAATCGGCGACTGACGTGGTCGAGTGCCGTCGCACCGCTGCTCGTCGTGGCCACTGCTGCTGCGTTTGCGCTAGTGGATGGGCCGGTGGATCGTGACTTCGATCGGGCCAACGGTCAGATGGAAGAACTTGCGCTGTCGATGTTGGGCGACGTCGGCGCTCGCCTCGGTCCAACGGAGATCGGTGGTGTTCGTTTCTCAACCGTCTACGTCGGCAACGACAACTGTGTGTGATCTGCCGCGGGGATTTCGGACACTGGAGATGGTTAAATTCAGGCCGCGTTGTCGTGCTGCCGGTAACTGTAGTGGACATCGTTCGGGGCTTGGTAGTCGAGAGCTGAATGCCTGCGTCGAGG
>NZ_JASISW010000060.1 GCF_030063335.1 Rhodococcus sp. G-MC3 | reverse complement strand
CTTGCGGATCTCGGTGAACATGCCGACAGCGCGTTCACGCAGCTCGGTGGGGTAGTTGCTTGCCGGTCGTGCCATGGCTTCATTCTCCTAAGAAGTGAAGCCTCCGGACAACCCGGTGCGGTTCACCCTGAGGCACCGATCTGGTCGGCCGCAACTACCGCCGCACCCACCGATTCCTCGACGCTCGACCTGACGCCGTCGGGAAGGTTCTCTCCCACTCCCGATTCGGTGAATTTCGAGGCATACAGCGAGGCGTAGACGCTACCGATCACTGCCACACCGAGTGTCCCGCCGACCTCACGCGTGGCATCGTTCATTGCCGATCCGATACCGGCCTTCTCCAGCGGCACCGCACCCATGATTGCTTCCGTTGCAGGTGCGGATGTCAGACCGAGCCCCAATCCCAGCGGGATCATCTGCATAGCGATCTCCAGGTAACTCGTCGCTTCACTCAACGTCGCAATCCACACGAATGCAACCGTGAACAGCAACAACCCGGTACTGACCACCAGCTTGTTACCCAATCGAACGGCCAACGCGGTGCCGAGGATCGACCCCACGGCAATCGACGCGGCGACCGGGATGAACTTCAATCCGGTTTCCAGCGGCGCGAATCCGCGAACCAATTGGAAATACTGAGTTATGAGAAAAATGAACCCGAACAGTGCGAAATAGGCGAAGGTCACCGAAATACTGGCTGCAGTGAAGCGCATGTTGGTGAACAAAGTGACATCGATCATCGGCTCCGCACGGCCGCGCTCCCACTTGACCAACGCCGCGAACAACCCCGCCGCCAGAACGAATCCGGTCAAGGTGGCCATGCTGCGCCACCCATGCTCGGGAGCTTCGATGACGGTGTAGACCAGAGAGCCGACCGCAAGCACCGACAGAACGAGACCGCCGTAGTCGATGCGCGGTGTGCCCGGATCGAGGGAGGTGGTCACGACGACAATCGCGGCGAGTATCGACACCGAGGCAGCGGTGGCCAGGGCAAGGAACACACTTCCCCACCAGAAGGATTCGAGTAGCCAGCCGCCCAGGATCGGCCCACACGCAACACCCAGACCCGTTGTCGCACCCCAGATCCCGATGGCCTTGGCCTTGTCGGCTCGTTCGGTGAACACGTTCGACAGAATCGACAGCGTGGTCGGGTAGACGAACGCGGCGCCGAGTCCCATGATCGCCTGCCAGAAAATCAGTTGTCCTGAACTCTCGGCGAACGACGCACCGACAGCACCGCCGCCGAAGATCGCCAGGCCGCCGATCAGCGCGCCTTTACGTCCATAGCGGTCACTGAGACTGCCGAAGGCCAGCACGAACGTGGCAAAAAGCAGATTGTAGGAGTCGACGATCCATTGCAATTGCCGATTGTCCGCCCGTAGTTCCACCGCCAACGATGGAAGGGCCACATTGATAGCAGTCGTGGCGAGGCTGATAGCGAGCGTCGCCGTACACAGGACGATCAAGACCAGGGTCCGCGGCTTCTGCCGGGTTTCGAGGAGGGAATTCACAGCTTTATTATTTCAAGTAAGCTATCCATTTTGTCAAGTGCTAGAGTCGTCACTGTGAAGTCGTACAACGAGTTCTGCTCGCTCGCTCGGGCCTTGGACGTCATCGGCGACCGATGGACAATGCTCGTCGTACGCGAGCTGCTCATCAGCCCCAGTCGATACTCCGACCTGCAGAAATCCCTCCCCGGCATCGCGACGAATCTTCTCGCGCAGAGACTGCGCACACTCGAGGAAGACGGCGTAGTCACCTACCGGGACGAGCCCCCGCCGATATCGGCTCGCGTTTACACCCTGACCGACTGGGGGCGCAGCCTCCGAGGACCGCTCGTCGAGATCGCCCGGTGGGCATCACCGCTGATGGCAGCCGAAGCCGGCGACCAACAAGCACGTGGACGCTGGCTCGTGTTCGCGGTGATGGCTCTCTACCCCGATCCAGCCGACCTCGCAGGCAACCCGGACCTACCGACGATCACCGCACGCATCGACGCCGACGGGGACAGCATCCTCCTCATCGCCGACGCCACCGGAATCCACGCCACGACTGCCCATTCCGACGCCGCCGCTGAGATCGTCGTCGACGGAACCTCGGATCAAGTGTTCCGAACCTTGTCCGACGCACACACCTCACTCCCTCGCGCACGAATTACCGGCCCGGCCAACGCTGTACGCAGATTCACGCAGCTGAGCTCCCTCGCCCTGACACACAGTCAGCGACTCGGCAGGGAAATGCCTCGACGAAGCTGACTACCTGTCGACCGCCTCAGATCAACCGCCCCATGCCAACGCGAAACCGCTACTGGACGGCAGCGTGATGAACAACTGCGCGACACGAATCTGGAAGGCAGTGGGCACCCGGCAACAGGCAACCGCGGCACCCGAAGGACCAGGACGCAAGCGGCTTCGACATCCACGAACTGGATCCTGGGAACGACTACGACATCGAAGCCAGCCTCCCCCGCAACCGCTCCAGGGCCTACAACGACGGTAGGTATCCAATCGGATACCTTGCGCCTACAGCAGCGCCCCGACGACCATCGGAAAACGAGATAAGAACTGGTTGTGACAACCTGTGACAATTACTCGGCCAAGAACGGCAGATCCCAGGTCGCTGACGAACCGTGTTCGCAGGTAGACAACCGACTGCCTCTCGACGTGTTCCGATACGAAAAAGCCCCCTGCCCCGCACGTAAGTGCAGGTCAGAGGGTCTATCGATGCTCCCCCGACTGGACTCGGACCAGCAGCCGTCCGATTAACAGCCACATGCGAGCCATTTGCGTGCATCCAGATGGACGCACCACAGGCACTCTGACCACCGCCCGCAGTCCAAGCGACACCACCCGAAGGCACGCTCGTAAGTACCCACTTGTGACCATCGTGTGACACCCGAATCGTCAACTGTTCTCGTCGAGTGGGCTGTTCGGCCCTTGGGCTGAACCTGTCAGGTTCCGAACCACCCCTGCGCCGGCGGATGTACTTTCATAGCCAGTGAGGCCCGATGTCCGGCTTCCTCGACCACCTGCGCGGGATCGACACAACTCCGGACATCCGCCCCGCCCAATACCCGACGATCGGGTAGGTAACTGCACTGCAGCAACCTCATCGAAACCAGCACCGTCACCCCTGACGGAGACACCATCTCCAGTGAACGAAAACTCCACCACTAAATCGGCCGGTGGGCGGACTGTTCCGGCGTCGTCGGATCGACCGCGGTTGTCTCGGAACTACCGATGACGTGTCGCCGTATCGTCTGTCGATCCGCACGCCGATGCACCATTACCTGCGGCGCAGCAGCGGCCAGTCCACGCCGCAAACCAGACCACGAGCATTGAAATTTTTCACAACCGCAAGCTACAACTCCCTGGTGAAGCCCAGGACGAAACGGACCGAGGGGTTTTCTCAATGAACCCGTAGAGAAGTCAGTAGCGCTCGACGTCCGAATAGTCCCGCACCGAGAACAGAAACTGATCTGCCGCGGGGATTTCGGACACTGGAGATGGTTAAATTCAGGCCGCGTTGTCGTGCTGCCGGTAACTGTAGTGGACATCGTTCGGGGCTTGGTAGTCGAGAGCTGAATGCCTGCGTCGAGG
>NZ_JASISW010000005.1 GCF_030063335.1 Rhodococcus sp. G-MC3 | reverse complement strand
TACTCACCCGTTCGCCGCTCGTGTACCCCGAAAGGCCTTACCGCTCGACTTGCATGTGTTAAGCACGCCGCCAGCGTTCGTCCTGAGCCAGGATCAAACTCTCCGTAAAAGACTCTAGATATCACAACCCCCAAAGGAGGCTGCTAATCAGTCAAATGACATCAAGTCCAAATCACTAGCAAAAAAACTCAACTAGCTATAAAACAAATATCAACCCACTTCAGACGGGAAGAATGAAGCAAGAAGATGTCACACCCACACCCCGAAAGGCATGAGCACCAAAAACATTCGGCACTGACATTCATCGACACACTGTTGAGTTCTCAAAGAACACGCACACACCATCAACCACCAAGCACAACACTTGACAGCATCCGGGGCAACCGTTCCAGCCTATCCCAGCTTGGTCTCGGACACAAGGCCCGACTCTTGGGGGACACAGCAGATACTACCTTCGGTCAGAAGCACCGTACAACCTCGTGTCCAAACCCATGAAGACTTGGTCGGTGTCCGTCTCGCTCTGACTTGAAGAAAGTTACGCGACCGAAAACATAGCGTCAAATCCCCAGGTCGACGGGTGGACTCCCGGCAAACATCGAGGTAGCAGGTTGGTAGACCCGGCGAATACTCACTTCAGCCCTCGAATCACACCTATGTGACCCGTACCACCTTTGGTGAACCAGGTCGTCGCGAACCTCTGCCGACTGTGTCAGCTACGTCGAACGCCCGCGAAGTTTCGCTTGCCGCGTCGGACCACGAGCCAGATCCCATGAAGGAAGTCCTCGGGTGACGGCGTCCAGTCTTCGTCGGCAATTTTCTGGTTGTTCACCGATGCACCGCCCTCCTTCACCGCACGTCGAGCGGCGCCCTTACTGTCGGACAAACCCGTGGCAACGAGGAGATCGACAATCGACGGGGTGTCTCCCTCGGCAATCTCGGCAATGGCGGTTTCACCGAGCGCACCCGACAGAGTGGTCTCGTCGAGATCGGTGAGCTCTGCCCGCCCGAACAACGCCTGGCTTGCGAGTTCGACTGCACGAGTGTTGTCTGCGCCGTGCACCAACGTCGTCATCTCGGAGGCGAGTCGCTTCTGCGCTTCACGCGCGTGCGGCCGATCGCGGGTTGCTTCCTCCAGTTCGGCAAGCTCTTCCTGCTCGAGGAACGTGAACCAGCGCAGGTACTTCACCACATCGGCGTCTCCGGTATTGATGAAGTACTGGTACCAGGCGTAGGGGCTGGTCATCTCGGGGTCGAGCCAGAGGCTTCCTCCTCCCGTCGACTTACCGAACTTCTTACCGTCGGCCGACGTGACCAGCGGAACGGTCAGTGCGTGCACCGATTCGGAGTCCTTACGTCTGTTCAGTTCGACACCCGCGACGATGTTCCCCCACTGATCGGATCCTCCGATCTGAAGCATGCAGCCGTACGTTCGACGAAGCTGCAGGTAGTCGTTCGCTTGGAGCAGCATGTAGCTGAACTCCGTGTACGACATACCGTCGCCCTCGAGCCTTGTCTTGACCGTGTCGCGCGCGAGCATGACGTTGACCGAGAAATGCTTACCGATATCGCGAAGGAAGTCGATCGCGGACAGTTCACCAGTCCAGTTCAGATTGTTTTCCACGATCGCGCCGGTTGAACTGTCATCGAATTCGACGAAGCGCTCGAGTTGCCCGCGGATACGCTCGGCCCAGTCACGAACTGTGTCGGACGAGTTCATCGTTCGCTCCCCCACGTCGCGGGGATCTCCGATCAAACCGGTCGCGCCGCCCGCCATGACGATCGGACGATGTCCGGCACGCTGAAAACGCTTGAGCGCCAACAGCGGAACTAGATGTCCAGCGTGCAGACTCGGTCCGGTCGGATCGAAACCCGCATACAGCGTGATCGGTCCCGCGGACGTCGCCTTCTTCAATTCGTCCAAGTCGGTGGACTGCGCGATCAATCCGCGCCAGGTCAATTCGTCGACGATGTTTCCACTCACGATGTTTCCACTCACGGCGTCGATCTTCCCGCATCGAGTTCGCAGGCGGTACGCCAGCCCTGACCTCAGGGCCTGCGCGGCGCCCGCGGACTTCGCCGATATGCCGACACCGCGGGTGAACCGGGAAGCCAGAATCTCCACGGCTTCTCGGCAGCAGTCGTCACTCCTACCCGTGGACCCTCCGAGACAGCACTCGGCGCCGTAGTCGCTTCGAGAAGCCGAATCGAGGCGGTCGCGTCGAACAGATCGGTGCCGTTGTCACCGAGCGAGACGCCTAGCGCCTGGCCGAGGTTGCCGGGTCCGCTCGCGATCCGGTCGCCGATCGCACTCGGACTCCGCCGCGTACGAACAACGTCGAGGCCGTCGACCACCTCCGCTGCACGTAGAAGAACTGCAGCCGCCTCCCCGTCGGGTCCGCACGTGACGTTCAGGCAGAGATGCATTCCATAGCTCAGGTAGACGTACAACCTGCCTGCCGGTCCGAACATGACGGAGTTCCTCGGTGTCGGTCCACGATAGGAGTGTGCTGCCGAATCGGGCCACGGTCCGCCGTCCGGTCCGCCGTACGCCTCCACCTCGACGATCCGCACGGACACGTCTGCCGTCCGTACCTCGACACCCAGCAGGGCCCGAGCGGCATCGACGGGGTGCTGACTCAAGAGCTCGACATCCATCCTGCCGATCATGCCCGGTGGCGGCCCTTGACCCGACTCGGCGGCCGGGTCTAAATTCATCATGAGATGAATTCATCGCACGATGAGTTCGTAACCGTGCTCGTCGTCCTTCACGGAGGCACTCATGACCGGTAGCGCAGTCGTCGTCGATTCGCTCATCGTCAGCCGAGGCAAACGCACGGTCATCGACGGGGTCAGCGTGACTATTCCTCGGGGAACCATCACCGGTCTGCTCGGTCCGTCGGGCTGCGGAAAGACCACATTGATGAGGTCTATCGTCGGAACGCAGATCATTGCATCGGGTTCGGTGACGGTACTTGGTTCACCTGCAGGCTCGAAGGACCTCCGACGGAAGGTCGGATACGTCACGCAGGCACCGAGTGTGTACAAGGACCTCACCGTTCGCGAGAACGTTGCCTACTTTGCGGCAATGTATGGCAAGGGAGCGTCGGAGGTCACCGCTGCGATCGACTCGGTCGGACTGAAAGACCACATGACATCGACTGCCGGAGAACTCTCTGGCGGACAACTGGGCCGAGTATCGCTGGCAAGTGCACTCGTCGCCGAACCGGAACTGCTTGTCCTTGACGAACCGACCGTCGGCCTCGATCCCGTACTGCGAGTCGAACTGTGGCAACGATTCGACGAGATCGCCTCCTGCGGAACGACCCTGCTTGTATCAAGCCACGTCATGGAGGAGGCCGAACACTGCAGCAGCCTGATCCTTATGCGCAGTGGCGCAGTGATCGCCCAACTAAGTCCCGACGAACTCCGTACCCGTACCGAGGAAAGCAATCTCGAGCAGGCGTTTCTCTCACTCATCCGATCGACGGAGAAGGCGTCATGACAAGTTCGATCTACATCGCGGGGACCAACCGGATTCTGCGTCAACTGCGGGCCGACCGCCGGACCGTGGCGATGATTCTGCTCGTTCCAGCATTACTCATGGTGCTGCTCAATTTCCTGTACGACAATGTGCCGACGGCCCCAGGCGCACAGCCGCTGTTCGACAGAATTGCCATCACCATGCTCGGGATACTCCCCTTCGTCGTGATGTTCCTGGTTACGTCGATCGCGATGCAGCGTGAACGCAGTTCCGGCACTCTCGAACGGCTTCTGACCACGCCCATGTCCAAGCTGGATCTGCTGGCGAGCTACGCCAGCGCATTTTCCGTGGCCGCTATTGCACAGGCCGTCCTCGCCTGTGTCGTCGCGTTCGGGCTACTGGGTCTGACTGCCGCAGGATCCATCACGTGGGTACTGGTCATCGCGGTGCTGAATGCGGTCCTCGGAGTTGCGATCGGCCTGTTGTGCAGTGCATTCGCTCGCACAGAGTTTCAAGCTGTCCAATTCATGCCGGTTGTCGTGGTACCGCAGTTGTTTCTCTGCGGACTCCTGGTCCCCCGCGACCAGATGCCGGACTGGCTGCACGCGATCAGTAACGTCCTGCCGTTGAGCTATGCAGTCGATGCGCTGCAACAGATTTCGACGCAATCCATGTTCACCACAGGCATGGGCCTCGACATCGCGATCGTCGTCGGATTCACTGTCGCTGCGCTGTGCGCTGCGGCTGCAACGTTGCGAAGGCGGACTCCATGACCGACATAGCCGCGCAGCGCGCCAAGTCCGGCCGCCGACCTGGGCAGTCCGGCACCAGGGAAAGAATTCTGGCAGTCGCTCGGACACGATTTGCGGGCTCAGGTTTCGACAAGACCTCGGTCAGATCAGTCGCGGCCGACGCTGGCGTCGATTCGGCGCTCGTGCACCATTATTTCGGCACCAAACGTGAACTGTTCGTGGCTGCGATCGAACTTCCCATCGACCCTGGAATCATCCTCCAGCCAGTGTTGGCGGCGGACACGAATGTTCTCGGAGAGGCGCTGATCACAGCCGTCATGAATGTCTGGGAGTCGGACCAAGGCGAGGCTGTGGTCGCCGCATTTCGTTCACTCATCGTCGAGGGGGACACAACCTTGATCGGCAGCTTCCTCATGGAGGTGGTACTTCGAGAGATCGCCGCTCGCGTCGATGAGCCCCCCGGCTCGGCACCTGAACGCTTCACTCTGGTCGCCACGCAGATGTCCGGGCTGCTCCTGACTCGCTACATCCTGAAACTGGAGCCGATCGCGTCGATGCCTCAGGCTCGGGTGATCGCCTCGATCGGACCGACACTTCAGCGGTACCTCACCGGGCCGCTGCCCGCAATGAACTAGATGTGCGCGACGAACTGATACCTGCGACGAACTAGCTGCTCGCGCCCGACTGCGCACGCGACAGGATCGATTCGTGCTCGACATCGTCCACGTCGCGGGCCTCGTCGACCAGCAATACCGGGATGCCGTTCTCGATGGGGTAAGCACGACGCAGGCGCGGGTTGTAGAGCAACTCGTTCTCCACGAGCAACAGTGGACCCTTGTCCACCGGGCACGCGAGAATACCGAGGAGTGTCTGATCGATCGCCACGTCTTCCATCCTGCTCTCTGTGTTCTTGCGACTCCCATTTAGGAGCCGGTCCGCCAAACCTACCTGGGCAGACCTGTCCGTTGCCATCGGCTACCGACCGATGGACTCCATATCGACGCCGAATCGTTCGGAGACCACAGCTTTGGTCATTCTCCGGTACGTCGCCGAGTCGTTGTCGTAGTACCAGGTACGCGCACTCGGAATCGGAACGCCGAGTTTCTGCAGTTCGGACGCGCGCGGCCGATACGCTCGGCCCAGCGGAATCCGGTCCACTACTTGCACGATATCGGGACGTTGCGAGGGCAGGAGAACCGCGATCGCATCGGTGATCGTCTTGGCCGGCAGCGACTTCTCTCCGTGCAGCGAGATACCGCAGACAGCGATCTCATCGGCAACATGGTCGAGGCGGCGCGGGGTCGCCGACGTTCCACCTCCTGGCACTCCGTAGACCACCACGAACTCGACGTCGGGCACGTCGCCGAAGGCATCGATGATTGGCTGCGTGAACACGGGGCCACGTGTTGTCTTCACGACGGTGTCCTTGCGGTCGACGAGCCAATAGTCGCCGTCCGAGTCGCGACGGAACAAATTCTCCGTCGGCACCCAGGAATCACCGGACTCGAAGACTCCGCGCATCAGCGGACTCGTCACTTCACCCTCGTTGCTGGGACGGCCGAGAAGAAGGCCGATCTCGTCGTCGCGGCACCTTCGAACGAAACCGTTCTCGTCTTCGTCGAGGCGGCCGGTGATCGGGTCGTACGCAGCCAGCGCAACCTTGGCGCTACCGGGTAGTGGACGGCCCTTGGAGCCGATCTTCGTGCCGCCGACGTTGGCCAGAATTACGTCGTTCTCGGTCGAGGCATAGAACTCGAGGATGCGCGCAGGCGAGAACACCTCCAGCGTCCGCTTCCACAACCCGACCGGCATTCCCGATCCGATGAACAGGCGCACCGGGTGGTTACGGCCGACATCGAGATCCTCGTCGTCGAGAATTTCCTCCATCATCGCCCACGTGTAACTGATCACCGTCACTCCATAGCGAGCGACCTCGCCGGCAAACCGAGCGGGATCGAGTCCCCGCGAGAGGGCGATCCGCGATCCACCAGCGAGTGCACCACCAACGCTGACCAACAAGCCGGCCGAATGATGGAGCGGTGCAAGGCAGTAGACAGTATCGCCGGGCCCGAGCGCTGCTGCTGTAGCGGTACCGAAAGCAGACAGTGCCCACCGGTGATTGGTAACGAACCGAGGCTCCAAACCTCGATCAGTCGCGGTGAACAGAACTACCGCCAATTCTCGTGCGCGGCCGGCATTGGGCTCGAACCAGGCAGGCAAGCTCACCGAATCGGGATCGATCGCCTCGAGATCCACGACGTCCGCGCCACTCGGCACGTCGAGCTGGCGTACATCACCGCCGCCGAGCACCAGAACATTCGCCGCCACCATCGTCGCCGGTTTCATGTTCTCGGGATCGGTGATGACCGTGTCGACGTCCACCGCGCGAAGTGCACTGTCGAGATCCCCGCCCGGAGGAAGTAGCACAGCCACCGCGCCGATTCGGGAGAGTGCCGCTATCGCAGCCAAGGCGCTGGGACGCGTCTCCATCAACACCCCGATGCGAGCCGAGGGGCGCACACCGGAAACAACCAGCCCCTTCACGACGTTATCGATCCTGGTGTTGACGGCTTTATAGGTGTGCACGCGGTCGTCGAACAGGAAGCACTCCCCGTTGGGAGACTTGCGGCCCTGTTCAGCGATCAGCCTGCCGAGCGACACCGTCGAGTGCGCCTGCATCTGCCCGAGCCGTGCCAAGCGAGGCAAGGTTCTGACAGCCTCGGACGAGATCTCACGCGTTCCGCGGACAGCTCCCGTCGCTGCCGCTGCCAGGCCTCGACCCACACCAACGCCGACCTCCGCGATCGACGCAGCAGTGTGAATAAGGCGATTGCTCACCGAGACACCACTTTCGGTATCCTGATGGGCGTCGTACGTCATCTCGTGGGCAGCCTCAGGCTTCTCCCCCAGCCCTTCTCGCCACAGAATCCACTCGCCGGTGGTCGGCCACGTCTGCGACGCCGCGGTACTTCCGACTACCAGTCCGAAATGCCCCGCGCGCAAAGTGCTTTCGTACACCTCGGCACGTGGGGCAGCACGTCGAATTCCGCGTACTGCCAACGGCTGGCCGATGTCGTCGACTTCACCGACGAACGCGAGAATCGGAACTGTCAGATCGGACAACGTGAGCAACCGATCCCTGATGACGAATCCACCCGTCATCATGCGGTTGTGCACCACGAACTGCTTCAACAATTCGGCGACCGCGGGTCCCGACCAGCCCACCCAGCCGTCGAGGGCAAGAAAGCGTCGTTGTGGCTCCCGCGGAAGGAGTGCTTCTCTGTCGTGTAATTGACGCAGAAAGTCGAGCCGAGACCTGACGGTCTTGGCCGGATCCAGTAGCTGGAATCCGGTACGCGCCATCCATCCGGTGACCGCCAAGCGCGTGAAGACGTGGTCGGCAAGAAACTCCGCGCCCTTCGTTGCCACACCAGCGGGGATACCGAGAGGCAGCGCCGCAAGAGTATCGACGGGCGCGCCGAATGTGATGAGGCTGGCCAGGTGTCGGCCACCCCGATAGGCGGCAGCCTGGTAGCAGAACATTCCACCCTGCGAGTAGCCACCCAGGTGCACGTCACGGCCGGTGTGCTCGTGAACCTTGTCGATGACGTCACTGATGGCGACGACGTGGTCGGCGAGAGTGCGGCTCCACCCGCCCTCTTCGGCGTCGGGAGACCCGAAATCCAATACCCATGGGTCCAGACCCATGCCGTGCAGAATTCCGGCAGCACCCTGCTCGGTGGTCACGTCGTACACGTCGGCCGACATCATCATCGGTGGGACGAGGACGACAGGAGGCCTCGACCCGACCTCCGCATCGCTCGCGAAATAACGGCGTAGCCGGTACATCGGCTCCTGGTCGACAATCTTGTACGGCGAGGGATCCACCTCTGTCTCGAGGCCACCCAAGCGGATGACCTCCAGCCCGTTCTGCGCAGTCGCGACGGCGCGCCGCAACGGTCCACGGACCGCATCTGCATTCAGTCCAACCACGACAACTCCTGCGTCCGAACCTCGGGTACCCAACCGCCCACTTGCTGCTCAGTCAGAAGCTTCTCACACCGCCCGTGCTGAATCCGGCGCGCATGACTTTATTTCTGACTCAGTGTGAGGGAATCCCCAATTCCAGCCACGCTCGCAATGTCTCCGCTGTGCTTCGGACGCCGCCGAGCTGGCTGGCAACCTGAATACCGGCCGTCCCTCCACGGGAGTCACGGGAGGCGATCGATCCCTCGACTGTCAGCACCTCACGCACCGCCGGGGTCAGCGAGGAATCTATCGAGGCCAATTCTTCGTCGGTGAGCTCGTCGAGACCGACACCGCGTGCTTCGGCAACCCGAACGCACGCACCCGCGGCCTCGTGTGCAATTCGGAATGGAGTGCCCTGACGAACCATCCACTCGGCGATATCCGTCGCGAGCGTAAACCCGGCCGGGGCAAGTTCCGCCATTCGATCGACGTGGAATTCGAGCGTGCCGACCAGACCAGCCAATGCAGGAAGGAGCAGTTCCAGCTGGGCGACAGAATCGAAGACCGGTTCCTTGTCCTCCTGGAGATCCCTGTTGTACGCCAGCGGTTGCGCCTTCAGCGTCGCGAGTAGGCCGGTCAGGTTGCCGATCAATCGACCCGTCTTACCGCGCGTCAACTCCGCGACATCCGGATTCTTCTTCTGCGGCATGATCGAACTACCGGTAGACCATGCATCCGCCAAGCTCACATAGCCGTACTCGGGAGTGCTCCACGAGACGATCTCCTCGGCCAGCCTGGACAGGTCGACGGCGGTCATCGCCAACACGAACGACGCCTCGGCCGCGAAGTCCCGGGACGACGTCGCGTCGATCGAGTTCTCGGCCGACGAGTCGAAGCCCAATTCGGCGGCGATCTTCTCGGGGCTCAATCCGAGTGAAGAACCTGCAAGAGCACCGGAACCGTAGGGCGACACCGCAGCTCGCTTGTCGAAGTCCTGGAATCGCTGCACGTCCCGAAGCAGCGGATGCGTGTGTGCCAGAAGGTGGTGAGCGAGAAGAACCGGCTGCGCAGCCTGCGAATGTGTCTTACCCGGCATCACTGCCGTCGGGTGAGCCTGCGCCTGCCGGGACAATGAGTCGACGACGTCCAACACCCCCGCCGATACCCGGCGCACCGCGTCACGCAACCACATTCGGAACAGTGTTGCCACCTGGTCGTTGCGGGACCGCCCCGCACGCAGACGCCCACCGACCTCGGCACCGACACGATCGATCAACCCACGTTCGAGCGCACCGTGTACATCCTCGTCCGACTCGGCGGCCACGAATTCACCGGACTTCACATCTTCCAGAAGCCGCTGCAAACCGTCGAGCATGGTCCCCAGGTCCTGCGGGGTGAGCAGACCCGCTCCGTTGAGGACGCGTGCGTGAGCCATCGACGCCCGGATGTCGTAGGTCGCGAGGACCCAGTCGAAATGGGTCGACTTGCTCAGGGCTGCCATTGCCTCGGCAGGTCCCGATGCGAACCGTCCTCCCCAGAGGGATCCTTCGTTGGTCGTGTTGCTCACTGTCACATCTCTCTGTGGTGCTGGGGCCGACGCTACTGCGCGCGTCTGGCCAATTTCTCGATCTTGTCTGCGAGCTCGCCGCCGGTGAGCGGCTCACGCGCGATCACCAGAATGGTGTCGTCTCCCGCGATGGTTCCAACGATTTCCCGGAGCGATGCTCGGTCCATCGCGCTGGCGAGGTAGCCGGCGGCCCCCGGAGGTGTCCGCAGAACTGCCTGGTTGCCGCTGAAATCGGTGGACACCAACAGTTCTCCGAGCAATCTGCTGAGACGGTCGGTTCCGCCGGACACACCGCGTACCGGACTTCCGTCCTCGGGCACGACGTATACCCCGACGCCGCCGTCGGGCGCCCGTAACTTGACCGCGCCGAGTTCGTCGAGATCGCGCGACAAGGTCGCCTGGGTAACGTCGATTCCCTCGGCCGCGAGGAGAGCTGCCAGTTCCGGCTGACTGCGCACCTGGTGCGTGGACAGCAACGTCACGATGCGCGCTTGACGTCCCGCGCGGGTCGAGGCCGTCAGCGGCACCGAGGACAGCCCCTCGCTCACGGTCGGCGGGCCTGCTCTAGCAGCCAGACCAACAGTGCTTTCTGCGCGTGCAGCCGATTCTCGGCCTCGTCCCAGACGACACTGTGCGGACCGTCGAGAACCTCGTCCGTGATCTCCTCACCGCGATGAGCAGGAAGACAGTGCAGGACGGTCACGTCGGGTTTCGCCTTCGCCAACAGTGTGGAGTCGATGCGGTAGGGCCGGAACGGCGCCACGCGGTCGAGTCCGTCGTTTTCCTGGCCCATCGAAGTCCACGTATCGGTGACGAGCGCATCGGCGCCAGACGCTGCTTCGTAGGGATCCTCGGTGATCGTGACAGTCGCGCCGGTCTCCGCGCCGCGTGCCCTCGCAGCCTCCAACACGAAACCGAGCGGCGCGAACTCCTTCGGTGCGGCGATGGTCACGTTGATTCCGGCGGTCACTCCACCGAGCATCAACGAATGCGCCATGTTGTTCGCACCGTCACCGAAGTAGGCGAGATTCAAACCCTGAAGGGTGCCCTTTTGCTCGAGGAGTGTCTGCAGATCGGCGAGCACCTGGCACGGGTGGAACTCGTTGGACAATGCATTGACGATCGGGATCGTGGACCCCGTTGCCATCTGCTCGAGTCGTTTCTGCCCGAACGTGCGCCACACGACCGCTTCGACGTAGCGAGAGAGCACGCGGCCGGTGTCCTGCAGCGTCTCTTCACGGCCGAGCTGGGTGCTCTGGCCGTCGACGACCACCGCGTGTCCACCGAGCTGCGCGATGCCGATTTCGAACGAGAAGCGAGTACGCGTGGAGTTTTTCTCGAAGATCACACCGACGCCCTGCGGGCCTTCCAGCGGGCGCTTGGAGAAAGGCGCACGCTTGAGTTCGGCTGCGAGAGCGAGCACCTCGGCCTGCTCCTGCGGCGTGAGGTCGTCGTCCCGAAGGAAGTTCTTCAGTGCCATCGGTCAATCCGTTTCGTCGGCTGTGTCGAGAATTGCGGGCAATGCCGCGACGAACGACGCCGCCTGCTCTTCCGTGAGGACGAGAGGCGGGGCAAGGCGCAGTACGTCGGGCTGTGCAGCATTGATCAAGAACCCGCAATCACGGGCGGCGGCTTCGGCTTTGGCTGCGATGGCCTTCGTGAGGACCACACCCAGCAACAGGCCGGAGCCACGTACATGATCCACGAGCGGGTGATTCAGTTCCTCGATGGAGTGGGTGATGACTTTACCCAGTCGATCGGCATGAGAAATCAGGTCCTCGGCTGCGAGAGTACGCAGTACCGCAAGAGCCGCGGACGCGCACACCGGATTGCCACCGAAGGTGGTGCCGTGCTTGCCCGGGTGCAACAAATTCGCCGCTTCCCCGATGCCGATGCACGCACCGATCGGCAGCCCGCCGCCGAGTCCTTTGGCAAGGGTGATCACGTCGGGAACGATGCCGACAGCCTGGTGTGCGTAGAACCATCCGGTGCGGCCGATACCGGTCTGGACCTCGTCCAGAACGAGCAAAGCTCCGTGACGCGCGGTGATCTCTCTGGCGGCGACGAGGTAACCGTCCGGAGGAACCACGACTCCGCCTTCACCCATGATCGGTTCCAGGAAGACCGCAGCTGTATCGGAATCGACGGCTGCTTCGAGCGCGGCGACATCGCCGTACGGAACATGCTGTACTCCCGCCGGCATGGGTTCGAACGGTGCCCGCTTTTCGGGCTGGCCGGTCAATGCCAAAGCACCCATCGTTCGTCCGTGGAACGCATTCTCCGCCGCAATGATGTTCGGGCGCCCGGTGAGCCGCGCGATCTTGAATGCCGCTTCGTTCGCCTCGGTACCCGAGTTGCACAGGAAGACTCGACCGTGAGTACCCGCACCGAGGTGCGCAAGCAACTGTTCGGCGAGCGCGATGCCCGGCTCCGTGGCATAGAGATTGGAGGTGTGCCCGAGTGTTTCCAGCTGAGTCTTGACCGCCTCGATCACCGCAGGATGAGCGTGTCCCAGGATATTGACGGCAATTCCGGCGAGCAGGTCGAGGTACTTCTTGCCGTCGGCATCGGTGACAACGGCACCCTCGCCGCGCACCAGAGCGACACGCGGGACTCCGTAGTTGTCCATCAACGATTTCGACCACCGGGACTGGAGGTCGAGGGTCGAGGTGTGCTCGCTCATATCAGATCTCCCGTGATTGTTGGCGAAACCATCGTGCCGATTCCTTCGCCGGTGAACAGTTCTACGAGAACCGAATGCGGAACGCGGCCGTCGATGACATGCGCCGAGGGGACTCCGCCCTTCACCGCTCGCAAACACGCCTCCATCTTGGGAACCATGCCTGCGTCCAGCGACGGCAGCAGCACTTCCAATGCGTCCGTGTCGATCTCGGACGTGAGCGACGACCGATCCGGCCAATCGGTGTACAGGCCTTCGACGTCGGTGAGTACGACGAGTTTTTCAGCACCGATCGCCTCGGCAAGCGCGGCTGCGGCTGTATCGGCGTTGATGTTGTGCACAACGCCGTCCGCATCGGGGGCGATGGTCGAGACCACCGGAATGCGACCGGCTTCGATGAGATCGAGGACAGCGTCGGGATTGACCGAGGTGACGTCGCCGACGAGACCGATATCGGTCATCGAGCCGTCGACCATCACCGAGCGCTTCGACGCAGTGAACAAGTGCGCGTCCTCGCCCGAGATACCGACCGCGTACGGGCCGTGACTGTTGATCAGCCCGACGAGTTCGCGACCGACCTGTCCGAACAGCACCATCCGGACGACGTCCATCACCTCGGGTGTCGTGACACGGAACCCACCGCGGAACTCCCCGGTCATACCGAGCCGAGTCAGCATCGCAGTGATCTGTGGTCCACCGCCGTGCACGACGACGGGGTGCACACCGACTGTCCGCAGAAACACCATATCGGCCGCGAATGCCCGCTTGAGTTCGTCGTCGACCATGGCGTTGCCGCCGTACTTCACGACGACGATTTTGTCGTTGAACTTCTGAAGCCACGGGAGCGCGTCGGCGAGGGTGTGCGCTTTCTGCGATGCCGTCAGTTCGAGAGCGCCGGTCACGAGGAGTACGCCGAGTTCTCTTCGACGTACGCGTGCGAGAGGTCCGTCGTCCTGATCGAGACGGATGCGTCGCCGAGTCCGAGGTCGATGGTGACCGCGATGTCCTCCCCCGACAGATCGACCTCACGTGCGCCCGGTGCACCGACGCCGTCGATACACACAGGACTCCCGTTGAAGGACACCGAGATCAGATCCGGGTCCAGCTCGATGGGCGCAATTCCGACGGCGGCGAGCACTCGACCCCAGTTCGGGTCGGAGCCGAACAGTGCGGTCTTGACGAGGCTGTCACGCGCGACGGTCCTGGCACCGATGAGTGCATCATCCTCCGACACAGCGCCCGATACCGTGACGATCACCCGCTTGGTCACACCCTCCGCATCGGCCATCATCTGATCGGCGAGGTCGTCGCACACCGAAAGGACGGCGGCGTTCAACTCGTCCTGGCTCGGAGTGACACCACTGGCTCCGGACGACAGCAACAGGACCGTGTCGTTGGTGGAGGTTGCACCGTCTACGTCGAGCCGATCGTAAGACAAGCGGGTGGCGTTGCGAAGCGCTGTGTCGAGTTGGTCAGCGGTGGCCACCGCATCGGTCGTGATGACACTGAGCATCGTCGCAAGCGACGGAGCGAGCATGCCTGCACCCTTGGCCATTCCACCGACGTTCCACTTGTCGGAATGGTGGAACGCGGCCTGCTTGGGCACGGTGTCGGTCGTCATGATGGCATAGGCGGCGTCGGTGCCACCGGAAATTCCGCCCGCGAGTTCGTGGACGATCTCGTGTACTCCGGCGACGATCTTGTCCATCGGCAAGCGGTCACCGATCAAACCGGTGGAACACACCGCGACCTCGATGGCTCCGGTCTCGGTACCCCAATTGCTCAGGGCAGATGCAACTTCCTCCGCTGTCTTGTGCGAATCCTGAAACCCCGGCGCACCGGTGCACGCGTTTGCGCCGCCCGAGTTGAGGATGACGGCTCGTAGCCGGCCTGTCGAGAGCACCTGCTGTGACCACAGGACAGGCGCGGCCTTCACCTTGTTGCGGGTGAACACCCCTGCCGCAGCGGTGTCGGGACCCTCGTTGAACACCAGCGCGAGATCGGACTTGCCGCTCGCCTTGATACCTGCCGCAATACCCGCGCCGCGGAAACCTGCAGGACAGGTAACGCCTTGTGTCCGAACAAGTTTGCCGGCAACTTCCGTAGGCCTGTTTGCGGTAGGCCCTTTTGCGGACGCGCTGGTCACGGTGCGACTCCTACTGTCGAGAGACCATCGGTCTCGGGGATGCCGAGGGCAAGGTTCATGGATTGAACTGCGGCTCCTGCAGTTCCTTTGGTGAGATTGTCGATCGCAGCGACGACGACGAGCAGCCCTGCGTCGATATCGACCGTAACGCTCATCTGGACGGCGTTGGATCCGATTACCGCACCGGTCTGCGGGAGCCTGCCTGCGCCGAGGACATGAACGAACGGTTCCGAGGCATAGGCCTTCTCGTATACCTCCATCGCTTCCGCGTGCGTCGCGGTGGTGATTGCGGTGCACGTGGCGAGAATGCCGCGCGGCATCGGCGCGAGAACCGGGGTGAAGGACACCGTGACCGGAACCGGCGACAGAGCAGAGAGGTTCTGCGTGATCTCGGGGGTATGCCGATGCGCGCCTGCAACCGCGTAGGCCCGAACCGATCCCATGATTTCGGCGCCGAGAAGATCCGCCTTCGGCGAACGGCCTGCTCCCGATGCACCGCTCACCGCAACGACATTCACGCGGGGTTCGATGATCCCGGCGGCCACAGCGGGCGCGAGCGCGAGGCTCGACACCGTCGGGTAGCACCCGGGGACAGCAATTCTGGTGGCTCCAACGAGCTTCTCCCGATGCCCCGGCAGCTCAGGAAGGCCATACGGCCACGTGCCCGCGTGAGGCGATGCGTAGTACTTCTCCCAGGCTGCGGCGTCGGACAACCGGAAGTCGGCGCCACAATCGATGATGACCACGGACTCGGGAAGCTGCTGAGCGATCTCGGCGGATTTTCCGTGCGGCAGTCCGAGGAAGACGACGTCGTGTCCGTTCAGTTCGTCGAGATTCGTCTCGGCGAGGACGCGGTCCGTGAGCGGCAAGAGGTGCGGGTGGAACTCACCGAGCTTTGCACCCGCGTTTCCCCCCGCTGTGAGCGAGCCGATGACAAGTCGGCCGGACTGTACGCCCGGATGCCCGAGCAGGAGCCGAAGGATCTCACCGCCGGCGTATCCACTTGCCCCCGCGATGGCAATTCGAAGCGGAGACGACTCGAGGTCATCTTTGAGAGCGTTCATACGATGATTATGCATCATCATGCAAGCTCATTCATCCAGGGGTCAGGAGTCTTTCATTGAACGTCGAATTTCGTCCAGCTTCCTGCGTCCGGCGGCTTCACGCTCGTTCCACGCTTCGTCCAGCGTACGACCCGCTGGCGACCCGTGGTCGAGTTCCTCGGCACCCAGCGCCGTGGCATCCCGCAGCTCGACCTTGTCGCGCACGCTGGCCCACGTGGGCACACCCTTGTCGGTGAACCCGGTCGGAGACTCGTGGTTGGAGTGGCCCGAGCTGACTCCCCCGCCGATGGACTGATCGATACTGCCGTCGCCGACGAGTTCGGCTTCGACCAGTTCGGCTTCGATGATTCCCGACGACGGGCCACGGGGAGTTCCTGGTAGCGGTGAATTATCGAGCGGCGGATCACCGAGTGGCTGATGTATATGCGGCTGCGTCGTGCGCGGCACGTCGATGTCGGGGATATCGCCCGGCGGTACGATTGTTGGTTCATTGCCGGCTGTGTCCAGCTCGGCGAGAAGTGCCGATGCTGCAGCGTGCACCGGAGCGAGGGCGGGGCGCCCACTCACCGATGCGAGCACCTCACGCAAAATTATGACGTCGGATCGATCAGCTGTGCTCATCTGTCCTCCCGAAGCTCGAAGGCCGTAGCCTGGCAACAAGGCTACGGCCTTTCGGTCAGCTGCGGAGTTCTGCGCCGACAGCTGTGGTCGCCGCAGCAACCGCCGCATCGCGCGCTTCCGTCGCCTGTGCCTCGGTCAACGTGCCCTCGGCACCGCGGAACACGAGCGCGAACGCCAACGACTTCCGGTTCTCGCCGACCTGCTCGCCCTCGAAGACGTCGAACAGTCTGATGCTCTCCAGCAGCTCGCCCGCACCCGATTTCAGCGCATTTTCCACTGCCGCCGCCGGCACGGACTGGTCGACGACGACGGCGACGTCCTGCAGAACGGCCGGGAACGGCGACACCACCGGAGCAGGCAGCGCCTCGACGATCGGCAACGCGTCCAGGTTCAGTTCGACCGCGCAGGTGCGCGGAGGAAGCCCTGCACGCTCGAGAGCGGCCGGATGGAGTTCACCTGCGTGGCCCACGACGACCCCGTCGACGAGGACCTCTGCGCACCGACCTGGATGCCAAGGCAGGTACTGGGCTGCTCGGAGTTCGACGTCCACACCGGCTGCCGCAGCAATTGTCCTCGCTGCAGCGAATGCGTCCGACGCATCGGCCGGGCGGCCCTGACCCCACGGACCAGACGGCTCACGGTGCCCAGTCAGCACGACACCCACGTGAACGGGCTGCGCAGGCAACGAATTACGCAAACGGTCGAGGTCCACGTCCGACGGGCGAGTGTGAACGGCAAGCAAATCGACGGCACCGGTGTCATCACCGGGCAGAACCACCTGAGCAATGCCGAACAGTGACAGATCGCGCTGGCCACGGGCTACGTTTCGAGCCAGAATCTCGAGTAGTGCAGGCAGTACCGTCGTCGCCAATTCGGGACGATCGGATTCCAACGGATTGAGCACAGATGTAGTGCGACGACGTGCATCATCGGCGGGAAGACCCCACGTGTCGAACACGCCGGACGGCAGGAAGACAGTCGTCAGAACCTCGACGTAGCCTGCGAACGCCAACGACTTGCCGACTGCGCGCTTACGCTTCTGCGTTGCCGTCAGCCCACGTCCCGGGGGCGCGGACGGCAGAACGGACGGGATTTTCTCCAGCCCTTCGAGTCGGAGGACCTCCTCGACGAGGTCTGCAGGCTGCTGCAGATCTGGGCGCCATGTCGGCGGAGTGACGATCAATTCGCCGTGGCCGGACTCACTGACCCCGACCTCGACGTCACACCCGACCTGAGTAAGCCTGTGCGAGGCGGTCCCGTTCGGGTACGACACGCCCGCGATACGATCCGGTAGGTCGAAATCCATCCGAACCGCTGCGAACGACTGTGCCTCGCCGACATCGGTGAGAAGCGGTTCGATGCGTCCCCCGGCGATCTCGACGAGCAGCTGCGCGGCGCGGTCGAGTGCTGCCACGGGCAGCGCTGAGTCGACAGTGCGCTCGAAGCGTTTGCTTGCTTCACTGGCCAGCTTGTGACGCCGTCCCGTGCGAAAAACAGCCAAAGGGTCGAACGACGCGGCCTCGAGAATTACGTCGACGGTGTCGTCGTCGACCTCGGTCGACGCTCCACCCATGACTCCTGCGAGCGAGATCGCACCGGAGTCGTCGGCGATGACAACGTCTTCGGCGTCGAGAGTGCGGTCGACGTCGTCGAGAGTCTTCAGCTTCTCCCCCGCTTCAGCGCGCCGGACGACAATGTCGCCGTTCAGCTTGGCGCCGTCGAAGGCATGCAGCGGCTGGCCGAGTTCGTGCAGAACGTAGTTCGTGACATCGACGGCAGCGGAGACCGGGCGAACCCCTGCGAGCAGCAGTCGTCGCTGGATCCACCAGGGCGTCGGCGCCTTGGGGTCGATTCCGCTGACCTTACGAAGCGCGAACCGTCCAGCTTTCGAGGCCGGATCGATCGTGGCAGGCCACGCGTCACCCTCGTTGTTCTGCGCCGGTCCGGTAGCTGGATCGGTGTACTCGAGGTCGAAGCTGCTCGCGAGTTCACGCGCGAGACCGCGGACGGAGAACGCGTAACCGCGGTCCGGCGTCACGTTCAATTCGATGACTGAATCGTCCAGCCCCAGAACAACCTTGGCGTCATCGCCTGGCTCCGCTGTGCCTTCCGGCAGGACCAGGATGCCCGAATGATCCCGGCCGAGTCCGAGTTCGAGCGTCGAGCAGATCATGCCGTTGGACGTCTTGCCGTACGTCTCGCGGGCAGCAATTGCAAACCCACCAGGTAGCACGCTGCCGGGCAAAGCGGCGACGATGAGGTCGCCCTCGGCGAAGTTTCTTGCACCACAGACGATCTCCTGCGGCTCGTTGAGCCCGACGTCGACGAGGCAGAACCTGATCGGCTTCTTGAACTCGGTCAGCTCGGTTATCGTCGTGACACGGCCGATCACGAGTGGTCCGGTGACATTGTCGAGTGAATCAAGCTCCTCGACCTCGAAACCGACGCGAACGAAGCCCTCGTCGAGTTCCTCGGGTGTCACCTTCCACTCCGGTGCAGCGCGCTGCAGAACCTCGGTCAGCCAGGATTGTGGAACTCGCACGTCTGCTCAGCTCTTTCTACGGTGGAGAAGTCGGTCGGGAAAGTCGGGTCAGGCGCCGACGCCGAAGGGCAACGTGAAGCGAATGTCGCCTTCGACGATGTCCCTCATGTCGGGAATGTCGTTGCGGAACTGCAGCGTCCGCTCCAGGCCCATACCGAAAGCGAAACCCGAGTAGACCTCCGGGTCGATTCCGCTTGCCTGCAAGACCTTGGGATTGACCATGCCGCAGCCGCCCCACTCGACCCAGCCGGCTCCGCCTTTTTTCTTCGGGAACCAGACATCGACCTCGGCCGACGGCTCCGTGAACGGGAAGTAGTTGGGGCGCATGCGTGTCCGCGTCTCCTCACCGAACAACGCCCGAGCGAACGCGTCGAGAGTGCCACGAAGATTCGCCATGGTCAGACCCTTGTCGATCGCGAGGCCTTCGACCTGATGGAACACGGGAGTGTGCGTCGAATCGAGCTCGTCCGTACGGAACGTGCGCCCAGGACACACAATGTAAATCGGCACCTCACGAGAGAGCATCGAACGCACCTGAACCGGCGAGGTATGAGTACGCAGCACCTGCCGCGAACCTTCGGGTGCGATGTGGAACGTGTCCTGCATCGTGCGCGCCGGGTGATCCGGCAGGAAGTTCAGAGCGTCGAAATTGAAGTGCTCGGTTTCGACCTCGGGCCCCTCCTCGACCTCCCAGCCCATTCCGACGAACACGTCGGCAACCTGGTCCGCGATGATCGTGATCGGATGACGCGCACCCACCGGGCGGCGGTTCGACGGCAACGTCACGTCGATCGTCTCGGCCACGAGGATGGCAGCGTCGCGCTCGGCCAGCAGCACCTCGCGCCGAGCGTCGAACGCCTTCTGGACCCGGTCGCGCGCGATCTTGACGCGCTTGCCGGCTTCGGCCTTCTGATCGCCGGGGATCGACCCGAGAGCGCGCTGTGCGAGCGCCAACGGGGCCTTGTTGCCGATGTGTTCGATCTTCACCCTCGTCAGATCGTCCAAATCGTGCGCAGTGGCGAACGCCTTCTCTGCCCCGTCGACGGCTGCGTCGAGAGCCGAGGCCTCTAGCACGCTCGGATCGACTGGCTGGCCGTTGTCGCCATCTTTCTTCGCCACGAGAAGAGCAACTCCTTGATGATGTCGTATCGCATGAGGCGGTCGTTGATTAACAGGGCAATTCTAGGCGACAGCCCAAAATCAATTTCCGTGCGACCTGCCTCAGTTTCAGTCGGACCTGCGCTGAACTCGTGCACTTGCATAAAGGCAGATCGCCGCAGCGGTCGCAAGGTTGAGGCTCTCGGCGCGGCCGCGAATGGGAATCCGTACTCGATGGTCGGCGGCAGCGGCCACCTCGGGCGCAAGACCATGCGCCTCGTTGCCGAACAACCACGCGGTCGGACCAGCAAGAATATCGTCGGCGTCGTCAAGATCGATCTCGCCGTCTGCTGCGGTAGCGAGAATGGTCAGCCCGCTGGATCGAAGAGCCTCGATGCCCGATTCCACCGACCGTTCACGGGCGATCGGGAGATGGAACAGACTGCCGGCGGAAGCCCGCACGCACTTGCCGTTGTGCGGGTCGACGGAGTCCCCGAGCAGAACTACGGAATCGGCGCCGACCGCATCGGCGACGCGGATGACTGTCCCGGCGTTACCTGGCTCGGATACCTCGACAGGGACCACAACGAGACGAGGATTCTTGCCGAGCGCGAAAGTCAGATCGACGTCGATGGTTCGGCAGACCGCAACAATCCCGGGCGGAGTAACGGTGTCCGACAATCCTTTGGCTGCGCGTTCGGTGATCGCATGTGTGCGAACACCGGCCCGACGCGCGATGTCGAGCACGTCGCGGTTGCGATCGATTGAGTCTTCACGGAAGAACACCTCGTCGACAACACCGGCATGAAGAGCCTCGGCAACGGAATTGATGCCTTCCGCGAGAAAACGGCCGGACTTTCGACGTTCCGCCGCACGCAGGAGCTTCACAGCCGAAACGACCCGTGGTGTGCGCTCGGTGAGCGTATCCACGGGTCGTTTCGGATCGAGATCGTCGTGCGTCAGCTTGCTCAGGCTGCTTCTCCGGCAGGAGCGTTGACATCGGCAGGCAGTGCAGCCTTGGCGATTGCAACCAGACCTGCGAATGCTGCAATGTCCGAGACAGCGAGCTCGGCGAGGATCTTGCGGTCGACCTCGACGCCAGCAGCCTTCAGACCCTGGACGAAGCGGTTGTAGGTGATGTCATTGGCTCGAGCTGCAGCGTTGATACGCGTGATCCACAGCTTGCGGAAGTCACCCTTGCGAGCCTTGCGGTCGCGGTATGCGTAGGTGAGCGAGTGGAGCTGCTGCTCCTTGGCCTTGGTGTACAGACGTGAGCGCTGTCCGCGGTAGCCCTTGGACGCTTCGAGAATCGAACGGCGCTTCTTCTGGGCGTTGACCGCCCTTTTTACGCGTGCCACTGGTAAATCCTGTCGATCTGGGGGCTTTCGTGAAAACCCCGAATGGTAATGGGAGGTGCCGACCGCGACTGCATGGAAGGGATCGAGTCGGCTACGAAGTCCAGATCAGATGCCGAGCAGGCGCTTGATCCGTGGCACGTCGGCCTTCTTGACAACTGCGACGCCGTCGAGACGACGGGTCACCTTGGTGGGCTTGTGCTCCAGCAGGTGGCGACGGCCGGCCTTCTGGCGCAGGATCTTGCCGCTGCCGGACACCTTGAATCGCTTCTTGGCGCCACTGTGGGTCTTCTGCTTGGGCATGGAGTCCTCAGTTCTGTGTTGCTCTTCAGTCTTGCTCGGCACGAGCGTTCCCCTGCTTTCGCAGGGCGACGATCGTCTTACTGGTCGATCCGGCTGGGATCGTCCGCCTAGCTTGCGGGCGGGGTTGCAACCTCACCGGCTGCGGGCTCCGCGGCGGCCGGAGCTGCTACAGGTTCCGCTGCTGCTACTGGTTCCGCTGCGGCCGGGGGTGCTGCGCGTTGTGCGGGCGGCGCTGCTGCGCTTTCCTGAGCCTTGACGCGAGTCTTGGCTCCCTTGTGCGGGGCCAGGACCATCGTCATGTTGCGGCCGTCCTGCTTCGCGGAGGTTTCCACGAAGCCGAGATCGGCAACATCGGCGCCCAGTCGTTGCAGCAGACGGAAGCCGAGTTCGGGACGCGACTGCTCACGTCCACGGAACATGATGGTGACCTTGACTTTGGACCCGGCTTCGAGGAAGCGAACAACATTGCGCTTCTTGGTCTCGTAGTCGTGGGCGTCGATCTTCGGACGGAGCTTCTGCTCCTTGATGACGGTGAGAGTCTGGTTCTTGCGCGATTCGCGCGCCTTTTGCGCTGCCTCGTACTTGAACTTCCCGTAGTCCATGATCTTGCAGACCGGCGGACGTGCGTCGGGAGCCACTTCTACGAGATCGAGATCGGCTTCGAGAGCCAAGCGGAGTGCATCTTCAACACGCACGATGCCCACCTGTTCACCGCCCGGTCCAACTAAACGAACCTCGGGAACACGGATGCGATCGTTGATGCGAGTCTCAGTGCTGATGGGGCCTCCTAGGTAGTGCGGTGTGGGTTCGAGCCGACCGCCTGCCTTTGGCTACAGCCCGCCTGCCCTTTCCTCCGACACTGTCGTGTTCGGAGGACTCTGTGTCGCGATGACACTGCCTCCTACAACGAAAAAACCCTGCTCCAGCATTCCGCTGGTGCAGGGCCCGATGTCGACCGATCGATCTACGTGAATAGATCTCCTCCAGAGAGGAAACCCGAGCGAACCAAGGCTCACGCCGTAGGTTCCTTCGGGCGACCGGACCGGAAACAACGTCAGACGCTGTGTACCGGTGGGAGTCGGGCTCCACTTGCTGCCTCCGTACGGCGCGCTTTCACAAGTGAAGCGCACGTCGAAGACGGTCGTTGAGAGACTGTACCAGCCGGGAAGCGTTTGCCGCGAATCGGCGCTGCCGACGGCGGTGTCCGACGCCCATGCCATTCTCGTAGGTATGACGAGCACCCCAGAGCCTGCTGGCGCCGAGCCTGACGTCCGTGAACTTGCCGACGTACCAGCAGTCGAAGTTATCAGCCGCGCAGCCGTGATGTTGATGAGTTCCGCCGCCGAGAAACTCGGACTGTCCGAGGCCGACCCGTCGGAAAGCCCGTACCTCGATCTCGACGAAGCCCGCCGGGTCATCACCGCGTTGGCAGGGCTCGTCACCGCATCTGTCGAATACCTCGGTCCACATGCGGGTCCCATCCGCGAAGGCCTCCAAGCTCTGCAGAAAGCATTCCGCGAAACCTCGGCTCACCCCGACGAGCCGGGCAAGGGCCCAGGCGAGAAGTACACGGGACCGGTGTACTGACGGGCTGTTCTACTCCGAAGGCGCGTGCGGTTGCGAGGGTAGGTCCATGCAGGTGGTCAGACCGCGGCGACCTTGCGCGGACGACGTTTCTTGACGGGTGCCGCCGCCGGTTCGACCACTGATTCGCTCGTGAGTGCTTCCTGCAGGAACTTCCCGGTGTAGCTCTCGGGCACCGCCGCTATATCTTCCGGGTTACCTTCTGCGACAACCATTCCGCCGCCGGATCCACCTTCGGGTCCCATGTCGATGACCCAGTCGGACACTTTGATGACGTCGAGGTTGTGCTCGATGACGATGACGGTGTTGCCCTTGTCGACGAGTCCGTTGACGACGCCGAGAAGCTTGCGGATGTCCTCGAAGTGCAGACCGGTGGTCGGCTCGTCGAGGATGTACACCGTCCGACCGGTGGAACGCTTCTGTAGCTCCGACGCGAGCTTCACACGCTGAGCCTCACCGCCGGACAGCGTCGTCGCCGGCTGACCGAGACGGACGTAGCCCAGGCCGACCTCCACCAGAGTCTTCAAGTACCGATGGATCGAGGTAATGGGCTCGAAGAAGTCCGCTGCCTCCTCGATCGGCATGTCGAGCACCTCGGAGATGGTCTTGCCCTTGTAGTGCACTTCCAGCGTCTCGCGGTTGTATCGCGCGCCTTCGCAGACCTCGCACGGGACGTAGACGTCGGGTAGAAAATTCATCTCGATCTTGAGCGTTCCGTCACCCGAACATGCCTCACACCGTCCGCCCTTGACATTGAACGAGAAGCGACCCGGCTGGTAGCCGCGCACCTTTGCCTCGGTGGTGGCTGCGAACAGAGTGCGGATTTTGTCGAAGACGCCGGTGTAGGTGGCTGCGTTCGACCTGGGCGTGCGGCCGATCGGTGATTGGTCGACGCGGACCAGCTTGTCCAACTGGTCCAACCCGTTGATGCGGGTATGACGACCGGGCACTTGCCGGGCACCGTTGAGCTTGTTCGCCATCACGGTAGCCAGGATGTCGTTGACCAGAGTCGACTTGCCCGAGCCCGACACGCCGGTGACCGCAGTGAGGACACCAAGCGGGAAGCTGACGTCGATGCCGCGCAAGTTGTGTTCGCGCGCGCCGACGACGGTGACCTGACGCTTCTTGTCCACTACCCGCCGGAAGTCCGGGAGCGGAATTTTCAGGCGACCTGACAGATACGCGCCGGTGATCGACTCTTCGTTGGTCAGCAGATCTTCGTAGGAGCCACTGTGGACCACCCGTCCGCCGTGCTCGCCCGCCATCGGACCGATGTCGACGACCCAGTCGGACGTACGAATGGTGTCCTCGTCGTGCTCGACGACGATCAGCGTATTTCCGAGGTCGCGAAGCCTGGTGAGCGTGTCGATGAGACGACGGTTGTCGCGTTGATGCAGACCGATGGACGGCTCGTCGAGGACGTATAGAACACCGACGAGTCCGGAACCGATCTGGGTTGCCAACCTGATTCGTTGGGCTTCGCCACCCGAGAGCGACCCTGCTGCGCGGGAGAGCGAGAGGTACTCGAGGCCGACATCGAGAAGGAATCCCAGACGCGCCTGAACCTCTCGGAGCACCTGACCGGCGATTGCCTCTTCCTTCGCACCCAGCGTAAGGCTGTTGAGGAAGTCGGCGGTGTCGGAAATCGACAGCCGGCACACATCCGCAATGGACTTCGGGCCGAAGCCGCCTGCCTCGATCGTCACCGACAAAATTTCGGGACGAAGGCGATCGCCAGCACAAGCCGGACACGGCACATCCCGCATATAGCCGTCGTAACGCTCTTTCATCTGCTCGGACTCGGTCTGTTCGAGCCTGCGATGCAAGAACGGCATGACGCCTTCGAACTCGGCGTAGTACGACCGCGTGCGTCCGTACCGGTTCTTGTACTTGACGTGGACCTGGTGCTCACTGCCATCGAGGACTGCTCGCTTGACCTTCACCGGAAGTTTGTTCCATGGCGCATCGAGATCGAAGCCCATTGCGTCGGACAGCCCCGAGAGAAGCCGGCCGAAGTACTCGGAGGTCTGTCCCATCGACCATGGTGCGATGGCGCCGTCGGCGAGCGAAAGATCCGGATCGGGGACGACCAACTCCGGGTCGACCTCTTTGCGTACGCCGAGACCGAGGCATTCCGAACACGCCCCGTACGGCGAGTTGAACGAGAACGAACGCGGCTCGAGGTCGTCGATCGACAACGGATGGAAGTTCGGGCAGGCAAGTTTTTCGGAGAACCGGCGTTCACGGTCGGGAGCGTTTTCTTCGCGATCGACGAAGTCGAGGACGACGATGCCGTCGGCGAGACGCAGCGCCGTCTCCACCGAGTCGGTAAGACGCTGCTTCGAACTCGCCTTCACTGTGAGACGGTCGACGACGACCTCGATGTCGTGCTTCTCCTGTTTTTTCAGCTTGGGAGGGTCCGAGAGCTGGTGCACGACGCCGTCCACCCGAATACGCGAATACCCCTGTGTGTTGAGCGAGTCGAACAGGTCGACGAACTCACCTTTTCGGGTGCGCACGACCGGGGCCAGCACCTGAAACTTGGTGCCCTCTTCCATATCGAGTACCTGATCGACGATTTGCTGCGGGGTCTGCTTCGCGATCTTCTCGCCACACACTGGGCAATGAGCGGTGCCGGCGCGCGCGAACAGCAGACGCAAGTAGTCGTAGACCTCGGTGATCGTGCCAACCGTCGAGCGAGGGTTTCGGTTGGTCGACTTCTGGTCGATCGAGACCGCAGGCGACAGGCCTTCGATGAAGTCGACGTCGGGCTTGTCCATCTGGCCGAGGAACTGACGCGCGTAGGCGGACAGCGACTCGACGTACCTGCGTTGCCCCTCGGCAAAGATCGTGTCGAAGGCCAGTGACGACTTACCCGAACCCGACAGTCCGGTGAAGACCACGAGGCTGTTGCGAGGAAGGTCGATATCGACTCCTCGCAGATTGTGCTCACGCGCACCTCGCACGATCAGGCGATCCGCCACAATGTTCCCTTCTTTTCGGACGAACAAGACCTCAGCCGATTACCACCGACTGGTCAGATCGAACCGAAGCTCCGTTAAAATGCACGCGCGGGGCCGAACCTCGCGCGGTAGCAATGCTAGGCCGCCCTACCGACAGGTTTCCCGGGCCGCGAGCTCGGCTTGCTCGGTCGACCCACGTCCGCCACAAAGGGGCGGACACGCAACTCGCACGTCCCGACGGTAGCGTCCTCGAAATGGACGAGCACCTCATGGTCATCGACGACCAGTACACCGGCGCGGTCTCCCCGGGATCGGCGCCGCAGCGTCGTGTTCTGTCCGGTGGGACCATCACGAAAATTTCGGTAGGCCCGATGGACAACAACTCCTACCTGATCGTTTGTTCCTCGACCGGACATTCCCTGCTCATCGACGCAGCGAACGAGGCGTCACGTTTGTCCGAGCTCATCGACGACCACGCTCCGACGCTATCGCTCATCGTCACGACGCATCAGCACGCGGATCACTGGCAGGCACTCGAGGTCATCGCGGGGGGCACTGACTCGCCGACAGCGGCACACAGTCTCGACGCAGAACCATTGCCTGTCGTTCCGGATCTGCTGCTGAACGACGACGACACCATCGATGTGGGTGACCTCACACTGAAAGTGATTCACCTGCGTGGACACACTCCCGGGTCCATCGCGTTGGCACTCACCGACTCCGAATCCGGCACCACCCACTTGTTCACCGGGGATTCACTGTTCCCGGGAGGCGTCGGTAAGACGCCGAACCCCACTGACTTCAACCAGTTGCTCGACGACGTCACCGCGAAGCTTTTCGGCGACTACGGGGACACCACCGTCGTGTACCCCGGCCACGGCAAGGACACGACGCTCGGCGACGAGCGCCCGCACCTGGCCGAATGGCGCGACCGGGGTTGGTGAAACGCTCGCACGCTTGAAATACGTAACTGCCGGGTATGGCTACGCTGGAACGGCGCGCCGCTCGAAAATTCACGTGAGCGGCAGCGCTGAACAACGACGTTCACACAACGAACTACGCAGGAGGCTGTCAATGCTGGTCCGCCGTATCGCCCGTCCGCTGATGTCGACCATCTTCATCGCCGGGGGTATCGATGCACTCCGCAATCCGGCAGGGAAGGCAAAAGTTGCGACTCCGTTGATCGAACAGAGCCAGAGCGCCCTGCCGGACAGCGTCACCAGCAACGTACCGAGCGATCCTGAGACGCTCGTTCGTATCAACGGTGCAATTCAGGTCGGCGGAGGCATCCTGCTGGCCACCGGCAAAGCCCCGCGTGTTGCATCTTTGGCACTGGCCGGGAGCCTCGTTCCCACCACGCTTGCAGGCCACGCCTTTTGGAACGAGACCGATCCGGCCGCGAAGGCTGCCCAGCGGACTCAGTTCTTCAAGAACGTCAGCTTGCTCGGCGGACTTCTGATCGCCGCAGTCGACACCGAGGGCAAGCCGTCGCTCGCATGGCGTGGCCGTCGCGCAGCCCGTAAAGCGCAGGAATCCGTCGTCGCCGCCCTTCCAGGTTCCCACGACACAGCGGACACATTCGGGGCCGCGTCGGGTCGAATCAAGGAAATCGCCAGCGTTGCTGCATCGCGCAGTGCGGATCTCGCCGAGGCAGCGCAGCCGGTCGTCTCGAAATGGGCCGACGTTGCCGCCGAAAAGGGATCCGACTTCGCCGACGCTGCACAGCCCGTCGTCTCGCACTGGGCCGATGTCGCTGCCGAGAAGGGCTCGGAACTTGCAGACACCGCGCAGCCTGTACTTTCGCGTTGGGCACACAGGGCGGCCGATCGCGGCTCGGACTTGGCGGTAGTTGCCCAGAAACGCGGCTCCAAGTTCGCTGACGAAGCAGCCGACAGGGGACAGGAACTTGCCAAGGTCGCGCAGAAGCGCGGCTCCAAGCTCGCCGACGAAGCCCAGAAGCGCGGCTCCAAGCTCGCCGACGAAGCCCAGAAGCGCGGCACGCAGTGGGCGGACAAGGCCGCTGATCGTAGCTCCGAGTTGGCCGAACTCGCGCAGAATCGTGGATCAGTGTGGGCCGACACCGCTGCCGGGCGCGGTGCCGAGCTCGTCGAACTGGCTCAGGTCCGCGGCAGCACATGGTCAGACGTAGCAGCCAATCGGACCGAAGGCCTCGGCAAGCGCGCGCTCAAGCGTGCTGAGAAGCAGAGCCGTGAGTTCGACAAGGCCACCGAGAAGGCCCGCGCGAAGCTCGAGAAAAAGGTCGAGCAGGCGCGCAAGGACCTGGACAAGCGCGTCTCGAAGTACACGAAGTAGTCCCAGCTTTCTGTTCGAACACCTTGGGCCCCGCCCTGAACTGCGGTTCTGCGGCGGGGCCCCTTTTCGTCGTAGACTGCTTGGGCGAATTTCGCGCTACCGAAAACTCTCTGCCGAACTCCCGAGGAGACCCTTTGCCGGACGACGGCCAGACCATCGCTGACAGCACCGCGAGCGAGTCCAGCATGGCCCCCGACAAGGACCGCGAGCGATCCGACAAGGACCGCGAGCAGTCCTATGTATCGATGCTCTACAACCAGCTCGATGCGTTGCGGAACTATGCACAGAACCGACTGAGCACGGTGCTGCTGGAAACCGGCGGCACACCGCAGGCACGCAGCGAACGAGAATCGTTCAGCCAGCTCTATATCGACGACATCGCAAAGTACGACGCAGCCGAGAATGGGCTTTGCTTCGGCCGCATAGATCTACAGGTGGAGGCCGAGGACTCGCCGGTTCGCTATGTAGGCCGCGTCGGAATCCTCGACGAAGCCAACGATTACGACACCTTGCTGTTGGATTGGCGTGCACCCATGGCCCGCCCGTTCTACCTCGCGACGCCCGCCACTCCCGAGAACGTGTTGCGGCGTCGCCACATTCGCAGCCGCAGCCGTGGAGTGACGTCGTTGGCCGACGAATACCTGGACCTCGATGCTGCACGGGTAGCAGGGTTGGAATCGGACGCCACGGGTGTCGCAGGCGAGAGCGCACTGCTCTCTGCGCTCGATGCTGCTCGCACCGGGCAGATGAACGACATCGTGGAAACCATCCAGAGCGAGCAGGATGCGATCATTCGCTCCGAACACCGGAGCGTTCTGGTCGTGCAGGGCGGACCGGGAACCGGAAAAACTGCGGTAGCGCTCCACCGTGCCGCCTACCTGCTCTACACATACCGCCAGCAGCTCGCGAAGAGTGGCGTGCTGATCATCGGACCCAACGCGACGTTCCTCGACTACATCGGCCAGGTGCTGCCCTCGTTGGGCGAGACGGGAGTGCTGTTGTCGACGATCGGCAACTTGTACCCCGGGGTGCGGGCGACGGTGCAGGAGTCCGCGACCGCGGCACAAGTCAAGGGCTCCACGTCGATGGTCGAGGTGTTGGCCAAGGCGGTGCGCGACCGTCAAGAAGTACCGTCCGAACCAACGCGTCTTCGATTCGACACCTACGAAATAGTGCTCGACAGGAAGATCGTCACCCGGGCACGCGGACGTGCCCGATCGTCGCGGCGTCCGCACAACTTGGCCCGCCCATTGTTCGTGGCCTCCGCGATCGACGGTCTCACGCAGCAACTCGCGGATAAACTCGGTCAGAACCTCGTCGACGGCGGAAGCCTGCTCAGCCGAGACGATGTCGCGGACATGCGCGACGAAATGAAGGAAGACGCGGATGTGATGGCCGCGATCGACGAGCTGTGGCCCGATTTGTCGCCACAGCAGGTTCTCCTGGATCTACTCGCGTCTCCTGAGCGCATCGCCTCGGCCGCTCCCCTGCTTTCGGACGAAGAGCGTCGATCGTTGGTACGCGTGGGTCGCGGCTTCTCCTCGGCAGACGCGCCGCTGTTGGACGAACTCGCCGAACTGCTTGGCATCGACGAATCGGCCGAACGCGAGCAAGCCAACCGTCAGTGGCGCAACCAGATTGCCGATGCGCAGGGCGCCCTCGACATTCTGACCGGTTCCGCTCCCCAGGACCTCGAGGACGAACTCGACCCCGAAATCCTGATGGCGTACGACTTGATCGACGCGAGTCAGCTTGCCAGCAGGCAAGATTCAGGTGCGCGTCTCACCACGGCCGAACGCGCTGCCGGAGACCGCACCTGGACGTACGGTCACGTCATCGTCGACGAAGCCCAGGAACTGTCCGAGATGGCCTGGCGCATGGTGATGCGGCGCATACCGAACAGGTGGATGACTCTTGTCGGCGACGTCGCCCAGACGGGAGATCCGGCAGGTTCGACATCCTGGGGTGACGTTTTGGAACCGTATGTTGCACAACGCTGGAAGCGCACCGAGCTGACAGTCAACTACCGAACTCCATCGGAGATCATGACGGTCGCTCGCGACGTCCTTGCCGTCATCGATCCGGTACAGTCCGTCCCTCGCTCCGTTCGAGATTCGGGGAATATCCCTTGGGAGCAGCGCGTCACCGAGGACGCATTGGTGTCCACGGTGTCGGACCGACTCGCAGAGCACCCCCGGCCAGGCATCAGCGTGGTACTCGTTCCTGAGGGCTTGGTCGTCAGATTCGCGCATCTCGCGTCAGAAACGATTACCGTCTCGACGGTCAAGGAAGCCAAGGGTCTCGAGTTCGACTCGGTACTGATCGTGGAACCTGCCGATATCGTCGCGGAGTCACCACGCGGAATGGGTGACCTGTACGTGGCGCTGACTCGCGCGACACAGCGGCTGGGTGTCGTTCACGCAGCCGAACTTCCGGGGGAATTGTCGGGGCTGTCCCCGTTCGAGGACGTCGCTCGGTAACAGCAAAGTGGCCCGATGCCGCAGAGTGCGCGGTACCGGGCCACTTGATCAGCAGTTTTCGGTTGTTACCTGACGGTGTGGACGATCAGCACATCGCAGGTGGACTTGCGGGCGGCGTCGGACGGCACTGAACCTAGCAACCGGCCCGTGAGCGAGTTGAGGCCGCGGTTTCCAACCACGAGTAGGTCGCCCTTGACTTCGTCCACCAGCTGAAGCAACGACTCGACGGGAGCGCCGACGATCGCGCGCTCGTCGATGGTCTTGGCTCCGACCTTGGTGGCGTGTTCGCGCGCAGTGCGAAGAATGTCGTGGGTAGGTGCGGAACCGGTGATTTGGTACGCGTCCTCACGAAGGGTGTCGGCCGCCTGCGCGGTGTCCTTCGGGTCAGCCGGGTAGTAGGCACAGGCAATGACGAGAGTCGCGTCAGCGTCACCAGCCAGAGCGGCAGCCTTCTCTACGGCCCGCAAAGACGATTCGGACCCATCGGTTCCGACGACGACGGTGCGGTAGGCACTCATTCATTCCTCCAGTTGTAGGTGTTCTGTCACACATTCTTTGCGCCCCCGAGGAGACACGTTGTGGCCGGTCACAGGCGCTGCACAGCGGTCCCGATGATCGTTGCGATGACCCTATAGGTATCCGGCGGCGATGTTGCCAAGTTCGGCCACAACACGATCTCGCGGTCTCACATACATTGGTTCACATGCACATCCCCCGGCCGCGCCGGTTCTCGAAGACCGTTCTTGGTGCGGTTGTTCTGGTAGTCGTTATCGCCGTTGTCTCGATATTCTTCGTCGGGCGCTCCCCCGGCGCAGACGACGACATCACCGCGCTCGATACGACGATCACCGTACCGGAGAGCCCCGGTAGTTCGGAGGTTGTCGACCTCGACGCGCGCCTCTACGTTCCACAGTCGACTCCCGCTCCCGCCGTACTGCTCGCGCATGGATTCGGCGGAGACAAGTTCTCGGTGGAGGGCCAGGCCCGTTCGCTTGCCGCAGATGGTTACGTCGTGCTGACCTACAGCGCCCGAGGATTCGGCGCGAGTACCGGATCGATCTCGATCAACGATCCCGACGGAGAAGTCGCCGACGGTCGAGCGCTGATCGACTGGCTGTCCGCACGGCCCGAGGTCCAACTCGACGGAGCGAACGATCCACGAGTCGGCGTCGCAGGCGGTTCCTACGGCGGTGCACTGGCACTGAGCGTGGCCGGAACGGATCCGCGAGTCGACGCCGTAGCCGCGGCGATCACCTGGAACGACCTGGGGCAGGCACTTTTCCCCAACTACGCCTCCACGACGGACGATCAACGAGAGGAACTTGAGTCGGCGACGACTCCCGCCGGCTCGGTCTACGGCGGACCAGGCGTTCTCAAGCGCGGTTGGGCAGGTGTGTTCTTCGGCGCGGGAAGTGCGCCCACGGCCGACACCGACGCGGAAACACCTAACCCAGGGCCGTCGCAGGCAGGTTCAGGGTGTGGCCGCTTCGCGCCTGAGTTCTGCGCCGCTTACAGCCGATCTGCGGTGACGGGTGAGCCCACACCCGAACTGTTGAGTCTTCTCACAGCGCACTCCCCTGCGGCCGTGGCAGGCAACATCGCCGCACCGACCCTTCTCGTACAAGGCTTGCAGGACACCCTGTTCGGGCTCGATCAAGCCGACACGACCGCACGCCAGATCTCTGAAGCCGGAGGCGACGTGCAGATCCGCTGGTTCAGCGGCGGGCACGACGCGGGCGGCACGAACGCCGGCTCGGACAACGCGATCAAAAGTTTCCTCGATGCGAAACTGCGCCCCGCTACTTCAGCCCCGCTCGACTCGGAGCAACCGCCTTTCTCCTACACGGTTCAGGGCACCGCGGCAGAGCAGGAACGCACACGAAATCGGCGTATGACAGCTCCTGCCTACCCCGGCCTCACCGGTGACCCGGCATCGAACGAGCAGACCCGGACGATTCCGGTGGAGCTCCGACCCAGCACCGAGTCGTCAACGGGCTCACCGACCGAACAGACCATCATTCGCCCCCCTGGTGCGTCGCCGTCGGCGATCTCGTCGGTGCCCGGGCTCGGTTCGATTCTCTCGACACTGTCTGCGACAACGGCAGGTGCTCAACTCTCCGCTGACATTCCTGGGCAATCTGCCACCTTCACTGGTGACTCCCTGAGCGAGCCACTGACAATCACCGGATCTTCACGCGTGAATCTGCAGGTGGGAGCGTTCGCGCAGTCGCAGCAGGCCGTACTGTTCATCAAGCTCTACGACGTGGCGCCGGACGGCAAGAGAACGCTCCCTGGTGGTGCCGTCGCGCCCGTTCGTTTGCCAGATTCGGTCAACGCCGGTTCGATTCCGGTGACGGTGACGCTTCCGGGAATCAGTTACGTAGTCCCGCAAGGACACAAGATCGAGATCTCGGTATCCACCACCGATCAGGCATATGCAGTGCCGCTCGAGCCTGCGCAGTTCGTCGTTTCGCTGGCGGATCCGGTTCTGTCGGTCCCTTCGATCGACGGGGTCTCCAGCGGAACCAGCACGGTGCCGGTCGCACCACTCGTCGGCATCGGCGCCATCCTCGTAGCTATTGCCGGGCTCATCACTGTCAATGTGATCAGGTCACGTCGGAGGCTCGTTGCCGAGGTGGACGAGACCTTGGTCGACACCCCGCTCGTCATCACCGATCTCGCGAAGACGTACTCGAACGGATTCAAGGCAGTCGACGGCGTCAGCTTCGAAGTGCAGCAGGGGCAAGTCCTCGGATTGCTCGGACCGAACGGCGCAGGCAAGACCACCACCCTGCGCATGCTCATGGGACTGATCACCCCAACGGGCGGCGAGATCAGGGTGTTCGGACACAAGGTCACGCCCGGTTCCCCTATTTTGTCGAGGCTCGGATCATTCGTCGAGGGGTCCGGTTTTCTTCCACACCTCAGTGGGCGCGAAAACCTCCGGCTCTACTGGCAGGCCACAGGACGCCCGATCGACCACGCACACCTGGACGAGGCCCTAGAGATCGCCGATCTAGGAGCGGCAATCGAGCGCAAGGTCAAGTCCTACAGCCAGGGCATGAGGCAACGACTCGCGATTGCCCAGGCGATGTTGGGTCTACCGGATCTGATGGTTCTGGACGAACCGACCAACGGACTCGATCCACCCCAGATCAGAACAATGCGCGATGTCCTGATCAACTACGCGAAGACAGGACGTACCGTGCTCGTCTCGAGCCATTTGCTGGCAGAGGTCGAGCAGACGTGCACCCACGTCGTCGTCATGAATCGCGGTGCTGTGATCAGTTCTGACACCGTCCGCGAACTGACCGCCGCCGGCGGATTGACCGAGATTCGAGTCGACGACTCCACGTCGGCCGCGCCCGTACTGGTACGTCTCGGCCTTTCACCGACCATTGTCGACGAGACGACATTGCGTGTCGATCTCGGGACTACCGATCCGGCAGACGTCATCCGAGCACTGTTCGACGCGGGACTACAGGTGCGGGGGTTGTCGCAGTCCACGAGGCTGGAGGACGTGTTCCTCGAACTCGTGCACAACGACGCGCTCCCTGCACCGACCGAGACCGACAGCGGACAGGCCGACTCCGCCGAGTTCGTTCCGACGAAGGACAACCGATGAGTACGACGAACTCCGAGCCGACCGGGTCATTCCGCGGGCTCCACTCCAAGCCGACCGGGTCATTCCGCGGGCTCCACTCCGATGGACGGGCAGCCGGCTACAGCGCGGGCAAGACGCTTCCGTACCTGACCGAACTTCGTCGGCAGTTCGGTAGGCGACGAACGCAGTTTGCGGTCGGATTCCTGGCCCTGCTTCCGGTGATCCTGGCGATCGCCTTTGCCGTCGGTGGTTCCACGGCCGACTCGGACACCGGCGGTTTGATCGAACTCGGAACCCGCGGCGGGGTGAACTTCACCGTGTTCGCGCTGTTCATGTCCGTTGGCTTCCTGCTGATCGTCGTCGTCGCCTTGTTCTTCGGAGACTCGATCGCCAGCGAGGCATCGTGGTCGTCACTGCGATATCTTCTCGCGATACCGGTCCCCCGGACGCGACTGCTACTCCAGAAGGCTCTCGTGTCGGCAACGTTGTCACTTGCCGCCATCGTGGTACTCGTGTTGGTGTCCCTCGGCATCGGAACCGTGTTGTATGGCGCGGAGTCCCTCGTCACGCCGTTCGGCGATGGCTTGTCCTACATGGATGCAGTGGGCAGGCTCGTCATCGCGGTCGGCTACATCGCGGTGAATCTGTTGTGGGTCGCGGGCCTGGCACTGTTGCTCTCCGTCCTGACCGATGCACCACTGGGCGCCGTGGGCGGTGCCGTGATGACCTCGATCCTGATGCAGATACTCGACCAGATCACCGCCTTGGGATCACTGCGCAACTACCTACCGGGCCACTACGCGAACTCGTGGATCGACGCCCTTTCCCCGACCATTTCATGGAACGACATGGTGGTCGGATCGTTCTCAGCGCTCGCGTATGCCGCCGTCTTCGGGGTTGTGGCGTGGCAACGATTCTCGACGAAGGACATTACGAGCTGACCGTTACTGCTTCACCGCCGGGCCGAACACGCCGTCTGGGAACACGTTCTGCTCCAGCAGACTGGTCCGCCACGGCGTAGCGAGTTCGACGAGTCGCGCTGCGCCGTCTTCCCCCAGTGAGGCCCACGGCGCGAGGGCAAGGTCGTCGGTGATGTCCTCCACGAGCGTTCGGAGATCTTTGCCGTGCTCGGTCAATCCTCCATTTTCATCAAGAATTTCACGGTCGACGAGCGTGGACACGGCGTCGCTCCATTGTTCCGTGGACCAACCGCGACGCTTACGCGCAAACTCCTTCTCGAAACCGAGACCCGTGGCTGTGTGTGTGATCAGGGCCTGAATACCGTTGAGGTCCGCTGTCTGCAGAGCAGCGACGTGACCGTCACCTCGGTGTTCGCGGAGCAGTGTCAGCGAATGCCAGAACACCAGATGGGGAGCGGCCGGCCAATCGACCTCTGCGTACGCGGAATACAGCGGACGACCGTCTCCCCCCGGGATTGCCTGTGCTGCAATCGAGGCCAATTCTGCAGCTTCCGACATGTCTCGGGAGCCGAGAACATCGGGTCCGAGCAGACGCTCGTAAGCTTCGCCGACGGTGCGGTAGCGAATATCGATTATCTGTTGCGGCGACACGATCGACCACGCCTCCGGAATCAGCGGCTCGATCAGTTCTCGATTGAAGTTGTAGAACGTCGCTGCGACAACACCTGGGCCTACGACACCCAGCGGCGCGGCTCGACCGGCGAAGTACGGCGCTCGACCGCTCAAACCGGCTTCCACCAACGCATCCTGCGTTTCGGGGACGAAGTAGGAAAGCGAGTGCAGCAGTTCGAGTGCGCGTGCACTCCGGCCGGCGGTAGGTGCGTCCATACCTCAACCGTATCGAAGCTCTCCTACTTCAGTCCTGCCGCGTCCATTCCGCGAAGTTCCTTCTTCAGATCCTGAATTTCGTCGCGAAGGCGGCCCGCCAACTCGAACTGAAGTTCGCGAGCCGCATTCATCATCTGGTCGGTGAGGTTCTGAACCAACGCGGCCAACTCGGCCCGCGGCATCGCCTTGACGTCCTGTCCCTCGTAGACACCCGAGCTGACGGCTCGGCCCTTCTCGCCTTGCGCACGACGCCCACGGCTGGCGTTGCGGCCGGAGCCACCGATCTCCACAGACTCCGCGGTGTCTCCTGCCTCCTCGTACACCTGGTCCAGGATGTCAGCGATCTTCTTCCTCAGGGGCTGCGGGTCGACACCCTTTTCCTTGTTGTAGGCGACCTGCTTTTCGCGCCGACGCTCGGTCTCCTCGATGGCGTACTTCATCGAGTCGGTCATCTTGTCGGCGTACATGTGCACTTCACCGGACACGTTTCGCGCTGCACGACCAATGGTCTGGATCAGGCTGGTTCCGCTGCGCAGGAACCCTTCCTTGTCTGCGTCGAGGATTGCCACGAGCGACACCTCAGGGAGGTCGAGACCCTCCCTCAGCAAGTTGATGCCGATGAGGACGTCGTACTCGCCAAGCCTGAGCTGGCGCAGTAGTTCGACGCGGCGCAAAGTGTCGATGTCAGAGTGCAGGTATCGAACCCTGATGCCCAATTCCAACAGGTAGTCGGTGAGGTCCTCCGACATCTTCTTGGTGAGCGTGGTGACCAAGATGCGCTCGTTCTTCTCCGCGCGGGCGCGGATCTCGTGGACGAGATCGTCGATCTGACCTTTTGTCGGCTTCACGACCACGTGCGGATCGACGAGGCCAGTCGGGCGGATGACCTGCTCGACGAATTCGCCACCGGTCTGTCCCAGCTCGTATTTGCCCGGCGTCGCTGAGAGATACACGGTCTGCCCGACGCGCTGGGTAAACTCTTCCCAGGTGAGCGGACGGTTGTCGGTAGCCGACGGCAACCGGAAACCGAACTCGACGAGGTTTCTCTTGCGCGACATATCGCCCTCGTACATGGCACCGATCTGTGGAACCGTCACGTGGGATTCGTCGATGACGAGCAGGAAGTCTTCCGGAAAGTAGTCGATCAGCGTTGCAGGCGCTGTACCGGGCCCGCGCCCGTCGATATGCCGCGAGTAGTTCTCGATGCCGGAGCAGAAGCCGACCTGTTTGATCATCTCCAGGTCGTACTGCGTCCGCATCCTGAGCCGTTGTGCCTCGAGGAGCTTGCCCTTGTTCTCGAGTTCGGCGAGGCGATCCTCCAGCTCAGCCTCGATGTTCTTGACGGCAATCTCCATACGTTCCGGCCCTGCCACATAGTGTGTCGCCGGAAAGATGCGCACCGAGTCGACCTGGCGAACCGTGTCGCCGGTGAGGGGATGGAGGTAGTACAACGCTTCGATCTCGTCGCCGAAGAATTCGATACGGACCGCCAGTTCCTCGTACGAAGGAATGATCTCGACGGTATCCCCACGCACACGGAACGATCCGCGGGTGAATGCCATGTCGTTGCGTGTGTACTGCACGTCCACCAGGAGCCGGAGCAACCCGTCGCGAGGAACCTCCTCGCCGACCTTGAGTTCGATGGAGCGATCGACGTAGGACTGAGGTGTACCGAGCCCGTAGATGCAGGAGACGGACGCGACCACGACGACGTCTCGACGCGACAGCAGGTTTGCCGTCGCGGAGTGCCGCAAGCGCTCGACATCGTCGTTGACGGAGGAGTCCTTCTCGATGTAGGTGTCGGTCTGCGCTATGTACGCCTCGGGTTGGTAATAGTCGTAGTAGGAGACGAAGTACTCCACCGAGTTGTTCGGCAGCATGTCGCGAAGCTCGTTGGCGAGCTGGGCTGCAAGGGTCTTGTTGGGCGCCATCACGAGAGTCGGGCGTTGCAACTTCTCGATGAGCCACGCTGTGGTCGCCGATTTACCGGTACCGGTGGCGCCGAGCAGAACCACATCCTTCTCGTCGGCCCTGATGCGGCGTTCGAGCTCGGCAATGGCAGTCGGCTGGTCGCCCGCGGGCTTGTGGTCACTGATGACCTCGAACGCGCGCCCGGTCCTCTCGATCTCACCGACAGGCCTGTGCTCGGAGTGGGCCACCACGGGATGTTCGGATGCAAACGCCATGCTTCCAGGGTAGACGCGACCACCGACACGTTCGATTCGTGCGCGGCCAGGTAGCTTGATCACTCATGGACGACCCAGCCTCCGCGCCGCCCGTTCACATACATCCACCGAAGGTGGAGTACTTCGACGTCGCCCGATTGACCAACACCGATCCAAAAGGTTTCGTGCGTCCGGTCGACGAGTTCCGCATCGAGCCATGGGGTCTGTACATGGCAAGGCCGTCGGACCACATCCAGTTCGACTACCTGCAATCCTGGCTACTGCCGAGCCTGGGACTGCGGGCCTCGATCTTTCACTACATGCCGGGGCATGTGAGAGATCAGAACTACTACATCGACGTCGGCGAATTCGTCGACGGGGGTGACGTGTGGACGTCGGTCGATCACTACCTGGACATCGTCGTGCGGACGGGTCGGGGATTCGATTTCCTCGATGCCGACGAACTGCTGGAGGCACGGGTCGACGGACACCTCGACACTGCGACCGCCGAACTGGCGATGAACCGCTCGGTCGCGGCGATCGCAGGCATAGCCGCGTACAACCACGACCTGGACGCATGGTTGGCCTCGCTCGGGATGCCGACGTCGTGGCGGCCGAAAACAGCTCGCTAGATTCACCGCTTCGGCATGAATGGCGCATTCAAGCCGTCTAACTTTTGTTATGGACCATTCATGCTGACTGGGTCTTGCAGTCACAAAACCCGGCCGCAACCCTACGCCGAAGTGGACGCGCTCCAGCCTGTCTCCTCAGCCCATTCCCACGCGCGAACGTAGGCGCGGTCGAACCACGGCCCCTTGGCGTTCAGGTACGCCGTCATCGCACCCTCGTAGTCGGACACATCGACAGCGGCTGCCGCCGCGGCAGCAGCCCTCTTGATATCGAGATACTCGGCGACGACTCCAGGAGTCGACTGTAGCCAGTCTCTGAACAGGAGCGCGAATTGTTGGCCGGGCCAACCGTCGACCCTCAGGTGAATGTTCACAGGTCGAGCTGGATCGGCCCCGCCGTGAATCCGTTTGGCCCATACGGCAGGGTCGGCCTCTCCACCGATTCCGTACGCAGGCTTGGGATCGTCCGCCGTGATGTGCGCGAGTCGTGGAAACCCGATCTGCCGCAACGGTTCCGTCAGGGCATCTGCTGCATCGATGCTGGCAACAGTAATTTGAATATCGACGACATCCTTCGCGTCCAGCCCGGAAATCGCAGTCGAGCCGATGTGATCTATTCGCACAGCAACACTTCCGCATGCGAGTGCCAACCTCGCCATCAAACGAGCAGCCTGAGCAGGCCAAGTCGGGTCCGCAGAGACCAACCTCGGATGTGTACGCACGACCACCCCGTCCCTGATGTTCTGCTCGAAGGGCACGAGCCGGTCCGCCCACAGTGATCGAACAACATCGTCGAGATCGCCCGGAGCGCCGCTGTTGTCGATCCAAATGTCTGCAGCGTCCCTTCGCTGCTCGTCCGTTGCCTGCGCCGCAATGCGCGCACGCGCGTCGTTCTCCGGCATTCCTCGTTGACCGACGAGCCTCTCGATGCGTTCCTCGGCGTCGGCGTAGACCACCGCGACGAGTTGGAACAAGGCGCCCATCTTGCCTTCGACCAACAATGGAATGTCCTGGACGACCACAGCATCGCGGGGCGCGCCTTCGATCAGTTCCGCGGTGCGCCTACCCACCAGAGGGTGGACGATCGAATTCAGTTTCGCTCGGGACTCATCGTCACCGAATGCCTTGGCTGCCAATGCCGGACGGTTCAGTGCACCGTTCTCGTCCAGCACATCCTCACCGAATGCCTCCACCAACGCCGACAGACCTTGCGTTCCAGGCTCGACTACCTCACGCGCAATGACGTCCGCATCGACGAGCACTCCCCCAAGTTCGGACAGCGTTCTCGAGACCGTCGACTTGCCTGCTCCAATGCCTCCGGTGAGGCCCAGTCTCAACATCTCTCCAGTCTCTCATCGAACACGCCGAAGCACACCAGCCCCAAATACACCAGGTTTATCGTGTTGTCCGTTATCTTCGACGTGCGAGATAAGTATTTGCCGACCCACTGCTAGCGAAAAGGACCTTCGATGCGAAGCAATCAGATCCAACCGGGTCGGCACCGTCTCGGCATGGACTCGGGAGTTCACGTCATTTTAATTCCGGAGGTTGCCTTGGCGTTGGCCGTCCATCGGCGAAATTGGTTCACAAATCTGCTCAGCCCGGCTCGTCACAGCTTCGCTTCCATGCGTAAGCGGACGGAAGCCGTCGGTCAGTGGAGTCCCGCCGTCGCAGGTTGAGCCGCCCCGTCGAATACGACGATGGACCCGAATCCTCACGGATCGGGTCCATTTTTGTTATTTCGGCACGGTCGCGCGATCGAGTCGATGGTCCATTCATACCAACAGATAGCGTGAAGGCGTCCTTCACGCTATAGCCGAGCAAACCTTGACCGAAGAAAGCCCCGGTTCTCACGAGGAGAACCGGGGCTTTGCGGTCACACCCTCACGGGTGCACTACTTCTATCAGGCGTTGCCCGACAGCTTCTCACGCAGCGCAGCGAGCTGAGCATCGCTGGCCAGTGATCCACCGGTCGCAGCCGGAGCCGATGCTGCGGGAGCATCACCTTCGGTGTCTGCGGCTTCTTGACCCGACTCGGAGGAGTAGTTGGTGTTGGCGGCTTCAGCAGCCTCGTCCTTCGCCGTCTTCTCCATCTGAGCGGTGTGCATCTTGTGGCGACGCTCCGCCTCGGCGTAGCGGCCTTCCCACTCTTCACGCTGCTTCTCGTAGCCTTCGAGCCATTCGTTGGTCTCGGAGTCGAAGCCCTCGGGGAAGATGTAGTTGCCCTGCTCGTCGTACGAGTCGGCCATTCCGTACTTCGACGGATCGAACTCTTCTGCGTAATCTTCGTTGGCCTGCTTGAGGCTCAACGAGATCCGACGACGCTCGAGATCGATGTCGATGACCTTGACGAGTGCATCGTCGCCGACACCCACGACCTGGTCCGGAACCTCCACGTGGCGCTCGGCCAACTCGGAGATGTGCACGAGGCCCTCGATGCCCTCTTCGACGCGAACGAACGCACCGAAGGGAACGAGCTTGGTGACCTTACCGGGAACGATCTGGCCGATGGCGTGCGTACGAGCAAACTGACGCCAAGGATCTTCTTGAGTTGCCTTGAGCGACAGCGAAACACGCTCGCGGTCCAGATCGACGTCGAGAACCTCGACGGTGACCTCGGTGCCGACCTCGACAACCTCGGACGGGTGATCGATGTGCTTCCAGGACAGCTCGGAAACGTGAACCAGTCCGTCTACGCCGCCCAGGTCCACGAAGGCACCGAAGTTGACGATGGAAGAGACGACGCCCTTGCGGACCTGTCCCTTCTGGAGCTGGTGCAGGAACTCGCTGCGAACCTCGGACTGTGTCTGCTCCAGCCACGCACGGCGCGACAGGACCACGTTGTTGCGGTTCTTGTCGAGCTCGATGATCTTGGCCTCGATCTCCTTGCCGACGTACGGCTGAAGATCGCGGACACGACGCATCTCGACGAGCGAAGCGGGAAGGAAGCCGCGGAGACCGATGTCGAGGATGAGTCCACCCTTGACGACCTCGATGACGGTGCCCTTGACGGCCTCGTCCTTCTCCTTGAGCTCTTCGATGGTGCCCCAAGCGCGCTCATACTGTGCGCGCTTCTTGGACAGGATCAGGCGGCCTTCCTTGTCCTCCTTGGTGAGAACGAGAGCTTCGACCTCATCGCCCACGGAGACGACCTCATTGGGGTCGACGTCGTGCTTGATGGAGAGCTCACGGGAAGGGATGACGCCTTCGGTCTTGTAACCGATGTCGAGCAGAACCTCGTCGCGGTCGACCTTGACGATGGTGCCTTCGACGATGTCACCATCGTTGAAATACTTGATCGTGGCGTCGATAGCCGCGAGAAAATCCTCTGCGGAGCCAATATCATTTATGGCTACCTGCGGTGAGGTTGTGGTTGAGGGCATGTGTTGAGTTGCTCCGGACGGGTTGGGTATCGGTTGATGGATGTTCGGTCGGACTATTCAACTAATGAAGAACGAAATTGTTCCGCTGCGTACCGTCGTCGACGAGCAGGACCCGATCGATTCCGCCGCAGCATGAACACACTCGCGTTGAACATGGTACGCGACTCGGTCACAAGGGGGCAAACCAGGCAGGAGCTGCCGGGGAACACGACTAACGTGTCCTCGGTGACCGACAGCTCCCCCGTGCCGCAGGAACCTCGCTCCCCCGTTGTACCAGGTAGAGCCCGCATCGGCTCCGACGCGAGCGACAAGGCAAGTCGCGCTTGGTGGGATTCCGACGCCGACGAGTACCACCGAACACACGGTGAATTCTTGGGGGTGGGCACGGAACAAGGAGAATTCGTGTGGTGCCCGGAAGGTCTACACGAAGGCGACGCGCATCTGCTGGGCGATGTCGTAGGCAAAGACATCCTGGAAGTGGGTTGCGGCTCCGCGCCGTGCGCACGGTGGCTCGGAGCGCACGGGGCACGTGCGGTCGGGCTCGACATTTCGTCGGGAATGCTCACGAAAGGGCTCGACGCAATGGCCACCGGTGGCACGTCCGTGCCCCTGATCCAGGCAAGCGCCGAATCACTGCCGTTCGCCGACTCGAGCTTCGACATCGCGTGCTCGGCGTTCGGCGCCGTTCCGTTCGTCGCCGACTCCGCAAATGTGATGGCCGAGGTTGCGCGAGTGCTACGACCCGGTGGAATCTGGGTCTTCGCCGTCAACCACCCGATGCGGTGGATCTTCCCGGACGATCCAGGACCGATCGGACTGACGGCAACCATCCCCTACTTCGACAGGACGCCGTACGTCGAGTTCGATTCCGAGGGAACGCCCACCTACGTCGAACACCACCGAACAATCGGTGACCGAGTGCGTGAGATCGTCGGGGCCGGCCTCGACGTTCGTGACATCGTCGAGCCGGAATGGCCGGAATGGCTGGACCGCGAGTGGGGTCAGTGGAGCCCACTGCGCGGCCAACTCTTCCCCGGAACTGCCATCTTCAGCTGCCGCAAGCCCTGATCAGACCCGCAGAGTGCGAGCGACAACGGTCTCGGCGAATTCGCTGGTCGAAGCCCGTCCACCCAGATCGGCGGTGGCGACGCCTGCATCGAGCGTGGCCTCGACGGCGTGCCGGATGCGCTTGGCGGCATGGTGAAGTCGACTGTCGCCGCTGTGGTCGGCGAGCCAATCGAGCAACATCGCAGATGAGAGGAACAAGGCGGTCGGATTGGCCCGGTTCTTTCCCGCGATGTCCGGTGCCGAGCCGTGGGCGGCTTGGGCCATCGCTTTCGTCTCGGACGTGTTGAGCGAGGGAGCCATGCCCAATGAACCGGACAGCTCCCCTGCCAGATCCGACAGGATGTCACCGAACATGTTCTCGGCCACGATCACATCGAAATCGCTTCCCCTTCTGACGAGATGAGCAGCAAGCGCATCGATGTGCTCCTCGTCGACGGTGACGTCTCGAAAGTCTTCCGCAACGGCTCGGCAGACATCACGAAAGAGACCCGTCGTCATGCTCAGGACATTCGTCTTGTGGACGATTGTCACGTGCTTGCGTCGACCTCTCGCCAATGTGAAAGCCTCGCGCGCAATGCGTTCGCACGCAGCGCGGGTGAAGACCCCGACCGCAAGAGCGACGTCGGGAGTAGGCATGAACTCTCCGCTACCGACGAACATGTTCCTGTCAGCGTAGAAACCTTCGGTGTTCTCCCGGACCACGACGAGGTCCATCTCGGGCGACATTGCTCGCACGTCCGGAAACGCGCGAGCAGGACGAATATTGGCGAACAGATCGAACTTCTTACGTACGACGCCGCCCGGTGTGAGCTGCGACCGAAAGGGCTCCGGGTACGACGCGCTGTCGTGTGGACCGAGAATCCACGAATCGAGGGTGGCCAACATTTCCAGAGTCGAGTCGGGTATCGGCGTGCCGTGGGAATCGATCGCCTCACGTCCGAGCGGGAGTTCGATCCAGTCGACGCTCAGCGACGTGTCCGCGCCGACTGCTGCGTCGACCACCCGCATGGTGGCAGGCACGATCTCGTGCCCGATCCCGTCCCCGAGCATCGATCCGATTCGAAGTTTCTTTACGTCCCGCCGTGTTTCCGAGTAGTCGTGTGCCACGTGAGCCATCATGACTCACCATGGTCCAGTCTTTGGAATTGATCCTCGACGACACGCTCGATGCGGCTGTCCGGCGTGAATGGCAGCTTTTACTCGATTCAGATCTGCCCAGCCAAGGCAGACACACGGGAGTATCGAATCGTCCGCACATCACGTTGTCGGTGGCCGACGAGATGGACGAATTCGACGCTCGAATCGACGACGAGTATCTCCGCATCGGCATGCCTGTGCGGCTCGGCGCGTTCGTCGTGTTTCGCGGTAAGCATGCGACCCTTGCGCGCCTGGTCGTGCCGTCGAGGCAGCTCGTCGACCTGCATGCGCGCGCATTCGAGCTGGTCGGTGATGCCGACGGTTCACGTTCGCACACAGCCCCCGGAAAATGGACACCGCACGTCACGATCGCGCGGCGCATGACTCGCGTCGAACTGGCCGAAGCCTTGCTCCGCCTCGACTCGGTCCAGCCGGATTTGGTAGGGACCACGTCGGCTCTACGGCGATGGGATGGGGAAGGCAAACGCGAATGGATCGTTCGTCAGAACCGGTAGTCACCGAACTGACTGGTCTCCAGGTGTGTATCGGGCGAGTACCCCAGGTATATCGCCATGTATATCGCCGCCAAAACTGCCAGGATCACAAGGGTGATGGTCATGTCCGCAAGCCTGCTACCAGGTGTTTCGATCCAACAGTGGCGGTTATGACATAGTTCCTCGTTTTTCTGCCATACTTGATTCGTGCTGAAACGAGTAGTGGTTCCGCTCATGCCGTTGACCGAGCAATTCGAGCTCGGTGTCGCGTGCGAAGTGTTCGGATTCGACAGATCCGACGAAGGACTTCCCACCTACGATTTCTCTCTCATCGCTGGGGTAGCGGAACCCATCAAGACGCGTTTCGGCTACACCATCGACGTCCCCTACGACCTGTCACAGCTCGACGAAGCCGACCTGATCATCATTCCGGCGGGGGGCACTCACTCCTCGGACGACGGTAGCTACGTGTGCACCACCGAATACGACGCCTCGATCGAGCCTTTGCTCGTCAAGCTGCGTGCCGCAGTCGAACGTGGCGCCAAAGTCGCGAGCCTGTGCAACGGCGCGTTCCTACTAGGCAAAGCAAGACTGCTCGACGGCCGACGCTGCACGACGCATTGGCGCCACTCGGAACGGCTTGCCGCCGAGTATCCATTGGCAGAAGTAGACCGCAACGTTCTCTATGTGGACGACGGAAACGTCCTCACCAGCGCCGGCACCGCCGCCGGCATTGATTTGTGCTTGCACATCGTCCGTAAGGAGCAGGGAAGCAAGGTTGCGAACGGTATTGCCCGGCGCATGGTCGTGCCGCCGCATCGTGACGGCGGGCAGGCTCAGTTCGTGACCACGCCTCTTCCCTCTACCGAAATCGACACGCTCGCGCCGTTGTTGGACTGGATGACCGAGAATCTCGAGGCCGACCTGTCGGTGCAGAAGCTATCGGCACGCGTCAACATGTCGGCACGCACGTTCGCTCGGCGCTTTCAAGCCGAGACCGGAACGACCCCGGCCCGCTGGCTCAACGACCAACGCGTTCTCGCGGCCCAGCACATGCTGGAGAACTCGGACCTCTCGATGGATGTGATCTCTGAACGCGTCGGTTTCGGCAACGCTGCCGTAATGCGTCAACACTTCGTACGCGTTCGCTGCACGACGCCCAATTCCTATCGACGAACGTTCCGTGCTTCGCCGCAACCTGTCTGATCCGGTGTGCTCGTCCTGCGTGATCGGGAAGATTCCGGCACCGTAGTGCGTTGAAGCACGCAGAGAACGAATCATCAACGAAAGGGTAGGCGTGGCAACACAGACTTTGACTCAGCAGAACTTCGACGACATCGTCGGCGGCAACGACGTAGTACTCGTCGATTTCTGGGCTTCCTGGTGTGGCCCGTGCCGCCAGTTCGCACCGACCTTCGAGAAGTCTTCCGACGCACACCCCGATGTGGTGCACGCCAAGGTCGACACCGAAGCGGAGCAGGGCCTCGCGGCTGCTGCCAACATAAAGTCGATTCCCACGATCATGGCGTTCCGTGAAGGAATCCTCGTGTTCGCACAGCCGGGCGCACTTCCCGCTGCGGCGCTGGAGGACCTGGTCGGACAGATCAAGGCGCTCGACATGGATGTGGTCAAAGCACAGCTCGAAGAGCAGAAGGCCGAAGCTGCCGCTGAATAGCTCAAACGGAACGGGCAAAGCCGGTCGCATTGCGCGACCGGCTTTTGTCGTTCCTCGGCCCTGCGCAGCACCGGCCGTCGGCGCGCGTATCGCTGCCTTCGAGCGAGCTAGTGGGCGGCCTTGTCCCAGCTCGCACCTGTACCGACGGACACCTCGAGCGGCACGGACAGTGTGATCGCCGACGACATCTTGTCGCGAACCAACGCCTCTACCTCCTCGCGTTCGGAATCAACAACCTCGAGTACCAGCTCGTCGTGCACCTGCAGAAGCATGCGTGACTTCAGGTTCGAATACGACAGCGACTTGTGCACCTCTATCATCGCAACCTTGATGATGTCTGCCGCGGTGCCCTGGATCGGCGCGTTGAGTGCCGCACGCTCGGCAACCTCTCGGCGTTGACGATTGTCGCTGTTGAGGTCCGGCAGATAGCGGCGTCGACCGTAGAGAGTCGACGTGTAGCCGACCTTCCTTGATTCCTCGACGGCGCTACGCAGATAGTCGCGTACGCCGCCGAACCGCGAGAAGTATGCCTCCATCTGTTGTTTCGCTTCGTCGGTGGAGATCTTGAGCTGCGCTGCAAGCCCGAACGCGCTGAGGCCGTACGCGAGCCCGTAGGACATCGCCTTGACTCGCCGACGTAGCTCGGGTGTGACCTCTTCGATGGGAACACCGAAGGCGCGGGCTCCGACGAAACTGTGCAGATCCTCGCCCGTGTTGAAGGCTTCGATCAGACCCTCGTCACCGGAGAGGTGAGCCATGATCCGCATCTCGATCTGGCTGTAGTCGGCGGTGAGGAGGGTGTCGTAGCCCTCACCCACGACGAAGCCGTCGCGGATGTGCCGCCCGGCCTCGTTGCGTACAGGAATGTTCTGCAGGTTCGGGTCGGTGGACGACAGTCGGCCGGTGGCCGCGACTGTCTGATTGAACGTGGTGTGGATGCGGCCGTCGTCGTCGACCGACTTGAGAAGTCCGTCGACCGTGACTTTCATGCGCGTTGCGTCACGGTGATCGAGCAGGAACTTCAGGAACGGGTGCTCGGTCTTCTCGAACAGGCCTTGCAGCGCATCGGCATCGGTGGTGTAGCCAGTTTTCGTCTTCTTGGTTTTCGGCATCTCGAGCTCGTCGAAGAGGACGACCTGCAACTGCTTCGGGGATCCGAGGTTGATCTGTTTGCCGATGACGTCGTAGGCCGACGTGGCAGCGTCGTTCACCTGGTCCGCAAACCTGCTCTGCAGCTCGCCGAGATGATCGCGGTTCACAGCTATACCTGTTGCCTCCAAATCGGCGAGCACCGTCAGCAACGGCAGCTCCATCTCCGAGAGCAACGTGGTTGACTCGATACTCTCGAGTTCGATGTCCAGGGCAGCCGCCAGGTCGAGAATTGCTTGCGCTCGGAGGATCTCACCCTCGGCAACCGCGGCTTCGGCCACATCCTCGGTGTCCAGCAGAGACAACTGTCCTTCGACCGAGTCCTCGGCGCGCAATTCGCGCTTGAGGTATCGCAGAGACAAGTCGTCGAGATTGAAACTTCGCTGCCCTGGGCGAACGAGGTAAGCGGCAAGCGCTGTGTCGCTTGTCAGGCCGCCGAGTGTCCAACTTCGACCGCGCAGCGCGTGCAGTGCCCACTTCGCCTCGTGCAATGCCTTGGGCTGAGCGGCGTCGGCAAGCCACGCCGCAAGTGCCTGTTCGTCGGACTCGTCGAGTGCGCTCGTGGTGACGAAACCGCCCTCTCCGTCCGATGCCGCGATGGCGATGGACACGGCATCGCTGTCGAACGGGCGGCGGGGCCCGACGACTGACAATCCGTGCCGCTGACCAGTCGACGCGTGGGCACGCAACCACTCGGCCAGTTGACCGACCGGCACTGCCCCGCCCCTGACGTCGAAGCCTTCCTCGGCTTCCGGTTCCACTGACGACAGCGTGTCGAAAAGTCGATCACGCAGAACCCGAAATTCGAGATCGTCGAACAAGCCATGAATTTTCTCGCGATCCCATGGCGCCAGCTCCAACTGATCTGGGGTGTAAGGAAGTGGGACGTCGCGCACCATCTCGGTGAGCTCGCGGTTGAGAACGACACTGGAAAGATTGGCGCGCAGCGCGTCGCCTACCTTGCCCTTCACCTTGTCCACATTGTCGACGAGCTTTTCCAACGACCCGTACTCGACGATCCACTTGGTGGCCGTTTTCTCGCCGACACCGGGGATCCCGGGGAGGTTGTCACTCGGATCTCCGCGCAGTGCCGCGAAATCCGGGTACTGAGCAGGCGTGAGACCGTATTTGGTGGTTACTTCTTCCGGAGTGAACCGAGTGAGCTCGGAGACGCCTTTTTTTGGGTACAGCACCGTGACGTTCTCGGTGACGAGTTGCAAGGAGTCGCGGTCACCGGTGACGACGAGAATGCGGTAGCCAAGCGCTTCGGCCTGAGTCACCAGGGTCGCGATGATGTCGTCGGCCTCGAACCCGGCTTCGGCCATCACCGGAATGCCCATGGCCGCGAGGACGTCCTTGGTGATGTCCACCTGACCGGCAAACTCGTCGGGCGTCTTGCTTCGGTTGGCCTTGTACTCGGGAAATCGCTCCGCGCGGAACGTCTGACGGGACACGTCGAACGCCGCAGCGATGTGCGTGGGCTTCTCGTCCCGCAACAGGTTGATCAGCATCGAAGTGAACCCGTACACGGCGTTGGTGGATTGACCACTGGTGGTCTTGAAGTTGTCCACCGGCAACGCGAAGAACGCACGGAATGCGATCGAATGCCCGTCGATCAGCAACAGAGTCGGCTGCTGGCCGTCGGCGGAACTGGATGCCGTGGATGCGGGTGCGGCACTGGCTTCGGTTACTGGGCTCACGGTGACCCAGTCTATGTAGGGGGTCCGACAGGACCTAAGCGGATCCGAAAGCCCAGCTATTCGCCTGGCCGCGCGGTTCGAAACACAAACGATACATCCCGGAAATTCGAGACGCCGATTTCGTGCGCTTCCACCAGTTAGAGTCCGACAATTGCAAGCAGCCGGGGCCCGCCGTGGGCTCAGGCCCGACAACCGTCCGGAGGACGTGCGTGGCTCCAAATGTTCGATGGACCCGAAGGAAGAACCGAATTCGGTCCAGTAGCCGAACCTGGCTTCATCTATGCAGACAAACCCTCATCTTGTCTCTCCTCGCAGCAGTCGCAACAGTCGCGTTCGGCGGCACCGCGCTCGCGCAGGAACCGACTCCCACTCCCCCTCCCGCTGCCTCGACCACCGAGCAACCCCCCGCTGATGCGGTCGCGGTCAGCGGCAGCCTCAACAACGGCGGCGAACGGCTCGCCGACATCGACGTCCGAGCAGTCGATGCTTCGGGCGGCGAAGTTGCCCGTACGACATCGGCCGAAGGTGGTCGATGGACCCTCCAGCTATCGCCCGGGTCCTATACGTTCGAAATCGTCTCCGAGACCCTCCCGGATGGCGTCAGTGTCCAGGGCGAGGTTCAGCGTGACGTCGCCGCAGGCCGCGCCAATACGGTCATCTTCTCGTTCGGCGAAGCGCGAACGGCGACCGAAGTTCCGTTCTACGAGAAATTCATCAGGACCACTGTCGACGGTTTTCGTTTCGGACTGGTCATCGCTTTGGCCGCAGTCGGGCTCAGTTTGATCTTCGGCACCACCGGCCTGACCAACTTCGCGCACGGCGAGTTGGTGACTCTAGGCGCCGTCGCCGCGTGGGTGTTCAACGTCAGTCTCGGTATCCAGCTGATCCCAGCAACGATTCTGGCCATAATTGTCGGAGTCGCCTTCGGTTGGCTCAACAATGCGCTGATCTGGCGACCCCTACGAAAACGCAAAACCGGTTTGATCGCGCAGTTGGTGGTCTCCATCGGCCTTGCGATCTCCCTGCGCTACCTGATCCTCGTATTTTTCTCGGATCGAGCCGAGCCGTTCGACGACTACCAGGCCCAGACGCAGAACGAATGGGGCCCGTTCTCGATCACCAACGTCAACCTGGCCTGCATCATCATCAGCATCATCGTTCTCGTCGGTGTCGCATTGATGCTGCAGCGCACCCGAATCGGCAAAGCCATGCGAGCCGTCGCGGACAACCGCGATCTCGCAGCGTCGTCCGGAATCAACGTCGAACGCGTCGTGACATTCGTCTGGTGCATGGGAGGTGGCCTTGCCGCCCTCGGTGGTGTGCTCTTCGGATTATCCGAACTCGGCGGCCGAGTGCAGTGGGAAATGGGCTTCAAACTTCTTCTGCTGATGTTCGCTGGAATCACCCTCGGCGGCTTGGGAACCGCATACGGAGCTCTCCTCGGCTGTGTCATCGTCGGTCTCCTCGTGCAGTGGTCGACGCTGATCATCAATCCCGATCTCAAATACATCGGAGGACTGCTCGTCTTGATTCTCATCCTCGTCGTCAGGCCTCAGGGCATACTCGGCTCGCGGCAAAGGATCGGGTGAGATAGATGGATATTCTTGCAGCACTCCAGGTTTCACTCGCACAGCTGATCGGCCCGTCGGCGATCTTCTACGCTCTCTTGGCTATCGGCCTCAACCTGCACTTCGGATATGCCGGACTTCTCAACTTCGGTCAGATCGGCTTTGCGCTGCTCGGCGGCTACGGCGTCGGCATCATGACAATCACCTATCACCAGCCCCTGTGGCTGGGAATCCTCGTCGGACTCGGCGCAGCCGGATTGCTGGCTCTCGTACTCGGCATTCCAACTCTGCGACTGCGAGCCGACTATCTCGCCATCGTGACCATCGCGGCCTCGGAAATTCTGAGGCTGGTCTTCCGATCCACCGCATCCGATCCGGTGACCAAATCGACAAACGGAATCTTCGGATTCGCCGACCCGTTCACCTCGCTCAGCCCCTTCGACTCGGGCAAGCAGTACGCGTTCCTCGGTGTGAAGTTCTACGGTGACGACCTGTGGGCGATGGTCGTCGGATGGACACTCGTCGTCATTCTGTGTGGTCTGGTGTACTTGCTGACGCACAGCCCGTGGGGTCGCGTCCTCAAAGCAGTCCGTGAGGACGAGGATGCTGCACGCTCGCTCGGTAAGAACGTCTTCGTCTACAAGATGCAAGCCCTCGTGCTCGGTGGCGTGATCGGCGGAATGGGCGGCGTGTTCAACGCACTCCAGACCAAGTCGATCAACCCGGACTTCTACTCGACGGCACAGACGTTCTTCGCCTTCGGTGCGCTCATTCTCGGCGGTGCAGCAACCGTATTCGGCCCCGTACTCGGAGCGATGCTGTTCTGGTTCCTGCTCTCGATTCCCGACGCCATCCTCCGTCAAGCGATCGCAGGCCCCGACCCACTGTTGAATCTCAGCGAACAGCAGGTCGGCGCAACGCGATTCGTACTCCTGGGCATCCTGATCGCCGTGTTGATGGTGTTTAGACCCCAGGGCATTCTCGGCAACAAGCGAGAGGTCCAACTCAATGCCTGATTCAACTGCAGGGCCTGATTCAACTGCGAAGCCTGGTACCACTTCAGGCGCACGGGCCGCCCACGCACTCAGCGCCGAACAGCGAACGGCATTGTTCGCTGATGTGCCGCAGCAACCCGGTGCAGCAAAACCTGACGCCACGCTCGTCGTCGACGGTGTATCTCGTACGTTCGGTGGCCTCAAAGCTGTCGATGTCGCCCACCTGGAAATTCAGCGCGGATGCATCACCGGCCTCATCGGCCCGAACGGGGCTGGAAAGACGACCCTGTTCAACCTGCTCACCGGATTCGATCGGCCGGACACCGGAACCTGGTCGATGGACGGGCAGTCCCTCGGCAAGATGCATCCGCATCAGGTGGCGCGCAAAGGCGTCGTCCGCACGTTTCAGCTCACCAAAGCACTGTCCAAGTTGACCGTCCTCGACAATGTGCGATTGGGGGCGACGGGTCAGCGAGGCGAACGCATCTTCAACACGTTGATGCCGTGGACGTGGAAGAAGCAGGAGAAGGAAGTTACCGAACGGGCGTACCAACTTCTCGAACGTTTCAAGCTCGACGGCAAAGCCGACGACCTCGCAGGCTCGATGTCCGGAGGCCAGCGCAAACTGCTGGAAATGGCACGGGCTCTCATGACCGATCCCGCGGTTGTCATGCTCGACGAGCCCATGGCAGGTGTCAATCCAGCTCTGACGCAAAGCCTTCTGGGCCACATCAAATCCCTCCGCGACGACGGAATGACCGTCGTCTTCGTCGAGCACGACATGGACGTCATCCGCGACATCAGCGACTGGGTTGTGGTGATGGCGCAGGGAAGCGTCATCGCAGAATCCACGCCGGAGGAGTTGTCCAACAACGGCGCCGTCGTCGATGCCTATCTCGGCAGCCACCACGATCAAGCACTCGAATTCGACTCGGACGGCAACCCGGTGGGCGCAACGGCCGCACTCGCCGAAGCACTCGCACAAGCCGAGGCCGAAGAACTGGAGGCAGGCGGAGACCTGTCCGAACCCGAGTTCGTGGTGCCTCCAACGTTGACATCGGGCGAGACAGCACCGACGACGGCGAAGCACGCCAAGGAAGAAGACGGCAAATGAGCGAACCGAGCACAGTCAAACTGACTCCGGCCGAATTTGCCGCTACACCGGCAGAACACGCACGTCTCGCCGAAGGCGCACTCGTCCGCGCCGACAACCTCGTCGCCGGCTACATCCCCGGCGTCAACATTCTGAGCGAGTGTAATTTCTTCCTCAAAGACGGGGAGATCGTCGGCATCATCGGCCCGAACGGCGCCGGTAAATCCACCTTGCTGAAGACACTCTTCGGACTCATCCCCGTGCGAGAGGGCTCGGTGAAGCTCCGCGGCGACAACATCACGTCCGCCGAGGCTCACGTCCTCGTCACCAAGGGTGTGGGATACGTCCCTCAGACACAGAACGTGTTCCCGTCGCTGACCATCGAAGAGAACCTGGAGATGGGAATCTATCTGCGTCCCAAGAAGTTCGCGGAGCGATTCGACTTCGTGAGCGAACTGTTTCCCCTCCTCGGTGAGCGGAAGAAGGTCAAGGCGGGAGCACTGTCCGGTGGTGAGCGTCAGATGGTCGCCATGGGGCGGGCTTTGATGATGGAGCCGTCGGTACTGCTGCTCGACGAGCCGTCGGCCGGTCTGTCGCCGATGTTCCAGGACGAGGTGTTCATTCGCTGCAAGAAGATCAACGCGACGGGTGTCTCGATCATCATGGTCGAGCAGAACGCGCGCCGCTGCCTTCAGATCTGCGACCGGGGGTACGTCCTCGACCAGGGCCGAAATGCCTACACCGACACCGGAACCAATCTGATGAACGACCCGAAGGTCATCGAGCTGTACCTCGGCACCCTGGCCGGGAGCAAAGAAAAGAAGTAAGTCGGTATCGCCAGAGAACCCGGGTTCGCGTGTCGAACCCGGGTTCTCGGCTGCCGGGGGTCGACCGAATGCCTCATTCGGTCCGAAACCCCGAGGTGCGGAACACAGACAAGAGCCCCGATCCGCGGTGCGGATCGGGGCTCTTGTCGTTACTTCAGTGGATCACTCCCCGACGACGATGTATCCGTCCGTGGTGAGCTTGTTGTCCGGTCCGAAGACCAGGTTGCCGTACGAACCGGTTGCCGGCTCACCTGCATCGCTGAAGTTCAGCGTGCCGGTGACACCGTCATAGTCGATGTCGGTACCAGCCTGGGCCAACGGGAGGCACTGCGCGTAGGTCGTGCACTTCTCGCCGTCCTTGGTGACGCTGTTGATATCGGCAGCGATGTCGGTTCCGGCCGTCGACTTGGCCTGCTCGGCAGCGAGAGCCGAAATGATGACTGCGTCGTAGGATTCACCGGCGTAGTTGAAGTCGACCAACGCGGGGTCGACCGTCTTGAGCCGGTCCTGGAAAGCCGTGCCGACGTCGGTGAGCGGCGTCGTGCCGCGCATCGTGTCGAGCAAACCAGCGGCGACCGAATCACCGAGGGCGTTGCCCATGTTGCCGTCGACGCCGTAGACGCCTGTGCCGTCGGACGGGCCGATACCAACCTCGTGCATACGCGTGATGATCTTGGCGGACTCCTCGAAGCCGACGATGGCCACGGCGTCGGGTGCGAAGTTCTTCACGTCATCGACCTCGGCGTTGAACGACTGCGCGTTGGGATCGTAGATAATCTTCTGAATCTGATCCGAGGCAATACCTGCGTCTTCGAGGTTCTTGACGGTGTTCGACGCGAGCCCGGTGCCGTATGGATCGTTCAGCGCGAGAATGGAGACACGCTGTGCGCCGTCCTCGGCGATGAGCTGCGAGAGCGCCTGAGCCTGCAGAACATCGGTCGGGGCGGTGCGGAAGTACTGTCCCTTGTCCGGGTAGCAGACGAACTGGTCGGACGTGTTGGCCGGTGAGAACTGAACGACGCCCGCGCTGGAGATCTTGTCGATTACCTTGAGCGACACCGAAGACGACGCAGCGCCGACGATGACGTCGGCACCGCCGGCGAGAAGCCGGTCGACGGTGGTGTTCGCGGTGTCGGTCGTGGTGTCTCCCGAGTCGCCCTGGATCAGCTGAACGGGCTGACCGAGAACCCCACCTCCTGCGTTGACCTCGTCGACTCCGAGCTGCACGCCCGCGACCTCGGGTGGGCCTAGGAATGCGAGCGAGCCGGTTGCGGGAAGCAACGTGCCGACAACCAGCGGTGTGGTGACTGGAGTTGCGCCCGCAGTTGCCTGCTCCGGGGTGCAATCGGTCGATACGGTCGCTTCTGCTTCCGAACTTCCACTGCTGGCGGCGCTGCTGCTGTCACTCGAGCTCGAATCGTCGCTCGATGAACAGCCGAATAGTGCCAATGACGCAGCACCCAGCACCGCAGCCGTGCGGACATATGTCCGTTTTGCCATCTAGGGTCTCCTTGATCGATCGTCGATGAAGCACACGTGAGTAATGCGCCCCATGTGTGGATCAGACGCTAGCTGTCCGAAACGATTTGCGATCAGTGAGAAGTAGGCTCGTGACCCGACTGTGACCTTAACGCCCGAAGATTTACGTGGCCGTAGCGTGAGCGGATCGGCAACCTCCCACTGTCACGCGTCGGCCGGCTTGTCGAGGGTTTCGATGATCACTTCGGCGACCGCCTTCATCGTGGTCCGGCGGTCCATTGCTGCACGCTGAATCCACTTGAACGCCTGCGGCTCCGTGAGCGACTGAGACTCCATCAGTTTGCCTTTGGCACGCTCGATCAACTTACGAGTCTCTAGTCGTTCCTGAAGATCCGCGACTTCGCTCTCGAGTGACGAAATCTCGGTGTATCGACTCGCCGCAAGTTCGACGGCCGGCATCAGGTCGGCTTTCGAGAAGGGCTTGACCAAATACGCCATGGCACCGGCGTCGCGTGCTTTCTCCACCAACTCACGCTGACTGAATGCAGTGAGGATCACGACAGGGGCGATGCGCTTCTCGGCGATCTCGGAGGCGGCGTCGATTCCGTCGCGGTGGGGCATCTTGACGTCCATGATCACGAGATCGGGACGGAGTTCGATTGCAAGGTCGACAGCTCGCTGCCCATCGGCAGCCTCCCCCACCACCTCGTAGCCTTCCTCACGCAACATTTCCACCAGATCCAACCGGATAAGCGATTCGTCCTCGGCCACCACGACACGAAGAGCGGGTTTGCCACTCTCCTGCGCAACAGGAGCATTCATAGGTACCAGTCTCCTTTGACAAGTCATCGACCAGCGGAAATCTTCGCGTCCCATCGGGGCACCTACGACTTCGCTGGGGTCGTCGAGCAATTGAAGGGTACCGGTGGTGGACCGTGTCGGCCCATCTTCTAAAGTAGTGAACCGCAAGACAACGCCAGCCCTCGTATCCCAATTGGCAGAGGAAACGGATTCAAAACCCGTCCAGTGTGAGTTCGAGTCTCACCGAGGGCACCATCGTTCATCCATAGATGTTCGGCATCACCTTCCGCATGTCGACGCCGCCGAATCCACCGACGGCTCGCCGGCCGAGTTCGTGTCGCTCGATCACCTGACCGACGCAACTGGCACCGACGATGAAATCGCTGGTTAACGACCCTTCCCTACAGGCATAGAGTTGACTCATGTACATTCCCAGCAATCTTCGATGCCATGACACGGGCGCGGGCTCACTGTGCGCTCAGCGTGTCAACCACAGGTTCGGCGATGCTGCAGATCTCTCGGACACCAAATGGGTCTACTACCAGTGCAGCGCCGATACCCAGCACGTCACTGGATACGTCGATCGCCCCGTGACCGACTGACCATGTTCGTCGAGCGCGCATTCGTCGAGGCCGAGCCGGCCTTCGAGATGACGGAGAAACTGAGCGGGTGCCCAGGTACTAGGACGAGAACACTGTCGAGATGAGCGATGGCGAAGACTCGTTGAAGCGGGCGAACACGGAATGCGTGGAACATCCTGGAACGAACTGGAATTGGTGCCGCACTGGCGGCGGTACCTCGACAACCCGAGCAGTTACCTTCGGCATCTACTCGAACAATCAAGGCAACAAAGATGTTTCGACGCGTTTCCGGACACTGCCCGGCGAGACTCCGATCGCCTTCTTGAAGGCGCGGGAAAACGCGGCTTCCGACTGATAGCCACTTCTGCGAGTGACCTCGGCAACGCTCACGTTGCCCGAGCTCAATTCGTCGAGAGCGCTCTGCATCCGCCACCGCGCGAGATACTTCATCGGTGATTCGCCGACGAGAGAGGTGAAGCGGGCCGAGAACGCCGACCTCGACATCGCCACTTTCGCGGCCAACGATGCGACGGTCCACGGCTTGTCGGGGTCGCGGTGCACCATCGCCAACGCAGGACCGACGCCCGGGTCCTGCAATGCTCCGAGCCAGCCGGACTGCGCGGCCGGGTCGTGCTCGATCCAGTAACGCAGCGCCTGAATGACGAGAATGTCGGACAACCGGGTAATGACGGCTTCACCACCGGGTCGAAGAGTTCTGGCCTCGTCGGCTACCAGCCCGAGCGTGCTGTGCATCCAGGACAAGTTCGGTGCCGGCGCGGACTCGACGACGATCAGTGGCGGCAGGGAACGAATGAGTTGCACCGCAGACGGGTGATCGAGGCGAACTGCTCCGCACACGAGCGTCGTCGCGGACCCGTCCCCACCGTGCCGGATGACTGCGTAGCGATCACTGATGTAGTCGTGCGGTAGGTCGTACACGATCGGAGCGGTCTCGCCTGCCTCGGGATCACTCGAGAGCGTGTGGCCCAATCCGTGTGGCACCAAGGCGAATTCACCTGGAACAAGATAACGCGGCGGCGCCCCCTCGACGTCGAGTAAGCATCGACCGCTGGTGACGACATGAAACCACAGACAGTTCTGCATCCGAGGCATCCCGAGGCCCCACGGCTCCGACAACTCGGACCGGCAATAGAACGCGCCCGACATCCGAAGAAAGTGCAACGCCTCCCCCAACGGATCTGGAGATGTCCACGGGTCTTGTCCACGCATGCACCGATCGTACCGGGATCCTGGACGAACGGGCATGAAACAGCGACCAATGATCATAGACAGTCCCAATTGAACCGTTCATGCTGGATTCATCATCAATCGAAGGGATACCAACAAATGATCACCGCCGTCGGAGCAACCGGTCACGTCGGAGTCGATAATTTCCTGGCCACACTCTTCGCCGCTGAACAGCCGTCGTGATCGCGCGCACAGCGTTCATCGCGACGACGGTATCGACTATCGGATGCGGCGTCACCGCGGGAGTGCTGCTCGCTTTCTCGGTCAGCGTAATGCCCGCGCTACGCCGTCAACCCGCTGGCGCCGCCATCGCGAGCATGCAGCAGATGAACATCGATATTGTCTCGCCCGCGTTCATGACGATCTTCCTGGGGAGCGCGGCGACGGTGACGCTAGCCGCGGTGACCTCGCTGTGGAGTGGTCAGGACACGAGAATTCTGGTCACGGTGGGCGCCGTATTGTTCGTCGTCGGCTGTGTCGCTGTGACGATCGCAATCAACGTGCCGATGAACGACGCGTTGGCCGCGGTCGATCCGGACAGTGCATCGGGCGCTCAGGTATGGGCGGACTATATGGAGCGATGGACCCGATGGAATCATGCTAGGACCGTCGCCGCCATTGCGGCTACGGCTGCGATGGCGGTGGCATCCCGCCGGTAGACGGTGTCTCCGGTAGATGGTATATCCGGCAGCTAGCTTTCGTCAGGAACGCTGGATCTCGTCGGGAACGGCGTTCTGGTGACGGGTACGGATCTCCTCTTCGAACCGCGCGATCAGAAGATCGGTCTCGGCAAGGGCCGCGTCACCAGCACCCTCGTCCATGGATGCGTCTCGTCCTCGGCGAAGCGCGGCCAGTTCGGCATCGAGTTCATGATTGTCGAGTATTCGTGGATCCAACATGTCTCCATTGTCCGCCACAGGCCATCCACCGCGCACGAGTTTCGCCACGAGTGAGATCCTGGAGTTATGACCACGGTGCACAGTTTCGCTCCGATCATCGACGACGCGTCGCACACGCTGATCCTCGGCTCGATGCCAGGAGTCGCTTCTTTGGAGGCAAATCAGTACTACGCGCACCCGCGAAACGCGTTCTGGCCGATTATGGCATCGGCGCTCGACTTCGACCCGACTCTTCCTTACGAGGAGCGCACAGCGGCCCTGTTACGCAACGGCATCGCCGTGTGGGACGTTCTGAAACTGTGCACCAGGCACGGGAGCCTCGACTCGGCCATCGTCGAATCGTCCATCGTGGCAAACGACTTCGCCGAACTGCTGCGACGTCACCCATCGATCGACCGGATTTTCTTCAACGGGGCCAAGGCCGAAAGCAGCTTTGTTCGGCACGTTGCACCACTCGGAGACCGCCTCACGCTGATCCGGTTGCCTTCGACCAGTCCCGCTCATGCTTCTCTGTCTTTCAGCGACAAGCTCGACGCCTGGCACGAAATCAGCACGGGCCAGGCGAGCACGGGCGATGCGTGACGTGACGAGAGCACCCACAGCAACTGTCACCAATACCGACGGATAGATAGTTTGGGCCACTGTTTGCGCCCACCCCGGACCACGCAACATGAAAGCGCCGATCACCGCCACCCCGTTCGGCGCCGTCCAGTACCAGGCGACGAACGGGAGCACCGTAAGCATCGGGACACCGACGGCCCAGCGGCTTGTGGTTCGGCGGGCGTAGTCGAGCGCGAGCACAGTGAGCGGGACACACCACACCCAGTGGTGACCCCACGAGAACGGGGACACCGTGGGTGTCGTCAGTCCGCAGATGGTCAACGAGAGCAACGGCGCACCGCGGTGGTGCGCGACAACGGCTGCCCACAGGCCGAGGGCAGCTACACCGATCGAACAGGAAACCCACACCGCGGCAGGCGGAGACCCGCCAGACCAGACCCGCGCAACAATGCCGTGAACAGATTGGTTAGCAGGCGAGGACAACGACCCGATGCGGTCGGACGAGAAGATGGATTCGGTCCAGAACGTCCGTGCGTCGTCGAACACGACGGCGAAACCTACGACCACGGTCATCACAAAGGTCCCCATCGCCACCGCTGCGGTGCGAAACTGCCGGAGCGACAACGCATAGACAACGAAGAAGGCGGGCGTCAGTTTGAGTCCCGCTGCGAGACCGACACCCCTGAGACGACTTCCTTCAGGGCGACCAAGATCCCACAGGACCAAAACCAACAGCAGTAAATTGATCTGGCCGAGCCACACTGTCATACGAACCGGTTCGAGCCACGTGAACGCAACGGCCAGACCGCCGCTGACAAGATGAGTCGAGGTCCCACGGTAACCGAGCAACCTCCAACTAAGCATCACGGCGAGATACAGCAACAGCGCATTGATCATGACGACACCCACTTGAGCCCCGGTGACCGACAACAACGCGAGTCCGACGAAGGCGACAGCAGCGAACGGCGGGTACGTGAACGGAAGGTTGGTATCGAACAGGGAGAACGAGTACAGCTGCTCCGAATCCAACAGTGTTCCGCCGCCGTGCCGGTAGACGACCGTGTCCACGCCGTTGCCGAAGAGCCCGTAGAGATCGACGAATCCCAGCGTTGCCTCGTGCGCGATCAACGACAACATTGCCGCCGCTGCCGCACCGAGAACCCACCCCCGACCATGCCTCGTCAGCCTGTCCGGCGACGCTGTCTTATCACACGACGTCATGACGGTGACGCTAGGACGTCTCACCGAAAAATAACGGTAGGCACGGACCAGTCGCGCTGTTTCGCAACCCGATCGTTAGCTGAGAGCATGTCTTTTCATGTCACCATCGATTGATGCGGATGGGACCAGAGTGGCAGAAGTGGCAACCAAAACGGCTTTTCTGTGCGGTGTGGGCCCTGGTGTTCTGCACACTCCATCTCCTCGGCGCTACCCCGGCACAAGCCGACAACGCGGAGGCCGGCCATGTGGTCGGGTTGCGGCACGTGTCCGACACACACTCCGTGCTCGACGTGTATTCACCGTCGATGGGCCGCGTGATCGCCAACGACATACTTCGCCCGGCCTCGGGCGGAACGTTACCGACGCTGTACTTGCTCAGCGGCGCCTTGGGCAACGAGGACGGTGTCGGTTGGCTCAACAACTCGTCGATCGCAGACTTCTTCGCCGACAAGAACGTCACCGTCGCGATGCCGATCGGTGGCCGGTTCGGCTTTTACACCGACTGGCAAAGTGCAGATCCCGTGCTGGGTAACTACCAGTGGCAGACTTATCTCACCCGCGAACTCCCGCAGGCGATCGACAGCCAGTTCGGATCGACAGGCCGAAACGCCGTTGCGGGTTTGTCGATGAGCGGCGGGCCTGCGTTGGATCTGGCCGTACAGGCGCCGGATGTGTTCGATGCAGCAGCCTCCCTCAGTGGGTGCCCGGCACCATCGAACCCGCTTGCCGTGGCCGGAATTTCGACGATGATCGCGGCAGGGCTGAACAATCCGTTCAACATGTGGGGACCGCCTGGAAGTCCAGGATGGTACGACCACGACCCAACCGTCAACGTCGAACGGCTCAGGGGCACATCGGTATACGTCAGTGCATCGGCAGGTAGACCAGGCCCGGTGGACCGTATCCCAGCCGGAGCCGCACCGCCGCTCGGTGGGATCGTCGTCGAGGCGCTGGTCAATTACTGCACATCGCTGTTCGTTGATGCACTCCATCGCAGCGGCGTACCGGCCACCGTCTCGATGAGAGAAGAAGGTGCACACACGTGGCCGCTGTTCGAGGACCAACTACGCGAAGCATGGGCCAAGACGATCGCCCCGGCACTCTCGGCTTAGCTCGCAGGCTTTTTCGGGAAGTGCCGGATCAAGCCTTCTTGCACGACGGTGGCGAGCAGCAGCCCATCCATCGAGAAAAAACGGCCCGTTGCCAGGCCACGTGAACCTGCGGCGACCGGAGATTCCGTTGCGTAGAGCGCCCAGTCGTCGAAGCGGAACGGGCGATGGAACCAGATCGAGTGATTGACCGTCGCAGCGACAATCCGGTCGAATCCCCACGAGAGACCGTGAGTGGTGATGATCGAATCCAGAACCGTCGTGTCCGAGGCGTAGCCCATTGTGGCGGCATGGAAGATGGGGTCGTCAGGAAGCTCTCCATCCGCCTTCATCCAGACACGGTTGTGGTTGAGTTTCTCCCCCGTCCCCTGCAAGATCCACGCCGGGTCGTTGGCATAGCGCATGTCGATCGGCTTGAGTGCGTTGACGAACATCTTTAGGCGGTCTTCGAATCCGACGAAGTGATCGCCGAGCGGCGGCAACGCATCCGGATACGGAACATCGGGCAATTCGACGCTGTGCTCGAGCCCAGTGCCGAAATCCTGGAACGCCGCAAGCATCACGAAGAGCTCGTTGCCGTCCTGGTACGCGGTCACCTGGCGGTTGGCGAACGCGCGACCGTCGCGGTGACGGTCGACGCGGTACTCGATCGGCTTCTTGACGTCCCCACCTCGGATGAAGTGCGCATTGATCGCGTGCACGTCCCGCGTGCTGCCGGTGATCGTTCGGCCTGCCGCGATGAGGCCCTGCGCCACCATTTGACCACCGAACGTCCGGCTGCCGACCTGCGCGGGATGCTCCCCCCGGAACGTGTCCTCGCCGATCTCCTCGAGCGCGAGCAGCTCGAGGAGTGTCTCCAAATCCGTCTTCGTGCTCTCAGGCGCAGTCAACGCGCCTGTTCCCCCCACATCGGTCACTTACCGGTCCTCTTCCCCAATTCGGTGCACGTGGATCAAGTTGGTCGAGCCTACTGTGCCGGGAGGAGCACCGGCGACGATAACGACCTGATCACCCTTGTTGTAACGACCGAGTTCGAGCAGAGCCTTGTCCACTTCGAGCACCATGGCGTCGGTGGTCGCGACCTCGGGAACGAGGAACGTCTCGGTTCCCCAGCTCAGAGCCAGCTGCGAGCGAACCTCGGGGATCGAGGTGAAAGCCAACAGTGGGAGCGAGGTATGCAGACGAGCGAGACGCCTGACGGTGTCGCCGGACTGCGTGAATGCAACGAGCGCCTTTGCGCTCAGGCGCTCGCCGATATCACGAGCGGCGTACGAGATGACTCCACGCTTGGTGCGCGGGACGTGAGTCAGCGGAGGAACGCTATCGCCTTCGGTCTCCACCGTTTCGACAATGCGGGCCATTGTCCGAACCGTCTCCATCACATACTTGCCGACGGACGTCTCACCGGACAGCATGACCGCGTCGGTGCCGTCGAGCACGGCGTTCGCGACGTCGGATGCCTCCGCTCGCGTCGGACGCGAGTTCTCGATCATCGATTCGAGCATCTGCGTTGCGACGATGACGGGCTTGGCGTTGGCGCGGGCAATCTGGATGGCACGCTTCTGAACCAGGGGAACCTGCTCGAGCGGCAACTCGACACCCAGGTCGCCGCGGGCAACCATGACCGCGTCGAACGCGAGCACGATCGCCTCGAGGTTGTCGACAGCTTCGGGCTTCTCCAGCTTGGCGATCACCGGGACGCGGCGACCTACACGATCCATGATTGCGTGGACAAGTTCGACGTCGGCGGGCGAGCGCACGAACGACAGCGCGATGAAGTCGCAGCCGAGTCCGAGCGCGAACTCGAGATCGGCGATGTCTTTCTCGGACAATGCAGGAACGGACACGTCCATACCCGGCAGCGACAGGCCCTTGTTGTTGCTGACGGGGCCGCCTTCGGTGACGCGACAGAGCACATCGGGGCCTTCGATGCCGGTGACGACGAGTCCCACCTTGCCGTCGTCGACGAGAAGGCGGTCGCCTTCCTTGGCGTCCCGTGCCAGTTCCTTATAGGTGGTGGACACCCGGTCGTGGGTGCCCTCGCACTCTTCGACGGTGATCCGGACCAATTCACCACTGGCCCAGGTTGTCTTGCCCTCGGCGAATCGACCGAGTCGGATCTTGGGGCCCTGAAGGTCCGCAAGAATGCCGACGGCTTTGCCGGTGGCATTCGAGGCGGCCCGAACCCATTCATAGTTCGCCTGGTGATCGGGGTGATCTCCGTGGCTGAAATTCAGTCGGGCGACGTCCATTCCACTCTCGACGAGTTCACGGATCCGGTCGGCGCTAGCGGTAGCAGGTCCAAGGGTGCAAACGATCTTCGTACGTCGGCTCACGAACACGAGCGTAGCGGTTAGCTTCCGCCTTCTCTATAGCAGAGGGGTCCAACGAAACCCTACTGGCCAGTAGCCTCGCATCTCCGCTGCTCGCGGCACCTGTATCGGTTCAGACGACAGCCAGCGGCAAAGCCGTCGGATGCACCGGAGACGGCAAATCCGACCGGCCGGTGAGGAACGCGTCGACCCCGTGCGCGGCCGAACGCCCCTCGGCGATCGCCCACACGACGAGTGATGCGCCGCGATGGGCGTCGCCGCACACGAAGACTCCTGGCGCAGTGGTCTGCCAGTCCGGTCCGCACGACAACGAACCACGACGCGTCAACGCCAGGCCGTAGTCGTCGAGCAACGGTCCGTGTTCGACACCCTCGAAACCGATCGCGAACAACGCCAGGTCGCACGGCAGTTCGATCTCTTCGCCCATCGGGGTGATGATCCGGCGGCCGTCCTCGTCACGCCGCACCTCGACCTCGGCGAGAACCATCGCCCGTACCTGCCCGTTCTCGTCGCCCAGGAAGCGTTGCACTGCAACCTGATGGCGAACCACTCCGCCTTCGGCGTGCGCGGGCGACGTACGCAGAACCAGCGGCCACGACGGCCACGGCGACGTCGAGTCATCGCGGACATCGGGAAGTGCCTGGTTGTAATCGAGCTGCGTCACCGAGGCCGCACCTTGTCGATGAGCAGTCCCGAGACAATCTGCACCGGTATCACCGCCGCCGATGATCACCACATGCTTGTCCTTGGCGGTGCTCGACGTCGGCCCGTCACCCTCGCACTCCTTGTTCGACGGCACGAGATGTTCCATCGCGAGGTGAATTCCGCCGAGTTCGCGGCCTTCGACAGCCGTGTTGTCACGCGCGCGCAGTGCGCCGACTGCGAGGACCACCGCGTCGTACTGTGCGCGGAGTTGCTCGACGGTGAAGTCGATACCCACTTCACAGTCCGTGATGAAATGCGTTCCCTCGGCGCGCATCTGCATGAGTCGCTGATCGAGAACGGACTTCTCGAGCTTGAACTCGGGAATCCCGTATCGCAACAGACCACCGAGACGGTCGTCACGTTCGTAGACCGTGACGTCGTGTCCGGCGCGGGTCAGTTGTTGTGCTGCAGCGAGTCCCGCGGGCCCGGACCCGACAATCGCGACGGACTTGCCGGTCGTGATGGTCGGCGGCTGCGGGACTATCGATCCTTCGTCCCACGCGAGATCGGCGATAGTCTGTTCGATACGTTTGATCGTGACGCTTCCTCCGGTTTCGCTTTCCGAGATCGACAACACACAGGCGGACTCGCACGGGGCCGGACACACCCTGCCGGTGAACTCGGGAAAATTGTTCGTCGCGTGTAGGCGATCACTGGCCGCATCCCACCGGTCGCGACGGACCAGGTCGTTCCACTCGGGAATCAGGTTCCCCAGAGGACAACCGGCAGTTCCGGAGTGGCAGAACGGAATACCGCAGTCCATGCACCTGCGGGCCTGGTCGGACACCTCGGATGCACGCTGCTCCGCAGGCTGGTGCGAGTAAACTTCGTTCCAGTCCTTGACCCGTTCGTCGATCGGCCGCTTGACGGCCTCGCGCTTGACGACATTGAGAAAACCTCGTGGATCAGCCACGCGCAGCCTCCTTGCTCAGCCGCGAAGCGGCATATCCTGCAACAACTTCGAATAGACCTCGGGAATCAGCCACGTGCTGCCTCCATGATTGCTACATCGACGTCGCGCCCTTCGGCCCGCGCCATCGAGGTCGCTTCCAGCACTCGCTGATAGTCGACGGGCATGATCTTGGTGAACAACGCCGACCTACGTGGCCAGTCGGCCAGTAGCGAGGCCGCCACCGCGGATCCGGTCCAGACCCGGTGCCGGTCGACGGTGTCGCGCAACCACGTCAGGTCGTCGGGATCCGGCTTTTGGAGAGCGACCATGGCCATGTTCACTTTGCTCTCGTCGAGTCCGAGGACATAGGCGATTCCGCCGGACATTCCGGCTGCCATGTTGCGGCCGGTCGGTCCGAGTACGACAACGCGGCCACCCGTCATGTACTCGAACGCGTGATCGCCGACGCCCTCGTTGACAGCGATCGCTCCCGAGTTGCGGACCGCGAACCGCTCGCCGACCCGTCCCCGCAAGTACACCTCACCCGCGGTAGCGCCGTACAGAATGGTGTTCCCGGCGATGACGTTGTCCTCGGCCACGAACTTCGCCTCCGGCGACGGCCGCACAACGACACGGCCGCCCGAAAGTCCCTTGCCAACATAATCGTTGGTGTCACCGATGAGATCGATGGTGATCCCTGCGGGCAGGAACGCACCGAGCGACTGGCCAGCGGATCCGGTCAGTTCCACACGAATGGTGTCGTCGGGAAGTCCGTTGCCGCCGTACCGTCTGGTCACTTCCGACCCGAGCAGCGTTCCGACGGTTCGGTTGACGTTGCGAACAGGCAACTCGAGCTTCACCGGATGCGCATCTTCGAGCGCCCCCTCGGCCAGCTGAATCAGAGTGCGGTCCAGTGCGAGATCCAGACCGTGGTCCTGCTCCCTCAGGCGCCTGCGCTGCGTCATCGGAGCCCCGTGCTGGTCCGTCGGCATCGCGAAGATCGGCGACAGATCGAGACCTTTGCTCTTCCAGTGCGCCACGCCTACCGAGGTCTCCAGTGCATCCGCGTGGCCGACTGCCTCGTCGATACTTCGGAAACCCAGCTGCGCGAGATACTTTCGTACGTCCTCGGCGACGAATCGGAAGAAGTCCTCCAAGAACTCGGGCTTACCGGTGAAGCGCTTGCGCAGTTCGGGGTTCTGCGTCGCCACACCGACGGGACAGGTGTCGAGGTGGCAGACACGCATCATGATGCAGCCCGCAACGATGAGCGGCGCAGTGGAGAAACCGAACTCCTCGGCCCCGAGCAGGGCAGCGACGATGACATCGCGCCCAGTTCGAAGCCCACCGTCGCACTGGACGGTGATTCGATCTCGAAGTCCGTTCAGTACCAACGTTTGCTGTGCGTCTGCCAGACCGATCTCCCACGGCGCACCGGCATGCTTGAGCGAGGTCAGGGGCGCCGCGCCCGTACCACCGTCGTAACCGGAGATGAGCACGACATCGGCGTGCGCCTTGCTCACACCCGTGGCAACCGTTCCGACACCGACGGAACTGACCAGTTTGACGTGGACGCGCGCATTTTCGTTGGCGTTCTTCAAATCGTGGATCAACTGAGCGAGATCTTCGATGGAGTAGATGTCGTGGTGCGGCGGAGGCGAGATCAATCCGACGCCTGGCGTCGAATGTCGGGTCTTGGCCACCCACGGGTAGACCTTGTAGCCCGGCAATTGACCACCTTCACCGGGTTTTGCTCCTTGTGCCATCTTGATCTGGATGTCGGTCGCATTGACGAGGTAGTCACTGGTCACACCGAATCGACCGCTGGCGACTTGTTTGACTGCACTTCGACGGGACTTGTCGTACAGGCGGTCTGTGTCCTCGCCGCCCTCCCCCGAGTTGGAGCGTCCGCCGAGGTTGTTCATCGCGACGGCCATCGTCTCGTGTGCCTCTGCGGAGATGGAACCGTAACTCATCGCTCCAGTGTTGAACCGGGTCACGATCGAATCCGCCGATTCCACCTGGTCGAGCGGCACGGGTTGACGCAGTCCCTCTTTGAACTCGAACAGACCACGCAGAGCGCCGCCTTCGCGAGCGAGTCGGTCGACCTCGCTGCTGTACTTCTGGAAGACGTCGTAGCGGCCGGTACGGGTCGCGTGCTGCAGCAGGAATACGGTCTCCGGGGTGAACAAGTGGAGTTCACCCTCGCGCCGGAACTGGTACTCCCCACCGATGTCGAGGCGGCGATGCACACGGTCGGTCGGATTCTCCGGGTATGCGCGGCGGTGGCGCATTTTCACTTCCTCCGCCAATACGTCGAGTCCGACACCGCCGAGCTTGCTGACGGTGCCCTTGAAGTATTCCCGGACGACCTCCCGGTCCAGCCCGATCGCCTCGAATACCTGCGCGCCGGTGTAGGAACCAACCGTGGAGATGCCCATTTTCGACATCACCTTCAGTACACCTTTGCCTAGCCCGTACAGATAGTTCCGCACCGCAGCCGCGGATTCCACGCCGGTGAGTTCGCCTTCGGCTACCAGATCCTCGATGGACTCCATCGCCAGATACGGGTTGACGGCTGCGGCACCGTAACCGATGAGCAGCGCCAAGTGGTGCACCTCGCGTGCGTCTCCGGACTCCACCACGAGGGCGACCTTGGTGCGTTCCTTCGTTCGAACCAGGTGGTGGTGCACTGCAGCCGTCGCCAACAGCGACGGGATCGGAGCGTGCGTGTGGTCGGAGTCGCGGTCGGAGATGATCAGCGTCCTGTAGCCCGCGGCGATCGCGTCGCTGGCTCGCCTGCGCAGCTCCTCGATTGCTTCTGCAAGACCTTCGTCGCCGCGCTCGACTTCATACAGGCCGCGGAGTACCGTCGCCGACAATCCAGGGTGGTCACCGTCGTGGTTGATGTGGATGATCTTGTTCAGTTCGTCGTTGTCGAGCACCGGCCACGGCAAGACGATCTGACGACAGGACGCCGCCGTCGGTTCCAGCAAATTCTGCTCAGGACCCATCACACGCGCGAGGGAAGTGACAATCTCCTCGCGAATGGAGTCGAGCGGAGGGTTGGTGACCTGCGCGAACAACTCGATGAAGTAGTCGTACAGCTGCTTGGAACGCTGCGAGAGTACCGCGGGAGGGGTGTCGGTGCCCATGGAGCCCAACGGTTCTCCGCCCGACGCGGCCATCGGCGTCAGCACCACCCTCAGGTCTTCCTCTGTGTAGCCGAACGCCACCTGCCGACGGACAACCGAATCGTGGTTGTACTGAACGTGCGCGCGCTCGGGCAGGCTCTTGATCTCGAGCAGGCCGGCGTGCAGCCATTCCTGGTACGGATGCTCCTGTGCCAGCTGAGTTTTGATCTCGGCATCCGGAACGACCCGACCCGCCGCGGTGTCGACGAGGAACATCTTCCCCGGCTCGAGCCTGCCCTTCGCCACGACCTCGGACTGCGGCACGTCGAGTACGCCCGCCTCACTCGCGAGAATGATTCGCCCGTCGGATGTCTGCCACCAGCGACCGGGGCGAAGGCCGTTCCGATCGAGAACAGCTCCGACGTAGGCGCCGTCGGTGAATGTCACGCAGGCCGGACCATCCCAGGCCTCCATGATCGACGCGTGGAACTGATAGAACGCACGGACATCGGGTTCCATGCTCTGGTGGTTCTCCCACGGCTCGGGAACCATCATCATCACCACGTGCGGCACACTCCGACCGCCCAGATGCAGCAGTTCGAGAACCTCGTCCAGCGACACGGAGTCCGAACCCTCGGGGTTGCAGATGGGGTACAGGCGTTGCAGATCGCCGGGAATCAGTGTGCTGGAGAGCATCGCCTCACGGGCGCGCATCCGGTTTCGGTTGCCCTTGACGGTGTTGATCTCACCGTTGTGCGCGACGTACCGGTGCGGGTGCGCGAGTGGCCACGACGGGAAGGTATTGGTCGAGAAACGGCTGTGCACGATGGCAATTGCGCTCATGCACAACGGATTGCGAAGGTCGGGAAAGTACAGGGGAAGTTGCATCGTCGTCAACATGCCCTTGTAGACGATCGTGCGTGCCGACAGGGACGGGAAGAACAGTCCGGTGCCTGCCGCCTCGATCTCGGCAGTCACGCGCTCGGAACGTTTGCGCAGTGCATAGACGAGGCGATCGAGTTCCACGCCTCCAGGACGATGCCCGTCCACCGCGGGGGCAGCGATGTACAGGTACGACATGTGCGGCATACATCCGAGCGCAGTCAAGCCGATATCGGCCTTGTCGGGGTCGACCTCGACCTCGCGCCACCCCAGCACTTCGAGGCCCTCTTCTGCGGCAATCGACTCGACGCGGCCGACGGCTGCGGTGCGCTCACGCACGCCCTGCGGAAGGAAGCAGACTCCGGCCGCGAACGTGTTACTGCCGTCCGATGTGGGTTCTGGAAGCGGAAAATCGGCGAGGGCAGCCAAGAGCTCGACCGGAAGCTGCAGGAGGATGCCCGCTCCGTCACCGCTGTTGGGCTCCGCGCCCGCTGCTCCGCGGTGCTCTAGGTTCTCGAGAGCCAGTACCCCGTCCGCGACGATGCCGTGTGATCGCCGTCCGGCAATATCGGCGATCATCGCAACACCGCACGAGTCCTGCTCGTGCGACGGGTCGTACAGCCCCTGCGCCGCCGGAATCTGTGAGAACAGCACGTCGGCCACCTCCCTCTCGGCCAGGGAGTAGCCATCGAGCGCACAGCGCCTCACAGGGCGCCGTCACGATTCTCGGCAACTCCGCTAGCGACCAGCTCCGACGACCATTTTATGCTCGCCGACCACTGTTGTTTCACTGAACGGGTTTACCGGGACAACTCTGGCCCGCGAAGGAATTCGATCATCGACCGAATGGTGGGAGCCTACCGCAGGCCTTGACAAGCAGGACAATCGTGGGATTCCCGACACATCGTTTTCGATCGATTCATCAGTCCCGCAAGGGCCGGCCGTGCTCGTCGCGAACGCTCCCGGTGAGCATCATGATGCCGTCGATCAGCGGCCAGATCCCGCCGATCCCGCACGTCAGCCAGGTCACGGCGATCTGCGCGACTGCGATGCCCGGCTGATTGAGGTAGAAACGCCCAGCACCGAATGCACCGAGCAGAATTCCCAGCAACCCGCCCGTCAGCTTGGACTTGTCCGACAACGGCTCGCCCGTAATCGGATGCCTCCCGTACGGCGCCATCGGATCCACGCCGTACGGTCCGCCCTGGTAGCCGCCGTAGAACGGCTGCGGCGGATATCCCGGCGGTGGCCCGTACCCCCCTTGCGGTCCACCGGACTGATACCCGGGCGGTGGGTAGCCTTGGGGGTTGCCCGGCTGTCCCTGACTATCCGGTTGCCCGGCATTGCCGGGGTAGGGGTACCCCTGGTTCGATTGGTCGTATGGTCCGGACTGGGGATAGTTGGCATCTGGTGGGCCGTAGACAGGGCCTGCCCCATAAGTAGGGCCTGCACCGTAACCGGGCGCCGAGCCGACTCCCCCAGATTCCGGAAGGCCCGGTGATTTGTCGAAGCTGATGGTCGACGACTCTCCAGCCGACGACTCCCCTGCCGTCGGCTGCCCGAAACCTGCGGTGGGTGGTGGGTAACTCGGAGACTCGCCCCAACCAGGACCGTTACCGATCCCGGAGTGAACGTCCCAGCCAGGCCCGGAACCGGATCCTGAGCCCGTCGCACCTGTGACCGGGCCTGTCTCCGAAGTCGCAGGCGGCTCTGACAAGGACGCCTCAGCGGTCGCGTCATAATCGAAGGGCGACGAGAACTCCGGGGGCGAATCAGCGTTGGTGGGGTCTGAACTGTCGCCGGGATTCTTCTCTGGCTCGGTCACCGTGCGCTCCTCGAAATGGTCGGGCGGACATGAGCGACGTCAGCTGGGATCAGCCTTGTCATTTGCCTTTGTCAGTTACGGCTTGTCAGTTTCGGTTTGTCAGATTCGCAGTGTACGTCCATGTCCATCCTCCACGCTGCCGACGAACGCCGAGGTTCGGAGCAGCGCCGACACATCCGGTTACTTCGACAACGCGGGCTTGTGACGCCGGGCCGTAGCGATCAACCACGCTCGGTGTCGTTCTCGGTCGACGCGACGGAGTCGGCTCCCCCGCTGACGGTCTTGTCGTCGGTACCGGCTTTGCCGGCCACTTCACTGGACTCCGAGTTCTGCGCAACAGGGTGACCGTCGACGCTGTCGCCGTCGGAAACGAGGGATGCTGGATCCTCGCGCCCCTTCTTCGCCAGAACGAAATACAGGACCGCGAGCACGAACACGATGGCAGAGGTGAAGGTGTTGACGCGTATCCCGGCGATATGGGTGGCGTAGTCGTCGCGAAGCAACTCCACCCAGAAACGTCCAGCACAGTAACCTGCCACGTAGAGGGCGAACAATCGACCGTGTCCGATCATGAACCGTCGGTCCACGAGAACGAGCACCACGACGACCGCGAGACTCCAGAGGAGTTCGTAGAGGAAGGTCGGGTGAACAATCTTCTCGAGAACCCCCGTCGACACCCCGGTCAGCGGGTCCACGCGGCCGGCGTCGTTGACGCGCTCGAAGATTTCGAGACCCCACGGCTCGGTGGTTTCCCTGCCGTACAACTCTTGGTTGAAGTAATTGCCGATTCGGCCGATCGCCTGCGCCAGGAGAATCGGTGGACCTACCGCATCACCGAAAGCGGGGAGCGGAATACCGCGTCGCCGACACGCGATCCACGCACCCACACCGCCGAGGAGTACTGCGCCCCAAATGCCGAGGCCGCCTTCCCATACCTTCAACGCGCGGACAGGGTCTCCACCGGGACCGAAGTACGTGGACCAGTCGGTGGCGACGTGGTAGAGCCGACCGCCGAGCAAACCGAACGGAACCGCCCAGACGGCCACGTCGAGAACTGTGCCCTTGGTGCCGCCGCGCGCAACCCACCGACGATCGCCCCACACGATGGCGGTGATGATCCCGATGATGATGAACAAGGCGTACGCACGGAGAGCAAGCGGTCCGAGAAACCAGACTCCTTGCGGCGGACTCGGGATATAGGCGAGAACCGCAGTCGATGACGAGACAGCAGTCGATGACGAGAAGTCAGGGATCACGACGCCACGTTAGCCGACCGGACGCCCTCGGCGAGTTCGTCGGTGAGCTCGGCGACGGCCGCGATACCGTTGCCGGCTGCGGTCACCAGCGCCGAACCGACGATGACCGCGTCGGCGTACTGCGCGATTTCAGCTGCTTGCGCGCCGGATCTGACACCGAGACCGACACCGACAGGAATATCGGAGTGTGTGCGGATCCGCGCGGTCAACGCAGGGGCCATCGAGGACACCGCGTCGCGTGCACCGGTCACGCCCATGGTCGATGCGGCGTAAACGAATCCGCGGCTCGCCGCGAGCGTGCTGGCTATTCTTTCCTCGGTCGAGGAGGGTGCGACAAGAAAAATGCGATCGAGGTCGTGTGCATCGGACGCCGCAATCCACTCGCCAGCCTCGTCCGGAATCAGATCCGGGGTGATGATTCCGAGACCGCCCGCGCTCGCCAGGTCACGCGCGAACTTGTCGACCCCGTAGCGCAACACAAGGTTCCAATACGTCATCACGACTGCCTTACCGCCGGCCGCCGACACCCTTTCCACCACAGTGAAGACGTCGCGCACTTTCGCGCCCGCGCGCAGTGCGGTATCGGCAGCGGCCTGGATGGTCGGGCCGTCCATGACGGGATCGGAGTAGGGAATTCCGACCTCGACGATGTCGCAGCCGGACTTCACCATTGTCTCGAACACCTCGATCGACTTTTCGACCGTCGGAAAACCTGCCGGTAGATAACCGACGAGCGCTGCGCGGTTCTCGGCACGGCATGCCTCGAAAGTCGATGCAAGCCTGGACTTCTGTGCGGTCATGCCGGTTCACCCTTCTCGCCGTCCACGTGTGCATCCCCGTCGCCGTCCACGAGGCCGAACCACTCGGCGGCGGTGTCGACATCTTTGTCACCGCGACCGGAGAGATTGACCAGCACGATCGCGTCCTTGCCCAGTTCCTGACCCAGCTTCAGCGAACCAGCAATTGCATGTGCGGACTCGATGGCCGGAATGATCCCCTCGGTCCGACACAGCAAGCGAAACGCGTTCATCGCTTCCGTATCGGTGATGCCGCGGTACTCGGCCCGCCCGATGTCATGAAGGTACGAATGCTCGGGTCCGACACCCGGGTAATCCAAACCTGCAGAGATGGAATGAGATTCGATGGTCTGACCGTCTTCGTCCTGCAGCAGGTACGAGTACGTTCCGTGCAGCGCTCCCGGCGATCCGCCACTGATGGTGGCCGCGTGCCGTCCTGTTTCGACGCCGTCTCCTGCCGCTTCGAATCCCACGAGTCGAACCGACGGATCATCGATGAACGCATGAAATATGCCGATTGCGTTGGACCCTCCGCCGACACATGCGGCAATCGCGTCGGGCAGACGGCCGGTCGAGGCCAGAACCTGCTGGCGCGCTTCGAGACCGATGATGCGCTGAAAGTCGCGGACCATCGCCGGGAACGGGTGTGGTCCGGCCACGGTACCGAAGCAGTAATACGTGTCGTCCGCATGAGCTACCCAGTCCCGCAGTGCCTCATTGATCGCGTCCTTCAGTGTGCGCGACCCGGACGTGACAGCAACGACGGACGATCCGAGCAAGCGCATGCGCGCCACGTTCAGTGCCTGACGTACGGTATCGACCTCGCCCATGTAGACGACGCATTCGAGTCCGAGCAGTGCGCACGCGGTCGCGGTGGCGACACCGTGCTGACCCGCGCCGGTCTCGGCGATGATGCGCGTCTTGCCCATGCGCTTGGCGAGCAGCACCTGACCGAGGACGTTGTTGATCTTGTGAGAGCCCGTGTGATTCAAGTCTTCTCGCTTGAGAAGAATTCGAGCGCCACCGGCGTGTTCGGAGAGCCTGGTGGCTTCGAAGACGGGTGAAGGGCGTCCGGTGTAGTCACGCTGCAACCGATCGAGTTCGGACAGGAACTCGTTGTCGCTTCGTACCTTGTCGTAAGCGGAGGTGACCTCCTCGATCACTCCCATCAATGCCTCGGGAACGAATCGTCCACCATAGACACCGAAATGGCCACCGACGTCAGGATCGTGCTTACTACGGTCGGTCAACCCCAGGCTCGACTGAGGTAGATCGCCGCCTTTGAAACTGGGGCTCGATAGGTCGCTGCTCACCCGACCAGTCTGCCCCAACAGCCCTCGACCTCGACGATCGGGGCGCTGCTTTGCACAGCCTGCGGAGGGTGTCGTCTCAGCGGGCGGGTTTCGGGCACGAAGGGTGCGTGCCCGCGGTCACCAGGTCCGACACCGCAGTGCGCGGGTCGCCACTGGTGACAAGTCCTTCACCGACGAGAACGGCATCGGCGCCAGCGCCTGCGTAGGCGAGCAAATCCGCAGTGCCTCGTACGCCCGACTCGGCTACACGAATAACTTCACTCGGCAGTCCGGGCGCGATGCGCCCAAAACTGTCTCGATCGATCTCGAGAGTCTTGAGGTTGCGTGCATTGATCCCGATGACGGTTGCACCTGCTTCGAGAGCACGATCGGCTTCGGCTTCGGTGTGCACCTCCACCAAAGCGGTCATGCCGAGCGATTCCGTCCTGTCGAGAAGCGACGCAAGAGCGTGCTGTTCCAACGCAGCGACGATGAGTAAAATCATATCCGCACCGTGCGCGCGAGCTTCGTGGATTTGATAAGGGCCGACGATGAAGTCCTTGCGCAAGACCGGGATCGACACTGCTCGCCGCACCGCGTCCAGGTCTGCCAGCGAGCCGTTGAACCGGCGCTCTTCGGTGAGCACGCTGATGATTCTGGCGCCGCCGGCCTCATATGCCTGAGCCAAAGTTGCTGGATCACCGATCTCGGCGAGTGCGCCCTTCGACGGGCTTGCACGCTTGACCTCGGCGATGACACCGATACCGTCTTCATGCAGCGCTGCGGTTGCGTTCAGCGGAGCGGATGCCTTCGCGGCGGCTGCTTTCACGGAAGCGAAGTCGACCACCGATTCGCGCGCGGCGACGTCGGCTCGCACTCCGTCCAGAATCGAATCGAGAACAGTCATGGTGACCCGAGTCCTTTCCCATCGGTGACCTGATGTGACAAAACTCATCGAGGTCTCCCCTAGCGTAGTAGGGGCTTTCAGTCTTCTGATTTTCGGGTGCCGGACACATCTGTCGGGTCCTCCCCGGCATCGAGTGCGTCCCACAGCATTCTCTCGGTCAAGTCGTCCCCCTCCCCGTTTGCCTCGGCCCGCTCCGTTGCCGTCTTCGCGCGTCGCGCCGTTTCGTCACGTCGCGCTGCTGGAGCGTCGTACTTGGAAGACAGTACCTTCCGGGTGGTTGGTTTCCGTACCAACACGACGGCTGCAGCCAACGCGAGAAGAGCGCCGACCACCGCCAGTGCCGCGGGCAGCGCAAACGCCTGCGTCGACACGACCTCGGCCCTGCCCGGTAGGTCGGACAGGTCTGCAGCTTTGACGACCGAGACGTCCCCCACCAGCGCGTCCAGCGCTGGTATCGCTGCAGCGACGGCAACGAGCGCGACAAGAATTGCCACTACGCGCGATGCCCAACCACGAACCGCGAACGATGCTGCAACAGCAGCCACCAGAGCCAGGGCCAATGGAGTTCCCGCAGCAGCCCACGTGCTGCCGAGCAGGTCTGTCGACCGTTGTTCGCCGAGGCCGTCGGACGAGACGACGTGAACCCACGTCATCCGTGAACTACCCCACAAACACACCGCCCCGATCAGCAAGAAGGCGACAGCAATCGCCGACGCGCGCGATCGGCGCGCGGGCTGCGCGCCGGGTTCGGTGCTCGTCACCGGGTTTCACCGTCCACGGCCCTCAAAGTTTCCGCGGCTGCCACCGCGGAGAGAACCGCCATGGCCTTGTTTCGCGCCTCGGTATCCTCATATTCGGCAACCGAATCGGCGACGACGCCTGCCCCCGCCTGAACATAGGCCGTGCCGTCCTTCATCAGCGCCGTCCGGATTGCAATCGCCGTGTCGGCATCTCCCGCAAAGTCGAGGTACCCGACGATTCCGCCGTACACACCGCGCCTCGTCGGCTCCAGCTCGTCTATCAATTCCATCGCACGGACTTTGGGAGCGCCCGACAGTGTTCCCGCAGGAAAGCAGGCTTTGACGGCGTCGAGCGCGTGCTTGCCTTCCGCGAGGCGCCCGGTGACCGTCGACACGAGGTGCATGACGTGGCTGTAGCGCTCGATGTGCCGATAGTCGCTGACGCGAATCGTGCCCGGTGTGCAGACCCGACCGAGATCGTTGCGGCCGAGATCCACCAGCATCAGGTGTTCGGCATTCTCTTTCTCGTCGGCCAGGAGATCCTTCTCGAGAAGAACGTCCTCCTCCTCGGACTTTCCGCGCCACCGCGTGCCTGCGATCGGATGGGTCGTCGCTACACCGTCGACTACCGTCACGAGCGCCTCGGGGCTCGAACCGACGATCGAGAAGGCAGTCTCGTCATCCGCGCCGGGGACGTGCATCAGGTACATGTATGGGCTGGGGTTGGACGCGCGCAGCATGCGGTAAACGTCGAGTGGCTCTGCGCCGGTGTTCATCTCGAACCGCTGGGACAACACGACCTGGAAGGCTTCGCCTGCCTCGATCTCTCCGACTAGTTTTTCGACGTCGCGACCGAATCCCTCAGAGGTGCGCTGGCGACGAAAGTCGGGCTTCGGCTTGGCTACGGTGGACACCGTCGACGACGCAGGCTTCGCCAGGTCGGCGCACATTCGGTCGAGTCTGCGCACAGCGTCGTCGTATGCCTCGTCGACGCGATCGTCGGTACCGTCCCAATTCACCGCGTTGGCGATGAGCGTGATCGCACCCTCATGGTGATCGACGGCAGCCAGATCGGTCGCAAGCATCATGACCATTTCCGGGACACCGAGATCGTCCTGGGCGTGCTCCGGCAACTTCTCGATACGCCGAACCGCGTCGTATCCCAGGTAGCCCACCATTCCGCCCGTCAGCGGGGGCAGACCAGGCAGCCGTTCCGAACGGAGCAACTCCAACGTTCGGCCGAGAACCTCCAACGGATCGCCGCCGGACGGCACGCCTGCAGGAACGTTGCCACGCCACGCTGCCTCGCCGTCCACCGTCGTCAGAACCGCCGGAGTTCCGGCGCCGATGAAAGACCATCGCGACCATGAGCGACCGTTCTCCGCGGACTCGAGCAGGAATGTCCCCGGACGATTGCCGCCGAGCTTTCGGTAGGCCGACAACGGTGTTTCCGAGTCCGCGAGGACCTTGCGAACAACCGGAACTACACGATGTTCGGCGGCCAACGCCCGAAAGACTTCACGGGTCGTTGTCGACTCGGGGTCGACGCTCTTCTGTGCACCGGGCAGTGTGGTGATCTCGCCATGCATGCGCCCATCATCCCAGGCGCTGCCCCCGACTCTTACCGCGCGGTAGCCTCGCTGGCATGAAACAAGGTGCCAGCGTCCCCAACTTCACTCTCCCCGACCAGACCGGAACCCCGCGTTCCTTGGACAGCCTGCTCGCCGATGGACCGTTGGTTCTGTTTTTCTACCCCGGCGCCCTCACCCCGGGGTGCACCGCCGAAGCCTGCCACTTCCGAGATCTAGCTTCGGAGTTCAGCGCAGCAGGGGCGTCACGCGCAGGAATCAGTACCGACGCGGTCGCCAAGCAGGCCGAATTCGCCGACGTGAAGTCTTTCGACTATCCACTCCTCTCGGACGAGAGCGGCACCGTCGCAGCCCAGTTCGGTGTCAAGCGCGGACTTCTGGGCAAGCTGTCCCCGGTCAAGCGGTCCACCTTCGTGATCGACACCGATCGGACGATCCTCGACGTATTCAGCAGTGAGTTCCGCTTCGAAGCGCACGCCGATCACGCTTTGGAGTTTCTCCGCGGCCGGTCGAAGGCCTGACACTCGCCGTTGCGGTGCGTGTGAACCATCGTGCGAGTGAAACACTGTGGTGACTACAACCAACTGTGATGGGTCATCACGGTTGGTTGGCCCAACATCACGTGTGCTCGAAAGGAAGGCTCCGCCGAGATGGACGAGTCCTCGACCGATTCCGAACCTCGCTGGCTGAACGACGGCCAGCAAGCGGCATGGCGGTCGTTCGTCGCCATCGTCACTCGTCTGCCTGCTGCGCTGGACACACAGCTACAGCGAGACTCCGCGCTGACGCACTTCGACTATTTCGTGCTCTCGGTGTTGTCCGAGGACGAGAACCGTCGTATCCAGTTGCGTGATCTGGCGAAATTCGCCAACGCGTCCCTGTCGAGGCTTTCTCACGTCGTTACCAAGCTCGAAAAAGCGGGCTGGGTCCGGCGCGAAAGCATCACCGGAAGTCGTGGGTCGTATGCCGTACTCACCGACGCCGGGATGGACATCGTCCTCGGAGCTGCACCCGACCATGTTGCCACCGTGCAGAGCCTCGTGTTCGAAGGTCTGAACCAGGACCAGGTCGAACAACTGGGTGAACTCAGCGCCGCCATTCTGACTCAACTGGACAAGGGCATCGCCGAGGGCACAGGCAAAGCTTGAATCAAGGTGCCCACACCGATCGAGGATCGGTTCAGCCGAGAAGTACGTCGGAGTCGAAGCACGTATGGCTCCCGGTGTGGCAGGCCGCGCCTTCCTGATCGACGACGAGCAGGACGGTGTCGCCGTCACAGTCGAGCCGAACTTCGTGCACGTACTGGGTGTGACCGGATGTTTCACCTTTCACCCAGTACGCCTGACGCGACCGCGAGTAATAGGTTCCCTTGCGCGTCTCCAACGTTCGCGCCAGGGCCTCATCGTCCATCCACGCGACCATGAGGACGTCGCCGGAACTCCGTTCCTGCGCGACAGCACTGAAAAGGCCTGCCTCGTTGCGCTTGAGGCGGGCAGCGATCGCCGGATCGAGACTCATGTGTCCGTTATACCTTCCTCGCACCGACACCGTCGACGCAGATTGCTGGCGGTGAAATACGGATTGCTGGCGGGAAACACGGTGGGCCCCGTCAGCGCACGATGATGCCGTCAGCGCGCATCGCATCCTTGACCTGCGCAATACTCAGATCACCGAAGTGGAAGACACTAGCTGCCAGGACCGCATCGGCGCCTGCGGCAACCGCTGGCGGAAAGTGCTCGACGGCACCCGCCCCGCCGCTCGCGATGACCGGAACATGCACTGCAGCCCGGACTGCGGCGATCATCGGCAGATCGAAACCGGCCTTGGTGCCGTCGGCATCCATCGAGTTCAGCAGAATCTCGCCGACGCCCAGCTCTGCTCCGCGCCTGGCCCACTCGACTGCGTCGATACCCGTGCCACGTTTACCGCCGTGCGTGGTGACTTCCCAGCCCGACACCGTGTCCTTTTGACCGTCCGGGACAGTCCTGGCGTCCACGGACAGGACGATGCACTGCGAACCGAACCGCTCACTCATCTCGCGCAGCAGCTCCGGCCGCGCGATGGCAGCGGTGTTGACACTGACCTTGTCCGCGCCGGCGCGGAGTAGCCGATCGACGTCCTCGACGGTTCTGACACCGCCGCCCACCGTCAACGGAATGAAGACCTGCTCGGCGGTACGGCTCACGACGTCGAGCATCGTTCCCCGATCCGATGTCGATGCCGTCACGTCGAGGAACGTCAATTCGTCTGCGCCCTGAGCGTCGTACAACGCGGCGAGGGCAACGGGGTCGCCCGCATCACGCAGGTTTTCGAAGTTGACGCCCTTCACTACTCGCCCGGCGTCGACGTCGAGACACGGAATCACTCGCACAGCGACCGTCATCGAACTCGTCCTTCCAGAAAGTCTGCGGGGTCACCCAGATCGGTGATCACGGAAAGCAATTGCTCGTGCGCTCTCGGCGAGGCCGCAAGAACCGATCCGGAGTCGATGGTCCACGGCTCTCCGGCAAGATCGGTGACGACACCGCCCGCCGATTGCACCAGCAGAGCCCCGGCCGCGTTGTCCCACGCACGATGGCCGAACACGACGCATCCACCCAGCACTCCACTCGCGGTATAAGCCAAGTCGATACCGGTTGCACCGTGCATACGCAGACGAGAAGACACCCGTGACAATTCTTCGAGTATCCGTAGCCGGTACACACCGGGGGTACGGCCCTTGCTCTCGATGTTGAACGCGCCGAAGCCGATCATCGAATCGGAAAGCTCCCGATCGGTAAGAGCAGGAACGGCGTCACCGTTGAGATACACAGGGCCGCCGACGGCAGCGGTGAACCGCTGATTCACCAGCGGCAACCACGTCAGGCCGGCCACTGGGACCCCGTCGTCCAGCAACGCCAACAGTGTTCCGGCAGAAGGTAATCCGGCCGAATAGTTGAAGGTGCCGTCGATCGGATCCAGCACCCATAGAGCACCATCATGTAGGTCGGGCCCGCCGAATTCTTCGCCGTGCACCGGAATTCCGGTCAGCTCGAACAACTCGGCGGTGAGTCTCTTCTCCAGTTCGAGGTCCACCGCCGTCGCGAAGTCGTCGGGGCCCTTCTGCACTGCGCTCGGGGCGCCGACACCTGCGACGAATCGGTCGCCGGTGTCATCGAGCAGCCGAGCGGCGATCTCGACCAACCGTTGTGGATCTTCAGCCAGGGTCATATCTCCGCGACTATCCGGACACTGCCGCGAGCGCATCGGGCAAGGTGAATCGCCCCGCGTACAAGGCCTTGCCGACGATGGAACCCTCGACGCCCAGATCGACGAGCTCGGCGATTGCTCGCAGATCGTCGATGGTGGACACGCCTCCCGACGCGATGACAGGCTTGTCCGTTTTTCCGCACATCTGACGCAACAGGTCAAGGTTCGGCCCGGTCAACGTTCCGTCCTTGGTCACGTCGGTGACGACGTACCGGGAGCAGCCGTCACGCTCCAGCCGTTCGAGAACGTCCCACAGATCTCCGCCGTCGCTGACCCACCCCCGCCCACGCAGACGGTGCTGGCCTTCGACGATCAACACATCGAGCCCGACTGCCACGCGGTCTCCGAACTCGCCGATAGCGCGCGAGCACCACTCGGGGTCTTCCAGGGCAGCGGTTCCGAGATTGACACGCGCACAACCTGTTGCGAGAGCCGCGCGGAGTGCGTCGTCGTCGCGAACGCCGCCGGACAGTTCGACCTTCACATCGAGTTCCCCCACGACGTCCGCGAGGAGTTCACGGTTGGACCCGCGGCCGAACGCTGCGTCGAGGTCGACAAGGTGAACCCACTCGGCGCCGTCATTCTGCCAGGCGAGGGCCGCGTCCCGAGGGGAACCGTACTTCGTTTCGCTTCCTGCCTCTCCTTGAACCAGACGGACAGCTTCGCCACCTGCGACATCTACAGCAGGCAATAAGACCAGGCTCACGTGCACTTATGCTACTGGCACCGCGGACGTGGAGATCGGTCAGGGTCGCTCGTGCGGGCCGTCGCTGCCCTCGCCGAGACCTCGCCGCGTCATGCGAGTCGACACGATACCCATCACGGTGATCGCGAGAGCGACTCCTACCGCCACGATCAGCAGACCGATGCCTGGCCCCGGCCGGACGAGGGCGACGACCGCCGTGGTGAGCGCCAACACCAACGTCGCGCTTCCGAGTGCAGCCAAAGCGAGACGACCGAACGAGAATTCCCGGTCGGTCACCGTCACACGCTCACAGCGCGTCGACCCAGTTCTTCAGCAGCTCGGCTCCCGCGTCACCGGACTTCTCCGGGTGGAACTGCGTGGCGGACAGAGGCCCGTTCTCGACGGCGGCGAGGAAGTCGCCACCGTGATCGGCCCAGGTCAGCAATGGAGGCGGAAGCGTGTCGGAGACGTCCATTTCCCACTTCTGTGCCGCGTAGGAATGTACGAAGTAGAAGCGGGTGTCGGCATCGATACCGTCGAAAAGCACGCTTTTCTCCGGCGCGCGGACGGTGTTCCATCCCATGTGAGGGAGCACGTCTGCCTGTAGGCGTTCGACGGTGCCCGGCCACTCACCGCAGCCGTCCGCCTCGACGCCGAATTCGACGCCTCGGTCGAACATGATCTGCATGCCGACACAAATGCCCAACACCGGACGTCCGCCTGCCAAACGCTGTCCGATGATTCGTTCACCTTTCACCGCCCGAAATCCCTCCATACACGCGGCGAACGCGCCGACCCCTGGGACGACCAGACCGTCGGAAGCAAGTGCCAGTTTGGTATCGGAGGTGACGGTGACGTCGGCGCCGACGCGGTCGAGCGCTCGCTTGGCGGAATGCAGGTTGCCCGAGCCGTAATCCAGCAGTGCCACAGACTTCATAAGGCGAGTCTATCCGGACCGAATCGACTCGTGATCGAGACCACCGCCGCCATCACGAGTGCAACCGCAGCGGCCATTGCGAAACCCGCGGTGTAGCCGACGGTCCCGACAATGACGCCGAGTGCCATTGCACCTGCGCCGGTACCCGCGTCGAAACCGATGTTCCATGCCGCGCTGGCGTGACTGTATCGCTCCGGCCCTGCAGCGTGGAACGTCATGACCAAGCTGTCGTTCTGGGTGGCTCCGTACCCGATACCGAAAGCGATTGCGGCGGCGAAGAACACTGACGCCGCGTTGGTTCCCGACACGGCGAAAGCAAAGAGCACTACTCCGGCGGACACCAGAACGAGGGCTGGAGCGAGGGAGCGACCGATCCCGAATCGATCCGCGACGGCGCCGGCTCCGTAGCGGCCGACCAGCATCGATCCGCTGATCACCGACAACGCGATACCGATCATCGATGCACGGCCGGACTCCGCGATCGGCAGCAGGCTGGACAGTCCCCCGAACGAGGCCGACGCCGCCGCGACGGCGAGGCACGGAACAACGAACCGGCGCGCTGCCGAACGAGTGTCGGCGGCGGCGCGCTTGGGCGGAGCCACCGGCCGCGTCCTGGGAAGAAACGCGATGGCTATCAGGCCGAGCATCGGTACAACGGCACCCAACACGAACACCGACGAGGGCGACGAGGCGAACACCACGAGCCCTAGCGGGAGCGTCACCATCTGAGCCAGCGCAACTGCAATGCCCTGCGCTCCCGTCGCTCGACCCAACTGCTCCGGGGGTGCCAATTCGGCCACCAGGGCTGCGCCCGCGACTGTCAGCAGCCCGAAACCGATGCCCCGAACAGCAGAAATAGACAGCGCCGCAACAACATCGACAGAGAGTAGGAACAGCACGGCCGGTAGGCCGAGGAACAAGCACCCGGCCGCAAGTACGAGCCGATGACCGAACCGAATCAGCAACCGTGGCACGAACAACTGAGTCAGCACCGTCGTCGCCATGAAGATCGCGGTGCTCGCGCCCGCGACGGCGTCGGATCCGCCGGCGACGGAGACAGCCAACGGCACGACAGGAAGCAGAAGTCCCCAGCCGCCGAACGCCGCAGCGCCCATCGCCATCGCCGCGGGAAGTCCGCGTATGGACAGCAGTGACCTCAAGCGAACGTCACAGACTGCCCTTGGTGGACGGGATCCCGGTAACCCGAGGATCGAATTCGACTGCCTGGCGAAGCGCCCGCGCGACCGCCTTGAACTCGGCCTCGGTGATGTGGTGCTGGTCGCGTCCGTACAGAACACGGACGTGCAACGCGATACGGGCATTCATGGCAATGGACTCGAACACGTGACGGTTGATGACGGTGGCATACGGGACGCCCGGGTACCCGCCGATGATGGAGTGCACCATGTAGTCCGGCTCTCCTGTATGCACGCAATACGGACGCCCTGATACGTCTACCGACGCATGGACCTGCGTCTCGTCCATCGGAATGAACGCGTCACCGAACCGCGTGATGCCCGACTTGTCACCGAGGGCCTGCCCGAGAGCCTGCCCGAACACGATCGCGGTGTCCTCGATCGTGTGATGCGCGTCGATCTCGATATCGCCCTTCGCGCGAACGGTGAGATCGAATTGCGCGTGGGTGCCGAGGGCCGTCAGCATGTGGTCGTAGAACGGCACTCCGGTCGAGATGTCGACCTGTCCGGTGCCGTCGAGATTCAACTCGACTGTGATGTCCGATTCCTTGGTCGCGCGCTCGATGCGTGCGATTCTCGGTGCCGTCGTCATGAGGTGGACTCCGCTTCTTCGGTGTTGTCGAGTTCTCGCGTAGTTTCGAGATCGGTCCGCACCAATGATGCGCTGACCTCGAGGAATCTGTCGTTTTCCGTCTCGAGACCGATCGTCGTGCGCAGGTAGCCGTCGATTCCGACGTCGCGAATCAACACACCGTCGTCGAGGTATCTCTTCCACGTTGCGGGTGCGTTCGAAAAGTGGCCGAAGAGCACGAAGTTGGCGTCACTCGGGATCACGTCGAATCCGAGTTCGGTCAGTCGCGCCATCACTCGGTCGCGCTCGGCGCTCAACCGAGCGACACTTCCGAGTGTCTCGGACGCGTGACGCAGCGCCGCAAGCGCGGCAGCCTGGGTGACGACCGAGAGGTGGTAGGGCAAGCGCACCAACAGCATTGCGTCCACCACGGCAGGCGCTGCGACGAGGTAGCCCAACCGACCGCCGGCGAACGCGAATGCTTTGCTCATCGTCCTGCTGACGACAAGCTTGCTCGGATACTCGGCAATCAGTCCGATTGCGCTCGGCAGCGCGGAGAACTCCGCGTACGCCTCGTCCAGTACGACGATGCCATTGGCAGCGTCGAGGATTCGGCGGAGATCGTCGGTGGGGATGCTGTGACCCGTAGGATTGTTCGGGCTCGTGACGAACACGACGTCGGGAGTGTGTTCCTCGATCGAGAGGAGTGCGCAGTCGATGTCGAGCGAAAAGTCCGCGCGTCGCATCGCTTCGACCCATTCCGTCTGCGTTCCCGACGAGATTATCGGGTGCATCGAGTACGAGGGCACGAACCCGAGCGAACTGCGACCCGGGCCACCGAACGCCTGAAGAAGCTGCTGCAGAATCTCGTTGGAGCCGTTGGCCGCCCACACATTCGAGACATCGACCTCGAATCCTGTCTGGCCTGTCAGATACTCGGCCAGTGCGGTTCGAAGTTCGATGGCATCACGATCGGGGTAACGGTGCAACTGCGCTGCAGCCAACCGCACCGACTCGGCGACGTCGTCGACAAGCGCCTTGGTCGGAGGATGCGGATTCTCGTTGGTGTTGAGCTGAACAGGCACCGTCAGTTGCGGGGCGCCGTACGCGGATTTTCCGCGCAAGCTGTCCCTGAGCGGGAGGTCGTCCAACGACACGTCATCGCCGAGGGCGTTCACGAGGACAACCCTTCGAAGCGAAGTCGGACGGCTTCCCCGTGGGCCGGAAGATCCTCCGCGTTGGCCAGTGCGATGACGTGGCGTGCAACATCTTTCAATGCCGACTCGGAATAGTCGACGACATGGATCCCCCGCAGAAATGTCTGCACACTCAACCCTGAGGAATGGCGGGCACAGCCCGCTGTCGGCAGGACGTGGTTGGACCCCGCGCAGTAGTCTCCCAGGCTGACGGGCGCCCATGCGCCCACGAATACCGCACCGGCGCTCCTGACCCGAGCCGCCACTTCGGCAGCGTTCTCGGTCTGGATCTCGAGGTGTTCGGCCGCGTAAGCGTTCACCACGGCCAGTCCCTGCTCGATGTCGTCGACCAGAATCGTGCCCGATTGCGCACCGGACAGTGCGGTCGTGACTCGCTTGGCGTGCTTGGTGAACTTCAATTGAGCGTCGAGCGCCACGTCGACGGCGTCGGCAAGTTCTGTGCTGGTGGTGACCAGGACGCTGGCGGCCATGACGTCGTGTTCGGCCTGACTGATCATGTCGGCTGCGACATGGAGGGGGTCAGCAGACGAGTCGGCGAGGATGGCGATCTCGGTGGGCCCCGCCTCGGAATCGATTCCGATGAGTGAACGGCACAGCCTCTTGGCTGCAGTGACGTAAATATTGCCGGGGCCAGTGATGAGATCGACGGGTTCGAGTTCGGAGCCATCGGTATCGGTGCCGCCGTAGGTCAACAAGGCGATGCCCTGGCCACCGCCGACAGCCCATACCTCTTCGACTCCCAGGAGCTGCGCTGCGGCAAGAATCGTCGGGTGCGGGAGACCATCGAAAGCGGCCTGCGGCGGCGACGCGACGACGAGCGATCCGACTCCTGCGGTTTGAGCGGGCACGACGTTCATGACGACCGACGAGGGGTATACGGCGTTGCCGCCCGGTACGTACAGCCCGACGCGCTCGACGGGTACCCATCGCTCGGTGACGGTTCCACCCGGTACCACCTCGGTGGTGGTGTCCGTTCGAACTTGGTCTGCGTGTACCAGTCGAGTGCGCGCAATGGCGACCTCTAGAGCCTCCCGGACTGCCGGGTCGAGTGTTTCGAGCGCCTCGGTAAGTGCCTCGGCGGGAACTCGAACGCGACTGGGTCGTACCCCGTCGAATTGCTCGCTGTAGTCGAGTGCAGCGTCGACGCCGCGGTCGCGTACTGCGTCCACCACAGGTCGAACCTGATGCAGCACCGCGTCGACATCCACTCCACCTCGCGGCAGCGCACCGCGTAGTTCCGCGGTGGATGGAGTTCGGCCGCGCAGATCAACGCGCGCGAGCTCGATGCGGGCAGGCATAGTTTTCCCTTCGACGAAGCATGGGGCTGTCACACCAGGATAGTTGGATACGAAACGGGCTACTGCCGCACGTCCCACAGATGGTGAACAGGGTCGTGCGCGTAGTACCGCGCAAGGCTGTCGACGGTGAATCGGGACCCGTCACTGCGCAGCCCCGCTCGCTGCCTCCGCGACTCCGGAACGCCGGCAAATGCGTCGGCCGCCGCATCCGCTGCCACTGCCAGTTCCTCGGCCACCACGGCAGGGTCCGATGAGTTGTACTTCTCCACTACTGCCGTCGCGTCCTGATCCCAGTTCGCAAACGTCGGGTTGTCCTCGGACAGGACCAGGCCGAGCCTGGTCAGGAATATCCGATGCACGTCGCGGACGTGCGCCGCGTATTCGAGTGGCGACCACGTCGACTCGTTCGGCCGCACGGACGCGTCGGGGCGAGCCAGAATAACCCGCCACGACTCGACATCGGCTCGAAGCAACGATGGAATCTCGTCGTAGTCGACCGATGCCGCGTCGAAACTGCAGTCGGGGCAGGTTTGCTGGAGGACCCAGGTCCAATTCTTCGAGTCGGGAACGATCGCCATGACCGGAAGACTAGAGCGTCGCGACAACAATTCGCGAGCGACTTTCTCGAGCGATCAAATCCCCAGCGAGCGAGCCAGCATGGGCCAGGAATTGTGAAGATCGTCCTGCCAGTAACCCCAGGAATGGGTGCCGACTCCCCGGAAATCGACCTGTGCCGGAATGCCGAGGCGATACAACTCCTTGGCCATGTTCGAGGTGCAGTAGTTCACCACGGCCTCGATACCTCCGCCGACCAGGAGCTGATCTGGAAACAGGCGTGCCTTACCCTCTTCGAAACGAGGGTTCAGCGGCGTGTCATTGGGGATTCCCGGTATACCGGTTCCAGTGCTCATGTAGATCTCGGTCCCGCGTAGCCTCTCGGCGTTGAGCAACGGGTCGTTTTGACGCCAGACCGGCCCGTCGAGGGGTCCCCACATGTTCTCGACGTTGCCGCCGCCATAGGTCTCGACGACGAGCTTGACGAATTGTTGAGCCAGCGGATCGGAGGTCTGTGCGCAACCGCTGTACGCAGCCACGCCCTTGTACAGACCCGGGTATGCGATCGCAAGATTGAGGACAGAGGTTCCCGACATCGACAGTGCGGCGATCGACTGTGTTCCATTGGTGTCGAACTGCGCATTGATCAACGGAGGCAGCTCCTCACCGAGGAACGTTTGCCACTTGTTGCGGCCCAGCACCGGATCGTCGCTCACCCAGTCCGTGTAGTACGACCACTTGCCCTGCTGCGGCGTGACCACGAACGCGTTCTTGTCACGGAAGAATTCGATCGAGTCGGTTTGCGATTGCCACGATGCGGAGTCCTCGCCGCCACCAGCTCCGTTGAGCAGATACAGAACGGGTCGTGCTACCGACCCGTCGGCAGGTGTCATGACCTGAACCGGAATGTTCTTGTCCATCGCGGCCGAGTAGATCTCCAGCTTCACCTGCCGGTCGTCGAGCGGCGCTATCGATACGATGTGCGACCCATCGGATGACACGGCCGACGAAACGGGCAAATCCTGCGCCGACGCCACGCTCGAACTCACCACAGATGGGGTGAGAACGCACAAGAGCGCCGCCGTTGCAGTGGCGATGGCTCGTTTTGTATCCAAGTCGTCCTCCGAGGCGTGTCTCATTACTTAGCTCGGCCTGCTTAGTTCGGCGAGAGTAGCACCCGGTTCAGGCGAGATGTGACAAAGAACTCGATCCGTTACGAGTACTTTTTGGAGAGTTTCTCCAGAGTCGACGCGATGCCTTTCGCGTTCTGCTGCGGCATTTTGAGAATCTCCAGCAACTTGGGCGCCTTGGCCGTGCCGTACTGGAACGCCTCGGTCACCGTCGTCACACCCGGTTGGCTTTCCTGAAATTCCCAACGCCACGTATGGCCCATCGGATGCTTCCATTCGATGACTTTGGTGCCTGCGCCGTCGACGAATTCAGTCACCGTGCTCGTGATTCGGTACGGCACGCCGTACTGCTTCATACCGAGCGAGAATTTGGCGCCCTTCTCCAGTCGCTGTGGACCCTTCACCGTGTCCTTCACTGTGCCCGAGCCATCCAACTCACCGTGACGATGCGGATTTGCGACGACCGCGAACAATTCGTCCGCCGAGGCGTGTACCTCGGTCTGTCGTGCGACTACTCGGCTGCCTTTGTTGATCGTTCTAATCGGATCCATCTCTACCCAGTACCCACGATCTTCGTAATCATTCGGGAATCACAGTTCTCCGTTGTTCAATGGTCAGATGCATCGGCACGTCTGGGTGGCATCTCGTCGAGCCACCCCGGATCTGACAGCACCATCACGTACCGACAACAGGAGGTTCACCGGATGCGGAAGTATCGAGTTCTCATGAAATCTTCGGACCCGTCCGAGGTCACCGCGCTCGGCGTGTTCGACACGCTTCTCGAGGCCAATACCTGGATCCAGGACGAGGGGCATCGCGACGAGCACGATCTCGGCACCTATGACGTCGAGGTCGTAGTCGAATGATCAAGGCATGCCCTTGTCTGCGGGGGGAACAGTTCGAGAACTGTTGCAAGCCCTTTCTGCGCGGCGATGCCCTGCCGCCCACCGCCGAGCACCTCATGCGGTCGCGTTTCAGCGCTTTCAGCGTCGGAGACGCCGACTACCTACTCAGAACTTGGTACCCCTCGACCGCCCCGGGGACAGTCGAGCTCGATCCCACGCAGAGGTGGTATCGCCTCGACATTCACGCAGCGCAGTTGGGCGGGTTGATGGATACGACCGGAAAAGTGGAGTTCAGCGCGTTCTACACGCATCCCGACGGAAACGGTGTCCTTCGCGAAGCCAGTCGCTTCGTCAAGGAAGACCGTCGGTGGCTCTACGTCGACGGAGTCACCGCAGGGTGACTTTCGCGAGGACCGACTAACGCTGTTTCTGCGGCCTGTTCGTAGCCGCGCGGCGCGCTTCGTCCTTAGCCTTGACGCGTTCGGCCTCGGCGCGCACCTCTTCTTGCGTGCGGCGCTCCTTCGCAAGCCACTCGGGCTTGTCTTCCAGCAGCTTCTCGATCTGCTCGCCGGTCAACGCCTCCGTCATCTCGGCCCGAGTGAGGCCTGCGATGGAAACGCCGAGCTTGCGCGCGATGACGTCCTTCGGGAAGGGCCCGTTTTGCTGCAGATCGGCCAGCCACTGGGGCGGATCCGCTCGTAGAGCATCGAGTTCGGACCGCGTAATCGTGCCTGACTGGAACTCCACGGGCGTGGCAGGCAGGTAAATACCTAGCTTGTTCGCCGCGGTCAGGGGCTTCATTTGCTGTTGATTCTTCTCCGGGCTCACCCCGACAGCCTATCTGCCTCCCACAGCGGCGAATGCCACTGTCCGCCCGCTCCCTTCATGTCGCCTACTGTTGACGACGTGAACTTCGAGGTACGGACACTCCGCTGGTACATCGCCGTGGCAGAGGAACTGCACTTCGCTCGCGCCGCGAAGACCTTGAACATAGCTCGCACGAAGCTCAGTGGAGCGGTCATCGAACTCGAAGCCGAACTCGGCTACCCGCTGTTCGTTCCCGGCGCGTCCCCCACGCAGCTCACGGCCGAAGGCGCCGAGTTTCTCGCGACCGCACGCGTCCTCGTCGAGCAGGAGGACGAACGCCTCCGCGACGAAACAGCGCTGAAAATAGCTCAGCTCCAGACGCTGGTAGTCGGTTACACCGAGGGGGTAACTCCGACGAAGTGGACCAGGATCTGGGCCGATCGTTTCCCCGGCGTCACGCTCGAACTCGTCCCGTCGACTGTCGACACGCAACTCCCCATGCTTCACGAGGCGAGCATCGACGTCGGGTTCGTTCGACTGCCGGTCGATCGGACTGGGCTGAGCGTGATCGGCCTGTACGAGGAGGTCCCGGTGGTCGTCGTACCCAAGGACCATGCGGTCGCAGCGTTCGATCGCATCGACATCGCGGATCTCGCGGACGAACATCTGCTGCAGGAACCGGACACCGTGCCGGAATGGGCCGCACTCGCAACCGAGATCATCGACGGCTCGCGGCTGCCTCTGCCGCCGGTGACATCGAGCAGCGAGTTGATGGAGTACGTAGCGGCAGGTTTGGGGATTGCGGTTCTACCGCAGTCGATCGCACGACTGAATGCGCGCAAAGACCTGGTGTACCGCCCGATCGACGGAGTTGCCGGATCCCACATCGCACTGGCGTGGCTCGCCGACAAGACAACCGAGAACGTCGAGGAGTTTCTCGGAATCGTTCGGGGTCGGTCCGTTCGAAGTTCCCGCGGCGCAAACGCCGAGCCCTCCAGCACGCGTACGGCCTCGAAGAAGGCCGCTGCCAAGAAGAAGGCTCAGCCCGACCGGTCGGGCAAACCCCAGCGAAAAGCTCCCACGCGCGGGAAGCCCAAACGCTAGAAGCTCAGGCGAGACCGGTCCCGCGGAGCTTGTCCAGATCTCGACGTTCGCGTTTCGTCGGCCTGCCTGCACCGCGGTCCCTACGCGGCTGCGAGGCGGCCAACTCCTTCGGCGGCGGTGGTGGGCTTCGGTCGATCATGCACTCCGCAGCGGCGCCGGCCCCGACACGCTTCGCGATCAGGCGAGTGACCACAACAATCTTCTCCAGACCATCGACACGCAACCTGATCTCGTCGTCCGGACCGATGCGCTGACCTGCCTTTGCAGGCGTTCCGTTCACACGGACGTGGCCCGCTCGACAGGCGGCGGCCGCGTCAGAGCGAGTCTTGAACATTCGTACCGCCCAGATCCAACTGTCGAGGCGGACACTCTGAGTTTCGGACATCGAGCATTCAACCTACAAGATCGTGCGTCGTCACATGTCGCGGTGTCACATATCGAGGCCGAGGTCGAGCACGGTCACCGAATGCGTGAGTCCACCTACCGCGAGGAAGTCGACGCCGGTTTTGGCGTAATCGTGCGCTACGTCGAGTGTCAGGCCGCCCGAGGATTCCAGCCGAGTACTCGGTGACAACTTGCCGCGCCGCTGCACGGCCATCTGAGTCTGCCAAAGCGCAAAATTATCGAGAAGCACCAACCCGACGTCCTCGGCCAACACCTCGTCGAGTTGCTCGAGACTGTCGACCTCGACCTCGCACTCGATATCGGGTGCCGCGCCGCGCACCGCTTTCAACGCCGCGACGACCGAACCGGCTGCAGCCACGTGATTGTCCTTGATCAGGGCTGCATCGCCGAGACCCATCCGGTGGTTGACTCCGCCGCCTGCACGCACCGCGTACTTCTGCAGGGACCGCAAGCCCGGCAACGTTTTACGACTGTCGCGGATCTTGGTATCGGTATCGGCGACTTCCGCGACCCATGCGGCTGTCGCAGTCGCGATCCCGGAGAGATGGCACATCAGGTTCAGCATCGTGCGCTCTGCGGTCAACAGACCGCGAGTCGGTGCGGTCACCGTCAGGACCGCATCGCCGGGTTGAACCGATGTTCCGTCGGCAATTCGGTGGGTCACCTCGTACGAACCTTCGCCGAGCACCTCGTCCAGGACCACCAGGCCGACATCGACCCCCGCGATCGTGCCGAACTGCCGGGTGACGACCGACGCTGTCGCGACTGCGTCGGCAGGAACCGTCGCAGTGGTGGTCACATCGGGTCCGTACTTGAGATCCTCGGCGAGCGCGGTGCGCACGAGGGCCCGCACCTCCTCGGGATCGAGTCCCTGTGCTGTCAGTGCGTTCACTTATCCGTTCACTCCTGCCATCGTCTGCGTCGATCCCGCGTCCGTCTGCGACGCCGATTCGAACCGGGACTCGAGATCGCCATCGGGATTCTTTCTGGTGCGAATACTTCTGCGCATGTCCTCGTCTCCGGAAGGAAAGTCGCGGCGAGTGTGGCATCCGCGGCTCTCACGGCGCTGCATTGCTGCCCTGACGAGCGCCGAGGCCGTGATCGTCAGCGCAGAGTCCTCCAACGCACGGACTTCGCGTCCCGACACGGAGGCCTCGTCGCGAATCGCCGAGGCGACTCGGTCGAGACCGTAACCGTCGCGCACCACACCAGCATGCTCGGTCATCAACTGCTGCAGCCGTTCCCGCGGAACACTGGTTCCCGCGGGAAGCTGAACGTCGCCGGTGCGGTTGCGAACGCCCAACCGCTCCGCCGCAACGGCGCCCGCGCGTTCTCCCACGACGAGTCCCTCGAGAAGACTGTTCGACGCCAATCTGTTCGCCCCGTGCAGTCCTGTCCGGGCAACCTCGCCTGCTGCGAGCAGGCCCGGAACGCCGGTCCGCCCCCAGACGTCGGTGACGATCCCGCCGCACGAGTAATGCGCCGCGGGCGCAACCGGAATCAGGTGTTCGCGCGGATCGATCCCCGCCGCGAGGCACGCCGCAGTGACCGTCGGGAACCGGCTGTGGAACTTGTCGATAGAGCGCGCATCGAGAAGTACGTGATCGGTTCCGGTGATGTGCAGCCGTTCTGCGATCGCACGTGAGACCACATCCCGTGGAGCGAGGTCGCCGAGCGGGTGAACTCCCGTCATGATGCGGAGTCCATCCTGATCGACCAAATGCGCTCCCTCGCCGCGCACCGCCTCGCTCACCAGTGGACGACGCCCGGAAGAACCGGCTGCGAAGAGCACGGTCGGATGAAACTGAACGAACTCGAGATCTGCGATTTCGGCTCCCGCGTCGAGACCGAGCGCGATGCCGTCAGCGGTCGCCCCTGGCGGGTTGGTACTGCACGAATACAACTGACCGAGACCGCCCGTGGCCAAAAGGACCACCGGGCTGTGCACTACGCCGAAGCCCTGATCGGATGAGACCAACAATCCGACGACCTCGCCGCGGTGCACGAGAACCCGCGCGGCAGCGGAACCGAACAGAACGCTATGCCCGGCCTCAGCACCGACCGAGACCGCACCTACCGAGATATTGAGGGCACGTTGCACTTCCGCACCCGTCGCATCTCCCCCGGCGTGGATGATGCGCCGCACCGAGTGGCCTCCCTCACGAGTTCGAGCAAGATCACCGCCCCGGTCGCGGTCGAACGATGCACCCAACGATTGCAAGGTCGCGGCGGTGCCCAAACCTCCCGAAACGATCGACCGCACCGCCGACGGCACACACAGACCACCGCCAGCCTCGCACGTGTCGAACACGTGAGCGTCGACCGAATCACCGTCACGCGTGCCGGGGACCGCGATACCGCCCTGCGCATACTGGGTCGCGGTGTCCAACGGGCCCCCCTTGGAGACCGTGAGGACCCGCAGACCCCCACGCCGTGCTGCCGCAGCGGCACTCAGTCCCGCTACTCCCCCACCGACGACGACGAGGTCGGCCGAAGCCTCCCACGCCACGCTGACCCCCGAGGGGATCGTCACTCCCCGCCGCCGGGATTGCCGATCTCGATCATGCGCTGGACGGACTTGCTGGCAACGTGAGCGGTCTCCAGGTCCACGTGTACCTCGTCCTTGCCCTCGATCAGGCAGCGCAGTAATGCTGCGGGCGTGATCATCTTCATGTACCCGCACGAGGCGCGGTCGTTGACTGCCTGGAAATCCACCTCGGGCGCCGCACGACGGAGCTGATGAAGCATTCCGATCTCGGTGGCCACCAGGACCTGCTTGGCGCCGGTCTTGCGGGCCGCGTCGAGCATTCCGCCGGTCGAGAGAATCTTGACCTTGTCCGCGCTGACGAAGCCTTCGCCTGCGAGGTACAGAGCGGAAGTGGCACAGCCGCATTCAGGGTGAACGTACAGTTCGGCGTCGGGGTGCGACCGCGATTTGGCGGCAAGCTCGTCGCCGTTGATGCCGGCGTGGACATGGCACTCACCGGCCCAGATGTGCAGATTCTCGCGACCGGTGATGCGCTTGACGTGCGCGCCGAGGAACTGGTCGGGCAGGAAGAGAATTTCACGGCTCGGATCGATCGATTCGACCACCTCGACCGCATTGGACGACGTGCAGCAGATGTCGGTGAGAGCTTTGATCTCCGCAGTGGTGTTGACGTAGGAAACGACGATCGCCTGCGGATAGTCCGCCTTCCACTCACGGAGCTGCTCAGCGGTGATGGAGTCGGCCAGCGAACAGCCCGCCCGCTGATCCGGAATCAAGACCGTTTTCGACGGACTGAGAATCTTGGCTGTCTCGGCCATGAAGTGAACGCCGCAGAAGACGATCTCGTCCTCCGGGACCTCGGCAGCGAGACGTGAGAGCGCGAGCGAATCGCCGACGTGATCGGCGATGTCTTGGATCGCAGGCAGCTGGTAGTTGTGCGCAAGAATCGTCGCACCCCGCATGCGCGCCAAACGCTTGATTTCGGCGGCCCACTCCTCGGTCGGCTCGACTCCCCCGAATCCTCCCGGTCCGTCGACGATGTTCGCCGCTCCTGCCCATACGGTGTCGACCACTGCCGAACTCTGGGTTCCGAGGCGGGTTGCACTGTTCGCCATGGCGGTACTCCTTCATCGATCGTCCGGTCTCGCGGTCCCGCTGGGTCATTCCTGCGGGCTCCACTCCCGGTCCGGATTTCCTTCGTCGGGGTTTTCGACTTATGATCGAAAACATGACCCATCGTAGCACTGTCCACGAAGTACTCATCGCGGTATTCCAGGTTCGCAGCTTCGCCGCAGGCCAGGCATCCGAACTGGCAGTACTCCTGTGGCAACGAGCTCTCGATCCAGAAAAGGGATCTTGGTCACTCCCCGGCGGTGTTCTCGAGTCCGACGAAGACCTTCCGACGTCCGCCCGCCGACAACTGGCGGAGAAGGTCGATGTTCGAAAAGTGGCCCACCTCGAGCAGCTGTCGATCTTCAGCAATCCCGATCGAGTACCGGGAGACCGGCGCATCGCATCGAATTTCCTCGGCCTCGTTCCGATCTATGCCGATCCGCAGTTGCCGACGGACACCGCGTGGCATCCCGTCGCACGGCTGCCGAAGATGTCGTTCGACCACGGCACGGTGGTGCGTCACGCTCGAAACCGACTCGTCGCCAAACTGTCGTACACCAACATCGGATTTGCGCTGGCGCCCGTGGACTTCGCGATGTCCACGCTGCGCGAGATCTACACTGCCGCACTCGGATATCAGGTCGATGCGACCAATCTTCAGCGGGTTCTCGGACGGAGAAAGGTCATCGAGCCAACCGGAAAAACTTCGCCGTCCGGCAAGGCAGGAGGCCGTCCGCCGGCGCTGTACCGGTTTGCGGAGTCATCCCTGCGCGTCACCGACGAATTCGCTGCACTGCGTCCGCCGACCTAAGCGCGCTCGGGCCCGTTCGACTGCACCCCGAGGTCGGTATCTGCCTCGTGATCTGTCACGGGGGTGAACCGAAGATTGTCGTGCGGATTCATCGCTGCGAGCAGTAGCACCACCAGTGACGCCACCAGTGGCTGGACGAGCAGGACGAGCAGGGATTCCATGCCAGGGGCCAGGGCGACGACGGTTCCGGAGGCGGGATCGTCCGGGCGGGGATGGACAAGCCCCGCAACGAGGACGCCAACCCCAAGCATCGCGGCCGACCCGACCCCTGCACCGACAAACAGTCCCATATACAGCACCGGCCCGCGGACGCCAGTCCATGCCCAGAGGGTCACCGGCAGAACGACTCCGCCGACCAGCGCACAACAGACGAGAAGTGCGAGCGAATCGAACCTGTGCAGGCTCTCCCCCGTCAGCGCAGCGCCCACCCCCGGCTCCACGACGACGAATTGCTCGGTGGGGGCGAGAAACGCCCACAGAAGTCCGCAGACGACTCCGAAAATCGCCGATACCGCAACGACCGATCCGACGATCTTCCACGGCCGCAACGGTGGCCGTTCGTCTGCGAACGCCATCTTCGTTATCGCCTGCCCAACGTGGACGAATCGAGCTCCCCGTGCCGCGAGCACACCGAAGTCCAGCCGTTGGGCGTTACTTGCACGACGGTACGGCGACCGCAGTGTTCACAGAATCTGGGCGGCTCCAAACCGAGGGACGCAGCGTGCGAGAGTGAATCGACCACTCCGGGGACGACAACCCTGCCCGAATAGGGGTTGTACTGCACGTCACTGCTCACGGAGTCCACCTTAGATGGTCGAGTTCAGCGCCTTGATCGGCATGCGCAAGGTGTCGAGCAGATCGAGATCCGCCTCCGCAGGCCGACCGAGAGTTGTCAGGTAGTTGCCGACGATGACGGCGTTGATCCCACCGAGAATCCCCTTCTTGGCACCGAGATCACCGAGCGTTATTTCGCGGCCACCGGCGAATCGAAGAATGGTACGTGGCAAAGCCAGCCGGAAGGCCGCGATTGCCCGCAGGGCGTCGGTGGCAGGGAGCACGTTCAGGTCACCGAAGGGCGTACCCGGCCGCGGGTCGAGAAAGTTCAGGGGCACCTCGTCGGGCTGCAGCGTCGCCAGATCGGCGGTGAACTCCGCCCGTTGCTCCAGGGTCTCCCCCATCCCGAGGATTCCGCCGCAGCACACCTCCATGCCGGCATCGCGCACCATGCGTAATGTGTTCCAGCGCTCCTCCCAGGTATGGGTGGTGACGACATTCGGAAAGTAGGACCGGGACGTTTCGAGATTGTGGTTGTAGCGGTGGACGCCCATCGCCGCAAGCCGATCGACCTGATCCTGGGTGAGCATGCCGAGTGAGCACGCGATGTCGATCTCGACTTCGTTCCTGATCGCCTGGATACCTGCGGACACCTGCTCCAGTAGACGTTCGTCCGGACCACGGACCGCGGCAACGATGCAGAATTCCGTCGCCCCTGTCTTTGCCGTCTGCTTCGCCGCTTCCACCAGGCCGGGAATGTCGAGGCGCACGGCACGAACCGGAGACTCGAACAGGCCGCTCTGCGAGCAGAAGTGGCAGTCCTCGGGGCACCCACCGGTTTTGAGGCTGATGATCCCCTCCACCTCCACTTCGGGGCCACACCACGTCATTCGTACGTCGTGTGCGAGCGCCAGCAGTTCGTCGAGCCGGTCGTCCGGCAACTGCAGTACCTCCAACGTCTGCGACTCGGTCAAACCGATTCCGTCGGTCAGGACCTGCGACCTGGCGGTGTCGAGAATGTCGGTTCGTACCGTTCCCTGAGTCATGAACAGCTCCTGTCACGTGGCTTTCGAATACTTGAACAGCGTTCAAGTTGAACGCCGTTCAAGCTATACTCGACGTCGATTACTGTCAAAGCCGACCCCCGAAGAAGGAGCGCGCGTGCAATTGCGAAGAGCGGACGTCCTCGAGGGCGCGATCTCGATCCTCGACGAGTACGGCCTCGGCGACCTGACAATGCGAAGGCTCGCCACCGCCCTTCATGTACAGCCCGGAGCGTTGTACTGGCATTTCAAGGACAAGCAGACGTTGCTCGGCGCCGTCGCGGACACTGTTCTGCGCGAAGTCGACTCGCCGCCACAGGCCGTGGACTGGCACGAACAAATCGACGAACTCGCGCACCGACTCAGGAACGCGTTGCTCTCCCATCGAGACGCCGCGGAACTCGTCGCGTCAACCTACGCATCGAGGCTCGTCTCCAATCGAATCCGCGAACGTATCGCTGCGGTGTGCATTCGCGCCGGACTGCCACGCGCCGAAGCCGAACTCTCCGCCGACACACTGCTCTACTACATCCTCGGCCGGACAGTGGACGAACAAGCGCGCCTGCAGATGGACTCCGTAGGCGCGCTCAACGACGAGGCGTCACCGCTCTTCGAACAACCTGACCCGACAAGCAGATTCGACTTCGGCCTCGGCCTCTTCGTCGACGGAATTCGACAGAGACTCGGGAACCGTGAACGGGGACTCGGGAACCGTGAACGGGGACATGGCCTCCGCGCCCGGGCCTAACCTCCGAAAATCGGTCCGAGTCCTGCACTGTTCGCGGCATTACCGGCGAACGGGTTGTCGTGCACCATGTAGGTCCACGTAGACGTCGGCCGCTGCAACCCGGCATCATCGAGTTCGATTCCAGCCGACGTGATGTCGGCCGACTCCAATGTTGCCCTCGCGAGTTCGACCGCTTTGTCCGACACGTTCTTGAACGCCTCGACTGCGATCCGGTGATACTCGTCCAACGGATTCTCACGCCCCAGCGCGCGCAGATGGATGCTCTCCCGAACGTCGGCCATGTGCGCGAGATACTCCGACCACGATCGATCGAGGTGAAACAGAACTATCCGGCGCGCTACAACGACGAGAGTTTCCTCGTCCACTGTCTCCCGGAGCTCGGCAACTCGGTCACCGGATGCGGCTTCGAGTATCTCCAGCGCTTCGGGAGTCTCCAGCAAGGATGCCCGTCGCTTGTCGAGAATGTCCCGGTGTTGCGCGGTCAACTGGTTGTATCGCCACGTGCGAGCATGCACAGCGAGCATCGATCCTTCGGCGATGCGCTGTGCGTGATCCAGCTTGCCCGCAACACCGCGCGGGGTGACGAGACCGGTGTCGTCGTGTTTCCTCGGCAGATCCTTCGGCGCGAGACTGGAGATCACCACCTCGTCCTCCCAGCTGGAGAAGAACACCGACCGACCCGGATCCCCCTGTCGCCCGGAGCGACCGCGTAGCTGGTTGTCCAAACGCGCAGTATTGTGACGCCCGGTTCCGATGACGAGTAGTCCGCCGAGCTCTGACACCTCGTCCTTGGCGGCGCCTGTGCCGCTCGGACCACCGAGCTTGATATCGGTTCCGCGGCCGGCAATCTGAGTCGACACGGTCACGGCTCCGCGCTCGCCCGCGCGTGCGATGACGACAGCCTCCTCGGCATCGTTCTTCGCGTTGAGGACAACGTGAAACACACCGGCATCTTGCAGAAGCCTCGCCATCTCCTCCGATTCGGCGACGTCGTGCGTACCGATCAGGATCGGCTGGCCGGTCTCGTGAGCTTCTTTGACGTAGGCCACGACCGCAGCATCCCTGTGAGCTGCTGTGTCGTAGACGCGATCATCCTCGTCGACACGAATATTCGGCTCGTTCGGCGGGATCACCGACACTCCGAGGGAGTAGAACGTCTTGAGCTGCTCACCTGCCGCGAGCGCTGTGCCTGTCATCCCGCACACCCGCGAGTAGCGACCGACCAGGGCCTGAACGGTGATCGTATCGAGAATCTCGCCGGTCTCGGTGGGCTTGACACCTTCTTTGGTCTCGACTGCAGCCTGAAGTCCGTCCGGCCAGCGCTGGAGCTCGGCAACGCGTCCGCGAGAGGAGTTGATGAGCTGAACCCGACCGTCCCGGACGATGTAGTGGACGTCTCTTTTGACCAGAACCTGAGCATGGAGCGCGACGTTGACGGCGACGAGCGTCGTCCCGACGTGTTCCTCGGAGTAGAGGTCGATCCCGCCCAATTCCTTCTCGAGCCGCTCGGCTCCGGCTTCGGTGAGAAACACATTGCGACAATCGGAATCAATATCGTAGTGAGTAACTTTGTCCAACAATCGAATTGCTTCGAATACCTTCTCGGTGGGGACATCCGACGACACCGATCCTGCGAGCATCAACGGAACCAGTGCCTCGTCGACGAGGACCGAATCGGCCTCGTCGATCAGCGCGACATCGGGCACGGGTGTCACCGAGCGCTCGGCGTCGTCGACGAGGTGATCGCGCAAGACGTCGAAGCCGATCTCGTTGACCGATGCGTAGGTGACATCGCACTGGTACGCGGCTCGCCGTTCCTCCGGTGTCGATGCCTCGGATATCGATCCGACAGAGATGCCGAGGATGCCGAAGAGCGGCTCCATCCATTCGGCGTCGCGGCGAGCCAGAAAGTCGTTGATCGACACGACGTGAACTTTCCGCCCCGACAACACGTAACCCACCGCAGCCAACGCACCGGCAAGTGTCTTACCCTCACCTGTCGCCATCTCCACGACATCACCCGCGAGCATCCGAACCGCCGCCAGCAGCTGGACGTCGAAGGGAGTCATATCGAGCGAACGCGACGCAGCCTCACGGACAATCGCCAGGTAGCGGGGATCATCGAGGGCCCCGACTCGCTCCACTCGCAGATCGTTGGCTGCAGCCGCCAGGTCGGCATCGGACTTCTCGCCGGCCCAATCGGCGTGATCGGAGGCCTGTTCGACGTGGGTGCGCGAACGGGTCTGCCCTTTCTGCGCCGAACGCCCGAGAACCTTCCAGAACCGATCGGAACCCAATGCCATCCACCAATCCATGATTACGACGCGAGCCGCGACGGTAATACACCGTCTCGGTCAAGCCTACTGATGTCGATGGGGGGTACCTGGGCGCGCGGTTGTCAAGGGCTCCCGACGAGCTGAAAGTCAACGGAATACCAGCGTCTGCACAGCGTTGAATCGTGTGGGGCCGAAGTGCCCCGACACGTAAGGGAAGGACACACGATGACGCGCCCGCGATCACGAGATCCGAAGTCGGTCGAGAAGCTGACGCCCGAGCAACGCCACGTGGCGCTGGAAAACGGGACCGAACGCCCATTCTCGAACGAGTACTGGGACAACCACGAAGCCGGACTCTACGTCGACGTCGTGACGGGTGAGCCGCTGTTCTCCTCGGCCGACAAGTTCGAGTCCGGTTCGGGATGGCCGAGTTTCACCAAACCCGTCGATGCGGAGGGAATCGTCGAAAAGCGAGATTTCAGCCACCTGATGGTCCGCACCGAGGTCCGTTCGGCAGTTGGCGACATCCACCTCGGTCATCTGTTCAAGGACGGACCGAAGGTCGACGGCGGCCTTCGGTACTGCATGAATTCGGCATCGCTGCGGTTCGTGCCGCTGGCTGACTTCGAGGCCGAGGGCTACGGTGAATATCGCGCACAGTTCGAGACGCCGAACGACGGAAGTAAAGAAGGAGCGCAGAAGTGACTGCAACAACCGAGACCGCAAACCTCGCCGGAGGCTGCTTCTGGGGAGCACAGGAACTGATCCGGCATCGTCCGGGCGTCATCTCGACGCGCGTCGGGTATTCCGGCGGTGACGTGGACAACGCGACGTACCGCAATCATGGCACGCACGCCGAAGCGGTCGAAATCGTCTTCGACCCGTCCGTGATCTCGTTCCGTGACCTGCTGGAGTTCTTCTTCCAGATCCACGATCCGTCGACTAAGAACCGCCAGGGCAACGACGTCGGAGTCAGCTACCGGTCCGCAATCTTCTACACCAGCGACGAGCAGAAGAAGGTCGCGCTCGACACCATCGCCGACGTGGATGCGTCGGGGTTGTGGCCTGGCAAGGTCGTCACCGAGGTCACCGCAGCAGGTCCGTTCTGGGAAGCAGAAACCGAGCACCAGGACTACCTGCAGAACTATCCGAGCGGATACACCTGCCACTTCGCCCGTCCGGGTTGGAAGTTGCCGCACCGCGAGGCCGCAACCACCTAGAGGTACCGACACAATGGTCCCGAGCGAGACGCTCGGGGCCATTGACGTGTGACGGCGAGGTTGCCCGTAAAGATCTTGATCGTGATGGTGCTCCGGCTATCGAGCTTAGGGACTCCATCGATGTGATGGTGCCTGCGGCGCTCGCGAAGTGGCGCGTCGAAGGTTCTGTCAGTTCAGTCGCGGTGCAGGTGGACGAACCCGCCGCGCTGGTCGGTGCGCTGGATTCAGACGCTGACGGTTTCCGCCGCGGCTGCGGTGACCCGCATCCGCGCTGTAGCGACGAGAAGCACGACGACTGCGGCGACGGTGATCATCGCCCCTGCCCAGATAGGCGAGGTGTATCCGAGTCCAGCGCTGATGGTGACTCCACCGAGCCACGCCCCGAGCGCATTGCCGAGGTTGAAGGCTGCGATGTTCGCACCCGAGGCCATCGTGGGAGCCTCCGTTGCGAAGGACATCACACGCATCTGCAGAGCCGGGACGGTTGCGAACCCGAAAGCACCCATGAGGAACAGAGAGATGACGGTCGCAAGTTGGCTTTCCGCCGAGAACGCGAAGACCACGAGGACGACAGTCAGCACGGAGAGCAGTGATAGCAGAGTGACGGTCAGATTTCGGTCAGCGGCTTTGCCACCGAGGTAGTTTCCGACGAACAAGCCGACGCCGAAGAGGACGAGTAGCCAAGGGACCGACGATGACGTAAATCCGCTGACCTCGGTGAGCGTGTACGCGATGTAGGTGAATGCTCCGAACATGCCGCCGTATCCGAGGACGGTGATAGCGATCGAGAACCACACCTGGCCGCTACGGAAGGCACGCATCTCACTGCGAAGACTTGTCGGCGCATCGCCGTCGGAGCGTGGGACAAGTGCGACGATGCCGATGAGTGCAATCACGCCGATGACCGTGATGGCCCAGAACGTCGACCGCCACCCGTGGGTCTGACCGAGAAACGTGCCGAAGGGGACGCCGAGAACGTTGGCTGCAGTGAGACCGGCGAACATCATGGCGATTGCACCGGCCTTCTTGTTCGGCGCGACCAGAGATGCCGCAACGACAGCTCCGATTCCGAAGAATGCACCGTGACACAGCGCTGCGACGACGCGGCCCACCATCATCGCTTCGTAGGAACCCGCGACGGCCGACATGAAGTTACCGGCGATGAACAGCCCCAGTAATGCGACGAGAACATTCTTGCGGGGGAAGCGCGTGACGAGCGCGGTCACGCCGACTGCGCCGACGACGACGCTGAGCGCGTACCCGGTGATGAGCCAGCCTGCGACAGCTTCGGTGACGTCGAAGTCTGCCGCAACTTCCGGGAGAAGTCCCATGATCACGAACTCGGTCAGTCCGATCCCGAATCCACCGATTGCAAGTGCGAGTAGTCCCAACGGCATTTCGTGCCCTCCTTGATCGACGCGTTCGCCCAAATGTGGCGTGCGCTATAAGTTGCAGGCGCGTCATAAATAGTTGCACACGCTTTATAAGTGCGCAAGCCCCTAAGCCGCGATGGACGTCTGCTGGCTCGACTGTCTCGATTGGACGCGCACGACACTTACTGACCAAAGCGGTGGGCGACGGACCCGTCTGCCGTGCGGTTCAAGGCACCGTCGTGATCTATCGCGACGAACATCACCTGACCGCCACCTCGATGCGTACCCTGACCACGGAGTTGGGTCGGCAAATCGCCTCGGCGACCGGTTGGTGGTGAGCCGGTTCTTTCCGTCCACAGTAAGGTTTCGTTCATGTCTGTCGAATCACCCGCGATCGAAGTGTGGCCTGGATCCGCGTATCCGCTCGGTGCCACGTACGACGGAGCGGGCACCAACTTCGCACTGTTCTCCGAGGTCGCAGAGGCCGTCGACCTCTGCTTGATCGCCGACGACGGAACTGAGAGACGCATTCGATTCGAGGAGTCCGACGGGTACGTCTGGCACGCATACCTGCCGTCGATTATCCCCGGCCAGAAGTACGGCTACCGCGTCCACGGACCCTGGGATCCAAGCGCAGGACACCGTTGCGACCCCAGCAAACTACTTCTGGACCCGTACGGGAAGGCGTTCGAAGGCGACTTCGACGGTGACCGATCACTGTTCTCCTACAGCCTCGACATCCCCGAAGCCGACGACTCCCCCACGGCGCCGGAAAACGCGCTCGAGGACCGGCCGTTCGAGGATGGTGAAGACCTCGACGATCCAGAAGAGGAGGTCGTCGAGCCGAACCCGATCGCGCACGACGACTCACAGCGCGAGGATTTCCCGCAGCACGACTCACTCGGCCACACGATGACGACCGTCGTCATCAACCCGTTCTTCGACTGGCAAGCCGACCGCGCGCCCAAGCGTCCGTACCACGAGACCGTGATCTACGAAGCACACGTCAAGGGCATGACGATCCAGCACCCCGACGTGCCTGAGTCGCTCCGTGGGACGTACGCCGGTCTCGCTCACCCCGCGATCATCGATCACCTGTTGAACCTCGGGATCACGGCGATCGAACTGATGCCGGTGCATCAGTTCATGCAGGATCAGACACTCCTCGACCAGGGTTTGCGAAACTACTGGGGGTACAACACCTTCGGCTTCCTCGCACCGCACGCCGACTACTCCTCGAACCCGACGGCCGGTGCCGCGGTCACCGAGTTCAAGGCGATGGTCCGCGCGTTCCACGCAGCAGGCATCGAGGTGATTCTCGACGTCGTCTACAACCACACGGCCGAGGGTAACCACATGGGCCCGACCATCAGCTTCCGCGGCATCGACAACGCCGCGTACTACCGCGTGGTCGACGGCGACTCTGCCCACTACATGGACTACACGGGCACGGGCAACAGCCTCAACGCCCGCCACCCGCACACGCTTCAGCTGATCATGGATTCGCTGCGTTACTGGGTCACCGAAATGCACGTCGACGGCTTTCGCTTCGACCTCGCGTCCACGCTGGCTCGCGAACTGCACGACGTCGATCGACTCAGCGCGTTTTTCGACCTTGTGCAGCAGGACCCGATTGTCAGTCAGGTCAAACTGATCGCCGAGCCGTGGGACATCGGTGAGGGCGGCTACCAGGTCGGCAACTTCCCAGGGCTGTGGACCGAGTGGAACGGCAAGTACCGCGACACCGTGCGCGACTACTGGCGAGGTGAACCGGCAACATTGGGCGAGTTCGCATCGCGGCTCACCGGATCCTCCGACCTCTACGAGGCGACCGGCAGGCGTCCCGGTGCCAGCATCAACTTCGTCATCGCCCACGACGGATTCACTCTCAACGACCTGGTCTCGTACAACGAGAAGCACAACGACGCCAACGGCGAAGACAACAACGACGGCGAAAGCCACAACCGATCGTGGAACTGTGGAGTGGAGGGTCCAACGGACGACCCCGAAATCCTCGATCTGAGGGGCCGCCAGATCCGCAACATCATGGCCACTCTGCTGCTGAGCCAGGGCACCCCGATGATTGCGCACGGCGACGAACTCGGACGCACCCAGCAGGGCAACAACAACGTGTACTGCCAGGACTCCGAACTCGCGTGGATGGACTGGTCTCTCGCCGAGACGAATGCCGACCTCATCGAGTTCACAAAAGCTGCCATTGCACTGCGTAACAACCATCCGGTGTTCCGGCGCAGGCGGTTCTTCGAGGGCCGACCAATTCGCACCGGCGAGCAGGCACGCGATATCGCCTGGCTCACCCCTGCCGGAGAGGAAATGACTCCGGAGGACTGGGACAGCGGATTCGGCAAGAGCCTCACCGCATTCCTCAACGGCGACGGCATTCCCGAACCCAATCTGCGCGGTGAGCGAGTCGTCGACGACTCGTTCCTGTTGTGCTTCAACGCACATCACGAAAGCATCGAGTTTCAAACGCCGGACGGTGAATATGCCAAGGAATGGACCGTTGCCCTCGACACGGCAGTTCCCACCGGGGCAAGTGAGAACGTCATAGAAGCGGGTACACCGGTCAAGGTGGCCGCCCGGTCACTCCTCGTTCTACGAAAGACGGACTGACACTGTGTTGACCCCCTCGCGGCCGATTCCATCCAGCACATATCGACTGCAACTGCGTGGGGACGGCTTCACGCTGGAGGACGCCCGAGGGATCGTCGATTACCTCGACGACCTCGGAGTCACTCACGCCTATCTGTCGCCGGTGCTGACAGCAACCGAAGGATCGACTCACGGCTACGACGTCGTCGACCCCACCACGGTCTCCCCCGCCCTCGGCGGCAGAGAAGCTCTCGAAGCTCTGGTGGCCGAACTGCATTCGCGCGGCATGGGCGCGATCATCGACATCGTGCCGAATCACGTCGGCGTCGACGATCCACGACAGAACCAGTGGTGGTGGGATGTGCTCGGCAAGGGGAGAGCGTCCGAGTTCGCGACCTTCTTCGACATCGACTGGGCCACCGACAACGGTGCCGACGGCAAGGTCGCACTGCCGGTCCTCGGCTCCGAGAGCGACGTCGCGGAACTGACCGTCGACCGTTCCGAAGAAAAGCCGCTGCTCGCCTACTACGAACACCGCTTTCCCATCGCCGAAGGCACCGACGACGGCGATGCGCAGGCTGTCCACGACCGTCAGGCTTACCGACTCGTCAATTGGAAGGCCGGACTCGTCGGATACCGGCGGTTCTTCTCGGTCAACGGATTGGCAGGGTTGCGTCAGGAGGATTTCGACGTCTTCACCGCCTCCCACAGTCAGGTGTCGAGTTGGATGGCCGACGACCTCGTCGACGGATTGCGAGTGGACCATCCGGATGGACTCGCCGATCCTGCAGGCTATCTGGACGAATTGCGTGAGCTGATCGGCCCGGACCGCTGGCTGGTGATCGAGAAGATCCTGGCCCGCGGTGAGCCGTTGGACGAATCGCTACCGGTCGACGGAACCACGGGTTACGACGCGCTCGCCGACATCGGCGGAGTTCTCGTCGACCAAGCAGGGATGCTCTCTCTCGGCGAACTTTCCCTGGCCAGAACGGGCGCATCAGGGGATGCGGCATGGTTGCATGCACGAGAACGCGACCTCAAAGCTGGAGTTGCACAGGGAGATCTCGCACCTGAGGTGCGACGTCTGACCAGGGCCGTGGTCGCCGAGTCAGGAACCACCGTTCCCGCCGATTCGATCGCAGCAGCACTTGTAGCACTCCTAGCACGCATGCCGTACTACCGCTCCGACTACGCTCCCCTCGCCGGCACGATCGCTCGCGTGATCGGAACCCTCACGGCCGAACAACCAGAACTCGAGGAAGGCCTGGAGGCGATCACTGCCGCTCTGATCGCAGGTGGCGAATCCGCGGTGAGATTCGAACAGGTCACCGGCGCGGTCACCGCCAAGGGCGTCGAAGACTGCCTGTTCTACCGCGCCACACGTCTGGTCTCACTTCAGGAAGTCGGCGGCGAACCGTCAGAATTCGGTGTCACTCCCGCCCAGTTCCACCTCGCGAACGCCGATCGCGCAGTGCGGTGGCCCGCTGCCATGACCACATTGTCGACGCACGACACCAAACGCGGTGAAGATGTTCGCGCTCGTATCGGCGTTCTGTCGCAGACACCGGAACTCTGGACACGGTGCACAGCAGACTGGGAAGTCCTCGCTCCAAGCCCGGACGGCGCCACCGGACTTTTCTTGTGGCAGAACCTGTTCGGCGTCTGGCCGGTCGACGGCCGGATCACCGACGAACTCCGTGCCCGTATACATGCGTACGCGGAGAAGGCCATACGCGAAGCCGGACTCCGCACCGGATGGAGCGATGTCGACGAGACCTTCGAGTCCTCGGTCCATCAGTGGCTCGACTCGATCCTGCAAGGATCGATTGCCGACTCGGTCACGATGCTCGTCGCGCGTCTCGATCCGCACGGACGCAGCGACGCCCTGGCGCAGAAACTACTTCACCTCGTCGGGCCCGGAATCCCCGACGTCTACCAGGGCACCGAACTCTGGGAAGACTCCCTCGTCGACCCCGACAACCGTCGACCCGTCGACTACACCCTGCGCCGGCAGAGACTCACCGACACCGCCACGCCTGCAATCGAAGCCAACGGAGCAGCGAAGTTCCGAGTAGTCAAGGCAGCATTGCACCTGAGGCGGGAGCGTAGCGAAAGTTTCGTCGGCGGAACCTACGCGCCGATTCACGCTTCCGGGCCCGCTGCGGCGCACGTGATCGGTTGTGCACGGGGTCCACTGTCCGGGGTGGCCGACGTCATCGCACTCGCAACCCGGCACTCCCTCACCTTGGCCTCGCAGGGTTGGGGATCGACATCGGTGGTACTTCCACCAGGACTGTGGCGTGATCGGCTGACCGATTCGGTCCACTCGGGCGAGATTTACGCCGAGACCGTGTTCGGCGAGCTGCCGGTGGCGCTGTTGGTACGTGATCAACCCGCTGCCGAGAATTCAGAAAAGAGCGACGCATGACTCACCGGTTCGAAGTTTGGGCTCCGACACCGACATCCGTTCGCGTGAACGTGGACGGCGAAACCCTCCCCATGCAGAGGGGGGATGGCGGCTGGTGGCATGCAGACGTAGAAGCGAAGCTGGACAGCCGGTACGGGTTCGTGCTCGACGACGACGACGCGATCATCCCTGATCCGAGGTCGCCACGGCAGCCGGAGGGAGTCCACTCACCCTCCCAGCTGCACACCCTCGACAAGGCCGCCTGGACCGATGGGTCATGGACCGGCAGGCAGCTACCCGGCGGGGTGATCTACGAGCTTCACGTCGGAACCTTCACTGCAGCGGGAACATTCGACGCGGCCATCGACAAGCTCGATCACTTGGTCGAACTCGGCGTGACGTTCGTGGAGTTGATGCCGGTCAACGGGTTCAACGGCGAACACAACTGGGGATACGACGGCGTGCTCTGGTACACCGTGCACGAAGGGTACGGCGGACCCGACGGCTTGCAGCGACTCGTCGACGCCTGTCACGGCCGCGGCCTTGGTGTCATCCTCGATGTCGTCTACAACCATCTGGGGCCGTCGGGTAACTATCTGGAGCGATTCGGCCCGTACATGGCGCAGGGGGCGAACAGCTGGGGACAGGCGATCAACTACGCCGAAGCGGAGTCCGGGGCGGTCAGGCGCTATGCGATCGAGAATGCACTTCGATGGTTCTCCGAATTTCATATCGACGGACTTCGCCTGGACGCCGTGCACGCCATCGTCGATCACACCGCGGTGCATCTACTGGAGGAACTGGCGGTCGACACTCGCCGACTTGCGGCCCATCTCGGCAAACCGTTGACACTGATCGCGGAGAGCGATCTCAACGACGCAAGCATCGTCACGGCCAGGTCCGGTGGCGGCTACGGTCTCGACGCGCAATGGGACGACGACATCCACCATGCGATTCACGCTGCCGTCTCCGGCGAACGGCAAGGGTACTACGGCGATTTCGGTTCCTTGCAGGGGCTTGCGAGCACACTGCGACAAGGTTTCTTCCATGCCGGAACCTACTCGAGCTTCCGCGGCCGTAGCCACGGCAGACCCGTCGATACCAGACGAATCCCAGCCAGCTCGTTCGTCGCCTACACGACGACGCACGATCAGGTGGGCAACCGTGCGATCGGCGACCGCCCGGGGTTCTACCTCTCCCCCGGCCAACTCGCGGTCAAAGCTGCACTGGTTCTGGCGTCCCCGTACACCCCGATGCTATTTATGGGTGAGGAGTGGGGTGCGTCGACACCCTTCCAGTTCTTCACCTCTCATCCGGAACCCGAGCTGGGCAAAGCCACTGCAGAGGGCCGAAAAGCCGAGTTCGCCGAGCATGGTTGGAAAAGTGAGGAAATTCCCGATCCGCAGGATCCGGAGACGTTCACCAGATCCAAGCTCGATTGGTCCGAACTCGAGACCGCTGAGCACGGACGGCTCCTCGACGTCTACCGAGGCTTGCTCGCCTTACGGAAGCAATACGCGGAGCTGACCGATCCGTGGCTCGCAAACCTGACGGTGGACTACGACGAGGACGAACGCTGGATCGTGGTGCACCGCGGAACGCTTCGAGTGGTGTGCAACTTGTCGGCGAACGAGGTGACAGTTCCAGTCGGTGGTACCCCGCTACTGGCCTGGGAGCCACCGATCTCGGACGAAACCGGTTCGGCAACGAGGATTCCCGGCCATTCTTTCGCGATTCTCGCGCCTACCGCGCCCGTGAGTGGTTGGTGACACCCTGCCGTCACCAACCACTCACGGGCGGCGAAGCCGCACCGCCCATCACCAGCGGCGTAGCCGTACGGCTACGACAACGGCCGTCGCGGCCATGACCACGGCCGTTGCAGCGGACGCCGCATGCATCCCGGTCACGAACGCGGCGTGCGCAGAATCGGTCAGTGCCGCGCCGACCTCGGTGGGCAGGCTCCGTGCCACCGAAGCTGCGCCGCCGAGGGTCTCCTGCGCCGACGTCGCCTGTTCGCCTGCGAGGTTCGACACGTCGAGTCCTCGCCGGAAGAACGACATGACGACGGTGCCCAGAACGGCGACCCCGAGCGCGATTCCGAGCTCGTAAGCAGTCTCGGACACAGCCGATGCTGCACCCGCTCGCTCCGGTTCGACGGCACCGACCACCAGGTTCGAGGTGAGCGTCAACGCGATGCCTGCACCTGCCCCGACCAAGACGAAGCCGAGGATGAACAGCGTTGGGCCGCTGTCGACCCGGAGCCCGAACAGAAGTGCCGCGCCGACTGCTGCAGCTGCAAGTCCGGCAGCGAGAACTGTTCCCGACGACCAGAACCGAATCAGGTATGCCGCGACCAGCGACGTCACGATGCTCGACGCCGTACCGGGCAGCAACAACAGACCAGCCTCTAGTGGAGTGTTCCCCAATACCAACTGGAGATACTGCGCGCCGAAGAACAGTACTCCGGCTAGCGCAAAGACCGATAGAAAGTTGGTGAACACGGCCGTCGAGAAGGCTTGGTTGGAGAACAACTTCAGATCGATCATCGGGTCGTCCAGGCTTCGCTGCCGCCGAACGAAGGCGATACCTGCGATGACTCCCACCACCGCCACTACAAGGTTCAAAAGGCTCAATCCGTGTGCGGCAGTCTCCTTGACCGCGTAGACGAGCGGCACCAGAGCGAGCATCGACAGACCGGAACTCGGCAGATCGAACTTGCCGGGATGGGGGTCCTTCGACTCTGGAATTACCAACGGGCCGAACGCAATCAACGCCAGCATGACCGGAATGTTGACAAGGAACACCGATCCCCACCAGAAGTGTTCGAGTAGCCACCCGCCCACGAGTGGTCCGGCCGCAGCACCGCCACCCGCCATCGCACCCCACAGTCCGATTGCCATGACGCGCTGGCGTGGGTCCTTGAAGATGGTTCTGATCAGACCGAGTGTCGCAGGCATCAACGTCGCGCCGGAGACGCCCTGCAGCACGCGGGCCGTGATGAGCATCTCCGGACTATCCGAGAACGCAGCGACGACCGAGGCGATACCGAATCCTGCGGCGCCGATCAGCAGCAGCTTGCGTCGACCGACTCGGTCTCCGAGGGTGCCCATAGTGATGAGCAGACCTGCCAGCACGAACGAGTAGACGTCGATGATCCACAGAAGCTGATTACTGCTGGGCGCAAGATCGGAACTGATGAACGGAAGTGCCAGATCGAGGACCGTACCGTCGACCGCAATCAGCAGAACGGCGAATGCCAGCACGACAAGACCGAGCCAGTCCTTCGGCGTCGCCTGCTGCTCGGGGACGGACTGCATGCTCGGCATGCGAATCTCACTCACAACTACTCCTAGATTTTTGCCGGCGACTAAACCGTCCAGCCGGTACAGTGCCCCAGGTTAGCAGCCAACCGTCCAGCCGGTAAAGCTCTTTCTGTAGTGTGGCTGCCATGTCGCCCGGCACACGAGACCGAATCCTCGACGCGCTCGAAGAAATGCTTCTCGATCAGGGGCTGACCAAGGTGACCCTCGAGAACGTCGCTTCGAAGGCCGGCGTCTCCAAAGGCGGGCTGCTGTACCACTTCAACACCAAAGACGCGATGATCGCGGCGATGGTCCGTCGACTCGGTGAGCGATCCGATGCCCAGCGTGAAGTGGCCGCGGAAGGCGGGACAACCGTCGCCCAGTGGTACTTGCAGCCACCCGAATCGATTTCCGAAAAGGAGACCGCGCTCTATCGGTCGACCCTTGCGGTACTGCGCAGCGTCGACGGCAACCCCGGCGAGATACAGCAGGCCGTCACCGAAGTCATGCGACTGTGGGACGAGGGACTGCGTACCGAGATCTCCGACCCGGTGACAGCAGAGATCGTCCGCTTGGTCGGCGATGGAATCTACCTCGGCGCGCTGCTCGATCTGCCAGCCCGCGATCCCACACTGCACCAGCAGGTCGTGGAGCGACTACTCGGGACGGATCAGGTCAGGTAGCGGTACGCGGGTGATCCGGGCTCCAACTGTTCCACCGTTAGCCGAGATGCCCGCATCCGTTCCAGCAACGCACTGAGACCGGTCGCCACCCCCAACTCGATACCCACCAGCGCTGCGCCGGTTTCACGATTGTTGCGCTTGACGTACTCGAACAAAGTGACGTCGTCATCCGGCCCCAGTACCTCGTCCAGGAAACGACGCAGCGCGCCCGGCTCCTGAGGGAAATCGACCAGGAAGTAATGCTTGAGACCTAGGTGCACAAGCGATCGTTCCAGAATCTCGCCGTACCGCGACACATCGTTGTTGCCGCCTGAAATCAGACAGACGACGGTGCTGCCGGGTGCAACCGTGATGTTGTTCAACGCAGCGACACTGAGCGCGCCTGCGGGCTCGGCGATGACTCCTTCGTTCTGGTAGAGCTCGAGCATCGCGGTGCAGATCGCACCTTCGTCGATCTGGGTCATCAAGAACGGCCCGGCACCACCAGCGGGGAACGACGGCACAGCAACCAGCGGCAACGAGGCATGCGAGACAACCTGGGCCCCCAGCGCCTGCAGTGCCGCGTACGGAACGTCGCCGATACGGCAAACGGCTGCACCGTCGACAAACGGATCGATGTCGCTCAACGTGACGGGACCGCCTGCCACGAGCGCTGCGGTCATCGACGCTGCACCCGAAGGCTCGACTCCGACGAGCGCGGTCGACGGCGACCGCTCGCGGAGGTAGGTCGAGATGCCTGCAATGCAACCACCGCCGCCGACCGGCATCACGACCGTGTCCGGCGCCGAGCCGAGCTGCTCGATGATTTCCGCGGCAATCGTGCCCTGACCGGCGACCGTACGTGCGTCGTCGAACGGGGGAACCATCGTCGCGCCAGTCCGAGCGACATCCGCCGCCGCAGCAGCCGCCGCATCATCGAAAGTGTCACCGATGAGAATAAGTTCGACGAACGCGCCGCCGTGAACACGGATGCGATCACGCTTTTGCTTCGGAGTATTCACGGGAACATAGACGCGGCCGCGAACCTGCATCGTCCGGCACGCGAAGGCGACGCCTTGCGCATGGTTCCCGGCACTGGCAGTAACGACGCCCGCGGCGAGCTCCTGCGGGCTCAGCTGGGCCATCAGGTTGTAAGCGCCGCGAATCTTGTACGAGCGCACGATCTGCTGATCTTCGCGCTTGAGATACACGTTCGCGCCGGTGGCAGCGGACAGACGTTCGCAGAACTGCAACGGTGTCGCCGCAACCACGCCCGAAATTCGCTGCGCAGCCACATCGATATCGTTCGCCGTAACGGCGAACGGTTCGGTGGTGCGAGCGGCTACATCAGGCGAGTTGGACACCCTGTCTATGCTGCCACCAGCGCAGATCACGCTTCGACCCGGGACTACCCTCGCGGATCCAACTGTGAGGGCAACGGCATGTTACGAAGATTCGATTTGGCCATCTGCACGGCTTCACCGACTCCGCCGTTCATGACCATCCTCGACATCGCCATTGCGAAACCTTTCACTTGCTCGCCGGTGATGGTGGGAGGCAACGACAGTGCATTCGGATCGGTGACGATATCCACAAGCGCAGGCCCGTCGTGTTCGAGCGCCGACCTCATTCCCGACTCCAGATCGCTTGGATCCTCGATGCGCGTGGAGAATATCCCGAGCGCAGCTGCGACTGCGGCATAGTTCGTGGCCGGAACGTCGACGCCGAAGTCCGGGATACCGTCCACCAGCATCTCCAACTTGACCATGCCGAGCGTCGAGTTGTTGAACACCACGACCTTGACCGGCAGCCGATACATCGCAACGGTGACGAGTTCACCCAGCAACATCGACAGTCCACCGTCCCCGGACATCGACACGACTTGACGCGTCGGGAACGCCACCTGCGCACCGATTGCGTGCGGTAGCGCGTTGGCCATCGAACCGTGCAACGCCGAAGAAATGAACCGGCGTTGGCCGTTCGGATTCAAATACCGGGCCGTCCAGACATTGCACATACCGGTGTCCGTGGTGAAGATCGCGTCTACGGCCGCGATGTCGTCGAGAATCGACGCGGCGTACTCCGGGTGAATCGGCGTGCGCTGCTTGACCGGTTTGGTGTACGCGCCGACCACCTTGGTCATGAGCTTGTTGTGCTGTTCGAGCGTGCGATCGAGGAACCGACGATCGGTCTTGCGCTCCACGAGCGGCAGCAGCGCGGCCAGCGTACTCTTGGCGTCGCCGTGCACGGCAAAGTCGAGACTGGTTCTCCTGCCTAGCTTCTCGGCCGCATTGTCGATCTGCGCAGTCCGAACCTTGTCGGGCAGAAACTGGTTGTAGGGGAAATCGGTGCCGATGAGCAGCAGCAGGTCCGCGTCGTGAATGCCTGCGTGCGCGGCACCGTATCCGAGTAGCCCTGTCATGCCGATGTCGAAAGGATTGTCGTACTGCACGTACTCCTTACCGCGCAAGGAATGCCCGATCGGAGCGCCGACCACCTCGGCCAGCTGCAGCAGCTCCGCGCGCGCATCGCGCACTCCTGCGCCCGCGAATATCGCTACGGTCTCGGCTGCGTTCATCGCGGCGGCGAGTTTCTCGACGTCCACTGCAGCAGGTACGAGAGTTGGCCTGGCGGTACGCACGTAGGAGGGGGCCGCGCCGCCGATCGGCTGATCGGCGACGTCACCCGGCAAAGTGATCACCGCGACTCCCGACTTGGCAACCGCGTGCTGCAGTGCCGAATGCACAACTCGCGGAGACTGTTCGGGCGTACTGATCAGCTCCGCGTACACCGAACACTCGATGAACAATCGGTCAGGATGAGTCTCCTGAAAAAAACTCGCACCAATCTGCACACTCGGGATCTGCGAGGCGATCGCCAGAACCGGGGCCCCCGAACGATTGGCGTCGTAAAGACCGTTGATCAGATGCAGGTTTCCTGGACCACACGAGCCCGCACACACCGCGAGCTTGCCGGTGAGCTGAGCCTCTGCCGCGGCCGCGAATGCTGCGGCCTCCTCATGCCGGACGTGGATCCAATCGATACCGCCTGCCTTCGCTCCCCCGCTGCGCCTGACAGCGTCGACGATCGGATTGAGACTGTCACCGACTATCCCGTAAATTCGTTCGACACCAGCTTCGATCAGTTGATCTACGATTTGTTCGGCGACGTTCTTGGTGCTCAACGCGGTTGTCTCCTTCAGACTTTGGACAGTACGAAAACAGGAATTTCACGGTCGGTCTTCGTCTGATACTCCGCATAGTTGGGGAAGGCCTCGACGGCGCGCTCCCACCACACAGCCTTCTCGTCCCCGGTCACCTCGCGTGCGATGTAGTCCGCCTTGTCGGTCCCGTCCTGCAGCTCGACAAGAGACTCCGCTTTCACGTTGTAGTACCAGACCGGATTTTTCGGCGCACCGCCGAGCGAAGCAACAACGGCATATTCGCCATCGTGTTCCACCCGCATCAGCGGCGTCTTTCGAAGCTTGCCGGACTTGTTGCCCTTGGTCGTCAACAGGATGACCGGCATCCCATTGAGTTCGACGCCCTCGGTGCCCCCCGAACCCTCGAGAAGTTCGGCCTGCTTGCGGGCCCAGTCGGATGTGCTCGGTTCGTATTCTCCAGTCAATGGCATGACCACCAGTCAACACCTCATGGTTCGGTCGTGCCACGAGATTCGTGTCTCCGCAACGGCCGCATGAATGGACCATCACGAAGCCTGGACGGCTTGAAGGGTCTATTCATGCCGAAGGAAATCGCGAACAACAAAGTTTGGTGGACCGAATCCATACATACGTATACCCTCAGGACGGAACGCAGCAACACCGAACGGAGCACGCCGATGACCTACGCACTCTCGAGCGCACCCGAACGTCAATCTGCCGTGCACACCGTCGATATCGCAGGGACCGCGTGGCCGGTCTACAAGGTAGAAGCTCTTGCGCTGGGAATTCTTGTGTTCCTCGGCTCGCTTGCGCTCAGCTCGTCGCTGCAGCTCGCCGTACTCGCGAGCGCTTCGTCGACGGTTGTCGCATGGTGGACGCTGATGCTCGTCGAGCGCCACTCCGCCGCACGTCGGTAATCCGCTCAGCTGTTGGTTCACAGCTCACAGCCATCAGCCCGTTAAGCACCCTGGACCGAGCAGTGCCTTCAGATCACCCATCAGCGCCGACGTCGGCGTCACCCGCAGGCTGTCGTCCAGCTTCATCGCGGTGACTTTGTCGCCGCTGACCAACCGCAAGTGCACATCCGATGTACCTGGATGACTCATCAGCACCTTCTTCAGCGCACCGACCTTATCTGCGGTGCACAGTCTCGTCGGGAGACTGACCGCGAGCGGTCTGGCGACACCGACTGCCGAAAGGTCAGGCACAGCAAGGTCGTTGGCGATAAGTGAAATTCGATCGTCTCGCACCGACACACGTCCCTTGACCAGGACGACCGAGTCCTCGGTCACATCGGCGCCGAACACCGAGTAAGACTGGGGGAAGAACAACACTTCGATACCGCCGACGAGGTCCTCCAGCTGAGCGGACGCCCACGTCAAACCGTTCTTGTTGATACGACGGTTGACCGAGGCAAGGATGCCGCCGATGGTGACCTGCGTGCCGTCCTTGACGTCACCTTCGAGAATCGCCGGGATATTGGTGTCGGACTGTGCTGCAAGCATATGTTCGACGCCGAGCAACGGGTGGCCCGACACGTACAGACCCAGCATTTCTCGTTCGAGCGCCAAACGATGCTTGGACTCCCATTCCTCATCCGGCACACGGACATTGAAGACCGCAGAGATGGACTCGTCGGCGTCCTCGCCACCGAACAGATCGAACTGGCCGATAGCCTCGGCCTTCTTGGTGCCCATCACCGCATCGATTGCGTCGGCGTGGATGAGCATCAAACCCTTGCGCGGATGATCGAGCGAATCGAAAGCACCCGACTTGATGAGCGATTCGGTGACCTTCTTGCTGCAGGCCACGGCATCGATCTTGTTCAGGTAGTCCGAGAAATCGGTGTACTTGCTCTTCTCTTCTCGTGCCCTGATGATCGACGCCACGACGTTGGTTCCGACGTTGCGAACCGCGCCGAGTCCGAAGCGAATGTCCTTGCCCACCGACGCGAAGTTCAGCTCGGACTCGTTGACATCCGGTGGCAGCACAGTGATTCCGAGCTTGCGGCAATCGGCCAGGTAGATGGCCGACTTGTCCTTGTCGTCACCGACGCTGGTGAGCAGACCAGCCATGTACTCGCCCGGGTAATTGGCCTTGAGGTACCCCGTCCAGTACGACACGAGCCCATAGCCTGCGGCGTGAGACTTGTTGAACGCGTATCCGGCGAACGGAAGAATCGTGTCCCACAGTGCCTTGATGGCCGGCTCGGAGAAACTGTTCGTGAGCATTCCTTCACGGAATCCTGCGTACGCCTCCTCCAGCACCGACAGCTTCTTCTTACCCATCGCGCGTCGCAGAATGTCGGCCTGGCCGAGCGAATAGCCGGCGACCTTCTGCGCGATCTGCATGATCTGCTCCTGATACACGATCAGGCCGTACGTATCCTTCAGGATCTCGGCAAGCGGGATTTCCAACTCGGGATGAATTGGCTTGACCTCTTGACGACCGTTCTTACGGTCGGCGTAGTCGTTGTGCGCGTTCATTCCCATCGGGCCTGGGCGGTACAGCGCCAGCACCGCAACGATGTCTTCGAACCCCGTGGGCTGCATCCTACGGAGAAGGTCTCGCATCGCACTACCGTCGAGCTGGAACACGCCGAGAGTGTCTCCGCGAGCCAGCAATTCGTAGGTCGCCGGGTCATCGAGGCTTAGTTTGTCGAGATCGAGTTCGATTCCGCGGTTGCTCTTGATGTTGTCGATGGCGTCACCGATGACGGTGAGGTTGCGTAGACCGAGGAAGTCCATCTTGAGTAGGCCGATGGCCTCGCACGACGGGTAATCCCAGCCGGTGATGATGGCGCCGTCCTGAGCGCGCTTCCACACCGGGATGGCGTCGGTGAGAGGCTCGGAGGACATGATGACCGCGCAGGCGTGGACGCCTGCGTTTCGAATCAGGCCTTCGAGCCCTCGCGCGGTCTTGTAGATGGTTGCGACGTCGGGGTTCGAGTCGATGAGCGCACGAACTTCGGTGGCTTCCTTGTACCGCTCGTGCGAAGGGTCGGTGATGCCTGCGACCGAGATGTCCTTCGCCATGATCGGCGGCGGCAGAGCCTTGGTGATCTGATCGGCGATCGCGAACCCCGGCTGCCCGAACTGCACTCGTGCGGAGTCCTTGATGGCAGCCTTGGTTTTGATGGTGCCGAACGTGATGACCTGTGCGACACGGTCGGTGCCCCACTTCTCGGTTGCGTAGCGCACCATTTCGCCGCGGCGACGATCATCGAAGTCGATATCGATATCGGGCATCGACACGCGCTCGGGGTTGAGGAATCGCTCGAACAGCAGGCCGTGGGGCAGCGGGTCGATGTTGGTGATACCCATCGAGTAAGCGACGAGCGATCCGGCGGCGGAACCACGACCGGGTCCGACGCGGATACCGACCGATCGTGCATAGGTGATGAGGTCACCGACGACGAGGAAGTAGGCCGGGAAGCCCATCTCCAGGATGACGCTGATCTCGTACTTCGCACGGTCTCGGTACTCCTGCGGGACACCGTCCGGAAAACGCCATTCGAGGCCACGATCGACTTCCTTGGCCAGGAACGATCCCTGCGTGTCCCCCTCGGGAACAGGGAAGATCGGCATTCGGTCCCGGTGTGCCCACACATCGTCGTACGGCTGAACGCGCTCGGCGATCAGCAATGTGCTGTCGCAGGCGCCAGGGACCTGGTCGTCCCACAGCTCACGCATCTCGGCGGCCGACTTGAGGTAGTAGCCGTCACCGTCGAACTTGAACCTCGTGGGGTCACTGAGCGTCTTGCCGGTCTGAATACACAGCAGCGCTTCGTGGTTCTCGGCAGCTTCCTTGGTGACGTAATGGCAGTCGTTGGTCGCGAGCGGCGGGATCGACAGTTTCTTGCCGATCTCGAGCAGTCCCTCGCGCACACGCCGCTCGATGGAGAGCCCGTGGTCCATCAGCTCGAGGAAGAAATTGTCCGGTCCCCAGATCTCACGCCATTTGGCCGCGGCTTCGAGAGCCTCACGGTCCTGTCCGAGCCGAAGACGAGTCTGAACCTCTCCCGACGGGCAGCCCGTGGTGGCGATGATGCCTTCCGCGTGCGTAGCGATAATCTCCTCGTCCATGCGTGCCCATTTGCCGAGCTGGCCTTCGATGGACGCGAGCGAGGACAGTTTGAACAGATTCCGCACTCCGGTGGCGTTCTCGGCGACCATGGTCATGTGGGTGTAGGCACCGCTACCGGACACGTCGTCCGATTTCTGGCTTCGATCGCCCCACAGAACGCGCTTCTTGTTGAAACGTGACTCGGGAGCGATGTACGCCTCGATGCCGATGATCGGCTTGATGCCGGCCTTCTTGGCTTCGTTGTAGAACTCGCTCGCCCCGTACATGTTGCCGTGGTCGGTCATGCCGACGGCTGTCATCTCCAACCTGCTCGCTTCGGCGAACATCGGTGCAATCTTGGCCGCTCCGTCGAGCATCGAATACTCGGTGTGGTTGTGCAGATGAACGAACGAGTCAGCCACGAAGGTTCTCTCCTGATGGTCGAGCGGCAGAGCAAAGGTGTACAGCAGCCGAAGAGGTGCGCCGGCTGGAGTGAACCCACTCTATTACTTCGGTACGACTTCGGTCGCAGTCCCCGGTGTGTCTCGTCCCCGCGTGTCTGTCCCATGCCGATGGGCCGGTGCTCGACCCCGAGTACGGCTCGGAATCAACCACACTGAACAGCAACCATGGCAGCGTCCGAACCAGTGCGTTCAACGTCGCAACCGCATCTTCGTAGTACGCCCGAGGCTTTTCACGCCACGGGAGCCACGCGATCCACAACCGCCGCTGCGGCGTTCAGGGAGGCGGGACGGGACCGTCGTCGGGAAGTGGACCCACGACGTCGACGTAGTCGGGCAACAATGCGCGCACCGCGAACTTCCCGGCGGTGGCGCCCTGCGGCAACGCTTCGACCACGCGCACCCCAGGCTTCGCCTGCATCGAGAGCAGTGCATCTGCGGCCGCATGCACGATCAAACCCACGACGCAGTAGCAGCCTGCCGCGAGCCGGGGGGCCGACGCGGCGTCGATCCGGGACTGTCGATCCCACTGCCCCACCGACCCCTGAAGCGTCGTCGCTGCGGCATTCTCGGATTCGAGAATTGACTCGGGGCTCCCCGAGACTCCGATCGCAATGACCTGTGTCTGTACTCGATCTATCGACACGCGAACGAGAACCTGAGCAACGCGTTCCCCGGTTGCCACCTGTGCTACCTGCTCCGGCGACGACGAACTGTCGAACGAGACAAGAGCCCAGTGCAGGTCGGGATCGCCGGCGAGGTCGGCGAGGCCGGCGCGCGCACGGCCAAGGTAATCGGCAACGGTTTCACTGTTGTCGGGCCCCAGTGCGTCGGTGCTCACGACGGGATGCGGCAATGGGTTGGCGGCGCCCACCACCAGGCACAGCAGCAGCGCCGCCACGACGAGTGCGCACGCCTCGACTGCTCCCCGCAACCAGGTCATACCTTGCGAAGCACCTCGAGCGCATGTTCGAGGTCGGCCGGGTACTGGCTTTCGATCTCGACCCACCGCCCGTCGGACGGATGAGCGAATCCCAAAGATTTCGCGTGCAACCATTGCCGTTCGAGTCCGAGGCGCTCGGCCAACCTGGGGTCGGCGCCGTAGGTCAAGTCGCCACAGCACGGGTGCCGCAACGCCGAGAAATGTACCCGAATTTGATGTGTACGACCGGTTTCGAGATGAACGTTGAGAAGGCTTGCCGCTTGGAACGCCTCGATGGTGTCGTAGTGCGTGACACTTTCCTTGCCGTCGGCTCGGACCGAAAACTTCCAATCGTTGCTGCCGTGTCTGCCGATGGGCGCATCGATGGTTCCACTGCTTGGATCCGGATGACCCTGTACCAGTGCGTGATAGCGCTTGTCGATGGTCCTCTGCTTGAAGGCTCGCTTGAGGAGTGTGTACGCCCGCTCCGATGTCGCAACAATCATGACACCGGAGGTTCCCACGTCGAGGCGATGGACGATGCCCTGGCGCTCGTGCGCGCCCGACGTGGAAATTCGGAAACCAGCGGCAGCGAGGCCGCCGATGACCGTCGGACCGGTCCACCCGACGCTTGCGTGGGCAGCGACACCGACAGGTTTGTCGACCGCGACGACGTCGTCGTCGGCGTAGAGAATTTCCATACCTTCGACCGGCTCGGCTTCGATGGTGAGTTCGCGGGCAGGCTCGGGTAGTTCGACTTCGAGCCACGTTCCCGCCGACAGCCTGTCCGACTTGCCGACAGCGTTGCCGTCGACGGCAACCGATCCTTCTTCAGCCATCGCGGCGACGACGGTACGCGAGAGACCAAGCAACCGCGACACGCCTGCATCGACTCTCATTCCGTCGAGCCCGTCCGGGACCGGCATCGAGCGTGATTCCCTCATGCCTCACCCTCGGACTGTGCAACCGCATCGGCCTTCTTGCTGTGCGTGCGCTGTCCGTTCGGTTCGAAACCGAACAGGCTGAGCACAACAAGAAGTATCGCGCCACAGACGATCGACGAGTCCGCAACATTGAACACCGGCCACCAACCGACCGACACGAAATCCACGACGTGCCCCTGAAGCGGTCCTGGTGCGCGGAAGAATCGATCGATCAAATTCCCGAGTGCACCGCCGAGGACGAGTCCGAGGCCCAGTGCCCACCACGGCGACCGCAGAGTCCTGCTGATCCGGATGACTGCGATGACCACGCACACTGCGACGATGGTGAGGAGCCACGTCATCCCAGTCGCCATCGAGAACGCTGCGCCCGGGTTGCGGACGAGACGAAGGGTGACGACGTCGCCGATGATCTCCACCGGCTTGCCCGGCGCAATCCACTGCACGACCGCAATCTTGGTGATGAGATCCAGGGCCAGAATTACAAGGGCGATCAGCACCAGGAGACGCGTACGAAGCGGCTTGACCTCGCCCGGCTGCACTGTGCGATGTGAGGCCGAGGGGTCGTTCGTCGTGTCGTCCTCAGCGGCAACGTCGTGGACTTCGGGGTTCTCAGGGGTGTTCTGATGGATAGGGCGGTCATCACTCACCGCTCTATCATGTCCCATCCCTGGCGGGTAGTTCACATCCGGATCCGTCGCCGTGAACTACGACCCGTACGGGATACGTAGCCTGGGTGCCGTGATCTCGACATCGAAATCCTCGACGCGCAGTCTGCGCGCCCTCTCGGCAGCAGCCGCAGTGGCACTTGTCCTCACCGCCTGTGGGTCTTCCACCGATGATCCTGCAGACGGCGCCGACGCATCGAGCACCCCAGCAGGAATCTCGCTCCCGGTCACTCCGGTTACGACGACTTTGGTGAATCCCGGTGCGGAACCGCGCGCCGCACTCAGTCCGTCACTGTCCGGCGAGCAGTCCGTTCAACTCGTCACGCGGTCGACGGTGACGCAGCAGATCAACGACGAGGCCATACAAGATTTCTCCACTCCCGAACTGACGCTTCCGCTGACCGCGGCGGCCCCGACGTCGGATGACAACCGAGAGGTCGCCCTCAGAATCGGCACTGCAACGTCCGCCGATCAACGTTTGACAGAGGCCCTTGCCCCCGCTGACGGCTCAGAAGCCGGGTTGACATTCACCGACACGGGAGCCGTCGCCGCCCTCCAGATCACCCCGGCCGACGGAGCCCAGGATTCAGCACGCGCAGCCATCGAACAGGCGCTCAACCAGGCTGTGTACCGTTCGATTTCGTTTCCGGACACCGATGTCGGCGTCGGCGCCGTCTGGACCGTGGAACAGCAGGTGATCAGTGGGCTCACGCTGAATCAGAAGACCACCGCCACACTGCGCTCCGTGGACGGCGACCGCGTCACCGTGGACATTCGAATCGATCAGACTCCCGAATCGACGACGTTGGCTCTGCCCGACGACACGGGCCAACTCGCGATCGACTCGTACACGATGACCGGGACAGGCACGTTGGAGATCGACCTCACGAAACCGTTGCCGGTCTCGGGGAACGTCATGGTCTCGGGCAACCAGCAATACAGCGACCCCGGGGGCACGACGGTCCTGCGCCAGGACATCAGTGACACGCTGCAGTGGACCACCCTGTGAGGCGCGCAGCGACCGTCGCGACGGTGTCCGCAGCGATGATCATGCTTGCCGGCTGCGGTTCGGACGAGACTGCACCAGCCGCCTCACCACCGCGGACCGATCCAGGTCCCGCGGTTCCCGCTCCTGAACCGCTTCTCGGCGGCCCGATAGCCGATTCCGCTGCGCTCGAGGCGGCGATGCTCGACGGCGGGGAGCTACCCGACGGGTACTCGGCAATACCTGATCCGGTTCGCGACCTCGGGCTCGACCCTGCGCCGGACTACGACGCCCCCGACCGGTCGAGAACTGATCCGGCGGGCTGTGGCGACGTGCTCGCTGCGGTCTCGCAGCAGGCAGCGGGCGCAGTCTCGAACGCCCAGGTTCGATACTCCGGACCGAACTTCTCCTCGATCGACGAGGATGCGGCCAGTTACTCGGACGCCGGAGCAGCCGGAGCATTCGCGAGGCTCCAAGAAACGTTTGCGGCATGCGGTCAGTATTCGGGAACGGACGCCGACGGCGTCGCTGTCGTCTATCGAGTCGGTAGCCGAGATCAGGAACAGGTCGGCGATGCGTCGACCTCGATTCGGCTCGAGACCACCAGCGAAGGCTTCACACTGATATCGGACGCCGTTGTCGCCGTCGTCGACCGGACGGTGGTCCAGTTCGTCGTCACAAGCCAGGAAGGCGTCGATCCGGCGTCGTTCACGACTCTGGCCACTGCTGCGGCCGACAAGATCCGTGGGGCGAACACCGGAGTGTGACCAACACACGCCGATGCCGGTGTCTCCCGTAGGAAACACCGGCATCGGTATCAGGCAAAAAGGTCAGAGAATCAAGCGCACGCAGGCGAGGTCAGCTGCGCGAGCTGAACCAGACCACAAGCGTTGTCCTTCGAGAGCTTCCACTTGCCGTCTTCGGCAACGAACGTGAAGCTGCCCGGGTTGGCCTGACCGTTCAACGTGATGGTCGTGCCTGCATTGAGGGTGCCGTCGCCGAGATCGTCGACGCTGGTGACCTGAATCTGGGCACCGTTCTGTACAGCTGCTGCGGCGACCTGGTTGATGAGGTCGGGATCCGCCTCGGAGCCCTGGATGAGCTCGGTCTTCTCCGCGAGCGGGACCGCGGGATCGAGTCCGCGCGACAGCTCGGCGTTGAGCTCTTCCGCAGTCGGCACCGGCGGGTAATCGCCCGACGCCTGGGGTGCAGCAGATGCAGACGATGCTGCCGACGACGTCGTTGCCGGAGTGTCACTGCCTTCATCGGAGCTGCAGGCTGTCATCGTCAGCGCTGCGGCGATCGCGACGCCTGCAACCATGGCCTTACGGGTGTTACGGAGCTTCAACTGCTTGGTCCCTTCGGTGTAAATACTCGTACTCGGTCACTTGTTGTACTCGGTCACGTACTTCAGGTCGGCACAGTCGACCCTCTCGGCTGTTCCACTATGCCATCCCAGAACCCACGCTGAAAGCAACCTGGCTACTCACGGGTAGGAATCACTGTCATTGCAGACTGTCGATCGGATCTGCCACAACGAGCAACTCGTCCCCCTCAGCGAAGGTCCGCGAACGACCCGGTCCCGAAGACCGAGTCTCGAAACGAACCGTCACCACGGAATGGCCCGCCCCCTGAATCCATCCGTGTCCGTATTCAGGATGCCTTACATCCATGCCGGGATGCCACCTCGGGCTGTCTTCCTGCAGCTCGGGCGCTGGATCGTGGGCCGTTGCCTGCCCGTCCGGTTCGGCTACGGTGTCGTAATCGAGCTCGGGAAACAGTGACCCCTGCTGCACCGTCGACAGGCCCGCCAGACCTACTCCGACCAAGCGAATGGGACCGATCTCCACCGGATCGAGGGCTTGGCGCTGCGCCGCGGCAACGATGGTCTGTTTGTCCACAGTCGCGTATGGCAGCGTCAGCGATCGAGTGAGAATACTCATGTCCGATTTACGCAGTTTCAGCACCACCGTTCTCGCCCCACGCCCGTCCTTGAGCAACCGCCGGTGGGCGGCATCCGCGCTCGCGTCGACGGCAGTACGAAGCTGCGCGAGCGTGACGATGTCGTGAGCGAACGTGGTCTCGGCGCTCACTTGTTTCGCTTCGGCTCGCTCGGCGACTTCACGGTCGTCGATGCCCCGCGCCAGTTTGTGCAGACTCGGGCCGATGCTGCCGCCAAGGATGGACGCCACTTCGGATTCGGGAGTCGCGACGAACTTGCCGATGGTATCGATGCCGAGCCGTCGAAGCTTTTCGTCGGCGACCGGCCCGATTCCCCACAGTTTTCGCACGGGAAGCGCGGCCATGAGCGCTGTCTGCTCGTCTGGAGAGACCACAGTGACACCGTCCGGCTTGGCGAGGCCGGACGCGATCTTGGCGATCTGCTTGCCCGACCCAGCTCCGAGCGAGGCGACCAAACCGGTCTGCTCCCGCACGAGGGCTCGCAGCATCTCACAGAACTCGGCGACCTCGGCAGCGCTCGCTCCCGCGAGCTCTGCAGGTTCACCGAAGGCCTCGTCCATGGACAGCTGTTCGAGTATCGGCATCCTGGCGCGGAGACCGTCGAACACCTGTCGACTGAGCTCCTGGTAGAGAATTCCACGCGGCGGAAGGACCACCGCCCCTGCTCCGACCAGACGGCGGGCCTGATGCATCGGCATTGCCGAGCGTGCCCCGAAAACTCTGGCCTCGTAACTGCACCCCGCAACGACGCCTCGACCTCCTGCGCCCCCGACCAACACTGGGCGACCCCGCAGCGTCGGACGTGTCAGTTGCTCCACCGACGCGAAGAACGCATCCATGTCCAGATGCAACACCCAACGCCTGCTGCGGGAGTCGATCACAACGTTCGGAGCGATCGGCGACAAGTACCCCGACTCAACGACATGTCATACATTCTCGGCGGGGAAACCGAGCACCGAGGCCGCGCGCGCCGGAGACGGATCCGCCCACAGGTCTGCGTACACGTCGTTCGCTGCCAGCGATCGTGTGAGGGCTTTGTCGATGTACACGATGCCGTCGAGGTGGTCGGTCTCGTGCGCGACGATTCTCGCAGGCCAGCCGGCGAACTTCTCGTCGACCGTTGCCCCCGACAGGTCGGTACACCGCAACCGCACCCGCGCGGCCCGGGACACGACGGCTTGGTATCCAGGAACACTCAAGCATCCCTCGTAGAACGACCGGCGTTCGTCGCCGATCTTCGTGTACTCGGGATTGACGATCACGCGGAATGGAACGGGCGTGCGCATCCGAGTGGCCGCCACCTCGTCGCTGACCTCGTACATGTCCTCGATGACGGCGATGCGAAGCGGTATGCCGATCTGTGGTGCCGCCAGCCCCACTCCGGGCGCATCGCGCATCGTCGCACGCATCACCTCCACCAACCGGTCGAGCGTTCGGCTCTCCAACTGGTCGGTGAGCGGCTCCGCGGGTACGCGAAGGACCGGTTCACCGACAACCACGATCGGCACGACTCCGTCGCGAGCGGTAGCCAGCAGCTCGCGGACTACGTCCTCGTGCGTACGCCCGAGCATCATCTCGCCCGGCTGATCAGAACGCTGACTCCCTCACCGAGTGCGATCGCGTCCGAGCCCGTATCACCGTCCGTCAGGGACAGGGCAAGCACCTCGCCCGCAATCAAATCCCGGTGAGTGTCGAACCACTCGCGCCGATCTGCCGGAACCGAGACGACGATCTCGATGCGATCGGACACGTCGAGACCGAGATTACGACGTGCGTCCTGCAACTCTCGGATACGGTCCTTTGCCCAACCCTCGGCCTCCAGCTCGGCGGTCACCTGGGAATTGAGCACAACCAGCCCAGAGTTGCCCGGCAATGCTGCAGTGGAATCAGGCTCGGCAGCAACCAGTTTGCGGGTGTACTCGCTGGGCAACAGCTCAATTTCGGCAGCAGTGACCGTGCCGGACTCGTCCTCGCTCCACTCCCCGGCCTTGACCGCCTTGATGACCTTCTGCACATCCTTGCCGATACGAGGGCCCGCGGCCCTGGCGTTCACCACCAATTCGAACTTGCCGTGGACTGCGACGTCGTCGGTGAGGTCGACCTTCTTGACGTTCACCTCGTCCGCGATGATGTCCGCGTACGGCCGAAGCCGCTCGGCGTTCTCGGCGGCGACGGTTACCTCCGGCAACGGCAGCCGAACCCGAAGGTTCTGCGCCTTACGCAGACCCAGCACGGTCGAACACACAATGCGAACCTCGTCCATGGAATCGACCAGCTCGGGATCGGACGGCAGGTCTTCCGCTGCAGGCCAATCCGTCAGGTGCACCGAACGTCCGCCGGTCAGTCCGCGCCACACGACTTCGCTGACGAGTGGAAGCAACGGGGCAGCGATCCTGGTCAGTACCTCCAGCACTGTGTGCAAGGTGTCGATCGCGTCGGAGTTCTCGCTCCAGAAACGCGAACGCGACCGTCGTACATACCAATTGGTGAGCGCATCACAGAAGGTACGAAGCTCGTCGCACGCACCGGCGATGTCGTTGTTCTCTAGTGCATCGGTGATCGCATCACGCGTCGCGGACAACTTGGCCAGCACATACCGATCGAGCACGTTCGGCGAGTCGGTACGCCACTGCCCGGGCTTGCCCGCGTACAACTGCAGGAAGCTCCACGCATTCCAGATCGGCAGCAATGCCTGGCGAACGCCCTCACGAATGCCCTGCTCGGTGACGATCAGGTTGCCACCACGGAGGATCGGCGACGACATCAGGAACCAGCGCATCGCATCACTGCCGTCGCGATCGAACACCTCCTTGACATCGGGGTAGTTGCCCTTGGACTTGCTCATCTTCAGACCGTCGTCGCCCAACACGATTCCATGGGCTGCAACGGTTTTGAATGCAGGCCGATCGAAGAGTGCGGTCGCCAACACATGCAGCGTGTAGAACCAGCCGCGCGTCTGTCCGTTGTATTCGACGATGAAATCACCTGGATTATGAGTCTGGAACCACTCCTCGTTCTCGAACGGGAAGTGGACCTGTGCATACGGCATCGAGCCGGATTCGAACCAGCAGTCCAGCACCTCGGGCACCCGACGCATCGTCGACTTCCCGCTCGGATCGTCCGGGTTCGGACGGGTCAGATCGTCGATGTACGGACGGTGCAGATCGTCTGGGCGAACACCGAAGTCGCGCTCGAGCTCATCGAGACTGCCGTACACATCGAGGCGCGGGTATTCGGCGTTGTCCGAAGTCCACACCGGGATCGGGCTGCCCCAGTAGCGGTTACGGCTGATGTTCCAATCACGCGCCCCCTCGAGCCACTTACCGAACTGACCGTCCTTGATGTGCTCCGGAACCCAGGTGATCTCCTGGTTGAGCTCGACCATGCGGTCTCGAAACTTGGTGACCGCGACGAACCACGACGGCACCGCCATGTAGATGAGCGGCTGACCGCTCCGCCAACTGTGCGGATACGAGTGCTCGATGGTCTCGTGCCGAAGCAATCTACCCGCGGCCTTGAGATCCTTGATGATCACCGGATTGGCGTCGAAGACCATCAGACCTTCGTACGGCGGCACCAGCGAAGTGAACTTGCCACCCGGGTCGAGCGGCTGGACCACCTCGATGCCGTTTGCCGTCGCGACATCCATATCCTCCTCACCGAAAGCTGGTGCGAGGTGCACGATTCCGGTACCGGAGTCGGTGGTGACGTAATCAGCCTGCAGCACTCGGTGCGAATTGGCATGACCGAGGAAGAAATCGTACGGCGGAGCGTACGTCAGACCGACCAGTTCGGCTCCAATGTGCTCGGACAGAACCTCGGGGTCTTCGCCGAGCTCGCGTGCATAGTGCGCGAGCCGTTCGGCTGCCAGGACGTACCGCACACCGTCGGTTCCGCGCACCTGGACATAACGAACCTCGGGGTGAACCGCCATCGCTAGGTTCGACGGCAGAGTCCACGGTGTAGTCGTCCAGATCAAGGCGCTCGCACCATCGAGCGGCGATCCAGGGGCGGTCAGCGGCATCGTGACGGTGACCGCCGGGTCCTGACGCATTTTGTAGGCGTCGTCGAGACGAGTCTCCTGGTTCGACAATGGAGTCTGCTCGTACCAGCTGTAAGGCAGGACCCGGAAGCCCTGATAGATCAAGCCCTTGTCGTGGAGCGTCTTGAACGCCCACATGACCGACTCCATGAACGTCACATCGAGCGTCTTGTAGTCGTTGTCGAAATCTACCCACCGAGCCTGACGCGTCACATAGTCGCGCCATTCGTCGGTGTACTGCAACACCGACTGCTTGCAGTACGCGTTGAACTTGGCGAGACCCATCTCGTCGATCTCGGACTTGTCCTTGATGCCCAGCTGCTTCTCGGCTTCGAGCTCGGCGGGAAGCCCGTGACAATCCCAACCGAAGCGGCGCTCGACCTTCTTGCCACGCATCGTCTGGAAACGCGGAACCAGATCCTTCACATACCCGGTCAGCAGATGACCGTAATGCGGAAGCCCATTTGCGAAGGGAGGGCCGTCGTAGAAGACGAACTCCTCGGCACCATCGCGGTTCTCCACGCTTGCGCGGAAGGTTCCGTCGGCCTCCCATGCCGCGAGAACTTTCTTCTCGAGTTCGGGGAACGACACGCTGCCGGCTTTGGTGCCGGAGATGTCCACTCGGGGGTACGAGTCCTGGTCCGTTTGGCGATTGTTCATGTGCGTGCTCCTCCGTGCCGGCCGCCCCGAACAAGGGACGGTACGAATATCGGCACGGGGACGACGATCGACGTGTGGGACGTCGAACACCGCGGTACCACCCCGTTTGCATCGCGTTCGCTCACGCGTAGCGATGCCACTTCACTATCGGCTGTAACGGGCCGACCCGTTCGGGTCTACTGAGCGCACATGCACGCTGTTCTTCCGAAGGCTCCCCGGTGATAACCGGATCCACGCCGCACTCTTGTGTACTACCGCAACACCGACAAACCACTACGGCAACACTGACCAACTACTACGACAACACTAGCTGCGTTGTCGCTTGGTTTATTGCTCGGGAGGCGATTTGCGACCCAACAATGCACCTGCAAGCAACAGAACTGCACCGACGACACACACTCCGATACAACCCCACGCCCAGATCACCGATCCTGTCATCAAAGCGATGACCAGCAGAGCAAACCCCACTGCTGCCGCACACAGCGTCAGAACAAGCACGACATTCCTCGTTCCGGGTAGCCGGCACGGGAATGATCCCAGTTGCCACTGTCAGGTTCGGGGTGAGCCGTCACGCGCTGCGTGCGAGGCTCAGTTGTTGCCCTTTGCGTAGGACTGGCTGTAGCCGGAGGACTGGTTGTCCTTGTTGAAGTTTTCCGAACCGTTGTCGACGGGCAGTGCCGACGACCGGTTCTCCAACTCCTCGAGCTGCGACTCCAGGTACGACTTCAGGCGTACACGGTATTCGCGTTCAAAGGTCTTGAGCTGCTCGATCCGGCCTTCCAACACCGAGCGCTGCTCGTTGATGGTCGCCATGATCTCGGTGTGCTTGCGCTCGGCGTCCGCCTGGAGAGCATCCGCCTTTTCCTTGGCCTGCCGGAGCTGCGTCTCGGAGCGAGTTTGCGCGTCGGACAACAGCGACTCGGACTTCTGACGAGCGTCGGTCACCATGGCCTCGGAGCGAGTCCGTGCGTCGGTGACGAGGCGCTCGGAGTTGGTACGAGCGTTGCCGAGCAGTTGCTCGGACTCGGTCTTGGCGTCGTTCGTGAGCCTGTCGGCCATTTCCTGGGCAAGGCCCAGGATCTTCGCGGCCTGCATATTCGAGTCACCGCTCGATGAAACAGCAGCAACGGGTGCAGCAACCGGAGCGACAACGGGCGCGGGCTTCGGAGGCTCGACCGGCCGCGCAGGCTCGGGAGCCTTCTGCTGGACCGGCACGGGCTGCGAGGAGCCCTGACGTCCGGCGCTCTTGGCGTCGGACAGCTCCTGGTCCAGCTCACCCACACGCTGACGGAGGTCAGCGTTTTCTTCGATCAATCGCGACAACTCTTGCTCGACGAGATCGAGGAAAGCATCCACCTCGTCTTCGTTGTAGCCGCGCTTTCCGATCGGCGGCTTACTGAACGCGACATTGTGCACATCAGCTGGAGTCAGCGGCATGGAAGGATCCCTTCACGCGTCTTGAGGCGGTAGAGCAAGCATTCAGTTATATCCCATTCCGCATTGGCCGGAACAATCAAACTGTAACTGGCGTCCATTCTGTCACATCGGTCGCGCTGGTCGCGCTGGTCCCCGAAGTCTTCTTGCAAAAATCCTACGTTTACGATCCCAGGCTCTCCACCACTGTCATCAGAATGAAAACTCCGAACAGCAGCACCATGATCGACAAATCCAGTCGAACCCCACCCAGATTGACGGGCGGAATCAGCCGCCGAAGCAGCTTGACGGGCGGATCGGTCACCGTGAAAATCGCTTCGAGCAATACCACCACAATTCCCGTCGGCCGCCAATCTCGGGCGAACGTTCTGATGAATTCGACGATGATGCGACCGATGAGAAGAAGCCAGAAAATGAACAGTATGTAGGAGAGAACCGCGAACAAGGCCACAGGTCATACTCTGCCCGAAAAAAGCGGCTCGATCAAAGCGACCAGGTCAGACGGCCTGGCTGCCGATTCGAGCCGCCGATGTCGAGTCGGGCACAACCTTGTCATTGCTGACTGTAGAAGCCGGTCTCGGCAATTCGCCTGCGCTCCTGCGGCGATACGTCGATATCGGCAGGTGAGAGCAGGAACACTTTGGTAGCAACCTTGTCGAACGATCCACGAAGCGCGAACGCGAGGCCTGCAGCGAAGTCGACGAGCCGCTTGGCGTCCGCGTTGCTCATATCGACCAGGTCCATGATGACCGGTGTGCCATCGCGGAACCGCTCGCCGATGGTGCGGGCTTCACTGTAGTCACGCGGGCGCAACGTGGTGATCTTGGACAAAGGACCTCCGTCGTCGGCCACGGGGCTGCGGCGGGTCTCTGCCCGGACGTCCATCCGCGTATCGACCGCGAGATTTCCGCGGGTGGATGCGCCGCGACCGGCCATCGAAGCCGGCCGGGAGGAGCGCCCGCCGATCGGGGCCAGGGTCGGTGCTGGCCGGGGCGCGTCGTAATCGTCGTACTCGTCGACGCCGTCGTCCGATTCGGGACGGGAGGACCTGCGCGAGGAGAAGGACGGCTTCGCAAACTCGCGATCACTTCGGTCCTCGTCCCCATACGGGTCGCGGCCTCGCGAAGTCCGATGAGAATCCGGTTCGTCGAGGTAGTCGTCTTCGTAGTCCGCGAGCGGAACCATACCGAAGTACGCCTTGAACTTGTGCAGGGTGCTCATCGATCTGCCTTCCGTCGAGCTGGTCGTTCCGCGGGCTACTGCGCTCGCCGAAATCTGGTCGTTCCGCGGGCTACACTCCCCGGGCGGGTGTGTGTCGTACTGCCCAGGTTCGCACTGTGTCAGTTGTTACTGATGTGATCCATGGGCTCTACTGGCGAGGCTATCGGCCGAGAACCGAGTATTGCGGTACCGACACGCACGCAGGTCGATCCATGTCGGACGGCAGCCTCCAAGTCCGAAGTCATGCCCGCCGACAGTTCGGTAGCGCCGGGATGTTGCGCCACGAGACGACCGTGCAATTCGGCCAAGTCGGCAAACGCCTCTTCAGGATCGGCATCGATCGGTGGCACGGCCATCACACCCGACAGTCGGAGGTTCTCGGACGAGGCAACGCGGTCGGCGAGAGCCGCCAGATCCTCGCGTTCCACTCCCCCTCGGTGAACGTCACCATCGATGCTGATCTGGATCAGCACGTCCAATGGTTCCGTTCGGGCACCCTCGTCTACAGCCTTCGACACCGCCTTCTGTAGCGCGTCGACAAGCCTGTCACTGTCCACCGAGTGAATCGAACTCGCCCATCGGGCAACCGATTTGGCCTTGTTTCGCTGGAGGTGTCCGATCATGTGCCACCGCGGCGGCGATGCCTCGAAACCGGCGGCAAGATCGTCGACCTTGGCCGATGCTTCCTGCTCGCGGGACTCCCCGAAATCCCGGCAGCCGAGCCCGTAGAGGATCGCAACGTCGCGTGCCGGAAAGAACTTCGTCACTGGCAGAAGGCGTACGTCGTCGCTGCGTCCGGCCGACAGGCAGGCGGCAGTGAGTCGGTCTCGTACGAGGCCGAGGGCACGCGTGATCTCGGCAGTTCTGTCTACTGCTGTTCCGTCTTCAGAAATTCGTTCCGGATGCGAAGTCATGTCATCAGTCAAGCAGGCCTGGTGTCCATCCAGATCACGCTGGCCAGTCTGCCGGTCGGCGCACCGCGCCGGTGACTGAACAGGGTGCGATCTTCGATGGTGCACCTCGGGTCGAGCGCCACAGCAGGGACGCCGGCCCCCAGCAGCTGACGCCTGATTCCGGCACGGATGTCGAGCCCAGGCGTCTTCCTGACCGTGACTGACGAGCTACCGGGTAGGTGACGCTCGACGTCGGCCTGCATATGTGCAGGCACCTCGTACTGTCTGCCGCTCGCCGCGGGTCCGAGGAAAGCCCCGACCCGGCTCAGCACGGCACCCTGCGCCACCATCTCCTCGAGAACGCGAGGGATGATGCCGATCCGTGCGCCCACGCGGCCCGCATGCACCGCGGCGATCACGCCTGCTTGCTCGTCGGACAACAGCACCGGCACACAGTCCGCACTGAGCACCACCAGCGCCAGGTCGGTGGCTTTGGTCACCAGAGCATCGGTCACCGGAACCGGCTCGCTCACCGGCCCGTCGACGACCGTCACCGTGCGGCCGTGCACCTGCTCCATCCAGACCAGACGCTCGACACCGAGACCGAGCTCACGGCCGAGGCGCTCCCGATTGGCGGCGACCGCCGCTGGCTCGTCTCCTACATGGTCACCAAGGTTGAATGTGTCGAACGGCGCAGCCGACACTCCGCCGGCGCGGGTAGTAGTGACGCGCCGAACTTTGAAGTCTTTTCCCGTCACTGCTGCTCTTTCGAACTCCTCCGACACACCTGCTAGCGACGCATGAACGAAGGCACGTCGACATCGTCGTCGCCGTCTTCGTCGGACACCGGAACGCGCCTGCCACTGCTGCCCTGATCATTCGAGGGCCTGTGGTCACCGGAGGGCCTGCTGGACGAAGAATGCCCGTTGGCTCCCGACGACTGCAGGGGCGGCAAACTACTGCCCGCACCTGAACCGACCGAATCGCGGAATACCGACCCCGACTCGTTCGCATCGGAGGATCGCGAGGACACCTCTCCGGACCGAGCCGACCCGATCGGCCCGCGCGACGAGGCAGGCGCGGCCTCGACAGGACGTCGGGTGGGCGTTCCACCGTCGAAGCCGGCAGCGATGACGGTTACTCGCACCTCGTCTCCGAGCGAATCGTCGATGACGGTTCCGAAGATGATGTTGGCGTCGATGTGCGCAGCTTCCTGGACCAGCGACGCTGCCTCGTTGATCTCGAAGAGCCCGAGGTCAGAGCCTCCTGCGATGGACAACAGCACTCCACGCGCACCCTCCATCGATGCTTCGAGCAGCGGCGAGTTGATCGCAGACTCGGCAGCCTTGATAGCGCGACCCTCTCCGCGCGAGGAGCCGATACCCATCAGGGCACTGCCTGCCCCCGACATGACGCCCTTGACGTCGGCGAAGTCGACGTTGATCAGTCCGGGAGTGGTGATGAGGTCGGTGATGCCCTGAACACCGTTGAGGAGGACCTCGTCGGCGCTGCGGAACGCGTCCATCAGACTGACGGCAGCGTCGCCGAGTTGCAGTAGACGATCGTTCGGAATGACGATGAGTGTGTCGCAGGACTCACGCAGCTGCTGAATGCCGGTATCGGCCTGGCCGCCGCGCCGTTTGCCCTCGAACGAGAACGGACGCGTAACGACACCGACGGTGAGTGCACCGAGTTTGCGGGCGATGTTCGCTACGACCGGTGCACCACCGGTGCCGGTGCCGCCGCCTTCACCCGCCGTCACGAACACCATGTCCGCGCCTTTGAGTACTTCTTCGATCTCGTCCTTGTGGTCGTCGGCTGCTCGCCTGCCCACTTCGGGGTCGGCACCTGCACCGAGGCCTCGGGTGAGCTCTCGTCCCACATCGAGTTTGACGTCGGCGTCACTCATCAGAAGTGCTTGAGCGTCGGTATTGACCGCGATGAACTCGACTCCCTTGAGTCCTTGCTCGATCATGCGGTTGACCGCGTTAACGCCGCCGCCGCCGATGCCGACGACCTTGATTACGGCGAGGTAGTTGTGCGGGGGCGTCATTGGCTCTCGCCTTCCGTGGTTGTTGTCTGGTCTGTCGAACCCCGAGCAAAACTCTCAACCTAAACCACAGGCTTACAGTTATGTCAAGTACTCGACGCTCGGAACGCTATTCACCGAGGCGTCGATCCGCCATTAGGCGCGCCGACGACACGGAAATATTTTCTAGATCTCGACCATGCAAAAACGTGGTCAGCTGTTCTCGGATCTTCGAGATGTCGTTTCGTCGACGCACTACTTCGTAGTGGGGAGATCCGGGCTCGACACGTCGAGAATTTGTCCCGGCTGAGACAACAGCGCAAGAGCCACAGCCGATTTGCGCTCGGAGTTGTCCTGGTTGCCCCAGACGAGAGTACGACCGTCGAGCAGAAGAAATGATACGTCCGACACCGAACTCGCACGTACTTCACCGATTTGGCCGCGCAACGACACAGGCATCGAATCCAGTGCTGTGAGGGCGCTTTCGGTCGGTGGGTCGGCTGGTCCCGGGGATTGCGTGACAAGTCGCACGACCCCGGGCGCAGGCGGTGCCACCGCAAAATCCACACCCGTCGAATCCAATAGATGGGTTCCGTCCGGCTCGTCGACGAACACAACCGCTGCCCGTTCGGTCACGGTGACACGCACGGTCGACGGGTACATCCGTTGCACCCGAACCGAAGCCAGCGCCGGAATCGACGCCACACGTTGCGCTGCCGCGCCTGCGTCGACGCTGACGAGCCGTTCACCGAGCGGTACATCGAGCTCGGCGACGATATCCGTCTCCGACACCGACACCGCGCCGTCGACCTCGATGGCGCGAACCGACAACATCGGCGTGAAATACACGGCGCAGACTCCGGCGATGACGATAGCGGCCACTGCCGAAGCGATCAGAATAACTCGGCGCCTCGATCGCGCCACCCGCAACCGTTCGTCCTCGCGCACTTGACGTTTTCGGTCACGCTCGGCCTTCGAAGGGTCGGAAATCATTCTTGCCGCGTCATCTCGCCCGCCGCCGCGACGCTCGGCCGAATCCGTTCCGCGAGAACGCTGCGGACGTCGGGTCACTTCGATGCCTGGCTCTGTCCAATTCCGCCCCCACCGGTTCGGCCCTGTCCCACCCCACCGAGCCCGGTCCTGAAGTCCGTCCTGGAACGGAGTGCATCGAGAATTGGTCCGGCCAACATCGTCACGTCGCCTGCGCCCATGGTGATGATGACATCCCCCGGTGCGCTGAGAGAGGCGACCTGTTTCGCGACGAGCGAAAGGTCGGGCTGATAATTGACCGGTTTGGTCACCGCCGATGCCACCAACGCCCCTGTCACGCCAGGAAGCGGTTCTTCCCGTGCGCCGTAGACATCCAAAACCATTACCTCGTCCGCGAGGCTCAGCGCCTCACCGAACTCCACTGCAAAATTCTCGGTCCGCGAGTACAGGTGAGGCTGGAACACCACCACGACTCGTCCACGTTCACCATCCCCCGCAGCCCCGGCCACCAGCTGCTGCGCAGCGCCGAGTACCGCACGCACCTCGGTGGGGTGGTGCGCATAGTCGTCGAACACCCGCACCCCGTGCTCGCGCCCGCGGAGCTGAAAACGGCGGTGCACGCCCCCGAAGCTGGTCAGGCCGGCCAGCAGATCCGGGACTTCGGCTCCGACATTGACGCCGGCGGTGAACGCTGCGAGTGCATTGAGTGCGGTATGGCGGCCAGGCACGCCGAGTCGAAGTGTTCGCGGCTTTTCCTCGCCCCGCACCAGAAGCTGCGCGACGCCGCCGACGTCCTCGGGCTCCCACTGCAGCAATCTCACTGCCATCTCCACGTCACCGGACTCTGTATCGGCGGAACCGTACCCGAGCACCCGGACTCCGGGAAGTCCGCGTGCGTGTACGCGCCGTGCGAGTGCGGCCGATCCTGGATCGTCCATGCATGCGACCAGTACGCCGCCGGATGGAAGCAGAGCCGCGAAATCATCGAACACCTGGACGTATGCCTCGGTGGTACCGAAGTAGTCGAGGTGGTCGGCCTCGACGTTGGTGACGATCACGATGTCAGGTTTGTACTGCAGCAGCGATCCGTCGCTCTCGTCCGCCTCGGCGACAAAGACGTCTCCGCTGCCGTGGTGGGCGTTGGTGCCTGCCTCGTTCAGCTCCCCGCCCACTGCAAACGATGGATCGAAACCACAGTGCTGCAGGGCCACGATCAGCATCGATGTGGTCGATGTCTTTCCGTGAGTGCCCGACACCAGCAGGGTGCGGTAGCCCTCCATCAAGGACGCCAGCACTGCGGGCCGCAGTACGACCGGAATGCCTCGCTTGCCTGCCTCGACGAGTTCGGGGTTGGTTTTCGGGATCGCCGCGTGCGTGGTGACCACCACCGTTGGTCCCCCGGGCAGCATGTCGAGTGCGGACGCGTCATGGCCGACGCGTACCTCGGCGCCGCGAGCACGGAGCGCCAGAACGCCCCTGCTCTCCTTTGCGTCCGAGCCGGACACTTGGCCGCCCCGTGCAAGCAGAATGCGTGCGATTCCGGACATTCCTGCTCCGCCGATACCGACCATGTGAACTCTGGCGAGCTCAGCGGGAAGCTCGGACATGTCCGTCCTTTCACTCGTCACGTCTGTGACGCCTCGTGTCGTCTGCTCGACGCAACGTCGAGCACGATTCTGGCAACTGCGGTGGCGGCGTCCCTGTGTCCTGCGCTCGATGCAGCGATCGACATGCGGGCCAACCGTTCTGTATCGGTGACGAGATCCACGATGTCGGACGCGACATAGCTCGCATCCAGCGCACTGTCCGCCACGAGTATGCCTCCTCCTGCGTCGACGACGGGGCGTGCGTTGAGCTCCTGCTCGCCGTTGCCGTGCGGGAGCGGCACGTAGACCGCGGGCAAACCGGTCGCCGAGACTTCCGCCACTGTCATCGCGCCGGACCGGCACACTGCCAGATCGGCGGCAGCATAGGCCAGATCCATTCGGCTCAGATACGGCACCGCGATGTAGGGTGCGGCGGGATCGGTGGTCGCGACGTCGACGGTGTTCTTCGGTCCGTGCGCATGCAGCACAGAAATTCCGGCGGCAGCGAGTTCGGCTGCGGCACCCGATACCGCTTCGTTCAACGATCTCGCACCCTGCGAGCCGCCGAAAACAAGCAGAACAGGACCGTCGTGAGGAAGCCCGAAGTGCTCACGAGCGTCAGCGCGTGTCGCCGCGCGATTCAGACCGGTGATTGTCGGCCGCACCGGAATTCCAATGATCTCGGCGTCGTCGTGGCCCTTTGCCTTCACCCCTGAACCGGCAACGGCAGCGAGGACCCGCGTCGCGAATCTGGCTCCGACCTTGTTCGCTATTCCTGCACTGGCATTTGCCTCATGCACCACGATCGGGACGGCTCGTCGCCGAAGCCCACGACGTGCAGCCAAGTATGCCGGGAGCGCAACATACCCGCCGAAGCCTACGAGCACATCGGCGTCGACCTCGGCCAGCACTGCGCGAGTTCGGCGCACCGAGCGGACCACACGAGCGGGTAGACGTAGCAGGTCGAGCGTTGGTCTACGCGGGAGCGGAACGGGAGGAATCAGCTCGAGTCGGTAACCACGAGCAGGGACGAGCGTTGTTTCGAGGCCACGTTCAGTGCCGAGCGCGGTGATTCGTACGTCGGCATCGAGAGCGCGCAGGGCATCGGCGACGGCAAGGGCAGGTTCGATATGACCTGCCGTGCCACCTCCGGCCACCACGACGGAAACCGGTGTAGTTGGTGCATTCACCGTCGATATCCTTGCCCATCGGGATGAGGACGTCGAACACCGGGTTGCCTTGCCGCCCCACGCTGCGGATCGGGCTGCCGTTCACCTGCGCCGGAGCGACGGGGCGCAGGAGTACGCCCACCGACCTCGGCGTAGGCACGGTCGCCGCGACGACGCGGCACGGTGTCTCTGGATTCCAGACGCCGGCGATCGTCGCGATCGAGTGCAGGACGCGTCGACTTGGAGCGCGCGGCAGCAGCACGAAGCGGTGAGAACGACGCGGGCATCGGCAGTCGCAGCACGCGATCGAACCGAGATCGCTGACCCGCATGAAGAGCTGCGATCGCCTCGGGTTCGTGTCTGGCGGCGTTCGCGATGATGCCGAACATGAGCAACGTGATCGCCGTCGAGGATCCTCCGTAGGACACCAGCGGCAACTGCAGACCCGTGACCGGCAGCAACCCGACGACATAGCCGATGTTGATCATTGCCTGCGCGAAGATCCAGGTTGTCGACCCTGCCGCCAGCAGCCGAAGGAAAGGATCGACCGACCGCATCGCGATGCGAAGTCCGGTGTAGACGAACAGGGCGAACAAGCCGAGCACGGCCATGCAACCGATGAAGCCGAGTTCTTCCCCGATGATGGCGAAGATGAAGTCGTTGTGTGCGTTGGGAAGGTAACTCCATTTCGCTCGGCTCTGGCCGAGACCGACACCGAAAGGACCACCGTCGGCGAGAGAGAATTTCGCCTGGTTGGACTGGTAGCCGAGACCCTGAGGGTCGTCAGCGGGGTTGAGCCACGCCTTGATGCGATTGGACCTGTACCCGGCGGTGAACGCGAGCACGGTCGCCGCCGCGAGGCCGCCGCCGACGATGACGACGAACAGCCGGGCATTGAGACCGGCGAACCACAGCAGAGATACGAGGATGATGCCGATCGCGATCGCGGTACTGAGGTTCGGCTGCATCACCACCAGGGCCGCCATGAGCAGTGCCGCGGGCACCAACGGAATCAGCAACGACTTCAAACTGGCGTGCTCGCTGCGCCTCGACGCCAAAAGATGTGCGCCCCACAGCACGAGCGTCACCTTGGCAAGCTCGGACGGCTGGAACGAGACACCCGCGATGTTGAACCAACGCCGCGCCCCGTCGGCGCCTTCCGATCCGATCCCAGGAATCAAGACCAGCATCAGCATGACCACCGAGAGGCAGAACAAGGGAAACGACACTTTACGTAGAACCCGGACCGAGGCGCGAAGGGCTATGTAGAACGCGATGACTCCCAGTCCGACACCGATCAACTGCTGAGTGAACAGGGTGTAGGCCGACCCGTCGGTGGCGTACGCCTCGGCTGCGGACGATGACAGCACCATCACCAAGCCGAGCAAGGTCAGCAAGGCTGCAATTGTCACGATCAGATGAAACGACGCCAAGGGCCGACCGAGCCACAAACCGACACGAGTGCGCGGTGACGCCTGCGCCGCATCTCTGCTCTTGCTCATGACAATTGTCCGCCGGTGCTGCCGATCTCGGATGAGTCCAATGCCTCCACCGCTGCCACGAAACTGCGACCCCGGTGCCCGTAGTCGACGAACATGTCGAGAGATGCGGCTGCCGGCGCCAGGAGGACGGTGTCCCCGGGCAAGGCACGACGCGCAGCTTCTCGGACAACAGATCGCATCACTACTTCTGCATCTTCAGTCACAAGAGTCACTCCAGCATCGTCTCCCGTCGGGAACGTCACGACGGGAACATCCGGGGCGTGTCGCGCCAAAGCCTGTGCGATCTTCGCCCCATCACGACCGATGACGACCACTGCAGCGAGCCTGGGAGCCACTTCGGCGACGAGTTCGTCGACCGATGCACCTTTGAGAAGTCCACCCGCGATCCAGACGACCCGATCGTGAGCAAGCAGAGACGACCGTGCCGCGTGAGGGTTCGTGGCCTTCGAATCGTCGACGAACGTCACCTCGTTCAGCGTCCGCACGACTGCCGCGCGGTGCGGCCCGACCTGGTAGGTACGCAAGCCGTCGGCGACGGCGTCGGCAGATACACCTATCGCACGCGCCAACGCTGCGGCAGCCAAAGCGTCCATGCGTCCTGCTGGTCCCGCCGGAACAATCTCGCTGACCGGGATCAACCGAACGGCGTCACCGAACGCGTAGTCGACCAGGGTGTCGTCCTGAACACCGAGCTCGCCGAGCGCAGGCACCGCCAATCGGAAGCCGACCACGCGACCTGCAGTCGATGTTTCCGCCAGAGCTGCCGCACGTGCATCGTCGAGGCCCACCACCGCGACATCACCGGTCAGGGCGCGCGCTTTCGACGCGGTGTAACCGTCCATTCCGCCATGCCAGTCGAGGTGATCCTCCGCGATGTTGAGGACGACGCCTGCCGCGGGACGTACCGACGGCGCCCAGAACAGCTGAAAGGAGGACAGTTCGACCGCGAGAACTGATGGGTGCGGTGTCTCTTGCAACGCATCGAGGACGGGAAGGCCGATATTTCCGCATGCAACCCCGTCGAGTCCGGCGGAGTCGAGAATCGATGCCAGCATCGAAGTGGTCGTCGTTTTTCCATTGGTGCCGGTGACCACGAGCCACTGCGCCGGTGGTCCGTACATCCCGGTGCGATCGACACGCCACGCGAGTTCGATGTCGCCCCAGACCGGGATCCCGTGTGCGCGCGCCGCAGCCAGCACCGGGGAGTCTGGACGAAATCCCGGACTGGTCACCACCAGGGCGATCCGATCGAAGGTCGCGTCGTCCGCTAAAAGATCCTCCTGCGAGATTCCGCCGGCCCCGAGTGCTCGCGCCTTGTCGAGGGCGCCAGGATCGGAATCGGTGACCAGAACCTCGGCCCCCAAGTCGCGCAGAGGCCCCACCGTCGCAAGTCCGGTGACCCGCGCCCCCGCGACGAGGACAGTCTTGCCGCTCAGCCAACCGAGATCTTCGGACACCGTCGTCGTGGACATCGCTTACTACCCGCCGACTGCAGCGAGGTACTCGCTGTAGAACAACGCCAGTCCAACCGCGGAGGCGATCGCCGCAAGCAACCAGAACCGGATGATCACCGTGGTTTCTGCCCAGCCTGCGAGCTCGAAGTGATGATGGAACGGTGCCATTCGGAACACTCGTCTTCGACTCGACCGGAACACCGCGACCTGGATGACCACCGAGGCAGCTTCGGCGACGAACAGTGCCGCGATGACGACCATGATCAGTTCGGTGCGAGTGACGATGGACAGACCAGCGATCAGACCGCCCAGCGCGAGCGAGCCGGTGTCGCCCATGAAGATCTTCGCCGGTGCGGCGTTCCACCACAGAAATCCGATACACGCGCCCGCCGCCGATGCACAGATGAGAGCAAGGTCGAGAGGATCGCGGACGTCGTAGCAACCGGGACCGGGGTTGGTGGAACATGCCTGGCGGTATTGCCAGAACGTGATCACCGTGTAGGCGCCGAGGACGAGAGTCATGGAGCCTGCCGCGAGCCCGTCGAGGCCGTCCGTCAGATTCACCGCGTTGGACCACGCGGTGACCAGGAAGTAACACCACACCACGAATACGATCGGACCGAGACTCACCGTGGCGATGTCTCTGACGTAGGACAGCTGTTGGCTGGCAGGCGTCAGACCGCCCGCGCCCTTGAACTGCAGCGCCAGTACGCCGAACAAGAGAGCGGCAACCAATTGGCCGACCAGCTTTGCGGTCTTGTTCAGTCCCAGGTTCCGCTGCTTGCGAATCTTGATGAAGTCGTCGAGGAAGCCAACGATACCGAGGACGGTCGTCAGGCCGAGCACCAGCAGTGCCGACGCTGATGGACCGTCGGCGTCATACCCGACACCGATCAGGTGCGAGCCCCAGTACCCGGCCCACAGGCCTGCCAGGATCGCAACGCCGCCCATCGTTGGCGTGCCCCGCTTGGACTGGTGGCTGGCCGGGCCCTCGACGCGAATTTCCTGCCCGAAGCCCTGCTTCGAGAACGTCTTGATCAGCACTGGCGTGAGCAGGATTGCCACAGCGAGCGCGATACCTCCGGCGAAGAGGATCTGTCTCACTGCGTTTCCTCCGGTGTCATCTTCTTGTCCCCGTCCACTGTCGAAGAACTCCCTGCTTCCACCTGCATGTCGTGTACCGAGCCATCATCCACCGGCGCAGTATCGATCTGCACATCGCCGAGCAACGCTTCGGCCACGGTCCACAGTGCAATCGACTGCGACGCCTTGACCAAAACGATGTCACCGGGCTCCACCTGCTCGCGAAGGATCGCGATCGCAGCGGCGTCATCGTCTACGAGCATCGATTCCTCGCCCCACGACCCCTCCATCACGGCACCCTGATGCATGGCCCTCGTCGGGCGACCCGATTCGACGATGATCAGGCGGCTGACGTCCAATCTGACTGCGAGCCGTCCGATTGCGTCGTGTTCGATGATCGATTCGGGACCGAGTTCGGCCATCTCACCCAGTACAGCCCACGTGCGCCGACGTGGTCCTGCACTGGACCTCGACATCGACACGAGCGCCTTCAACGCGGCACGCATCGAATCGGGATTGGCGTTGTAGGAATCGTTGACCACAGTCACGCCGTCGGCTCTGGTTCTGACGTCCATCCGTCGAACGGATGCCGCCGACGAACCCGCGAGCGCCTCGGCGATCACAGCTAGATCCGCCCCGCATTCGAGAGCTACTGCGGCAGCTGCGAGTGCGTTGCCGATTTGATGTTCGCCGTGCACCGCGAGCGCGACGTCGATCTCACCGACCGGTGTGACCATCGTGAAACGCGGCCTGGCATCGGCATCGAGTACTACTTCCCGCGCTCTGATGTCCGCGTCGGGCGACAACCCGACGGTGACCACCCTCGCGGACGTACGCGATCTCATCGCCAGGACGAGCCTGTCGTCGGCGTTGAGCACCGCCACTCCCCCGTGTTCGGCATCCGGAAGCGCTTCTACCAGTTCACCTTTGGCGATGGCAATCTTCTCGCGTGACCCGAACTCGCCCAGATGCGCAGTACCGACATTCAGCACGACGCCGATGCGCGGTGGCGCCGCGTGCGCGAGGGCCGCGACATGTCCGACACCTCTGGCCGAAAGTTCGAGAACGAGGAACTTCGAGGACTCGTCCGCTCGCAGAGCAGTCCACGGATGTCCCAGTTCGTTGTTGAATGATCCGGGCGGCGCGACGACGGCTCCCAGCGGACGCAACACCGCGGCCAACAGGTCCTTCGTCGATGTCTTGCCCGAGGATCCGGTGACGCCGACGACGGTCAGTCCGGACGAGGCCGTCAGCTCCTCGACCGATGCGCGGGCAAGTTTGCTCAACGCTGCCAGGACGGCGGCACCCGAGCCGTCGGTATCGTGTTCGAGCGCCATGGCCCTGCCGTCGTGAGGTACCGGTTCGACCACGATGGCCGGAACGCCTACCGGGCGTGCGGCGAGAACGACCGCCGCACCCCCCTCGATCGCAGCAGCCGCATGAGTGTGCCCGTCGACACGCGCTCCCGGCAGTGCCAGAAACAGGCTGCCAGGACCGACCTTCCGGGAGTCGAACTCCACCGTGCCGTCGACGATCCGGTCGGGATCGGCCACGTCGTGAAGGACACCCCCGACGATCTCGGCAATCTGCGCGATGGTCATCGCTTTCACGAGATCACCCGCTCGCTCGTGTTCCGGCCGATCTTTCGATCGATGGCGTCGGCGAGGACGACCCTGTCGTCGAACGGGTACTTCACTCCACCGATGTCCTGACCTGTTTCGTGGCCTTTGCCTGCAACGAGCACGACGTCTCCATCTTCTGCCCACTGCACTGCATCGGCGATGGCATGTCCTCTGCCCGCGATATTTCTGACTTCGCCGCGAGCAGCACAGTCGACACCGAGCGCCCCCGCCAGAACCGACTCCCTGATCACCGCTGGATCTTCGGATCGAGGATTGTCATCGGTGATCACCAGAAGGTCGGCTCCTCGTGCGCCTGCCGCGCCCATGAGTGAGCGCTTTCCTTTGTCGCGGTCCCCTCCTGCTCCGAGAACCACTGCAATGCGACCCTCGGTCTGCTCGCGGAGAGTGTCGATGACTGCCTCGACCGCGGCAGGTTTGTGCGCGTAATCGACGACCGCGAGAAATTTTTGTCCACGGGAAATTCGCTGTACCCGTCCCGGAACGTCCACCTCGGCCATGCCGAGAATTGCACGATCCACATCCACCTCGGCCGCAGCGCAGGTTGCGGCGGCGAGGACCGCGTTGGCCACGTTGTAGCGTCCGGGTAGTCGAATCGACGCCGAGTGGCGATCGCCCCGCGGCTCGACCAACGTGAATGTCTGGGTGCCGCCGGGATCCTTTTCCCAGTCCTCCACCGTCCAGTCCGATTCAGACGAGACCGACACCGTGAGAACCTTGGATCCAGCCGACAGTGCGATGTCGGCCATCCGCTTACCCCAGACGTCGTCGACACAGATCACGGCCGACTGCGTCCGCACCCGCGAGTCCGCTGCGAAAAGCCGACTCTTGGCGAGAAAATAGTCCTCGAGGGTGTCGTGGAAATCCAGATGATCTTGCGACAGATTGGTGAACGCCCCCACCGCGAAGACGGTGCCGTCGACTCTCCCCAGGGACAACGCGTGACTCGATACCTCCATCACGACCGTATCGAGGCCTTGTTCGACCATCAGTGCAAACAAGGCGTGCAACTGCGGCGCCTCGGGCGTAGTCAGTGCACTGGGTATTCGGGATCCGGCAATCTTGGTCTCGATCGTTCCGATCAATCCGGTGCGGCGTCCAGCGGCAGTCAATGCTGCCTCGAGCAGATAGGAGGTCGTCGTCTTACCGGAAGTACCAGTGATGCCGATGACCGTCATCTTTTCCGACGGATTGCCATACACCAGGGCGGACACTAGACCGAGCACGTTCCGTGGCCGATCGTGAACGACGACGGGAACCGGAAGCAGATCGAACTGGCGTCGAATTTCGTCCAGTCCGGTGGGATCGGTGAGTATCGCGGCGGCACCCCGTTGGATCGCCTGGGCCGCGAACGATGCGCCGTGTGCCGACGATCCTGGCAGTGCTGCGAACAGGTCACCGTCCTCGATCGCCTGGGCACGGAGATCGACGCCCGACACGAGTCGCTGCTCGGCGGTGTCGGCGGGCATCAGGGTTGCGTCCGCGGCTTCCGCCAATACCTCGATCGGCGTCTGCGGTGGCGACGAAGGGCGAGACGCTGACGGAGCAGGTTGCTGCTCTGCTGGCACAGACACTGTGCTCCTTTCTGCTCGGCTGCGAAGGCGGTGGGTCGTCACCGCGCGCGGTGTCTGGGGGTGGATCCCGGTCCCCCCGTCCGGAACTTTCCGTTCAGGGTCGACGTGTCAGGTTACCGGCGTGCGGATCCCGACAAACCCCAGACCCGACAAACCCATCAACTGGGCGAACGCATGTGCGTTACGTAGGAGAGCACTTCGCTCCCACTCTGCGTCAGTCTGCTTGCAGAACCAACTTGGGACCTGGATCCGCCGACAGTGGCACCGAGTCACGTTGCAGCATCCAGTTCGCAATGTTGTGAAAGAGCGGAGCGGCGGACTGTCCGCCCGATCCGTCGGCGCTACGGCTCGGTGCGTCGAGCATGATGCCGATCACATACCGAGGGTCGTCGGCGGGAGCGATACCAGCGAAGGTTATCCAGTAGTTCGAGTTGCTGTAGCACTTGCACTCGGGATCAACCTGCTGTGCGGTGCCCGTTTTGCCACTGATCTGATACCCCGGGATTCCGGCGGCGACACCGGTCCCTCGCTGATTTCCAGTGTCGTCTTGGGTGATCGCCCGGAACATGTTGCGCACCGTCGATGCCGTCTGAGGACTGACGACGTATACACCCTCGGGTTGCTCGGTTTCGGTCTTGTTGCCGTCCGGGTCGATGGTGGACTTGACGATTCGTGGTGGAACCCGCACCCCGTCGTTCGCGATCGCCTGATACATCGCTGTCATCTGCATCAAGGTCATCGAAAGTCCCTGCCCGATAGGCAAGTTGGCGAACGTGCCGCCGGACCATTGGTCACGACTCGGGACGTTACCTGCACTCTCGCCAGGGAGGCCCACGTCGGTGCGTTGCCCGAGGCCGAACCGAGACAGCATGTCCGCGAAACGATCTTCACCGACGCGCTGGGCAAGCATGAGTGTTCCGACGTTCGACGACTTACCGAACACTCCAGTGGTCGTGTAGGGCGCAACACCATGCTCCCAGGCGTCCTTCACCGACACCCCGGACATGAAGATGTTTCCCGGAACCTGAAGAACCTCGTCCGGAGTGGTGAGACCGTATTCGATTGCGGCTGCGGCCGTGATGATCTTGTTCACCGAGCCGGGTTCGAACGGAGTCGAGACGGCCAAATTGCCCATCTCTTTGTCGCGCTCGTTGTTTCCGACGCCGATACCGGGATTGAACGTCTTGTCGTTCGACATCGCGAGAACCTCACCGGTGTGTGCGTCCTGGACGAACGCTGACGCATTCTTCGCGCCGGACAAGTCCTTCGCCAACTGCACCTGTTGCTGGACGTAATACTGGAGATCCGCGTCGATCGTGAGCTCGACGCCTGCTCCGTTGACGGCCGTCTGTTTGTCACGCCAACTGCCGGGGATCACTGCGCCGTCCGATCCTCGGTCGTAGGTTTGCGAACCGTCGGTGCCAGCCAACATCGAATCCAACGAATCTTCCAGTCCGAGCAGCCCGTGCCCGTCCCATCCAGTGGCTCCGACCATGTTGGCAGCCAGCGAGCCCCCGGGGTACTCACGGATGTCCTGGCGTTCGAGACCTACCTCTTCGAAGTCCTCGCTGATCTTGGTGGCGATGGTCGAATCGACACCGCGAACCAGGTAGGTGAACGTGTCACTGCTCTTCAACTTGGCGAGGATGTCCTTCTCTTTCGCGACATCGCCGAGTTCATCGTGAACGCCTGCGGCAATGGCGGCAAGTCGGTCGTCCGTAGCCGGTTTCGTCGGATCCTTCGCACGAGCGTCGTCGAGTTCTTGGCGAACCCGGACAGGTTGAAACGTCAGAGCTTTCGCTTCCATCGTGAATGCGATCGGCTTGCCGTTCCGATCCAGAATCGAGCCTCGCGAGGCCGGATCGACGAGCGTGGTGGTTCGCTGGGACGCGGCCTCGGCAGACAGTTGATGACCGTTGACTCCCATGATCCACAACAGCTGTAGCGCAACGACAGCGAGAATCCCGAACATCACGACGCGGCCGAAACCACTTCGAAATTTGAAGGACGAGGCGTCGAATCTGCTCGACTGCCGGGGTGATGGACGCCTCGGCGCCGAATCCGTTCTACGCGAATCCGGAGTACGCGCCGATGGCCGACGCGGTGCGGGATCTCGCGAATACCCTCCAGAACTGTTTCGCGGCAATGGCTTACGGCGTGAAGCTCCGGGGGTCGGCCTTGTCACTGCCGACTACCCGAAGGGCTTGCCGACGGGGTACTCATGGGAACCAATTGTTCACCGAGGGCTTCAGTTCGTGCGTTATTCGATGAGTTCGGCGTGGCGGATGTGACGGGTGGGGTCGAGTTGGTCGGTGGGATGTTACCGGCTGACTGCACCGTGCTCGCCGAACTGCTTCGATTCGAACTATTCTGCGCCGCCGTCCGAGTCCCGTTCTGTACCTGAGAAGGATTGCGAGACTCCGAATCCAAGGACTGCGACGTTCCACTCGTTGCAGGCGGATCGAGCGGCGCTACTGGAGCTCCCTGCGCAGGAGCAGGTGTCCCGAACACCTGGGAAGACCCATCGGGTGCGACTAGTAGGCGTGCAGCGTTGGCAGCCGGAATCATGCCCTGATCGGCTGCCTTGCGCGCAAGTTCGGGAGCGGAATCCGCCAACTCGACATCACGCTGCAGCGAAGCCGATTCCTGTACCAAGCGCTCGTTGACGGCCTTTGCGTCGCTGAGTACGTAGGAATCGCCTGCCGAACGGGTGGTGAGCAGCAATGTGAGCCCGAGCCCCAGCGACAACAGTCCGATGATCAAAGCCACGAACGGAATCCTCGCCGTGATTGACGTGCCGGACATCGCGATCCGAGCGGCCGAATGGCTCCCTGCCACCCCGTCGACGCCGCGCGACGTAGCCCTGTGCTGCCGACGTTCGTACGCTCTGAGCGCTGCACCCGACCGACCCGAAGCCGCATCCGATGCGGTGGACCGAGACCGACGTCTCGTATGCGGCGAACCCACGGTTATGGTCATGCCGATCTCCTCGCAATCCGTTCGGCCGCCCGCAGACGCACGGGTGCCGAACGCGGGTTCTCTTCTATTTCCTGTTCGGACGCGCGCTCGGCGCCCCTCGTCAACAGTCGAAATTCCGGACCCATACCGGGAAGTTCGACGGGGAGTCCCTCCGGGCTGCGCGATTTGACCCTCGGGGCCAATTCCTTCTTCACCACACGATCCTCGAGAGACTGGTAGGACATGAAGACGATGCGGCCGCCTATTGCCAAAGATTCGAGTCCGGCGGGGACGGCCTTCTCCAGCGATTGCAGTTCTTCGTTCACCTCGACCCGCAGGGCCTGGAAGGTCCTCTTGGCTGGGTGCCCCCCGGTTCGCCTGGTCGCGGCGGGAATGGAGGCGTACAACAATTCCACCAGCCGCGCACTCGTGGTGAACGGTTCCACCTCACGCTGTCGCAGTACCGCCGACGCGATCCGGCCCGCAAACCGCTCCTCGCCGTAGGTACTGAGCACTCGGGCTATGTCACCGTGCGAGTAGGTATTGAGCACGTCCGCTGCGGTGATGCCGACAGTCGGATCCATCCTCATGTCCAGCGGCGCATCGATCGAGTACGCAAATCCCCGATCAGCCTCGTCGAGCTGCATGGACGACACACCCAGGTCGAACAGAATGGCGTGGATCGAACCGATCTCAGGTAAACCGGCCTCTTCCAGCGCCGTATCGATTCCGTCGTACGTGGTGTGAACCAACGTCGTCCGGGCGGCGAATTCTGCCAGTCGGATCCCTGCTCGCCTCAGCGCGTCGGGGTCCCTGTCGAGGCCGATGAGCCGCAGCGTGGGGTAGGTGCGGAGGAAATGCTCCGAGTGGCCACCGAGGCCGAGTGTCGCATCGATCATGACCGGCGTTTCACCGCGGGCGTTAGCCGAATCGATCGCTGGGCCGAGTAGTTCGTCGGCTCGGGCCAGTCGCACCGGAACATGTTTGGGTTCGGAAGAAGTCACACTTTCCGGATTCACTCTGTTCGAAGAACCCGATGACGCCGATTCGTCCGGGACGGGCGATGTCGCTTCGCCTTCCACAATCTTTCCTCCCGGTCGTGCCTCTGCGCTCGCTGGTCGATCGGCGCACTTGGAGCGATGGTGATAACTGAATGCTTCGAGGTCCCTGTCCGATAGGGAACCTGGCGTTGGGGAAGAACGTCAGGGTCCTGATCTGCGAAACCTGGCGTTGGGGAAGAACGTCAGGGTTCTGATCGGGCAGAGGCCTCGCGGCACTCAGCGGTGATCGAAGGCGGCTACAGGATCCCTTCCAGTGACTCGTCGATTGCATCGGAGAAACTTTGCTCGCTCTCGGCCGAGTAACGAGCCCACGCATTTTCGTTCCAGATTTCGATGAACTCGATCGATCCGTTCACCACGACGTTCCGATCCAGATTCGCGTAGCTCCGGTGAGCCGAACTCAGAACAATTCGGCCTTGACCGTCGAGCTTCTGCTCGTCGGTACCTGCACCGAGCTGCCTGATGTAGGAGCGCGCGACTGGGTTCGAACGTGACGCCTCGGTCAGCTTCCTGACCTTGTCCGCAAATGCCTCGCGGGTGTAGATGGCGAGGCTGTGATCCTGCCCTTTGCTCACCATCACTCCATCCTCGAGCGCTTCGCGAAACTTGGCCGGCAACGTCAACCGGCCTTTGTCGTCGAGCTTGGGCGTGTAGGTACCGAGGAACACTCGACACCTCCCCACTCGCTCTCCGCTGCCACCACTTTACCCCACTTTCACCCACTTTCAATCCACAGAGGGCACATTTGTTGATGATTTGTCATAAATCAGCTGGTGAACGATGTGGTGGAAAGTGGAGGAAGTTTTTACGCAACTACTCGATCAAGTGAGCTCAGTAGGCCAAAGCACCGCGGCTCCGGACGAAACCCCAGTTGGTGAGCACTCACATCGATGACTGCCACACTCAGGCCCGATTCGTGGGTGAAAGTGGGGATTCAGCGATTGGGGGTGGCCTACTCCGAATCGACCGCCGCTACAAGGCTTGAAGACGCGCAGACATGACAAAACGCGAGGAGCGTTGGCGACCGGTAGGTCGCCAACGCTCCTCGCGTTTGTATGTTCCGTATGAAGTTCTTACTTGTCGGGCTGACTCGACACGACCACTATGCCGTGCGACTACACCCCTCGATCACTCTTGTTCGAACCGCCGTCGAAACCGATCCTCCATACGGGATGTGAACCCGCCGGCCTTGCGGCCGGGCTTCGGCTTCTGACCTGAATTTTCCGATCCGGTGTCAGCGCTGCCAGCCGCACCCTCGGACGTCGTAGCGCCCTTTCGGGTTCCGCCGAGCAGAAACAGAACACCTGCACCGAACATCAAAACAAAGCCGATAAGGCTGATCACCGGGAAGCCAGCCGGTTTGAATGGCAACGCCAAACCGGCAACTAGAAGAACCAGCCCCAGCACGAACAGTGCGACCGCTTGAAAACGGCGCTTGCTCGATGCCGTACGCATACGTCCGCTTCTGACGTGAGAAGCGAATTTGGGATCCTCGGCGTAGAGAGCGCTCTCGATCTGATCGAGCATGCGCTGCTCGTGCTCGGAGAGTGGCACGGTACCTCCCCCTGCACAGATATTGAAGGTCATTTCGGGTGGCGAAACGACGGGAAGCTGACCTTGGCGGCTACCTACTCCCGATAATACGAGCAGAATCGCCCGCTTACCACCTACTCGGTCGATGTGTTCCTGAGAATTCCAAACTTTCCCAGCGCAGCGGTCCGAACCGGACACCGAAGTCGGTCACCGAGGGACCGTGTCGCGAGGCGTCTCGGCCGCTCATGCGGGGTACCACGGTCATGAACTGCGACTTTTCGGCTGGCCTCCGGCCGCTCCACCACAAGGAAATGAACTCACGCAGAAATGGAACGTGACGAAATACCCACGCGATCGAGTCGTGATTCCACCCCGATGAAATCCTCGACGACATGAAGGAACCGACCGACTTGACGGTAGAACTCGTCTGCCGAACTGTCGTCGATCGATCTGGACACCCCAGCTTGCAACGCAGCCCGAGTGGCGGAAAATGCCGAAAAGTACTCGGACCACAACCCGAGTTCAGGGGCCGCCTTGTCCATGAGAACCCAGGCGCTCCTCGATCGAGCACGGGAAGTGGATTTGGGCGCCGCTTCGAGGACTGCCGCGGCCCCGCGCAACGCCGCGATGTAGCAATCCAGAAACTGATCGACGGAATTTCCTGCGCCGATCGCACCGGAGAGAAGAGCATCCGCCCGGCCGAGAAGAATCCTGGCGCGCGGCGATACCGGCGGACGTACATCGGCACGGAGAACTTTTGTGGCCATACTCGAACACCTCCCGTTCGATTCGCCGTTCGTGACCGTAGTTCCGACACGCCCGGACCTTGACGAAGCTCTAGGGTCGGAACCCGGCGAGCCTCGCTTCCCTCGAGGACTTCGCCGGATCACCGACATCGAACACCCGTTCGACATATTCAATATAGCTGTGCACACCGACATGTAGTCAAGGAAAGGTTGAGAACAGTCGTCAACGATGCGGAACCGACCCCCTACCTGGTCGATCTGTCCGCCCACGAGATTCGACGACGCCTACCGGAGGCGTTGTCGATATATGTCGAAGCGATGGGGTACCCACAGGGAACCGAGTACCACCGGGCACCGATGTGGTCCGAGCACGTTCTGCGGCCGGGATGGCGCGGTGTAGGCGCGGTGCTGCCCACCCCGGAAGCTCCGCTCGTCGCTGTCGCCTACGGGTATCGCGGCGCCCGTCACCAGTGGTGGCACCAGCAGGTACGGGAGGGGTTGCGTCGATCGGGCAGCAGCACCGAGTACATCGATGCGATTCTCGACGATTATTTCGAGCTCACCGAACTGCATGTGTCGCCGAGCGCTCAGGGCCACGGCCTGGGCAGCGCATTGACACGAAGACTGCTCGAAGGGCGAGAAGAACGGAACGTTCTGCTGTCCACGCCAGAGGTGGCAGAAGAAGGCAATCGAGCGTGGCGTCTGTATCGACGGCTCGGGTTCGAGGATGTGCTGCGCAACTTCACGTTCGCGGGGGATCGCCGGCCGTTCGCCGTACTGGGTCACGCGCTCCCGTTCGAATAACTCGCCGTCGACAGCAGCCTCGCTCGTGACCTATAGCCTTGGAGTGCAGCCTGCGGAATGACCAAAAGCCTGCAGTGCAGCCTGCGAAATGACCGGAGGGAGGCGTGAGGTGATCGATGCTGTGGTGGTTGGCTCCGGCCACAATGCTCTGACCTCGGCCTGCTACCTGTCCGACGCAGGCCTCTCGGTCGAAGTCCTCGAGAAGGACTTCATTGCCGGGGGCGGTGTCTCCTCGGTCGAACGTTTTCCAGGGCACCACGTGGATCGAGGATCGTCGGCGCACATCATGGTCAGGCACACGGGCGTAATCGAAGAGTTGGGTCTCGCCGACCATGGCTTGCGCTACGCCGAATGCGATCCATGGGCCTTTGCTCCCGGCGCACCGGGTACCGACGAACCCGCCCTGGTGTTTCACCGCGATCTGGAGCGTACGTGCGAGTCTATTGCGCGAGCATGTGGATCGGCAGATGCCAGCGCATACCGACGGTTTGTCGACGTGTGGGGACCACGCAGCGCTCGTACTATGCGCGCTTTCTCCTCCGCACCGACCGGGATGTCGTTGCTTCGCTCGTTCTGGGGTCTCGAAGCCCCCGACGGCGGCAGTGCATTGTCGAGAGAATTCATCACCACCGGCGATGCGTTGCTGGACGAGACATTCTCTTCCGAACGCCTGAAAGCTGCCCTTGCTTGGTTCGGTGCTCAGTCCGGACCTCCGATGTCCGAGCCTGGCACGGCTCCCATGGTCGGCTTCGCGGCGTTGATGCACACGCTTCCCCCTGGGAGGGCCATCGGAGGTAGCGGCGCACTCACCGAAGCTCTCGTCTCGCGGCTGCAATCCACCGGCGGTGTCGTCTCTCTCGGCGAGCCGGTCGCCGCATTGGCGCGCCGCGGCGACCACTGGACCACGATGACAGAGTCCGGCCGGACAATCACCAGCCGGATGGTCATCGCGGGATGCCACATTCTCACCACCCTCGACCTTCTGGCTGCAGGAGGATACGACCGGACCCGTATCGAGTCGTGGCGCAGAGGGATCCGGGTCGGGCCAGGAATCGGTATGGCAGTCCGACTGGCCACCACTGCGCTCCCCCGGTACACGAGCGCAGCGTCTCCCACCGATGCGACTTCCGGGCTTCAACTGCTCGTTCGCGACAGAAGCCACCTCCGCCTCGCTCACGGATGCGCCATGGCCGGGGAGCTTCCCGCGAGCCCAGCAGTCCTCGGGATGTCGTTCACCGCGATCGATCCATCGGTGGCACCTCCGGGAGAGCACCAGATATCGCTGTGGTCCCAGTGGCATCCGTATGCCCTGTCCGGAGAACGTCGGTGGCGAGAATCCGACACCGTTCCCAGTCCCGGTGATTTAGCCGAGCTGGAAGCAGATCGCGTCATCGACCAACTCGAATCACACGCACCGGGCTTCCGTGCATCGATACTGCACAGACACGTGCAATCACCGGTCGACATCGAGCGTGAGCTCGGCATGATCGGAGGCAACATCATGCACATAGAGATGTCGCTCGACCAGATGATGATGTGGCGTCCGATCCCTCAGCTCGCCCGGCATCGCGTCCCAGGGGCCGAAGGCCTCTACTTGACCGGCGCATCGACTCACCCGGGAGGGGGCGTCTCCGCAGCAAGCGGACGTAGCGCCGCCAGAATCGCACTGGCCGACGCACAAGCGGGGCCACTCCGCCGCTGGACAGCCAAAAGACGCCGATGAACCGCGTCGTCTGGGCGCTGGTTTCCTGCGCGATCGGTGCTCAGATCGTGTACCCGCTCGTGACCGGATCGGTTCGCGACTCGGTAACGGTTGCGGTGGTCGTGTTGCTCGCGGCTGCGGCCATGACGCATGCCGCGGCATCCCGCGGACCGAGGTGGGCACTGACCCTGTTCCTCGGAACCGCTGGTCTGGGGCTCGTAGCCGAGATGGTCGGCACTGCCACAGGTTTCCCGTTCGGTAGTTACTACTACGCCGTGAATCGGCTGGGGCCGGACATCTTCGGCGTCCCCGCCGTGGTACCACTGGCTTGGACAGCGGGTTTCTATCCCATCTGGTGCGCAGTCACCTTCGTTCTCGAATCCACTGCGATACCCCGATATCGGGCATCAGCGCACCGCATCGTTGTCACTGCTGTCGGCATGGTGGGGTGGGATTTCTACCTGGACAACCAGATGGTCACCGATGCGCAATGGACTTGGACGTCATCCGTCCCCGGTCTACCGGGCGTGCCCTCGATTCCCGTGAGCAACTACCTCGGTTGGTTCCTCGTTGCGCTCGTAATGGCGCTAATCGTCGAAGGAACGAGCAGACGCGTTCGACCGAACGATTCGGCAAGGGCCGATGCTGCTCCCCTCGTCATGTTCATGTGGACGTGGCTCGGTTCCGCTGTGGCACATGCCGTTCTGCTCGACGGCCAGGAACTGCGCTTTTCTGCGGTATACGGTTTTGCTGCGATGGGCGTCGTCGGAGTCCCGCTGGCACGAGCCTTGGTCGCACGGTCTGGCCGTACCTACGCGACACCTCGCAGGCTGCGGACCACACCCTGACGCCACAACCGCGCTCCGTCTGGCACGATATCGCTGTGCAGTCGACATTTCGTGAAGGCAGATCCCGTAACCGTCGCCGAGTTCTGTTCGCGCTCGGATTGGCACTCTTGGTGGCGCCTCTGCTGACCGGATGCTTGCGAGCGCAGGTGTCGATAGGGGTGTCGGCCGATGATCGAGTGTCGGGCCAGATCGTGGCAGCCACTATTCCGACATCCGACGTCGACACCGGCCCCACCCTGACTGCCCCGTCCTCTCTGGCAAACAAAATTCGCATCTCGGAATACAAGCAGGACGGCTATGTCGGGTCGGAGGCCCGTTTCAGCGACCTCTCGTTCGGTGACGTTCAGACCTTGGGCTCGATGTCAGAACAAGCCACCGGTAGTTATCAATTGGCTCTGAAACGCTCAGGTGACACCGTGATACTCGATGGCAAGGCCGACCTGCAGACCGTGCCGGTGCAAGGCACCGACGTTCAGTTCACCATCGCGTTCCCCGCCCGTATCGGTACCACCAACGGAACCCGCGACGGCGACAACATCATCACTTGGAAGTTGCCCGCGGGTGAAGTCACCACCATGAGAGCTGAGGTCAACTACCCGGATCCCAACACGCGCAGCTTCGCAGGATGGGCCGGCATCGTCGGCGGTGTCACTGTCGGAGTGGCCGCAATCATCGGTGCGATGGCATGGGTCGGGCGCAACCCACCGATTCGGCGTCGTGAACGAGCGGTGACGAGCGTCGGCAACGATTCATCTGCGTGAGCGGTCCTTCCGGATTACTCCGTGCCGCGACGGCATCGGGAGCTGCGCTGTCCATGGTGGCAGCGCTGGTGTCGCTGACGAACGCGGTCAGGCTCCCCCGACCTGCACGTCCGCAGTCGGAGCTCACCGATTCGGTGGTGGTGTGCATCCCGGCACGAGACGAAGCCTTTCGCCTACCGGCATTACTGGCCGACCTCAATGCTCAAACGCACTGCCCGAGCCTCCGCGTGGTGGTGCTGGACGACGATTCGTCGGACGACACATTCGAAATAGCTCGACGGGCCACTTCGTCGGACCCAAGATTTCTTGTCGAACGGAACCGCTCCGACCCACCGGAGGGGTGGACCGGTAAAGCTGCTGCATGTCACCGACTGGCCGAGCGGGCATTGGCATACGACGCGGATCTGATCGTGTTCGTGGATGCAGACGTTCGACTTGCCCCAGCGGCACTGGCCTCGGCAGCAACCGCTATGGCATCGATGAATGCGGCGTTGCTCTGCCCTTGGCCCGAGCAGATCGCCGTGGGCGCGGCCGAACAGTTGATTCAGCCCCTTCTCGGATTCTCTTGGATGACAACACTTCCAATCCGCCTTGCGAACCGTTCGACACGGCCGTCGACGGTGGTCTCGTGCGGTCAATTCATGATGTTCGACGCACACGCTTACCGCGAGATCGGCGGTCACGCCTCCGTTGCCGGAAGCCTGACCGAGGACTTGGACATCGCTCGAGCTCTTCGACGCCACGGCCGGCGGACCGTGCTGGTCTCCGGGGCCGGACTGGTTCGCTGCCGCATGTACGACGATTGGCCGTCGCTCCGCGACGGGTACACACGATGGCTGTGGACTGCGTTCGGCGGAGCACCCGGTTCGCTGTCGGTTTCCAGCGCGTTGGCATTGGTCTATGTCCTGCCGCCGGTCGCGGCTGTGTTCTCAACGGGTGTGACCCAGAGGTACGGATGCATCGGCTATGCCGCCGCAGTGACCGCACGAATGTTGTGCGCTCGGACCGAGTCGGGTCGTGGGGTCGGCTCGATTCGCAGCGCGGCCGGCTCGGCCGCGCACCCGATCTCTGTTTTGGTATATCTGGCTCTGACCCTCGAATCGGTTCGCCGCCACCGACGCGGGGTCAGTACTTGGAAGAACAGGCCGATCTAGACCCTCGCGACGGCAAGACCGAGGTTGGTGAGAACTTCCCTGGTAGCGCGTGCGAAATTCAACGTGATGAAGTGCAGCGCCGGCACGCCTTCGGCTATCAGGCGCTCGCCGATCGTCGTCGCCAATTCGATTCCGACTTCGCGGACAGCTGCTCGGTCCTCCTCTGGGCCAGCCCCCGCGGCCTTGGTGAAGCGGTCATCGATGCTGGACGGCATCGCCGATCCGGACAGGGCGAGCGCTCGCCTAACCGTTCGAAGCGAAGTGATCGGCATGATCTCCGGAATGATCGGCTTGTTTCCCTGCTCCTGATCGCAGGCCACAACGCGGTCACGCAATCGGAGGTAGTCGTCGACGTCGAAGAACATCTGGGTGATCGAGTACTCGGCGCCTGCACGAAGCTTGTCCACCAGAACCCGGGTGTCCTGTTCGAGATCGGCGGCCCGGTAGTGACCTTCCGGGAACGATGCGACACCGACGTGGAAATCACCGAGTTCACGGACGAGCTCGACAAGCTCCTGCGCATACTCGACACCCTGAGGGTGCTTCTCCCAGTCGCCCAGCGGATCACCGGGAGGGTCGCCGCGAAGAACGAGGATGTTCGAAATTCCCCTGTCGGCATACGAGCCGACCATCGAGCGGAGTTCGTCGATGCTGTGCGAGACCGCAGTGAGGTGGGCGACCGGAAGGAGGGTCGTCTCCTCGGCGATCTGGCCGGTAACTCGGACCGTACGGTCGCGAGTCGAGCCCCCGGCGCCGTAGGTCATGGACACGAAGGCAGGCTGCATCTGCTCGAATTCACGCACTGCTCGCCACAGTCGGGCCTCCCCTGCCTCGTCCCGCGGCGGTGAAAACTCGACCGAGAACGGAATTTTCGAGGACTCGTCGGTACGCAGTCGATCGACTATCGATGGGGTGCGAGTCACCCACCCGGCACTCGACCGCCCCCTGACGGCATCAGATGTCACTGCGCCATCATAGTTTCGTGCAGCGGCGCGGTCGACGGCAGCCTCGCACGACACAGCAAGCCGCGTGTCGAGCGCTACTGTTGGCATCGCTGCAACAGACACTTCACGCTCGACTGGAGGACCCACTGTCCGGGAAACCGATCCTGTCCGGGAAACCGATGAATATCGACGACGCTGCCACACCGGGTCTGGACCTCGGTACCGCCTTACTCCGAGGCGAGTCGAGCCCGCGAGTTCTCGTCGAAACGGCCCTTCGCGAGTTCTTCTCGACACGCAGCGAGCAAGTAGCTGCCATCGGCGGCGGGTACGAATCCGCTGTGCAGGACCTCGCAGAGTTCGTTCTTCGCGGTGGTAAACGAATCCGACCTGCGTTCGCATGGAGCGCCTGGCTCGGCGCTGGCGGCGACGCGACCGGCGATCGCGCGGTCGCGACGGTGCGAGCGTGTGCATCCCTCGAATTGGTGCAGGCATGTGCACTCATTCACGACGACATCATCGACGCATCAGTCACTCGGCGAGGATTCCCGACCCTGCACGTCGGTTTCGCCTCTCGCCACCGTGCCGCCGGCTGGTCCGGATCCTCCGCGCGGTTCGGCGAGTCCGCTGCGATCCTGCTGGGCGATCTGGCGTTGTGCTGGGCGGACGACATGTTGCGCGAGTCCGGCGTCGATTCCGCGGCAGCGACCAGGGTTTCGCCGGTGTGGGCGGCAATGAGAACCGAAGTGCTGGGAGGACAGCTGCTCGACATCGAAGCCGAAGCAGGTCTCGACGAATCCGTCGACGCAGCGATGCGCGTCAACCGCTACAAGACAGCCGCTTACACGGTGGAACGCCCACTGCACCTCGGCGGCGTCCTCGCGGACGCCTCACCCGAACTGATCTCCGCATACCGTTCGTTCGGCACCGATATCGGACTTGCGTTCCAGCTCCGCGACGACTTGCTCGGCGTTTTCGGAGACCCTGCAGTAACCGGCAAACCGTCGGGGGACGACATCCGTGAGGGCAAGAGAACCGTCCTGATGGCGGTTGGATTGGAATCGGCCGATCGGGGCGATACTGCCGCTGCCGCTGTACTGCGTACGAGTTTGGGCGCTGCGGACCTTTCCGACTACGACATCGCCGACGTTCGGACCATTCTGACCGACCTCGGAGCGGTGGACGACGTTGAGCGCCGTATCTCCGCGCTCACCGAACGTGCGTTGTCGACGCTGCGGACCAGCACCACTGCGCCCGCGGCCGCTCGGCAACTTTGTGACATGGCGATAGCGGCGACACAGCGGTCGTACTGAGGCCGCCCACGTGCAGGACAACGACCACGGAAAGAGACATACGTGCGTTCGATAAGCGGACCGACCCACTCGATAGTCGTCGTCGGTGCAGGCCTGGCAGGTCTCGCTGCGGCACTCCATCTCACCGGAACAGGCAGATCTGTCACCGTTCTCGAACGCGAGAGCACCGTCGGCGGACGCGTCGGTGTGTATCCGGTGTCCGACACCGACGGGCGGCCGTTGTACGACATCGACAATGGCGCAAGTGTCCTCACGATGCCCGGCCTCGTGGAATCTGCGCTGAACGCTGTCGGTGAAAACTTCACGACCACCACACCACCGGTGCATCTCACCGCATTGTCACCCAGCTACCACACCCGCTACGCCGACGGCACCGCCATCGACGTGTACTCGGACCCGGACGCGATGGCGGACGAGGTAGCTCGAACGTGCGGCCCCGACGAGGCCGTCCGCTACCGGGAACTCCGCCGCTGGCTGGCCTCTATTTTCGACACCGAGTTCGACCGGTACATCGACTCGAACTTCGACTCCCCTCTCGATCTCGTCTCCTCGCCCGCCGCTCTTCACGACACCGTCGCATTGCTGAAGCTGGGCGGATTCGGCAGGCTCGGACCGCGCGTCGACAAATTCCTGAAGGACGAGCGATTGCGACGCGTTTTCACCTTCCAGGCCCTGTACGCCGGGATGGCGCCGTCCAAAGCACTCGCGGTCTACGGTGCGATCGCGCACATGGACACCTCGCTCGGCGTCTTCTTCCCGACCGGAGGTATGGCCGCAATCGCTGCCGCGATGTCCGATGCCCTCACTCGCCACGGGGGAACCGTCGTCACCGACGCCGACGTGTCGGACATTCGAGTACGCGATGGTCGCGCAACCGCCGTGATCACCGCCGACGGTCGCCAATACCCCTGCGATGCTGTCGTTTTGACGCCGGATCTCCCGGTAGTCGATGCTTTGCTCGACTCGGCAGGGACGGACAAGCGAGGCCGCGGCAACGGCTACGCGGTGGTGTCGCCATCGGCAGTGGTCTTCCACGGCACCGTTCCCACGCGGATCACCGCTACGTGGCCTGCGCGAGCGCACCACACGATCGATTTCGGTGCCGAATGGGCCGAGACGTTCTCGCGAATCACCGCACGCGGCGGTCGCGGGTCGCTGATGACAGATCCGTCCCTGCTGATCACGAGGCCCTCGGTCACCGACGCAGGATTGCTTGTCGAGCGGAACGGAGAATCGTGCGAACCGGTATCCGTGCTCGCACCGTGTCCGAATCTCCGTAGCGCTCCGCTCGATTGGGCTCGACTTCGCGATCCGTACGTCGCAGAGCTTCGGGGGCAACTGGAACAGCGCGGCTACAACGGCATTTCGTCGATGACGATCGACCACATCGACACACCCCAGACATGGGCGGACCGCGGGATGATCGAGGGCAGTCCCTTCTCCTCGGCCCACGTGTTCCGCCAGACCGGACCTTTCCGACGGAAAAATCTCGTGGCAGGCGTGAGCAACGTCGTCCTCGCGGGATCGGGTACAACCCCGGGAGTCGGTGTGCCGACCGTCCTCGTGTCAGGCAGACTTGCAGCCGAACGGATAGCCGGACGACAAGCCGAGAGCGACGCGGTTCGGAGTCCGGCCACGAACACATTAAACTGACTCCGGTCGTCGAACGAGCGAAGTAGCGTTCGCACCGACGCTGCGTCTGCACGGACACTGCTGGGCACAAGATTCGGCCACGAAACATCGAGAGGAGGGCCATCACCGATGTCCTCGGTCTCGAGTTCGGCCACATCAGGTGTGAGCGGCGCCGAGCCCGCCGCCGAACCAGCCCCTTCGGAGTCGAACGAATCGCATCTTCGGCATCTGTCGCTGTTCCTGCGTAGCCCGGAGGGTCACGCTGCGATCATGGGCGTCATCGGGGCCGCGCTCATCACGTTCGGCGGATTCGGTGCAGGCAGTGTCCGTCGCCGTGATCCCCTGCTCGAGTCGATGTATCTGTCGTGGCTGCGGTTCGGGCACGGTCTGATCCTCTCGAGCATGATCGTGTGGCTCGGTGTCCTGCTGATGATCGTCGCCTGGGTTCGCCTCGGCCGCGCTACTCTCGGCGGACGCACCACGCTCAGGGAGCTTCGCTGGATCGTTCCGGCGTGGACCGCTCCCCTGTTGCTGGCGGTCCCCATGTTCAGCCGCGACGCGTTTTCTTATCTTGCCCAGGGAGCGCTGCTGCGAGACGGATTCGATCCGTATGCCGTCGGACCGGTGGCCAACCCCGGCATTCTGCTCGACAATGTGAGCAACGTGTGGACAACCACCACTGCCCCCTACGGTCCGCTCTTCCTGCTTCTCGGTCAGGCGATCACCAGTATCACCGGCGACAACGTCATCGCTGGAACGATGTTGCTGCGAGTGACAATGCTGCCCGGTCTCGTCCTGATGATGTGGGCCGTTCCCAAACTTGCAGGTCACATGGGCGGAAAACCCGCCATCGCGTTGTGGCTTGCAGTACTCAATCCGCTGGTTCTCATCCACCTGATCGGCGGAGTGCACAACGAACTGTTGATGGTCGGGCTCATGACCGCGGGCATCGTGCTCGTCCTCGAACGCAAACACGTCGGCGGCGTCGCACTCGTCGCCGTCGCAGTAGCCATCAAGGCCACGGCAGGGCTGGCATTACCGTTCATGGTGTGGATCTGGATGATTCACGAACGCGAGGACGCCGTTGCCGGCAACCGAACGCCGCTGTCGCCGGTCAAGTCGTTCGCGAAGACCGCAGGCACAGGGGCAGGCGTGTTCGCCATGGTGTTCGCCATCGCGTCGCTGGCCGCAGGCGTCGGCATCGGATGGCTGACGGCACTGTCGGGATCGGCCAAGATCATCAACTGGCTGTCTCTACCGACGATCATGGCGCACCTGGTGACGGTCAGTACGTCCTGGTTCTTCGATGTGCAGATCGGGCCGGTTCTCGAGGTGACGCGCATGATCTGCGCGATTGCGCTTGCGATAGTCATCATCGCCACGTGGTGGCGGTACCGCCGAACCGAGCGAGACGCGGTCAAAGGCATCGTCATTGCTCTCGTCGCCATCGTCGTCCTCTCGCCTGCGGCGTTGCCGTGGTACTACTCGTGGCCGTTGGCGCTGGCCGCCGGGTTTGCAATGTCGAACAGAACCCTCATGGTCCTCGTCGGACTGTCGACCTGGTTGATGCTCGTCTTCCGACCGGACGGCTCGATCGGCCTCTATACGGTCGCGCACGTGGCACTCGCGACCTTCGCGGCCGTCGTAGCAGCGTTGTCACTCACCCGCGTCGACCCACTTCATGTCAGGGGAAGCCGCAGAGCCACACCCGGCGCCACGGTCGAGAAGCACAGCCTCGCGGCGCCGAGGGGACATTCCGAGAATGAGTGAACTCGACGGAATCGACCCATCGCTGCACGACGCGTACCGATTGTGCCGGGATCTGAATGCCAGACACGGCAAGACCTACTTTCTGGCCACACGTCTTCTACCCGTGGACACACGTGCTGCAGTGCATGCGCTGTACGGCTTCGCAAGGATGGTGGACGATATCGTCGACGTCGACGTCGACGGGTCGCTGACCGACCACGCACACGACGAACGCGAGCTTGCCCCTGCCGACCGCAGGGCGAGCGCCAAGGTCGGTGCGCTGGAAGATCACGTCCGTGCAGCGCTCGGCGGCGGAACGCTGGGAGAGGGCGAACACGACCAAGTTCTGCGCGCCTTCGTCGACACGGTAGGGCGGTACTCGATCCCGCACGAGTACTTCTACGCGTTCTTTCGCTCGATGAAGATGGATATCCCGGGGACCCCCGAATTCACCTCACGCTACCGAACGATGCCTGAGCTGTCCGAGTACATGTATGGGTCCGCAGCCGTCATCGGGTTGGAAATGTTGCCAATTCTCGGTACGACCGATCCAGCGGCAGAAGCCCCTGCTGCTGCGCTCGGCGAGGCATTTCAGCTCACCAACTTCATTCGGGACATGGGTGAAGACCTGGATCGAGATCGGATCTACCTACCCACCGACGAGTTGGAAGCGTTCGGAGTGGACGAAGACCTTCTTCGGTACTGCCGGGCAACTTCTCGGACCGACCCGCGAGTCGATCGGGCGTTGGCCCACCTCATTGCGCACGCGCGCGCGGTGTACCGAACTGCCGAACCCGGCATCGATATGCTCGATCCACGAGTTCGGCCCGGCATGCGCACGGCACTGCTGCTCTACTCCGGCATTCTGCGCGAGGTGGAAAACGGCGGCTACCGCGTGTTGGCCGTGCGAGCACGCGTCCCTGGGTGGCGACGGTTGTCCGTGGCAGGGCCCAGACTCGTCACCACCGGAGTGGCACGGATCAGAAAGCCATCGACTGCGCGCGTCTGATCACTTCGCGCATGAGATCGCCGTGCATGGCGTCGATCGGGGTTCCGGGAAGAGTGTCGTCCGCCTCGAACAACCAGCGCAGAATTTCGTGATCCTCGTAACCGCCGTCGTGCAGGACAGCGAGCAGACCTGGCAGTCCTTTCACGACCTGCTTGCCCGCGACGTTCAGGAATACCTCTGGTACGCCAGGGACTCGGTTGCGCTTGACTGCAATGATGTCGCGATCACGGAGCATCTGCTCGACCCTCGACTTGGGTACTTCCAGAATTTTGCTCACGTCGGTCAGCTGCAACAGCGAGACGGAGGGGTCCAGGACGTCGTCGGAGTAAGGGATTGTGCTCACTGAAGTAACGTTAACGGGTTGGCACTCGGATACGAAAAGCGCTGGCCGTGTGCCGTCGACCCGAGACCAATGCGATACCTACGCTGGCTACCATCGCCTCGGTAGCGACATCGAGTTCCAGCGATCTGTTTCAGGAGGTAGACGAAGGTGATATCCGGAGGATCCGTGTCGGCGGGTTCGCTGCTGGATCGGCGCTATCGAATCGACGCTCCCATCGCACGAGGGGGTATGTCTACGGTCTATCGCGCGCTCGACACACGGCTGGACCGTCCCGTGGCAGTGAAGATCATGGATCCCAAGTTCGCCGAGGACCCGCAGTTCGTCGCACGTTTCGAATTCGAGGCGAGGGCCGTGGCCAGGCTGAACAACCCTGGTCTCGTTGCCGTTTACGACCACGGACGCGATGGAGAATTCGCATTTCTGGTGATGGAACTCGTCGAAGGCGGGACGCTGCGTGAGCTACTGAGGGAGCGCGGGCCGATGCCGCCACACGCGGCCGCCGCCGTGATCGGGCCGGTACTCGGCGCACTCGGCACCGCTCACCGAGCAGGCTTGGTCCACCGCGACGTCAAACCGGAGAACATTCTCATTTCGGATTCGGGCGATGTGAAGATTGCCGACTTCGGCCTCGTGCGAGCAGTCGCGGCGTCGAATGCGACGTCGAGCAGTGTGATTCTCGGCACCGCCGCATATCTGTCCCCTGAACAGGTCACCGTCGGATCTGCCAACGCAGGAAGCGATGTCTATGGTGTCGGCGTCGTCCTGTTCGAGTTGCTCACCGGCCGCACACCCTTCACCGGGGACACCTCACTCTCGATCGCTTACCAGCGCATCGACAACGACGTGCCGACACCGAGCGATTTCATCGCAGGGGTACCCCGGGAGTTCGACGAGTTGGTCGGCCGGGCCACGGTTCGCGATCCTGCAGGACGCTTTCAGAACGCCGACGAAATGGCCCGCGCGCTCCGAGCCGTGTGCACGGGGCTCGAACTCCCACCGTATCGAGTGCCCGCTCCGCGGCGCTCCGCCGAACATCTCAGTGCCGCAGCGCTCGGTGCGCCGACGTCGTTCGCCGGTCAGCGTCATCAGGAATCGCGTGCGCCGGAGACCGAAGTGGTCTCCGCGCAACCCGGCTCAGGCGTGCAACACACGAGAGTGCAGACAGCGCCGACGCATCGCGCCGACAAGACGGGCGACGACAAGACCGGCGACGAATACACCGGCATGGGCGTGGCACCGCCTCTTGGGGCCGGGCGGAGGCAGTACGACTTCCCGGACTTCGACGCCGACCGTCACCGCTCACGCCGAGCGATCGTGATCTGGCTGACGATAGTGGCCTTGCTTGCAGTTTTCGTCGGCGTCGGCGGTTGGTGGATGGGATCCGGCCGCTACACAACGGTCCCGGCGGTCAACGGTCTCGATCTCACCGGCGCCGAAAGCGCCCTGGACGGCGCAGGGTTGACGGGCGATGTCCTCGGTACGTACTCCGATACCGCGCCGGTCGACGCTCTGATCGGTTCCGATCCTGCGACAGGTTCACGAATCGCCAAGGGCGAAACGGTGTCCTTGCTGGTGTCTCTTGGTCGTCCCAGCGTCCCGGAGATCGCACCGGACGTGGCGATCGGCGACATGCAACAGCACTTGCGCGAGCGCACCTTCGACGCAGCAGACGGAGGTGAGGTCTTCAGCGCAACCGCACCCATCGGGGGCGTCGCCGCACTCGATCCTCCGCCGGGAACCGTTCTCTCGGTCGGTGACACCGTGAAGATTCTGCGCTCGAAGGGCGCTCCCCCGGTAGATGTTCCCGATGTCGCTGGTATGTCGTCCGGCGACGCCGTCGCAGCATTGGCGTCCGTCGGAATCTCGGTGTCCGATACATCGACGTCGTTCGACAATGGCACCGATGGCGGGAATGTGATCGGAACATCTCCCGAGATCGGCACGAGTGTGACGGCTGGAAGCACTGTGCGATTGCAAGTTTCGACCGCGATCACGGTGCCGTCGCTACTCGGTAGATCCGTCGGATCTGCGCGCACGACACTGGAAAAACTCGAGTTGGGAGTGAAGGTCCGTCAGGTGATCGATACCGACGGGTCTCTGGTGGTCACGCAGAACCCCGGCCCGGGAACCAGAGTGGCCCCCGGGTCGTCGGTCACCGTCGTGTCACTGCCCTGACCTGTGCACTGCCCTGACCGTCCTTAACGGGTGAATCTCAGCCACGAAGCATTTCGGCGACCAAAAACGCGAGTTCGAGCGACTGCTGCGTGTTGAGACGCGGATCGCACGCGGTCTCGTAACGTCCCGCCAGGTCGAGATCGGAAATCTCTTGAGCGCCGCCGAGGCACTCGGTGACGTTGTCCCCGGTCAGCTCGACGTGGATTCCGCCCGGGTGGGTGCCCAACGCGCGGTGTATCTCGAAGAATCCTTGGACCTCGTCGACGATTCGATCGAAATGACGAGTTTTGTAACCGGTGGATGCTTCGTGCGTGTTGCCGTGCATGGGATCGCACTGCCAGATGACCTGATGACCGGTCGCTTGGACCTTCTCGATGATCGGAGGAAGTGCCTCGCGGATCTTGCCGTTACCCATCCGTGAGATCAGCGTCAGTCGACCCGGCTTGTTGGTCGGATCGAGACGCTCGACGTATTCGACGGCCATGTCCGGCGTGGTCGAGGGTCCGATCTTCAGCCCGATCGGGTTGTGGATGAGTTCTGCCAGCGCGATGTGTGCACCGTCGAGTTGCCGCGTGCGATCGCCGATCCACAAGAAGTGCGCGGACAGGTCGTACAACTTCTGGTGATCGGTATCGGCACCGTCGAGTCGCAGCATTGCACGCTCGTAGTCCAGCACCAGTGCCTCGTGGCTGGCGAAGATCTGGGCGGTCTCGAGCTTGGGATCGGTGACGCCGCATGCGTCCATGAACCGCAGCCCGCGGTCGATCTCCCCTGCCAGCGCCTCGTACCGCGCGCCTGCGGGTGAGCTCTGAACGAACTCGCGGTTCCAGTCCTGCACTCGGTGCAGGTCGGCCATCCCTGCGCCGGTCAGCGCGCGAACCAAGTTCATCGCGGCACTCGCGTTGGCATAGGCACGGATCAGCCGTGACGGATCATGTGCTCGCACAGCCTCCTCGGCAACGAGCGAATTGACCATATCGCCGCGGTAGGACTTGAGTCCGAGCGCATCGACGTCAGAGGAACGCGGCTTGGCGTACTGGCCGGCGATACGGCCGACCTTGACCACCGGCATGCTTGCGCCGTAGGTGAGCACCACAGCCATCTGGAGCAACGTACGAATGTTGCCCTTGATGTGGGGTTCGGTGTTGTCGACGAATGTCTCCGCGCAGTCGCCGCCCTGAAGCAGGAACGCCTCTCCGCGTGCAACGGCGGCGAGCTGATCCGACAGGGACTCGACCTCGCTGGCCACCGTGATCGGCGGAACACTTTCCAGGACCTTGCGCATGTCGGCCGCCTGCTCCGGGTCCCACGACGGCTGCTGTGCCGCGGGCTTGGCGAGCGCATCGTCGAGCTTCTGACGCAGGGTCGGCGACAGGGGTGGGAGGTCGGGCAAGCGCTCGATGGGTACGTCGACAGTCCAGTTCACCGCTACAGGATATTCGCTCACCGCCAAGTGCCGGCGTCCGGCTCCCCCACATCGAGAGAACATCGGTCGATCACACCGAGGCAGCCTCGATGGCGTCGAACTTGGCGAGGTTGTGGCGGGCATCGGCTAACGCGTCGTGGGCGTCGTCGGGCGCGGGCGGCAAATAGGGACTTCCCCTGTCTTCCCAGTGTTGACGCAACTCACGGGTGAAACGCGGCAGCGAACGTGGCAATTCGGTCATCGAACCCCACAGCTGACACAGCGCGACATGGTCATACGCCGCAACCCACGCCCACAGTTCCACCTCCGCTCCGGGAGTGGGCACCAGAAAGTCGAGCAACTCGTCGCGAATTGCCGATCGACTCATCCACAGCGGCGACGAGTACGGTGGCAGCTTGGGCAGGACGTTTCGACGGACCCACGGTCCGGCACGCTCGGGGTCGAACTCGGAGGACACCGCATAGAACTCGCGGCCGTCCTCGGAAACCACACCGATCGAGACGAGCTCGATTGTGCGACCATCCTCGATGAACTCGGTGTCATAGAAGTAACGCACGCAGCACAGACTAGCCCGACTGTGGACGAACCTTTCCGGTTCCCCACCGAACCAGCAGCGCTGAAATAGAAGGAAGCATGTTGACCCCTCCCGACACCACAGCTGACGCGTCGGCCACCAAGCCAACGCCTGGGCGCAGCGTCCTGCCGCCGGTGGCTGTGATCGCATACGCAGCGATCGCCGTAGGAGCACTGCTGGGCATCGCGTACAACATCGTCGGATTGCCGGGTCTGCGTGTGCTCGGGGATTATTACCGCATCGACCTCGACGTCTACCGAATCGGCGGTGGGGTGTTCGCCTCCGGTTCGCCGCTCTACGGCGGCATGCCACCGACTCAGCTCGGGAACTCACTGCCGTTCACGTATCCCCCGATCGCTGCCGTGCTGTTCAGCCCGCTGTCGGTATTCTCCTTGTATTGGGCAGGCATCGTCGTAACCACGCTTTCGCTGGTCCTGCTCTTCGCGACGATCGTGCTGACGCTGCGATCGCTCGGCTACGCTCCGAAAACCCTGATGCTGTGGGCGGCCGGCGCAGTGTTCGCGGCCTCGATGATTCTCGAACCTGTCTTCTCGACTCTCGACTATGGCCAGATCAATATCGTGCTCATGGCGTTTGTCGCAGCCGACTGCCTTCCCCGCAAGACACCGTGGCCGCGCGGGGTTCTGATCGGTTTCGTTGCCGCCGTCAAATTGACGCCCGCCGTTTTCGTGCTTTTCTTTTTGCTGCGCAAAGACTTTCGGGCGGCAGTAATGACCGGCATCAGCTTTGCCGTGTTCACCCTCCTCGGCTTTGTCTTCACATTTTCCGACAGCGTCACCTACTGGACCGACACCCTGCTCGACTCCGACCGGATCGGCACACCCGCCTACCCGGCGAATCAGAGCATCACCGGCGTGCTGGCTCGATTCGGACTGGCAGACTCGACCCGATCCGTGCTGTGGATTGCAGCATCGTGCTGCGTGTTGGCCGTGGCTGTGATCGCGATGAGGAAAGCGTTTGCGTCCGATCACATCGCGCTGGCGCTCGGAGTGAACGCCACTCTCGGACTCCTGATCTCGCCTGTCTCGTGGTCACACCACTGGGTGTGGGCAGTGCCGTTCTTGGTCTCGCTCGGGACTCTCGCGTATCGACGGCGAAACATCCCCGTACTTGTATTCGTGGGCGTCGGAGCGCTGGTGATGCACTTCGCCCCGCACTGGCGCCTGGCAGTCGGGCGCTACTCGGGACTCGGATGGCCGGTGTGGGATCAAGTCGTAGCCTCGACCTACGTCTGGTGGGGTATCGCCGCTCTGGTCATAGTCACCTGTATCACCGGGCGGACCACTGCGCACTCGATGGCGACACCAGCCTCGTCGTGATCGTCACTCTCGAACTACCGAGTTCGAACTTCCGGGTCCGAACAACCGGGTCCGAACTGCAGATCGTGGAGCCGCCTCGCCCACCCCGAGGCAGCTCAGAGCGCGCTGAGTCCGTGCTGGGTTCGCGTCAGCTGGCTTTGGTGGCGGGAACGCGTTCAGCGGCAGCGGCAGTTTCTGCATCCGCAGACGAGGGACGCACCTGGTCCTTCATCGAGGCCGCGTACACGTCCACGTACTCCTGACCTGACAGCAACATAAGGTCGTACATCACCTCGTCGGTGACAGCGCGCTCGACGAATCGGTTGCCTGCCATGCCTTCGAAACGCGAAAAATCGATCGGCTTTCCAATCTTGATGGCGATCTTGGCAGGTCGCCACATCTTGGATCCGATCGGATTCATCTTGTCGGTGCCGATCATGGCGACTGGCACGACCTGGACACCCGTCTGCAACGCCAACCGCGCCATTCCGGTCTTGCCCTTGTACAACCGGCCGTCCGGCGATCGAGTGCCCTCGGGATAGATTCCGAGGAGCTTGCCCTTGCTGATGACCCTCGCTCCTGCGTTCAGTGCGTCCTGCGCTGCGTCCGCACCGGTCCTGTCGATCGGAACCTGACCGACAGCGGTGAAGAACCACTTCTGAAACGCGCCCTTGAGGCCACTACCAGTGAAGTATTCGCTCTTGGCGAGGAAGGTGATACGACGCTGCACTTTCAACGGCAGGTAGAACGAGTCGAGAACAGCCTGATGATTGCTGGCCAAGATCACCGGCCCTCGCGCCGGAATGTTTTCCGCGCCTTCGACGGTGGGCCTACCCAAGACCACCAGAATCGGACCGACGATCACGAATTTGAACAGCCAGTACCACATGGCGTCCTTCCTGATGAAAGATTCTCGTACTGCTGGTGATTCCAACTATTTGGTCCAGCAGTGACTGTACCTACCGTTTATGACGCCAGCCACAGCAACGCGTCAGCCGCGACGCACCTCACACACTGGGCCGAGCAGAGGGTCATCGCGCTCGGGTGAGAAACTCCGTCCGCGCAAGGTCGGCAGCTCCGATCATTCCGGCTGCCTCACCGAGTTGCGTACTCCTGATTCGCGCCAGCGGTCGATGACCGGCACCTGTGACCAAACGCGAGTAATGCTCGCGTGCCTGATTCAGGAATTGACTGGACGACGTCGCGACACCGCCGGCAATGACGATCAGGTCCGGGTCGTATACGTCGCTCACCATCGCCAATCCAACACCGAGCCAACGAGCGAACTCCTCCATTGTTCGGAGCCCAATTTCGTCACCGTCCTGCGCTGCGGACGCGATCCGGCGACCGGTCAGCGAACCTGGATCCAGGAACACCTCACGCGCGAGAATGGTCGACGAGCCGTCGTCTGCTGCGAGAAGTTCGACCGCGGTGTCCACGAGAGCCGTTCCGCTGCAGTAGCGCTCCCAACATCCGCGCTTTCCGCAAGGACACACCCGTCCGTCCGGCACCACCTGAATGTGACCCAGTTCCGGCGCCACTCCGTAGCTTCCACGGTAGATGTGACCGTCCAGCAACAGGGCTGCGCCGATGCCTGTGCCGATAGCGACCATGACAACGTTTCGTCCATCCGCCGCCGCGCCGAAGCGGTACTCGGCCCACGCCGCGGCGTTGGCATCATGTTCCAGCAGCACCGGCAGTCCGATTCGATCGCTCATTTGCCTGGCCACCGGCGTGTCGACCCACGGGAGGTGGGGTGCGAATCGAAGAGCAGTCCGGTCCGAGTTGATGAATCCCGCCAGCGCGAGTCCGACAGCGGCAACGGAATGCCGTTTCGCGAGTTCTTGCACGGCGCGGTCGAGGCCGTGTTCCAGCGCCTTTGCCGAATGCGGAGTCGGAGACTGGGTTGAATCGATCACCTGACCACGAGCGTCGACGACCGATGCACGAAGGCTGGTCCCACCGACGTCGATTCCGATGGTGAGGGATTCTCGGTGCCGCTTCATTGTCCGACCTTCCTCGAGCCGCCCCCAACGGCGCGCACATTCCTACAACCGATCTTTCCCGGATCGGAACTGTCAGCTGTCGTTGTCCGTCGGACGAGGCGACGCCGTGTCCTTCACGGTAACGGTAATCGGTACGAATCCCGTTCGTCTCACGACCGACTCATCAGTGTCGTGCGGAATATCTCGATCCTCGCCGTGAGGCGCATCACTCCCCGGGGAGGTCGGGGTCGAAGCGTGCGCGCCCTCCGAGGGTGTCGAAGGTGAGTGATCGACGATCAACTGTCGAAGGAGGGCGACAACCGAGGCACCCTCGGTCGCGAGCAGCGCCAGCAGGTCGTGTTGCTCACCGCGAATCAACGCGGCCAGTGCACATACCGGGCACCAGCTGCACCCCTGACGTGGGCGTTCGCGCTGATCCTCCATCGCCTGCCTCAGCACCGGTTCGAGCCGGGTGAGAACTGTCTGAGCAAGCGCCCACAGCTCGGCCGCGACGTCGGAATGCTCGGTACTCACCTACTGCTCGCCTCTCATACGGGCCACACCGACGGGTCGGGCTGAAAACGAACAACCAGTCGACCCGCGTCGAATTCGGCGCCGATCACTTCGCATCGACGTAGCACCGAGGCCAGCCGTACCCGCCGCCGGTGGCCGTCGGCCCCGATTATCACGTCGTCCTCGACTCGTCCGAGCTCGAGTGTCGACGCATCGACCAGCGGCAACAGCATCGTCATGGTGTAGATCGACTCCAACCCCGAACCCGATTCGTGTGCAACCACGGGTTTGCCCGCACTGCGCTTGTGGGTCTCGCCGAATTCGCGATCGATCTTCGATTCCCCGGATCGACTCTGCGTATCCGCGGAACCGATCCGAGCATCGAACACGCCGAGAGACGCCAACCCTACCGGGTCGATCTGGGCACGATCGACCACCACCAACGTGCGGCCGTGGGCCAGGACCACGATCTCATCGAGCACAGCTTGCTGCGCTGAACGCCATGCCTCGAACCAGAACACGGCCGGATGCACGCCGACCAGACCCACGGACGACGAATTCAGCTTGGGGAGAACCTTGTTCACGATCACGGTATCGATGGGCAGACCCATGAGAGCCGCGGCGGACATCGTCCGGCGAGCCTCGGCCACGACCATGCGTTCCGGAGTGAGCACTACTGTTGCCGTCGTCCTGCTGTGATCGAAAAGAAGGGTTCGGACGGCCTCCGCATCCGCCACGATGCGTTCGATCATCGCGACAACCACCGTCAAGCGCGGGTCGCTTCCGGTACCGGCAACGATACGATCATGCTGCGGCCACAAACGCTCGAGGTAACCGCACACCAGCTCCGGTAGCTGCAGTGTGCGGAGAGCCTCTGCAGTCGAAGGAAGGTCGACGAATATTGTGTCCCAAGCATTTTCGTCGATCATTTGGGTGATCTGGTGCAGTCCTAGAAGCTCCTGCACACCGGGCGCACCGATGATCTCTTCCGGAGCGACGGCGCCGAACCGCACACCGTGCTCGTGGCCCGTACCGGACATCGACAGAAGCGCAGTCAACGTCGTGTACTGGGATTCGACCAACCGGAGTGTATCGAGCTCCAGTACGTCAAGTCCCGGCTGCACCGCAAATATCTCGTCGCGAGTGCCAGGCCGTGCGGCTACTGCAAAGACATCGGCGAGCGAATGCGCTTGATCGAGGGACACGACCAAAGCACGTTTGCCGGTCTCCGCAAGATCGAGCGCGGCCTTCGCAGCCAGGGTGGTTTTACCCACACCGCCTTTGCCGACGAACAGCCGGACGGCGGTACGGGTTTCGGAGCCGACCTCGCTCAGCCTTCGACCCGCTTCTTCAGTTCCTTGAGCGCGGTATCGGTGATGACCTTCTCTGCCTTGCGCTTGAACAACCCGATCATCGGGATATTGAGATCGACCGTCAGTTCGTAGGTGACCTCGGTGTTGCCCTCAGCGGTGTCCTTCAGCGTGTAGGAGCCGGCCTGCGACTTCTGCATTTCACCGGATACCAGTTTCCAGGAGACAGCCATTCCGTCCTCGGCCCACTGGTAAGTCAGTTCGTAGGTGTCCTTCACCATCCCGGCATCGAGTACGAACTTGACCCGGTCGGCGCGGCCGCTTGCACCCGTCGCCAATACATCCACGGACTTCGCAGCCGAAACCCAGGACGGGTACGCGCCGAAATCGGCAATCACGTCCATGACTTGCTCGGGCGGAGCCTCGACTGTGATCGACCTCTGAGTCTTCTCGGCCATGCTGTTCCTCGATATCCCTTCTGTGGCTTCTCGAGCCTCTGTAGTCCTTCGACAGTGTCCGATATCGGTATCGACACTGCATGCCCTTAGGGCTTGGTGTTCATCACACACGATCCTCGGTGGCGGCACAACGGCTCCGCATCTCTTCTCGGAATCGTCACGCCACTCCCAGCTCCGCTGTCAGAGGTCCGCGTGTACTGGGCGCTCCCCTGCCGCACGTCCTGCCTCCAAGCGACGTTTCACCTCGAATGCCATCGCTTTCCCCGCCGCCCGACGTCGACGAATTTCTTCCAGCAGGTCGGACGTGGTTCCCGCGGCGGGTTCGGCATGAAGAAAATAATGGAGGATGACGCCGTGTAGAACCGGCATCGGCTCCAGCCAGACTTCCATAGTTCCGGTCAGGGCGCCCCCGACTCTCCACCTGATTCCCCTGTCCGCGCGGTCGTCGGTCACGTCGAGGGACAAATCGGGCCACCACAGTCGCCACCTGTTCGGCGCGCCGATCGTCTCGGCGACCGTCTCTGCTGCAGCAGCGACGAACGTTTGATCGGCAACCTGGATACTGCTCATCCGATGAGCTTCACACATCGCCGGTCACACGCGTACACGAGGCGGTCGATCGGTGGATCGTGTCGGGTCTACAGTAAAACGAATCCGGCTACTCGTGAGTAGAGCTAACCTTTTCGCTTCTTGGAGGTCACGTTGCGTGAGTTCACTTCGCCCATTCGATTCACCGTCGAGGAAGGCGACTCGGCCGTAGACGCGGTGTTTGCGCGAGCCGAAAACGAGCCGAATTCGGTCGCTTTCCGCCGCGAGGTGGACGGCGGCTGGTCCGATGTCTCCGCCACAACATTCGCCGACGAAGTCTCCCGGGTCGCGAAGGGCTTCATCGCCGCAGGGCTCGCGCAGGGAGACCGCGTTGCACTGATGTCGTCCACGCGGTACGAGTGGACGGTTCTCGACTACGCGATCTGGGCGTCGGGCGGCGTCACCGTTCCCATCTACGAGACGTCGTCGGCAGGCCAGGTCGAGTGGATTCTCTCCGACGCCGAGCCCGTCCTTCTCGTGCTCGAGACCGAGCAGCACGTTCGCGATACCGCGGATGTCGTGGCGGCTGCGAAGTCCATTCGCCAGACATTCCGAATAGAGGGCGACACCGCCGATTCCGGTGCCGTCGAGACCCTGACCGCACTGGGGCAAATGGTCGACGATGACGTTGTCCACGAAAGGGTTTCGGCGCTTCGGTCGCAGGACCCCGCAACTCTGATCTACACATCGGGAACGACCGGGCGTCCGAAAGGCGTCCAGCTCACTCACGCGAACCTTCTCGCCGAATCGCGCGGCATTCGTGAGACGACCTTGAAGTCGCTGCTCAACGATCGCAGTCGAACTCTGATGTTCCTACCGCTGGCTCACGTACTTGCACGCGCGGTGACCATCGCGGCGTTCGACGCTGGTACCACCATCGGACATACCCATGACATTCCGAAGCTGGTACCCACGTTCGGGACATTCCAGCCGGACTTCGTCCTGTCGGTGCCGCGAGTGTTCGAAAAAATTTACAACACAGCCAAGCAGAAAGCGCACGCGGACGGAAAAGGCAAGATCTTCGATGCAGCGGCAGACACCGCAGTGGCATGGAGCGAAGCACAGGACGACGGGGCAGGCCTGGTGCTCCGCATCAAGCATGCTGTCTTCGACAAGCTCGTATACGCGAAACTGCGTGGCGCCCTTGGTGGTCGGTGCCAACTCGCAATCTCGGGCGGCGCACCTCTCGGCGCGCGCCTCGGGCACTTCTATCGCGGAATCGGTGTCCCCATCTACGAGGGTTACGGCCTGACCGAGACGAGCGCCGCGTTCGCCGTCAACACGATTGGACACCAGCGCGTGGGCAGCGTCGGCCGACCGCTTCCGGGAAACACGGTAAGAATCGCCGAAGACGACGAGATTCAATTACGGGGGCCGGTGGTTTTCTCCGGATACTGGCGAAATGACGACGCCTCGGCAGAATCACTCGACGATGGATGGTTCAGAACCGGAGACCTCGGTTCCCTCGATGAGGACGGTTACATCACCATCACTGGACGCAAAAAGGAACTGATCGTCACGGCAGGCGGGAAGAACGTCTCGCCCGCAGGCCTGGAGGATTTGCTGCGGGCACATAGTCTCGTCAGTCAGGCGATCGTCGTCGGCGACCAAAAGCCCTTCATCGCGGCGTTGATAACCCTGGATGAGGATGCGATCTCCGGGTGGAAGACCTCGCATGGCAAGTCCGCCAACGCCACCTCCGCAGACCTTGCCGGGGACGCTGACTTGATCGCCGAGATCGATGCCGCGGTGGCTGAAGCCAACAAGTCGGTATCGCACGCGGAAGGAATCAAGAAGTACCGAATTCTCCCGAAGGATTTCAGCGAAGAATCGGGCGAGATGACTCCGACGATGAAACTCAAACGCAACGTCATCACGAAGTCCTACGCGGACGAAATCGAAGAGATCTACACCACGTAATTCGGTGTGCGCGTAGCAGACCCTCGTCCGCTACGCGCACTCGAGCGACTGCAGGAACTTCACAGTAGTCCGCGCAGCTTCTGCGCGAGGACGTCCCAGCGCCAGCTTTTCTCGACGAATCGGCGACCTGCCGCACCCATCGACTTCGCCAGCGCGCGGTCCGACAGAATCTGCACCACTGCGTCGGTTATCTCGTCGATTTCACGGCCGTCGACCACAAGTCCGGTTCTGCCCTCCTGCACGGTTTCGGGCGCTCCCCCGGACTTGCCCGCCACTACCGGCACGCCACACGCGGACGCCTCCAGGTAGACGATCCCCAAACCCTCGACGTCGAGGCCGCCGCCGCGGGTCCGGCTGGGCATGGCGAATACGTCTGCGATCGTGTGGTGGGCAGCCAGTTCGGCGGAAGGGACTGTGCCGGTGAAGATCACGTGGTCCTCGACACCGTGTCGGCTTACGAGTTCACGTAACGTGCCCTCGTACGGCCCGCCACCGACGAGGACCAGTACGGCACCGTCGACGCGCGCACGTATCGCAGAGATCGATCGAATCAGATTGTCCTGGCCCTTTCGAGGCACGAGTCGTGAAAGGCACAGAACTGTCGGCCGATCCCCCAGCCCGTATCGGGCGCGCAGTTGTTCGCGCGCCGCGCCGTCGGGCTTGAAGAGATCGGTATCCACCCCTGGTGGAACGTGTTCGAGGGCGGCGCGGGGGCCGAACGCCGCAGCGAAGCGTCCGCGTGTGTACTTGCTGACATATGTCACCGTGTCGACCGAATTTCCGATCACCCGCAGGGTTCCTCGTCCGCCAGGAACCATCGACCAGCCGACCTCGTGGCCGTGGGTGCTGGCCACGATGGTTTCGGCTCCTGCACGACGGAGGACCGGTGCCATTACAGCAAGCGGTGCTGCCGCACCGAACCACGCACTGTCACACGAGTGCGATTTCACGAGTTGCGACGCGCGACGCGCGACGAACGGCGTCGGCAGCATCAAGGTGGTCGGATGGCGGACCACCTCGAAGGATTGCTTCGAATCGAACTTGACGTGACTGTCGCCCCGCCATTTCGGCGCGTACACCACCAGTTCGTCGGCTGGAAATCGTGTGGCGAGGCTGTGGAGGTATGACTGAATTCCGCCGGGTCGTGGGGGAAAATCATTGGTCACCAGCAGCGTCCGATGCATTCGACCACCGTAGGTCAGCGAGAGCGACCCTGCACCCACGACCCCCATCCGCGTAGGAATTCAGCCGAGGTCGCACCGACGACGGCCGTCAGTGCACCGTCGATGTCGGACGCAGTCTTGGGGCCAGTTGCGAGTGCACGGTACAAGGCACGCAACGCCGGTTCGCCATATCGGTCGGCCACATACGCACAGACCGACCAGGCCGACTCGTAGGCGAGCGTCGACCGCGAACCGCCCGCCGCAAAGTCCGAGTCCTCGGGCAGCACGGTGGGCGGACCGCCCGACGCGACGACACGGCTCAATGTCGGAGCAAGGCGACCGAAGTCGACGCCCGAACCGCGGTATCCCGCATAGTCGGCGAACCCCTCCAGCACCCAGGTGGGCGAACCGTCGACGGTATCGGCACGGGCTGCTACGTGAGTCAGCTCGTGACGAAGCACCGAACGAGTCGTGAACTCGGTCAGCCGTCCAGGAGCTTCGGGACCGAACACGACGCGTTGACCGGTGACAGGGCGATCTGCTGCAACGGCGTCAGAGACCGTCACTGCAGCCACGCCCAGGCGTGCTGATGTGTCTCCGGCTGATGCGCCGAATTCTTCCGTCGATCCTGATGTGAAGATCAGAGCTCGTCGCGGCCAGTCGTTGCCGTAGAAATCCGTCACGGCATCGACTGCGGCAGGCAACTCTGTGACGATCCGATCGATCAACGCGGCCTGGTCAGGGTGCCCGACTATCGTCGAGTTTCCGCCGGAAGTTGTCACCGACGTCGAGGTCACTGGCCCGAAATCCCACGGGCCCCGCCATGTTCGACGATCTATGCCAGGTATCTCGGCGTCGGAGACGATGCGCCAGTGTTCGTCGCGCTTGGCGAGAAGCAACGACACGGGCCGACGAGTCGGTTCACGGTCGGGGCCCGATACGGCGTACCTGAGCACGACAGAGGGTGCCCAGACGTCGGCAGCGTCGAGCGAAGCCGCAAGGGCGGGCGGAACCGGGGTCTCGGGCTCGTCGACGAGTTCGTATCCCCAGTCGTCGAGGGGAACTGCTGCCAGAGACTCGGACCGCCGTAACTCGGACTGGAAGAACTCCGGAGTGGCCGACCGGTCGAGCACGTCGGTGAGTTCGTCCCCGTCGCCGGATCGAACCGCATCGGACCACCGCTGCAAAAGGTCCTCGACAGCGTCAGTTCGCTGCTCTTCATAGGGATTTTCCGCCGAAGTGGCCGGTGTTACAGGGGCATCGATCGGACTGGACCCGCATGCCGCACACACGAGCACCGCCGCCACCAACATTGCCGGTAGTGAGCGAGCCGCATTCATCGGTCGGGCTGTCACGTCCGATCAGTAGCGACGAGCGCCGTAGAACGGGAACGATGCCATCGACTGAACCTTCACCGGGACTCCGAAGGTGGATGCGTGCAGCACATTTCCGTTACCTGCATACAGACCGACGTGTGAGGCGTCCGGGTAGAACAGCACGACGTCTCCGGGTTGAAGATCCTTCTGGTCGATCGGAGTGCCACCGGCTGCCTGCGCCTGACTGGACCTGGGCAGAGTCTTACCGACTTGCTTGTACGCCCACACGACCAGACCCGAGCAATCGAATCCATCGGGACCTGTTGCACCCCACACGTAGGGCTTTCCGATCTGAGTCAGCCCTGCCTGGAGTGCACCGGAGCTGGACCCAGGTATGAGGTTGGACAGAATCTTGGTGAGGTCGAATCCCGGGGGCAGCGGGGAGCCGGCAAGGTCGGCTTGCTCGTTGCTGGACAACGCATTGAAGCTGGCGATCACCTCTGCCATCTGCCCCTGCAGATCACTCTGTTTGGCCTGGAGGTCGTCGCTGATCACTTTGGCTTGATCCGCCGCAGCTCTTGCGGTGTCTGCGGCAGTTCGCGATGCTTCCTCGGCCGCCGCGGCATCTGCAGTGGACTGTTTGAACAACTCGACCTGGCGTGCAGTGTCGGCGGAGATGATGTCGAGAGCCGACATCTGGTCGAGCAATTGCTGGGGGGAATCGCTGACCATCACAGCAAACAATCGGTTGGTGCGGCCGCCTTGATAGTTGACGTTGGCAACCTTGTCCATGGACGGCTTCAGCTGCGCGAGCGCCGCTTGAGCCCGCGCGAGAGCGTCCTGGTGTGAGGAGACCAAGGCTTCGGCGTCGTGCTGCGCGGCCGTCTTCGCATCGAAGTCGATCTGAGCGTTGTGCAGTGCCTCGTTAGTCTGTTCCGACTCCCGCGAGAGGTCTTCGAGAGTCGGCTTCGCGTGCGGTTCGGCAGCAGGTTGAGCATTGGCCACGGTGGCCGGGGATACCAGTAGACATACCGCGCAGGCTGCGGCGGCGAGAAGGTTTCGCTTGGAGCGTGTGACGCGTTTGACGGTAGGTGTCGCCACGAGAAGGTGACTCTCCGTTCTTGCTGTGGTCCACCGACACTGGCCGGCGTCGGTAACTATCGGATAACAAACCCTACCCAGGAGTAGGCTGCCGTGGGCGGAAACGAAGTCCAAATATCGGTCTTTTTCAAACTTTGCGTTCGAATCGACAGACTCAGGGCCTCGGCCAGGTTACGGAACGGCGTCGGAGGTGTCTACTCAGCCGACACCGACCGCGCGGGTGAGCGTCCGGCTGTTCTCGGAACGACAACAGCACCGGTCGCGCCACGACTGGCCGCGGACCGGTGCTGCGTTCGACTCGATCATGACAAATCAGTATCGACGAGCTCCGTCGAAGGGCATCGACGCCACGGGGGCAACCTTGACGGGTACGCCCGAAGTCGAAGCGTGGATGACATTGCCGTTACCTGCGTAGATCCCGGAGTGTGAACCACCGTAGAACGAGACGACGTCGCCGGGCTGGAGATCAGACTCGGCGATAGATGTACCCGCGGCAGCCTGGTCATAGCTCGTGCGAGGAAGGCTGACGCCCGCCTGCTTGTAGGCCCACTGGACCAGACCGGAGCAATCGAATGAATCGGGGCCAGACGCGCCGTACACATACGGCGAACCGATCTTGGACTCGGCAGCCTGAACAGCCTTTGCGGCCGGAGTCACCTGGGGCGCAACCGGAGCGGGCCCGCCCGGAAGTCCTGGGATCTGGGCCGGCATCGGCGGCAGACCCGGTATCTCGGGGATCTCGAAAGTTCCGACGCCGGGAATGGTGATGGGAGCCGCCATTGCGGGGGCAGCGGGCAGGATTACCGCGCCGGCTGTGATCGCACCGGCTACGAGTACTCGACGCAATGTACGGGTTGAAGTATGTGACGCCACGAAAGGTGTTGCTCCGTTTCTTCCTATCATCCGCCGACCGAGTTAGCTGACGGGTTCGGGCTGGGAAGATCAGCCCTACCCGCTTCGTCGCTGTGAGCAACTCGGCAGGATTCACCCCAGTAAAAATCGGGTTCCCGGTACGGGCACTCTCGCGAGTTACCCGATTAGGCGGTGACTTGCGACGCCACTCCTCTGTGTGGACTGGCGAGACTCCGCAAGGTCTCAGGAAGGTTACGAAATGGCATGCCCCTGTGTCGACCCCAACTCGCCGAGTTGCCCAAATCCTCGCTCCTTGCCCTACACCGCGCGCTGATCTGTCTCTGTGTCACGACTCGATAACGACTCGCGCTCGACGGTGTCCTTCGCATCGACCACGAGACGCAACCGGGGCACGAGTCCGCCTGCGGCAAGAATGTCGATTGCACCCAATTCCTCCTGGTCAATGTCGAGTTTCGGGGCCCACGAGCCGACCCGCACACCCTCCGCGGAAGGCATGCTGGGAGCTCCGAGAAGCACCGTGACAACACAGTCGGCGCACGCGATATCGCGAACCTTGCAATCACCGCAGTCGACGATCATGTGATCCTCATCTCTTTCATGTGTAAGACGGGTTTTCCACGTTCAACCGCGAACCTAGCCACCCACACCGACACGTTTCGTTTCGACGGTTCGGTGATCGAGATCTGTCGGTGGCCGGAGCTAGCGTCCTGATTGTGAGCCTCCCCATCCAGCTGAGCTTCGACGAACTCGACACCCCACTGCACGGAACGACGTTCGTGGTCGTCGACCTGGAAACGACCGGGGGCAGTGCCGACACCGAATCCATCACTGAAATCGGTGCGGTAAAGGTGAGGGGCGGGCAGGTCATCGGCGAGTTCGCCACATTGGTCGACCCTGGCCGGTCCATTCCGCAGTACATCGTGGAGCTGACCGGTATCACCACCGCAATGTTGATCGGCGCGCCCAGGATCGAGCGGGTACTGCCGAGCTTTCTGGAGTTCGCACACGGTTGCGTACTCGTCGCTCACAACGCCGGGTTCGACACGGGCTTTCTCCGGGCAGCCGCCAGTCGACTCGACATCGCTTGGCCCAAATTTCAGGTGCTGTGCACGGTCAAGTTGGCCCGGCGCGTTCTCACCCGCGACGAGGCCCCCTCGGTCAAGTTGTCCTCGCTGGCCTCGCTCTTCCAGGTGAGCACCCGCCCAACCCACCGAGCGCTCGACGACGCACGAGCAACAGTCGAGGTACTGCATGCCCTCATCGAGCGCGTCGGAAACCAGGGTGTGCACAGCTACGCAGAACTCGTGGACTATCTCCCCAACGTCTCGGCCGGCCAACGAGCCAAGCGCTCGTTGGCCTCGGGGCTTCCCCGCACTCCCGGCGTCTACCTCTTCAAGGGCCCGGGCGGCGAGGTCCTTTATGTAGGAACCTCGAACAACATTCAGAGACGTGTCCGCAATTACTTCACCGGCTCGGAAACTCGTGGCCGGATGAAGGAGATGGTGTCTCTTGCCGTGGCCGTTGACCACGTCGAGTGCTCGCACGCACTCGAGGCGGGGGTACGCGAGCTTCGATTGCTGTGCGCTCACATTCCGCCGTACAACCGGCGGTCCAAATTCCCGAAGAAGGGGTGGTGGATCGTCGCTACCGCGGAGGCGTTTCCACGGTTGTCCGTGGTGCGCACTCCGGCTCCCGACTCGATCGGCCCGTTTACCGTCCGCAGCGACGCGGCCGACGCGGCCTCCCTCATCTCGGCGTTCGCCGAGATCAGGACCTGCACTCGTCGTATCCCCCGGTCCGGCACCCACGGCCAGGACTGCCCGCCGTCGGCCGTGGGAGGTTGTGCTGCCGCCGGCGCGGGGACGGTCACCGTAGAGCACTATCTCGCCGCTACGGAGCGTTTCCTGGCGCTCGCCAACGGCACCGACGAGTCGCTACTCGAATCGATGAGGAGAAGCATCACCGCGCTGGCCGAGTCGGAACTGTTCGAATCGGCGGCGCGCTTGAGAGACAGACTTGCCACCCTCGCCGATGTGCTGCGACGCATGCACCGACTCTCTGCTGTGGCGTCCATCGCCGAACTCGTCGTTGCGCGAAGAACGACGGAGGGTGGCTGGGAGCTGATCGTCGTCCGATACGGCCGGCTGGCGGCCGCAGCGACGACTGCGAGGCACGTGCACCCCATGCCGATCGTCGAGGCCATCGTCGCCGGAGCAGAAACCGTGATCGCCGACGACACTCCCTTACGCGGCGCCCCGCCGGAGGAGGCGGGTCTCATTACACGGTGGCTGGACTCCGATGGCGTCAGAATAGTCAGAACATCCCACGGATACGCCCAGCCCATTCACGGCGCCGGTGCTTGGAAGCAGTGGTGCGGAGCCGCCAGAGCGGTGCATCGCACAGAAAGATACGCGTCCGAATTTCCGCAGCGGGCCGCCCTCTAAACTCGGATCTGCTCACGTTCGCATTGCACGTGTTCCCCCTGGTTGTTAAGGAGCCACATGATCAACGCCATCGTCATGATCGATGCCCAGGCACACGCCATCCCGGAGACTGCTCGGTCCGTGGCCGATGTCGAAGGAGTCACCGAGGTGTATTCGTGCGCCGGCGATGTGGATCTGATCGCGATCGTCAAGGTTCGCGATCACCAGCAGATCGCAGATGTAGTCACTCAACGCATCAACAAAATCGACGGAGTTCTGAACACGGCGACTCACATTGCGTTTCAGTCCTACTCCAGCTCCGATATCGAAGCCGGCTTCTCGATCGGCGAGTAGAACGTCAGTTCAGTTCGTTGGACCTCGACACCCACCGCGCGAGCAACGACGCCGTTGCCCCGGAATCGATAGCTTCCGCGGCCCGCGCGATTCCGGCGGCCAACGCCGTATCGAGGTCGGCTGCGTCGATACCGTGTGCAATTCCGTCGAACGCGGTCAGCGCAGCAGCGGCGTTCAGAAGTACAGCGTTGCGAACCGCACCGCCTTTGCCGGCGAAGACGTCGTGAGCAACCTTCGCATTGCGGGCCGCATCACCACCCTTCAGCGCATCGATCGGCACGTAATCGAACCCGAAATTCCGGGGATCGATCTTTGTCTCGGTCACCGAACCTTTCGACACGACATAGGCGGTCGTCGTCGACGACAGCGTGATCTCATCCAAACCGTCGTCGCCACGGACAACAAGGGCACTGCCCCCACGCTCCGCGAAGACACGGGCTACGACGGGGACGAGCGCTGGGAACGCGCAGCCGATGAGGCCCGCTTTCGGCTTACCGGGATTGGTGAGTGGCCCGAGCACGTTGAAGACCGTCGGAATACCGATCTCCTTGCGCGGCGGCCCAGCAAAGCGAAGCGCCGGGTGGTAGACCGGAGCAAAACAGAAACCGATTCCTACGTCACGGATGGTCGCGGCGACACCTTCAGGTCCCAAACCGAACTTGACCCCGAGTGCTTCCAACACGTCGGTGGTCCCGCTCTGCGACGAGGCTGCGCGATTGCCGTGTTTGACCACCCGCGCCCCGGCCGCAGCAGCCACAATCGCGGACATCGTGGAGATGTTGACGGTGTCGGCGCCGTCGCCACCGGTTCCGACCACATCGACGGCATCACGGTCGCATTCGACGAGGGTGGCGTGTGCGAGCATCGAATCCGCGAGCCCAAGAACTTCGGAAGGAGTGGGCCCTTTCATCTTGAGCGCCACACCGAACGCTGCGATCTGGGCCGACGTCGCGTTGTCGGACATGATCTCGTCCATCGCCCAACTCGTGTCGGCACTGGAGAGATCGGTGTTCGACGTCAAGGCCCCGAGAATCTGCTTCCAAGTCCTGCTCGGTTCAGTTCTCTTCGATCGGTTCATCTTCTTCCCGCGCTTTCCTCGACGACATGCCGACCGTGACGTGCGCCGAAAAGCTTAGTCAGCGGAATCGACGGCGATGGACTCAGGTTGCAAGGCATCCCATCCCGATACGGTGCCGCCCCGACGCTGCGCAAGACCTGCCATCCGAGACCTCTCCTGTGAGCAGTGCAGCGCGTCGATGATTTGAACCCTCTGCAGAGTCAACGAGACCGCGTTCGATACCTCCATCCGGTATCCGGTCTCAGGAATTCGGGGCTGAGGAGACGGCGTCTGCACTTGTTCGTATTCATCCTGCGCAGCCGTCGACACTGCATCTTCGACGGTGTCGGCCGGGAGAACGAGGTGGTGCCTGAACACCGTTTCCTCGCCGGACTTCCAGCCTCCGGAGGAGCCTGCTCGCTCCAACACCGAAGACGCGGATTCCGCGTCGTCGAAGGACTCCGCCACTATCACCAAATCTGTTCGAGTGGGGTCGAGTCGTTCCGGCGACGACCTGAGAAACAGCCGCCGGAACCATGATGCACCGCCGTTCGTTGCCATCGGGCAAGCCTTCCACGGCAGTGCTGGCAGGCATACCCGCAGCCTCTGAACTGGGTGTTCACGGAACGCTCCACCAGCGGTCACTCTTGCGACGCGCCAACATCGGACCCGGGTATGACTTCTGTACTACGAACAGTCATACTTCTTTCTGTGACGAGCGCTGTAGGGACTCAAGGATCGGCAATCACCCAACGTGTGCACTCGCTGAACCGTCCGAACATGGTCAGCGTCGGCACTATTGTGTGGCTGTCGAGCGAACTCATGTTCTTTGCTGGATTGTTCGCGATGTACTTCGTTGCGAGGGCGCAGGCGGACGGCAATTGGCCACCGGAACCGACCGAGCTCAATCTCGGTCTTGCAGTTCCGGTCACCGCCGTGTTGATCGCGTCGTCGTTCACGTGCCAGCTCGGCGTCTTCGCTGCTGAGCGTGGCGACGTCTTCGGACTTCGACGGTGGTACATCCTCACTCTGTTCATGGGCGCGTTCTTCGTCGCCGGTCAGGGCTATGAGTACTACCACCTGGTGCACGAGGGAACGACTTTGTCGTCGAGCGTGTACGGGTCGGTCTTCTACATCACTACCGGTTTCCACGGACTCCACGTCATCGGCGGCCTGATCGCCTTCGTCTTCCTGATCACACGAACCCTGGTCAGCAAGTTCACCCCCGCTCAGGCCACGGCGGCGATTGTCGTGTCCTATTACTGGCACTTCGTCGACATCGTGTGGATCGCATTGTTCGCCACCATCTACTTCATTCGCTAGTACACGTAAGCAAATCAAGTGTTTTCACCTCGCCACCAGCAGCGGACGTTCGGTATCAGCTCCCGACGTTCGGTCCGTCCCGACACGACAAGGGATTGAAGATGAGTTCATCTCCCCCAGCAGCACCCGGCGACAGCGCGAACGGATTCGATGCATCCCAATCCGTCTCTGCCGCCAAGAGTCGGCGGAAGCGCAAGACTCGTCGCCGCGTCACCGGCGCACTCGTTCTCATGATGGGCCTACTGAGCGCAGGTTTCCTCGCTTCGGCCCTCACACCGACCCCGCAGGTAGCCACGGCCGATCAGGATTCGGCCGCGCTCATCCGCGAGGGTAAGCAGCTGTACGACACGTCTTGCGTCACTTGCCACGGTGTGAATTTGCAGGGCGTCCAGGACCGCGGACCCAGCTTGATCGGAGTCGGTGAAGCGGCGGTCTACTTCCAGGTCTCGTCGGGCCGCATGCCCGCAGTCCGTAACGAAGCTCAGATCGAGCGCAAACCACCGAAGTTCGACGACAAGCAGGTCGACGCACTGGGCGCCTACATCCAGACCAACGGTAGTGGCCCCACCGTTCTCCGTGACAGCAACGGCGATATTGCTCAGTCCTCACTCGCCGATGGTGATATCGCCCGGGGCAGTGAGCTGTTCCGCTTGAACTGCGCGTCGTGCCACAACTTCACCGGCGAGGGCGGCGCCTTGTCCTCCGGCAAGTACGCCCCGGCGCTAGGGCCTGCCAGCGAACAGCAGATCTACGCAGCCATGATCTCCGGCCCGCAGAACATGCCGAAGTTCTCGGACCGTCAGCTCACGCAAGAAGAAAAGATCGACATCATTTCGTATGTGAAGTCCGCACAGGAAACGAATGCACCCGGTGGCTGGGGCCTCGGCGGCTTCGGACCTGGCACCGAAGCTATTGCAATCTGGGTTGTCGGAATCGCTGCCGTTGTCGGCGCAACACTGTGGATCGGAGCAAGGTCATGAGCGACGCTGATTCTCCTCGCGCCGACGGTAGCCAGGGCGACAGCTCGGACGTCGAAGGCTCGAACGTCGACGGCTCGAAGATCGACAGGGTGGACGTGAACAGGAAGTACACCGACGAGGAACTCGCCGGTATGACGCGCGAACAGCTCGTCGAGCTCGGAACCAACCTCGACCATGTCAACGTTGCGTACCGGCGCGACCGTTGGGCAGTCGAGGGCACCCGCGCCGAGAAGCGGGCCGAGCGGAGCGTCGCATTCTGGTTTGGGCTCTCCGGTGTAGCAGCTGTTGCGTTCATTGCCGTCTACTTGTTCTGGCCGTGGCAGTACGCGGGCCGGGGCGACGAGAACTACGGCGCATTCACGCTGTACACCCCGCTGATCGGTCTGACCATGGGTCTCGCCATCCTCGGTGTCGGTGTCGGCGCTGTTCAGTTCACCAAGAAGTTCATTCCCGAAGAGGTCTCGATCCAGGACCGCCACGACGGCGGATCTTCCGAGATCGATCGCAGGACAGTGGTCGCCGAGCTCGGTGACTCCTTCGACACGTCGACGATCGCTCGGCGCAAGGTGATCAAGCGGTCACTCTTCTTCGGCGGCGGCGCACTTGGAATCATGGCAATAATGCCGCTCGGTGGACTGATCAAGAACCCATGGGCAGAAGGAGACAAGTCTCCGCTCTGGGTGTCCGGCTGGACTCCGCGCTATCCTGGGGAGACTATCTACCTTCGGCGCGACACCGGGCGTCCCCACGATGTCGTTCTGGTGCGTCCCGAGGATATGGACTCCGGAGCCATGGAAACTGTCTTTCCCTTCCGCGAGGCGGACCGCGACGACGATCACGCTCTTCTCGAATCGCTTCGCGGCATTCGCAACGCTGTGATGCTTATCCGTCTCCGCACCGAGGACACGGCCAAGGTCATCAAGCGCAAGGGACAAGAGAGCTTCAACTACGGCGATTACTTCGCCTACTCGAAAATTTGCACGCACCTGGGTTGCCCGACATCACTGTACGAGCAGCAGACCAACCGCATCCTGTGCCCATGCCACCAGTCGCAGTTCAACGCACTGGAATACGCAAAGCCGATCTTCGGACCTGCGGCGCGTGCATTGCCGCAACTTCCGATCACCGTCGACAAGGATGGATTCCTTGTCGCCGGCGCTGACTTCATCGAAGCCCTGGGACCCGCCTTCTGGGAGCGTCCCACCGGTAGGGAGAGCTGATCATGAGTCCCTCACTGCAGAACCTTGCCGCCGAGCAGGCGAACGGCGTCGACAGCCGATATCACCTCGCACCGGGCCTACGTCGTCAGATCAACAAGGTCTTTCCGACACACTGGTCCTTCCTTCTGGGCGAGATCGCGCTGTACAGCTTCGTCATTCTGCTGATCTCGGGTGTGTTCCTGACGCTGTTCTTCGACCCTTCGCTCAGCGAAGTCGAGTACAACGGCATCTACGAGCCCCTCCGAGGAGTGTCCATGTCTCGTGCTTACGAGACTGCACTCAACATTTCGTTCGAGGTGCGCGGCGGACTCTTCATGCGCCAGATTCACCACTGGGCAGCGTTGATGTTCGCGTGCTCGATCATCGTGCACATGCTCCGCATCTTCTTCACCGGTGCGTTCCGTCGCCCGCGTGAAGCGAACTGGGTCATTGGTTGCTTGCTGCTGATCTTGGCGATGTTCGAAGGCTTCTTCGGCTACTCGCTCCCCGATGACCTGCTGTCGGGCACCGGCCTACGTGCCGCGTTCTCCGGCATCACCATGAGTATTCCGATTGTCGGCACCTGGATGCACTGGCTGATCTTCGACGGAGACTTCCCCGGCACGATTATCATCCCGCGCCTCTACGTTGCCCACGTGCTGCTCCTGCCCGCAATCATTCTGGCGTTGATTGCGGCTCACCTCGCGTTGATCTGGTACCAGAAGCACACGCAGTTTCCCGGGCCCGGCCGCACCGAAACGAACGTTGTCGGCGTTCGAATCCTCCCGGTGTTCGCCGTCAAGTCCGGTGCCTTCTTCGCTGTCACGTTCGGCATCATCGCGCTCATGGGCGGTCTGTTCCAGATCAACCCGGTGTGGAATCTTGGACCGTACAACCCTGCACAGGTCTCAGCCGGTTCGCAGCCCGACTTCTACATGATGTGGACGGACGGCCTGGCTCGACTGTGGCCGGCATGGGATATCTACATCGCAAGTCGGTACACAATTCCTGCTGTGTTCGCCGTTGCTCTGATCATGGGCCTGGTCTTCACCGTGATGATCGCCTACCCGTGGATCGAGAAGCGCCTCACGGGCGACACTGCGCACCACAATCTGCTGCAGCGCCCTCGCGACGTTCCGGTTCGTACCGCGATCGGAGCAATGGTGTTGGCGTTCTACATCGTTCTCACACTCTCGTGCGTGAACGACATCATCGCGTACAAGTTCGATATTTCGCTGAACGCGATGACGTGGATCGGTCGAATCGGAATGCTGGTTCTTCCTCCGATTGCCTACTTTGTTGCGTACCGGTTCTGCATCGGCTTGCAGCGCAGTGACCGTGCAGTCCTCGATCATGGCATCGAGACCGGCATCATCAAGCGCCTTCCGCACGGCCAGTACGTCGAGGTTCATCAGCCCCTCGGACCGGTCGACGACCACGGCCACCCGATCCCGCTCGAGTACCAGGGTGCTGCTGTACCGAAGAAGATGAGCAAGCTCGGTTCTGCCGGTAAGCCAGGTTCCGGATCGATCTTCCGTCCGGACCCGGTTTCAGAAAGCAAAGCGCTCGAAGAAGCTTTGCACCACGGTGAGATCGAGCAGCTGACGATGTTGAAGAACTACCAAGCCGAGCTGTACGGCAAGGTTTCGAACGGCAAGGGTTCGAACGGCAACGGCTCGAACGGTAACGGTCACACCAATGGCAACGGCGCGAACGGCCATGCCAACGGCGCGGCCGAGCACACACCCGCTCGCCAGGAAAGCGACATCGAGCACTAGAAGTACCTCCGAAAAGAAGGGCGACACCTACTGGTGTCGCCCTTCTTTTGTCGGTTGTGCCGGTGAGGCACGGACTTCGAAACCACTCCCCTCCCCCGTCGTCCCCACCGTCGGACTGGCGGATCCACACCCTGAAGGTTGCGAAGGGGAAATACTGAGCCCAGCTGACACACGCCGCGCTGTCGACATGCTCATCACCACAATGAGGCCGTCGAAGCGGCTGGCCTGCACAGCAGCTGGGCTTGCCCGATCCACATGCGGACGCCGATCTCAGGGCGGCACTTCCTACGCCCGAAAGAAGACCCGATACTCGGGTTTCGCCGCGACTGGGCGCATCTGAGGCACGATCAAAAGGGCGTACTGGTGAACAGAGGAAAGTTCACCGCCTGTCGAAGAAAAAAGGCCAGGTCCGCATTCACCATCCACTTATCAAGATCGCATCGATGATCGACGAGCACGCACGCCTGTCGCTGATGACCATCGTCGAGCGTTCGATGGCCGCCGAGCGGTTGGTCAAGGAGCTCCGCAAGACGTTCGCACTGTCGGATGAACCCGCCGCTGGTGCTGCAGCGGTTCTGCACGAACCGCGTTGGTATCTCGTCCACCCACCGCGAACACCGTGGAACAACGGTCACATCGAACCTAGGGTCCCGCCCCCTTGCCGGAGCACACGCTGCTCAGCGCACGGCCCGGCATCACCCGGTGGACGCACGCGAGAAAAGACTGACAACTAGCGAAACGCGGCTCTGGCGAGCATGGTCCGACTATCAGGGACCTAGCAGGGGCATACCCCGCGGGGTTCGAGACCCGTCAACGACCAAAGCGCCGACCATCCCGAAGGATGATCGGCGCTTTCACCGATTGTGACCGACTGTCAGTGTTTCTCAGGTCCGAGGTGATACTCGAAGACCAGCCCGGCGGCTGCCGACAGAATCAGCAGAACACCGAAGGCAATGAGCCACCACAGGAAGAAGGCGAATCCGAGGGCTGTGACCGACGCGGCCCCCGCCAACAGAATTGGCCAGAAGCTACCGGGACTGAAGAACCCGAGGTCACCTGCGCCGTCACTGATCTCGGCGTCGTCGAAGTCCTCCGGGCGGGTGTCGAGCCGACGTGCCACGAATCGGAAGTAGGTTCCGATGATGAGGGTCAGGCCGACTGACAACGCGATTGCCGTGACGCCTGCCCACTCGACGCCTGTACGAGAAAAGCCCGTGAAGAGCGCGTACACGATCCCGACGAGAAGAAAGAAGACAGTCAGGATCTCGAAGATCTTGGCTTCGATTTTCATTTCAACATTCTTCCTGGGTCAGTTGCCTTCGGCGACGGTTTCGGACTTCTGCGCACGGTCAGTGGTGAACGGGATTGTGCTCGTTGCGATCGGAGATTGCCCGATTGCTTGAAGCGCCTGGGCGTTGGTCAGACCTTCGCCCCCGTCCGACGCAGGCTTGCGCAGTTCGATGTATTGCTCGAAATCGTCCGGCGACACCGCACGAACCTCGAAGTTCATCATCGCGTGGAACGTGCCGCACATTTCGGTGCAGCGACCGACGAACGCACCTTCTCGCTCGATTTCGGAAATCTGGAAAACGTTGTCCGAGTGGTTTTCCTTCGGGTTCGGCAGCACGTCGCGCTTGAACAGGAACTCCGGAACCCAGAAGCCGTGGATGACGTCGGAGGATGCAAGTACGAATTCGATCCGCTTGCCCGTTGGGAGAACCAAAACCGGAATCTCGTTGCTGGTACCGACGGTCTCGATCTGGTCATAGTGCAGGTAGGACAGATCCTGCGGGCTCACTCCGTGAATGGCTCCAGGAACGATCTCGCCGTCCTCGCTACCTTCAGCTTCACCTTCGGGCGGATTGGCGGAGGCCTCGGCAGCTGCTTGCGCCTCGACGTCCGTGCCGTCGTACTTGACGGTGCCGTCTTTCAGATCGACTGTCTGGTAACCGAACTTCCAGTTCCACTGGAAGGCCGTCACGTCGACCGTGACGTCAGGATTCGGCTGTTTCTCGTCGACGTAGTTCTGCACCACGACGGTGAAGTAGAACAACACCGCGATGATGACGAACGGGACCGCTGTGTAAAAGAGCTCCAACGGCACGTTGTACGCCGTCTGACGCGGGAATTCGGGCGAGTCCTTCTTCTTGCGGTGGAAGATGACCACCCAGAAGATCAGAGCCCACACGATGATGCCCATGATCAAGGCTGCAATTACCGACCACGTCCACAACTCGCGGATCGACTCGCCCTGGGGCGTGATGCCCACTGGAAAGCCGAAGCGCAGGACCTCGTTGTCGATGGAACAGCCCGACAGCAGCAACGCGGCTACGCCGAGAAATGCTGCAAGCCCAGCTCGCCGAAGGATCCGACTCTGCGCCACGTTCACGCCTTCCTGATCGCTCACCACTGAAGAATAGGGCCTCCACATGCGGATGCCCTAGTACTACGCAGCGTAGACCAAAGCCGGCGAAACACTACTGTTGGGTCGTTACCTGGTGTCGGCCGTGTCTGCGGCATACTCGTAACTTCCGTGTCGCCGGGTGCTGCACAGATTGCGGCCGGCGCGGGCGGGCGAACATTTCCCAATTGCGAAACGAGGTAGTGGACGCTGTGTGTGGACTACTAGGTGTACTGACGTCGGCCTGCACGAATGCTGCGGGGGTCGATGCCGTCTCCTCGGCCATGCACTGCATGCGGCACCGCGGTCCGGACGAGCCGGGAACATGGCACGACGACGACGTAATCTACGGCTTCAATCGGCTGTCGATCATCGATATCGCCCATTCGCACCAGCCTCTGCGCTGGGGCCCGGCCGAGAACCCGACCCGGTACGCGTTGACGTTCAACGGCGAGATCTACAACTACCTCGAGCTGCGCGCCGAACTGACGGCCGAGCACGGTGCCGAATTTTTCACGGAAGGCGACGGCGAGTCAATCGTCGCTGCGTTCCATTACTGGGGCGCCGAAGCGGTCCGCCGTCTACGTGGCATGTTCGCCTTCGCGATCTGGGATACCGAGACGCGAGAGATGTTCATCGCTCGCGATCCGTTCGGCATCAAGCCCCTCTTCGTCGCCACGGGCGCTGGTGGCACGGCATTCGGCAGTGAGAAGAAGAGCCTGCTCGAGCTCGCCGATCTCGTCGGTATCGGGTTGGACCTCGATCCGCGCGCGACAGAGCATTACACCGTCCTGCAGTACGTTCCCGAGCCCGAGACTCTGCACGCCGAAATCCGTCGCCTCGAATCAGGCTGCTTCGCCACCCTCTCCCCCGGCACAGCGCCGAAGATCACCCGCTACTTCACACCGAAGTTCGCGGTGAAGCCGTTCACGCCCGGTTCCGAGGCCGCCCGATACCAGGAGATCGCCGAGGCGCTCGAAGATTCCGTCGCCAAACACATGCGCGCCGACGTCACAGTCGGCTCGTTCCTTTCCGGAGGAATCGACTCGACTGCCATCGCGGCACTGGCGATACGCCACAATCCGAACCTCATCACGTTTACAACGGGGTTCGAGCGCGAAGGCTATTCCGAGGTCGACGTGGCGGCTGAGTCCGCTGCAGCAATCGGGGCTCGGCACGTGGTCAAGGTCGTGGGGCCGGAAGAATTCGCGGCGTCGATTCCTGAGATCGTCTGGTACCTCGACGACCCTGTCGCCGACCCAGCGTTGGTGCCGCTGTACTTCGTGGCCAAGGAAGCGCGCAAACACGTCAAGGTGGTCTTGTCCGGCGAGGGCGCCGACGAACTCTTCGGTGGCTACACGATCTATCGGGAACCACTATCGCTGAAGCCTTTCGATTATCTACCGAAGGGGCTGCGCCGCGCTGCAGGGGCACTGAGCGAGAAAATCCCCGACGGGACACGCGGCAAGAGCCTGCTCCACCGAGGCTCGATGACTCTCGAAGACCGTTACTACGGAAATGCACGCAGCTTCGGCGACGCCCAACTCCGCGCCGTACTCCGCGACTTCCGACCGGAGTGGACCCACACCGACGTGACGGCACCCATCTACGCACAGTCCGTGGGTTGGGATCCCGTCGCTCGGATGCAGCACCTTGATTTGTTCACGTGGCTACGTGGAGACATCCTTGTCAAAGCCGACAAGATCACCATGGCCAACTCACTCGAACTTCGTGTTCCGTTCCTCGACTCCGAGGTGTTCAAGGTCGCCGAGAAGCTGCCGCTGGAGCAGAAGATCACCAAGGACACGACGAAGTACGCGCTGCGTCAGGCTTTGGAGGGCATCGTGCCGGGGCACGTCCTACACCGGGCCAAGCTCGGGTTCCCGGTTCCCCTGCGGCACTGGTTGCGCGGAACAGAACTCTTCGATTGGGCGCACCAACAGATCCAAGAGTCCGAAACCGATCATATTCTGAACAAGTCAGCCATCACGGCGATGCTCAACGAGCACCGGGACGGCAAGTCCGACCACAGTCGTCGGCTGTGGACTGTGCTCATCTTCATGGTGTGGCATGGAATTTTCGTCGAGAAGCGCATCGTTCCGAACATCGCGGAGCCCTCATATCCGGTCGCGCTCTAGCCATCCCATCGGCATGAATGCGCCATCGCAACGGCTGGACGGTTGCGATGGCGCATTCATGCCAAAGGGCTAGACGGGCAGCAATGCACCGATCTCGTCGGCAGCGCTCATTCCGTACGCCGCACCGAGCCGCTTGAGAGCGTCGTCGCGAACGAAGGTCCATTCCTGGGTGCCCGTGGTCTCCAGGACCAGGACAGCTACCAACGAGCCGAGCTGCGCAGCGCGTTCGACAGACGCACCGGCCAGGTGTGCAATGAGGAATCCCGCACGGAAGCCGTCGCCGACGCCCGTCGGATCCACCTTGCTGGTTTCCGGTACCACTGCGACGTGGGTCTTAGTGCCGTCAGCGGTCACGATCTCTACACCGGACTTGCCGAGCGTAGTCACTCGCACGCCGACCTTGGCCGCGATCTCGGCCTCGGACAATCCGGTCTTCTGCCGGAGAAGTCCCCACTCGTACTCGTTGGTGAAGAGGTAGGCCGCGCCCTCGATCAGAGCCGTCGCTTGTTCCCCGCTGAGGCGCGCCAACTGCTGTGACGGGTCCGCCGCGAACGGAATGCCCGCTGTGCGGCACTGCTCTGTGTGCGCCAGCATTGCATCCGGATCGTTTGCGCCGACCAGCACCAGGTCGATGGGATCCTTCGACTCGAGCTCCGCGATCGAAATGTCACGAGCTTCGCTCATCGCACCGGGATAGAACGACGCGATCTGCGCCATGTCTTCGTCGGTGGTGCAGACGAACCGCGCGGTGTGCGCGGTAGCCGACACCCGCACCCCGCCACAGTCGACACCGTTCGCTTCAAGCCACGAACGATATTCGCCGAAGTCAGGACCGACCGCACCGACGAGGAGCGGTGATCCACCGAGGACGCCCAGTGCGTAGGCGATGTTGCCTCCGACGCCGCCCTTCCTGATGACGAGATCGTCGACGAGGAAGCTCAGCGAAATGTTGGTCAGCTGATCCGCTACCAACTGATCGACGAACTTGCCGGGGAACCGCATCAGGTGATCGGTTGCTATGGATCCCGATACCGCAAGAGTCACGTACTTGGGCCTTTCGATGGTGGTCGACACGATGGTGTGGTCAACACCATCGAAGAGCTACGTACTGCGTAGGCAACCACGTTACGTCAGGCGTGGAGCGCATAGGTTACTCAGTGGGGCCAGCCTGCACCGGACGTGGACCTTCCAGAATACGCACATGCTTCTGACCGGTACCCGCAAGCGCGGGTACCGGTCAGAAGTTCGCTGAGCTATAGCTCAGTTGAACGAATCGCCGCAGGCACACGAGCCCGTTGCGTTCGGATTGTCGATTGTGAAGCCCTGCTTTTCGATGGTGTCCACAAAATCGATGGACGCACCTTCGACGTACGGAGCGCTCATACGGTCGACCGCGAGCGTGACTCCTTCGAAGTCCACTGCGAGGTCGCCGTCGAGGTTGCGATCGTCGAAGAAGAGCTGGTAGCGCAAACCTGCACAGCCTCCAGGCTGTACGGCAATACGCAGCGCGAGGTCATCGCGGCCTTCTTGATCCAGCAACGCCTTGGCCTTCGATGACGCAGCTTCTGTCATCGTGACCTTGTGCGTGATGGTCTCGTTCGAGACGGTCATGGGCTCTCCCTGTCAGTCGTACCAAACCCGTGAACAACTCAACCGTACTCCGGATGTGGTTATTCCTCACGTTGCCGTCCGCCGTCGGGCATTCAGCGTCGGGGCTCGAACTCCGCCGCCGCAACACCTGCAAGGAGTTCGAGCTGATTCCCGGCGTCGGACATGGATTTCTCGATCGAGCCGGCGAATTCCGTCACCGAATAGGCGCGAGAAATCCCGGCGGACTCCAACTGTTGTGCATCGAGGAGCACCTGGCCCGCGAGAACAATCGACTCGATCCCGGATTCGCCACCTGCGGCCGCAAGCCTCGTCACCAGCTTGCCCCGAAGGGATTGCGAATCGAACTTCCCTTCACCGGTCACGACCAACTCGACCGACTCGATCATCGTCTGCTGGTCGGTCACCTCCGCGACGACCGCCGCCCCGGATTCACGACGACCGCCGAGCGCGAACAGTGCAGCGCCGATTCCACCGGCAGCTCCAGCGCCTGCCAGTTCCGCTACGTCGCGCCTTGCCCGGAATTCCAGCACCGCAGCCCAGTCTCTGTTGAGGCCTTCGAGTGTCTCGACCATCTCAGCGTCGGCACCTTTCTGCGGACCGAACACATGGGCGGCGCCAAATTCGCCGAGCAAGTGATTCTCCACGTCCGTCGCGGCAACGAGATCGACACCACGCAGGCGCTCGGTTGCTGCAGTCAGGCCGCCGAGCGCTCGAATCATGCCGCGGCCACCGTCAGTGCAACTGCTACCACCGAGGCCCACATACACGGTGTTCACTGTGTCTTCGCCCAGTGCGGCCGCGATCAGCTGCCCTACGCCGAAACTCGACGAATTCAATGCGCTCTGCAGTGTGGGCGGCCCACCGAGAAGCGCGAGTCCGCACGCCGATGCGGCCTCGATATACGCCGTCGAGCCGTCGAGTAGCCACGCAGCGTCGACGGTCCGGCCTACGGGGCCGTCCACCTCGAGATGCTTCACAGTGCCCAACCGAGTTGCGAGGACGTCGACGAACCCCGGTCCGCCATCCGATTGGGGCGCCAGCAGCACCTCGTCGTCAGGTCTGGCAGAGAGCCAGCCCCGCCCGATCGCATCGGCTGCCTCGGTCGCTGTCAACGTCTCACCGAACGAATCGGGAGCAACCATCACTCGCATCGTGTGGAGTCTATCGCGTAACATCCACGCCCGACTTCCGCTCTCGGCATGCCTACTGACGCCACCACCGGTAACCCTTCGACATGGCCGGTGTTCAACTATCGGCTGCCATCCCATAACCTGGGAGGGTGAAGTTGCTACGCCGCGGAAACTCTGACAATTCGGACGGAGACGATTCGAAGTCCGTCGAGTCTTCTGCCCCCATCGAGAGCTCGCCGGCGGAGTCCGTCGGCAAGGGCCGCCCCACGCCGAAACGGCGTGAGGCCGAGACGCGTCGCCGTGGCCCGGTGGCGCCGCCTCCGATGACCGGTAAAGAAGCACGCGAGCGCCGCAAGGCCAATCGCGGCAGCAAGGACGACCGCAAGCAGGCGTCATCCGAGCGCCGCGCAGCCTCTTCGGAACGCCGCGAACGGATGCTCGCGGGCGAGGACAAGTACCTGCTCCCCCGAGACAAGGGCCCGGTGCGTGCATTCACCAGAAATCTTGTCGATGCACGCAGAAACCTCGTCGGTCTTTTCATGCCCCTGGCGCTTCTGCTGATCTTCGCGCTGTTCCTCAGCCCAGGTGTGCAGGCGTTCGTGACCCTCGCAATGTTCGTGATGATGCTGTTCATGGTGATCGAGGGCGTTTACATCGGCCGCCAGATCAACAATCGGGTCCGTGAGCGGTTCCCCGACACCGAGGACGGCGGCTTCAAGCTCGGCTGGTACGCCTTCGTGCGCGCGTCTCAGCTGCGCAAGATGCGTGCACCCAAGCCACAGGTGGAGCGCGGCGCGGCTGTCTGAGCCGAGCCTTGACGACCCTGTGACACCGCCGCTGCGCACCCTCGTCCTCGGAGGTGCGCGATCAGGCAAATCCAGCCACGCCGAAGTACTCGTCGGTGTGGCCGGTCCGGTGAGGTACGTGGCAACGGGTCGCAGTGACCCGGGTGACACAGACTGGGAGGCTCGAATAGACGAGCACCGTCGACGCCGCCCGCCGGAGTGGACGACGGTCGAGAGTCCGACAGATCTGCCTGCCACCGTTCTCGTCGGCGATGGTGTCACGATCGTCGACGATCTCGGCACGTGGCTGACGGGTGTGCTCGACGACGAGGCAGCGTGGGATGCTCCACGCGGTACGGTTGCACCACTGGTCGATGCACTCGTCGATGCGGTGCGCCGATGCCGCCACCGTGTTGTCATGGTCAGCCCGGAGGTCGGTCTGAGCATTGTTCCCGACACCAAATCCGGACGGCTGTTCCGCGATGAACTCGGGGTTCTGAACCAGCGCCTTGCTGCTGTGTGCGACGAAGTCGTGCTTGTCGTCGCGGGCTTGCCCCTGACATTGAAGAGCGTCGACGCATCGAAGAATTCACGCGAATTCACGCCATGAAAGGTTCTGCTGTGACAGACATTTCCGAGCCGACCGAGATTCCAGCATCGCTGCGGCCGGTGTCTCCGCCCTCTGCCGAGGCCCGTGTTCAGGCATCGGAGCGTCAACAGAGACTCACCAAGCCTGCGGGTAGCCTCGGCCGACTCGAATATTTGGGTGAGTGGATTGCGGCGTGTCAGGATCTGTGCCCGCCGACACCGCTGTCGCGGCCTCGCGTTGTCGTATTCGCGGGCGACCACGGCGTTGCAGCCCACGGAGTATCCGCATACCCGAGCGAAGTCACCGGACAGATGGTGGCCAACTTCCTCGCGGGAGGTGCCGCGGTGAACGCATTGGCGCTCACCGCAGGTGCCTCGGTTCGGGTAGTGGATATCGCCGTGGCGAGCGATACCGATCCATCGATCAGCGCCCATAAGATCAGGCGGTCCAGCGGGTCGATCGACCGCGAGGACGCACTCACCGAGGACGAAGTACGCGCAGCGATCGACGCCGGAGCCGCAATCGCTGACGAGGAAGTGGACGGCGGCGCCGACCTGCTGATCGCAGGCGATATGGGAATTGGAAACACCACTCCTGCAACGGCATTGATTGCAGCACTCACCGACACCGAGCCGGTGGCAGCCGTCGGACGCGGTACCGGCGTCGACGATGCCGGATGGATCAGGAAGACAGCTGCGATTCGCGATGCCATGCGTCGTGCCCGTCCGGTGGTGAAAGATCCAGTCGCACTTCTGAAAGTCGCGGGCGGTGCCGATATCGCCGCGATGGCGGGGTTTCTCGCTCAGGCCGCACATCGTAGAACTCCGGTTATCTTGGACGGACTCGTGGTGACAGCCGCCGCCCTGGTTGCCGAGGAGTCTGCGCGCGGAGCGCGGGAGTGGTGGGTTGCGGGGCACCGATCCACCGAGCCCGCGCACTCGATCGCATTGCGGCATCTACGAATCGAGCCGTTGCTGGAACTCGACATGCGCCTCGGCGAAGGCTCGGGAGCACTGACTGCGCTGCCGCTCGTACACGCAGCGATTGCAACCCTGGCGAGCATGTCGACGTTCGCGGATGCGGGCGTCAGCACCGAGACCGCCGAGAGCTGACCATGCTGGTCGGTCCTCGGCTCGCACTGTCGTGGTTGACCGTCCTTCCAGTACGCGGACCGCACGACATCGGGCGCCGGGAGGCCGGTCGAGCGATCACCTCGACTCCCATTGTCGGGGTCTTGCTCGGCACGCTGTCGACGTTGCTGTTGTGGGTTTCACAGACCCTGTCGCTGGACGGAATTCTCGCTGGATTCCTCACGGTCGGCGCTTTGGCGCTTATGACCCGCGGAATGCACGTCGACGGTCTCGCCGACACAGCAGACGGATTGGGTTGCTATGGCCCGCCCGAGCGCGCCAGAGAAGTGATGCAGTCCGGCAGTGCCGGACCGTTCGGGATTGCCGCCATCACGGTCGTACTCGCCGTGCAGGCAACAGCATTCGGCGCACTCGCCGACGAGCACGCCTGGGTGTCGATCCTGCTTGCAGTCACAGCGGGGCGCGTCGCCGTCGTTGTTGCCTGCCGCCGCGGCATCTCGGCCGCGTCGGAGCGCGGCTTCGGTGCCCTGGTCGCAGGAACGCAGTCTCCGTTGATCGTCGCATTCTGGTCGGTCGCGGCTGTGGCGGCGTCCCTGGCAGCAGTGAACAGCCGGTGGTGGCAAGGGCCGATCGTGATGGCCGTCGCTCTCGGCGCAGGTGCACTCATCGTGCATCACTGCTGCAGTCGATTCGGCGGCATGAGTGGCGACGTGTTGGGAGCGGCAGTGGAGGTGACAACGTCGATCGTTGTGGTCGGGCTTCTCCTGGGCGGTTAGCTTCTCCTGGGCGGATAGCGTCTACTGGGCGGTCAGCATCGCGTCAGCCGAGAGCGGTCATCCACCCATGAGTGTCGGCGAAGGTCCCCCGCTGGATTCCCGTCAACGTATCGCGCAGAGCGAGCGTGATCTCACCGGGTTCGCCGTCAGCGATCGTGAACTCGCCGTCGGCGGACTTGACGCTGCCCACCGGGGTGATCACTGCGGCCGTGCCGCAGGCGAACACCTCGGTGATCTCACCGGACTCGGCCTTCTTCTGCCATTCCTCGGTGGAGATACGACGCTCTTGGACCGGGATGCCCGAATCGGTTGCCAACGCGAGCAACGAATCGCGAGTGATGCCGGGAAGGAGCGAACCGGAGAGCGATGGTGTTACCAGTCGCGCGTCCGATCCCGAGCCGAACACGAAGAACAAATTCATCCCGCCCATCTCCTCGACATACAGGCGTTCGATGGCATCGAGCCACACGACCTGATCGCACCCCTGGTCGCTCGCCTGTGCCTGCGCGAGAAGCGAGGCGGCGTAGTTGCCTGCGAACTTCGCTGCGCCGGTGCCACCCGGAGCGGCACGCACGTATTCGGTGGAAAGCCAGACGCTGACCGGCTTGACACCGCGAGGGAAGTAAGCGCCCGCCGGGGACGCGATGAGCATGTAGCGGTATGCATTTGCCGGTCGCACTCCAAGACCTGCCTCGGTGGAGAACATGAACGGACGAAGGTACAGCGCGTCCTCGCCGCCCGCCTCGGGAACCCACTCGTGATCGACGGCGAGCAACTGCTCGATCGAGGAGACGAACAGCTCTGCCGGTAGCTCAGGCATCGCAAGGCGCCGTGCGGATGTCTGGAAACGCTCGGCGTTGGAGCTCATCCGGAAAGACGCGAACTCGCCGCTCGGTTGACGGTAGACCTTGAGCCCCTCGAAGATCGCCTGTCCGTAATGCAACACCATCGCGGCAGGGTCGAGTTCGATCGGCGCATATGCGGTGATTGTCGGGTCGTACCACCCCTTGTCCGAGGTGTAATCGATGATCGCCATGTGGTCGGTGAAGAACTTCCCGAACCCCGGCGCAGCAAGTACCGCTTCCCTGGTCTCCGTCGATGTTGGAGACGGATGCTGCACACGGGTGAATTCGGGAACGCCAGTCATGGGTGAATCTTATCCAACGCCGGCAACGCTGCTCACTTGGTGTTCACCGAGACGAAGGGCGGCGCTACGATCTCGCACATCAGCGCGCGGCCACGCACGTCGACCTCGACTGCGTCTCCCGGACCAATCCCGGCCGATGAATCGACGAGTGCCAGCGCAATCCCCATTCCGAGTGACGGTGAAAACGTCCCCGACGTTGTAATTCCGATCGGCACTCCGTCACGTTGCACCGTCTGGCCCTGACGCAGAACACCACGATCGAGTGCTTTGACTCCACGAAGTACACGAGCAGGACCTGCCGCTTTTTCAGCGGTCAACGCTTCCTTGCCCCAGAAACTGTCTTTTTTCCAGCCGATTGCCCAGCCGCACCTCGCCTGCAACGGCGAGATGTCGAGCGAGAGTTCGTGTCCGTGCAGTGGATATCCCATTTCGGTGCGCAACGTATCGCGAGCGCCCAACCCAGCCACCTGGCCACCGGCGCCGCGAACGAGTTCGACCAGAGCGCGGAACAGTGCTTCGGCATCTGCCCAGGCCGGGATCAACTCGTAGCCGTGCTCGCCGGTGTAACCGGTTCGGCACACGCGCACGGGGCCGCCGTTCCACACGGCGTCCTCGAAGGACATGTACTCCATGTCGACGGGCAGACCAAGGGCTTCGACGACGGCTCGCGAGCCCGGGCCCTGTACAGCGAGCACACCGAACTCACGATGCTGATCGACGACGGTGATGCCTCCGGGCGCCCGTGCAGTGAGCGCGGCGACGACGTCGGCGGTGTTGGCCGCGTTGGGAACGAGGAAGACCTCGTTATCCGAAACGAAATATGCGATCAAGTCGTCCACAACACCGCCGGACTCGTTGCAGCACAACGTGTATTGCGCTTTACCCGAGCCAATTCGGCCCAGGTCGTTGGTGAAAGCGGAGTTCACGAATTCTGCTGCGCCGACCCCAGTGACGAGTGCCTTGCCCAGATGACTGACATCGAATACGCCGACACTCTCGCGGACGGCCCTGTGTTCGGCGACCACGCCCGCGTACGACACCGGCATTTCCCACCCCCCGAACGGAGCGAACGTCGCCCCAAGCTCAACATGGACGGTGTGGACGGGTCCGCGTACAAGTTCGTCTTCACTCATGGGTGCCAACGCTAGCGGACCGCAGGCACGCTGTGCCGGTGTCACTACGATCGAATGCGACCGACACAATCGATCCAATTTGTAGGAGCTGCCCCGTGCCTTCGACTTTCCCCCGCACCCTCGGACCGGAGCTGGTGCTGGCCGGCCGCATCGGCAAGAACATCGATGTTCTCGTCGTTGCGCTGAGCACCAGCGAAGACGGGCTCGAACTCGTCGTCACCGACGACATCCCCGACGCGTTTGCCTCCGAACTACTCGACTTGTTCGAGGCGGTCGGTGCGACAGGCAAGGCCGACGAGCTGACCCGGATTCCGGCACCGGACGAGTTGGCCGTCAGCAGCGTCCTGGCCGTCGGCCTCGGAAAGTCCGCGGACATCGACACCGAGCGGATCAGGAGCTCAGCCGGCACCGCCGCTCGCGCTCTGGCGGGAACAGCCACTGCCGCAACGACTTTGTCGGCGCTCGATCTCGGTGCAACCGCCGAAGGGTTCTTCCTCGGCGCGTACACGTTCACAGAATTCAAATCCGCACTCTCTGCACCCAAGCCCGACGCGGGGCCTCTCGGTCGCGTCGAGCTGCTCGTATCGAACCCGCGGGCACGGGACCCGAAAGCCGAACTGTCCCGATCGATCGCCATCGCGGAATCGGTCGCCATCGCACGTGATTTCGTCAACACTCCCCCGAGTCACTTGTACCCCGAGGCATTCGCTGACCGTGCCAAGGAACTCGGAACCGCGGCGGGCCTGAGCGTGCAGATACTCGATGACAAGGCACTGGAAAAAGGTGGATACGGAGGCATCTACGGTGTCGGTAAGGGTTCGTCGAGGTTGCCCAGGCTCGTGCGGCTGACGCACTCCGGAGGCAAGCGAAAGTCAAAGAAGGTTGCACTCGTCGGAAAGGGCATCACGTTCGACACGGGCGGCATCTCCATCAAGCCTGCCGCCGGCATGGAAAACATGACCTCCGACATGGCAGGTGCCGCAGCCGTCATCGCGACGATAGTCCTGGCGGCGAAAGTCGGTCTGCCACTCGACGTCGTCGCGACGGTTCCGATGGCCGAGAACATGCCGTCGGGGACGGCTCAGCGGCCGGGGGATGTGTTGACTCAGTACGGCGGAATCACTGTCGAGGTCATCAACACCGACGCCGAGGGCCGCTTGGTTCTTGCCGACGCGATGGTCCGAGCGTGTGAAGACGATCCCGATTACCTCATCGACACCGCTACGCTGACGGGCGCTCAGGTGGTCGCGCTCGGCAACCGGACTCCGGGAGTCATGGGCACCGACGATTTCCGCGACCGCGTCGCGGAAATCTCGCAATCTGTGGGTGAAGGTGGCTGGGCAATGCCGCTCCCCAGTGAAATTCGTCGCGAACTCGATTCCAAGGTCGCCGATCTCGCAAACGTCACCAATGGACGCGCGGGCGGCATGCTGGCGGCGGCCCTCTTTCTGAAGGAGTTCGTCGCCGAGGGCGTCGAGTGGGCACACATCGATGTCGCGGGCCCGGCGTACAACACGGGAGGGCCGTTCGGTTACAACGGCAAGGGCGGAACCGGAGTCCCCGTTCGAACGATGTTCGCAGTGCTAGAGGACATCGTCGAGAACGGCTAGTCGCACGGCGTACCCCGCTTCAGCGGCCACCGCCTCCCGCACGTGCATGTGCGGGAGGCGGAGTTCATCTACTTTCCTTCCGCCCTGCGTTTGAGAATCCGCTGCCTGGCGTCGTAGTCACGCATCCGCTGTGGGTAGCGGGTCTTGCGGACGTCGTAGACCGGAATCTTCAGATTGGGACCAAGTTTGCGGAGATTGCGCTCGTCGACGGCGCGCCTGGTCCACTCCCCGTCGTTCGCCACGAGAACAACCGTGACAGGGGTCACTGTCGTCTTGGGTTCGACGTACGCTTCCACGCCGATGCGTGCCACGGTCCAGGCTGCGAGATACTGCTCCGTCGAACCTTCCTTGGCGCCTCTACCTTTGCCGCTGCGTCGGGCGAAGCGATCGAACAAGCCCACTGCTTGACTCCTTCTCGTCGGTGCGTGTCACTGACGTCGTGATAGTTGGTTCCGGTGTTACTCGCCAGTTTGCCAGCACGACAGCAGCCCTCGGGGAACGCGACAACTCCGAAGATGGAAGGATGAAGATAGAGGGTTCAACTCTCGTTGTCGACAAAGATTGCCGATCGCCGAAGAAAGGTTGCCCGCGTGTCTGCTGTGAAGAGCCGCACACCGTGGATCGCCGTTTCGGCAAGCGAAGCCCAGACGCCTGAGTTGCGGACGTCCGTCGCGCCGATAATCGCAATTAACGCAAGTTTCGTCCGCGAACCTTGCAACGCCAGCACAATGGTGAGCGTCTACAAAGTGGTCAGCACCACACAATGGTCTACGACCACAAGTCGTAAGAACTAAATTTACCCGCATACAACTGTCGAGGAGTCAACAGACATGGCCTTCTCCGTCCAGATGCCAGCTCTTGGTGAGAGCGTCACCGAGGGAACTGTCACTAGGTGGCTCAAACAGGAGGGCGACACCGTCGAGGTCGACGAACCGTTGCTCGAAGTGTCGACCGACAAGGTCGACACCGAAATCCCGTCCCCTGTTGCTGGCGTTCTGACGAAGATCGTGGCTCAGGAAGACGACACGGTCGACATCGGTGGCGAGCTCGCTCAAATCGGTGAAGCAGGGGAAGAATCCGCGCCTGCCGAAGGTTCCGATTCCAAGCCCGCCGATCCCGAGCCCACCGATCCCGAGCCCGCAGCCGAGGAACCGACTCCCGCCGCGGAGCCCGAGCCACAGGCAGAGGAAGAAACTCCGGAGCAGCAGGCCCCCGCGGCCACGTCGGATTCCAGTGGATCCGGAACTCCGATCAAGATGCCCGAGCTCGGCGAATCCGTCACCGAGGGCACTGTCACTCGCTGGCTGAAGGCAGTCGGCGATGAGGTTGCTGTCGACGAGCCCCTGCTCGAGGTCTCGACCGACAAGGTCGACACCGAGATTCCTTCACCGGTTGCCGGAGTCCTTCTCGAGATCAGCGCCGAGGAAGACGACACCGTCGAGATCGGCGGCCAGCTGGCCGTCATCGGATCGGGCGCACCTGCCGAGAAGGCTCCCGAAAAGCCCGCACCGACACCCGAGCCGAAGCAGGAAGCACCCAAGGCCGAAGCACCCAAGGAAGCTCCCAAGCAGGAAGCACCCAAGGAAGCTCCTAAGCAGGAAGCACCCAAGGCTGAAGCACCCAAGCAGGAATCGCCCAAGGCATCCTCGGGCGATTCGACGCCCTACGTCACTCCCCTCGTTCGTAAGCTCGCTGCGGACAACGACGTCGACCTGTCGAGCGTCAAGGGAACTGGCGTCGGTGGACGCGTCCGTAAGCAGGATGTTCTGGCTGCTGCAGAGGCGAAGAACGCACCGGCGGAGGCGCCCGCCGCTGCACCCGCCGCGACTGCTGCATCTGCAGCGCCGGCAACCGCTGGGGTCAGGCCGGAGCTCGCGCATCTGCGCGGGACGACGCAGAGAATCAACCGCATCCGTCAGATCACGGCCAAGAAGACCCGCGAATCGCTGCAGAGCACGGCGCAGCTCACGCAGACCTTCGAGGTCGATGTCACCACGATTGCTGCACTGCGCACCAAGGCCAAATCCACGTTCCAGAAGAACGAGGGCGTCAACCTGACGTACCTGCCGTTCTTCGCGAAGGCCGTCGTCGAAGCACTGAAGGCGCACCCGAACGTCAATGCCAGCATCGACGAGGACAAGAAGGAGATCACCTACCACGCCGATGTCCATCTCGGCATCGCCGTGGACACCGATCAGGGTCTGCTCTCCCCCGTCATCCACAATGCGGGTGACTTGTCCCTCGCGGGCCTGGCTCGCGCCATCGCCGACATCGCATCCCGTGCACGCACGGGCGGACTGAAGCCCGACGAGCTGTCCGGTGGCACCTTCACGATTACCAACATCGGTAGCCAGGGTGCGTTGTTCGACACCCCGATCCTGGTTCCGCCGCAGGCGGCCATGCTCGGAACGGGCGCAATTGTCAAACGTCCGGTCGTTGTCAAGGACAGCGAGGGCAACGAGTCCATCGGTGTTCGTTCGATGGTCTACTTGCCGCTGACCTACGATCACCGTCTCGTCGACGGTGCCGATGCCGGTCGATTCCTCACCACGATCAAGCAGCGTCTCGAAGTTGCTTCGTTCCAAGCTGATCTGGGTATCTAGACGCAGCACCCGAACCGCGCATTTCTGTACCCTTGGGGCGCAGATACATGTTCGACCCGGGCCCTGAAGACAACGGGGACTAGAACATCAGTCGGGGCACCATCCGCAATGCGGGTGGTGCCCCGAACCTGTCGAGGAGGCTGTCGAATTCATGCGTGTTGTCATTGCTGGTTCTTCGGGTTTGATTGGCACCGCGCTCGTCGCGTCGTTGCGCGGAAACGGCCATGAAGTTGTCAGGCTGGTTCGTCGCACGCCAGCGGGGCCGGACGAATTTCAATGGGACCCTCCTCAGGGGGAGGTGAGCGAACGCGCCCTGCGCTCCGCCGGCGCGGTCGTTAATCTGTGCGGCGTCGGGATCGGCGACAAACGGTGGTCCGGTGCCTACAAACAGCAAGTCCGTGACAGTCGCATCACACCCACCGAGGTGCTGGCTCAAGCATGCGCGAGGTTCGATGTGCCGACGCTGGTGAACGCCAGCGGTATCAATTTCTACGGCGACACCGGCGACCGAGTGGTGGACGAGTCCGGTGCAGTCGGTTCTGGGTTCCTCGCGGAAGTGTGTCGAGATTGGGAAGCGGCGACTTCGGCGGCCACGGAGGCAGGGGTGCGAACGATCCTGCTGCGCAGCGGCGTCGTATTGTCACGTCGAGGCGGAATGATGGACAAATTGCGGCCTCTGTATCTCCTTGCTCTGGGCGGTCGACTCGGTAGCGGTAGACAATATTTCCCGTGGATCTCGCTCGACGACGAGATCGGCGCGATCCTGCATGTGATCGAGAACGAGGCCGTGTCGGGACCGGTCAACATGGTAGGGCCTGCTCCCGTCACGAACGCGCAGTTCAACAGCGCTCTTTCCCGTGCAATCAAAAGGCCCGCACCGTGGCCGGTACCGGGGTTCGCGCTGCGCATCGTTATCGGCGAGTTCGCCGAAGAGGCAATTCTCACCGGGCCGAGAGCCATCCCGAAGGTGCTCGAAGACACCGGTTTCACCTTCGAACACAACACCGTCGGTGAAGCACTGAGGATGGCCGTCGGCCGCTGAGATGTCCATGAATACCGACGGCGTAACGTCGACAACTATGAGCAACGCTGGAATCTCCGCCCGGGAGAGTTCGGAACCGGTCGACGTTCGCGAAATCGGAACGGTCGAATACCTCGAGGCCTGGGAGCGCCAGCGCGAACTTGCCGACATGCGCGCGAACGGCAAAGGCCGCGACACTCTTTTGTTGCTCGAGCATCCTTCGGTCTTCACAGCGGGACGCCGAACTTCGCCCGAGGACCGCCCAAAGGACGGCACCCCCGTCATCGAGGTCGATCGCGGCGGCAAGATCACATGGCACGGGCCGGGCCAACTCGTCGGCTACCCCATCATCAAACTTGCGCAGCCGATCGACGTCGTCAAATATGTACGTCGCATCGAAGAGGCATTGATCTCGGTCTGTACCGATCTGGGTATCGCCTGCGGTCGCATCGACGGCCGGTCCGGGGTCTGGCTGGCCGCGGAGGTGCGCGGTGCAGCAGTGTTGCCCGAGCGCAAAATTGCCGCGATCGGCGTTCGGGTACAGCGCGGGGTCGCGATGCACGGCTTCTCGTTGAACTGCAACTCCTCGACGTCCGGATTCGACGCGATCGTTCCGTGCGGAATCGCCGACGCGGGCGTGACGTCACTGTCCGCCGAGTTGGGACGCGACGTGTCGATTTCAGACGTAGTTCCAGCTGTAACCACGGCGATCCTCACTGCTCTCGACGGTATCCTCGCAGTCGCCGATCACCCGGTCACGCGCACTGAGTTGATGCCGGTGGCACGTAACCCTCAGTTCACCACGACCAGGTTCGGCGCGTAGCATCGAATCTGTGACTGTGGCCCCAGAAGGACGCAAATTGCTCCGCCTCGAGATCCGAAACGCGGAGACCCCGATCGAACGCAAGCCCAATTGGATCAAGACCAAAGCGAAGATGGGTCCGGAGTACACCGAGCTCAAAGGTTTGGTCAAACGAGAAGGCCTGCATACGGTATGCGAAGAAGCCGGCTGCCCCAACATTTACGAATGCTGGGAAGACCGCGAGGCGACCTTCTTGATCGGTGGCGAACAGTGCACGCGCCGTTGCGATTTCTGCCAGATCGACACCGGTAAGCCGGATGACCTCGATCGCGACGAGCCACGGCGCGTCGCCGAGAGCGTTCAGGCGATGGGTCTGCGCTACTCCACGATCACCGGCGTCGCCCGCGACGATCTCCCCGATGGCGGCGCATGGTTGTACGCCGAAACCGTGCGATACATCAAGAAGTTGAACCCGAATACGGGCGTCGAACTCCTGATTCCAGACTTCAACGCCAAGCCCGATCAGCTCGCCGAGGTGTTCTCGTCCCGTCCCGAGGTGCTCGCCCACAATGTCGAGACCGTGCCGCGCATCTTCAAGCGAATTCGTCCCGCCTTCCGCTACCAGCGGTCGATGGACGTCATCACCGCAGCGCGAAACGACGGACTCGTCACCAAATCCAATCTGATTCTCGGCATGGGTGAGACACCCGAAGAGGTTCAGGAAGCAATCCGAGATCTGCACGACGCCGGATGCGACATTTTGACGATCACCCAGTACCTGAGGCCGTCGCCTCGCCACCACCCGGTCGAGCGGTGGGTCAAGCCGCAGGAATTCGTCGACCACTCCGAGTACGCCACGTCGATCGGCTTCGCCGGCGTTCTGGGCGGGCCCCTCGTCCGCTCGTCGTACCGCGCCGGCCGGCTCTACGCACAGGCAATGGAGCACCACGGTCGTACGCTTCCCGAGTCGATGGCACACCTCACCGAGGGCGGCGAAGCCTCCCAGGAGGCCAGCTCGCTGATGGCTCGGCTCGCAGCACGCTGATCTGAGTTCCAGCGCGATGCGAAAGGACGTCCGCGCGGGACGTATCCTGGGAAGCATGGCGAACGGCAGTAAAGCGGGCAAAGCAGGAAAGCCCAGCAAAGAAGCAAAGGCGGCAGCGAAAGCTGCTCGTAAGCAGGCATCCAAGGAACGGCGGAGTCAGCTCTGGCAGGCGTTCCAGATGCAGCGGAAAGAAGACAAGCTGCTTCTCCCGCTGATGATCGGTTCGATCGTCGGTATCGCCATCGTGGCGTTTCTGGTCGGTCTGATCTTCGGCGTCGAGTGGTTCCTGTTGCCGTTCGGTGTGTTGGTCGGTGTGCTGGTGGCTTTCATCATCTTCGGTCGCCGCGTTCAGAAGTCGGTGTACAAAAAAGCCGACGGCCAAGCAGGCGCCGCCGCTTGGGCCCTGGACAATCTGCGTGGCTCGTGGCGAGTCACCAATGCGATCGCCGGCACAACGCAACTCGACGCAGTCCACCGCGTAATCGGCAAGCCTGGCGTGATCCTCGTTGCCGAAGGTGCCCCGCAACGCGTCAAATCGCTGCTGGCGCAAGAGAAGAAAAAGACAGCGCGCCTCGTCGGCGACACTCCGATCTACGACGTCGTCATCGGTAACGGTGAAAATCAGATTCCGCTGTCGGGACTTCAGAAGTACCTGACCAAGCTTCCGAACAACATCGACACCAAGCGCATGGACACCATCGAATCGCGCCTCGCGGCCCTCGGAACCAAGGGTGGACCTGCCATGCCGAAGGGTCCGATCCCGGGCGGAGCCAAGATGAAAGGCGTACAGCGCACTATCAAGCGCCGCTGATCTTCGAACAGGGCTCTTTCACGGTCATGCTGCCCCGGTGCCACTCACGAGCGGTCACCGACCGAGCAGCATGGCCGTTCCTGTTGCTCGGTCGTGCATCCCACGGCCGTCCTGGTCCGAGATCACTGCCGGGAACACGAAGAGAATGAAGAACGTGCGCACGAGCGCACGCACGAATCCGACGCGCGCTGCCGCGTCGATGCGGGTGACCTGGATGCCCGCCACAAGCTGCCCTGGCGTGAAGGAGAAGATGCTTACGGCTCCGACCCCCACCACGAACCAGACGAGAAGCGTGATGGTGGACAGGGACTGATCGATGGAGAAGACGTTGACGATCAGCGCTGCGATGCCCATCGACATCAGCCAGTCGATCAGCAGCGCCGCGATTCTTCGTCCCAGTCCCGCCAGTGCGCCGGGTCCGTCCGAGGGCAACCCGAGCCACTCACCCGGATAGCTCTGCTCCGTCCCGTCGTCGGAGCGGGCCGCATTGGGTCCGGACAACCAGGAGCCTGTAATTCGTGCCATGACTACAAGAATAAGCGCCGGGCCAATGGGCCGGACCGAGCGCCACCGTATGGTGTGGGGCAGAGCACGACGCTTTGTCGTTCTTCCCGATCGAGAGGGTCGCCACTCGTTGGAGATGCGTGCACGGAGCACGACGTGTAACACGGGCGAAACACATTCTTGACCAGCGGGCAACACCAAGTCCATAACGTGCAGGTCGACGAACTCAACAAAGGAGTAACAGCGTGGCGTTCACCACGGCCGAAGAGGTCATCAAGTTCATCGCCGACGAAAATATCGAGTACGTGGATATCCGGTTCACGGACCTTCCAGGTATTCAGCAGCACTTTTCGATCCCGGCTTCTGCGTTCACGCAGGATGTCTTCGAAGACGGCCTCGCATTCGACGGCTCGTCCGTCCGCGGCTTCCAGTCCATCCACGAGTCGGACATGATGCTTCTGCCCGACGTGACGACTGCGCAGGTGGATCCGTTCCGCGCTGCGAAGACTCTCAACGTCAACTTCTTCGTACACGACCCGTTCACACGTGAGTCGTACAGCCGCGACCCCCGCAACGTGGCGCGCAAGGCCGAGGAGTACTTGGTTTCCACCGGCATCGCCGATACCGCGTTCTTCGGCGCCGAGGCCGAGTTCTACATCTTCGACTCGGTTCGCTACGACTCGGGAATCAACGCCGCCTTCTACGAACTCGACTCCATCTCGGGTTCCTGGAACACCGGGGTCGAAACCAACGCAGACGGCAGCCCCAACCTGGGCTACAAGGTGCGCGCCAAGGGTGGATACTTCCCCGTCGCACCGTACGACCACTACGTCGATTTGCGCGACGAGATCTCAACGAACCTGCAGAACGCGGGCTTCGAGCTCGAGCGTGGCCACCACGAGGTCGGCACCGGCGGCCAGCAGGAGATCAACTACAAGTTCAACACGCTGCTTGCTGCTGCTGACGACCTTCAGCTGTTCAAGTACATCGTCAAGAACACTGCCTGGCAGCACGGTAAGTCGGCCACGTTCATGCCGAAGCCGCTCTTCGGTGACAACGGTTCGGGCATGCACGTCCACCAGTCCCTGTGGAAAGACGGAAAGCCGCTCTTCCACGACGAGGCCGGATACGCCGGACTCTCCGATCTGGCCCGGCACTACATCGGCGGCATCCTGCACCACGCTCCGTCACTGTTGGCGTTCACGAACCCGACCGTCAACTCGTACCACCGCTTGGTGCCGGGCTACGAAGCCCCCATCAACCTGGTCTACAGCCAGCGCAACCGCTCCGCTGCCGTGCGTATCCCGATCACGGGAAACAACCCGAAGGCCAAGCGCCTCGAGTTCCGCGCACCGGACAGCTCGGGCAACCCGTACCTGAACTTCGCCGCTCAGATGATGGCGGGCCTGGACGGAATCAAGAACAAGATCGAGCCGCAGGCACCTGTCGACAAGGACCTGTACGAGTTGCCGCCCGAGGAAGCCAAGAACATTCCTCAGGCACCGACGTCGCTCGAGGCCGTCATCGACCGCCTCGAAGCCGATCACGAGTACCTCACCGAGGGTGGCGTGTTCACGACCGACCTGATCGAGACCTGGATCTCGCTCAAGCGCGAGCAGGAAATCGCTCCGGTCAACCTGCGTCCGCACCCGTACGAGTTCCAGCTGTACTACGACGTGTAAACACCGGGACGTGTAAACACCGGCGGTCGTAGCTGGCGCACCAAGCCGCCCGTTCTGAGGTTTTTCATCAGGACGGGCGGTTTTCTGTATACACACGGTAACGAGTTTCCGAATATAGGTTTACGTACGGTCTGTTTCAGCCACTCTCGAACCGACGGATTGTCCGTATTCGGAAAATAAGACCGTTCACTCGGGAAGAGGGTGGGTTTACCTTCGATGGACACGCTCTGGAATTTCGTGTCGGTGCGACGTCAACAGTTGCTGACCGACTCTTACCTTCACGTCTCGGCCGTCGTTCAATCAATCATCATTGCGACGATCGTGGCAATCTTGGTTGGCATTTTGGTGTATCGCTCCCCCGCCGGATCTGCAATTGCCACGGCATTGGCGAGCACCATTCTGACGGTGCCGTCCTTTGCACTGCTCGGCTTGCTGATTCCGATCCTCGGGCTCGGAGTCGCACCGACGATCACCGCTCTCGTCCTGTATGCGCTACTGCCGATCATCAGAAACACCATCATCGGGCTGGCCTCCGTCGACCCGGCGGTGACCGATGCAGCCAAAGGCGTCGGGCTCAACCGCGTTCGGATACTCACCCGTATCGAGATGCCACTGGCGTGGCCGTCGATCCTTGCCGGTATGCGGGTCAGTACCCAGATGATCTTCGGCATCCTCGCGATCGCCGCGTATGCGAAGGGTCCCGGCCTGGGCAACCTGATCTTCTCGGGCCTCTCCCGTGTCGGCAGCCCCAACGCGGTGCCCCAGGCCCTCGTCGGAACCGTTCTCATCGTCGTTCTCGCACTCATCGTCGACGGCATTCTCGTCCTCGTCGGTCGTCTCACAACCTCTAGGGGACTCCGTGACTGAAACATCCAAGAACCAGCACGTATCCGGCGTCGATATCGTTCTCGATTCCGTGAGCAAGAGGTATCCCGGGCAGAAGGACGCGGCTGTGGACAACGTGTCCCTGACGGTCCCCGCAGGCGAGACCGTGGTGTTCGTCGGGCCTTCGGGCTGCGGAAAAACCACCACGATGCGGATGATCAACCGTTTGATCGAACCGTCGTCGGGCAAGATCACGATCGACGGTAAAGATGCACTGTCCATCGACCCAGATGAGCTCCGCCGCGGAATCGGATACTCGATTCAGCAGGCCGGGCTTTTTCCGCACCTGACGATCGCCAAGAACGTCGGTACCGTTCCCGGTTTGATCGGCTGGGACAAGAAGAGGATCGCGGCGCGAACGGACGAGATGCTCGACCTCGTCGGTCTCGACCCCGACACCTACCGGAACCGTTACCCGAGGCAGTTGTCCGGTGGTCAGCAGCAACGCGTCGGTGTTGCCCGCGCTCTCGCGGCCGATCCCCCGGTTCTGCTGATGGATGAGCCCTTCGGCGCAGTCGATCCCATCACACGCGGGCTCCTTCAGGACGAATTGATGCGTCTGCAATCCGAACTCGGCAAGACGATCGTATTCGTCACCCACGATTTCAACGAGGCCGTGAAACTCGGTGATCGCATCGCTGTGCTGGGCAACCAGTCGTCGATCATGCAGTACGACACCCCGGAAGCGATTCTGGCGAATCCTGCGAACGACACCGTCGCCGGCTTCGTGGGTGCGGATGCGTCACTGAAACAGTTGACGCTCACTCGCATTCGCGATGTCCGTCTGCTGCAGTGCCCAACGGCGAAAGAGAGCGATCCGGTCGACGACATTCGATCGAAGATCGCCTCCCGCAAGTGGCAGTGGGGCTTGATTCTCGATGACCGCGACAGGCCAGTCCGGTGGGTCTCGCCCGGTCATCTCGCGACGGCGTCCTCACTCCGCGGTATCGGAGTTCCGATCGGAGAGCTCGTGTCGTACCAGTCCACCCTGCAGGACGGCTTGGAGGCTCTGCTCGCCGAGAGCACCGCGTCCACCGTCGTGACCGGGAAGCGTGGCGAGTACATCGGTCTGATCTCGATCGACACACTCGTCGGGCATCTTCAGAAGATGCGCGAAGCGCACGAGCACGATCACGACGACCAGGACATCCCCGGCGCGTCCGAAGAGGCACCGGCATGACCGTAGCCGACACACGACACGATGCGGTCCCCGAAGCACCTGAGATGGAAGCTCCGCCGGATGCGGGCGCATCCGAGCGCAGCGCTGCCAAGCGCGCTGAACGGATCCGCTTGCTGGTCCAGCCAGCCATAGTCGCCATCCTCGTCGCGGGAGTCCTGATCTGGGCGTTCAGTCGTGAGCTGACCGCAACACAGCAGGGCAGCATCAGCATGTCCAACATCGCGACGCTGACGTGGCAGCACATCCTGCTCACAGCGGCTGTAGTCGTGATCGTCGTGATCATCGCGGTCCCGCTCGGCACTCTGCTGACTCGACCCGGGTACACGAAACTCGCGCCGTTCTTCGTGGGCATCGCCAACATCGGCGCCGCAGCCCCTGCGATCGGACTGCTCGTATTGTTCTATCTCGCCACACGACAGACAGGCTTCTGGATCGGGGTGCTTCCCATTGCGTTCTACTCGCTGCTTCCAGTGCTGCGCAATACGATCCTCGGCTATCAGGAAGTCGACAGGACGCTGATCGACGCGGGCCGCGGCCAGGGTATGTCGGCCATGACCGTTCTGCGTAAGGTCGAGTTTCCGATGGCCGTCCCGTACATCCTTGCCGGACTGCGCACGTCCCTCGTTCTCGCCGTCGGAACGGCCACGTTGTGCTTCCTCGTCAGCGCAGGTGGACTCGGGATCCTCATCGACACCGGATACAAGCTGCGCGACAATGTGACTCTCATCGTCGGTGCCGTTCTTGCGGTTTCGCTCGCACTGTTCATCGACTGGCTCGGTGCCTTGGCCGAGCAGTTCCTCGGGCCGAAGGGACTGCGATGAGAAACATCACGAAGTCCATCGCCGCACTCGCGATGTCGGGAGTACTGCTGACCGGATGCGGACTCGAGTCCGGCGGTGCTCTGCCACTCGCAGTCGGTCCCAGCAGCATCCAGCCGGTTCCCGAACTCGACGGCGTCAAGATCACAGTCGGGTCCAAGGACTTCACCGAGCAGATCACGCTGGGCTACATCATCGAGTTCGCGATGGCGGCGGCGGGCGCCGACGTGCGCGATCTTACGAACATTCAGGGCTCCAACAGCACTCGCGACGCTCAACTCGACGGTCAGATCGACATCACGTACGAATACACGGGCACAGGATGGATCAACTATCTCGGAAACGAGACTCCACTTCCCGATCCGACGGAACAATTCGAAGCTGTTCGCGACGCGGATCTCGAAGCCAACGACATGGTGTGGACCGACCCGGCGCCGATGAACAACACGTATGCCCTCGCGATGAACAAGCAGACGGCGGAACAGACCGGGGTGAAGACTCTGTCCGACTACGCACGGCTCGTCCAGACCGATCCCGCCGCGGCCACCACATGCGTCGAGACCGAGTTCAACGTTCGTCAGGACGGCTACCCGGGCATGGCGGCGAAATACGAGTTCGACGCAGGCGCCGCACCCAGACAGATCTTGCAGACCGGTATCATCTACCAGGCAACTGCTGACGGAAACCAGTGCAAATTCGGTGAGGTGTTCACCACCGACGGAAGGATCATCGCGCTCGATCTCGTTCTACTGGAGGACGACCGAGCGTTCTTCCCGAAGTACAATCCCGCGCTGGTGATGAAGAAGGCCTTCGCCGACGCGCACCCCGAGATTGCCGAAGTGATGGCACCTATTTCCGAGAAGCTCACCGACAGCGTCATGACGGAACTCAATCGACAGGTCGATGTCGAGGGCAACGAGCCTGCAGATGTCGCACGCGACTGGCTAGTCTCCGAAGGGTTCGTTACGGCCGAGTAGTTCGGCGACAGACCGGTGGGAGGGCGGGCCCTCGGAGCGTCAAGCTCCGAAGGTCCGCTCCACCACTGCTTTTGCCCGACGCGTCACCCGTAGGTAATTGTCGAGGAACTCCGCCGCGTCGGCGTTCTCCCAACCCGCAACTTTGGCCACCGCGGACAGGACCGCACCGGGACGAGGCAGCTGATCCGTCGGCTTACCTCGCACCAGCACCAGTGCATTGCGAGCCTTGGTGGCGAGAATCCATGCCTCACGCAACAACTCGACGTCGGTCTCGCTCATCAACTCCGCGGCCCCGATCGCGTCGAGACTTTGCAACGTGGACGTGTTGTGCAGGGAGATGACCTCATGGGCATGACGCAGCTGTATCAGTTGCACCGTCCACTCTATGTCGGCCAATCCACCGCGACCGAGTTTCGTGTGCGTCGCCGGATCGGCACCCTTCGGTAGCCGTTCCGAGTCGATTCGCGCCTTGATACGTCGAATTTCGCGGACGGCTTCTGGCGAAACGCCACCCTCGGGGTAGCGAACCTTATCGGCCATCAACAGGAATCGAATGCCCAGATCCTGATCGCCTGCAACCTGGTGGGCGCGCAGCAGTGCTTGCACCTCCCACGCCTGCGCCCACTGTGCGTAGTAAGCGTCGTACGACGCAAGTGTGCGGACTACGGGACCGTTACGCCCCTCGGGGCGAAGTCCGGTGTCCACTTCCAACGGCGGATCGGTACTGGGCGCCCCGAGCAGCTTTCTGATCCGGTCCGCAATTCCGTTGGCCCATTTGACCGCAACGCTGTCTTCCACGCCCGCTACCGGGTCGCAGACGAAAAGCACGTCTGCATCGCTGCCGTATCCGAGCTCTCCACCGCCGAGGCGGCCCATCCCGATCACTGCGAGGGTGGCTGGTGCCGCGTCGCCCCGCTCGGCGACGCTGGCCCTGATTGCTGCTGCCAGCGCAGCATTGATGACTGCTGCCCACACCGACGACAACGCTGCGCAGACCTGCGGCACGTCGAGCATTCCGAGGATGTCGGCGGAGGCCACGCGTGCGAGTTCGTGACGGCGCAGTGCGCGTGCGGCGTTGATCGCTCGCACCGGATCGTCGTAACGACCGGAGGACGACAGGATCGCGCGATACGTCTCCTCGGGCTCGACGTCGAGAAGTCGGGGACCGGTGGGCCCATCGACGAACAGGCGGATCACCTCGGGCGCCTTGATCAACAGATCGGGAACGTACGCCGACGACCCCAGCACGATCATCAGCCGCTGTGCGACCGCGCCTTCGTCGCGCAGAATCCTCAGGAACCAGGTCTGATCGACAGTCGCTTCGCACAGGCGACGGTAATTGAGCAGGCCGGCGTCGGGATCCGGTGTGTCCGCCAGCCATTCGAGGAGTGTCGGCAGAAGCACCGCTTGAATCTGCCCACGGCGAGCGCCGCCACCGACGAGGGCGCGCAGGTGCCCCAGAGCATTCGTCGGTGTCGCGAACCCGAGTGCTGCGAGCTGACGGCCGGCCGCATCCGGTGTCAACCGGACTGTGTCGGAATCAAATCGGACAACCGAGTCGAGCAACGGGCGGTAGAACAATTTCGCATGGAGGCGTCGAATACGCTGCGCGTTGCGTTTGATCTCCCCGTTCAGCACACCGAGCGCGTCACGATTTCCGTCCGGACGCATGTGCGCCGCCCTGGCGAGCCATCGCAGCGCTTCTTCGTCCTCCGGAGGAGGCAGAGTATGTGTGCGCTTCATGCGCTGAAGCTGCAGGCGATGCTCGATGAGACGCAGAAACTCGTACGAGGCAGTCAGATTCGCCGCATCATCGCGTCCGATGTAGCCACCGTCGGTGAGCGCGGCCAAGGCGTCGACGGTACCGAGGACGCGCAAAGACTCGTCGGTTCGACCATGCACCAACTGCAGTAGTTGGACGGCGAATTCGACGTCACGCAGGCTGCCGCGACCGAGTTTGATCTCGCGCTCGCGGAGCTCGGAAGGAACCATCTCCTCCACTCGCCGACGCATCGCACGCACCTCGGGAACGAAGTCCTCGCGTTGCGAGGCTAGCCACACCATCGGGTTGAGCGCGGCAACGTAACTGTGGCCGAGTTCCAGATCTCCGGTCATTGGACGCGCTTTGAGCAGGGCCTGGAACTCCCAGGTCTTGGCCCAACGCTTGTAATAGGCGATGTGCGAATCGAGAGTGCGAACCAGTTCGCCGCGCTTGCCCTCAGGACGCAGAGCTGCATCCACCTCGAAGAACGCCGAAGAACCGACCCTCATCATCTCGCCTGCAATGCGGCTGGCGACGGAGTCGGCCGGCTCGGCGACGAACACCACGTCGACGTCCGAGACGTAGTTCAGCTCTCGCGCTCCACACTTGCCCATCGCAATCACCGCGAGTCGAGTGGGGCACGGCCGGTCGGGGCACGCAGTCGCGACGGCTACTGCAAGCGCTGCCGTGAGAGCGGCGTCGGCCATGTCGGAAAGCTGGGTGCCGACGAGTTGGTACGGGAGCACCGGCAGGTTCTCCACGGTGGCAGCCAGATCTGCAGCGGCAAGGACCATGACCTGGTCACGATAGATTTTACGCAGCGCAACAACAGCTTCCGGACCGGTGATTCCGGCTCGGTAGAGACCGGGAGCTGCGTTGTCGCCTGTTTCCGGAACGGCCTGAACCGCGTCGAGCAGCTGCGCAGTGAGCTGTCCTTTGCTCGGTAGCTCCACCCGCGCGTTCGCACCACTCGACTTGCCTTCGGGTGTAGCGAGCAGTCGCCAGGCGTCGGGATCGGACACCAGGTGGTCGGCGAGCGCACTCGAAGCACCGCTGAGGCCGAACAGACGTCCGCGCAGCCCCTTGTCGGTACGCAGCGCGGCGTCGAGTTCGGCATAGCCGTCAGCGAGAGTGTCACTCAGCCTGACCACAGTCCGGAGGGCTAGATCGGCATTTGCGGCGCGAGAAAGCGACCACAGCAGCTCGAGACTCTCCTCGCCGGTCCAGCCGAGCTTCTGCAGATCAGCTGGAGCCGTCGACTCGACCAGGCCCAGCCGGCCTGCTCCTGGAACGACCGAACGTGACGTGGGTGGACGCACCATCAGCGAACACCTCGACTCTGGCGTGACACAGATTCACCTCATAGCAGGCGGGGATTACCTTGTACCGAACGAAGTGGAATCTTACGCACCTCGGCGCATTGTTCTTACAACCCGAGTGCTACACGCCTGCGTTCGAACCGATCCGGGTTTTCACAAGCCCAGGTAGGCCTTCAGTTCGTACGGAGTCACGTGGCTCCGGTACTCCTCCCATTCCTGGCGCTTGTTGCGCAGGAAGAATTCGAAGACGTGCTCACCGAGAGCTTCGGCAACAAGCTCGGAGTTCTCCATCGCGTTCAGAGCTTGGTCGAGGTTGCCCGGCAGTTCCTTGTAACCCATTGCGCGACGTTCGGCCGACGTGAGTGCCCACACGTCCTCTTCCGCCTCCGGCGGCAACGTGTAACCCTTTTCGATTCCGCGTAGACCCGCGGCGAGGAGTACGGCGAATGCGAGATACGGGTTGCATGCAGAATCAGGGCTTCGGATCTCGACGCGGCGCGAGGATGCCTTGTTCGGGGTGTACATAGGCACTCGGATGAGCGCCGAGCGGTTGGCTGGCCCCCAGGACGCAGCTGTCGGGGCTTCGCCGCCGCGAACCAATCGCTTGTAGGAGTTGACCCACTGGTTGGTGACTGCGCTGATCTCGTTGGCATGTTCGAGGATGCCCGCGATGAACGACTTCCCGGTCTCCGAAAGCTGCATCGGATCATCAGGATTATGGAAGGCATTGGTATCGCCTTCGAAGAGGCTCATGTGCGTGTGCATCGCCGAGCCGGCTTGATCGCTGAACGGCTTGGGCATGAACGTCGCGCGCACACCCTCTTCGATCGCGACCTCCTTCACGACATAGCGGAAGGTCATGATGTTGTCGGCCATGGACAGCGCGTCGGCGTAGCGCAGATCTATCTCCTGCTGACCGGGCGCGGCCTCGTGGTGACTGAACTCGACCGAGATACCCATCGATTCGAGCGCGTCGATGGCGTGTCGCCTGAAGTTCGGCGCAGAGTCGTGCACTGCCTGGTCGAAGTAGCCGCCATTGTCTGCCGGCGTGGGGGCCGAGCCGTCCTCGGGGCTGTCCTTGAGGAGGAAGAACTCGATCTCGGGGTGCACGTAGCAGCTGAAGCCCAAATCTGCGGCCTTGCTCAGCTGACGCCTCAGCACGTGCCGCGAGTCGGCCCAGGACGGCGAGCCGTCGGGCATCGCTATGTCGCAGAACATGCGAGCCGAGTGCTGATGGCCCTTGCTGGTGGACCACGGCAAGATCTGGAACGTCGCGGGGTCCGGTTTGGCCACGGTGTCGGCCTCGGACACACGAGCGAAGCCTTCGATCGCGCTGCCGTCGAAGCCAATGCCTTCGTCGAAGGCGCCCTCGAGCTCGGCGGGCGCAATGGCCACCGACTTCAGGTATCCCAGAACATCGGTGAACCACAGGCGGACGAAGCGAATGTCACGCTCCTCTAGTGTCCGGAGCACGAATTCCTTTTGACGATCCATGTCCGCGAGAGTAAGCAAACCGCGTTAAATCTGTGTTACATCGTGAATTCGGTCTCACTTCGGCCACCTCTCACCAGCGGTTGAGCGCCAGTGAGGCTTTTCAACAAACCAAATCGTTATCTAGCGGCGCCAAGTTAACCAGATAGTCCACGAGCGGATCGTCCACGCACTGCTCCCCCGAGAACGAGACGGTGTGCTGGTTCCCGTCGAACGTGAGCAGGTTCCCGTCCAACTGCTTTGCCAGTTCGACGCCTGCCTGGTACGGCGTCGCAGGATCGTTCGTCGTGGAGACAACGACGAGTTTCGGAAGTCCCGTCGCCCACACCACGTGAGGTTCCCCGGTGTTGGGGACCGGCCAGAAGGCGCACAGGTCGAGCGGCGCATTGCCGGTACCTCTGCCGTCGTCGAGGAACGGCGCCGCCGCGCGGTAGCGCCGATCGACCTCTGCCGCTTCGGCGCGGTCGGTTGTCGGTGGATCGTCGACGCACCGGATCGCATTGAAGGCATCGTCGAGGTTGGAGTACGAACCGTCCTCCAGACGGCCCGAGTACGTATCGGCGAGCCGCAACAGGGTGTCCCCTTGCCCTTCGCCCAGCTCGGTGAGCCCACCGCGCAGCAGCCGCCACAGCGTCTGTGAATACAGCGCCTGCTGCACACCGGTGATCGCGTCGTCGTAGCTCAGACCCCGCGGATCGGTCGTCGGGACGGGCGCTGCGATCAATGGATCGACGAGTGCACGAAATCGTTGATTCGCCGCGGCCGTATCGGTCCCGAGAGGACAAGTCTCGGACCGTGCGCAATCGGCCGCGAACGCATCGAATGCACCTTGGAAAGCGGCGCCCTGCTCGACTGCCTCGTCCACGGGCGTCTGCTCCGGATCGAGCGCTCCGTCGAGGACCATCGCTCGGACGTTGCCGGGAAACGTTTCGGCGTAAGTGGAACCCAGGCGGGTGCCGTACGAGTAGCCGACATACGTGAGCTTCTCGTCGCCGAGGACCGATCTGATGACGTCCATGTCGCGCACCACCTCGCGGGTTCCCACGTGCTCGAGAACATCAGGACCGGTGCGATCGGCGCATTTCGAGGCGTAATCCTGCTGCTCGGCCTCGGTCTTGGCGATGCCTTCCGGAGAAGCGTCGACGTCGGGTTCCTGCCGCTCCTCGTCGGTCTCCTCGGTGGTCGAGCAGCGAACGGCAGGTGTCGACGCACCGACCCCCCTCGGGTCGAAACCGATCCGGTCGAAGTTCTCCGCGACCGCGGTGCCGTCCGCCTGGGTTGCCATGTAGAGGCCGGAAGAACCCGGGCCACCCGGGTTGAACAGGATGGACCCGATCTTGTCTCCCGACGCCTCGGTTCGCGAGATGGCGATCCGCGCCGTCTCGCTGCCGGGGTTGTCGTAGTCGAGCGGGACGCTGACGTGGGCGCAGGAGACTGAACTGGGAAGCGGCGAATCGTCGGTGATGTAGGAGTCGCAAGGTTCCCACGCCAATTGCTGGGTGTAGAACGTCGCCAGTTCGTTGGGAACTACTCCTGCACCAGGCGCGAATGCTGGACTCGTCGTCGACTCCGGCTCCGGAGTCCCGCCGATCGTCTCGTTCTGCCCGCAGCCCGCCACGATCACCAAGGCGACTGCTCCGAGCACTGCAGCACCGGATCTGACCGTCGCGCCTACCTTCGAGGCCTTCACGTGCACGTCCATCTCATTGCTGCGATCGTGCCAGATCCCGATCACGGCAGGGGCGCGCACAGGAAGCGAACGCCCCGACACCCCACTAGTCTTCCTCTCGTGCAGGCTCTGAGAATTGCCCTTGCCCAGACCAACCCGACCGTCGGCGACCTGGTTGGAAACTCGGAACTGATAGTCGAGTGGACATCGCGGGCCGCGCAGGACGGTGCGCAGGTCGTGGTATTTCCAGAGATGGCATCGACCGGCTACCCGGTGGAAGACCTGGCACTTCGGCCATCGTTCGCTCTCGCGTCGCACAGCGCTCTCGATGCACTGGCGGACGCGTTGGAACGCGCGGGTTGCGGCGACGTCTTGACTGTCGTTGGATTCCTCGAGCGAGACCATGCCGGATCCCGCAACAGCGCCGCAGTCCTCTTCCGTGGCGCAGTAGTCGCCCGCTACGACAAACATGCACTGCCGACCTACCGGGTGTTCGACGAACTTCGCTATTTCGCACCGGGTCGACACTTGAGCATCACGAAGGTCAACGGCTTTCGCCTCGGCATCGTCATCTGCGAGGACATCTGGCAACCCGGCGGGCCGGTTCCCGCGTACGCCGCAGCAGGCGTCGACGCACTGCTCTGCCTCAACGCCAGTCCGTACGAGCGCGGCAAGAGCGCCATACGCCGCTCTGTTGTCGAGCGCCGAGCGGCTGAGGCCGGTGTCCCGATCGTGTACACCAACCTCGTCGGAGGACAGGACGAGCTGGTCTTCGACGGCGGAAGCATGGTGATCGCGGCCGACGGCACCATGATGGGCCGATCCCCCGAGTTCACCGAACATCTGCTGTCCGTCGACATGCCGCCGCTGGACAGTCCGGCGCCGGATCGAGACTCGGTCGACGGATGGAGTCTCACCCGAGTCACGGTGCCCGATCTGCTCGTTCGAGGATGGGACCGCACTCCGGCATCGGTCGCGGAGCCTCTGCCGGAAGAGGAGCAGGTGTGGGGCGCACTCGTCACAGGCTTGCGCGACTACGTCCACAAGAACGGATTCACCTCGGTCGTGCTCGGACTGTCCGGCGGAATCGACTCGGCAGCGGTTGCGGCCATCGCGGTCGACGCACTGGGAAGCGATGCGGTTCATGGGGTGTCGATGCCCTCGCAGTATTCCTCCGACCATTCCCGCAGCGACGCAGACGAATTTGCGCGCCGAACGGGGATCCATTTCAGAACCGAACCGATCGAGGGCATGGTCTCGGCCTTCGTCGAGCAACTAGGCCTGACCGGCCTGGCCGAGGAGAACATCCAGGCACGCTGTCGCGGAATGACATTGATGGCGCTGTCGAACACCGCAGGACATCTCGTACTGGCAACAGGAAACAAATCCGAACTAGCCGTTGGCTACTCGACAATTTACGGCGACGCCGTCGGCGGCTTCGCGCCGATCAAGGACGTCCCGAAGTCGTTGGTGTGGGAACTCGCCAGGTGGCGAAACAAGGCCGCTGCCGAACGCGGGGAGGTTCCGCCGATCCCCGAGGACAGTATCGACAAACCGCCGTCCGCCGAATTACGTCCGGGACAACTCGACGCCGACTCACTTCCGGACTACGACGAACTGGACGCCATTCTGTTTCGCTACGTCGACTGCGATCAAGGGCTGCAGGACATCGTCGCGGCAGGATTCGACCGAGACACGGCCGTGGACATTCTCCGCAAGGTCGACCTGTCCGAATACAAACGCAGGCAGTACCCGATCGGTACCAAAGTCACGTCCCGCGCGTTCGGCCGAGACAGGCGGATGCCGATCACCAATCGCTGGCGCGAGATCGGCAACGCCCAGGTGTGACGAATTGCACGCTCCCGTCCACGTCGGCAGCGGGGCTGTCGGTGGCACACTGGGTGCCGTCATCAACCCCATCCCGGGGACCCGCAATGCGGGCCTCGAGGAACCGAAAGGGACAAAGATGTCCAACGATTCCGTGTACGGCTCTACAGAAGCACCTGTATCCGGTTTGACCCGCAAGACCCGCACACATCATCTTCTGCAGATGAAGGCCGAGGGCGATCGCTGGGCGATGCTCACCGCCTACGACTATTCGAGTGCCCGCATCTTCGAGGAAGCAGGGATTCCGGTCCTGCTCGTCGGCGACTCTGCCGCCAACGTCGTCTACGGCTACGACACGACCGTGCAGGTCACCATCGACGAGCTTCTGCCCCTGGTGCGCGGCGTTGTTCGCGGCGCACCCAACGCACTCGTCGTCGCCGATCTACCGTTCGGAAGCTACGAATCCTCGCCGCAGCAGGCACTCGCGACGGCCGTCCGCTTCATGAAGGAAGGCCTCGCCAACGCAGTCAAGCTCGAAGGTGGCGAGCGCGTGGCAGATCAGATTGCTGCGATTTCGGCGGCAGGTATCCCCGTCATGGCGCACATCGGGTTCACCCCTCAAAGTGTGAACGGTCTCGGCGGCTTCCGCGTTCAGGGCCGCGGTGACAGCTCCGAGCAGTTGGTCGCCGACGCCATCGCAGTCCAGGAGGCGGGCGCCTTCGCCGTGGTCATGGAGATGGTTCCCGCCGACGTCGCAGGTCAGGTCACGCGAAAGCTCACCATCCCGACCGTGGGTATCGGCGCAGGCAGCGAGACCGACGGCCAGGTGCTCGTCTGGCAGGACATGGCCGGTTACACCAACGGCAAGACCGCCAAGTTCGTCAAGAAGTTCGGCAACGTCGGCGACGAACTCCGATCCGCTGCCGCAAGCTATTTGTCCGAGGTGCGCAGTGGCGTTTTCCCCGGACCCGAGCACAGCTACTGACACATCTGGAGAAGATGGCACACTCTGTGCCATGAACCCAGGGCGCAGCAGGTATCGCACGGTAGCCGTCTCCTTCGTGGGGGCGGCTGCCGTCGTCTCGGTCATCGGCGGATGTAGCCCCGACTCGACCACGACCGGGTCGTCGGCCACTCTGACCACGACCACCACCATTCCCAAGTCCACCGCGCCTGCCGGTGCAGGTGAAATCACCGATCAGCAGAGCCAGCAACTGTGCAGCGATCTCGGTGAGCAACTGCAGGAGTGGCGAATCCAGGGCCCCACGCTCGGTCGTGGCGGTCTCAATATCGTCGTTCAGACGTGGGCTGCGCAGAGCGGCGTCATCAATCTTCAGGTCGTTCAGAACCGCGGGATCGTCGATGACATCACAATCGCGAACTGCCCCGAGGTTCGACAGGAAGCGATGACGTCACTCGACATCCCCGACCTGGCGTCCGGATTGGTCGGGTTCTGAGCCGTGACCGACGAGAACACACGCGAACTCTATCCGCCGATCGAACCGTACGACGTCGGCCATCTCGACGTCGGTGACGGCCAACGGATCTACTGGGAAACAAGCGGAAATCCAGAAAGCACACCGGTGGTGTTCGTGCACGGTGGTCCAGGCGGCGGTACCGGCCCTGCCCAGCGGCGCTACTTCGACCCGGAGAAGTACCGCATCGTGTTGTTCGATCAGCGTGGATGTGGGCGATCGACGCCGCACATCGCGGACGGAGGTGACCTGGCGGTCAACACCACCGACCGACTCGTCGACGACATCGAAAAGCTTCGCGAACACCTGGGCGTCGAGCAATGGCTCGTGTTCGGTGGTTCGTGGGGATCGACCCTGTCGTTGGCCTATGCCCAGGCCCACCGGGAACGCGTTCTCGGCTTGATCCTGCGTGGCATCTTTCTACTGCGGCGAAGCGAGATCGACTGGTACTACAACGGCGGCGCCGGCCACATCTTCCCCGAACAGTGGGAGAACTTCCTGGCCCCGGTACCCGAGGATCAACGCGGTGGCGATCTTGTTCAGGCCTACCACCAGCTACTGACCTCGAACGATCGATCGATCGCCACCGAGGCCGCGATCGCATGGTCCTCGTGGGAAGCGGCGACGAGTTACCTTCTTCCGCGGCCGGATCAGATCGCAGAGAACGAAGACCCTCGATTCGCGCTTGCCTTCGCAGGCATCGAGAACCACTACTTCTCCAACGATGGTTTTTTGCGTGAAAACCAGTTGCTCGACGACGCCCACCTCCTCGACGGCATCCCCGGCGTCATCGTCCAGGGCCGTTACGACGTCGTGTGCCCTGCAGCGAGCGCGTGGGCGCTGCACAAGGCCTGGCCCGCTGCCGAATTGAAGATCGTGGACGATGCCGGGCACTCCGCTGCCGAGCCCGGCATCATCCATCACCTGATCGAGGCGACCGATCGCTTTGCCTCGGGTACGTCGTAGGCGAACTCCACTCGCCGGGAGTTGGTGTCGGCCACGGTCAAAGTCACCGACACCTTCTCCCCCTCGGGCGGCTCACCGGTGCACCTACCAATGACGATCGGCGCCTCGAGGAAGACCTCAGCGGCGCGTTTGGCTTCCGCGCCGCGCAGGACCAAGGCGGTGAACTGTTCACCGATGCGGCTTTCCAACACCGCGGCTTCGGTCAGGTCGATGCATGCGCGGTCTACCTTCGAGGCGGCACTGTCCGAACCCCGCATGAGAGCAGGAAGGTCCGGCAATGCGTTTCGTGCCCATTTCGGAATGTCGACGCCCGCCACGATTGCAAGGCATACCTCCGTCGCGAAACGGTCCGACAACCTGCGCAGCGGCGCCGTCACGTGTGCGTACGGAGCTGCGATCCCCGAATGCTCGACAAGGTCGGGCAGCTTTCCGTCGAACGCTGCGTAGTCCGCTCCGCGGAGCAGACCGGTTGCCTGGGTCATCATCGCCAGCGTCACCGGAGCGTCGGTTGGTAGCCCAGCAAGAACGGCTCCGGCGGATGCACCGTCGGGCCACTCGATATCGAGCATCTGTGCCGTCTTCTTCAGTGTCGCGAGCGCCTCGTTCGACGCCGGTGGCAGAGTGCGAAGTAGCCCGACACCCGCGTCGATCATGATGCGGGCGGCACACATACCGGTCAGCAGCGATACCTCGGCGTTCCAGGAGTCGACATCGGTTCTGGCCTGCAGTTCGATTCGCCAGGAATCGCCGACGGCAACAACCTCCTGTTCGGGCAGGGTGATATCGATCGCTCCCCTCCGCACGGCCGATTGCGCACGCAGCGAACCGAACTCACCGAGCGACGCAATGGACGGATGCGGAGTGCCCGCGTCGAAATCGGCCTGCACCGTCGCGTAGTCGAGACGTGCCACGGAGCGCACCATTGCTCTCGACACCGTCCAAGCGACGGGTTCACCCGAATCGTCCAGCTCGATTCGCCAGAGCGCGGCGGGTCGGGTCTCGTTCGGCAGCAGCGACGCCGAACCCTCCGACAGAACCCGCGGATGCAACGGGACCGAACCGTCGGGAAGGTAGAACGTCTGTCCACGTTCCCTCGTCTCGGTGTCGAGCGCGCTCCCCGGCTCGACTATCGCCCCGACGTCGGCAATTGCGTACCGAACCACGTAGCCCGTCGGTAGCTTCTCGATATGGACTGCCTGATCGAGATCCATCGAACCAGGCGGGTCGATCGTCACGAATGGAATGTCGGTGTGGTCCGTGCGCCCGGACGCGCATCGATCCGAGTTCGACGTCGCCTCCGCGAGTGCCTCCACGGAGAACTCCTCACGGAGGTGGAACTCCGAGCGGATGGTCTTGAAATCGAAAGGAGTGGCAGACAGTCGTGTCCACGCCACCGTCACTTGTTCCAGTCGTCGTCGGCCTTGTCAGCTGCCTTGTTGCGCTCGGCTGCGATCTCGATCGCTCGTTCGGCAGACTGCCGATCGGGGTAAGGACCCATCCGGTCGAGGGCTCCGGATTCCTTCCCCTGCGAGACGGTCTTGGTGCGGGTGTCGTAGTACCAGGCGTTGTCTTCGTTGCTCATGGTTCCAGTCTGCCCGAAGTCCGCCCCCGAACTGAAGGTTCTCGGTGCGAACGAGTCGGCATGTAAGCCGGATCCTGTGAACCACTCCCACCGAAGTGAGAGCAGCACGACGACCATCCATCTGGGCACACCGTCACCGGGTACCTCGAGCAGTCCACCCGCAGGCTCGGGCGAGCAGCCCTCGAACACCTGCGCAGTCGCACTCCTTACGGAGTTCGACCTTCGACCTTGCTCCGGGCGGGGTTTACCTAGCCATCCCAGTCACCTGGGATGCTGGTGCGCTCTTACCGCACCGTTTCACCCTGACCCACGCGCGCGTTCCCGAAGGAGCACGTGCGTGGGCGGTCTATTTTCTGTGGCACTGTCCCGCGAGTCACCTCGGGTTGCCGTTAGCAACCGCCCTGCTCTGTGGAGTCCGGACTTTCCTCGGCCCGAAGCTTGGCGGAATCGCTCCCCCAGTTCTTCGAGCCGCAGCCGTCCAGCCGACTCGTTCGCGGAACGGAACTCTACCCCTGTCCCTGCCCCGAACTACAGTTCACCTCATGGATCATGTCGTGCTGCTGCGCGGAATCAATGTCGGCGGCATCAACATCAAGATGGCAGACCTACGCGCTGCACTGGTCGCTGCCGGGTTCGAGAACGTGAAAACCGTGCTCGCCACCGGCAACGTCTCACTGAGTTCTCCCCAGTCCGGCAGCACGTTGAAGAAGTCGATCGAGAGCACTCTGTCGAAGGCTTTCGGGTACGAAGCCTGGGTGATAGTGCTCGACGAACCAGCTCTGCGAGCGATCGTGGACGGGTACCCCTACGACCCCGAGCGAGAGGGGTGGCATCCATACGTGATCTTCGGCAACAACGCGGACCACCTTGCCGAACTTGCCGACATCGCTGGCAGTCTCGACCCAGCCCTTGAGCAATTGTCTGCCGGCCACGGCGTCCTCTACTGGGAGGTGGTCAAAGGGAACACCACCGACAGCGCCGTCGGGAAGCTCACCGCCAAAGCCAAATACAAGCCCACCACCACAACCAGAAACCTGCGAACGCTCGTCAAGATGCTGGCGTGACTCTGGTGGCCGCGGCGCTCGTGGCCGCTGTTCTGATATTTGCCATCGTTCGCCCTCGCGGTCTTCCCGAAATCGTTGCCGCGCTTCCCGCAGCGGGGTTGGCATTGGTACTCGGCCTCGTCACGATCGCCGACGCCTGGGAGCAGGTACTCGAACTGCTTCCGACGGTGGTGTTCCTCGCGTTCATTCTCATCTTGGCGCATCTGGCCGGCGCTCTCGGCGTATTCGAGTGGATCGCCTCGGTGATGAGCCGTACAGCGAAGGGAAATCCGCACCGACTGTTGACGTCGGTCTTCGTCGCGGCTGCTATCACCACTGCAGTACTGAGCCTCGATGCGACGGTGGTACTTCTCACACCTGCTGTGATCGGCGCAGCTCGGTCGCTCCGGATGTCGGCCCGTCCGCACAGTTACGCGAGCGCACATCTTTCCAATTCGGCGTCGACACTGCTACCGGTGTCCAATCTGACGAATCTGCTGGCGTTCACCGCCACAGGATTGACGTTCGTCCATTTCGCCGCCCTGATGGCTCTTCCGTGGCTGGTGACGATTCTGATCGAGTTCGCAGTGTTCTGGTTCTTCTTCCGGAAGGATCTGCGGGATACCGAGGAGGTGCCGGCGCCGGAACCGGTCGGGGCGCCGACTGTCGCACTGTCGGTCCTGGGAGCGACACTCCTCGGGTTCGCGGTGGCAGGGTTCTTCCACGTCGAACCGTTCTGGGTTGCCGCTGTGGGTTCGATCGCTCTGGCGGTCCCGGCGCTGAAGGACGGCTACACAGTTCCTACGCGGCTGTTGCGAGCTGCCGATCTGAAATTCTGCGGCTTCGTTCTGCTGCTGGGCGTCGTCGTCGAAGGTGTCACTTCGGGTCCGATCGGCGAGTGGCTCAGCGGAATCCTTCCCACCACCCCGTCGTTCCTCGGCCTGCTCGCGACGGCGGCAATCGCGGCTGTCGCAGCGAACGTCGTCAACAACCTGCCTGCCACGTTGATGCTGCTCGCTGCATTCGGCCCGTCCGCACCCCTCGGGCTACTGCTCGCGATGGTCATCGGCGTCAACCTCGGCCCCAACCTCACCTACGTCGGGTCGCTCGCGATCATGCTGTGGCGGCGTGTGGGCGCCGACAACGAGGAACCGGCGGCGTTGGGCACGTTCACCGTTCTCGGTGTGATCACGACTCCGCTGACGATCGTCGGAGCAGTTGCAGCCCTGTGGGTTTCGCTACGTCTCTAGATACGAGGTGTTGTTGACCGATCGAACCGAGGCTCCGCCGTCGGGATAGAACTCGGCAATGCTCAGCGACGCCAAGTCCAGGTGAAGGCGATACAGCAGCGATGGTCCGACGCCGAGTGCGAGCTGGAGGAGCATCTTGATCGGCGTCACGTGCGAGACGACAACGACCGTCGACCCCGAATACGAGGCAACAAGCTTGTCGCGCGCAGCAGCAACGCGCCCGAGGACAGCGTCAAAGCTTTCACCGCCGGGTGCCGCGACCGAGGGGTCGCCGATCCACTTCCGATGGATATCCGGGTACCGCTCGGATGCCTCCCTGAAGGTCAGGCCCTCCCAGTCACCGAAGTCGGTTTCGGTCAGCTCGTCCAGCGTGGCGACGTCGAGCCCGACCTTCTGCGCGAGCATGTTCGCGGTCTGTTGCGCGCGCCCCAGCGGTGAGGCGACGATCGCCGCGATATCGTCGCGTTTCGACAGATACGCGGCCGCTGCGGCGGCCTGGCCCTCACCCAGTCCCGTTAGGGCCGGGTTTCCTCGACCGGAGTAACGGCGCTCGACCGACAGTGGTGTCTGACCGTGTCGAAGCAGAAGCAACCGAGTTGGCTCACCGACAGCACCTGTCCAGCCAGGGGCCGCGGGCTTCTCGGCCACGATCCTCTTGGGCGGGGCAAGGTCCTTGGGTGGGGCAAGGTCCTTGGGTGGGGCAAGAACCTCGCCGTTGGCGGCCGCATCCATCGCCTCGTTGGCGAGCCGATCTGCGTGAGAATTCTGGTCTCGAGGAATCCATTGGAACGTCACTCGGTCGAATCCGCGTACCAAGGTTGCGGCTTCCCGGTTGAGCGGAATCATGTCCGGATGCTTGACCTTCCAACGCCCGGCCATCTGCTCGACGACAAGTTTCGAGTCCATCCGAACCTCGACTTCGCGTGCGCCTACTTCACCGGCAGCGGTGAGGGCCGCGATCAACCCGCGGTACTCGGCGACGTTGTTCGTTGCGACTCCAAGCGCCAGTCGCCGTTCGGCGAGCACTTCGGAGCGATCCGCGGAGAATACGACGGCGCCGTACCCCGCGGGGCCGGGATTGCCCCGCGATCCGCCGTCGGCCTCGACGACGACCTTCTCGGTCAAACCCCGGACTCCTTCGTGCGCACGAGGATGGCGTTGCATTCGGAGCAGCGAACAAGTTGGTCGGCAGGCGAGGCTGCAATGCGGGAGATCTCGCCCCGGTCGAGCTCGATCCGGCAGGCGCCGCAGCGTCGTGCCTGCAGCAGAGCCGCGCCGCGGCCCGACAGAGCCCGTTGCTTCTCGTACATTGCGAGCAGATCCTCCGGGAAGGTTCCTGCGAGTTCGGATCGACGACCCGCTGCTCGCTTCTCCGCAGTATCGACGTCGGCGACAGCGTCGTCGCGGCGTCGACCGGCGTCGATCAACTCCTCGTCGATCTGGGTCAGCTGCGCGCCGGCGTGGTTGTAGTCGGTCTCGGAGGCCTCGCGGCGTTCCATTACCTCCAGCAACTCCTCCTCGAGGATGCCCTGACGACGCTCCAGGCTACCGAGCTCGTGTTGGAGCTCCGACATCTGCTTTGCTGCGACCGTTCCGCTCTCGAGGAGCTTCTTGTCCCGATCCTCGCGTTGCCGGACGGCGTCGACTTCGCCTTCGAGTTTCTTGATGTCTCGGTCGAGGTCGTCCATTGCGATCTGGACGGTGACCGCAGCGTCCTTACGGGAGATCCGCTCGGCGTCGAGCTTTTCGACCTCAGCCTGCTCGGGCAGGTTTTTGCGACGGTGCGCTATCTGCGTCAGCTCGGTGTCCACTGCGGCCAGTTCTAGAAGTGAGGCCTGCACTCGGGGATCGACATTCACGCGTGATGACTCCTGCGACTATGGAAGTTGATTCGGTCAAGCCTACCGGCTCGACCAGGTCCCGGTGACCGAGTCGAACCTGGCGCGAGTGGCCCGCGCAATCAATCTACGACTCCAGCGAGCCGACGGTCCAAGGGTCGGTGCGAAGCGCGCTCACGCGGCTCTTCCATCCGGGGGTATGTGCAAATCGGGAATCCAGAATTCCCCGAGCCTGCTCGCACCACGGCCACTCCGACGCCCAGTGCGCGACGTCGATGACAGCGGGTCCCCCGGCACGGAGGTGTTCGTCGACGGGGTGGTGACGCAGATCGGATGTCACGAACACGTCGGCCCCCAGTCCTTCGACGGCGCCGAGGAACGAGTCCCCGGCGCCGCCGCACACTGCGACCGTCGAGACGATCCGGTCCGGATCGCCTGCCGCACGCACTCCCCAGACCGTCTCCGGCAGTGCGCGCTGAACCCGAGCGGCGAAGGAACGAAGCGTCGTGGGCTCTGCGAGGCTTCCGACACGTCCGAGTCCGGTGGAGGTCGGCAGTCGAGCCTCTTCGAACACATCGAAGGCCGGCTCCTCGTAGGGGTGGATTCGGTCGAGTGCGCCCAGTATCTGCGGTCGAAGCGAGCTCGGCGCAACCACCTCGATGCGGTCTTCGGCGACCTGCTCCAGCCTGTCGATCTCACCGAGCGCTGGTTCGGCTCCCGACACCGGTCGAAATTGACCCTGTCCTGAGACAGTCCAACTGCACTCTCGGTAGTTCCCGATCGCGCCTGCGCCCGCAACGAACAGTGCCTCCCGGACGGAGGCAGTATGCGTCGCCGGAACCAGCACAACCCATTTGTCCACGCGCGGTGAATCGATTGGCTCGATCGGACGGGTGTCACTGACCCCCAAAAGCGCTGCGAGAGCGTCGGACACTCCGGGGTTCGCGCTGTCGGCATTGGTGTGCGCTGTGAACAACGCGCAACCGCCCTTGACGAGCCGATGGATCAGGGCACCTTTCGGGGTGTTCGCAGCAACGGTGTCGACACCTCTGAGCAGCAGCGGATGATGGACCACCAGTAGATCCGCACCCCATTCGAGCGCCTCGTCGACCACATCGGCGGTGGCATCGACGGCGTACATCACTGCGGCGACGGTGTCAGCCGGATCACCGCTCACCAGTCCGACCGAATCCCAGCTCTCGGCAAGCCGCGGCGGATAAGCCACGTCGAGTGCTGCCGTCGCGTCGGCGAGTGTCACGGTGTTTTCGGTCATGAAGTTCTCCTCGATCCCCTGTGTGATTCGAGCGCACGAGTCAATGCTGTCAGCAGTACATCGACCTGTTCAGGTCCGCGAACCGCCACCCGAATGTGCCCCGGTGGCAGCCCGGGGAAGGTGTCACAGCGCCGAACCGCAATGCCGTCGGCTCGCAGTTGCCGGCGAACCGTATCGGCCGACGGGATCTTCACCAGAAGGAACGGAGCACGGGCCGGAGTATGAACGTCGATACCGGCCTCCCGGAGGCGCGTGATCATCGCGTCCCTGTCTACGGCGATGGATGCCGCAGCGTTACGGGAAATCTCCACGGCCGCGGGCTCGCTGCACGCCGTGATCGCTTCGATCTGCAGTGTTCCCACCGGCCAGTGCGCGCGGCCGTGGGTCAAACGCGCCAGAACGTCCGGGTCACCGAGCGCATAGCCGCAGCGTAGACCTGCCAACGCCCATGTCTTGGTGAGGCTGCGTAGCACGAGAACGTCGTCGAAGCGGTCGCCTGCGACTGAATGTTCTTCGGCCGGGACGGCGTCCATGAACGCCTCGTCGACAACCAGAATCCTCCCTGGCCTGCGTAGCGCGAGTATGTCCGCGCGGTCGTGGAGAACCGACGTGGGGTTGGTCGGGTTTCCGATCACCACCATGTCCGCGGCTTCGGGCACACGGGACGGATCGAGCAGGTAGGGCGCGGAGAGCATCACCTGATGAACTGCGACGTCAGCTTCCCGCAGCGCCAGTTCCGGCTCGGTGAACGACGGGTTGATCACTGCGGCGAGTGCCGGCCGAAGCCGCGGTAGCATCGCGAATCCTTCGGCTCCGCCGGACAACAGTAGGACCTCTTCCGGGTCGCGGCCATGTCTGCGCGCGATTGTCTCGCGCGCGAGACGATCTGCCGCCGTGGTCGGGTATGCGCCGAGGTCGGTGAGTTTCGCCGCCAGCCGCTTCTGGAGCCAGCGCGGCGGCGATGAACCCTGCACATTCACGGCGAAATCGATCAACCCGTCTCCGGTTTCGGCGTCACCGTGGTGGCGGAGAAGTGACAGCGCGTCCAATTTCTTGCCGTTCCTTTCGTCACCGATGAGCGTAGCGGTGTGCTCGAAAGATATGGTTTTGTCATGACAAACCTCGACGCACCGCAGTCACAGCGCGCCCAGGTAGTGCTGTTCGACCTCGATGGGACGCTCACAGATTCTGCACCGGGAATCCTTGCAGGCTTCCGCCATGCGCTGGCGAGCGTCGGCGCGCCCGAACCATCGGACGAGCAACTCGCACTGGTGATCGGTCCGCCGTTGATCGACACGTTGCATTCGATGGGGTTGTCCGACGATGTCGCTGCCACCGCACTTCAGGCATATTTCGACCGTTACGACGCCACGGGCTGGGCCGAGAACACCGTGTTCGACGGCATCGAACCTGTACTGGAGGCGCTGAAGGCACGCGGGATCAGACTCGGTGTTGCGACGTCCAAGTCGGAACGTTTTGCCCATCGGATACTCGACCACTTCGGCCTGTCGGACTACTTCGAGTTCATCGGAGGAGCCAGCAACGACGGCGTCCTTCGCGCGAAACCCGATGTCATCGCACATTCACTGCGAAATCTCGGCTTGATTCCACAGGAGATCGCCGACGGCGGCACCACCGGCGTACTCATGGTCGGTGACCGTGATCACGACGTGCACGGCGCAGCCCGGTTCGGTATTCCCGCCGTGTACGTGGACTGGGGATACGGCGTCGACGGCGAGAACGACGCCGCCGCGTTCACCGTGACCACCATGGACGAACTTGCGAAGGTGCTCGATGACAACACCTGATCTGCACATCACCTTCGTCTGCACCGGAAACATCTGCCGCTCCCCGATGGCCGAGAAGGTGTTCGCTTCCTATGTGCTCGAAGCCGGACTCGACTCCTCGGTTCGGATCTCCAGTGCGGGGATCGACGGGTGGCACGAGGGCGAGGGCGCGGATCCTCGCACCGTCGCAGAGCTGGAGGCGCACAGCTACGACAGCGAGCACGAAGCCGCACACGTCGGCGCCGATCACCTTTCTGCAGATCTCCTCGTCGCTCTCGACACGGGGCATGCTCGCCAGCTCCTACAACTGGGTGCGCCCGCCGAGCGGATCGCATTGCTGAGGTCCTTCGACGACGAGGCCGACGGCGAATCGGTTGCCGACCCCTATTACTCGTCCGACGATGCGTTCACCGAGGTGCGCGAACAGATCGAGGCAGCGATGCCAGGTCTGGTGCGTTGGGCCGAAGAACGCCTCTGACTACACGGCGTCGTAGATCACTTTCGCAGAGCCGCTACCGTAGAGCGGTGCGAAGGCTCAGATTCCTGCTGCGTCCAGGTTGGTTGGCGTTGGCCGCTGTCGTCGTAATGTTCGCGTTCCTGTGCTTTTGGGTGCTCGCACCCTGGCAGCTCGGGAAGAACACATCGAATTCGCATCGAAACGACTTGATCACCGAGTCGGTCGACTCCGATCCAGTGGCCGTCGGCGAGGCTCTGTCCTCGACAGGTTTCGCTCCTGATGACGAGTGGCGCCGAGTCGTCGCGGAAGGCCGCTACCTACCGGAGAAGGAAGTCCTCGTTCGGCTCAGGAGCATCAAGGAAGCTCCTGCGTATGAGGTCGTCACACCGTTTCAGCTCGACGACGGCCCGATCGTGCTGGTCAACCGTGGATACGTCACACCGATCCAGGGAACTCAGCCGCCACCAATCGAGCTGGCACCATCGGGCGAGGTGACCCTCAACGCTCGGCTCCGCCAATCGGAGGGAACATCCCGCGAGCCCATTCAGGAAGCCGACCATCTACAGGTCTACAACATCAATCCGCAACAGATCGGCGCAGCGGTAGGCATCGACGCGGTCGATGGTTATCTTCAGCTCGACGACGATCAACCGGGTGGTCTCGGTGTGATCGATCTGCCACAGACCGATTCGGGTCCTTACCTGTCCTACGGCCTGCAGTGGCTCGCGTTCGGGATCATGGCGCCGCTCGGTCTCGCCTACTTCGTTCGCGCAGAGTGGCGCGAACGACGAAAGTCGATGCAACGGGATATCGCGGACTCCGCAGGCCCGGCTTCGGTACCCGAAGATACCGCTCCGGAGAGTGCCAGCGTGCCCGCGGACGCGACTGCAGTCGAACCGCAGGAATTCACTCTGCCTACGCGCAGGGAGCTCAGAGCGAAGGCCAAAACGGTGTCAGCGCCGCGAACGGCGAACGCCGCGAGGTTGGCCGACCGCTACGGCAAGGACCGCTGACACCACCGTCGCCGCGACCTGAACTGCGCTCGACAACGTCGCCGCCCTGTCCAGATCCGCCGGAGTGGGCGATCTGCCGACACCGAGCGTTGGCCGTATCTCGACTCCGTGGGCATATTCGGTGCGTCCGCCAAGACTGACACCGAGGGCTCCGGCAGCGGCCGCTTCCGCCACACCTGCATTGGGACTCGGATGACGTGACGCGTCGTTGTGCCACGCTCGCAGCGAATCTCGTGGGTTCCCGCCGACAGTAGGTGCAAGCGCTGCGGTCAATACGCCGGTCAAGCGCGCAGGGATTACATTGACGACGTCGTCCAGGCGAGCGGCGAACCAGCCGAAACGCTCGTACCTCGCCGACCGATAACCGATCATCGCGTCGAGCGTATTGATCGCGCGGTATCCGAGAACGCCGGGCGCCCCGGCGACCGCGCCCCAGAACACAACGCCCACAGTCGCATCCGACGTGTTCTCCGCTACCGACTCGAGAGATGCACGACAGAGCCCGTCGGCGTCGAGCACCTGGGGATCACGGCCACACAGTGAAGGTAGGAGCGCCCGCGCAGCATCGAGCTCGCGATTGCGAAGGTGCGTCGCCATTCTCGCCCCGGTTCGCGAGAGCGAGGTGCCTCCGAGCGCCGCCCACACCGACGCCGCGACGATGACAGTTTCACCTATCGGCCCGGCGCGATGAGCAAGGCGGGTCGCGCCGACACCGCCGACCACAGTTCCGCCGACGAGCAGGCTGGTGTGCAGCACGCCTGCAACTTTCGACTCCCGGTACAGACGCCGCTCCAACGCACGTGCCGCGAGACCGAAGCCTGCCACGGGATGGAACCGTTGCGGATCCCCGAACGCGCGGTCGAGCACAAGTCCCATCACGAGACCGGCAGCCCGGTAGTGCGGCCGCGTCCTGCGGAAAGTCATACCCAGACCGTAGCGAAGCGCCGCGGCCGACAGGCATTCACCTCACACCGACCGCGCGCAGATCAGGCCCAGCGCGCGCGGTACACGCCTGTCACCTGACGGTTGTTGAACTCCAGATCGCGACCCGAATTGAGCATCGCTGCTGCGATACCGAAAAAGCCGACCGTTGCCATCAAGAACATTGCCATTGTGAATCCCCCAGGATTGCCGTTGACCCTTACCTTCGGGCGGTGATGATCTTGATTGTTACCGACGAGTACTCGGATGAAAATGCAGATGAGGGGGCCGTCACATGTGTCAGCTGTCACCAGGCAGCGCCCGGCTAGAATCGACCACATGACCATCGACGGCACGACCTCCGTACCTGCGAACACAGGCAGGCCGGGATGGGTGAACAGAGCAATACTGATCGCGGTAGGCGCAGTGGCCCTGATCATTGCCTACTTCGTTCTCGCCGCATTTTTGCCGAGATGGTGGAGCATCCGTGTCGGCAATTTCTCTGATCAGGCGTTCAGCAAGGGCATCTTCTTGGGCCTGGTTCTCGGAATTGCGTGCACCTTGGTTCCGTTGCTGCTTTTCTTCGCCGCGTGGTCGGTGCGCCGCAAACGTGGAGGAAAGGTCTCAGCCATCATCGCGCTCGTCATCGCTGTCGTCGTCGCGATACCGAACCTGCTGACCCTGACGATCGTGCTCGGTAGCAACAACGCAGCACACGCGGGCGAACGCACCCTCGACACCGAGGCGCCAGGCTTCCGCGGCGCAACTGCTCTGGGCGCCGTCATCGCTGTAGTGATCTTCGCATTGCTGGTCTTCTTGATCGTCCGGGCACGCCGTAGCCGCACCCAGAAGCGCCTTGCCGGATCAGCCGACGCGCCGGCCGTCTGAACCTTTATGGGGCTGGATCGAAGTGTGCCGACGGAGTATTCAGGTGCCAACCTGTACAGGTGCGCATCTGAATAACTCGTCGGCAGATGGGAGCGAAACTCGCCGGTCAGGGCACTACCGGCGCCTTGCCTCCGTCGTAAGGCTCGACGCTCAGCTGAGTCTCGGGAGAGAAGGTCAGTTCGACGGGTCCGGAGTCCTCCGCGACGGTGATCACGACAGACAGCCCCTCTTGCCCCACCGAATCGATCAACCCGCGCTGTTGCCCCGCTTCGTCGAGCAACGCGTAGTCGCCAACCAAGACCAGCAACTCCTCGGCCGAAAGTGTGCGCCGTCCACCGAAATCTTCAACAGTCATGACTCAACCGTAGGCGAGGACCGGCGTCGTTTCACTCGTGTTCTGCGGGCGGGTCGGTGACCAGCACGTCGTCGACCGGTATTGCCAGTGGTAATTCGACGCGTCGTTCCTCCCAACTCGGGTACGCGGGCCGGATCCACACCCGCGTCTCCTCGAGTTGAACAAGGACGATTCGACGCCACCGCCACGTCGGTTCCGGGCGTCGTAAATCGGTATGGGCGAGCAGCGGTATAGGCGCCCGTGCCCACACCGGCTCAGACAGCGAAGACAAACCTTGCTGTACCAAGACATTCGACGCCTGGTCGACCGGAAGATCAACCGCCAGAGCATGTCCTACTGGATTGACTGCGTCCACGCGAGTCTCGTCATAGTTCTCCGAGACCGTCCAGCCTACGAGCTCGCCGTCGCTCGGACGAGTCACGGGGAGCCTGCTCCGCCATCGGCCGATATCCACTCGTTCAGTGTACGGATCGACTCATTTCCCTCAGGCTGGAGAAATCGAGGGCCACATCGGCATGGAAGAGCCATCTTCGATCGCTAGGTGTCGGTTCGCTCGCCGGACGTCAGGTGCGGAGCCTCCGCGACCACATCTCGAAGCAAATCGTCGACCGCCTTCACCCGAGCAAGGCCGGTCAGCTCTCGCGGCACCGCGACCCAGTACGTCCGCTCGATCGAGAACTGTTCCGCGACAACACGAACCAGGGTGTCGTCCGGTTCACCGATGTAGCTGGGCAGAGGCGCGATACCCAGTCCACTTCGCGCGGCGAGCCAATGTCCGGTGATGTTGTTCGTTTGTATCTGAGCCCGACCGTCCGCGAGGATCGAATCGAGAATTCGCAAGGGTGCCACATCGAGGAGCGCGCCCACATACCAAATGAGCGTGTGGTGCCTGAGGTCCTCTACATCTGCGACGGGCGCAGTCGACTCCAGATACTCAGGCGTCGCATAGAGGTGCAGCGAATACGTCGCCAGTTTGCGGTGTGCCACGAATCTCGGCGACGGCTGCTCGAGTGTCACGGCAATGTCGAATTCTCGCGTGTCGAGTGTGTTGTGCTCGGTCGCAGTGACGAGCTCGACGTCCAGATCGGGATGCGCGCGTCGCAACCTCCTCAGATTGGGCATCAGCACGAACGCCCCGAATCCGTCCGGAGCGGCGATGCGCACCGAACCGGTCAGCGGTCCGACCCTCGAGGTCTGATCTTCGAAAGCTTCGATCAGAGTCGACTCGACCGTCTCTGCGTAGCGCACGAGTCGTCGCCCCGCCTCGGTAAGCCTCCACCCGGAGGGGGTCCGATCGAACAGCCTGTGACCAGCGGACTTCTCCAAGCTCGTGATCCGTCGGCCCACGGTCGTATGGTCGACGCCGAGCGCTCGTGACGCGTCACTGAGCCGTCCGTGTCGTGAAACCTGAAGGAAGAACCGAAGGTGATCGGCAGTGAACATACGCCGAAGATATCAGCCTGTGCATTTTTGCACGCAGATGTGCAAAATTAACCTTTGACATGAGCAGCATTGCATCGAAGACTGGGGTCACACTGTCGAGCGAAGGAAAAACTGTGACGACTATTGCGCATTGGCTGGACGGAAAGTCCTACCCCGGCACCTCCGAGAACACGGCCACGGTCACCAACCCCGCCACCGGCGAGATCACCGGACAGCTAGCGCTGGCCAACCTCGAGGACGCGAAAGCCGTCATCGACTCTGCTGCCGCAGCCTTCCCCGCCTGGCGCGACACCTCCCTCGCGAAACGCACCACCATCCTGTTCAACTTCCGCGAACTGTTGAACGCCAAAAAAGGTGAACTCGCCGAGATCATCACCAGCGAGCACGGCAAAGTTCTCTCCGACGCCCTCGGGGAAATCAGCCGCGGCCAAGAAGTAGTCGAATTCGCTTGCGGCATCGCCCATCTCCTCAAAGGCGGCTACACCGAAAACGCCTCCACCAACATCGACGTCTACTCCATCCGCCAACCACTCGGACCCGTCGCCGTCATCTCCCCGTTCAACTTCCCCGCCATGGTCCCCATGTGGTTCTTCCCCGTCGCCATCGCCACCGGCAACACTGTCGTCCTCAAACCCTCCGAAAAGGACCCGACCGCCTCCATCTGGCTCGCCGAACTCTGGGCCGAAGCCGGACTGCCCGCCGGAGTCTTCAACGTCCTCCAAGGCGACAAACTCGCCGTCGACGAACTCCTCGACAACAAAAAGATCAAATCGATCTCCTTCGTCGGATCCACCCCCATCGCCCAGTACGTCTACCAAACCGGCACCGCCAACGGAAAACGCGTCCAAGCACTCGGCGGCGCCAAGAACCACGCGATCGTCCTCCCCGACGCCGACCTGGACCTCGCCGCCGACGCCATGGTCAATGCAGGCTTCGGCTCCGCGGGCGAACGTTGCATGGCCATCTCCGCTCTCGTCGCCGTCGGAGACATCGCCGACGAACTCGTCGCCAAAATCGTCGAACGCACAAGACCCCTCGTCACCGGCGACGGCACCCGAAACTCCGACATGGGACCCCTGGTCACCAAAGCCCACCGCGACAAAGTCGCCACCTACATCGACGCCGGCGAAGCCGACGGTGCCACCATCGTCGTCGACGGCCGCGGCGTGAAAGCCGACGGAGACGAGAACGGCTTCTGGCTCGGACCCACCCTCATCGACCACGTGAAGACGGACATGTCGATCTACACGGACGAAATCTTCGGTCCCGTCCTGTCCGTCGTCCGGGTCGACACCTACGACGAAGCTCTCGAACTCATCAACAACAACCCCTACGGCAACGGCACCGCCATCTTCACCAACGACGGCGGCGCAGCACGGCGCTTCCAAAACGAAGTCGAGGTCGGCATGATCGGCATCAACGTCCCCATCCCCGTCCCCATGGCCTACTACAGCTTCGGCGGCTGGAAAAACTCACTCTTCGGCGACACCCACGCCCACGGCACCGAAGGCGTCCACTTCTTCACCCGCGGCAAAGCCGTCACCAGCCGCTGGCTCGACCCCTCCCACGGCGGCATCAACCTCGGCTTCCCCGAGAACAACTAGATCCGCTCCGCGTCTGAAAAGATTCCCGGAAAAACTCGTCTCACCCACACGAACACAAGAGCATTCGCGAGGAAGGTGGGGTGGGCACGTCGCCCGCACCTCGGCGTCCACGATCTCCACGGATCGACAGAATTCCGGTGAAAACAGGCAATAGTGTGCAGTGCAGGTGCGTCGGTTGTATCTACGAAGGGGTAGTACATGGTTGCCAATATTTCGTTTCCTCGTTTCCTCAAACTCGGGCCCGGTTCCGTCGAGGAGCTCGGTTCGGTGCTCGAGGATCTGAACGTCCACCGTCCTCTGCTGGTCACCGACGCGTTCATGGTCGGGAACGGTTCGGCCGAACGACTGTTGAAAATCATCGCGGCGGCAGGCAAGACGCCTGCCCTGTTCGCGGAGACCGTGCCCGATCCGACGACCGAGTCGCTACTGGCCGGACTCAACGCTGTCGAAGCACACGGTGCCGACTCGCTCATCGGCTTCGGTGGGGGCAGCCCGATGGACACAGCCAAGGCGTTGGCTGTGCTGTCCGAGCAGGGCGGGGTGATGCGCGATTTCAAAGCTCCTCGCGCGTACTCGGGTCCGGCTCTGCCGATTATCGCTATCCCGACGACCGCGGGAAGCGGTTCCGAAGCAACACAATTCACGATCATCACCGATGTAGAATCCGATGAGAAGATGTTGTGCCCTGGATTGTCGTTCCTGCCTATCGCATCCATCGTGGACTCCGAACTCACGATGTCCATGCCCGCTCGATTGACCGCGGACACAGGTGTCGATGCACTGACTCACGCCATCGAGGCGTACGTCAGCAAAAAGTCCAATGCGATTTCGGACGGACTTGCGTTGTCCGCTATGACGTCGATCGGTAAGTTTTTGTTGCGGGCATACCGTGACGGGTCTGATCGGGAAGCGCGCGAGGCCATGATGCACGCGTCCACCCAGGCTGGGATGGCATTCTCCAACGCGAGCGTGTGTCTCGTACACGGCATGAGTCGACCGATCGGTGCGCATTTCCATGTCGCGCACGGCCTTTCCAATGCCATGTTGTTGCCGGCTGTCACCGCCTTCTCCATTCCCGGGGCCCAAGATCGGTACGCGGACTGCGCACGGCAACTCGGGGCGGCCGAGCGTACCGACTCCGACGAGGATGCTTCGGCAAGACTGATCGAGTTCATCGACACCCTGTGTTCCGATGTCGAGGTACCAAGACCGAGCACCTACGGAATCGACAAGGCGCGGTGGGACGAGCTGACTCCCCTCATGGCAGAACAGGCGTTGGCGTCGGGCTCGCCAGCGAACAATCCGGTGGTTCCCACCGCTGCAGAGATTGCACGCCTCTATCGCGCCGTCTACTGATTCGTGTCCCGGCAACATACGTCGCGGGTGCCAATACCGCACTGGATCAACTCGCAGACGCGCGAGATGCAGGCGACCATGCTCGAATCTTTCTGCACGAGAAGAACCTTGCTGTCACCTCGGTGGACAGCTCGATCACTCGCAGTTCTGGACCAACCTCTCCCCCCCCGGAGGTGCAGACGAGCCCGAGGGGGAACTGGCCGCAGCGATCGACGATCAGTTCGGGTGGACTCGCGGCTGGACCCTGGACCGTTCAGCTCATTTTCCTGCGGTAAATGGCGATGGCAATCGCGACGGCGACGACGACGGTGCCGCCCAGGAAGGCGATGGCAAGCCAGATGTCGTTTCCCACCGGTTCCTGCGCGAACAGCGCACGGACTGAGTTCGCGATCGAGGTCACCGGCTGATTCTCCGCGAACCACGCCACAGGTGCCGGCATCGAATCCGTTGGTACGAATGCCGAGCTCACGAACGGCAGGAAGATCAACGGATAGCTGAATGCGCTAGCACCGTCGACAGTCTTCGCCGTCAGCCCTGCGATGACGGCAACCCACGTTAGCGCGAGCGTGAACAGCGTAAGCATTGCGGCGATCGCCAGCCAGGCAGCGATCGACGCACCACTGCGAAATCCTATGACCAGTGCGACGCCGGTGACGATCGCAACCGAGACAAGGTTTGCGGCCAATGAGGTGAGCACGTGCGCCCAGAGCACACTGGACCTGGCGATGGGCATCGACTGGAAGCGTTCGAAAATGCCTCCCTGCAGGTCGAGGAATAGGCGATAGGCGGTGTAGGCGATGCCCGACGCAATGCAGATCAGCAGTATTCCCGGAAGCATGTAATCGATGTACGGCTGGTCTGATCCGGTATCGATAGCGCCGCCGAGCACGTACACGAACAGCAACATCAACGCAATCGGGGTGACCGCCGTCGTGATGATCGTGTCAGGGCTTCGGAGGATGTGGCGCAGGGATCTGACGGTGAGAGTGATTGTGTCGCTGTAAATATAGGAGGTCATCGGCTTTCCTCTCGTGCGGACTCCGCAGCGTTTCCGGCTGGCCCAGCATTGCCGACCAGTGCGAGGTACACGTCCTCCAGCGAGGGTTGCCTCTCGACATACTCGATCACGGCGGACGGGAGGAGTGTGCGGAGTTCGACGAGGGTGCCACTCTGAATAATCCTGCCCTGGTGCAGGATTGCAATATGATCGGCAAGGTGCTCGGCTTCGTCGAGATCCTGCGTTGTCAGCAGGACCGTCGTGCCGCCGTCGGCGAGTTCCTTCACCGTCGCCCACACCTCGATGCGTCCCTGCGGGTCCAGGCCCGTGGTCGGCTCGTCGAGGAAGATGATCGGCGGGTTTCCGATCAGGCTCATCGCGATATCGAGCCGACGGCGCATACCGCCGGAGTAGGTCGCGGCCTTGCGGCGCCCCGCGTCCACGAGCGAGAAACGAGCAAGCATGTCATCGGCGATTTCTCTTGGATTCTTCAGATGACGGAGCTTGGCGATGAGCATCAAGTTCTCGCGACCGCTGAGTACCTCGTCGACGGCTGCGAACTGCCCGGTGAGGCTGATCGATCGACGCACCTCGTTCGGTGCCTTCGCAACGTCGAAGCCGCGGACCACTGCGTTGCCAGCGTCTGCTTTCACAAGCGTCGACAAGATTCGTACAAGCGTGGTCTTGCCGGAGCCGTTTGAGCCGAGGAGCGCGAAGACACTGCCTGCAGGAACGTCGAAGTCGACACCGCGCAGCACGTGCAGATCCTTGAAGGATTTCGTGATGCCCGCGACCCGGATTGCTGGCTCACGAGTCGTCTCGACGGTCATGATTCCGGCGCCTGTTCGGTCTCGCCCACTGCCGCATCGATTGATTCCCTGAGGCGCTCGCGTTCCTTGTCGATCCATTCTTTGCCGGAATAGGCGGCGGCGAAGGCCTCAGCGAACTCCACCGGATCACCTCCCACGACGTCGCGAACATGTGTCCCATCGACGGATGCGCGCTCCCAGAGGTCCGCGTGATCTCCCATCATCGTGACGAGAAGGTCGCCGTCCGAGACGGCTCCGTAATACAGAAGGTATCGGCTGCACGCCATGGCAGCGGAGCGATGCGGCTCAGGGAGACCTTCGATGCGAGCCATGTGCACCTTGTACTGTTTTTTCTGCTCCATCGAACCGGTGATTGCCTCTATCCATTTGGCGGCCATGCTCATTTCCCTCCTTGCTTCTGCGCATCTTCGGCTGCGTCGCGGAGCTTGTCGATTCTTTCCTCGAGAAATCTCCATGTCGTCCAGAAATCGGACAGTTGTTCGCGCCCTTGATTATTGATCGAATACACCTTCCGCGGCGGCCCCTTCTCGGAGGGAACCTTCTTCACATCAGCGAGGCCACGCTGCTCGATGCGAACCAGGAGTGCGTATATCGTGCCTTCGGCGATCTCCGCGAATCCCTGCTCTCTGAGCTCGGAGGTGATCTCGTAGCCGTATGCCGGCCGGGCGGAGAGAATCGCGAGCACGATGCCTTCGAGCGTTCCCTTCAGCATTTCCGTCGTCTGATTGCCCATCGGATGATTCTCCCCTCTACCCAGTGTCACTGACTACCGGTACAAAGTAACACTAGGTACCGGTACTGAGCAACGAAGACTACTGATCGTCGGCACCACTCCAACGCACGAGCCCTTGGAGGTGCGGCTCCCGGGCAGGAAACGCCTACGGTGAAGGCATGAGCACTCCCCCGGTCCCAGTCAGCATCGTCGGAGCAGGCATCGCGGGCGCAGCATGTGCCGTCGCGCTCAGAGACGCCGGTGTTCCGTTCCGGTTGATCGACCGCGGACGAGCAGTAGGTGGCCGAATGGCGTCACCCGAGTTGCACGGACGACGGGTCGACGTCGGTGCCGGCTATTTCACGGTCCGCGACGATGAGTTTGCCGAAGTCGTTGCCGGATGGGAGTCCGCCGGACTAGCGCAACCGTGGACAGAAACTTTCGGCGTACTGGCGGAAGGCGCCGAGCCCCGTAGCAGTACCGGCCCCGTGAGATGGGCGACGCCCGGTGGATTGCGGTCGCTGGTCCGAGACCTACTGACCGACATACCATTCCTGCCCGAACACGTCACAGAGATGCCCGACGGTGACGTGCTCCTTGCGATGCCGGACCCCCAGGCACAGCGGCTTACGTCGGTGCCCGACGCGGTCGGGTACGACCCCGTCCTCTCTGTGGTGTTCGGGTTCGAAGAACTGGCCCTTCCGTTCGAACACGCTGCGTTCGTCAACGAACATCCGGTTGTGGCGTTCGTCGCCGACGACGGATCAAGGAGGGGTGACGGCGCACCGGTTCTGGTGGTCCACACGACTGCAACGTTTGCAAACGAACACATCTCGGAACCGGCCGGAGCCGTCGACCCGATCCAACGGTCGATTCGAGAACTGTTGGACCTCCCTGCTCCGCTGTGGTCTCATGCGCATCGCTGGACGTTCGGCAAACCCGTCGAATCCCACGGGTCCAACTATGGGCTGACCGATACAGCCACCGGGACACTCGGCTTCGCGGGTGACCAGTGGTGCGCCACCGGGTCTCCACGCGTCGAAAGCGCCTGGCGATCGGGTACCGAGCTGGGACGCGCATATATCCGACTGAGGCGGTGACCTATCAGCCAACGGTCGTGCGCTCCGGTAGGACCGGCGCCTCGTCCATGTCCTCGGTCAATACGAACAGTGCGGTGATGGGAACGGCAAGTGCGAGAAGTCCGATCACGAAGACCGGGAACAGTAGGTTGAACACTTCGATGCCGGACGGCACCGGTGCTGCCGGATCCACGTTCACACTCACCGCTGCCATTCCGGTGTAGTGCATTCCGACCACGGCCACTCCCAAGACGAGACCAGCGGTCAGCAACAGCAAAGGCTTCTGCAGCACCAGAGTGAACCAAAGCGACAGAGTTCCGGCGACGACGGCGATGGCAACGGAAACCGCGACGAGCCTGGTGTCGTACGACACCGAGCCCTGGATTCTGATGGCGTTCATTCCGGTGTAGTGCATGACGTTGACCGCAATCCCCATCACCACACCACCGAGCAGCAGTGTCCAGACGTTGACCCGGCGGCCGATGGTCAGCAGACCCACCAATGTTGCTCCTATCGCCAACAACGCGGACAGCACAGTCCAGAGAATGTTGTACCGCGCGACGCTGCTGTCGACCGAGAATCCGAGCATGGCGATGAAGTGCATCATCCAGATCCCGATACCGCCGATGGACACCGCGGCCATGACGAGCCAACCGAACCGTCCCCTTTCCGTCGGCGCAACGGCCGATTGCCGGGTACAGGCCAGTCCCACTACGCATCCGACCACGGAGACAATGTAGGCCAGAAACACCAGCCAGATTCCCATCGAAAAGTGCTGCATCGAGTGCGAATGATCCATAAGAACTCCTATGAGGCCCAACACGCTCGGTCGAGCGCGCGTACCGAACAGATTCTGAATCAGGTTTTCCGACAACGTAATTCGACCAAAGTCCACCCACAGTTCATCACCGCCCTCGTATCGGAGCTGCCGGTTGGACCATGCCGCTCACCTGTTCGACGAGGACTGCCATCTCGTAACCGACCTGCCCGATGTCGCAGGACGCAGCCGCCAGCGACGCGAGATGCGACCCGTCGCCCACGCTCATCAGGAGCAGATACCCGTTGTCCATTTCCACGATCGACTGCAGCACGGACCCGCCGTCGAACAACCGCGCGGCACCGGAGGACAAGCTTGCCAAACCTGATGTCACAGTCGCCAGCTGTTCGGCACGCTCGAGAGGAAGCTGCTCGCTGGCCGCCATGAGCAAGCCATCCGCCGACACGAGCACCGCGTGAGCGACACCGACAATGTCTCGTGCGAAGTTGGACACGAGCCAGTCGAGCGAGCTGTCGGGGGTCGACGCGATGGGGTGAGTCATTCGTCTGCAGCCGTTCTGTGTCGGCCGTTGACATCCTCGGCGCGACCTCTTCGAACACCCTTGAAATGTGTGGTCAGCGTGGCTCGAACGCTCTCCGGCGAGCGCTGGCTTGCCGAGGCCGGGACGTCGTCGCTGCAACTGGAGAGCGCAGCGGCGGAGTCGACTGCGCCCGGGACCAACCGAGCACCGGGCTTACGCACAGGGAGCCCGGATTCCGTTTTGTTAGCAACCGGCGCCTCGGTGGCGGTCTCGGCTGCAGCCCACCCGGCGTCAGCGGGCGACGACCACGAAGGCGAACGGCCGTGTCCAGTGGCCGGATCGACCAACCACTCCGACACCATTCGCTGATTGATGGGCATTGACTGTGGCGGTGGTGGCAGCAGATTCGATACCGGTGTCGTCGGTGCAGGTTGACCGTTCCTCCCGCTCGAGAGGGCTGTGCGCTCAAACAGGGAGACAGGGGCCGTTCGTTCGGCAGCCGACTCGGTCGATGCCAACGAGGTGGCGAGCGGCGATGCCACCTTGTCGACCGCCACAGCACCCTGCCGACGGTTCGGACGCAAATGCTCGGCCGTCGGGAACGACGTGACCACCAAGCTGACGGGAATGTGGACACTCACGGTGACACCGGTAGCACCCCCTTGCACCTGCGTCGCACGCAGTCGGACTGTCACACCGTGCCGCTGAGAAAGGCGCCCAACCACGAACAGGCCCATACGCCGAGCTGTTTCAGGGGTAACCTCGCCACCGGCGGTCAATCGGTCGTTGGTTTCCTCGATGTCGGCGGGCGGCATGCCGAGTCCGCGATCGGCAACCTCCAGCAGGATGCCCCCCTCCACCGCGCGTGCGGCGGTAACGGCGACTGCGCTGTCCGGGGGCGAATAACGCAATGCGTTGTCGATCAATTCGGCGACGAGGTGGACGACATCGGCCGCAGCCCCCGCCGAGAGTGCTGCGTCGGGAACATCCAGCATCAGGACCCTGCGATAGTCCTCGACCTCGGACACTGCTGCGCTCATGACTACATCGAGTGCAACAGGTTGATCACCGAGGGCGCGACGCGAAGCTGTGTCGGCAAGGACCATGAGATTGGCGCCGTTGCGTCGCATTCTGGTTGCCAGGTGGTCGAGACGAAACAAGCTGTCGAGTCGTCGTGGACAGTCTTCGTCGCGTTCGAGTTCCTCGATAAGCGCCAGCTGCTGGTCGACGAGCGAACGGCTTCTGAGAGAAAGCGTTTCGAACATGTTGCCGACCTGCACTCGCAGACGTGCCTGTTCACCCGCAAGCTGAAGCGCCTCTTCGTGAATCGCATCTACCGCCCGAGCCAGCTGCCCGATCTCTTCGCCGGTGTGGACCGGGATCGGCTCGATCTCGGGCGTATGCCCGCCCGAACGAATCTGTTCGATCTCTGAAGGGAGCGCACGATGTGCGACGCCGAGCGCCCCGAGCCGTAGCCGCCTGATGGGCTGCACCAGCGACCGAGCCACGACGAGCGCCAAGACCAACGCCATCAGAACCGAACCGAGCACGAGCGCGGTGTCGCGGAGGGCGATGGAACGCCGATCGAGTGCTTCCGAGGACAGCGTTCTCACCAGGTCTTGGGCATATCGATCCGCAATCACCCCGTAGAGGGCGGTCGACTGCTCGGCGGACAAAAATGCATTGGTTGGTCCTCCGGTCGCAGCAGAGGCATAGCTCTCGAGCCTGCCGTCGAAAAGCGCCTGGAGCGTGCGCATCTCCGATGAATCCGCCCCGACCGCCACGCCCACTGCAGCGAGATCGGAGCTTTCGCGTCCGGCCACTCGGTTGACCGAATCGGCAAGGTCGACGTCGGGAACCGACACCAGAAGTTGTTGGATCTGAGCGCTTCGCCGACCGGACATCGCGTCGACGACGGTAGTCGTCAACGCGCGAGGTACTGCACTTTCCACCGACAGACCGTCGACCAGCAACGCGGAAATCGCTTGGGTCAGTCGATTGGTGACCGCTCCACGTTCCAACGGGCTCACCGGCCCGTTCTGCAGACGAGCGTCGAGAGCTTCGGCTCCATCGACAGCCCTCTCGAAATCCGCAAGCGCCTTCGACGTGGTTTCCGACCTTCTCGACCCGAGCACTGTGCGGACGCCGTCGAGGATGGGAGCGTAGTCGGTGCCAGGATCACGTGCGCCGGTGAGCGCGAGGTCGCCGACTGCACGATCGAGCGCCAGAATCGGAACGACGATGCTGGAATTGTCGGCTGCGGCGGACAGTTCTGCGGCATCGGACAACTCGGTTTGGATTCGCAGGACACCGAAGCCCATGGCCAGTGCCAGAGGGAGCACCGCGACGGCCGCAACCTTCGCGCGAACTGGCCACGCTGACAACGACCAGAAGCGTGGGGCCTTCAGCGCTCGCGGTGGTTGCGTTCCGATTTCGACCACTATCCAGACTCGCTTCGACTCTGCCCGAGGAGGGCGGGACAACGGGGCGGGCCGAGTAATCCCGTCGCAGACATCCAGCCACCCGGCCTGTGAATTACAACAAACCACATGGACCAATTCTGTCAGAGAAACATATACCAAGAACTTATCCTTGGGTGGATTTACAACCCTATGAATGTTTGACCAACGCTGTGGCGTAAGAAGACGGGTAACGAGCTATGAAGGAACCGTGAAGGCGCTCAGTCGAGATTCGCACGAGCGGCGGTGACGATTACGTCGGACAACTTTTCCAACGCTGCTGTGCGCACTTTCCACTGCTGCCAGTAGAGCGTGACGTCGACCCACGTGTTCGGGGCGATGTCGATCACTTGCCCGTCCGCTTCCCACCGAACGCTCTGCTGCCTGGGCAGCACCGCCCACCCGAGACCGAGACGGACCGCTTCGGCAAAGTCGGCGGACGACGGTACGTAATGCCTGCGGCCGCCCCGAGAGGCCCCGCCCCATTGCGCAAGATAGCGGTCCTGAAGATCGTCCGATCTGTCGAACACGAGCATCGGCGCCCTGGACAACGCTCCCTCTGAAGGTCCCTCCGCGAGCCATTCGTCTCGAAATTGCGGAGAACACATGGGCCGATAACGCATGATTCCCAACCGGGTGACCGAACATCCCTGCACCGCATCCGCGGACGCCGTCACTGCTGCCATGACGATTCCCTGGCGCAACAGCTCCGCCGAATGGTCTTGATCTTCGCGACGAATGTCGAAGTCCATCGAGCCCGACAGTTGCGCCAGCGCGGGCAGAACCCAAGTGTTCAAAGAATCACCGTTCACTGCTATCGGCACAGTCACCACGTCGCCACTGCCCGCGTACGTCGCCATCTCCGCAACCAGAGATCGAATTTGCTGCGCCAGACGCAGGTACGGAACGCCAGCTTCGGTTACTCGGGCTGGTTTGGACCGCTGCAGCAGCACGGCACCGACCGCCGTCTCGAAGGACTTCACTCGTTGACTGATTGCGGACGGGGTGACGTGCAACCGGGTCGCGGCGGCGTCGAAGGACCCTTCGTCGATGACGGCCGCCAGCGCTTCGAGCTGAGGCAGATCGATTGAGTGCATTAGTGATGCTAACGCACCCTATATAACATTTGCTGTACTAATCCTGGGTTCAGTTCTAACTTCGAGTCATGCACTCCTTGTTCGCGGCGCCCCTTGCCGGCTTTGCCTTCGGTTTGTCCCTGATCGTTGCGATCGGCGCGCAAAACGCGTTCGTGCTGAGACAGGGCCTTGCACGCAGGCACGTGCTGGCAGTGGTAGGCGTGTGCGCTGTGTCGGACTTGATCCTGATCACAGCAGGTGTGGCCGGCGCGGGCCTGCTCACCAACGTGGCGCCCGGTCTCGTGAAGATTGCGTTCTGGGGAGGTGCGCTCTTCCTCGTGCTTTACGCCGCGGTGTCCGCCCGGCGTGCATTCAGACCGGCGTCTCTCACCCCGAACGACGACGTCGGCCCTACGCGCCTCGGGACAGCCGTCGTCACCGCGATGGCACTGACATGGCTCAACCCACACGTTTACCTGGACACAGTCTTTCTGCTCGGCTCGGTAGCAGCAACGTACGAGGCCGCACGGGTGTGGTTCGGCGTGGGTGCAGCAGCAGCCAGCGTCGTCTGGTTCTCCGCATTGGGTTACGGGGCCCGACTTCTCCGTCCGGCATTCTCCAAGCCGTCAGCCTGGCGGGTCCTCGACGGCGCGATCGCAGCCTTCATGCTTGCGCTCGGAATTGGGTTGGCAGCACAGGCAGTGAACAATTAGTGGACTGATCATCAGTGGACTATCCCAAAGAGGTTCAGTCCCCCACGACAATTCTTTCGCATACCGAGACGACAGCCCGAGACAGGCCCCTGGAGGCGTGCTTGCTCAACGGCCCCTCGTCTATCCGTAGTGCGTGAATGGTCATCAGCAATTCGATCAGCGTCCTGGTGGACAGCGCGTGCGATGCATGCTGGATGGCAGCAGCTCTTTTGGTGGTGGACGCGGGACTCGGCGGTAGGTAGTCGAATGCTCGCTGGACGTGGACAGCCTCGAATTCGCGACGAAGCGCCGATGCTTCGGCCGTTGCTCCAGGTAGATGAGAATGCAGTAAGCGCGCCTCTTCGGGATAGGCTTCGACCCAGTTCCACACCGCGATGATGACCGCCTCGAGCGATGGATCGGCGTCGGAATCCTCTTGTGTACGGACGTCGGCCACGACCGCATTCACCATGTCGAGTACGCGACGCATTGCCAACTCGAATAGCTCGTCCTTGCTGGCGAAGTGGTAATACACAGCGGAAGGAACCACATTGGCCTCGACGGCTACATCCTGAACGCTGGCGTCCGAGAAGCTTTTCGCTGCAAATACCCGGATCGCGGCATCGACGATTTCGTGCCGTCGAGACGGGCGATGTGGTGATTTGCTCTCGATCACCACGGTCTTGCCCTCATTGCCCACTGCGCGCCCCCGACTGCCCACGGCGGGCCCCCTTCTCATCGATCGAAGCACTAGTCTTGCATGACCGAAGCCCAAGGAGAGTTGATGTCGGCAACAGTGAAGCGTCCAGCGCATCGTCCGTCGCGTCGCGGTGTGATAGTCGAGACGGCATTCGAGTTGTTCTCCTCGCGGCCAGTCGATTCGGTGACCGTCGCCGATATTGCGCACGCCGCGGGCATGACATCGGCGGCGATTTATTACCACTACCCTTCGCGTGAAGAAATTCTTCTCGAAGGCTTGCGCGAATTCTCGTTGACCTACGTCGCCGAGGTGGAGCGCCTCGCAGCCGAAGTCATAGTGCCTGCACGCCGAATGGGCTCACTTTTCGAGCCGTTCCTGGCATGGCTCGAAGACAACAGAACCCGAGCCAGTGTCTATTTCGTCCAGTCCCGTGGAGCCAGCCAGCAGGTCGAAGCGATCCGGCGCGCGAACACCCTGATGCTGATTCCGATGCTCAGCTCAGCTGCGAAAAAGGCGCGGGGCCGAATGCCTGCAGCAGAAGCAGGTGTGATTGCGGTCGCCATCATTGGCGAAATCGAGATATTCGCATCGGCGTTCTTATCGGAGGATGCGTCGTTCTCCAGTTTGGGGCGTCAGAGGTTCACCGAATCGGGTTCGCGACTCGCTGATCGCATCGCTGGAACCACCGCTGCTTGATCTCATTTCGAGTGAGATTGGTAGGCGCTTTGGCAAACATCCTGCGTGCGTGCTCGCGCAACAACCTCGCCACCAAAAAGTGCCGCGCCCAATATAAGGGTGCGGCACTTCGGTCGAGTGGGCGCAGAGGGGTTCGAACCCCCGACCGCTGGTGTGTAAAACCAGAGCTCTACCGCTGAGCTATACGCCCGAGTTCCGGCGGGGTGGACCCACCGGAACGCTTCGAGAAATTTATCGCGTCCGCGCCAGAACTACAATTCACCAGGTCAGAGACCGTATGGTGTGGGTCAAACGACGGCGAGAGCCGTCTCCCATGCGGACTGGTCGCGAGCTTCCCCCGGTTGGTTCATCTCGGCATACCGAACAACTCCGGTTTTGTCGATGACGAACGTCCCGCGGTTGGCGAATCCTGCCTTGTCGTTGAACACACCGTAAGCCTGAGCGACCGCACCGTGTGGCCAGAAATCCGACAACAACGGGAACGTGTACCCCTGCTCGGCCGCCCAGATCTTGTGGGTCGGAGGCGGACCGACAGAGATGGCAAGGACCGCGGTGTCGTCGTTCTCGAACTTGGGCAGTTCGTCACGAACTTTGCACAGCTCACCCTGGCATGTGCCGGTGAACGCGAGCGGATAGAACACCAGGAGAACGTTCTTGGCGCCGCGGTACGACGACAAGGCCACTTCCTGGTTGTTCTGGTCCTTCAACGTGAAGTCGGGCGCCAGAGCGCCCACCTCGAGTGGCATCGAAATCAGTCTTCCTGTTCCAGGTGTCTCTACCGCTTCGTGGCCTGAGTCTTGGGCTGAACCAGTCGACTTCCGATCCAGTCACCGAGATTGGCCGCAGAAGTCTGCGTCAATCCTGCTGTCGGTGCGGACTCGGCAATTTCGCTGGGTTCGACGTGTCCGGAAAGACCTGTCTTGGGGCTGAGGACCCAGACGAATCCACCGTCCGAAAGAGGACCGATGGCATCCATGAGAGCGTCGACCAAGTCACCGTCTCCGTCGCGCCACCAGAGCAGCACAACGTCGATGACCTCGTCGGATTCCTCGTCGAGGGTTTCACCACCGATGGTGTCCTCTACATCCGCACGCAGATCGTCATCTGTGTCCTCGTCCCAGCCCAGCTCCTGAACGACCAAGTCGCGGGTGATTCCAAGTTTCTGAGCGTAGTTCTGAGCGTCCGCCGCGGCGACCACGGTGGTGACCTCCTTGCATAGTGGGTGAAGTAGTGCAAGCGAACAGTGTTTCGGCCGTATCCGCAAGCTGACCGCGCCGAAATTGCGTACATAAATTTCTACTGGTGAGTATTGGGACTCTGTACGACCTCGGCGAAAGATGTGTAGGAGGATTGAGGAGAATCACCGGAATGAGGAACGTAGATCGCCGTCACAGTAGGCGAGATACCTGGAACGGCCGCCGCACCGAGCGACCGCCACATTGAGGAGTACACACGTTGTCCGAGTTGAACCAGGACGATCGGCAGACCACACAGACTGCCGGCAAGATGAGCGAGCCTACCGGCTCGCAGGGTCGGGTCCGCGTCATCCGCGAGGGTGTTGCGTCATACCTGCCCGACATCGACAATGACGAGACCAACGAATGGATCGAATCCTTCGATGGTTTGCTGGAGAGGTCGGGCCCGAACCGCGCTCGCTACCTGATGTTGAGGTTGCTGGAGCGCGCTGGTGAGCGCCGCGTCGCTCTGCCGTCGCTGACTTCGACGGACTACGTCAACACCATTCCGACCGAGAACGAACCGTGGTTCCCCGGCGACGAATCCATGGAACGCCGCTACCGCGCCTGGATTCGCTGGAACGCCGCGATCATGGTCCACCGCGCACAGCGGCCGGGTGTCGGCGTTGGTGGTCACATCTCCACGTACGCATCTTCGGCAGCGTTGTACGAGGTCGGCTTCAACCACTTCTTCCGCGGCAAGGACCACCCGGGCGGCGGCGACCACATCTTCATCCAGGGCCACGCCTCCCCCGGCATCTACGCCCGCGCGTTCCTCGAAGGCCGAATCCCGGCCGAGCGCATGGACGGTTTCCGCCAGGAAGCAAGTCACAAAGACGAGGGCGGCGCTCTGCCGTCGTACCCGCACCCCCGCTTGATGCAGGACTTCTGGGAGTTCCCGACGGTGTCGATGGGCCTCGGCCCCATGAACGCCATCTACCAGGCACGGTTCAACCATTACCTGAACGACCGCGGCATCAAGGACACCAGCGACCAGCACGTATGGGCGTTTCTCGGAGACGGCGAGATGGACGAGCCGGAATCACGCGGACTCGCTCATGTCGCAGCAACCGAAGGCCTCGACAACCTGACGTTCGTCGTCAACTGCAACCTGCAGCGTCTCGACGGGCCCGTCCGCGGTAACGGCAAGATCATCCAGGAACTGGAGTCTTTCTTCCGCGGAGCCGGCTGGAACGTCATCAAGGTCGTCTGGGGCCGCGAGTGGGATGCACTATTGCATGCCGACCGCGACGGCGCCCTCGTCAACCTGATGAACACCACGCCCGACGGTGACTTCCAGACCTACAAGGCCAACGACGGCAGTTACGTCCGCGATCACTTCTTCGGTCGCGACCCCCGCACCAAGGAACTGGTGAAAGATCTTTCCGACGACGAGATCTGGAACCTCAAGCGCGGCGGTCACGACTACCGCAAGGTCCATGCTGCGTACGCCGCGGCGATGGCGCACAAGGGTCAGCCGACGGTCATCCTCGCGCACACCATCAAGGGCTACACCCTCGGTAAGAGTTTCGAGGGTCGTAACGCCACGCACCAGATGAAGAAGCTGACCCTCGACGACCTGAAGACCTTCCGCGATCTGCAGCACATCCCGATCTCCGATGAGGAGCTCGAGAAGGATCCCTACATGCCGCCGTACTACCACCCCGGTGCGGATGCTCCCGAGATCCAGTACATGCTCGACCGTCGTAACAAGCTCGGTGGTTTCGTCCCCGAGCGTCGAGTGGACGTGAAGCCGCTGCCTCAGCCGAGCGACGACACGTACAAGACGTTGCTCAAGGGTTCCGGCAAGCAGGAAATTGCCACCACGATGGCGCTCGTGCGCGTCATGAAGGAACTGCTGCGCGACAAGGAAATCGGCCACCGAATCGTGCCGATCATTCCCGACGAGGCCCGCACCTTCGGTATGGACTCGTGGTTCCCGTCGTTGAAGATCTACAACCGCAACGGCCAGCTGTACACGTCGGTCGACTCGGAACTGATGCTCGCCTACAAGGAGAGCTCAGTCGGTCAAATTCTGCACGAGGGCATCAACGAAGCAGGTTCCACGGCCTCGTTCACAGCGGTCGGCACGTCGTACGCGACACACGGCGAGGTCATGATTCCGCTGTACATCTTCTACTCGATGTTCGGCTTCCAGCGCACCGGTGACGGCCTGTGGGCCGCCGCCGACCAGATGGCACGCGGATTCGTCCTCGGAGCCACTGCAGGCCGAACCACGCTGACCGGAGAGGGCCTGCAGCACGCCGACGGCCACTCGTTGCTCCTTGCATCGACCAACCCGGCTGCGGTTGCCTACGATCCGGCGTTCTCGTTCGAGATCGCACACATCGTCAAGGACGGCCTGCGTCGGATGTACGGCGGAACCCCCGGTGTAGAGGGCTTCGGTGGAGAAAACATCTTCTACTACATCACCCTTTACAACGAGCCCTACCAGCAGCCGGCGGAGCCGGAGAACCTCGATGTCGAGGGTCTCCTGAAGGGCATTTACCGGTTCGAGGCACCGCAGGACGGCGAAGGACCCGAGGCACAGTTGTTGGCGTCGGGAGTCGGTCTCGTTTCCGCACGTAAGGCCAGGGAGTTGTTGCAGGACGAGTGGGGCGTCCGTTCCGCCGTGTGGTCGGTGACATCGTGGGGTGAGCTTCGCCGCGACGGTATCGATGCCGAGCGCGACGCTCTGCGCGATCCGAGCGCCGACAAGCGCGTCCCATTCGTGACGCAGGCCCTGTCCGATGCCGCAGGCCCAGTCATCGCTGCCTCCGATTGGATGCGTGCGGTTCCCGATCAGATTCGCCAATGGGTTCCGGGTGACTACGTCACCCTCGGCACCGACGGCTTCGGGTTCTCCGATACCCGTCCGGCTGCGCGACGAGTGTTCAACGTCGACGCCGAGTCCATCGTCGTCGCTACGCTGTCCGCACTCGCGGCGTCAGGTGAGATCGACAAGTCCAAGGCCGTCGAGGCTGCGAACAAGTACAAGATCGACGACGTGGCGGCTGCGCCCACCTCGTTCGCCGACACCGGTTCCGCATAACCGGGACATGAGTTACCACGCCCGCCCATTCGTGTCCGTTTCCTCGCACACGAGTGGGCGGGCGTAGGTTTTTCCCATGGTCGATCCTGAGAGCGCAGCCGGCGGAGTGACCCGAGAATCTGAGAGCGCAGCCGGCGGAGTGACCCGAGAATCTGAGAGCGCAGCCGGCGGAGTGACCCGAGAATCCGAGAGCGCAGTCCGAGACGACTACATCACCGACAACGAGGTACATCTGCCGGGGAAGGCCCTGACTCCGGCGCGGCAGAAACGCGATCCCCTTCCCGATGCGCTCTTGCGGCGCGTGAAACAGTTTTCCGGCCGCTTGTCGACGGAGGCTGTGACGGCCATGCAGGATCAGCTCCCGTTCTTCGGTGGCCTGGACGCTGCGCAACGGGCGAGCGTTCAGCTGCTGATCCAGACGGCTGTGGACAATTTCTTGGAGTGGCTCAAGAACCCTCAGAGCGATATTCGTTTCAGTCTCGATGCGTTCCAGGTCATTCCTCAGGATTTGGCCAGGCGACTCACTCTTCGACAGACCGTCGACATGGTGCGGGTCGCGATGGAGTTCTTCGAGCAGTGGTTGCCCGCACTCGCCCGCAACGATCAGCAGCTCGTGGCATTGACCGAGGCCGTTCTTCGGTACGGGCGAGAGCTCGGCTTCGCGGCGGCGTCGGTCTATGCCAGTGCTGCGGAGTCGCGCGGGGCCTGGGACACTCGCCTGGAGGCGTTGGTAGTCGATGCCGTAGTCAGAGGCGATACCGGTTCGGACATGCTCTCGCGCGCAGCAACTCTCAACTGGGATCCCACAGCACCAGCGACCGTCCTCGTCGGCATACCGCCCGACGATCAAGGCGTGTCCGTTGTGGGCACGGTGCATGCGGTGGCTCAGAAGTACGGTCGGGCTGCGTTGGCCGTCGTCCAGGGAACTCGACTGGTCATGGTGGTCAGCGGGCAGCTGTCCGACGACGCGTCCAGCCATTCGTTCCTCGACGATATGCTCAAGAACTTTTCCGACGGCCCTGTGGTGATCGGTCCGACGACGCGCACGCTTGGAGCTGCGCATTCGAGTGCTGTCGAGGCGTTTGCCGGCACGCAAGCGGTCGCGGGATGGCGCGGGGCTCCCCGTCCAGTGCATGCCGGCGAGCTGCTTCCGGAGCGGGCCCTTCTGGGCGATGCCGCTGCGGTCGCAGCGCTCAACGAACTCATCGTCGACCCTTTGTCGTCGGCCGGATCGAGCCTCGCAGACACGTTGGACGCGTATCTCGATTGTGGTGGGGCAGTGGAAACCTGCTCACGTCTGCTGTTTGTTCATCCAAACACTGTCCGATATCGCCTGAAAAGAATAGCTGAAGTCACTGGACGAGATCCGACGCAATCGCGTGATGCGTATGTGTTGAGGGTGGCTGCAACGGTAGGTCGATTGGCTCGAACCCATCACGAACCGCAGTATCCAGTCACACACGCCACACACGTAACATTCGGTGAAATCGTCACGTAACGCCCGAGCGGGTCGTGGCGATGCGGAGCTCCCACAAGCCGATTTGTAGGGTCTCCACAAAATGAGGGTCGAGAGTTCATTCACAGCGACACCTCCCAAACGATCCTTCACAGTGTTCCCTTAACAATGTGATTGCGTTGCTTGCGCCCGGCCAGGGCTCCCAGACACCCGGCATGCTTCTGCCATGGCTCGAATTGCCAGGAGCTGCCGATCGCGTTGCGTTGTGGTCCAAGGCTTCGGGCCTCGATCTTGCGCGACTGGGCACCACAGCGACCGCGGCGGAGATCACCGATACGTCGGTGACCCAACCGCTGGTCGTGGCGGCAGCTCTACTGGCGTTCGAGGAAATTGCTGCGCAGGGAATTCTGCCGGAGGATGCCGTCATCGCCGGCCATTCGGTCGGCGAACTCGCTGCAGCAGCGGTCGCGGGTGTCATCTCGTCCGACGAAGCAGTCACTCTTGCAGCTGTACGCGGAGCGGAAATGGCCAAGGCTTGCGCGCTGGAGGCAACCGGGATGTCCGCTGTCCTCGGCGGCGACGAGGCCGCAGTGCTCGCCCGCCTCGAAGAACTCGGCCTCGAACCGGCCAACGTCAATGCTGCCGGCCAGATCGTCGCAGCCGGTCTGCTCACTGCACTGGCGGAACTGGCCGAGAACCCGCCCGAGAAGGCGCGAGTCCGCGCACTTCCGGTGGCTGGCGCGTTCCACACCCGCTTCATGGCGCCTGCGCAGGACGCGGTAGCTGCCGCGTCCGCTGCGATCACCCCGTCGGCGCCCGTGCGCACGCTGCTGTCGAATTCGGATGGCAAGCCTGTGACGTCGGGATCGGATGCGATCACCAAGCTTGCCGCACAGGTCACCAAGCCTGTTCGGTGGGATCTGTGCACCGCGACGTTGCGGGAATCTGCGGTGTCTGCCGTGGCGGAGCTGCCACCGGCCGGAGCACTCGTTGGTATCGCCAAGCGTGAAATGCGCGGCACTCCGACCCTCGGCCTCAAGAAACCCGAGGATATTGCCGCATTGGCCGAGCTGATCTAGCTCGACACAAACCTCCCGTGGGCTTGGTTCCCACGGGCTCAGGGTGCCGTCTGCACTACGAGACGAGCACGTGGCGTCGAGATTCGACGAAGACGTCACACAACGACCAGCACCATGATTTCGGTACGTCGATTCACGGCGTACCGACACTGAATGAAGGGAGCCACGCAGTGGCCAGCCAGGAAGACCTCATCGCCGGACTTGCAGAGATCATCGAGGAGGTCACGGGTATCGAACCCTCCGAGGTGACCATCGACAAGTCCTTCGTGGACGACCTCGACATCGACTCCCTGTCCATGGTCGAGATTGCAGTTCAGACCGAAGACAAGTACGGCGTCAAGATCCCCGACGAAGACCTCGCGGGCCTGCGCACCGTCGGCGACGCAGTGTCGTACATCCAGAAGCTCGAAGCGGAGAACCCCGAAGCTGCCGAGGCAATCAAGTCCAAGCTCGACGACTCCGCGAGCGAGTGAGTCGAACCGTGACCAACCCATCCACAGCAAACGGGCGCTTCCCGAATGTCGTCGTCACCAGCCTCGCTGCGACCACGTCCATCGCGGGCGACGTCGACGCAACGTGGAAGGGTCTGCTGAACGGTGAGAGCGGAATCGCAACACTCGAGGACGATTTCGTCGCCGAGTACGACCTTCCCGTTCGCATCGGCGGACACCTTGCGGTGAGTCCGACATCTCTTCTCACCAGAGTCGAGGCCCGCAGGCTGAGCTACGTGGAGCAGCTGTCCACAGTGCTCGGTCGCGAAGTATGGAAGAACGCCGGCAGCCCCGAAGTGGACCCGCTTCGCCTCGCGGTGTCGATCGGAACCGGTCTCGGCGGTGGCGATTCATTGATCGATGCCACCGAGAAGATGAAGGCAGGCGGCTACCGCAAAGTCTCACCGCTCGCCGTTCAGATGGTCATGCCCAACGGTCCGGCAGCGGTCGTGGGCTTGGAACTGAAGGCACAGGCAGGTGTTATTACGCCAGTGTCCGCATGTTCTTCGGGATCGGAAGCCATCGCTCACGCGTGGCGGATGATTGTCATGGGTGACGCCGACATGGTCGTCACCGGTGGTGTCGAGGGGTACATCGATGCGGTGCCGATCGCGAGCTTCTCCATGATGCGCGCGATGAGCACCAACAACGACAACCCCCAGGGTGCATCACGGCCGTTCGACAAGGATCGTGACGGATTCGTGTTCGGCGAGGCTGGCGCGCTCATGGTCATCGAGACCGAAGAGCACGCCAAGGCTCGTGGGGCCACCATCCATGCACGCCTGCTCGGCGCGGGCATTACTTCGGACGGATTCCACCTCGTGGCACCCGACCCCGAAGGCAAGGGCGCTGCACGTGCAATGCAACGTGCAATCGAGATTGCGGGCTTGCAGAAGTCCGACGTCACGCACGTCAACGCGCATGCAACGGCAACACCCATCGGTGACACTGCCGAAGCGCTTGCAATCAACAAGGCTGTCGGTACCCACGCCGCGGTCTACGCACCAAAGTCCGCACTCGGCCACTCGATCGGCGCCGTCGGCGCACTCGAATCGGTGCTGACGGTGCTTGCAGTGCGAGAGGGAATTATCCCTCCCACACTGAACTTGGAGAATCAGGATCCGCAGATCGATCTCGATGTCGTCAAGGGCGAAGCCCGAACCGGCCAGATCGACTACGCGATCAACAACTCGTTCGGATTCGGTGGGCACAACGTCGCGCTCGCCTTCGGTCGGGCCTGATTTTCACTTCGCGGTGAAGTTCTGACTCGGAGCACTCGAACTCGGGTGGGGCATGTGCGCCCCACCCGAGGATCGCCCCTCACAGGGCACGCAGAAGGAGAACGCGATGACCATTCTGTCCCCCTCGACACGTTCGGGTAGCTCCACGGACCCCCGTGATCCTCGCGCTCGTCTCGCGAAGCTGTTCGATGCCGGAACCATGGTTTCGCTGCACGAACGGGACAAGTCCGGTCTCCTCGCCGCATCCGGCGACATCGACGGCGTCCACACCGTCGCCTACTGCTCCGACGCCACCGTCATGGGCGGCGCAATGGGTGTCGACGGGTGCAAGCACATTGTTTCGGCTATCGACATCGCTATCGACCGCGGTGCGCCCATCGTCGGAATCTGGCATTCCGGTGGTGCCCGCCTCGCCGAGGGCGTCGAAGCGCTTCACGCCGTCGGCCTCGTGTTCGAGGCCATGGTTCGCGCATCCGGCCTCGTCCCGCAAATTTCGGTCGTCCTCGGCTTTGCCGCAGGCGGCGCCGCGTACGGCCCGGCACTGACCGACGTCGTCATCATGGCTCCGGAAGGACGTGTGTTCGTCACCGGGCCCGACGTGGTTCGCAGCGTCACCGGCGAGCAGGTCGACATGGTTTCGCTCGGTGGTCCCGATACGCATTACAAGAAATCAGGCGTCTGCCACATAGTCGCCGACGACGAACTCGATGCCCTCACCCGCGCACGTCGACTGGTGTCGATGTTCAGCGAACAGGGCACGTTCGACATCGCTGCGGCCGAGCACGGCGACACCGACCTCCGCGCACTGCTGCCGGAGTCGAACCGTCGCGCTTACGACGTACACCCGATCATCGACGAACTGCTCGACAACGTCGAAGGGGAATCGACGTTCGAGGAGCTCCAAGGCGGCTGGGCACGCAGCATCGTGATCGGCCTGGGCCGCTTGAGCGGCCGCACCGTCGGAGTCATCGCGAACAACCCGATCCGACTCGGTGGATGTCTCAACTCCGAGAGCGCCGAGAAGGCCGCTCGCTTCGTCCGTCTCTGCGATGCCTTCGGCATTCCTCTCGTCGTCGTCGTCGACGTCCCCGGTTACCTTCCCGGTGTCAGCATGGAGTGGGAAGGCGTCGTTCGACGCGGCGCCAAACTGCTTCACGCGTTTGCCGAAGCAAAGGTCCCGCGAGTTACGCTCGTCACCCGCAAGATCTATGGGGGTGCCTATATTGCGATGAACGCGCGGGCGCTCGGAGCAACCGCCGTCTATGCGTGGCCGGGTTCCGAGGTCGCCGTGATGGGCGCCAAGGCTGCCGTCGGCATCTTGCACAAGAAGGCGTTGGCTGCTGCACCGGACGATGAGCGCGACGCACTTCACGACCGCCTCACCATCGAGCACGAGACGATAGCCGGCGGTGTCGAGCGAGCCGTGGCCATCGGAGTGGTCGACCAGATCATCGAGCCGGCCCACACACGATCGATCGTCGCCAAAGCGCTGGCCGCGGCGCCTGCGCTGCGCGGAAACCACAAGAACATCCCGTTGTGATCCGAGAGTTTCTAGCCTTCCAGCCATTTGTGTGACTGCGCGATCCGCACGACAACCTGACGCACGTCGAGCAGCTGTTCCGTGGTCAGTCCCCGATTGGCGTGCAGCAAGGCCTCGGTGAGCTCGGCAGAGAATTCCCGCAACGACAGGACATCGCACACAACATCGTCGTATTCCGTAGTCTCGGCGTCGGGAACAATCGCCGGAACCGCGTAACGAGTGACGGGTTTGGGCGAATCCAAGATTTGCACCTGCCCCGCTTTGAGACCGCGATCGCCCTGCTCGGCGACGTACTCGACCCGAACACCCGGCGCAAGAAGGCGCTTGTCGAAATCGAGATCGTTGACGTGAATGAACACATCGTCGCCGCCCTCATCCGGCGCGACGAAACCGTATCCCTTGAATTCGTCGAAACGAATGACCTTACCGGTCGACAACATGACACCACCCCATTCGAGACCTAGTTGCCCACATTCCTACCCTCGCACGGTTGACAACGATACCGAGCGCGATCGAGAGAGCCCACAATCGAGCAGGCCGCGTTGAGCGGCCGACAATCGGTGCCGTGGCAATCAGCCCGCGTTGCGCCTGAGCCAGGTCACTTCTGCGCCTGCTCCCCCGGTGCGGTACGACTCGAGCGCGTTGTCCCAGCTGATACCGAGGGCATGTTCGATCTCGGCCGCAAGATTGCCTGAGTCTCCATCGATCATTGACTTCAGCCGCATCTCACCGAGGATCACATCGCCGTTGGCGCTGGTGGATCCGCGCCACAGTCCGAGTCCAGGAACGTGCGCAAACCGCTCGCCGTCGACGCCATCGCTGGCGTCCTCTGTCACCTCGAATCGGAGCATCTGCCACGACCTCAGAACGCCCGCGAGCGTAGCGCCCGTTCCGACCGGGCCAACCCAGTTGCTCGTGGCACGAAGCTGCCCGTCCGACGACGGTTGCGCCGACCATTTGAGGTTCGCACGGCAATCGAGCACGTCGGACAGCGCCCATTCCACGTGCGGGCACAGCGCGGCAGGCGACGAGTGGATGTAGACCACACCCGACGTCGCATCCGCGAATTGATTCAATACACGCATTCTTTCAACACCTCCAGCTTCGACGAGGGACGTCTTCCCCAACGACCTCGACACGGCACTGGAATGCTGTCTTCGTATACGTGTGTGCACTAGTGTGCCCCGAGTTACCCCTGTTGCGCCAGTGCACGGGAGTAATCAGTTGTACGAAATGAACCTCAGGTGTGTCTAACCGGGGTTGTTGCTCAGGATTTCGTCGGACAATTCCGTCCACAACGGCTTCGCCCATTCACCGAACGCCAGATCCGTCAACACCACGGCGGCGAGGTTCGCCTGCGGATCCACCCATAGAAACGTCCCGGATTGCCCGAAATGACCGAAGGTGGCCGTCGAATTGTGAAGCCCGGTCCAGTGCGGAGACTTGCTGTCTCTGAGCTCGAAGCCCAGTCCCCAATCGTTCGGCTTCTGGGATCCGTACCCCGGAAGCACACCCGACACGCCGCCGAAGTGCACCGCGGTTGCGTCGTCGAGAGTCGTGGCGGACAGCAGCTGGGGATTGATCAGCTCGGCCGCGAAGGCGGTCAGATCGTTCGCCGACGAACTGGCGCCGTGGCCGGCGGACCCGGACAGGATGGACGACGCCATGCCGAGAGGCGCGAAGACCGCTTCATCCAGGTACATGGCAAAAGGAATGCCGGTCTCGTCGGCAATGAGATCGGCCAACACCTCGAAACCCGCACTCGAATAAATACGCCTTTCGCCAGGATCCGCCTGAACCCTGCGTTCGCCGAACGCAAGCCCCGAAGTGTGAGCCAGCAGATGACGCACCGTCGAACCCTCGGGGCCTGCCGGTTGATCGAGTTCGATCGCTTCTTCCTCGACGGCGACCAGGGCCGCGTAGGCAACGAGAAGTTTCGTGACCGAGGCCAGCTCGTACACACGATCGAGATCGCCGTACGTGTCCACTACGGTGCTCCGGGAGATCCCCGCCGTCCCCGCGACAACCGTCGCCGATGCGTTGTCGACAGGCCACCCTGCAATCAAATCAAGACTGTGCACGACGAAGAGCCTAATAGGAGTGGATCGGCGAGTCTTCCACCCCTTACTCGGCTACCGATCGGCCCTTACTCGGCTACCGATCGGCATCGGTGAACTTGACGACGCCTCGGATGTTCTTGCCGTCGAGCATGTCTTGATAGCCGGTGTTGATGTCGTCGAGCGTGTAGGTGTTGGTGATCATGTCGTCGAGATTGAGCTGCCCACTCTTGTACATGGAAAGGAGCAGTGGGATGTCGTGACGCGGGTTTCCGCCACCGAAAATGGCGCCCTGCAGGTCCTTCTGGAGCATCGTGAACAAGAACAGGTTCAGCTTGACATCCATGTCCTCCATTCGGCCCATCCCGGTGACGACGCAGCGACCAGCTTTGGCCGTCAACAGCAACGCGGCTTCGATGTCCTCGCCTTTGATCTCGCCGACCGTGATGATGGTCTTCTCTGCCATGCGACCTGCGGTGAGTTCCATCAGCGGCATCAATGCCTCTGCTGCGCTGGCAAATACGTGCGTTGCACCGAACTTGAGTGCTTGATCCCGTTTGAAGGCAACAGGATCGATCGCGATCACTTTGGTGGCACCGGACTGAACGGCTCCCTGTAGGGCACTGAGGCCCACACCCCCGACTCCGATGATCGCGACGGTGTCACCGGGCGTCACTTTCGCGACGTTGACCGCCGAGCCCCAACCGGTCGGGACTCCGCAACCGACGAGTGATGCGACGTCGAACGGGATATCGTCGTCGATTTTGACGGCCGACGTCTCGTGCACGGTCATGTACGGGGAGAACGTTCCGAGCAGGCACATCGGAATGACATCCTGGCCGCGCGCCTGAATGCGAAAAGTCCCGTCGCTGATGGCCATACCGCTGAGCAGACCCATGCCGAGATCGCACAGGTTCTGGTGTCCGTTCGCGCATGCCGGACAGTGTCCGCACGACGGTATGAAGGACAGCACGACGTGGTCGCCTTCCTTCAGCGTCTTCACCTCGGGCCCAACCTTGATGACGACGCCCGATCCCTCGTGACCACCCATGACCGGGTAGGACGGCATCGGCGTGGCACCGGTGACGATGTGATGGTCGGAGTGGCACATCCCGGCCGCCTCCATACGGATCTGCACCTCACCCGCCACGGGTTCACCGACCTCGATTTCTTCGACCGACCATGGCTCGTTCAGACCCCACAGCACTGCGCCCTTGGTTTTCATCGCGACCCGCCTTTTCCACACAGTCCGACCCGCCGTTCGAGCCGATTGCAGTGAGACCGACGATAGTCACAGAACCCCAAAATTGGAACACGTTCTAGTAGTTCCGTTCAGAAAAATTCAGCAGCCGGCACACGTAGCGAAGACCGCCTGGGCGAAACCGGATCCGGGCCCACCGAAGAACGTGTTCACCCAGTCGACGACAGCGGGCTGCAAATCAGGAGCATCTGACGCCGCCACGGCGGCATGCCGGCTCCGGTCCGCTGTCACATCGAATTCGATACCGGCGAACAGCCCGTTAGCAGCGGCTTTTCGGGTTTTCCTGCACTGTTTCAACACCGCGCTAGGCTCACCACTGACGACGAGGAGAACAAAGACATGACGGTGCGCCACGGCTCGTGCAACCTGTGTGAGGCGATCTGTGGGCTCGAGTTCACAGTCGAGAACAATGCGGTGACGTCGATACGCGGAGACAAGAAGGACCCACTCTCCCGTGGGCACATCTGCCCGAAAGCACTCTCACTCCCCGACCTACATCTCGACCCCGACCGACTGAGCACTCCGATTCGTCGCACCGAGTCCGGATGGGAAGCAATCGAGTGGGACGAGGCCTATGAGCTCGTGGTCGAGGGGCTGATTTCGACCCGCAAGAAGTACGGTTCCAACGCGGTCGGCGTCTATCAAGGCAATCCGAACGTGCACAGCCTCGGCGCCATGACCCACGGGGTTCCGTTCACATCGATGCTGCGGACTCGCAACCGCTACTCGGCGACCTCTCTCGACCAACTACCCCACCAACTGGTCAATTACCTGTTGTACGGTCACCAACTCGCACTTCCTATCCCCGACATCGATCACACCGACTTCTTTCTCGTGCTCGGTGGCAATCCGATGGCATCCAACGGCTCGATGATGACGGTTCCAGATTTCGCGCATCGAGTACGCGATCTGAAGGCTCGCGGTGGAAAGCTGATCGTCGTCGATCCACGCAGGACCGAGACCGCCGACGTCGCGGACGTCCATCACTTCATTCGACCCGGTACCGATGCACTCTTGCTGCTCGCGCTGATCAACGTGATCGTCGACTCCGGCAGCACACGGACGGCAGAGTACGTCGACGGAGCTCACGACGTCGCCCAGCTGGTCTCCGAGTTCACTCCCCAGGCCGTGGCCCCTGCAGTGGGCATCTCCGCCGAGAACATCACCTCGCTCGCAGCCGACTTCGCAGCTGCGGACTCCGCCGTCGCCTACGGACGTATGGGCGTCTCCACGCAGCAATTCGGCAGCGTCTGCCAGTGGGCGATCCAGGTTCTCAACATCCTGACCGGCAATCTGGACCGGGTCGGGGGTGCGCTGCTGACCGATCCGGCGATCGACCTCGCCGAGAAGAAGATCGTGGGCCGCGGCCACTTCGACAAGTGGCGCTCGCGTGTTCGTGATCTACCGGAGTTCGCCGGCGAGCTCCCGTGCTCCACTCTGGTGGACGAGATGACGACACCGGGCGACGGTCAGATCCGGGCGATGGCCGTGTTCTCCGGTAACCCTGTGTTGTCGATGCCGGGCGGCGAGAAACTGGACCGCGCATTCGCGAACCTGGATTTCATGGTGTCCTTCGACTTCTACATCAATGAGACGTCGCGGCACGCCGACGTGATTCTGCCGCCGACGATGGCGCTCGAACGCGATCACTACGATCTCGTGTTCCAGACGTTCGCCGTCCGCAACACAGCCAAATTCATGCCTGCGATCCTCGAGAAGAAACAGGACGCGAAAGACGATTGGGAGATCTTCCGCGATCTCGCTCTTCGGTACCGTGCACGATTGTCCGACTCGCCGATCGACCGCGTTCGAGCCCGGATTCGTCCGAAATCCCTTGTCGCCGAAGCTCGTTTGCGTCTCTCGCCTACACGTACGATCGACCTGCTGCTCCGCAGTCAGAGAAAGGGCCTGTCAGTGGCAGCGCTGCGGAGGTCACCGCACGGCACCGATCTCGGTCCGCTGAAACCGGGCTTGCCGAAGAAACTGCACACCCGCGACAAGAGAATTCACCTCGTTCAAGACGTCATCGTCGGCGAGCTCCCCGCATTGCACGATCTGATGACCACGGCGCTTGCGCCCACCGGCGGTGAACTGCTGATGATCGGCCGGCGCCACCTTCGAAGCAACAATTCGTGGATGCACAATTCTCCTCGATTGACCAAGGGGAAGCCTCGTCACCAACTGCTCGCGCATCCCGACGACCTGTTCGATCGCGGTATCGAGGACGGCTCGCTCGTCTCGGTGACGTCCGCGGCGGGCTCGGTGCGTATCGAGGTACAGGCAACGGATCGCATGATGCCGGGGGTGGTGAGCATGCCCCACGGTTTCGGCCATCAGCGTCCCGGCGTCGAACTGTCGGGCGCTCGCGCGGTGGTCGGGCCGAGCGCCAACGACGTCACCGATCCACAGCGAGTCGACGCCGTCTCCGCCAACGCAATCCTCAATGGAATACCCGTCTCGGTGAAGGCCGTATGACGTACCCCTCCGAGTACTCGGAGGTTGCGGACTCTGTAGCATTCTGACGGCTCGCTTCACGCGAGATGGGGCGGTAGCTCAGTCGGTTAGAGCCGTGGACTCATAATCCATTGGTCGCGGGTTCGAGCCCCGCCCGCCCCACCAGTCCGGATCATGGCACCACCGTCACCGGCCACCGGCCCGCTTTGACCAATCGAACTGCGACGGACCCGAACATTCGGTGTCCTGCGTGCTCAGAGGCGCCGACGACGATGGCGTCGGCACGCAGCTCGTCGGCCACGGCGACGAGGCCGTTATAGGGATCGCCTGTGGCCGTGCGGAACTCCCACCGGATCGCCTCCCTACCCTCGCTCGACTTTTGAATGTAGGCGAGAAGTTCGTCGGCAATTTCCTTGCCCGTCTCGACGAGTGAAATTCCCGCCTGCCCCCATGCTGCAGTGGCGAGCGGCTGCACGTATACGAGCACGAGCAGTGAGCCTTGACGCCTCGACAACCCTGCGGCATACGCTGCAGCTCGCCACGCCGAATCGGAACCGTCGATACCCGTCAAGATCACCTTTGGGCCGTCGACACCGTATTCGAACACGTGTGATGCGGCCGCAGCGGGTTCGAAGCCTGCCGGTTCGAAGCCAGCCGGTTCGGACTCGGGGGCATCTGCTGATTCATCCACGTCGTTCACGCTACCCAGCGCCGATCAGAGGAAAAAATCTGATACCTACACCTGTCTGACCGTCTGTAATTAGTCTGTGTGGGCTCGGGGTCCCTCGACGAGAGGTAAAACAATGTCCACCATCGTTCGCTGGAGCACTACCGGAATCTGTTTTCTCGCGTTGGCGGGTGTGTCCCCCGCGGTCGCACACGCGACACCGCCATCGGGTGTCACAGCCGAGACGCTCGGCCACGTGTCGTTTCCCTTTCTGCCGGGTAGCGCCGCCATCGCGGGGACCGACTTCACTGCTCGCAAGATCACCATCGCGCCCGGTGGCACCACGGGCTGGCATTATCACGACGGACCGGTATACGCGTACGTCGAAACGGGCGTTCTGACAAGAACTTTGCACGATTGTTCGCAGGTGTCGACTCCCGCAGGCCAGATAGTAGCCGAGGAGATCGACGCGAATCACGTCCACGAGGGAACCAATCTGGGCACGGTTCCGGTGGTGCTCTATGCCGCATACATCGAGCCTCCGGGAAAGCCGTTCGCGGAAGATGCGCCTGCGCCGCCGTGCGCAGCGACTGCCGAGTGAACGGGGCGCTGTGACCACTGAGTATCGTTAGCGGTCGAATGCGGCTTCTCGAGTCAAGGGTGGCGCACTGATGCCACTATGCGACTTTGCACCGACCGATGGGAGTGTCCATGGACAACTCGAGGACGAATGAAACTGCCTCGATCGACCCAGCCACGGTCTTCGCAGCGCTCGCGGACATCGTGTACACGGGCAGCACCGCCGAGGAGGTGTACTCGGCAATCTGCGTCGCGGCGACACTGCTAATTCCTGGCTGCGATCACGCGAGTCTGATGTTGGTGCGCCGAGGTAAGCCCATCACCGTCGCGGCATCGGATGAAGTGGCGCGCACCGTCGACGACATCGAGCGCGCGACAGGCGAAGGTCCCTGCCTGGACGCCATCGAGAACGAGGCTGCCCAGGTCGAGACCGACTTCCTGACGCCGACTCGGTGGCCGGCGCTCGCACGGGGCGTCTTGACGCGCACTCCGGTGCGCGGTGCGATGGGGTTCCGACTGATGCTCGATCAGAAGAAGGTAGGTGCACTGAACCTGTTCAGCGATACCCCCGGGCTGTTCGACGCCGGTACCGCCGACAAGGCGATCGTATTGACGGCATTCGCTGCGGTGACGGTCTCGGCGATCATCAGCGGCGAGGAAGCCGACACCCTGCGTCGCGGCCTGCAAAGCAATCGTGAGATCGGCAAGGCCATCGGCCTGCTGATGGTGATGCACGACGTGAACGACGATCAGGCTTTCGATATGTTGCGCAAGACTTCTCAGGACTTGAACGTCAAGATCGCAGCACTGGCACAGTCGGTGGTCGAAGCACACAAACGTAGCATCAGCAGTTAGTCGGACCTGCTACCGAGAACCCGCGCGCAATCCGCGCGCGGGTTTTCACAGCATCGACAATCACTTGGTTTCTGCGGGCGGTCCCAGCGCGTCGACGCGCTTGGGAAGTGCGAACACCAGGAGTAAGGCGATCACCGCGAACGCGGCGCTGACAGACATTGCCACCGATGCTGCGTGCATGAAACCACTGGCGACCGTATCCGGACCGGTGATGTTCAGCGATCCGAAAAGAACGCTGCCGATGACGGCGATACCGACAGCACTGCCGATACGCTGCATCGTCGCGATCACTCCGCTGGCAGAACCGGCGTCCTGACGGTCGACGGTCGCGACGATGAACTGCGCGTTGGGCGCGATGAATGCACCGTTTCCGAGACCGCCGATGAACAACGGAACCAGTAGTTTCCAGTTGGTGAGATCCGCCGGTTCGGTGTTCGCCAGGAGCAGCCACATCCAGATCAGGCTGATTGCCACGAGCGACGTTCCGATGAGCAGGACGGTCCGACCGAGGCGCTGCGTGAGCTTGTTGCTCTGGGACGAGGCGATGATGCCGCCGATCGCGAACGGAAGCATGACGGCGCCGGAAGACAACGCCGAATTGCCGAGTCCTGACTGCCACAGCAGGGACAGCGTGAAGAAGATGCTGGTGAAGGAGGCGAAATACACGAGCGCGAGGATCGTGCCCCCGGTGAACGCGGGGTGCGTGAACAGTTTGGGCGGCACCATGGGGTTGTGTCCGGCTCGGGTGTAACGAACTTCCCACACCCCGAACGCCGCGATCAGGAGCACACCCGCCGCGAGCGTGACATAGGTCCACATCGGCCAGCCCTGGTCCTGTCCCTCGATCAGTGGAACCAACAGCGCAACGAGTCCTGTCGTGACCAGCACCAGACCGACCCAGTCGATCCCACTCGGCGGTGTTGCCTCGTCCTCCGAGCGCTTCGGCAGTAGGAACGCTGCCGCAACGAGCCCAACGATTCCGATCGGTATGTTGACCCAGAAAACGCCACGCCAACCGTTCTCGTTGCCGAAGGCCTGGATGATAAGGCCGCCGGTGATCGGTCCGAGTGCTGTCGAGACGCCGATGACCGCACCCATGATCGCGAAGGCCTTCCCGCGTACCTGCCCGGGGAACAAGAGCTGAATGAACGCGGTGACGGCCGGCACGAAGATGCCGCCAGCAAGCCCCTGGACGATTCGTGCGATGACGAGTTGTAAATCGGTGGCGGCTAATCCGCAGGCAAAGCTGGCTACGGTGAACAGTGCGAGGCCGGCAAAGAACACCCACTTGTGACCGATTCGGTCACCCACCTTGCCCGCGGGAATCAACGCGAGACCGAACGCAAGGGCGTAGCCGGAGATGATCCACGACAAGGTCGCCTCGGACGCACCGAGGCTGGTTTCGATCGTCGGGAGCGCGACGTTGACAATCGTGGTGTCCAGCAGTGCCATGAACATCCCGAGCAACAGCACGGTCAGCGCCTGCCAGGATTTGCGGGGGACGTCCACCGACTGCGCAGACGGCCGAGAATTGATGTCGGTCATGATGTGTAACTGTCCTTCGGTTGGTGCGGCAGAGTTTCATGCGGCAGGGGGCCGTGAACACGCGTGGACTCGTCGGACACTATATTCGGGATCGCGTCGACAAGTCTCTGGTGCCAGTCGATTTCGGCCCTGAGTCTCGCCTCGCGATGTTCGAGCGCGAAGGTTTCGGCCAGCGACAGGTGCGGTCGAGCTCGGTCGTTGGCTTCGACCGAGACGCGCAGCAGTTCGTCGAGCAGCGCAGTGCGTGCAGCGATGACGCCGGGGAGCTGATCGAGCGTGTCGGGATCCAATCTCGTAAGAGCCAGGTCGAAGGGATCGGGTCGCAGCACGAACTCCGACAGACCCTGCCCACGCAGGTTCCCGAGAGCCTCCAGCCCGGAAGCCGTGATGGCGTAGATCTGGCGGGCCGGGAAGTTTCCTTCTCGCTCTGTGCGAACGTCGACGATCAATCCTTCCGAAAGCAAACGCTTCAACGCGCCATAGAGGCCCCCCACCGAGATGTCGGTCCACAGGTGAACTCGTTCTTCCTCGGCCAGCAACTTCAGCTGGTGGCCGTGCATCTCACCTCGCTGCGCGAGCGAGCCCAGGATGAACAAACGAATTGAAGACACGCGACTACTCTCGCACGACTACTTTTCGATGTCAACGCGGCTTCCAACCCATGCCGGCTACCTCACTCATCGAGACATCACGCCCAAGGCAGGTCGCCTGTGAGGACAACGTCACGTCGGCCTAACTGACTGGTCATCGACCCGAATCGTGCGGTGAGGATGGTGGACTCGTGGCCTCTGGAAGCGTCGACCTCGCAACGGACACCGTCAAGACGGTGTGCGCCTACTGTGGCGTCGGATGCGGAATGACCTTGCAGATCGGTTCGGTCGGCGGCACTCCGACGATCAAGAAATCAGTGGGTGACGTCTCACACCCGGCCAATTTCGGACGGCTTTGCACCAAGGGTTCCACCACGTCGGACATGCTTGCGGCCCCCGGCCGACTCGAGACGGCGAGGGTTCGGCAGGACCGCACCGGCGACGCGGTGCAGGCAAACACCATGGACGCGATCGCAAGCACTGCCAGGCAACTCCGAGCGATTCTCGACGAGCACGGCCCTGATGCGCTCGGCATCTACGTATCGGGGCAGATGTCCGTCGAGGCGCAGTACCTGTCGAACAAATTGGCAAAGGGCTACATCGGAACCAACCAGATCGAGTCGAATTCGCGTCTGTGCATGGCGAGCGCAGGTACCGGCTACAAGCAGTCGCTCGGCGCCGACGGCCCTCCCGGCTCCTACGAGGACTTCGACCACGCCGACGTATTTCTGGTGACCGGCGCAAACATGGCCGATTGCCATCCAATTCTCTTTCTTCGCATGATGGACCGCGTCAAGCAAGGCGCCAAACTCATCGTGGTCGACCCGCGCCGGAACGCCACGGCCGACAAGTCTCACCTGCATCTGCAGATCGCACCAGGAACCGATCTCGACCTCCTCAACGGCCTCCTTCATCTTCTGGTCGCGGCCGGGCACACCGACAAGGAGTTCATCGCCGAGTTCACCGACGGGTGGGAGGCAATGGCCGAGTTCCTACCCGACTACACGCCCGCCAAGGTGAGTGCGACGACCGGCATCCCCGAAGCCGATCTACGGACCGCCGCACAGTGGATAGGCGAGGCAGACAACTGGATGAGTTGCTGGACCATGGGTCTCAACCAGTCGACTCACGGAACGTGGAACACCAACGCACTCGTCAACTTGCATCTCGCCACCGGCGCCATCTGCCGAACCGGCAGCGGGCCGTTCTCGCTCACCGGTCAACCCAACGCCATGGGTGGTCGCGAAATGGGTTACATGGGGCCCGGATTGCCTGGCCAGCGTGCAGTCCTGTCCGAGGATGATCGTGTGTTCGTCGAACAGCAGTGGAAGGTCCCTGCGGGAACCCTACGCACCGACGTCGGCGGCGGCACCATCGAGATGTTCACCAAAATGGCCGACGGTGACATCAGGGCCTGTTGGATAATCTGCACCAATCCTGTTGCCTCGGTGGCCAATCGCAAAACCGTCATCGCCGGCCTCGAACGTGCCCAACTGGTGATCACCCAGGATGCGTTCGCGGACACGGAAACGAACGGATATGCCGACGTCATGCTGCCCGCCGCGCTGTGGACGGAATCCGAGGGTGTCATGATCAACTCGGAACGCGATCTCACCCTGTTCCAGAAGGCGGTGGACGCTCCCGGGGAAGCACTCCCCGACTGGCAGATCATTTCGCTGATGGCCTCCGAACTCGGCTATGCCGATGCTTTCTCCTACTCCAGCGCCGAGGAGGTCTTCGAGGAAATCAAGCTGTTCTCGAACCCGCGCACGGGCTACGACCTGCGCGGAGTCACTTACGACCGACTCAGAAGCACTCCGCTGCAATGGCCATGCCCTCCCGACGACGACCACGACAGACACCCCATCAGATACGTCAACGATGGCATCAGCCAAACGCTTCGGGTTCGAGACGACGGTTCGACACCTCGCCTGTCCTTCCCGACGCCCACCGGTCGCGCGCAGTTCTTCGCCCGCCCCTCGATGAAGCCCGCCGAGATGCCGGACGACGACTACCCATTTCTCCTCAATACCGGTCGGCTGCAACATCAGTGGCACACGATGACGAAGACCGGCAAGGTCGCCAAACTCAACAAACTCAATCCAGGTCCGTTCATCGAGATCCACCCACTCGACGCCGAACGACTCGGGTACGTTGCCGGTGATCGCATCGAAGTGGCCTCGAGGCGAGGTCGAGCGGTGCTCCCCGCCGTCGTCAGCGACCGAGTGCGTCCTGGGGACTGTTTCGCCCCGTTCCATTGGAACGACTCGTTCGGCGAATACCTGTCCATCAATGCGGTAACGAACGACGCCATCGACCCGTATTCACAGCAACCGGAGTTCAAGATCTGCGCAGTCACCCTCACCAAGGTCGCGCCGGAACTGTCCGCATCGACACCCGAGACCACAGGGGCGCCCACGTCGCCGATCGACGCGCTGGCGATACTCGCCGGCGATCCCGCCGGGCCAGCACTGCCGCTGCCCGTCGTCGAGCAGCGCTATATCGCGGGACTACTCGCAGGGCTTCGTGCCGATACTGCACTGGGCAGTGCAGGAGCGCCGGTTCTTCCATCGACCACTCCCTTGTCACCCGAAACTCGCGCATGGATCGACGGCATGCTCGTCGGCATGTTCTCCCGCGAACAGTCGACGCGCCCCGACTCTGCGAGCAACCCCGCAAGCGAACCAGCAGACGAACTCGATCGCATCCTCGTTCTGTGGGCATCGCAAACCGGCAACGCCGAGGATTTCGCGTTCTCGTGCGTGGAACAGCTTCGCGCCGACGGCTATGCCGTCGACGAACATGTGATGGAGAACTTCTCACCGGCGGAGCTCTCCGGCTACCCGAACGTGCTGTTGATCAGCAGCACCACCGGCGACGGCGATGCCCCGGACAACGGAACGACCTTTCTCGACGGGCTATCGGGCGATTCGGCACCGGATATGACGGGCGTTCGGTTCGCAGTCCTTGCATTCGGGGATTCCAACTACGACGACTTCTGCGGACACGGAAGAAGGCTTGATTCCAGATTCTTGGATCTCGGAGCGGAACGCCTGGTGGGCCGAGTCGATTGCGAGCCGGACTTCGAGGACGCATCGTCGATGTGGTTGGAGCGGGTACGCGGAAAGCTCGGCTCCACAGACGCCGCTGCGGCATCCACTCCGCCGTCACCTGGTCAGTCCTCACCTGTCGATCCGTCACAACAGGCTGCCGACAGCGCCGTCGCCACCTATGGAAAGAAAGCCCCGCTTCCTACTTCGCTCGTGCGCAATACCCCACTCAGCGCCGCCGGGTCGAGCAAGGACGTCCGTCAATTCGGATTCCACCTTCCCGAAGGAACGCTGAGCTATGAGGCAGGCGATGCATTGGGAGTGTGGCCACGCAACAGCGACACCCTCGTGGACGAATGGTTGAACGCAACCAAGCTCGACGGCGATACCGTCGTCGAACTCGCCGGATTCGAGTCCATGCCGCTTCGATTCGCGTTGCGTGATCGCCTCGAAATCGCCAAAGCGTCGCCGGATCTGCTGAAGTTCGTTCAGAGCCGGGCGGGCGATGCCGACCTCGAACGCCTACTCATGCCGGAGAACAAGGGGGCGCTGTCGGATTGGATGTGGGGCAGACAGTCTATCGACGTGCTCACCCATTCCCCCGTTCGCGCTGACGTCGACGAATGGCTGAGCGTACTCAAACCCCTCCAACCCCGGCTCTATTCGATCTCTTCCAGTCCGAAAGAAGACCCCCGTGAGGTTCAGTTGACGGTCTCGACCGTGCGCTACAACGTCCACGGAATTCCGCGGCGCGGCGTGTGCTCGACTTACCTGGCCGACCATGCCGAAGGTGAGGACATCGGAATTTTCGTGCAGAAGTCCGCACACTTCAAGCCACCGGAGGATCCAACCACCCCGATGATCATGGTCGGACCCGGAACCGGCGTCGCACCGTTCCGTGCGTTCCTCCACGAGCGGCGTGCGCTGGGACATACCGGGCCGAACTGGCTGTTCTTCGGAGAACAACACGCTGCAACAGACTTCTACTACCGAGACGAACTGACCGCGATGCTCGACGACGGATCACTCTCGCGCCTCGATCTGGCGTTCTCCCGTGACCAGTCCGAGAAGGTGTACGTGCAGGATCGGATGACCGAGAACGGCGCAGAACTGTGGAAGTGGCTTCAGCAGGGTGCGCACTTCTACGTGTGCGGCGACGCGTCCAGGATGGCCAAGGATGTACACAACGCATTGGAGGGCGTTGTCGCACAGCACGGAAGGCTCGCACCTGCGAGTGCACAGTCGTATGTCAAGGCTCTGTCGGCCGAGAAGAGATACGTGCGCGACGTCTACTGACGTCGAGGCATCGCTACCTCGAGCAGAGCGGGCACGAGCCGAACCGCTTTCGTGTCTCTGTCCGACGCCAGCGCTATTCTGACTCGCATGACAACACTCCTCGACCGTCCGAGAACAGCACTGCTCGTGGTCGACGTTCAGAACGACGTGATGGCTGCATCGATCGACGCGGACACTGTTGTATCGAACATCCAAGCACTTGTCGCGAGGGCAAGGGCCGCGCTGACGCCGGTCGTGTGGGTCCAGCACTCGTCGGACGAATTGGTGCCGTCGACTCCCGGCTGGGCATACGTACCTCGATTGACACGGCTGGAATCGGAACCGCTGATTCACAAGACCTACGGCGATTCCTTCGAGGACACCGATCTCGAATCGGTTCTGGCCGAACTCGGTGTAGGCGGTTTGATCGTCGTCGGTGCTCAAACCGACGCCTGCATCAGAAGCACGCTGCACGGTGCCCTCGCTCGCGGATACGACGCCACCCTTGTCAGCGACGCCCACACGACGGAAGATCTCAGCGAATGGGGCGCTCCTCCCCCGCAACAGGTCATCGCGCACACCAATCTGTATTGGGAAAACCAAAAAGCACCCGGCCGAATCGCGGGCACCGTCGCCACCGATGCAGTCGACTTCGGCTGACCTGTTTTAGCGATTGCCGACCGTCTGCGGCCGAGCCACTGGCTACCATGTACCACCACCGCATGTACCAACACCGCGATCGACGACGCCGCCACCTGGAGCACACAACATGAAGATGAAGCTGGAACTGGTCCCCATCGCAGTAGCCGACGTCGACCTCTCCAAAGCGTTCTACACCGAGAAACTTGGATTCGTCGCCGATGTCGACGTGCAGCCCGCGCCAGGAGTCAGGGTGGTTCAGCTGACCCCTCCGGGTTCGGCATGTTCGATAAGCATGGGAACAGGGTTGCCGGCATATTCCATGCCACCCGGTTCCACCAAGGGCCTGCATCTTGTGGTGGAGGACATCGAGGCGTCGAGAACTGAATTGCTCGAACGCGGCGTTGTCGTGGGCGATGTCGAGGATGTCGGCGGCGGGGTCAGGTACGCAGGCTTCGCCGATCTCGACGACAACACCTGGACCTTGCAGGAGATGCCCTGGCGAACCGGTGACAGCTTCTAGCGGTCACATCCGAAGGTGCGAGGCACCGTTGACGTCGAGAACCGTCCCTGACGACCACATCGCCTCGGGCGACGCCAGATACAGCACTGCCGATGCAACCTCTTCCGGCGTACCGACGCGACCGAAAGGGCTTTGACTGCGTATCGCTGCACCCTCGTCGCCTTCCAATCGCGCAGCGACTCTTTCGGTTTCGATGAATCCCGGTGCGACAGAAGTTACACAGATCCTGTGCGGCGCAAGCGCGACGGCCAACGACTGGCCCATCGCGATCAACGCCGCTTTGCTTGCGCCGTAGGCCGGATGATCAGGTTCGCCGCGAAACGCACCGCGCGAGGCGATGTTGACGATGTGTCCCGGCCTGCCGCCTGCGATCATCGAGTGCGCCGCACAGTACGAGGCATTGGCTGCTGCAACAAGATTGACATCCAACGTTCGACTCCATGCCGATTGCCAGACTTCGTAGGACGTCCCCACGATCGGATGCGGCTCCATGCGGGCAGCGTTGTTCACCAGAACGTCGAGCCCTCTTTCCCCTGCCGCCTCGCCGACGACCCGTCGAACTTCTTCCGGGTCGGTGAGGTCGCCCCGCACGACTCGGTGCCCTTCGCCCGCGAGTCCGGACAGCGTGATATCGGCATCGTCGCTGCGAGAGTTGCAGTGCACGGCAACCGTATCGCCATGCGCGGCGAATGCGCGGGCGATCGCACGACCAATACCGCGGGAGCCGCCGGTGACCAGGACAGTTCTACTTGTCGCCGCTGCTCGACTCATCGCCGCTGCCTCAGCCTGCGTAGCTGGAGATCTGGATGAGGTTGCCACAGGTGTCGTCGAACGTCGCGACGGTGACCGGACCCATCTCGGTGGGCTGCTGCGTGAACACGACACCGAGCCCGATCAGACGTTCGTACTCGGCATGCACGTCGTCGACAGCGAACGATGTGAACGGAATTCCATCGGCCATCAGCGCTTCCCGGAAGGGCGCAACGGCAGGATGATCGGCCGGTTCGAGCCCCAGTTCTGGACCGTCCTCGTTGCCAGGGCTCACGAGAGTCAGCCACTTGTGAGCACCCATCGGAATTTCGTGCTTCTTCACGAACCCCAGGATGTCGGTGTAAAAGCCCAGTGCCGTGTCTTGGTCGTTGACCATGATGCTGGTGATGTAGATCTTCACTGTTGCTCCTGACTCGATGCGGGCCATCGTTGACCGATCTCCCTCAGCGGACCGGTGTCGATGAAGTGAAACTTGTAGCGGCCCTTTCGCTTCACGCGAACCAGACCTGCGTTCTCTAACACGTCGAGATGTTGCGACACCGCTTGCCTCGTCGACGACAGACCGTGCGTAGTGATCAACCTCGTACACAACTCGAAGAGCGTCTGCTCGTCTCTGCACACCAACTCGTCCAGAATCAGACGACGGGTCGGATCCGCCAGCGCCTTGAACATCTCGGCAACCCCCGGTTTCTCGGGCATCACAGAACAATAGGCAAGCGCACGCTTGCATGTCAATAGCTCGGTCGCCCCATGCGCAATTCGACTAGCGTCGAAGCATGACCGATGGACCCGAACTGACCGACGACGGCCACCACGTCGTCATCAAAGGCAGAAAGTGGCGAGCCACCGATCCGCACATCCCTGAGGCTCGGAACGCCGAGTTACGTTCGATCCTGATGGCGTGGCGGCGCGACGTGCGCACGACCGACGGTTCCCAGCGATCACGCGACGGAGTCCAGGCAGCCAAAGTTGCGCTCGGAGAGCGCGGAACGCCGTGGTGGGAGCAGACCGCTGAAGAACGCCGAGCACGGTGGGAAACCAAGGTCGACCGCCCCGACGAACAACCGGACGACCACGAGAGCACCGCGCCCTGAGCGAGGGTCCCTGGCAGGTTCGCCGATCCGACCATGTGGACGCGATAGGCTTTCGCTCACACCGACCGCGAACCGAGGGCACCCACATATGAACGCGACGCTGCGCCGTACTCGTGCAGAACCGCATTCCCTCCTGTCCCGATTCGACTCACGCACCGCGATGGTGGTGGTCAGCGCGCTCGGCGCTGTCCCCCTGCTCACGATCGCGTTGATCTCCCCGGGCTTTCTTCGCGACAACGCGTTTCCACTGCTCACGATCATCATGGTGTTCACTGCTGTGACTGTGCTGTTCGCCGTCAAGGTAGGAACGCTGAACGACATTCAGTTCGGTGTGTTCGGCGCGGGCGGAATGATCGGAGTCGCCCTGTCCGCCTACCTGATCGCAGATCCAGCAGGGACGAGGGCCGTCACCTCGATGCTCGCCGTGGTTCCCGCGATCGCGGCATCCGGATCACCGACGCGAGTGACGGCGGTCCTCACAGCGGGTTCGGTCGCGCTCGCGTCGTGGTTGTCCATCATCACCTTGTCTGCATCGGGCATACCGATCGCGTGCATCGCGGTGGGTGCGGCAACGACGACGGTCCTGGTACCGGTGATTCTCATCGCCGCACTCCGCCGGTCTCTACTCGCAGTCAACGGACGCCTCAATGTTCTTGCGAACACCGATCCGCTCACCGGTCTGCTCAATCGCCGCGGCATGCTCAGCCACGTCGAGGACCTTCTGGACACCACGTGCGTGGAACGCGGACAGATTTCTGCATTCGTGGTCGACATCGACCATTTCAAGGCGGTGAACGACAGTCTCGGCCATGCCGCAGGCGATCGCATTCTCGTCACCATCGCCGACGCACTTCGTCACGCCACAGACGACACCGAGTCCGACGACGCAATTGTCTCTCGCATCGGCGGCGAGGAATTTCTCGTCCTCACCCCTCGCATACTGGAAAGTCCGCTCGAGACAGCCATTCTCGAACACGTCAGATCAGAGTGCGAGGTTACTGTGAGCGTCGGTTCGGTGACCGCAGACGTGAGGACCGCACTCGATCCGCGGCTCACTGTCGACGGAATCAGCGAAGAGCCACACATCGAGCACGTGATCGACACGCTGATGCACGCCGCCGACAACGCGTTGTACGACGCCAAATCCAGCGGTCGAGACCAAGCGTCCCACGCCGGGACAATGCTGGTGACGTGGGCTCCACGTGGTGCCTATGAGCGAGCGTTGCACTCCCCGAACGCTGTTCGGCGGACATCGCCGAACACCACTGGACCTCGTCAAGCGACCGCCGAGGAGTAGTCGCTCGGCCCGTTGAGAACCATGGCATCCAGTTGCATCGCGGCCCACACCTCGGCACGCGCCTCTCGTGCAATCGTTTGGCGGTCCCACCACATCATTCGGGTCCGATACTGATCACTCGGGTAAGCCGCTGCCGGGACGCTCGTGTCTATCCGGCCACCGGAAGCCTCCCACTGACGAAGCACATGATCGGCAGCACTGGCGAAGAGATACCTGGCGCCGACGAGGTGCAGGGTCGGCAGTGCGGTTCGTGCGAGCAAGCCCGAGACGACGCGTCCCGATCCACCGTTGCCGACCCAAGCGCTCTTCATCTCTACGATTCCTTGCGGCAAGCGCGCCTGGAGTTGCGCAGTGACGATGTCCAGTCCAGGCGAGTTCTCCCATTCGGTCAGCACGTGCGACTGCTCGACCACCGTGTACGGACCCTGGGCGCGTACACCACCCAACATCGTGCCGTCCTCGCCCAGAACAACGTAGAACACAGAGGTGGTCGCACCGGATGCGACCTCGTCGATGTCGAGTGCAACCGTTACTCCGTGACGCGAGTACGACGCCCAGGCGCCGTCGACATACCTGGACCACAGGTCCGGAGCGGCATCGGGCGTCGCAGCCACCAGGGTCAGCGAGCTGGCGTCGCAGGTACTCGAACGCGGCGTGAAGGACAGGTTCGCCGACCGCCGACTCGTCATCGGCGTCAATCGACTTGCCGATGCATCCTTTCCCAGAGGTTCGATAGTCATCACTGAACTTGTCGAGACAACAGTCACAGGTTCTCCTGAAAAACGGCGCGGAGTCCGGGTAGAAACCGCGGAGGAACTGCCGGCGGTAGCGATATCGCATGTGGCCGGCAGCACTGCCAGGTGGCAGTACTACTCATTGTTCACGTTTTCAGAACTTTTCCCCGGTTTGTGGCGAGCCATCAGTGCTCAGAAACCGCGTCGGTGATGAGTTCACACACAGACGAACAGGGAATTCCCTGATATCGACCCCGATATTTTGTGTGCATTCATAAAGAAGTTCGGGTACTCGGCGAAAGGTCCGGACTGACCGATCGGCTACGTTGACGACTGAGAGTCACTTACAGCCGGAAAATGCGAGGGCGCAATGGCAGAGCACTACGTACTGGATCCAACCTCTGAAAAAGATTTGGCGCTGTTCGACGAACTCGTCGCGAGCCAAGGAATGTCCGTGCTGGACACCACCAAGAATCAGCTCGGATCATTGCACGCGCTGGTCCCGGAACCGGCGAAAGAGATTCGCGAAGAACCTGTGCGGTGGGTGCACTATCCGTGGCGCACATCACTCGTCAGGGTTCTCGGTCCGGAGGGTTTCAGGACGCTGAGACTGGACCGCAATCGAAACAAGATCACCCAGTCGGAACAGAAGCGTATGAGTGGTTTACGGGTCGGGGTGGTGGGTCTGAGTGTTGGTCACGCAGTTGCCCACACCATCGCCATCGAGGGGTTGTGCGGTGAACTGCGGCTGGCGGATTTCGACGAACTGGATCTGTCCAATCTCAACCGGGTGCCGGCGTCGATCTTCGATCTCGACGTCAACAAATCGGCCGTTGCGGCACGTCGTATCGCCGAGCTGGATCCATACCTGTCGGTGATCACATATCCAGAGGGGCTGACGCCGTCGTCGATGGATGCATTCCTCGACGGTCTCGATATCGTCATCGACGAATGTGACTCTCTCGACACCAAATTGACGCTCCGGGAGAACGCCCGGCAACGGGGCATTCCGGTCGTCATGGAGACCAGCGACGGCGGAATTCTCGACGTCGAGCGCTTCGACATCGAACCGAACCGACCGCTGATGCACGGTCTGCTGGGCGATCTGGACGCCGACGCCTTGGCGAACATCACTCCCGAGCAGAAGGCGCCGTTGGCAGCTCGAATCCTCGACCCCACCAAACTGACTCCGCGCATGCTCGCCTCCCTCCCCGAAATCGGGAAGACACTGTCGACGTGGCCTCAACTGGGTAGCGATGTCGCACTGGGCGGCGCCTCGGTCGCGGCGGTAGTTCGCGCATTCGGTCTGGGTTCACCGCCCCCGTCCGGGCGCGTACGCATCAACCTGGAGGCGCACATCAGGAACATCGCCGAAGTTACCGCCTGACGGGCCGACGTACCTGTGCACTGCGAATTCTCGTCTGCGCCGAGGAATCTGGGGGAACGTGGGCGAGAATTCGCAGCTCGTCGATGCGCTGGTTCGCCTCCAGGAACACCTCGGCGCAGCACGGATATGTAATGCAGGCTCCAGAATCGCAGTCCGCCGCCCGAACCGCGCTGTGTCCGCTCGTCACTCCCCCGTCCGGTAGAGCCGCCAGAACCACAGTGCGGCAACGCCGAAACACAAGGCGCCGGATCCGAATGCACCGACCACCAACAGGCACGTGCCCACGGCAGCCAGAGCCACGATGACAGCCACCTGGAGTCCGTCGCCCCATTCCATCAGGGGCACTGCTCGGACGTGACTTCGGTAGAGACTGAACCATCGGTCCTCATGGCATCCTCGCTGTCGTCGAACTTCGAGTCCAGAATGTCATGTTTCGGCGACAACGCAGACGCCGGTAATCTTGTGCGATGACGTTCATCAAACTGTGCGGCTTCCGAAATCGATCGACCCTGGAAATCGCTCTGTCCTTGAATGTCGACGCAATCGGCTTCGTCTTCGCACCGAGCCCACGCCGCACTACCGTCGACGAGGCGCTGCCGCTGGTAAAACTCGTCGCGGGCCGTTCCGACGCTGTCGGTGTTTTCAAGGGATCGACGCTGCCCGAAATCCTGCTCGTCGCATCCCAAACCGGTATCGGCACGGTTCAAGTCCACGACCTACGCACCAGTGCTCAGGTTGACGAGTTGCACCGAGCCGGGCTCACCGTGTACCGAGCCGCTGCTGCCGGTTCCGACTACACCTCGCTCGGCGAGGACAGCCTGCTGGTCGACGGTTCGATTGCAGGCGCGGGCAATACCTGGGACTGGAGCGGCCTCGAATGCCCAACTCGGCCATGGATACTCGCAGGGGGACTCGGAGTCGACAATGTCCGTGCGGGCATCGAGGCGACCGGAGCCGCAGGCGTCGACGTGTCGAGCGGCATCGAAAGCTCACGCGGCGTCAAAGATCCTGCGCTGATCGAACGTTTCGTGCGCGAGGTGAGGAAGCACCCTCGCCCGGACTGCGCCTCCTAGGCGAAGCCAAAATTCCTCCTGTTCCATCAGTCTGGAATGGCCGAGACGTCGGGAACGACGACGCCGAACAGATCCGCGATAGCTGCCAGACTTGCTGCTTGAAGCGCACTCGCTGCAACTCCGCCTGCACCGGGAAGACTGCGCGTCGCGGTCGTACTGGCGATCACAGTCGGACTGTATCCGAGGCTGAACGCACCACGGGTGGTGGAGTTGATACACATGTGGGTCATGAACCCTGCAATCAGCAAGTTCGTGTGGCCGAGCGCGCGAAGCCGCTCGTCGAGGTCCGTTCCGACGAACGAATTCGGGTAATTTTTCACCAGCACCGCCTCGTCCCCGCGAGGAGCGACGCGCTCGACGATGTGCCCGATGTCGGCGTTGATGTCGTAGGGACTACCCGCACCGGCGTCGTGCATGAAATGAATGATCGACGTACCTGCGGTGCGTGCACGATCGAGCAGTTCGGCGGCAGCATCGAGGGCTGGGTCCACTCCTTCGAGTTCCATCACGCCCTGGGTGTAGGTGTTTTGACAGTCGATCATGATCAGCACGGAATCACTGAGCGAAGACGGTGCGTCCGGCAATCCCGTCAGTTGGCGAAGTGTTACGGAATCGGTCATCGAAATCCTCCTGCTTGCGCGAGCCCTTGGAGTTTCGAACGTAGGCCAGCAAGGGTTGCTCGGAGGTTGCAACGGGCCGCGGTTGCGCCGGAGTTACCTGTCATCCAGGCGATCCAGCATGTCGACCGCAGCCCTTGCGTACTCTCCGATCCATCGGTCCGAGATGCGTTTGATAGGCAACGGCGCGAGGGCGAGGTGTCGTTCCCGACCGATCTTTCTCCCGGTCACCAGATCGGCGGCTTCGAGAACGCGGAGATGCTGGAGCGCCGTGGTGCGATCGATGTCGTGAAGCATCGCACACAGCTCACCCGTAGTGCGGGGCGATTCTTTGAGGATGTCGAGCATACGGCGACGAATCGGCGACGCGAGTGCCTTGAACACCCGATCATCGTCGTCACCCTTGCGCCCCGTTCCAGTCATGTTGTAAAAATACAACATGACTCAAAATCTGACCGAACTCTCGTTCACCGTGTCGGGAAGAATTGCCCGACCGCTCACCGACGTCTACGAAGCGGTCGCGGACCCCGCACAGTTGTCCAAGTACTTCACGACTGGAGGCGCACGAGGGCGACTCGAATCAGGCACCGAGGTGAGCTGGGATTTCCACGATTTTCCCGGCGCATTCCCGGTCACCGTGGTTGAGGCCGACGCACCGAACCGAATCGTGATCCGATGGGGAGGCAACGCGACGACGTCCGAGGATGGCACGACGACAACCACTTTCGAATTCGAAGCGATCGACGACGGCGCCCGCACCCTCGTGACGGTCACCGAATCGTCCTGGACACCGACAGCCGACGGGGCCGAAAGCGCATTCGGCAATTGCCAGGGCTGGACCGGCATGCTCGCGGCCCTGAAGGTGTGGATCGAACACGGCATCAACCTGCGCGAGGGATTCTACAAATAGGTCGCGCACAATAGGCAGTCACTCCGACGGACACTTCTCTATTCGGTCATGTCTCCCGTTTCCGGAGTTCCGTCGCCGAGTCCGTACTGCAAGTAGACAGTTCCGGTCGAGGCGGCCACCGGCGGCGCCAGGAGCGTGAGGTTGCTCGGCACCACTCCGTCGTCGAACACCTTCTTCCCGACGCCGAGTGTGATGGGGTGGATCCAGAGGTCGATTCGGTCGAATAGCTTTTCTTTGAGCAGCGTCTGGACGAGGTCGAGACTTCCGACGACCTTCACGTTCTCGTGGCGATCACGTATCTCGCGCACCGCCGTCGGCAGGTCGGAACCGAGCTGCGTGGCTCCCGGCCATGACAGGTCGGGCGTACCGCGGGAGGCCACATACTTCGGGATGCTGTTGAAAAGTGATGCAATCGGGTTGTCCTGGCCGTCCTTGTTCGGCCAGTACGAGGCAAAGATGTCGTATGTCCGTCTGCCGAGAAGAAGAGCATCGGTGCCCTCGTACGCGGCGAGAACCTGCGCGCCGCTGACGTCGTTCATCAACGGCGCCTGCCAGCCACCGAACGGAAAATCCTCCGGATCCTCCTTCGGTCCGCCCGGCGCCTGCCCGACGAGATCGAGTGTGGAAAACAGTTCGAGAGTGATGAGGCCCATGGTCGACTCCCCTGCAGGTAATTGGATCGGTCGCGGAAGTAGACCAGCGATGATAAGAAAAATCATCGACGCGGCGAGGACCGTCCTGTCAGGTGCGGGTAATCCGCACCAGCAATCCCGCAACGTGCGCTGATGCGGCGATCCGAGCAGCATCCGCATCACCGGTCTCGATGGCATCGACGATGCGTCCGTGTTCGGCAACAGCAAGCTGTCGCCCGAGGTCGGCGGACCACATATCGGATCGATAGAGGTGCGCCTGGCTGTCCAGACGAAGGAGCGCATCGCTGAGCGGTCTGTTCTGCGCGATGTCGCGGATTCGCGTGTGGAACCGCAGATCGAGCAACGCGTCTCGTTTCGCGTCGGCAGGACTGTCCAGCAGTCCGCGTTGCTCCTGCACCATCACGTGCAGCTCATGGACTGCATCGTTCGTGGCATTGAGCGTTGCGCGGTGCGCTGCCAAACCGTCCAGTAATTCCCGCACCTCGAAGACGGATCGTATGGTGTTCGCGTCGAGCGAGTCGACCTTGGCACCCGCGTTTCGGGTGTGGACGGCAATTCCCTCGTAGATCAGCTGCTGAACCGCCTCGCGGACCGGCGTACGACTCACCTTCAACTTTGCAGCCAGCGCCGGAACGCTCAGGGCGGTGCCGGGTGGCAGCTCGCCGGAGAAGATTTGCTCACGAAGAGTTGCATGAACCGACTCCGTGAGGAGTTCGCGTTCGGTTGTGCTCATGTGTCCCATCCACCCATGTGAAGTATTCGTCCCGGCAACCATTCTCGCCTATCTCTGCGGCCAGAACTCGGGCTGCTCATCGAAAGTGAGGATGTCAGGAGCGGGAACCGGATGCGTGCCACCTGCCTACCAGCGCACGAGAGAGGACTCCGAAGAGCGAAAAAACGGCTATTCCGAACGCGGACGCAATCAAGATTGCTGCGATGAGATCCTCCGACTGCAAGCGAGACCGATAGATATCGAGAAGGGTGCCGATACCCGGTTGCCTCTTCGCAAAGAACATGTCACCGATGATGGCGCCTACGACAACCAAGCCGGCTGCAGTGCGAATGCCGGTCAGTATCGAGGGCAGTGCTGCTCGCAGTTCGAGCTTCACCAGTCGCTGCCACTTCGATGCGCAACCGAGCGTGAAGAGCTCGTGTAAGCCGCGGTCGACGGATTGCATCCCGAAATGTGTGTTGGTGATGATGGGAAAAGCTGCAATCATCACGCACACAATGGTGCGGGCGACCATGCCGTAGCCGAACCACAGACCGATCAGCGGAACGATTGCCAGGATCGGAATCACCTGCAGAACCACCGCATAGGGATACACCGCGCGTTCGATCCAGGTGGCCTGGTTCATCAGAATGCCGACGACAAGCCCGAACAGCACCGCGATGACGAATCCGACCGCGGTCACGCGAGCGGTGACGGCCAGCGCGTCGAGCATCGGACCGAGATGTGACCAGTCCAGGAGTGACTGCGTCAGCACTCGGTGCGGCGCAGGCAGAAGAAAGCGGCGTTCCGGGGCAAGTACCAGATAGTTGACTGTGTACCAGGCCGCAATCGCAGCGCCGAAGGACGCGGCAGGTACACCGACCGCGCCGAAAGCTCTATTCGACAGGCTCACAGCAGGACGTGGGCGTTGAGCTGCAGCACGCGCTGATCGAGCACGAGGCATCCGAACTGCAATCGACTGCGTCATCAGGCCACCCCACGCAGAATGGAGGAAATACGAGCGGCGTAGTCGGTGAATCGACTGTCGAAACGAAGACTCTCCGTTCGCGGACCGTCGAAGGCGATGTCAACGATCGAATGGATTTTCCCTGGGCGTGGAGTCATCACCACAACCCTGTCCGCGAGGAACACCGCTTCCGCCACCGAGTGCGTGATGAACATTGCAGTGAATTCCCCTTCGGTACAGAGTGTGTACAAAAGCGATTGCATGTCGTGCCTCGTCATCTCGTCGAGTGCGCCGAAGGGCTCGTCCAGGAGCAGAACATCCGGCAACAGGGTGAGAGCACGGGCAAGAGACACCCTCATCTTCATTCCGCCGGACAGTGCAGACGGTAGCTGATTTGCGAAACCGCCGAGCCCCACCGAATCGATCGCGGCCACTGCGCGATGACGACGAGTCCTCGAGTCGAGGTGTCCCAGCTCCGCCGACAGTTCTACGTTGCCCAATACGTCGCGCCACGGCAGAAGGGTCGGCTCCTGAAAAATGAAACCGACGGAATCGGTTCCGAGAGAGACACTTCCGTCAGTACCGCATTCCAGACCTGCGGCCATCCGGAGCAATGTCGATTTTCCACATCCACTCGGACCCACTACTGCGACGAATTCTCCCCGCCGCACGGCGAGGTCGATTCCGTCGAGCGCCGTGGTCCCAGTGGGGAACCGCTTGACCACCGCGTCGAAGACGATCTGGGTGTTCTTCGTCAGCAGCGATGCATCGGCGCCCTGCATGGTATCGATCGAATCCATGACTACCTCCAGCTGAATTGCATGTAATAGAACATTGCCAATCGTGCATTGCATGCATTTCTTAAATGTTTCACTGGATTACAATTCGATGAACTGTCGATTCCATACCGCCTACGAGCTGCACTTTCAGTTGGCCATTGCCGTCGATGCGCGCACTTCTACCCTCTACCGCTTTACATGCAATCTCTCAGCATGCACACTGTTCGCAGTCGATAGACGTCAACGGCGTCGAATGTCGGCTTCGCGCAACGTGTCCCACACTCCAACTATCAGAGAGTTGCTGTCATGGCCACGAAGAAGACCCAGACCGTAGGTGTGGCGGTAGTGCTTGCCATCGCACTCGGATCGAGCGCTTGCACCGACAGCGATACTTCGACGACTGCCTCCTTATCGCTCGAGCCCGCACCTGCCGAGCAGAATCTTGCGGACTCGTGCCCGTCGACGGTGACGATTCAGCTCCAGTGGCAGCCGCAGTCCGACATGGGCGGGCTGTTTCAGATGCTCGGCCCGGGTTATACCGTCGACTCCGAAGCCAAATCCGTGACCGGCCCACTCGTCGCGCAAGGCAAGGACACCGGCGTCGACATAACAATGCGTGCCGGTGGACCTGCGATCGGTTTCCAGTCGGTGACGTCGCAGATGTACGTGGACGATTCGATCGATCTCGGGATCGTGCACGGTGATCAGGTCATCTCCGCCGTTGCTGATCAGCCGGTGGTGGGTATCTCTCCCCTACTCAAATACAGCCCCGCGATACTGATGTGGGATCCCGAAAGTCATCCGGACTGGAAGTCGATCGCCGACATCGGAAAATCGGACGCAACCGTTGTCGTATCCAAGGAGCAAATCTTTCCGCAGTGGCTCGTCAGCGAAGGGCTGCTGAAGTCCGGGCAACTCGACACCGGGTACGACGGCGCTCCTGCCCGTTTCGTCGGCGACCCGGAGATTGCGCAGCAAGGGTTCGCGAACTCCGAGCCATACACCTACGAGTCGGACACACCTGCATGGTCGAAACCGGTCGCCTACCAACTTGTAAAGGACACCGGCTACGACATCTATGCGTCCAACGTTTCCGTGCGAGCAGACAAGGTCGAGGCGCTCTCACCCTGCCTCGACAAGCTTGTACCGATCATTCAGCAATCCACCGCGGACTACATCTCGGCACCGTCGGTGACAGACTCCGCCATCGTCGACATCGTCTCGCAGGACACCTCGTTCACCCCGTACTCCGAGGGCGAGGCTGCGTTCAGTTCGAAGCTTCTCAAGGACCAAGGGCTGATCGCGAACGAAGCCGACGGCTCGGTGGGGACATACGACCCGGTGCGTACGCAGAACAACCTGGCCGAACTGACGCCGGTGCTGACCGGTGGTGGCGCGCGGCTTCCAGCGGACCTGACGGCCGACCAACTGTTCACCAACCGCTTCACCGACCCGTCGATCGGCATTGCCTGATCTGCGCAGGACCCACCCGATCACCGCAACCGTAGGAGAATGGACACACTATGAACCACCCACTGACCGAACTTGATCGCGAGAGCCGGATGGGCGGTCTCGGTACCGAGACGAACTCACGCGAGATCAGACGAATCGACATCTCCGACTTCGATTCTCGTCGCGACGAGATTGCGGACGCATTGTGGTCTGCGGCCACCGACATCGGATTCTTCCAGGTGATCGATCACGGAATCGACTTGAACGAAGTCCGACGCGCCTTTGCCGCCGCCGAAGCGTTCTTTGCCCTGCCCGAATCGGTCAAGGCGCAATATCCTCTGAAGAAAGGCTTCAATTCCGGCTGGGAGTACAAATCTCAAGTCCGGCCTTCCATCGGAACACCGGATCAGAAGGAATCGTTCCAGGTCACCCGTCCGCACATGGACGCCCTGTGGCCGTCCGAGTCCGAGCTTGCCGGGTTCCGCGAGACAATCGTGGGCTTCGAGACGAAGTGCTGGGAGCTCGCCATGAAATTGCTGTCCTGCTTCGCCGTCAAGCTGGGATTCGATCAAGACTTCTTCACCCGGGCTCACGATCCATGGGTGCAGGGCTACCAGAGCACGCTTCGGATGCTGCACTACTTCGAGATCGGCGACCAGGCCGACACGTGGCGCGCCGGAGCGCACACCGACTTCGACTGCCTCACCTTGCTTTTCCAACGCGATGGCCAGGGTGGGCTGCAGGTATGTCCCGGTCGCGAGATGGATACCCAGGAATGGACACCCATCCAGCCGTCGGACGACGCCATCACGTGCAACATCGGCGACATGCTGATGCGCTGGAGCGACGATGTCCTGCCGTCGAACTTTCATCGGGTCAAGAATCCGGGCAGGAACGAATACCAAGGTGCCCGCTACAGTCTGGCATTCTTCGCTCAAGCCAACCGAGATGCCGTCATCGAAGGCCCAGCAAAGAAGTATCCCTCGATCAGCGCTCAGGACTATCTGTACCAGCGCATCAGCGCCAACTTCGCTCGCTGAGCACTGCACCGAATCGGCAACGAAGGGACACCTCCATGCACGACACACTGATCCACGACGTCACGGTCTACTCGGGCGGGCAGTGGTTGCCGCACCGCGACGTCGTGGTCGGCGGCGGACTGGTGACCGATATCAACTTGGCCGGGCCGTCGACGACAACGGGCGTCGACGGGACTGGGGCATACCTCATCCCGGGATTCGTCAACACCCACACCCACATGCAACAGTCGCTGATGCGAGGAATCGCAGAAGGTATTCCGCTGCTCGAGTGGCTACTTGCTGTCGCAGAGGAGTCGGTGGCAATCACTCCAGAACGAGCGTACATCGCTACGGTGGCAGCGTCCCTCGAAGCACTCCGCAGCGGCACAACGGCGCTCGTGGAACACATGTGGCCACACCCATCCACCGATGTGCACGATGCCGTACTGAAGGGGTTGCACGACACGGGGATTCGAGCCGTGTTCGGCCGCGGTACCGCCGATCGTGCCGACCCGACCAGACGCTGGGGCTTCGATCCACGGCTGATGCAACCGCTCGACGACGTCCTGGCTCATATCGACGACATCGCAAAAAGCACAATGGGGACAAGGATATCCACCGCTGTCGCGGTTCCCAACCCTCGATCCCTGACACCCGACGGTATGGGTGCGGTGCGAGAATTCGCGCGGTCTCACGACATGACTGTGATGATTCACCTTCTCGAAACGCAGACCGACGACGTAATGTGCCGCGAACATGCAGGTGTGGCCGCTGTCGACTATCTCGATCGCCACGGCTTTCTGTGGGACCGTTTGCTGGCCGTCCACTGCGTCGAACTCGACGGATTCGGGCGGACATTGTTGGCCGAGCGCGGCGTCGGAGTTTCCTATAACCCGATCAGCAACATGCGGCTCGGCTCCGGCGTTGCCGCCGTCCCCGACATGCTTGCCGCAGGATTGCACGTCGGTATCGGCGTGGATGGCGCTGCCAGCAACGACACCCAGGACATGCTGGAATCGCTGCGCGTCGGCGCGTACATCCAGCGTGCGGTCAACAAGAAGGCAGATCTGTTCGGTTTCGACACCATGCTGAACATGGCGTCGGGCGGCGCCAATTTCGTGCTCGGTTTGCCTTCGCGTTCAGCGGGAGTGTCGGTGGGCGACGTCGCCGACCTCACGATGGTCCGTTTCGAGCGCGACTTCGCATGCCTGCCCGTTCGCGACCCAGGTGCATCGTTACTCACCACGGGCACTCGGCAGGTGGTGGACACCGTATGGGTCGACGGCGAGGCAGTGATCCGCGACGGCCACAGCACCCGTGTAGACGAAGAGGAGTTGATCCGCTCGTTGCATGCCCTGCGGTGACACGACAAGGGTGGCTGGGCTCAGCTTGGGGAGCGTTCACCGAGCCACACGGTTGTGGTTGACTGAATTCAACCGAAGGGGACACGTGTACCAGCCGATCTACCTCGACAGTATCGACGACCGAACTGCTTTCGTGACCGCATGATCGACGACCGAAACGACAGCGCGCTCGTTGGCACGACTGTCGAGTGGCTCGAGAACGGGCAGAAACGCTCGGCATTGTGGCGTTCGGAGAACAACGCACCAGCGCCGAAGGTAATTAATCTCATCGGTGACGACATCAGCGCCGATGTCGCCTACAAGCGCGTATCGCTCGGTGAATCATTGTTGTGGCGTGGAGATTTCAACAATGCGCGCCAATTGCTCACTGCAATGACGCGACGAGCCGAGCCGCGGCCGCGGAAGCCATCGTCGACTCCCGCAGAAGACTTTCACCTCCACCGCCAGGATCAGGCGCGGCGCGCACGCACCCTCGGAATGTTGCTCGTCGAACTCGATCAGGATTATGCCTTGAACTACGGCAGAGCACCCGAAGTCGCACTTGCTGCTACCGAGGTCTACGGCGAGGCGGCCGGTCCGTCACTGTTGTCGCTTCGTGAGCTGCTCAGCCTCATCGGCGCTCACGAATGGCGGCGCAAGGGTGTTCACATTCCTGCGCTGGACGCCAGCATCGAACCACATTTCGGCGTGTTCTCGCCCCTGCGTGGTGAATATGTGCAACTTGTGGCCGATACTCCCCTTCCTGCCGGAACGACCACAGCGTTCGACATCGGCACCGGCACGGGGGTTCTGGCTGCCGTACTCGCCAAGCGCGGCGTCGCCCATGTCGTCGCGACGGACAAGGACCCACGAGCCGTCGCGTGCGCCGAGAAGAATATCGAAAAGTTGGGCCTCGCCGACCGAGTCGACGTTCGACTCACCGACATCTTCCCTGCCGGCCGCGCGTCGCTCGTAGTGTGCAATCCACCTTGGATTCCGACCAAGCCGACGTCGGGTATCGAACACGCCATATACGACCCTGGCAATCGGATGCTTCGTGCCTTCCTGGACCGTCTCGGTAAGCACCTCGAACCCGGAGGCGAGGCATGGTTGGTGATCTCGGATCTGGCGGAGCTTCTCGGGCTCGCAACGCGCGAGGATCTACTCTCCGCGATCGACCGCGCGGGCCTCGCGGTGCTCGGCCGGTCGGAGGTGTCGCCGACGCATTCTCGCTCCCGCGACACCGAGGATCTCTTCCACGCTGCACGATCCCGCGAGAGCACCTCGCTGTGGCGGCTGGCTCCCCGCTGACCTGTCGACAACAGTGCCGGACGAAGTCAGAGGACTCCGGTTATTGCTGCTTCGATAGTCGAGCGGCCTCCAGCACGTCGGTCAGACCGGGTATCGACCCACTGCCCAGGCCCTGTTTGCCGGTGGCTCAACTGAATTGACGGGTTCGCCGTCCCGGAAGTAGGACTCGTGGACGATGGAGCCTGCGTCGATCGCTTCGTGCCAAGCCGATGTCGGACCCTCGCCGTACCAAAGCCAGGGCATGACGTCGTCCATGATCACCACCGTGTCGCGCGTAGCGAGCGCCCGCAGGTCGGCGAGATCAGCACGGGCACCGTCCAGTGAATGGTCACCGTCGATGAAAATCACATCGAATCGCATGTCCGGGTGGAGCTGCGCGAAAGCTGCGATGGTGGAATGCGAGTCACCGCCAATCAGGAAGTGTCGCTCCGGAAACAGCTCGTCGATGTGCGATTTTGCTGCCGCGCTGTAGGCATAATCGACGAGATCGAACGAGTACACGACGGTCGAGGGTGACGCATTCAGAAATGCCCAGCTCGAAAAGCCCGCATTGAACCCGACCTCGCAGATCAGTCGCGTACCGGGCCTTGCCGCCAGCGCGGCCAGGTAGTTCAGCTCGGTCTGATCTGCTCCGCCTTCGAACGGCTCCCCGGCGATCTTGGTCTCGCTCAACATTGCTTCCAGCTGTTGCAAACCCACTGGTCCTCCCATCGATTGGTCCTCCCATCGGCGGCTCAGTGATACCTGTTGAAGTGAATTCCAAAACACCTGGACTTCCTGCGGCAAGCTGCGAAGATTGGGATCAGGGCCGCCAACGTTTGCCGACGGAATATTCAGCTGCCCACCTGTACAGATCGGCGGCTGAATCCCTGGTCGGCAAGATCTGTCTCACCGACGTAGCCCATTGCAGCAAGTGTTCCGCAATCGTCACGCGCTGACGGCGCCGACCGGACTGACTTGCTCGGCGACGGCGGCCAGAATCCAGTTGCGGAATTCGACTGCGAAATGCTCGAGGTGGTGCTCGATGACCTCCGGCCCGCACGTCGCCGGTAGCGTCACCGACAGCCGCGCTACGAACCCGCCCGGTACATCTGTGAACGAATTCGAGATGGATCCGATGACGGTCCCGTCTTCCAGCGCCATCCGAGACCGGCGACCCTGTGGTGCCTCACCGTCGGCAGGGAGCTCGACCTCAGCTGTAGCGGCGTCGTCCCATGGATGCATGTAGAACGAGCAGACGTAGTCACCGAGCGTCTCGACGATGTTGACGCCTCCACTGCCAGCATGGATTGCGTAGTGCTCCGGGTGCCCTGCGATAAGTACGTCCTCACGGCCGAACGCCCGCGACAGCCATGTCGTGAACTCGTTCGCGGTGATGCCGCGAGCATTCAAGGTCGTGGTACCCGTTTCTTCCTCCCCCGCCGAGCGTTCGATTTCTGTTCTGAGGAAGGCCGTTCCCGCGTCGATCTCGTTTTTCAACAGTTCGAGCAGCGAGTCACGGCCCAGCTTGCTCTTGAGCAATGACAGGGCACGCCGAGCGGACGTCAACTCGAAGCCGGCGATGCTGCCATCGCGGTCCTCACCTGCCAACCGCACCCAAGGATCGGATTCGGTCGCCACGCTCAGGTGCTGTTCGGTACTCATCATTGGGCCTCACTTCGATCGTTGTTTGCTGTAGTTGTATCGAACCGGTCAGTTCGACAGGACTGGAAGTTGTATGTAAGAAGCATGGTTTCCACCGGTGTGGATGACATGCTGACCACTGTTGGCACCGACGTACTCCCGGATACCCGGCATCAAGGTTCCCAGAAGATTGCGCGAGCTGACGACGAATCGCAGCTGTTCGCCCGGGTGGAACGCGAGACCGATTGGCAGCAAGTCGATCTCGATTTCCACTATGTCACCTGCCGTGAGCTTTTCGACCCGATCGAAGCTATGCGCCGGCACCTCCTGAGTAGAAAGCTCGTCGTCGAGGTGGCGAGCGGAGACCCGCAAGCGTCCGTCAGAGCCTTTGTACTTCAAAATTGTCGCGCCGTGGTCCGTGAGGTCGTGCGCTCGCGCGCTCTGGTTCGGGACTGTGAATGCCTGCAGTGGGGTGCCGTACGCGTCGAGCTTCTGTACGAGCACGAAGATATCCATGTCGTCGGAGCCGCGTGCTTCGACCCAAAGTCGCGCCTTCGGGTATCCGACCATCACCGTCTCCTTCTCGAAGCGCGTGATGAACGACACGGCGTTGGGGTTGGCATCGACGTCGTATGCGGCGAGCGCTGCAACGGTAGGAGCTGCGGCTTGCAGCGTACGAGACTGCGCATCCAGGTAGTACCTTGTAGACGACACCTGTTCGGGTGGAAAGGTTTTTGCCGATACTCCGACGGTGTCGCCGCCCTCGAGGTCGAGGACGGAGTACCGCACCCTCGGCGTCTGCTCCCAACCGTTGTCCTCACCCTTCAGGTAGCGATCGAAGAAGCGTTGGAGTTCTTCGACGTTGGTCTCGTCGTAGTAGTCGGGCCATTCCTGTCCGTTGTGGATACGCAACCACTTCTCGTCCGACGCGATTCGCCGCCAAGCGCGGAAGGTTCCCGCGGTATGCAGGGTGTTCGAATAGCTGGCGACGACGTACGCCGGGACGGTGATACGGTCGAACTGCGGAATCTTGTTCTCCCACAGCTCGGTCATGAGTGGGTAGCGTTCTACCTCGGAGAGGATGTCCTCCTTCTGATTCTTACCGAAGAAGCTGCCGTCCTGAAGCTGCTGCGCGAAACCGGTGTCAGGCATTCCGCCACGCAGGACCAGATCGCGATAGACATCGCTCACGCCCTCCCATGGGTTGATCGCAGCGAGGTGGGGTGGCTGCTCTGCAGCTGTGAACCACTGCGACACCGCTAGATACGAGGTTCCACTCATGCCAACCTTGCCACTGCACCACTGCTGCTCGGCGAGCCACTCGATGAGGTCGTAGCAGTCCCGGCCATCTTGCCTGTCCCACAGCACGCTGTCGCCATCCGAATCGACCACACCGCGAATGTCAGGATTGCAAATGGCGTAACCGCGGGCGCACCAGTACGCCGGATCCGGAGCTTCGAATTTTTCCAGACCGGAAACGATGGAATTCTCGAGCCCGACGAGTCCGAAGACGCCCATCACGCTGGGCGACGTGCCCTGCCCTTTTCCGTAGGGGCTCCAGGCGACGATAACCGGCACCTTTTCATCCCCGACCGGCCTGAACACGTCCACATAGATGGTCACACCATCACGAAGCTGGACAGCGACATCTTTTTCGAAAACCACATCGACGGGGAGAGAACGAAACTGAGGTGCTATTCGGTATCCGGCCTCCAAGGTCCGAGAACCCGGATCGAATCCCGTCAACACTCCACTTCGGCCTGCCGGCAACGGAGTGGACGGTACGAAAATCTTCTGGTCTTCGCTCATGTCGAGCTCCTCATCTCGTGATCCTCGCTTGCCTTCGGATCCCACAACGAGCGTACGTCCGATCGACGATTAACTCAACACCTGTTTATATAAATCTGGAGAAACTGGTCTACAACCCGAGAACGGGATGGTGCGCTTGTCGGCAATCTTTTTACAACGAGTACGCGAGGACGCGTAATACGTTGGACTTCAGTAGCTTCGATCAGCGATCTGCAGTTCGCCGCCGGAGCTCCGAGCCATCCATGCAACCACCGCGACTGCGCATCCACGGTCTCCGTGCGATTCGCGCCTGCGACGGCAGACCGGGACGTCAGTGCGTCATCTGCCCTTGATGGCGTTGAAGTACCGAACGTCTCCTGCCTCCACCGCTTCGCGTAGAACATGCCCGGTGTGGTCTGGTCGCTGATCGCCGACCGGTTGCGGCACATCGGGATTCCCGGTGTACGAGATTAATTTGGAGATGCGGTGTCGAATGCGCCATCCCTTGTCGGTCCGCACCAGTTCGTCGTCGTACCAACCCGAACCCAGCCAGGTCGGTCCACCGAAGGCTGCTTTACGAACCAGCAACCAGTTGCCGTACGTGAAGGTGTATGCCTTGTCGCCTTCGACATGCACGAGGTGGCCCGTCATCGTGTGCTGATGGGTGTCGAGCGTCTTGTGGAAATCTTCGAATGCACTTGTGAGGCTGGCAACATCCGGCCACGCAGCGCTGGCTGGACCGAACTCGGCCTTCACGTCCTCGGTGAAGATGTCGTTGAACAGGTCCCACTGATGGGAGTCCAGCGCGAACGCGTAGAGGTTGAGAACTTCGATGATTGCCGCTTTGTCTTCGTACTCACTCATTGAGAGTCTGCTCCATTCACATTTCAGAATTGTGCGTCGATGTGCCGAGGCTGCGCATGTTTCGCTTCCCTGCATGTGGCGCAGGGCGATTCTCCGCAACAACAGCACCTAGAAAACACCCGAAACATTCGGGTGTTTTAGATCATCCATCGTGACTGCCGTCACTGTCAACCCTGGAGGCCACCACGACGGCGAGCGACCTCGAGACATCGCTCACGACGACGATACGGCCGACCGAAGCGGAACTCAACAGTTGTTCATATAGAATTGCAGCGGTAGCTTTGCACCATGACGGTCGAGAAGAGCCAGACCCGAAAGCCCCGACGCGGGCGACGCCCGGGAACCGAAAGCACACGCCAGGCAGTGCTCGACGCTGCCCGCGCCAGGTTCGCACGCGATGGATTCGCGGGGACCACCATTCGATCGGTCGCCTCCGACGCGGGCGTGGACGCCTCGCAAGTGATGCAGTTCTTTCGATCCAAAGATGAGCTCTTCGCATCCGTGATGGCTATCCCGGCCTCAGCTCTCGAACGGTTCGACATCGCGTTCGAGGGCCCTGACGCGCACCTCGGCGAACGGGTGGTCCGCGCGTACTTGGCAGCGTGGGAAGGTACCCCCGAGGAGTCCGAGCCGTTGATGGCAATGCTTCGTAGCGCAATCGGAAACGAACACGCTACGGAACAACTGCGTGACTTCATCCAATCCCGTTTGTTGCACGGCATGAACCCCGATGGTGGCGCCGACGCCGCGCTGCGAGCAGGATTAGCGTCATCGATGCTCGTCGGCATCGTCACGAGCCGTCGCATCATCGGAGTACCACTACTGAGCGAGGCGAGCACCGACGACCTTGTTCGCGTCGTGGCACCAGCGATCCAACACGTCCTTGCCAAGGAGTGACGCGCTGGATCGAGGCCGTTCGTCAGGGAGCGTCGGAGCTACGAGTTCCCTCGCGATCCGCCGGCTCGGGTGCAATGTAGACCCGATCGGGGCCGAAGGATGGGATTTCGGCGAACTCATCGCCCACCCCGTGCACCTGGGCGACGTCGATCGTTCTGCGTAATGGCCTGTTCGGGATGAGTACGGTCGCAACCAGAGTCACGACAGCGATGAAACCGGCGATCAGAAAGATTCGCCCCGTAGCATCACCGTAGGCGGTCCGAACGACAGCGGCGACCGGTGGCGGCAGCGCCCCGAGGTCGAGTGAGGAACCACCACCGGCCGAGGCGTCGATGCCCAACTGAGCGAAACCTGCAGCCGACTTCTGGGCCACTTGGCCGGCCAACAACGACCCGAGAACGGACACACCGATCGCTCCACCGAACGTGCGAAAGAACGCGACGTTGGACGATGCCGCACCGATATCGTGCACGCTGACCGTGTTCTGAACGGCTAGTACGAGATTTTGCATCAACATGCCGATTCCGAGGCCGACGACCGCGATGAAGACGCCGATAGACCACAGGCTCGTAGCGTGATCGACGATGCCGAGTAGCAGGAATCCGACCACCATGAGACCCGCGCCGGCCACAATGAAGGGCTTCCATTGTCCGAGCTTGGTGATGAGTTGTCCGGATCCGACGGAGCTGACGAGCATGCCGAACACCAAGGGGATCGTGAGTAGCCCAGCCCCGGTGGGAGAGAATTCGCGTGCCGTCTGGAAGTATTGCCCGAGGAACGTGGTGCCGCCGAAAAGCCCGACACCGACGGCAACGGACGCGATGATGGCAAGGCCGGTCGTGCGCTCGGTGACGATCTTCAAAGGAATGATCGGCGATGAGTGACGAGCCTCCACGATGACGGTCACGACCAAGAGCAACACCCCGGTGCCGACAAGAATGGCCGAGTCCCGGGAGAGCCACTCGTAATAGCCAGCCTTGCCTGCGAACGAGACCCACACCAGGAGAACGGAGACTCCTGCTGTCAGCAGCAGGGCACCGAGCCAGTCGATGGACACGTCGTCCTTGCGCACGGTCTCGATATGGAGCGTCTTGTGCACGAGTCCGAAGGCAACGACAGCAACTGGCACGCAGATGAAGAAGCACCAGCGCCACCCGAGCGGACTGTCGACGACCACGCCGCCGAGAATGGGTCCGCCCGACATCGATACGGCGGTGACTGCACCGATGTAACCCGAGTAGCGCCCGCGTTCACGCGGGGACACGATCGACCCGATGATGGCGATGACGAGGGCCGTCAGACCCCCCATACCGACACCCTGAACGACGCGAGCCGTCAACAGAATCGGTATGTTCGGCGCGAACCCGGCAAGCATCGAGCCTACAACGAAGACGACGATGGCGACCTGAACGAGAACCTTCTTGTTGAAGAGGTCTGCGAGCTTGCCCCAGATCGGCGTCGACGCGGCGTTGGCAAGCAGGGCCGTTGTGATCACCCAGGCATAGACGGTCTGCGAACCGTCGAGGTCACCGACGATGGTTGGATGCGCCGTAGTGACAATCGTTGTGCTGAGAAGAGCCGTGAACAGCGCAGCGAGTAGGCCGGTCAAGGCTTCGAGGATTTGTCGGTGCGACATTGCGTCGGGATCTGCGGCACGACCACTGGACGACGGAGTAGATGGCATTGGTTGTCTCACATTCGATTTCAATTTCCGCGGTCCACGAGGACAGGTGAACCGCACCGGGTTGTCCGGAGGCTTCACTTCTTAGGAGAATGAAGCCATGGCACGACCGGCAAGCAACTACCCCACCGAGCTGCGTGAACGCGCTGTCGGCATGTTCACCGAGATCCGCAAGGA
>NZ_JASISW010000059.1 GCF_030063335.1 Rhodococcus sp. G-MC3 | reverse complement strand
CAGGCCATCGAACGAGCATGGGCCACCCGCACTACGCGCCCCACCATCCGCGGCAACGGCCGGTTGATGATCGTCGCCGCCGACCACCCCGCCCGCGGCGCACTCTCGGTCGGGGCCAACCCGGCGGCGATGAACAGTCGCACCGAACTGCTCGACCGACTGCGCACCGCGCTCGCGAACCCCGGCGTCGACGGAGTTCTCGCCTCCTCGGAGATCCTCGACGATCTGGTACTGCTCGGTGCGCTCGAAGACAAAGTCGTGTTCTCCTCGATGAACCGCGGCGGACTGGCCGGGGCGGCGTTCGAGCTCGACGACCGAATGACCGGCGCCACAGCAGAATCCACCGCGAAAGCACGGATGAACGGCGCGAAGATGCTCACTCGCATCGCGCTCGACGATCCCGGCACCCTCGCGACGATGACCGCCTGCGCCAAGGCGATCGACGAATTGGCTGCCGAGAATCTCATTGCCATGGTCGAGCCGTTCCTCTCACGCCGCGTCGCGGGCCGCGTGGAGAACGATCTCAGCGCCGACGCCGTCATCAAGTCGATTCACATCACCCAGGGGCTCGGCTCCACATCGGCGTACACGTGGATGAAACTGCCCGTCGTCGACGAGATGGAACGCGTCATGGATGCCACAACGCTGCCGACGCTGCTCCTCGGCGGTGACCCGCAAACCGGACCGGAAGAGACTTACTCCAGCTGGGCGAAGGCCCTGGAGATCCCCGCCGTTCGGGGTCTGATCGTCGGGCGCACGTTGCTCTACCCCTCCGATGGCGACGTCGAAGCCGCGGTCGGGACCGCAGTGGACATGGTGAGGTGAGATGAACTCCGAGTACTACATCGCAGCAGGATCGGGCAGCACCGACGGCTTCGACGTCGCCGTCACCCCCGAGAACGCAGGCTGGACCGAATCGAGCTTGTGGACGTTCACCCTTTCTGCAGGTCAGTCGGTCGAGCTGAACTCCGGTCCGGACGAGATCATGGTGCTCCCGCTGGCCGGTTCGGCGACGGTCACCAGCGGCGGCACACAGTTCGACCTCGCCGGTCGCGCCTCGGTGTTCGAGGGTCCCTCCGACTTCGTCTACGTCGGTAGGGATTCGGCGTACTCGGTGGCCAGCGTCGACGGTGGCCGCTTCGCCCTCTGCGGGGCACGGGCGGACAGCGCACTCCCGTTTCGGTATGTCCCCGCCAGCGAGATCTCCGTCGAACTGCGCGGCGCGGGGAACTGCAGCCGCCAAGTTCACAATTTCGGCACCGCCGACGCGTTCGAGGCCGATTCGATCATCGCGTGTGAGGTCATCACCCCCGGCGGCAACTGGTCCTCGTATCCGGGCCACAAGCACGACGAGGACACCGAGAACGAGTCGGCGCTCGAGGAGATCTACTACTTCGAGATCGCCGACGGCCCGGAGGGCACTGCAGGTTTCGGTTATCACCGCGTGTACGGGACACCCGAGCGGCCGATCGAGGTCCTCGAAGAGGTACGCACCGGCGACGTCGTCCTCGTCCCGCACGGCTACCACGGTCCGTCCGTCGCGGCCCCCGGCTACCACATGTACTACCTCAACGTCATGGCCGGTGCAGGCAAGGAACGTGCCTGGAACATCGTCGACGATCCCGAACACACCTGGATCCGCGGCACCTGGACACACCAGGAAATCGACTCCCGCCTCCCCCTCCACACCGCACCGCACCGTACCGAATCGCACCGTACTGAATCGCACCGTACCGAATCGACAGGAGCCTGACTGTGGTGTCCACCGCGCCGATCTCGGCGAGCAAGGCCGACAACACCGAGGCGACAGTGCACCTCACCGTAAGCCAGGCCGTCGTGAAATTTCTGGCCAACCAGTACCTCGAACGCGACGGCGTCCGCAGCAAGTTCTTCGCCGGAGCGTTCGGCATCTTCGGCCACGGAAATGTCGCCGGCCTCGGGCAAGCCCTGCTGCAGGCCGAGATCGACGCCGCCGACGCCGGTACCGAACCGGAATTTCCGTATGTCCTCGGCCGCAACGAACAAGCCATGGTGCACAGTGCTGTCGCGTACGCGCGTCAGAAAGACCGCCTGCAGACCTGGGCCGTCACCGCCAGCGTCGGCCCGGGTTCGACCAACATGCTCACCGGCGCAGCCCTGGCGACGATCAACCGTCTTCCTGTACTGCTGCTTCCCGCCGACACGTTCGCCACCCGCGCCAGCGCCCCGGTGCTCCAGGAACTCGAGCTGCCGTCGAGCGGCGACGTCACCGTCAACGACGCCTTCAAACCGCTCTCACGCTTTTTCGACCGGGTGTGGCGTCCGGAGCAGTTGCCGAGTGCACTGCTCGGTGCGATGCGGGTGTTGACCGATCCGGTCGAGACGGGTGCGGTGACTGTCGCCATCCCGCAGGACGTGCAGGCCGAAGCATTCGACTGGCCGGAATCGTTTTTCGCGCCGCGTACCTGGCATGTCGCACGCCCGCTGCCGGACAAGTCCGCCGTCGAGCGGGCGGCGGAGGTGATTCGCCGCGCACACCAGCCGCTGATCGTCGCCGGCGGCGGGGTGATCTACTCGCGTGCAACCGATGCCTTGGCGTCGTTCTGTGAGAAGACGGGTATACCCGTCGGGCAGAGCCAAGCCGGTAAGGGCTCGCTCTTGTACGACCACCCGCAGTCGGTCGGCGCCGTCGGCTCCACCGGCACCACCGCCGCCAACACGCTCGCCGCCGACGCCGACGTCATCATCGGAATCGGTACCCGTTACAGCGATTTCACCACCGCCTCCCGCACCGCGTTCACCAACCCCGACGTCAAGTTCGTCAACATCAACATCGCGTCCATCGACTCGGTCAAACAGGGCGGTGTCGGCGTCGTCGCCGACGCCCGCGAAGCACTCGAAGCCTTGACGGTCGAGCTGAGCGGATACGAAGTCTCGGACGAGTACCGCACGCGCACTGCCGAACTCGCTGCCCAGTGGGATGCAACGGTGTCCGCGGTCTACAACATCGAAGATTCCTCCGCACCGCTGAATCAGAATCAGGTCATCGGGCTGGCGAACACCCTGTCCGACCCCCGCGATGTGGTGGTGTGTGCGGCAGGGTCGATGCCCGGTGATCTTCACAAGCTCTGGCGCACCCGGGATGCGAAGGGATACCACGTCGAGTACGGCTTCTCGTGCATGGGCTACGAGGTGGCGGGTGGTATCGGTGCGAAGATGGCCGAACCCGGCCGTGACGTGTTCATCATGGTGGGAGATGGTTCCTACCTCATGATGGCGACCGAACTGGTCACCGCTGTGCAGGAAGGTGTCAAGGTCATCATGATCTTGGTGCAGAACCATGGCTTCGCGTCCATCGGTTCACTGTCGGAGGCGCTCGGCTCGCAGAGGTTCGGTACCGACTACCGCTACCGCAGCGCGCAGGGGAGGCTCGATGGGCCGCTTCTGCCGGTCGACCTCGCCGCGAACGCGGCAAGCCTGGGCGTCGACGTGGTCCGGGTGAACAACGGCAACGAGTTCACCGACGCGGTCAAGGCCGCGAAGGCAAGCGCGACGTCGACGGTGATCCACGTCGAAACCGACCCGCTCATCGCGGCCCCTGATTCCCAATCCTGGTGGGACGTACCGGTCAGCGCCACCTCGACGCTCGAATCGACCCAGACCGCCTACGCCACCTACCAGAAGTGGAAGAAAATCCAACGGCCGTTCCTGCGTCCGTCC
>NZ_JASISW010000058.1 GCF_030063335.1 Rhodococcus sp. G-MC3 | reverse complement strand
CCCACGCGTCGTGAAACGCAAAATCTTCAAGTGGGCAGCCAAACGAGCCCACCACCAACACCATCCACAACCCACCACACCACCCGAATGCACAATCATTCAACACTAACTGAACGGTATTGAGGCTTAGGCTAAGTGATGACGCGACGAGGGGTTCGCACCGACGTCGAAACCTGCGCGACCAACATGAGCACCAGGCCGCAGCACATCACCAGTATCCAGCCAGGCAGAGATGCGTGCACAAGTTCTTTCGTCGGTGCGCCTGCGACAATGCTGCCGGCTACGGCGACACCCACTGCGGCCCCGAATTGGCGAGCAGTGGAGGTGACCCCACCCGCGAGACCCGCCTGAGCAGACGGTAGGCCACTGACGGCCGTATTGGTGATCGGAGCGTTCGCGAAGCCGACCCCAGCGCCGATGAGCAGGTACGCAAACATCACGGCGCCAACAGCTGTCTGGTTGTTCGACAGGGCGAAAACACCACCGCCGAGAATGGTGAAACCGCTTGCGATGACAAGCGGCAATCGCGGTCCCGTGCGGCCGACAAGATAACCGGACAACGGTGCACAGACGGTGGCGCTCACGGCCATCGGAAGCGCTAGAAGTCCCGCGGCAACCGGACTCATCGACCGACCTTGCTGCAAATACAGCGTTCCCAGAAGCAGAGTCACATTGAGTGCAACGAAGATCGACACCGCACCGATGGCCGCAGCACTGAAGGATTTGTTGCGGAACAACTTCGGGTCGATTAGGGGAGCTCGCCGACGCAACTCGATTGCAATAAATGCCGCGACAGTGGCAGTTCCAATCACGTAGAAGACGATGGCAGCAGCTGACGTCCACCCCACGGCAGGACCTTCGATGAGCAGTGCGACTGCGCCGCCGATGATAGAGATCAGGAGAAGTTGCCCTGGAACATCCAGCTTCTTCCGTTGTGGCGCCCGAGATTCGGGAACAAACAGTCTTGTGAGTAGAAGGACGCTGGCGATGATCGGCAGGTTCAGCCAGAAGATGGATCTCCAGCCGACCTCCGAGACCAGCACGCCTCCGAGGGTGGGGCCGACTGCCATGCTGAGGCCGAAGACGGATCCCCAGATCCCGATCGCGAACGCACGTTCCTTGGGGTCTGTTATGAGGTTGACCACGATCGCCAGCGCGACCGGACTCAGCATCGATGCGCCGACCCCCTGGACGGCCCGAGCACCTGTTAGGACCTCGATGGTTGGCGCCACCGCGCACACCACAGATGACGCGGCGAACACGAGAAGTCCTAGTTGGAAAATGCGCCGACGGCCGAACCTGTCGGCCATGGCTCCTGACGAGATCAAAAGACTGGCCATCACAAGGGTGTATGCGTCCACCGCCCATGAAAGGCCACGAAGATCGGTATCGAGGTCGGTTCCGATCGAGGGCAGCGCAATGTTGACGATGCTGGTGTCCAGACCCACGATAAAGATGCTGGCGCAGCACACTGCGAGGACCAGCCATCGATGGTCGTCAGTCGTGTCCGACCGGTTCGCCGTCAATTCAACCAAGGTATGAACCCACTTCCGTTATTGACGACTCCACGGTGGGATCGTCGTGCTGTTACCACGCGATCGTCGCCGCCGAGTGGTGCACTGCGGAAGCAAATTTGCAGAACCTGCAAAATGATCAGATGGACCCGGAAGTGGAACAGACGCTCGCCGACATCGGGCCGCGCCTGCGCGCGTTACGGCACGACCGACAAATGACGCTGGAGGGCGTTGCCGCCGAGACGGGACTTTCGGTGAGTGTGCTCTCGCGGTTGGAATCTGGGAAACGGAGTCCAACACTGGAAGTTCTCATTCCACTAGCCCGGGTACATCGAGTCGGGCTCGATCAGCTCATCGGTGCGCCTGCGACCGGGGATCCGCGAATTCACCTCACACCACGGCGGCGTCCGAACGGAAGCATTGTTGTCCCGTTGACCCACTACCCCGGCCGGGTTCAAGTCTTCAAACAGGTGATCGGACCTCATGAACCCCGATTGGTCACCCACGCTGGTTATGAATGGCTATATGTCCTCGCCGGCCATCTACGGCTCATCGTCGGTGAGCGTGAGCTGGCTTTGGATGCAGGCGAGATAGCAGAATTCGATACGAGCGAGCCGCATTGGTTCGGACCAGCCGACGATCAGGCGGTGGAAATTCTGCACATGTTCGGCCCGCATGGCGACCAAGCCCGCACCCGCACCTAGGGCGTGTCTCCTAAAGGGTGCGATACCCGGGGAAGGTAATCCTGCGTCGGGCGTCGATACCAATCCACGGTGCATCCAGTTGTGCTGCCACAGCCACCCAATTTCTTGTTCGGTGTGGTTTTCTGCTGGAAGCAATCACACGAGAGACCGACGTTCAAAGTGCAGGACTCGAACTGGACCAAAAGTCAGTACTGCTCATTCTCCCCGACCGTATTCGCGACTGAACTGGCTTCAGCGGCCAACAGGCGTCAGCTCTACACCTTCCGGTGGTGTCAGTCGACGTAGTGTGCCGTCGAAGACAGTCACGTAGAGCGCGTAGCCAGCTGCCGCCGGCCCAATGCGAACAGAACTCGGTCCCGTCCATCCACCCGAGAGACCTGACGCAATCACACAAGCATTACCGGTCATGGGGTCGACGCGGTGGATGGCACCTTCGAAATGGGCTGCAACATATAGAGTTCCAGCACTCGACATCGTGAGGTCGTCGAGTCCAGGAATGCCAGGAATGGTGGCGACCACCGACCATTGGTCGGGTGATTCCAGCGGCACCTCGATGACTTGGCCTGTGAACAGGTCGTCGGTGTACACGCGCGTGTGGTCCGGGCTCAACGCGAGGCCTTCCGATCGCGGGACGGGTGACCAGTTGGTCAGTACCGCGCCCGTGTCGGGTTCGTACCGGGTCAGTCCTCGGGAGGGTGCACCGATGTCGGTTCCGACGTCGGTGGTCAAAAAGTCTCCGTTGGGGAGTCGCAGGAGACCGTGGGCGGGAAACTCGGCGACGTCGTCGAGCTCGCGGGTACGCACGTCGAACGATCTGAGCTTGCTGTCTTGTCCGGTCACAAAGTGCAAAACGTCGTCGTGGAGTTGTAGTCCGCGGGGAGCGGGCAAGTTGTCGAGCAGGGGTACGACGGTTCCGTTCGCGTCGACATGGACGATGCTCGATGCCCCGGACACGTAGAAGCCGCCATCGCCATCGGCCTCGAGGTTTTCTGGTTCGTCCAAGCCTGCAGCGACAGTCTCCATCGTCCATGGCGCGCACGGGTCGAGAGGCGCGGCATTGGCAGGTACCACGGTGACTGTTGCGCCGGCTACAAGTACGGCAACAAGAATTGTTCGAAGTCGGCGACTCATCGTGGGCACGGCGATGACGCTAGTACATACCGAGCAGTACGCACCAACCTCGGCGTCAGGAAACGCGGCCGCGCACTGGATGAAGTCACCCAAGAACTCCCCCACCCAAGCGGAATACTGCACGTTCCGAAGATTGCACATCGCACCCGCTAACGGTGATATTCGAACAACACCCCGGAACTACTCCGGCACCTACGTCCGGGATGCAGACTCGATTTGGTGCGCGACATAGCCATCGAGAGGACCCGTGTGAGAGCGTCTCATCACGAGTAACCTGGACATCAAGATCCTTGAAGGTAGAGAAGCCAGTTGTCCGCGGGCGAGCCGAGCGGCCGAAGCGTGTTCTCGTCGGGATCGCACTGCGCCGTGTACACCCAACCAGTCCGGGCAACAATATCGCTTCGCCTGCTGTCGACGAAGTACACTGATCGGCCCAAGGATTTCGGACAGTGGACCCGCTTAGAATAGGAATCTACTGAAATGAGTCCGACCAGCATGAGCAGATCTCGGCGATCGTTCTCGGCAGAGTTCAAAGATGAACTGTGCCGAG
>NZ_JASISW010000057.1 GCF_030063335.1 Rhodococcus sp. G-MC3 | reverse complement strand
CAGATTGGAAGCGCTGCGGCGCAACGCTCTCGGATTCCGCAACCTCACCCACTACCGAATCCGATCACTACTGCACTGCGGCAACCTCACCCGCGCACTCGATGCACTCTAAAACCGGAAGAGCCATTTTTTTGGACCGTCCAGCAGCATGCTGTCTTCCAAATCTTTGGCAGACAGAGCCAGGATCCGCTCATCGAATCTGATGTCAATTGTGTAGGAGCGCTTGAACAGTCTTGCTCGACCTGGATTCAAGGTGATAGTTCTGCCGTCGATTGTCGCCCGCAGGCTTGATGTAGTTCGCGTTCCTATCGGCGTCTTTTTGCGGGTGCGGTGGCCTACGCGGTGAATTCTGACGATTGTTTGCGGACCTTCGGTGTATGAACCGGCAATCTCGTCGTCAAGATAATTAAGAATCATGTCCCCGTAGAGGATCGTGTCAATCACCAATGAAGCAATACCGCGACCTGCGTCCTCGTTCAAGCCAACCACATTCAGCTCCTGTCGCATTGACCCCGAAATCATATTGCATCTCGCCCAAGCCGCTGTGTGGGGTTTCATTCCGTATATCGTGATCGATCGTGAACGACCAATGTTCTGGGAACATGGTGACATCCGTCCAGCGGAACGGTCGTAAAGTCTGCCCAAGTTCAGCCGGGTAACTCTTCTACTCACAATCCCGCTGCGCCCTCCGGTCTCACTTGGATTTGCTTCGTCGGACGGTACGGTGGGGTATGCGTTTTATCGAAGCTGCCGAGTTCGAGGCTCCCGAAGCGTGGGGATCCCAGTTGCTGGCGTCACTGGACTCCGCCACCGTTCGATTGCACTGGACCGACAACGAATACATCTGGCATGTCAACGACGGCGTCGAGGTGTTCATCGTCGTCGATGGGGCAGTAGATATGCACTATCGCGATACGACAGGCGAACACGTACAGAGACTTACGCCGGGAGTCATGTGCGTGGCAGAGATAGGTGACGAGCACAAGGCCGCACCGATCGGCGCCGCAAGAATTGTTGTCATCGAGCGCGAAGGGTCCATCTGACGTTCACAGCTTCGCGCTCCAGGATCAGTCCGTCATCGAATCTGGCACGCACCAGCGGACATCGGTACTCGAGTGGTCGATGTTGCTCACTGCCGCCGAATCGAAGACGTCAGACTGGCAATGAGTATGAGTGCGCATAGGCCGCCTGCCCCCGTGTTCGTCCAGTTCACCGCGATCGATCCCACGACGACGTCAGAGTCGGCGTAGTTTTCGCAGATCGCCACCGGCACTGGCACCCACGCCCACTTCGCACTGTAAACCGCAGCTGGTCGGTCTCGCGTACACATTTGTTCTGCGCCGCCCATCAGTCCCCAGCCACCGAATGCACCGTACGACGCGATGAGGCATATCAGGGAAACGGCAGCGATTGCGACCGAGACTGCTGTCGGTGATAGGCGACTCGACACGGAGTCAGTATGCATCTGCTCAGCGTGTTGCTGCGGCAATCTATCGGCGCTTCGATTGGCGGCTTCCTCAGCTGATTGGTTGGGTCGGCAGTGTGTCCGTTCCGTACGCCCGAAGGAACGCGTCGACGCCAGCTGTGACCATGGGTTCGACGTGGCTCGGGGTGAGCGCTTCGGCCCCGAAGGGGCGGATGGTCGATTCGGCGGTCGTCAACGCAATGAAGTGCAGAGTTGCTTGCCGAACGTCGGGGACGCCGAGCCAAAGGCGACGGCCAAGCTCGTGGAGCACGGAAGCTACCTCTGTCTGCACTCGATACGGGCCAGCGTCGTGCCATGTTGTGGTCTGGTCCGGGGTGAGGGCGACCGCGCGGGCCTTTAGTTGGTTCACCATGGCGAAATGCTGGGGGTGGCTCGTCCGCTGGTCGATGAACGCGTGGCCCAGCACAACCAGGGCTGACCGCACGTCGTCCGTGTGCAGGGCGTGCTGCGCTCCGCGCGCGAAATCGCCGGCGACCAGCGACGCACTGGCTGTGAGAACGGCAGCAAACAGGTCGTTCTTGGACCTGAAGTGTTGGTAAAGAGTTCTCGTCGACACCTGAGCCTCAGCTGCGATGGAGTCCATCGTGGCGTCCGCGAATCCGACGCGCCCGAACACCTCCCCAGCGGCCGTCTCGATCTGCGCACGCTTGCTCGGCCGACCGCCCCGAGCCTTCGGGCCCGTGGAACCATGTACAGTTTCTGCCATCACCGTTTTCCAATGCTAGGAACACTCTGGAGGCTCCCCTTGACTACGTCGACTACGCCGCTTCGCCTCGCCATTATCGCGGGATCAACTCGCCCGGGTCGCCACGCCCGCACTGTCGCAGATTGGGTTTCCCGCATTTCGAGCAACCGCCCCGCGGCCTCGTACGAGGTCATCGACCTTGCGCAGATCAATTTGCCGTTCATCGATGAGGTCCTCCCGCCGATGGCTGGACAATACGACCAGCCTCACACGGTGGAGTGGGCCTCGACGATCCAAGCCTATGACGGATTCGTTTTCGTCACTCCCGAGTACAACCACGCGCCACCAGCGGTCCTGAAGAACGCCCTGGACGTGCTGTTCGCGGAGTGGAATGACAAAGCAGCCACGTTCGTCAGCTACGGCGTCGATGGCGGCATCCGGTCGGTGGAACAATTGCGGCAGATCTGCGGCGAGCTGAAACTCGCTGACGTGCGCGCGAGCGTCGCGCTCAGGTTCGGAATCGACTTCGAAGGATACGCAACGTTCACCCCGGCAGTGGAGCGTGAAACCGACCTCGCGCGGGCGCTCGATGACCTCGAGCGGTGGGCTCGGGCACTGCGGCCCATCCGGAGGGCGGCGTAGCTCGTATGACCGGCACCGTCGTCATCGAGTGCACAATCAAGCTGGTACATGTCGACGAGGAACTCGCCCGCTTGACCGATCTGTAGCCGAACTCGAACAATTACTCGCGGGCGTCGTCAACTGGAATGCTTGCTGCCAGCGGGAAAGAGGAGCATAGGGACGTATGGATCAGAAAGCTTGGATGCGACGGTTGGTAATGCCGATGGGAGCCCTTGTCGCCCTTCTGATCACCGGATTCGGCTTCTTCTCAGTTCAGTATGCGTCTGTCTGCTGGCTCACTCAGATTCCACCGGAACTTCACGTCGAGGGTAGAGAGTATCAACGAAGCAATGTGCCGCCGTTGAACGGCGTTCCTCTATTCGATCCACCAGAGACGCCGGATTGGTACCCCAAGCACCACATGTGGCCGCTAGGGTACGACATCTATTGGCCGCGTGGCTACGAGACCTCCACTGGCGTGATCCTCCAGTGGCGCGATGGGAAAGTTCTATAGCTATACCCTTCAGGGTGGGCCCTAGCGAGGAATTGGCCGCCGCTGCAACTGAGCATCCCGCGCAGAAGCTGGCTCTGCGTCAGAGGCTCCCAGCTCATCAGAGATTTTGTGTTTCAACTGGACTGGCGGATGAGCTGTATTCGAAGCGTGCAGCATTCCCGGCGAGAAGATCGGATGCTGAGGATCTCGAGTCGCCGAACGAATTGGATCTTTCAATCCCGACGGTCTGCTGTACCGCCGGTAGGATTCAGTCGAAGACTTGATGTGGACAGGAGTGCACTGTGACGACTGCTGTGCTTGTCGTACTGGCCGTGCCCGTTGCAGTTCTTGCGCTTGTAGCGGTGCTTACCGGTTTCGGCGAGTACCGCCGCACCAGTAACCCGGTGTTGGCGTTGCTGGCCGTTCCTTGCTTCCCGCTGTTCTGGGTCGCGTGGTACGTCCGCGACGACATCGGGCGTACTGCGCGCTGACACGCCGGCCGCCAGGCTCGGCTGCTATGAAGACGATGTGGAAGGCGGCGGGCGAAGACCTTGGCGCACGTCGACGCGTTCGGATTCACTCGAGCGGCTGTCCGGTTTCTCACTCATTAACCACCCGGCCTAGGTTCGCCGATGGTGGTCTGGGTGTGAAGTTCAAGTCAGCGCGCGGGCATTCCATCCGGCATCGCGCAGACGGCGTGAGTATGCGCTTGCCGTCGCAGGAATCATCCTTGCCACAGTGCCCAACACGAATTGCGTCTCGGTCAAAGTCTCCTCGGTCAGGCTGACGCCTGTGATTGTCTCCATTGCAGCGAACAACGATTGGGAGACGACAAAGCCTTGAAGGGGATCGTCTTCCGTAGCGCTCGGCGTGACGGCCGCCCAGACTTCATCGAACCTCGTCGGATCGTTCCCACCCCATGTCGAGTCGAAGTCTCGTTCCTTCGGATTGATCGAGGACTGGAGGACCCCGTCGATCCACATCACGAACTGGTATGCGCCCTCGGCGCCGTAGACGGACACAATGTCGTGGCCGGCGGCGACCGGTCCCATTGGCAGGTCCCCGATAGTCGGACCACAGCGTTCTAGAGCCGCTTCGGTTTGATCTTCAGTCGATCTCGCAGCCGTCCACCGGTTGGTGGTTGTGGGTGCATTGGGCAGCATACTCAGCCGGGGTGAG
>NZ_JASISW010000056.1 GCF_030063335.1 Rhodococcus sp. G-MC3 | reverse complement strand
ACGGCAGAAGCGGAAACAGTCGTATTCTCGGACACAGGGCTCCCCGGTGGGTCGTGACGAGTTGGCGTGAGAACCCTCATCATCGGCCTCCGGGAGCCCGCCTCACCGCAACGACACGACCCCACCGACCGGGTTTACCGCGCCCTCACCTGCACTCCATTTCCGGAAGAGCCGGATATATGGGTCAATGCGCACAGTGGTCGGGATCAACCCCAATGACTCCATCCATCTCGGGGACAGCAAATCCGTGGAGAAGACACCCGAAATCGTGGTCTTCGAACAAGTCATGGCCCAATTGGGTGTGGCCGTCAAACGGCACGTGAAACGCACCTACACCGGGTTCATTCACCTACGCAACGAACTGGCACTGGCTGCAGACGGCCATCGACCGGTCAACGAACGCTTCCGATCGATGGCCGACATCTCCCTCCGCGACGTCGCTGACGAACTCGGCATCCCACGGTGGGAGGTCGGCGGACCGCTCGAGGAACGACTGGCCACCATTTCCGACATTCTGACCCTGAGTCCGGTGATGGGGCTCCGCGAAGCGATCGAACGAGCTCAGGAGGAGTACGACGCAATCGACATGCGCACCGAGAGCGACCGCGCATCGGTCATCGTCACCCGCTGAGTTCACCGCCAAACAACTGGAGTCTGCGATGCCGAACGCTTCGATCATCACAGGGCTGGGGGCAACCGTCCCGGACACCGTGATCACTAACGACATGCTTGCAGAACGTATAGACACCTCGGACGAATGGATACGATCGCGAACGGGCATCGAGCAACGCCGCCACGTAGACGTCGGAACCTCGACCGGGGACCTCGCAGCCATAGCGGGCCGACGTGCACTGCGGTCGGCAGACCGAGCCTCGGTAGGAGCGGTGGTGCTCGCAACTACCACCCCTGACTATCCATGTCCGGCTACGGCACCATGGGTTGCATCCGAACTCGGACTCGACGGTGCCATAGCCTTCGACATCGGCGCTGTGTGTTCCGGCTTTGTCTACGCCACCGCTGTCGCCTCTGGACTTCTCGCCTCCAACCTCACCGACTCGGTCCTGGTCATCGGAGCCGAAGCCTTCACCACAATCATCAACCCCGACGATCGGAATACAGCTCCGATATTCGGCGACGGCGCCGGCGCGATTGTCCTCGAGCGCGGAAGCCGGGAATCTCCCGGTGCTCTACTCGAGTTCGACCTCGGTAGCGATGGAAATCTGCATGACTTGATCATCGTTCGCGAGGGTGGGTCCGAACACCGAACCTCCGGAGCCGATCTCACCGCGACGGGTTCGTTCATGACGATGCAAGGTAAGACAGTCTTCGCCAACGCGGTCAAACACATGACGCAATCGTCGCAGCGCGTACTTTCCCGCACCCTGTGGACGGCTGCCGAGATCGACTGGCTCGTAGCACATCAGGCCAACACTCGAATCCTTGACGCAGTCAGTGACCAACTCGGAATCGACAGCTCCAAAGCGCTGGTCAGCCTGAACAAATATGGCAACACCGCCGGGGCCTCGATACCTCTCGCGCTGGCTGATGCCGCAACTCAAGGGCATCTCAGCATGGGCGACCGGGTTCTATTGACCGCTTTCGGAGGGGGAGCGACATGGGGGTCGCTCACTCTCCGCTGGCCCGAAGTCGAGGCCGTGACGAATGACCTACAACACAGAAAAGGATCAACCATGTCAAAGGCTCTCTCTCCCTTAGAAATAATCGCGCTGCGCGCAGAAGTCTCGACGCCTGGCTCAACACGACGACTTGGCCGGGCCTGGCCGGGGAGGAAAACAAGATCCGCGACCTCGATTGGACTCTCGGCGCTGTCCTCGCCGACGGTGTCGACGCTGTGGGGACGACGAGAGCCGCACGGTCGAACCGTGCCCGTCTGACTGTGGCGGCTACGGCACGAGTGGCATCGAAGCGGCTGGCGTTTCCCGGTCCAGCACCGAAGGACGAGCCAGTGGGCGACCTACTACTCGATGCGACGCCGGACGCAGATCGAGTGGGCGGGAGATGACGACCCGACGAGGTGGCCGACGCGGTTGCGCTTGCAGGCCACTCGCTGAACGAGCTCCGCCACCGCCACATCCGAGTGCTCGGAACCGGGTGTGGGTTTGTCGACGTTGTGTGGCTGTAGGCGTTGTGCGCCTCTGCGGTGGATGGCAGCAGCGGACCACCCTCGTTAAGTGCGGGTTTGCATGTGAGGCACGATGCGGGGTGACCTCCGGCGTTCATTCGGTGGCTCGCAGTGGCGACAGGTCTTCCCCTGCGACCCGCGGTTCACACCCCGGCACGGGGAGGTTCCCCGCGATCCCCGTCGAGGGTTTCGACGACAGGTTGCTGAAGACGCAGTCCCTCGGCCCACCAGCTGTGCTTAGCGGCAGAGTGGCCCGGACATCATCGCCGCTCGACAGCGGCTGATTGTCGGCTTCGATTGGTGTAGCACACCAGAATTCCAGACTTACTCGCTTCCCTTACTCAGTGCGAGTCGCCGTAACGATCGCCTCTGGGACATCTGCGAGGTCGTACAGCACAACGGTGTTGTAGCGCTTCGCGATCCCAAGGTCGTTGAGATGCTTCGCCCACTGTTTCTCGGTCACAACGACGTCACAGTAAGGCACTGCAACGGATAGCGCGAGAATGTCGTTGAGATCATTCTTGACCCACGGCTGCTGTGGATTACGCAGGCGGACTCGCCGAAGTTCGCTCTCAACCCACCGGCTGGGCAGATTCTCCATCAAATGGAGGATCGCCTGCCGCGATCGAAGTAAGTCCTCGATGTCGAAGCCGAGCTGCGCGCACTCAATGATGAGCGGCCCCATGATGTTCGAGATTTCGTTTCCTGCAACGACATCGGCAAGCTTGTGGCGTACTTTGAGTTCGTCGATCTGCTGTCCGAGGGTGGTCTGACCATCTGCGAACCGTTGCGCAGAGTCATGAATCTTGTTGACAGTTTCGAACATCTGACGGGCTGCTGCGTCTGCTTCCGGGGGAGCCGCAAGGACGAACAACTCGGCTTCATACCGGACAAGCTCCCCCAGTCGGGCGAACTCCGTTGGAGACATCTGGTGGGAAAGCGTCGGATCAGGTTCGGGCAACTTCATGTCGGTGTGGAAGGCATGCCCGAAGCCGACGCCGAAGACCTCGATCTGCGAAGTCACGGGTTGTCCGGTGAGGTAGGCCCGTATCTCGGCAGGAACGATCACGTGGCTTGGTGCGATCGAGTGAAATTTAGAGAGATCCGCGATGGTTCGTCCGAGATCGCGGCGACTTGTGGGGTTCGGACGGCGCTGCGTTTCGTAGTAGTGCGCAGTGGAGATAACAAAAGAGATATCCCCCTGTTCTACGAGTCGGGTCGACAGGTCGTAAGCGTCCTGGAAGCGCCCGCCCTCGCGGTGCCCGGTACGGTACTTCGACATGTCGACCCACTCGGCTTGATCGAGATAAATTCGCAGCATCGTGGGGTTCCTTCCGGCGGGTACGTCCATGCCGCGTATCGCTTCTTCATGGAGGATAGTCGTGACATGGGTTTCACGAAGAGCTACCTAGAGGACGTTGAGTCACGCGGCTGGAACGACTCGACCGAGATCGTCTGCGTTCAATGTCTGAATGATCAAGCTCTAGTTCAGGTAGTCGTGGAGAACACAGACCCTTCGTCGGGGCCCTGTTCGTTCTGTCGGGTGTCGAACGCTCAGCGTGCGCCATTGGATTGTGTAATCGAGCGGGTAGTCGAGGGGCTCCTGGCCGAGTACGACGACCCGGTCAACGAAGCAAGCTACAGCACCCGCGATTGTGGGTATCAGACAGACACAGTCGACACCCGAGACCTCTTGGACGAGAACGAGGTGAGCAGTAGTCCGGCCGTGTTGGACGCCATCGACCGCGCTGTTCGCAACGGACTCTGGTGCCAGCGGAACTTGGCAGCCCCACCACCCGGTATGGGTCTGGCCTGGAGCTGGGAGCAGTTCCGTGAGGAGGTTCGCCTCAGGCGACGGTTCACATTCCTGCAACCCGATCCGGTCGCCGAGACCGAGGTTGGCATGTTCAAGGTGCACGAGGTTCCTGCAGCGATTATCGATGCGGTGCATTCGGCCCGGTTGGTGATCGACCTTCCTGCGGACCGTAGCTGGTTCCGAGCTCGTTACGACAAGGGCGGCGCAAAGTTCAGCTCGGCGACCGACATCGGTTCCCCGCCCGTTCGGTTCTCCCGGAGTAACCGAATGACGCCAGCGGGTATCGGAGCGTTCTACGGGGCGTCGAGCCACGATGGCGCGGTTGAAGAGGTAAGTAAGTACGTCACCAGCGGGATGCTCAGCATCGGAAAATTCTCGGCGGTGGAGCGCCTACGAGTCGTGGACCTGCGTACGCCGCCGATGGTACCGTCGTTGTTCGACACAGCCCAGCGTCAGCTGAGGCTCGCGACGATCTTTCTGCAGGGCTTCGTAGAGTCCATCAGCGAACCCACTCTCCCTGACGGCTCGACCGATGAATTGTCTTACATCCCGACGCAGATTGGCGTGTCCCCGGTGAACGGGGCCTTTTGTTTTAGAGTCTTGTTGCCCGTGAACTGGGCGGATAGGACGACGGAGAACATGGCTGGACGAAAGCGCAACTCTGCTGAAGACATCGTGCGCAAATTGCGCCGTGCCGATGAGCTCACCGCTGCAGGCAAGACGCAGGAGGAGATTGCCGCGGACCTCGAGGTGTCGGCGGCAA
>NZ_JASISW010000055.1 GCF_030063335.1 Rhodococcus sp. G-MC3 | reverse complement strand
GTTGCATCTGCGAGATGCCCTTCGTAGTGGCCGAATCTTTCCCTAGACAAGATTGATTCTTTCACCACGACAGGGCATTTCGTATTCACAACTCGCGCTCAGTTGTCACTTCATCGGTGTATTCAGGATTAGTGCCGGTGACGCCGAACACCCCGGGCCGCGTTGAACATCAAGACCACCGGAAACGTCGGATACAACTATCACTCTCTGGGCCCGGTGGACGTGGGGGGTATGACCCTCCGTCCTGAATGAGCCCAAACACGATGTCGCCCCCTTCCCGAGTCCGACGGGGTAAGGGACTTCATCGCTGCCGGTATTCACCGTCGCTGTTGTCGTCGTTGTCGGGAAGTGGGCACCGCGGAGGGTGCCGGACGCTGAACCCGTTCCGAGAGAACGCTGTCCGCGGGGCATGCGCACAGCGGCATAAATCGTGGGTGAGGGTTTCCAGTTCGTCGCCGCCGGCCATTTCTTTGGTCAGGTCGTCCAGGGGGAATTTCGTCGTAGGTGCAGTCCAGTTTTTGCCTGCCTCGGTTGAGGAGCACGAAGTGGTCGCCGACCGCTAGGCGTGGTGCGGGTTGTGGGTGATGAACACGACCCCGAAGCCTTGTTCCTTGGCGGCGGGCGCGGGCGATCGCGGCGATAGCGGTCACCACCGCGTTCGGCGGGTCCAACCCCGCCGATATGTGCCGGTGCTCAGACCCCCGTCGCGTCAACAGATACCCGTAGTTTCTCGGTACGTCCGGGGCAAACGGCCATCCGCGAAGATCAAATCGCGGTGTACCCGCCATCGACCGGAATAGCGGAGGCGGTGATGTAGCTGGAGTCGGGCCCAGCCAGGAAGGCGACGACCTTCGCGACCTCGTCGGGTTCGGCCTGTCGCTTGAGTGGATGCAGATCGATCAAGTTCTGGAGGTAGGCGGAGCCTTCCGGGCTGATCGACATAGCAGCTGTGGACATTGGCGTACGTGTGGTTCCGAGAACTATTGCGTTGGCACGAATCCCGTCAGCCGCGTAGGTAACTGCGTCTGTCTTGGCCATCATGATGACAGCCGCCTTCGTCGCGTGGTAGAGCGGAATGTCTGCGTTGGCGGCCACTCCGTACGTCGAGGAAATGTTGACGATGGATCCTCCGCCCTGTTGGCTGAGCATGCTTTGGATGGCGTACTTGGAGCAGAAGAAGGTGCCTTTGACGTTGACCGCGAAGACGGTGTCGAAGTCGTCTTCGGTTGCTTCGTGTGTGGGTCGGGAAGTACCGGTAACGCCTGCGGCATTGACCAAGATATCGACGGGTCCGAGAAGTTGTTCGATTTGTTCGAAGGCTGCGTGGACCTCGTCGTTGCTCGTGATGTCGACACCGAGTTGGATTGCTTTCCGCCCCTCGGCCGACACGAGGGATGCGATGTCGTCAACCGAGTCGCGGTCGAGGATTGCAACTGACGCGCCTTGGCGGGCCAGCTCCCGGGAAATTTCGGTCCCGAGTCCACCTGCGCCGCCGGTGACTACTGCGACTTTAGTGTTCAGCTTCATTTTGATCTCTTCTCGTGTTGGCACTGATGTGGCCGTTCGCGTGCAGAGGTGGGCTCAGCGGTCGTGGACGCCGATCTCCAGTACTTGGCGAACCGAGGTTCCGAGCGCGCGGCCGGCGTCCGTCGGGCGCATCGCATCCAAGTCGTCGGAGAAAATCTCCGGACCTGCGGAGCCGAGCGAGCCGCGGTTTCTGACCACGGTCAGTACGCTTCCCAGATCGAGGGTCCCATGGCCTGGAAGCTGTCGCTTGTGCAAGGTGAGGTCCACCAGATCCGCTCCGGCCGGTGCGGGGAATCCGTCTGCGAGCTGCACATTGACGGTGATATCGTCCGGAATCCCGGCGAGTAGGTCGAGATCGGATCCACTGTGCGCGAAGTGCCAGGTATCGAGCATCAGTCCGCTGTTGGGTCTTTGTGCGCGATCGACTATGTCCCAGGCTGCAGCGAGGTCGGGTACGCCCCAGAACGGCATGAACTCGAGATTGACGGGGATTTCTCGGATCAACGCGGCGTCGCACAGCTCGCCGAATCCCCGCACCAGGGTGTCGTGCGGCACGGCATCATGATCGAAAACGGCTACGGCCAGAATGGATCTGAGGTCGAGTGAGTCGACGAGTTGAAGACAGTCGTCGACAGAAAAATCGAATCGTGCAATCAGGTTGTCATCTGCGCCGGTAGGTACCCGAATGGGTGCCCAGCCTGTGACCGTATCGAGGTGCAGATCGAGGCCGACCTCACTCGCCAGACGTCTGACGCCCGTCGCACCAAGGTCGCTGATCGCCACGCGATAAGCCGCTGGCGTCAGCGCGAGTGAGTCGAATCCAGCCTCGGCGGTGGTCTCGAGTTGTTCGCGGTAGCTGAAAGTGCGCACACTTCCCTCCCACATGATCAACTCCGTGGGTGAATTCACAGCTTTCTCCTTCTTTTCAGGGTGCTCCGAAGCGGAGTCACTTCTTGGATTGCGACCCGACTCTGTCCACGCGTGAACCAGGGACGATGGCGTGCCGTCGGGCGAGCAATGCGATCGCAAACACGGCTGCGATGACGAGAAGGGCGGCCCACGGGAACACCCCCGCGCCGGTGGCACCGAGCAGTACTCCGCCCGTGGTGCCCGCACCGAAGATCGCAAGATTGGCGGCGACAGTCAGCATAGAATTGGCAACGTCGGCATCGGGTCCTGTGGTGTCCGCTAGTGCTGTTTGCATCAGCGTCGAGGCTCCTGCGAACGTGCCGCCCCACAGGACTACCGCGATAAGGAGGACCACGGTGTTGCCGCCCGCGATTCCGAGGGCGAGAGCCGCAGTCGCGAACGCGGTCAAGCTGGCCAACACCATTTTTCGCAAGGATCGATCGATCACTGTGCCGGTAAGCACGATTCCTGCGAGCGAGGCGATACCGAAGACGGACAGGACTATCTCGATACGCAACCCGGCGTTCACGGATACGAGGAACGGCGCGATGTAGGTATAGAGCATGTTGTGGGCGAGGAACCAACCGAAGACGATGAAGAGTATCGCCGCAACTCCCGGGGTAGCAAACACCCGGTGTAGAGGTGTTCGGGTTTGCGGTGGCTGCCCCGGAGCATCCGGAACAACGACGATGATCCACGCGATGAGGACAGCGGCAAACGCGGCCAAAGTCAGAAATGCCCATCGCCAGCCGAACATCGAGCCCAGGTATGTGCCGAGGGGAGTGCCGATGGCGAATGCAATGGTGGTGCCCGACATGGCAATTGTTAACGCTTTTCCTGTTTTGGCTGCAGGGGAAATCTTGCGTGTGTAGCCCGCCAACATTCCCCACAACACTCCGGAGAATGCGCCGGCGACGAAACGTGCCACCAATGTGACAGCGAAAACATCGACGGAGGCTGTGATGACGTTGGCGAGGAGCATTCCCGCCACGACAGCGAGAAGTATCGGCTTTCGCCGCATTCCACGGGTGAGTGCGATAGCGGGGATTGCCGCGATGACGGCTCCGAGCGCATAGGCGCTCACCATCTGCCCCGCTGCCGAGCTACTGATCGAGAGACCCGACGAGATTTGCAGGAGCAGTCCCGCTGGGAGTGTCTCGGTCACGATGGTGAGCAGCGCAGTCGCTGCAAGCGGGAGAAGAGCGGCAATGGGCAGGGAATCAGCGTTCGTCCCACGGCCTAGATTCTGTTTTCCTGGCGCGGCTTGACGTGGAGTGGTCATTGTTGTCCTCGTTCTACATGACGGGTGGTATCCAGCGGGGGTCTCCAGAGGGCGCGACAGATCCTGAGACGTCGTCGAGAATTTTGGTCGAGCGACCGACGCTCAGATGGCCCTGGAAGGGTGCTGCGAAGATGACACACAGCGAGACAGTCGAATATCGACCGCTACGGGAGGGGAATTGAAGGTGGTGGTGCCGAATCGACGTCATCGTGGAAGCGGCTGGCACCTCGTCGCGCAGGCTTCTGAGATACGCAACGAGGAAAGGACGCCAGTAGCGCGCACGGCCGATCAGCGAGCAGCAGTTGGCCAGTGGGTTCCGGAGGTCAGGCGGGCGGCAGGTCAGCGATTCGTGGACCGACTGGCCGTCCGCCTGCCTCCGGAAGCGGACGCTGTAGACGAAGTGACACGAGCTAAAGCGCTCGCTTTGCCTCTGGCGGTACGCGACTTTTCTTGGCTAGCCTGCAGCTGTCGTGATGGGCACTGTGTCCCAATGGAAAGGTTGAATTTCCAGGATGCGTCCGTCACGAACAGTGATCATCTGCAGCAGCGGCCAGGTGATATCCGTTCCGGTGCGTTTGGCGCGGGCAACCACCGTCGATCGCACGAAGATGTGGTCCGTTCCCGACGGGTAGAAGGTGGGGTTCTCGACAGAGAGGGAGGCCCATGTGTCCCCGAAGGCCGCCATCCACCGCTCGAAGCCATCGTGACCGTGCCATTCTCCGGCATACGGCAGCGAGTCCGGTTGGTGCATAACGCATTCTGGATGCAAGGTGCTGGCAATTTCACTGAAATTCTTGCCGTCTGCGGCTAAATACCTCTCTTCCGCTGCATAGAATTTCAGCAGAACCTGCTCACAATCGTTGCTGTTGGTCATCAGTGTCTCTCCTTGCAGTTTGGGCCAGCTAGCGGGAAGTCGAACTCTCAGGCACTGTGGCCGTGGATCATCAGACTTGCGAGGTCGTCGGGTTTGATGAAAGAAGGAGGGGGCGGCGGGCCCCACCGATAGAGTCCGCGCGCTCCTTCCAATTCCTCGGGTGTCCAGAGCGCATCCTCCGCGATGAAGTCCATGTCGCTGTGATATTCCGCGAAGTTGCCGGCAGGGTCTTTGAAGTACCAGAAGAAATTGGATCCGGCGTAGTGCCGGCCCAGTCCCCAGACGTGGCGTTCGGGGTGGCCTTCGA
>NZ_JASISW010000054.1 GCF_030063335.1 Rhodococcus sp. G-MC3 | reverse complement strand
AACGTCAAGCGGCTTCATTCAAGCATCGGTCACATGCCACCGATCGAATACGAAACGCTCCACTACGCTGACCTCACCACCGGGGATCAGCCCACATTGGAGGCGGCACAAAACCTAGGGTGATTCACCCTGACACGCAGGGTCCACGCCATCGAGAAACTGCAACGCCGATTCAATCCCGCACGTCGCCTACGACCGAACCCTCGCGTTGTCAAACGCAAAGTCATCAAATGGGCAGCCAAACGCTCCCACCACCAATACCATCCGCAACCCGCCACATCACCCGAATGCACAATCATTCAGCACTAACTGAACGGTATTGCCCTTAGCCTGGATGCACCGATTCGGTGAGAGATGAGCGCGAGTTGTAGACGCGAAATGCCCTGTCGTGGTGAAGAATAAGACTTCTCACAGAACAAATTCTGGCCACGCAGAAAGGGCATCTCGCAGATGCAACTATCTCACACCCGCCCTATCGCTGCCGCAAAGTTCGACGACCCGAATCTCGTGTCCACCGCGGGACTGGTTCCGGTGATGGCGTTGGCGCAGCGATCCGGGCTGCCCACCCTCGCCAACGAGCACCTGAGCGTGCCGACCGACACCGGCGCCAACGCCGGCCGCAAGATCGGATCCCTCGTCGCCGGCATGGTCGCAGGAGCCGACAGCATCGCCGACATGGCGATCCTGCGGCACAGCGCGATGAACACCCTCTTCGATTACCCCTACGCACCGTCCACATTGGGATCGTTCCTGCGGACCTTCGAATTTGGTCACGTCCGCCAACTCGACGCCGTCGCCTCCCGACTACTGTGCTCCCTCACCGAACACACCCCGCTGGTCACCGGTATCGACACCGAACCGGCGATGATCGACATCGACGACTCCATCATCGAAGTCCACGGCCACAGCAAACAAGGATCCGGCTACGGCTACTCCGGGGTTCGGGGCCCGAACGCTGATCACCACCGTCACCACGTCCACTGCCGCACCGATCATCACCGGGCAACGTCTACGCAAAGGATCCTGCGGATCCTCCCGCGGGGCAGCGCGGATGATCGCCGACACCCTCACCACCGTCCGGCGACTGCGGACCGCAACGAGAGCGGCAGAAGTCGCAGCACAAGCCACGACAGCGTCCACCACCTCGAACCCAACCCCCGCGAAACCATTGGTGCGAGCCGATTCCGCATACTTCGGCTACCCGACTATCGTTGCCGCGATCCGCGGCGGCGCGGACGTCTCGATCACCACCGGCCTGAACTCGGTGATCCGGGCCGCGATCGCCACCATCACCGACGACGCATGGACACCGTGCTGCTGCGTGGTACATGGGAGAACGCCTACAACAACTTCGCACGGATCTCGCCGGCACTGAACGAGGCCGGCTACTGCGTGTTTGCGCCCAACACAGGCGACAAGGACTCAAGCGCTCTGGGACACATTACGGCGCTGCGCGGAACCGGCCCGATCGCCGACAGTGCGAAAGAGGTCGCCTACTACATCGACGCTGTCCTTGCCCGCACCGGCGCGACGAAGGTCGACATCGTCGCTCACTCGCAGGGCAGCCTGGCCTCGCGCCAGTACATGCACTTTTAAGGTGGTGCCAACACGGCGGACCCAAGCAAGGACAAGGTCGCGGACATCGTCAGCCTCGGCGGATCCAACCACGGGACCACACTGGTGGGCATCGGAACGCTCGGCCGCACCATCAACAACCTCGGCCTCAACGTACTGGGTCTGGTCAGTGCCATCGCCGGACCTGCCGCGTCCGATCAGGTCATCGATTCCCCGCTCGTCAAGGCGCTGGTAGCCGGTGGTGACACCGAGCGCGGAGTCGCCTACACCGCTGTAGCCACTCGATTCGACGAGGTCGTGACACCGTTCAGGACAACGTTCCTCGAAGCCGGCCCGGATGCGACCGTCAACAATATTCTCCTGCAGGACGGCTGCGGCGTCGACTTCTCAGACCATCTGTCGATGTCGGTCTCTCCCCGAACGATCGGGATCATCAAGAATGCGCTCGACCCGGCCGGTAGCCCCGCGAACACGATTCCGTGTGTGTGGAACGCGCCGGTGACCGGCGGCAAACCCCCCGAACGACGCGAAAGCCCGAACTCACCGCCTTAGGCGAGGGTTCGGGCTCTCCGCTTTTCCGTGCAGCTGTCGACCTGTCGCCCACGGCGCGCGACCCACCACACCCGCCGGTGAGCCGAACCGCTACCGCGGTGTACCCGGCGATTCACAGTGTGGTGGACAGACTGCGATCCCCTCCCGCTGTTTTCGCGCGATACATCATCGAATCGGCTGTCCGGATGAGACGTTCGAGGGCCGGTTGGCCCATCTCGGTCAGAGGCGAGTCGGCGGCGAGAACTGCTGCACCGATACTCACCGTGACCGGTATCGGGCTTGTGGAGCCGCCTGCCAGGGCGGGGCGGAGTCCACGAATACGGCCGTCCAGATGCCCGGACGGGCCGGTGAGAACGGCCAGCAATTCCTCACCACCAGTGCGTGCGAGCACAGCGGCGCCGGTGCGGCGCCGGTGCGGCGCCGGTTCAGGCGATCGTCACCGATATCTACAGCGAAGTCGACAAGAGTGTCGGCGACCGACCCGATCACCTGATCGCCGATAGCGTGGTCGTGCTGGTCGTTGACTTGTTTGAACTTGTCGATGTCGATGACGATTGCTGCGATCTCCAGACGATGCTGCCGGGCGTGTTTCCACAGGTCTTCGAGTGCAGTGTCCATGCCGCGGCGGTTGTAGAGGCCGGTCAGCGAATCCAGCGCCGATCGGCGGGCGTCGAGAGAAATCGCCGTCCACGCCACGTGCGCGAACAGGGGTTCCCCCTTGACCGCGGCCAGCACGATCAGAACGCCTGCCGTGATCGTGGCCGGGTCTTCGATACCGGCGTAGTACCCGGTGACAGCGAAACCGATGATCACCGTGCTCGACCACACAAGGTGGGCCACCAGCCACCGTGGGCTGAGAAAGTAAGTGCAGAAAGCGCCGGTGATCGCGAACAGTACCGACCCGATCAGAGCGCCGGCGGAGTCGCTGCGCTCAATCCCACCAACTCCATCGGACGGCGAGTATGCGGGCCGTCCGCAACGACGATCACCGCGACATTGCTGCGCGCCCTGCGTCGAGCCGAAATCAGCACGCTCATTCCCACCGAGGCCAAAAACCCCACCTCCGACAGATCGACGATCACCGCAGCAGGTGACATCGACAATGCAGCCTCGATACCGTCCCCCAGCACCGCTGCGGTCATAATATCTACTTCCCCGCATGCAATGACCACAGCTACTTGATCGATGTGCTCGACGGTGACGTCGAGTCGCACCGCCGGCTGCGTTCCTTCAGCTTGTCATTGTGCAACTCCCCATCTCCCGGTTCGAGGCACTTCGTCCGATGTCAACGCGCCATATCGGCACGGCGCGAGTGCAGGAATACACATGCAGAACGCTCCATCCCACTACGGGCTGTGGCTTCACCGCGTTCGGACAGCATACTTCCCGAAACGCCCAGGCGCTCGATGCATAGACCGAGGACGAATGAGCGCCCGATAGATGTTTCCCGATGTGGTCGCGGTCAGGCTGCGTGCCGGTTTCGTCAACTTGCGCTCGACCAGGCTGGCCGAGACTATCTCGACCTGTAACCAAGCTTGCCGGTTACCCGAACAGCCTGGTTACCTCGTCAGTTCGATACCGCGGTCGTGGTGGGGATCTCGACGGTCTTGTCGGTCATCAGGAAGTCATCGAGTATGCGAAAGAACAACTCGGGTTCGTCGAGCTGCGGGAAATGTCCAGCGCTGGAGAATATCTCGATCCGAGAATTGGGCACTTCACGCCGAATGTTATCTGCATGGGAGGCTGGAATCATAGGATCCTTACCGCCCCAGACCAGCAGCGAGTGTAAAGCAGCGAATTTCTCGAAATGCTGTTTCGCGCTGACTGTTTGACCACGAGGGCCGACCACTGCGCGGGTGGACGCAAGAAAAGCTTCGCGGGAACCCTTGTTCGCCAGTGTCTCGAATGACCTCCAGGCCTCTTCCATACTTTTGCCAAGCCGGATCGGAAGACCCCATGCACTGAGCTTGTCGATGACGGTCTCGGTGCTCGTGCGTACCCAATTGGCTGCCAACACCGGGAGCACGAGTTCGCTGCCAGGCAGAGTCGCGGCTTTGAGGAGCAGACTGACCTCGGGTCCGAGCCCGCCGCTACTGACGAGGGCGATACGCTCGACCCGATCGGGGAACAGATACATGGCTTGCATGACGATTCCGCCGCCGAGCGAATGGCCCACCATGGGTGCCGAATCGATGTCGAGATGGACCAGCAGATCGCGAATGGTCGCGGCATGTGAGGAGAGCGAGTAATCCCCGGACGGCTTGTCGGAGCTGCCGTGACCGAACAGGTCTGGGGCGATAACCCTGTATTTGTCCGACAGGCGCTCGATTTGGCCGGCCCACGACTCGTGCGAGCCGAGCAGACCATGAACCAGTACGACCGGTGGTCCATCACCCACGTCTACGTAGCGGAGTGTGTCCTTGTGCAGCTCGACCGTGTCGAGCTCGTATCGCGATATGTTGTGGTTCATCGACTCGGAGTTCATCGAAATGGGATTCATCGGCGACTTTCCCTTTCAGCTGCGCGTTGTCAGCATCGAGGGCCAGCCTACCCGTGTCCATGACGGACGGTGCACTACCTCAGGGTCAAGATCGAGCTGGTCGACGATTCGCGGCGAAGAAGGCTTTGGTGAGCGGATAGCCGGCGGCCTCTTCGGTCTGTCCGCCGCGGATGCCGTACAGGTCGTATGCCCATAGATAGACGACACTGTCGTGGGTTTCACCAGACGCGTCCAGGATCGTATCCGCACCGAGCACGTGCGCTACTGCGATGACTTCACCGGCGGACCAGATGTAGCGGCGGTTCCATTGGCGTGTCCCCACTGAACGGGGCCATTGAACCGCACCGGTGAGTCCGGAGACTTGGTTTCGTGTGAGTTCGGTCAGCTCGCGAGCTGATCCGATTGTCGAGTGTAGTGGAGCTGTTCGCATTCGATCGGCGGGATGTCGCCGCAGAATCCG
>NZ_JASISW010000053.1:2500-5098 GCF_030063335.1 Rhodococcus sp. G-MC3 | reverse complement strand
CGTGTGTTGTTTCAGATATTGCACAGTGGACGCGTAGCTTCTTTGTGGTAAGTCCTCGGCCTATTAGTACCAGTCACCTGCATCGGTTACCCGACTTCCAGTTCTGGCCTATCAACCCGGTGGTCTGCCGGGGGCCTTACCCCCTCGAGGGGGTGAGAAACCTCATCTTGGAACAGGCTTCCCGCTTAGATGCTTTCAGCGGTTATCCCTTCCGAACGTAGCTAACCAGCGGTGCTCCTGGTGGAACAACTGGCACACCAGAGGTTCGTCCGTCCCGGTCCTCTCGTACTAGGGACAGCCTTCCTCAAGTTTCTGACGCGCGCGGCGGATAGAGACCGAACTGTCTCACGACGTTCTAAACCCAGCTCGCGTGCCGCTTTAATGGGCGAACAGCCCAACCCTTGGGACCTACTCCAGCCCCAGGATGCGACGAGCCGACATCGAGGTGCCAAACCATCCCGTCGATATGGACTCTTGGGGAAGATCAGCCTGTTATCCCCGGGGTACCTTTTATCCGTTGAGCGACACCGCTTCCACATGCCGGTGCCGGATCACTAGTCCCGACTTTCGTCCCTGCTCGACTTGTCAGTCTCACAGTCAAGCTCCCTTGTGCACTTGCACTCGACACCTGATTGCCAACCAGGCTGAGGGAACCTTTGGGCGCCTCCGTTACATTTTGGGAGGCAACCGCCCCAGTTAAACTACCCACCAGGCACTGTCCCTGAACCAGATCATGGTCCGAGGTTGAGGTATCCAATACGATCAGAGTGGTATTTCAACAACGACTCCACAGTAACTGGCGTCACCGCTTCACAGTCTCCCACCTATCCTACACAAACCGAACCGAACACCAATACCAAGCTATAGTGAAGGTCCCGGGGTCTTTTCGTCCTGCCGCGCGTAACGAGCATCTTTACTCGTAATGCAATTTCGCCGAGTCTATGGTTGAGACAGCTGAGAAGTCGTTACGCCATTCGTGCAGGTCGGAACTTACCCGACAAGGAATTTCGCTACCTTAGGATGGTTATAGTTACCACCGCCGTTTACTGGGGCTTAAATTCTCAGCTTCACCACACAAGTGCAGTTGACCGGTCCTCTTAACCTTCCAGCACCGGGCAGGCGTCAGTCCGTATACATCGTCTTACGACTTCGCACGGACCTGTGTTTTTAGTAAACAGTCGCTTCTCACTGGTCTCTGCGACCCACACCAGCTCACACTGCAAGAGTGATCACCGGCAGGGGTCCCCCTTCTCCCGAAGTTACGGGGGCATTTTGCCGAGTTCCTTAACCATAGTTATCTCGATCGCCTTAGTATTCTCTACCTGACCACCTGTGTCGGTTTGGGGTACGGGCCGTGTGAAAGCTCGCTAGAGGCTTTTCTCGGCAGCATAGGATCACTGAATTCGCCTCAATCGGCTACGCATCACCTCTCAGGCATGAATGAACGGCGGATTTGCCTACCGTTCGCCCTACAGGCTTACACCAGTATTACCACTGACTGGCTCAGCTACCTTCCTGCGTCACCCCATCGCTTGGCTACTACCAGATCAGGTCCCACGCATCCACCACACGCCTCACTCTCGAAAGAGATCAGTCACGTGGATTCAGGGCGGTTAGTATCACTGATTCACCATGGGCGCGTTCACACGGGTACGGGAATATCAACCCGTTGTCCATCGGCTACGCCTGTCGGCCTCGTCTTAGGTCCCGACTCACCCTGGGCGGATTAACCTGGCCCAGGAACCCTTGGTCATTCGGCGGACGAGTTTCTCACTCGTCTTTCGCTACTCATGCCTGCATTCTCACTCGCACAGCCTCCACACCTGGATCACTCCGATGCTTCCATGGCTGCACGACGCTCCCCTACCCATCCACACACCTGGCTGAATCTCCGTAGAAACTCAGCGGGCTATTGTATGAATGCCGCAGCTTCGGTGGTGTACTTGAGCCCCGCTACATTGTCGGCGCAGGATCACTTGACCAGTGAGCTATTACGCACTCTTTCAAGGGTGGCTGCTTCTAAGCCAACCTCCTGGTTGTCTTCGCGACCCCACATCCTTTTCCACTTAGTACACGCTTAGGGACCTTAGCTGGCGATCTGGGCTGTTTCCCTCTCGACTACGAACCTTATCGCCCGCAGTCTCACTGCCACGCTCTCACTCATCGGCATTCGGAGTTTGGCTGATTTCGGTAAGCCGGTAAGCCCCCTAGACCATCCAGTAGCTCTACCTCCGATGAGAAACACGTGACGCTGCACCTAAATGCATTTCGGGGAGAACCAGCTATCACGGAGTTTGATTGGCCTTTCACCCCTACCCACAACTCATCCCCTCAGTTTTCAACCTAAGTGGGTTCGGTCCTCCACGACGTCTTACCGTCGCTTCAACCTGGCCATGGGTAGATCACTCCGCTTCGGGTCTAGAACACGCCACTACACCACATAACATGGATACGCCCTATTCGGACTCGCTTTCGCTACGGCTACCCCACACGGGTTAACCTCGCGACATGCCACTAACTCGCAGGCTCATTCTTCAAAAGGCACGCCATCACCCGCAACAGTAAACTGTTCACAAGCTCTGACGGATTGTAAGCGCA
>NZ_JASISW010000052.1 GCF_030063335.1 Rhodococcus sp. G-MC3 | reverse complement strand
CACGAGATGAAAAACCCAGTGGAACAACCCGACACCGAGGTCGGACGATCACCCACGCCCATACCCGCATCGCAGCGTCACAACGAAACTCGCAGCTGGCACATCAGCTCATCGGTGCATTCAGGCTAATGCCCTGCAGTGATTCGTCTGTCTGTCTACCACCATTCGATTTGAACACGCGTATGACAACCCTGTCGGTTTTATGTCGGTTGTTCATCTAGCAAGGTTTACGTCCAACCGTTGTCGAGTCATTCAAGTGAACGACAAGTTTCCGGTTCGAAGTGCGGCGTGAACGACAGTTACCGCACCGTCGGACTTCTGATGTACACCTCAGGTAACGCTCGCCGGAATAGACGTTGATTGATCTTTATCGCGCGCGGTCTTCGGACGATTCGGCGGCCGGAGTCCTTCGAGTCTTCGCCATATTGGGGGCTGACGATGGAGTAGACGCCACAACTGGACCGCGGACGAGCACGTACACGAACAATGCGGCCATGACCGCTGTACCAGCCCACATGGAGTGTTGCCAACCGTCGACGAAGGATTCTTCGGCCGCCCGCACCAGATCCTGGGCGAGCTCGCCCGCTCCGTCGGCGGCGACGACTGCGGTCGTGACGCCCTCGCGGGCGGTATCGGCAATGTCGGTCGGGATCCCGTCGAGCCGGGGATCGATCGAGTTTCGGTAACCCGCGGAGAGGACCGCGCCGAGTAGTGCCACCCCCAGGGCGGTGCCGAACTCACGAGTCACGTCGTTCATCGCCGAAGCGACCCCTTGCCGCTCGCGCGGCAAGGCACCGGTGATGGCCTCGGTCGACGGCGTCATAGCCAGGCCCATGCCCAGACCCATCGCGAGCATCCCTGGCAGCACCGCGAGGTAACCGCCGTCGACGGACACCAGGCTCGCCATGAGTACGAGACCGACGCCGGCAAAAAAGATGCCCGACACCATCGCCGAGCGGCTTCCGACGCGGGCAGCGAGGCGAGGGGCGAGAACGGAAGCGGCCATCATCATTAGTGCCATCGGCATGAGGGCCAGGGTGGCGCGCAGCGCCGACCAGCCGAGTACGACCTGTAGGAACGGGAAGAGGACGACGAAGATTCCGGCCTGAACTCCGAAAACCACCAGGAGCGTGAGCGAGCCGCTGGACAGATTGCGTCCGCCGAACAGGCGTACATCCAGGAGTGGCGCTTGCTGCCGCAGTTCCCACACTATAAATAAGATGACGGCAACGACTGCCGCAACGACAGCGATGAGAGTCAGCGGTTCGGTCCACCCGTACACGGGCCCTTCGTGGAGCACGAAGACAATAGCCAGGACCGCTATAGCTGACGTGACTGAGCCGACAGCATCGAACCGGTGCTCGGTGATCTCTTTCGAGTTGGGAACAGACCGAATGATCAACGCGGCCGAAATCAGCACGAGCGCAACGGGTAGCACGAACAGCCATCGCCACGAGGCGATATCGACGAGTAGCGCGGACAGGTACATACCGAGAATGCCGCCGCCGCCGGCGACCGCGGTCCAGACCCCGATGCCCTTGGCTCGCTCATCGTCCGGAAAGGTCGATGTGATGACAGCAAGGGTGACTGGCATGATCATTGCCGCACCGACGCCGGAGACGAAGCGGGAGGTCAGCATCATCTCCGACGAATTTGCCAGTCCGGCAGCAATATTCGAGATGCCGAAAGTGGCCAACCCGGCCAGTAACATCGGTTTGCGTCCAACCCGGTCTCCGAGTGCACCGAGAGGTAGGAGGAGTGCAGCCAAACTCATTGTGTAGAGGTTGATGAACCACAGCACTTCACTCTGTGGAGCATCGAACTCTACGGCGAGTTGAGGTTGGGCGACGTTGAGTCCGGTCACGGACGCGATGACGGCCATGAGCGCGATGCAGACCGCGATCAGTATCGCGCGGCGACGGGCATGATCGTCGATAGTCGAGTGGACGTCACCGGTTGTCGGTGTCGATGCATGTGTGCTCACAGTTTTCTTTCTGAATGAGGGCAGAAGAAATGGCGCGCCGGCACCATTTCGGGCGCCGGCGACGTCGTGATCGGGTTCAGGCCTGATGGCCCGGTTCAGTTGCGGCGCGTCGCTCTGACGACCACGTCGTGGATCGTCGTCTCTCGTCCGTCGGGACCGTTCACCGTGCGATGAGATTCGTTGGCAGTCCGTACGTCCCACAGTGATGGGTCGAGTCGCGCTGTAATCCCTGCTGCGGTTGCCGTCGCCTCGTCGGGCGGTTGCTCGCCGGTGCCCTGCCCGTGCCCATGTCCGTGGCCGTGGCCGTGGCCGTGATTATCGGCCGCGACGTGACTCGCCGCGAGATGGAGGTGACCGACGATGAACAAGGTTCCGCCCGGGGCTACCCACGTCGCCAGGCGGTCGTAGAACTCGAGTTGGGGCATTGCGGGATGCGAATAGTGGGTGGTGACCAGGTCGTACTGCTCGTGTGGTGTCCATGAGGACAAGTCCGCTTCGACGAACTGCACCTGTTCTTCGACGCCGCAGGCAGCGGCCTTGTCACGGGCGCGCGCGAGGGCGTCGGTGGCAATGTCAGCACCGGTGACCTGCCAACCGTGCGCCGCGAGCCAGATCGCTTCTGTTCCTGCGCCGCAACCCGCATCGATAGCTGTACCAGGAGTCAGGTCGTTGATCTCCTGCACCAGGTGCGGGTTGGGATCACCGGCAGCCATCGCGGTAGCGCGGTCGCCCTGCCAAATCTGGTCCCAGTAGTCCTTGTCGAATGAATGCGTCATCGGGAGAGTTCTCTTTCGGTGATGGCGGTGGTGTCGGCATTCGCGGCAACGGCCCGCGTCAGTTCGTCCATCACCAGGTTGGCGTTGATGTGTTGGGCCGCGCGGGCTCCTTCCGCAGCGGCGCCACTCACCTGCGCGGAAATGTCGGATGCGTTGCCGGCAGCCCACACCCCGGGCACCGCGGTCTGTCCGACCTCGTCGGTCTTGATGAACGCGCCCCCGGACGGATGGGGCGTCGACTCGATTCCGATTCCGGTGAAAAGATCGGTGCGGGCAACCATCTTCGTAGAAACGGCGACGGTGTCGACCTCGACAACACGACCGTCCCGGAGCCGTACACCCGTGAGTCGATCGCCGTCGATCTCGAGCCGATCGACTGCGCCGCCGACCACCGCGATATCGAATGCGTCGAGTTGTGCACGTTGTTCGGCGTCCAGCTCGATACCCCCGGCGAACAACACGATGTCCGAGCTCCACTGACGGAACAGAAACGCCTTGTGCAGTTCCATCGGCTCCATTGCCAGGACGCCGATCTTGTGGTCGCGAACCTCCCAGCCGTGGCAATACGGGCAATGTACGACGCCGCGGCCCCACTGCTCGCGTACTCCGGGCACATCGGGCAATACGTCGACCAGACCGGTTGCGATTAACAGACGCCGCGCATGCAGAAGTCGGTTGTCGCGCAGTGTGATTGCGAATACATCTTTCGTGCGAGAGATGTCGACGACTTCGCCATCGAGAATCTCCCCGCCGTATCCGAGCACTTCTTTCCGTCCTCGAGCTATCAATTCATCTGGTCCGACGCCATCGAGAGCCAACAAACCGTGCACGCCTCCGGCCGGAGCATTCCTCGGCTCGCCCGCGTCGATCACCGTGACCGACCGTCGAGCACGCGCCAAGGTCAACGCGGCGCTCAGGCCGGCAGCACCGCCGCCCACGATTACGACGTCACGCACCACACCCAAATTTTCTGCCATTTCGCTCCTCGAAAGGTGTTGCACGACAGCAATCGTCCGACTGCGTTCTTCGACCATGGCAAGAACGACTCTCCGGTGCAAACCTTGTTGCCGAATGGCAAAGTATTGGAATGGAGACCAACCGAACAAAGCAGGCAACCGATCGCACGCTCGACGCTGTAGGGAGTCGACTCAAACAACTTCGGCAGCGCCGTGACATCACGCTGATCAATCTGGCCGAGGAAACCGGTATCTCGACGAGCACGTTGTCTCGGCTCGAAGCTGGGCTTCGCCGACCTACCTTGGAACAACTGTTGCCGTTGGCTGAGGCATACGGAGTGACCCTCGACGAGCTCGTCGACGCGCCGCCGACCGGAGATCCGCGCATCAACATGCGCCCGCTGAACACCAAAGACGGCTCAACTGTCGTACCGCTGACCCGTCGGCCAGGCGGCATCCAGGCCTATAAGATCATTCTCCCCGCCGGACGCGACGACGCCCCGCCTATCCTCCGAACGCACGAAGGGTTCGACTGGGCGTTCGTCCTCAGCGGAAAGCTCCGGCTCGTACTCGGAGAACGGGACCTGATCCTCGAACCCGGGGAGGCCGCCGAGTTCGACACCCGTACCCCACACTGGTTCGGCGCGACGAGTTCAGGGCCCGTCGAATTCCTCAGCCTCATCGGGAAACAGGGCGAGCGCGCTCATATCCGCGCCGGAACACAAGAACCGGCAACCAACGACTGAGGCCGCGTCGAGTGTTCGGCGACCGGACACGCGCACAGCGTTTTCGACAAGCCGCGCGGCGCATGTCGGGTGAGAGCATCGCACGTGTCTTGCAACGGCACTATCGGCCCGGTTCGTGGCCGATGACCAAACGGAGGCAACCCAGGCGTCTGCTCACGAGTACGCATGAGCGATAACCGATCACGTCGAGCACCATACGGGACCATATTCGCTCGGCAAGCGTCCTCGCAGAGCGGAAGCTCGCGAAACAATCTGTCTAGTTTGTTCATAAACCAGCCGTGGCGAGTTGCGCCAATGCTGCCTGCCATTTTCGGCAGCCGCGGCATCGCTCTGCCGCGACCCCGTTTTCCGGACCCCTAGAGTCGTGATCAAGGTGGTCACGACGACGAGTCGCCCTAGCGGAACTCGGGTAGTCACAGAGCTGGGGACGCGGTGGGTGTTGATTGCCGCGACCCAGTTGCCGAAGGTGGTGACGGCGTATGCCCGCTCCCCCGTCTCGATGCGGGTGTCGGCAGCGCCGACGAGGTACGCGGCGACGGTGACTGGGTGCGTGTGCAACGGGAACGTGCCCCTTGCTCCTGCATCATCCAGCGAATCGTCGCCGCGCGGCGGCGTAGCCCCAGCGGGTGCCCTCGGACCGGGATGACTGCACGGGCCCGGCGATCCGCACTGCGACGGTCGGCGGTATGTCGGGGTCGACAGCTGCTGACGCCGGCCCTGGATTGCCCACCGCGGTTTACCGTCGACGAGCAGTACTTTATACCGAGGCGCATTGGTCAACTCAGCTGATCGTTCCGAGGTTGAAGTTCCGTCGAAACTCGGTCTTCAGAGCGGACTTCGGTGGACCCCGAAAACCAAGTAAGGATCGAGTAGTGACATCGGGCGGCACCGAGCCCCCGTTTTGGCACCGAAAAGGCGGCTCCCGATAAACCGGAAACCGCCTCTGGCCTGCGTAACTCTCTGTCGGGCTGACAGGAATTGAACCTGCGACCCCTTGACCCCCAGCTAGATGCGACGGCTTCCTATGGGTCCACCTGGACGCACCGCACAGCCTCTGAGCAGCACGTCCCATCCGACCAGGTTCACCCCGATCCACCACTGTGCGCGCCGAGTAGTGACATCCTCGCGGCACGCTCGAATTCCAGATACTCCACACGGAACCGCTGTGAGCCACCCGATGCCAAACGAATTCATCAACGCGAAAAGTCCTGCGCAACGGATACCTCGAACTGGAAAAGCCAAGCATTGCCACAAACGAACGCTTTACACCGATACAAGCCGTCACGGGTTCCGCAAAACCACCGCCGTGACAGGCTCGCGCGCACGAACCCACGCCGCCGAATCGGATGACACCAACCCTGCGACCTCACTTGCATCCGCGACATCGTGGGAGTGTCCGATTAACGGTTGATCCGACCTTGGCGTCGGTTAGTTACCGTTCGGGGTGATGCGTCCTTCGAAGGTGATCGCGAACGCGTTGAGCGCGGGCTTCCACCTCATTGCCCATCGTGCCTT
>NZ_JASISW010000051.1 GCF_030063335.1 Rhodococcus sp. G-MC3 | reverse complement strand
GACCGAAGCGATCAACGGCAGATTGGAAGCGCTGCGGCGCAACGCTCTCGGATTCCGCAACCTCACCCACTACCGAATCCGATCACTACTGCACTGCGGCAACCTCACCCGCGCACTCGATGCACTCTAAAACCGGAAGAGCCATATATCCACTCCTGCAGGGACGAGCCGTCGGAGATGAACCCCACACTGTGATGACTCTCGTGCATAACCCGCTCGGTGTGTCGACACACGATGAGTTGAATGATCTCTGCAGCATTGCATTGTTCGAGAGTCTTTCCGGGGACTGCCTCGGGCAGCAGCTCCCGCATGGTGCGAGCTCGTATGCGCGGGATGGCGAGGTAGTGAGCCAAGGCGTAAGCAGTAGTCGTCTTACCCGATGAGTACGTACCGGAGATCGCGATGTTGTTCATGTGGGTCCTCCCGCGGGTTGTTGTAGGGGTGTCCGAGCGAGTTTGTGAGTGAGCTTGCAGGTGAGATTGAGCCCGCTCAGCGCACCGACGAGCGTAGCCGTCCGCCATTGGTCCCCTTGGATGGTGAGGATCCGGGAATCCTGTAGCGCGGTGTAGACGAACAAGTCGTTGCTTAGCGGAATCGGTGCGCGGGTGGTGGTGATGGTCGCCGACCTCATCCACAATGTGTTGCTTTCACTACGTCCGACACCGTCAAGCTCATACAGAAGTACTTGGCCCAGTTGAAGATTCGCGACGAAAACATCGATTGGGGACGCAGCTGGTTGGTACCGTCCCTCCACACCGTCGAGCGTCGGCTTCATGGTCTGGCTGAACCGTACCGAGCCTGAAGCCGAGCCTTCTGCGGTGTCAACCCGAACTCCGAGCAGTTCGTGGGTACGGTCCGCGAAACCGGTCCCGTAGTACCTGCGGCTCGCCTCGCCCAACAGAGCGTCGAGCGAGTGGTAGTTTCCTGACCCGATCCAGCGATGGCCGCTGGGATGTACCACGTCGAGCCGTACGTGCATGGAGCCGATCGACACGGCGATCGTAGATGCTCGCCAGAATGAGTCTGTGAGTGTCGACTCGATCACCGTCCCGGTGACGTGCAGAATTGCGAGGTCCTCTTGAGGTGCGGAGCCAGCTTTGATATGGATTTCCCGAATCCATGATGCGGACCGATCAACGCTGTCGAGTCGAAACCAGTGCGTCAGTACCGCATCGGCGATCTGGACACCCACGACGATGGCATCGAGCGAGCTCAGGTGTGGTCGTTGAAGACGGGATGCTTTCTTCTTCGACCAATCGCTCGGGTATTCCAGCTGAAGAGTTGTCTCTACCGTTTCGCTTGCTGCGGCATAGCGACACTCGACGGCGCCGAAACCGTAGCCCACTCGCCTGTAACCGTGACCGAAGAAACGCGTCGCGGCCGGCCCCAACGCATCGTCCACGTGCGCAAATGAACGTATCGGTGCACTCATTGCAACCTCCTGTCTCAATCAGGTCTGCCGAACCCCCGCACAGCCGGTTGGTTATAGGGGAAGACGCGAACGCGATATGCCTGTCAGGTCTTGCCAACTGATTCTGCGGGTCGTGTCCGTAGAATCGGAAGTGTCAAGTCGTAGGGGTATCACCAACACCACCTTTCGCTGCACCTGCAAAGACCCCACCTCACAACCTCATTCGGCGGTAGCGTTGGTAGTTCCACCCGGCAGGGTGCTGTGTGGGCCGACAAGGGGATCGCATGACGCTGGCTAGCGAGGACTTGATCACTGCCCGGACCGGATTCGAGGACCAACAACTGTTGTCCCGCATGGGTATTAGCATCACCCGATGTGACCGCGACCGAGTCGAAGGCACAATGCCTGTCGCGGGAAACAGGCAACCGATTGGGATACTGCACGGCGGTGCAAATGCGGTGCTGGCGGAGACCCTCGGATCGCTGGCCGCTTTGGTCTACGCCGACGCCAGTAACGGTGGACAGGCTGTGGGACTGGAACTTTCCTGCACTCATCACCGTTGGGTACTGTCAGGCGTCGTGCGTGGCGTGTGCACGCCGTTGCATCAAGGCCTCACCGCCGCAACCTATGCAATCGACATTGTCGATGAAACAGGCCGTCTGACGTGCTCGGCCCGACTTACATGCTCCGTTGTTCGTGCACATACAACCAAGTAACGCTCACCTGGAGGCACCTCGCATCATGGACGATACCCAATCAGAACGCTTCCTCCGGGGAGTTGCAAAAATTTCCGAAGTCGGCGGCAGCGCGGAAGCAATCTTCGCCGCGGTCGCTGACATAGCACCAGACCTTGGGCGATATGTCGCGGAATTCGCCTTCGGTGACATCTACGGGCGGCCGGGTATCGAACCACCCACCCGGCAGCTACTTACAATCGCCGCCTTGACTGCGCTCGGTGACAGCGCCCCACAGTTGAGGGTTCATATTCGGTCAGCTCTGCATGTCGGGGTCGAACCGGCAGTAGTCGTCGAGGCGATCCTCCACACGCTCGTCTTTGCGGGATTTCCCCGGACGGTCAACGCGATAGCTGTCGCTCGCTCGATATTCGACGAGCAGGGGCTGCTGCCGGTGTCACCTGTGGATACCGAGCAGAGCTGATCTCAGCGGTCTGACGCGATCTCGGATGCGAGGTGCCAGCTCGCAAGCAGCGCGAGCGATTCTTCGGCGGTGGACCCTGGAGCAGGGGAGAAGACGAACAACGAATGTTCTTCCGAGAGTCGAAGGACGTGGTAGTCGAGGTCAACTTCTCCGACCATGTTGTGCCGGAGAGTCTTGCGCCCACCGGACCGCATTCCGACAGTGTGTTTGGCCCACCGGGTCGCGAACTCCACACTTTTCATCGTCAGCTCGCCGACCAACGCCGCGAGTTCTCGGTCGTTGCGATGTTTGCTACTGACGAACCGCAGGTGTGCGGCGGTGCTGCCCGCGGCGTCGTCCCAGTCCACGAATACGTCCTTCGCGCGCGGGTCCAGGAAAACGAAACGCGCCAGGGTGGTCGAGTTGGTCTCACTGTCGGTCGCTCCTCCCAAAAGTGCTCGCGCCAAGGGATTCCATGCCAACACCTCGGTGCGGCGACCCAGAATGTACGCAGGACCGTTGGTAATCGACTCTATTGCCCTGACTAGGGCAATGGCAGGGCCCGAGGCTGGGGCGGACTCACCACCGGTGGTACCCGAGAGCAGGTCTTGCAAATATACAGTTTCATCGTGGCTCAATCGGAGCGCCCGCGCTACCGCGCTGATGACAGTGGGTGATGCAGACCGCACGCGCCCCTGTTCGAGCCTGCTGTAGTAGTCCGCACTGATATTGGCCAATAGGGCCACTTCTTCCCGCCGCAGTCCCGATGTTCGGCGCCGCAGCTGCGCGACGGGAAGGTCGGTGTCCGCAGGATCCACCGCCGCCCGGCGTTTGCGTAGGAAGTCACGAATCTCGTTCATAGGCACCATTGCTCCACTATCACCGATTATGCGGTGCCCAACCTGGTGGTGTCACACCCAGGACCGCTCAGCCCGGTAGTTCTTCGACCTTGGAGGCCAGCTGCTCGTGCACGACACTGGTTGCAGTCCAGAAGGTTTCACTAGCAATGCAGGCGCAGAGGAGCATCATGACCGACACAGTTCGTCCGTCACGGTCGTCACTACCGACCGAGGTTTCACCGGGTCCTATCCGAGGGAGACAGAAGATCATTCTGGCGATACTCCTGGGTGTCCAGTTTCTCATCGCACTGGACTTCTCCATTCTCAACGTCGCGCTTCCCGGCATAGGGCGCGACGTGGGTTTCACTCTCGACAACGTCCAATGGGTCGCGACATCATTCGCGCTCACCGCGACAGGTCTAACCCTGTTCTGCGGCCGTCTCGCCGACAGGGTCGGCCGCCGCCGACTGTTCATGGCAGGCATGCTGGTCCTGGCTGCCGCGTCGATACTCGGTGCCTCGGCGTCCACACCTACTATTCTGCTGACCGCACGTGTGTTGCAAGGGCTCGCAACTGCCATGATAGTTCCCTCCGGATTAGCCTTGTTGACAACATCGTTCGACGAAGGACCACAACGAGATCGCGCTCTTGGACTCAATGGAGCGCTTCTGTCGGCCGGTTTTACCGCTGGTGCTGTCTCTGGAGGCCTGTTGACCGGCTTTCTCAGCTGGCGATGGGCATTTTTGATCAATGTGCCCGTGTGTGTCGTCGCACTGGTCCTCACACCGATGTTCATTGCCGATCGGGCAGACCGTCGATCGGTGGCCATGGATCTTCCGGGTGCAGCTACCGTGACGGCCGGCTTGGTCGCCTTGGTGTACGGCATCACCGCGATCGGCAGCCATGGGACAGGGGATACTACGGGCTGGCTTTGTGTCGGTGCGGCAGTTGTTCTGCTGGCCGTCTTCGTTGTCATCGAGGCGAGGTCGCGAAATGCCTTGGTTCCGGTGCGAATTCTCACTCGTCCCTCGGCGCTGGGCGGGAACCTCGGGGGTTTCATTACCTTCACGATGTTCACTGCGCAGGTGTTCCTGCTGACCATCTACCTGCAACGAGTACTCGACTACTCCGCGGCGCAGGCCGGTCTGACCCTGGCCGTCCTCGGTTGCACCGCCTTCGCCGCAGGTATCTTCGCACCCAGGCTCATTGCGCTGCTTGGCAACAGTCGGCGCAGCCTGACGGTGAGCCTCGTCGTTCAGTCGGGAGCGACAGCTGCCCTCTACTTCGTCGGTGAGAGCCGGTCCGCTCTGATACTGATTCTCATCGCGACGGCTGTCGGCGGATTCGTACACTGTCTGGCCGTTGTGTCGTTCATGGTGACCGCTACATCCGGCCTCGACGACGGCGAGCAGGGAATGGCAGCAGGGCTGGCGTCGATGACACAACAATTGGGAATCACCCTGGGAATTCCGATTATGAGTGCGGTCTTCACCGCCCATATCCATTCGTTGGGCTATCCAGCCGAGAGCGGGGCCGGGGTGCTGGCTGGTACACAGTTCACACTTCTCTGCGATGCTGCGGTGGTGCTCGTCGGTGCCGTTGCGGTGTGGGTGATTCTTCGTCACGTGAGCAGCACCTTAGCGAAAAGCTCCGCTGTGCAAACTCAATTCGACGAGTCCGAGGCGACGGCCAGCTGACGAGCCCACGACACTCCGCTACGACAAATCAGCAAAATCTAACAACGAGGTCTCTGTGTACCGGGAGTCGGGCATCGTCCGCTCCCGGTACACAGGCATCTCGATCAATGCACTACTGGGGCGGCTCGGTGATCCATCAGCTTGCCGCCGCTGCGCCGTCGCATGGGACAACATGCAGCAGGGCTGCTGCCCGCTGTTCGAGTAACGAAGCAACCTTCTCCGCGGTGTCGCTCAGGGGGGTGGGCTGATGCAGAACGAGGCGTTGTGCGCCGTCGTCGACCAATTGGAATATATGCACGTCGAAGGTCAGCCGCCCGAACACCGGGTCGTCGATCAGTTTGACCTTGTGCTCCATGTCCGAGACATCGTGACTGTTCCACAGGTCCCGAAATTCTTCGCTTTCGGCACTCACGGTGTGGACCAATGCTCGGAAATCTTCGTCGTGGAAGCGGTTCGCAGCACCTGCCCGGAACTGTGCAACCGTGACTTTCGCAAGCTCGTCCGAGTCGACATACCGCGATCGGCAGTGTGGATTGGCGAAGTAACTTCTGAGTAAGTTGGTGTCGGTCTCTCCGAACCCGAACACACATCGTGCCGCGTCGTTCATGGCGGTGAAGTTCCACAGGTGATCGATGACAAACGCCGGCGCCGGCATCCATCCTTCGACAACCCCGGACAAGGAGATGGCGGAGGTCTCGAGCGGGGTGGGTGTGGTGTCGAGCGTGGCGGGATCGATGCCCGTGAGGCGATAAAAGTACACGGTTTCAGCCGATCCGAGTCGCAGAGCTCGCGCGATCGCACCCGCCACCGAAGCCGAGATCGAAATGTCGCGGCCTTGTTCGAGCCATGTGTACCAGGACGTCCCCACTCCGGCGAGCACCGCAACCTCTTCTCGACGCAAACCGGGGGTGCGTCGACGGGCGGATGCCGAAAACCCGACCTGGACAGGAGATAGTTTGCCGCGACGAGACCGTAAAAATTGACTGAGCTCTTCACGCTTGAGTTTGTGAGCTTCGTTGTCCCGCATTTAGCCCCCACTGGCAGAGTCATCGGACACTGATACTGACGGCGCAATCATCTTGCGGCCAGGCCCAGCTGTAGTGACACTGGCGTGTCCCCGGTGAACGGGGCCATTTTGTTTTAGAGTCTTGTTGCCCGTGAACTGGGCGGATAGGACGACGGAGAAACATGGCTGGACGAAAGCGCAACTCTGCTGAAGACATCGTGCGCAA
>NZ_JASISW010000050.1 GCF_030063335.1 Rhodococcus sp. G-MC3 | reverse complement strand
TCTGCGAGATGCCCTTCGTAGTGGCCGAATCTTTCCCTAGACAAGATTGATTCTTTCACCACGACAGGGCATTTCGTATTCACAACTCGCGCTCAGTTGTCACTTCATCGGTGTATTCAGGCTTAGGGTGATTCAGTTCGAGCCGATCACCGGTTAACAAACCGTCCACGCACACTCCTTTGCAGAAAACACTGCAGCACTACCGCTGCAGTACGCTCATACCCGCGTGAGGTGGCCACAAACCACGGTTGAGCCAGCTTTGAGCGGCATGCTCGCCGGGTGAAATCAAGTCACTGCCCAACGGGAGGGTCGGCCTATGCGGGTGTGGCGTTCGCGGTCGAGGCACAACCGGCCCGCACCCCCCTGTCGGGTCACTTCCGAGGGTTGATCGCTGATGTTTGTGTCAGTCGGACTCGAGAGGGGGGTTCTCAGCGAGGAGGTATACACGGCCGCGAAGGCACGGCTGTTGAGCTAAATTGCTGGCCAATCGAGATGGGCATCTGAGGTGACAATCGAAGTTGGAACCATCGCGCCCTTGGGGATTAGGATCTCAGCGTTCATAAGATGTGGTGTTCCTGGGCTGGGCGAGTCGATGCGCCCGGGGATGACGACAGCCCATGGCCTGTGGCCGGGGCCCACGATCGCTCGAGACACAATCGGCCGCGGGACCGGCCCTGTTCTGCCGCGCTGTAGTCATGCCGCGCCGATCGCTGGTCGGGGCCGCCGCTCTTGTCCAGAGTGCGCCCTGGCGGTTGAATCCTGTTCTAGCTAATGGGTTTTCGTTGTCGGCGGCGGCTGGGCATGGGTGTTCGGTGGGGTCATGCAAGCCCTGGGCAGTTTCGCGTCGGGTAGGCAGGGGTACTTCGGCGCAATGAAGTCACCTGAAGCGACGGAATCACCCGAAACCGGGACCGCTCGCACACCGCTGAAACGGGTAATCACCGGGAAATTATTGTTTGTTTTCATTCTGGGTGATGTGCTCGGCGCAGGCATCTACGCGTTGGTCGGCGAAGTCGCAGGAGAGGTAGGCGGCGCGGTATGGGTTCCCCTGCTGGTTGCACTCGCAATGGCCATGCTGACTGCCTCCACCTACGCCGAACTGGTCACCAAATACCCCCGCGCCGGTGGAGCATCGGTGTTCGCGGCCCATGCGTACAAGTCGCCGATCGTGTCGTTCCTCGTCGGATTCTGCATGCTCGCCGCCGGTGTCACCAGCGCTGCCGGATTGTCGCTGGCGTTCGCCGGTGACTATCTGAAGGTGTTCCTCGACGTCCCGACGGTCGCCGCCGCAGTGGTCTTCCTCCTCGTCGTCGCGGCGCTCAACGCCCGCGGAATCAGCGAATCTCTTCGCGCAAACGTGGTGATGACCGTCGTAGAGGTCTCCGGGTTGGTGGCGATCGTGATTCTTGCTGCCCTTGTTCTCGGCCGCGGCGACGGCAGCCCGGCCCGCGTGCTGGAGTTCAAAGAGGACATCTCGCCTGCCTTGGCAGTGCTCGGCGCCGCTCTCCTCGCCTTCTACTCGTTCGTCGGCTTCGAGACTTCCGCGAATATCGCGGAAGAGGTCAAAGATGTTCGACGGGTGTATCCGCGTGCCCTGTTCTCCGCGCTTGTCACTGCAGGACTGGTCTACGTCGCTGTGGGTCTCGCGGTGTCCATCGTCGTTTCACCCGCAGAGCTCGCCGATTCTTCGGGGCCGCTGCTCGAGGTGGTCCGAGTAGCCGACGTCGGGATACCGCCGACGGCGTTCAGCGCCGTCGCGTTGATCGCCGTGGCCAACGGCGCACTGCTGACAATGATCATGGCGTCGCGTCTGACCTTCGGAATGGCCCGCGACGGTCTACTCCCGATCGCATTGAGCAAGGTGCTGCCCCGTCGTCAGACGCCGTGGGCCGCGATCATTGCGACCACCGCCGTCGCTATTGCGCTCTGCGCGACAGGCTCCGTGGCGGCATTGGCCGAGACTGTCGTGCTTCTCCTGTTGTTCGTGTTCGTCAGTACGAATATTGCTGTGCTGGTGCTGCGCCGAGACAAGGTGGACCACAGTCACTTCACGACCCCGACGATCATGCCAATTCTGGCGCTCGTGACATGTGTGGTGCTGCTGACCCAGCAGAGTGCCGCCACTTGGCTACGTACAGCCATTCTCCTACTCGTCGGACTCGCTCTGTACGGTGTGACGCGGCTAACCGCGCGCAACGGTCAGACAGTGCAGCGGTAGTCTGAACTCCCCACTCGAACCCTTCGCTCCTACCTCGGCGCCGGCCGGCGGAACCAGTCGGACAGGGCGGTGCCGGCCCGACCGGTTTGGTGCCCACTGATCCCCCTGACCGAGACACAGACTGTCCGTTACCGACTGATGGCATGTACGTTCCCCTCGAAGACCCGGCCCCATCTGGACCTACGAATCCTGACACAGTGTCTCACCTGTCGGGCGATGTTTTCGTCCACGCCATCGTCGGTGCTGACGGCCTGACTTGTAGAGCCCGCTCGGCCAGGTCGGCGGCACTGCGATGCCTGCCGCCGGCTCCTGGCCCGTGGAACAGGCACTCGGACGGGTCTTGTTCTGCTACCTCGTCATCGGATGCTGTTGTGCGCCCAACCTTCCGATGCCACATGGTGGGTCACCGAGGGGCCGCTTGCGGCGGGTGTTGCAGTTCGAGGAAGCTGGTCGAGTCGGCGGCGTAGTGATGCCACACCCAGTCCGGCGAGACGTCGTGAACGAGCTGGCCGCCCATGATGTCCCTCGGCCGACGGTTCGGATACGGGCCGCATCAACAGTGCCCGGCCGACAGGAATTCCTGTTCGGTGAGCCAGAACCGGGTCGCAGCGTGGCGATTTGGTTTCGAAAACGTTGAAACGCGGACAGACCGGTCTATCCCTGCCGTGTAGTCACTATGAGAATCTCCAGGCCCGTCACCGTATACACGCCCAGTAGCGAACGCGGACTGGCCAATGCAATCGTCGCTGGAATCAGTGCGAGAGCCCACTTCGGATCACAGACTCTCGACCGACACCTGTTGGCGCACCACTCCAGTGATCGAGGCACAGCGCTTGTTCTCCTGCCCCTGGAAGGCGCCCGGTGGAAGGACACGGAGCTCTCCGCACTCAAGGGCGCGATTATGGTCGGCAGTCTCAGCAGCAGTACATCGATGATTCGCGGGCTTGCCGCGGGCGCACACGCCGCAATCAACTCTCGACTGCCCTTTCAATCTCTGCTCGATGAAGTGCACGCCGCTCTGTGTGTCGACGCTAATCAACCCTTACCCGACAAAACCTTTCTTGCGCAACGTATCCGGATACGCGCCGAAGAATCCGAACGGATCGCGACCCTCACCGATCGCGAGTTCGAGATTCTGGGATCGCTCTACAACGGTTGGAACGTCGACGCTATCGCTCGAACAGCCCATATCGCGCCCACAACGGTTCGCGCCCACATCCGAAGCATCTTGCACAAGCTCGAGGTGCACTCCCAGCTGGAGGCCTGCGCACTGCTGCACCGCTCAGGCCATGATGCCCGCGCGATCCCGCTGGAACTTCGGATCGGCCGCTACTAGCGCTGCGCGGCGATCGCGACTCCACTCACTTCGGTGGATACACACAGAATCAAACTCTGTGTCCGACAACGTAGTCAATTGTGACGATTCGACGACGCGATCCAGCGTCGAAGATTGGATACGGCTCGACGCCGAAGCCTGCGCTCGAAAATCGAAAGGTTCTACACAAGAATGGAATACACAAGAACTGTGCCGCGCCAACTTGTCCACAGGCACGCTGTCGCCGAAGTCTTTCTGACGGACTACAGCATCGGACCTGGCCCCGCGTACGACGTCGCCGTTCAACTTCCGTTGTCACACCGGATCTTCGACGCATCGGGCGACGAGCACGACCCGCTCGGTGTCGCCGAAGCGTTTCGCCAAACGGTAGTACTTCTGTGCCACACCAGCTACGACATTCCGCTGCACTACCGATTCCTCATGGAAAAATTCAGCGTGAAGATGCTCGGCGCGCTTCGGATGCACTCGACAGCAGCGCCGCTCACGTTCCGCTTGGCAGTCAACGACGTCACCTACCGCGACGGAGCAGCCTCAGGCGTCGACGTGTCGGGAACCCTGACCGACGGCACACAGGACGTTGCCCGATGCAGCGCCGTCGCGCGAGGGGTGAGCCCGGAAGGATATCGCCGTATTCGGCAAGGCCGCGACGACCAGTACCCGAACCAACGCACCGTTCCACCCGGCACTGTGGTCATCGCCGCGGAGCAGGTTGGACGCACTTCCGATCGGGACGTTCTCCTGAGCACTGACGATGCTCGTCGGAGACTGTTCTGCACTCCCGATCCACACAATCACGCCCTCTTCGACCACCCCGTCGATCACATCCCCGGCATGGTTATCTTCGAAGCTGCCCGGCAGGCACTGCGGTACTGCAGCGGGCAACCAGCAGCACAGATCGCCGAACTCTCCGCGATCTTCCCCCGGTTCACCGAATGGGAGACGCCATGCGAAGTATCGACAACCCTCCTCGACGCGGCAGAGCGCGGAAACAACCGGTACTGCGTTCGGTTCACTCAAAATCAGGCACTGACCGCGGAACTCGAACTCTCGGTTGTGGACGCGCCATGAACATGCTTGGAAAGTCCGTTAGCGTCGAGGCGACTGCGTCAGACGGGGACCGGTTCCCATGTACGGGGTGCACTCGCCGCCAGACGCATCACATGGGCCAATTTGCTCTCGTGAACAACCGTCGGCAACACCAGGCTCCACATCTGGCTCAACCGCTCGTACAAATCGGCTCTGCCGGTCAACATCTCCGACAAAATCTGCACTCCGGTGAACGAACCCACGATGAACCGGGCCAACGCATCGACGTCAGTACCCTCGACGATGTCGCCATCCTCGGCAGCCTGCAGAGCAACCTGTGTGATGGATCCGATCCAGTCCAAGTACGGTTTCTCTATCGGCCCCTGGATACTCCCGATTTCCATCGTCAAGCGCATGCCACCTCGCGCGATCGGCTCGGTCACCAGCTGCCGCGCCATCTCCTGGGACACCAACACCAAAGTGTCGACCGCGGTATCGGAGTGGAAGGCCACGAGCCGGGTGCCTTCCATCGCCATACCGTGCTGCGCATCGATCACCGCATGCGCAAGCTCTTCTTTCGACGCGAAGTGAAAATACATCGCACCCTTGGTCACACCGGCATGCTGCAGGATGGTGCCCAGGCTGGCAGAGTAACCAACCTTTTCGAAACTTTTCGCAGCGCCCAAGATGACAGCCTGGCGCGTGAGAACAGCGCGCTCCTGCATGTGCTACCTCACTCTCTATACCTGGGGTATGTCTCTCCACGATACGTCGAGTGCCACCGCAGCAGCGTTCCCAACACGGACCCGTTGTGACCACCTTGATACTCGGAGCGGGCGGCTTCATCGGCTCGGCCGTGATGAGACAGATCGCTTCCGGAACCGGAGATGACGTGGTTGGCTTCGTCCGCTCGCACAGCGCAGCCAGGAAACTCACCGACGCCGGAATGGCTGCTGCGGTCGGGGACATCAACGACGACATTTCTCTGCGTGCTGCCATGCACCAGGCATCCACCGTCATCAGTTGCGTTTCGTATGTAGGCAGCGACGAACAGCAATGCATTCGAGTCAACCAGCACGGCATGAGAAACGTTGCATCGGTCGCTGCCGCCATCGGCGCCCAACGGTTGCTCTACGTCAGTACCGCGGCGGTGTACGGGCCAGGCCCGTTTCGAGATCTACCGGTAGATGGCGTCCCCCTCAATCCGATCTCCTCTGCCAGTCGCACACGCGCCATAGCCGAACAACACATCCGCGACGCCGGCGGTGTGGTCGTTCGTCCGCACCTCGTCTACGGGCAAGGGGATCTCTGGTTCATCCCCACCCTCACCTCCATCACCGACAGACTTGGCGCTCTGATCGACTGCGGCACTGCGCTTCTCTCCACGATTGACGTTGACGATCTCGCCCGTGGCATTGTCTCGCTCGCCCAGCGTTCCGAAATTGTCGCCGGGTCCACCGTGCATCTCAATGCCCCCGCACCCTCGCGAGTCATAGATATCCTTGCTCGTCAGTCCAGCGGAACCGGATGGACCATGCCGACCCGATCGATCGACCGCGCGAGAGCACTGCATCGCGCGACGCAGCTCGGAATTGATCAACGTCACATCGACATGATCTCGCTCGACCATTGGTTCCGAAACGGGACTGTTTGAATAGCTGTCAATCCCGGTCCTTGGTTCGACACGCCAGGGGTTGCGCGGACCTCACCACCGGTCAAAACCGGAAGCGAATCTCAACAAGCTTTGTCGAGGACGCCAGCGGCCGTTCCGAGTGGAAACGATGCCGAAGGGGGCGCGATGCGCTCGCCTCTATTGTCGTGGGCTCTCCATATCGACGCCCCAGCGCCACTCACACCCGGCACCGAAAGTTCAGCACGCTCGCCAGTAATGGTCGGAACCTTCTGCAGTCAACCATGACCAGGCACGGCCGTTCCGGCCAGCCGGTCACGTCAGGAAACATGTTGCTGCGCAGTTGGTTACCTCAACGACCTCATCCGCCGAGCGGTCGCAACATTTACCGGCTACACCTGCCACCTCATTCGGCCGGGTTGGACGCTGCCCGTGCGGAGCGCACAGGTCGGCTGACGGCAACCCCGTTCGTCGGTTGTATGTGTCGGTGCCCCCGGATAGGTTCGGGTCAGGGTTCAACAAAGCCGAGCAAATTGAGCCGACCGAACGGAGCTTGTGATGATCCGGACCTACCCCGAGGGTGTTACCTCGTGGATCGATGTCGAGCAGAACGATGTCGAAGGGGCAAAAGCATTTTACGGCGGCGTATTCGGCTGGACCTTCACCGATGCGACGCCGCCGGAGTCACCGTTCCGGTACGTCATCGCTCAGCTGGACGGCGAGGACGTGGCCGCAATCGGTGGACCGTCACAGCCACCCGAAGCCGGCGCAACAAGCGATTCTGCTTGGAATACCTACGTTGCCGTCGACGACGCACTGGCCGCCGCCGATCGTGTGACCGCTGCCGGTGGACGGATCGTCGATCCGCCGACGTCTGCTGGTGAAGGCGGAATTTCTGTCGTCTGCGCCGACCCGACGGGGGTGCAGTTTCGGCTGTGGCAGGCCAAACGACGGCCAGGTGCCCAGATCACCAACACACCAGGGTCGTGGAACTTCAGCGATCTCCACGTCGACGACTCGACGACCGCGAGCGCCTTCTACACACAGCTGTTCGGTTGGGCATTCGACGACATTGGGTACGCGACGATGATTCGGCAACCCGGCTACGGGGACCATTTGGCCGCAACGGTCGATCCGAACATTCACGAACGACAATCGGGCGACATGGTGCCGCCCGGATTCTCCGACTCCATCGGCTGGCTGGCCACCATCAATGACGACGAGCGACCACACTGGCACGTTGCTTTCACCGTTGCCGACCACGACGAGACGGTTAAGCCTGAATGCACCGATGAGCTGATGTGCCAGCTGCGAGTTTCGTTGTGACGCTGCGATGCGGGTATGGGCGTGGGTGATCGTCCGACCTCGGTGTCGGGTTGTTCCACTGGGTTTTTCATC
>NZ_JASISW010000004.1 GCF_030063335.1 Rhodococcus sp. G-MC3 | reverse complement strand
GCGTATTCCGCTCCGTGTGCTTCCAGCAACCGCAGGGCCCTCGCACGGACCTCTGGATCGATTTTCTTGGGCATGTGCTCATCCTTCCTGACTCAGAAGGAAGCGGCATCAAACCTAGGGTGATTCATAACCTGGATGCCGAATTCGTATTCGAGGGGCGCGCCTGCTTTGATTCCGTCGGCCATGTCGCGTCGGTGAAAGTCAGGATCGACACCGGCGGCGATCTGCGCTTCCTCCCATACCAGCGAGTGCACGCCGGCGACCGGCTTCCAGTGAAACTTGACCAACTTCGTCTCGCCTTGGGCGTTGACCAGGCGGAAGGTGTGGACGCCGAAGCCTTCCATAGTCCGAAACGACCGGGGGATACCTCGGTCGCTCATGTTCCACATGACATGGTGAGTCGCCTCGGTATGGAGCGATACAAAGTCCCAGAACGAGTCGTGGGCGGATTGTCCCTGCGGAAGTTCGATGTCGGGTTGCGGTTTCCCCGCGTGAATGATGTCCGGGAACTTGATGCCGTCCTGGATGAAGAAGACTGGCATGTTGTTGCCGACGAGATCGAAAGTGCCTTCGTCGGTGTAGAACTTGACGGCGAAACCGCGGGTGTCGCGGACGGTGTCTGCAGATCCGCGAGAACCGAGAACGGTCGAGAAGCGAACGAAGACTGGGGTTTTGCGGCCTTTATCGGCGAGGAATCCCGCTTTGGTGACGGTTTTCGCTGAGCCATAGGATTCGAAGGTTCCGTGGGCAGCGGCACCCCGTGCGTGTACGACGCGCTCGGGAATACGTTCGTGATCGAAGTGGGTGATCTTTTCGCGCAGGTGAAAGTCTTCGAGCAGGGTGGGTCCGCGGTCGCCGGCTTTGAGCGAGTGATGGGTGTCAGGAAGCCGCAGCCCTTGCGCGGTGGTGAGGAAGTTGCCCTCTTGGCCACGATGATCAGGAGCGCCGGACGGTCCGATGTCGGCCGGTGCGGATTGGTCGGAGCGGGGTTCGGGTGCCATGGTTTCACTGCTTTCTGGGTCTTGAAAACGCGTGGGAGCAACGATGCCGTGATCGCTGTGGATTCCGATCGCACGGGGATCGCCTGCGGGCTACTTCTCAACCACTGGGCGCGTCATACCCGTTCTGTGGTTTATTACTCCCGATCTCGATCGCGGCGGCCAGGAGGCCTGTTGACGCGGTGGTCGACCTTTGCGGCGGGCACGTTGTTTGGTCCGCGCGTGAGCGGGCACCTTCTGTCCAACCGCAACACGGAAGAGAGTGAACTCATGCGCGCAGTTACATGGCAAGGCAACATGCGCGCAGTTACATGGCAAGGCAAGCGGAAGGTCAGTGTGGACACGGTCCCTGATCCGGTGATTCAGGAACCTACCGACGCGATAATCAAAGTCACGACCACCAACATCTGCGGGTCCGATCTGCACCTGTACGAGGTTCTCGGTGCGTTCATGGACGAGGGTGACATCCTCGGACACGAACCCATGGGAATCGTCGAAGAAGTGGGATCGAGCACCGGTGATCTGAAAGTCGGCGACCGCGTCGTCGTACCCTTCCAGATATCGTGCGGTCACTGCTACATGTGCGATGCCGCGCTCTACACACAGTGCGAGACCACCCAGGTTCGTGACCAGGGCATGGGAGCCGCACTGTTCGGATATTCCAAGCTCTACGGTCAGGTGCCAGGCGGTCAAGCCGAGTACCTCCGAATCCCGCAGGCTCAGTTCACGCATATCAAAGTTCCTGAGGGACCGTCGGATTCGCGGTTCGTGTACCTATCCGATGTGCTGCCCACTGCCTGGCAGGCTGTGGAGTACGCATCGATTCCCGAGGGCGGATCGGTGACTGTGCTCGGATTGGGGCCGATCGGTGATATGGCTGCCCGCATTGCCCAGCACAGGGGCGCACGCGTCATCGCTGTCGACCGTGTCCCCGAGCGCCTGGCTCGGGCGTCGGCCCGGGGGATCGAGACAGTCGACCTCGACGAACACGGCGGAGAGGTTGGCGACGTCATTCGTGATCTCACCGATGGTCGCGGCACAGATGCCGTGATCGACGCGGTAGGGATGGAAGCGCATGGTTCTCCGGTGGCCAAAGCAGCGCAGCAATTCGCCGGATTGCTGCCCGACGCCATTGCCGCCCCCCTCATGCAGAAGGCCGGTGTCGACCGGATGGGAGCGTTCTACTCTGCAATCGACATCGTGCGGCGCGGTGGGACGATCTCTCTGAGTGGTGTGTACGGGGGGATGGCAGACCCTCTACCCATGCTCACGATGTTCGACAAGCAGATTCAGCTGAGGATGGGGCAGGCCAACGTCAAGAAGTGGGTTCCGGACATTTTGCCGCTGCTCACCGATGCCGATCCGCTGGGTGTGGACAGCTTCGCCACGCACACTCTGCCTTTGAGCGAAGCGCCTCACGCTTATGAGATCTTCCAGAAGAAGCAGGACGGGGCCGTGAAAATCCTGCTGAAGCCCTGATCGGCAGCATTCGAATGCCATGATGTCCGGATCCCTCGATAGGCCTCGATTGCCGATCGCGTCCCAAGCGGTTTCGAACCGTGCAGGATTGGGAAGTTACAGGCGACCGCCAGAAAGCGAGGGTTCTATGACCACTACGGAAAACCGTGGAAGATCGATATCCGTATCTGCGGGCGTATATGAGCCACAGGATGATTCGTGGTTTCTGGCCGAGTGCGCCGTTGAATCCGGTGTGTTGCAGGGTGCGTCGGTCTTGGACATGTGTACTGGCAGCGGCGTTTTAGCGATCGAAGCTGCCCGCGCAGATGCAGGTCGGGTAGTGGCTATCGATCTCTCGAGTCGAGCAGTTGCGTGTGCGCTGCGCAATGCGGCGGCGCATGAGGTAGTGATCGATGCACGATCCGGCTCGTTCGAGGAGGCACTCCTAGCTGGCCCGTTCGATGTCGTGCTCTGCAATCCGCCGTATGTTCCCTCCGAATCGGTGCCCTCCGGCGATGGACTGCACCGCGCGTGGGATGCGGGTGTTCACGGTCGGTCGGTGTTGAATCCGTTGTGCGATCACGCCGATGACCTAGTCGCTGCTGGTGGGTCGATGTTCGTGGTTCAATCCGAGTTCGCCGAACCGGAGAAAACTGTTCGATCCTTGTGCGCTCGCGGTTTTTCTGCCGACATTCATGCCAGCCGCTCGATCGACTTCGGGCCGGTCATGCGCGAACGCGCGGAGTGGCTCGAGCGTTCCGGCCGCGTCCGCCCTGACTGCCGCACCGAGACTCTGGTGGTCATTCGTGCCGACAAACTGTGAAACAACTCGCATCAGGCTGATCAATGGCGGCCCGATGTTGATCGACGGTCCCGTCGACATCGTTCTCGACGACGGGACTCGAGTAGAATCCGATCGGTTCGTCGTAGCAGTGTGCATGTGCAAGCGCAGTAAGAGCTATCCATTCTGCGACACCAGTCACCGACGAAAATTACGCGAAAGCTAGAGAAGCAACGATCGACCTGATTTCCACGACTCGACCAGCGCGGATCCAAGCACGTCCTCGACGAAATCGAGTGCTCGCATACCGAAGACGACGTCAGGCTCCAGATGCGGTTCGTCGCGTAAGAGGTTGGCGACAACGTCGTGACGGAGTATCTGTTCGTGTACCGCATCTGCCTCTACGTGCTCGCGGTAGAACGCAGCGCATATGTCCGGCGCCCCCAATCGAGTCAAACCATCGACGAACCGCTTCGACCCCGGTGACGACGTGATCTCGGTTGCCGCAAAATGCCCGACTGTTGCGCCCCGCAGACTCCGATGAAGACCGAACTGTGACATCAGATTGACCCAGGCCAGCGTCTCCGCCGGAACGCGGTCCAGGTAGCCGAGATAAGTTGAGTCCAGCTCGGCTGCCTGCATGAGGTCAGCCCACAACCGTTGGTGCAGGCGCTCACCACGGCCGCCCCCGTATTCGTCGAATTCGACTGCAACGAACGAGGCTTTGGCTTGACCTTGCAGGCGTGGGATCGCCCACGCGTGTGGGTCGGCTTCCTTGAGGTGGTAGAGCGAGCGGTGAGCGAAATACTCACGCATCTGCTCCCATGTTCCTTGATCTCGCAGGTACCAAGACGGGCCGGTCCCCGACACGGGTTCGAGTGACAACGCGTCCATTTCGGCGAATGCATCGGTGCCGGCCTCGATGTTGTCGCGAAGGTAGGCCAAAAAAACGCGCTCGAGCAGCCGCCGAAACCGAAGTACATCCGGGTCCCATTCGGCGTCGTCGTCGATGCCCTCGAAACCGCGATAGTGCAGCTCGTAACAGACTGTGAGCGCGAGCTGAAGATCGCGAGACAACGGTTCCGCCTCGACATGGGTGGGAAGGGAAGAGCCGGATCCGCCCGCAAGGTAACGGACAACAGCCTCAGAAAGGGTCCCGCACGACCGGGGCAGCGGAGGTGCCGAAACGGATATCGATGAGCTCATATCACTGGTCTACCCAGCGAGGAGAGAATCAATCGGTAGTGGGACCAGTCCGGATGCTTTTCCAGCATGGACGGATCGATGAACGTCGTCGTAGCCCAGATATCGGCCCAGACCAGTTCGGGTCCGACGACCGTCGCCGATCCCGAGCGCTCGGCGGCGGCTCCGGTTCGAGGATCGACGATGTGCGCACCGCGGGCTGCGGTACCCGAGGTAGCCAGGGCACCATCGGTGATCGAGACGACCTGTGCGATGCCCGCCCGGTGCTCAGGGCTTTCGATCCCGATTCGCCACGGACGTGCCAGCTCTCGGGAATCGACGCCGAGACCGCAGACTATGTCGCCGCCGGCATTGATCGAGAACGTGATTCCCTCGATATCTCGCAGTACATCTGCGGCGTCGCCGACTGCCCACCCCTTCACGAGTCCGGTTGGATCCCATCCTCGTGAACCGTCCGGTGCGATCAGGTCGGTGATGAACAGGCCGCCGGTCGCAGCGGCGGCTTTGTCGCACAAGTGCTGGACGTCGCTCATCCACGGGTGTGCTTCGCCGATCGCGAGATCGCCACGACGCCAGCGCATCAGCTCACTGTCGGCGCGCCACGTGCTGAATACCGCGTCGACCCGTCGCAGATGATCGAAAACTTGAGCCACCGCCGCCGCGACGTCGCCCCGATCGCGCTGGGCTGCGCGGACATGCACCGAGATCGGCATACCCATTATCTGTTCCACCCAGGCCTGGGTGGAGACTGTGTCGTTGCTCATGCGAGGTGAGCTTGGTCGATCGCGGACTGCAGCGACTTGACGTAGCCCTCGGAGGTGTAGGTCGCGCCGGACACCATGTCGATGTCCGCCGTTCCCGCCGCTACCGTCTCCTGCTCGAGCACGGGTACTGCCCTGGCATTGATCTGCTGGTCGCGTCCGTTGCTGGTGGGGTACTCGATGGCCGCGGCATCGGTGATCGCGCCGTCGGTCACCGTGATCTGCACCTGCACGGGACCGAACCGAGTGCTCACCGACGTGCCGGTCACGGTTTGTGTTGTCGTCGACGGCGCCGTCGTGGTGGAAGCCGTCGTCGTGTCCGTTGACGGGGGTGATCCAGCGGCGGTGACTGTCGACGGTGCGGTCGTCGAAGGCGCAGGCACGGAGGGTATTTCAGAAAAGAGCGCGATAGTCGGGGTGGGTCCGCTGGTCGAAGTGTGGTAGCTGAACAACAGCACCACCGCGGACATTGTGGTCAGAAGCCACGTCGTGATTCGGCGCATGATCGTCTTTCAGAGTTCGAAGGATTCGGTGTGAATTCGTTCGTCGGGAGTTCCGGCGCCCTTGACAGCTCGCCGTACGGCCCGGGCCCATGGGCCCGGCCCGCAGATGAAGACGTCTCGTTCGGCAACGTCGGGGCACATGTAGAGCAGTGCGCCCGTGTCGTCCCAGCTCTGGGCATGCTGCGGCAACCAACTGTTGCGGTCTCGGATGCGGTGGCCTTCGACTATTCGATACTCGGCGCCACGTTCGTGTGCAAGATTGTCGATTTCACGCCGCAGTACGGCGTCTTCGACAGTTCGTACACGGTGAATCACCATCACATCGCCAGGGCGTTGGGGAAGTGACTCGAGTAAGGCGCGCATCGGGGTGATGCCGATACCTGCGCCGATCAACAGCGACTTGGCGCACGTTCGGGTGCCGGGATGCATGCGGCCGTAGGGTCCCTCGACGAGAACGCGAGTTCCCGGCTTCAGAGTCGTGAGGGCCGCTGTGCCGTCTCCGACGATGGCCGCGGTGAATCTCAGTTTCGTGTCGCTGGGAGCTGCGGACAACGAGTACGGATGGGCTTCGGTCCAGCCGGCGCCGTTCAGGAATCGCCACTGAAAGAACTGTCCGCCCTGGGCTCGGAGATGTTCGACGCCAGGTCCGGCGACGGTAACGGTGAGGACATCGCCAGGTTCGCGGTGAACGTCGAGAACGCGGATGTTCGCGCGCAGCGACCGCCACAGGGGAAGCGCGATCCGCCACAGAACGACCGATCCTGCACATACGACGTAGAGGGTCCACCAGAAGACGGTCGCAGCAGTCGATTTCAAGAAGTCCTCGCCGGACCACAGCTGGTGGGGAAGCGCGAGCCCGGTGCCCAGATACGCATAGAGGTGAATCAGATGCCACGACTCGTAGCGCAGGCGTCGGCGCGCAGCCCGGGCCGAGGTGACCACCACGAGTATCAGCGCAAGAGTTCCAGCCAGGGCTAGCAGCACACCGGGATAGTTCGCGGTGAGATCGACGATCGTGGCCCAAATCTGGCTCGGATCGGCAGCGGCATACCCGAGGGTGATCAGTCCGATGTGCGCGAGCATGAGTGTGAAGGACGTGAAGCCGACCACCCGATGCAGGCGTGTCAATTCATCCTGGCCCCAGGTTCGTTCAATCCAGGGCACCCGGGCCATCAAAAACACTTGCAACAGGAGAAGTGCAGAGGCGATGAGTCCGCTGAGCCGGCCGGCAGAGGTCAGCGCGTCACTGGGGCCTGCGAACAGGTCTCGGATCCCGCCGTCCCCGATCCATGAAGCGGTCACGAACAGCAGAACGGCCCAGCCGGCAACTACGGAGGTATCCCGCCACCATCGGGGCACCACGCGGATGCCTGTGCTCGACTCTGATCGAGAACGCAACGAGGGTTCTGGTGGCATCAGATCGGTCATAGCTCTGAATAGTGGTGGACGCGGCTGCGCGGACACTGTGAACAGACTGCATGCTTGCTGTGAGTCGTCCGGCTGTCGAGTGCAGCATTGCTGCGCAGGTACCCGGCGACCAGATTTATACCCCGGCGACTCCCAGCAACTGCCCGATTGCGTACGTCACGATCATTGCCACTGCCCCGCCGATCACGATGCGGGCCATCGCGCGGGCGGGGTTGGAACCGCCAAGACGTGCGCTGATCTGGCCGGTCAAGGCGAGGGCAAGGAGGACTGCGACAAACGTGGTGGGGATTCGAGCTGCCGCGGGTGGTGCGAGTATTGCGATCAGGGGCAGAGCAGCGCCGATGGTAAACGACAAGGCCGACGACAGGGCAGCCTGTATCGGGCTTGTCAGATCGTCCGGATCGAGGCGTAACTCGGCGTCGACGTGCGCAGCGAACGCATCGTGTTCGGTGAGTTCGCTTGCGACGGTGAGCGCGGTCGCGCTGCTGAGTCCTTTGCTCTCGTAGATTGCGGCCAATTCCGCTAGTTCGGCCTCCGGATAGTCACGCAACTCGGCCTCTTCCTTGGCCAGAAGTGACCTTTCACTGTCTCGCTGTGTGCTCACCGACACGTATTCGCCGAGAGCCATCGACACTGCGCCTGCCACGAGTCCTGCAACGCCCGCGGTCAGGATCGAGCCCCGCTCGGAGGTGACGGCTGCGACGCCGACGACAAGTCCTGCGGTGGAGACGATTCCGTCGTTGGCGCCCAGCACACCCGCGCGCAGCCAATTCAGTCGGGACGCGATGCTGCCACCGTGTGGCTCACCATCGTGGATCGCGGTTGCGTCGAGAACCTCATCTTGCGAGTCGTTCATGCTGACAACGTTAGGTTCCGATAAGGGGGTTCCGCCAGCAATGCGAGGCTGTCCAACCCCGAGTTCGTGCTGCACCGGTCGTAGTATCAATTAGGTAGACGAACCTGTAGACGAACAAATGGGCTTACCTGAAGGAGTGCGCTGTGCGACGAGCGGCAGGCGAACTCGAAAGCGCGATCGTGTCCGTTCTGAGCGGGCACGACGGGCTCTCCGTGGCCGAGGTCCGTTCGGCATTGGACGAGACGCTGGCTCACACGACCGTGATGACGGCGCTGGTACGTCTCTCTCGTAAAGGGTTGCTGACAAGGGAGCGGCAGGGCAGGTCGTTCGTTTATTCGCTGGCTGCGCCCGCCGAGTCGCTTCCTGCACTGAAAGCAGCGCTCCGCATGCACACCGAACTCGACAGCAAGGTTGCCAGGGCCGAGGTGTTGGCGAACTTCGTCGCCGCACTCGGGTCCGAGGACGAGGCCACGCTGCGCGAATTGCTGTCTTCGTCACGTTCGGAGAAACCGTCTTGACGGGCTTTCTCCTCGTTGCCCTCACGCCGTGGATTCTCTGTATCGCGTTATGGCCTGCCCGGCCGATCCTGAGTCGCAGCCTGACCCCCGCGGCAACGGTGTTCGTCGTTCCGGTGTTGGCGTTGGTAACCGCGTTTGCTGTTGCGTCATCAGCAGCCGCGGTGGGTGCTGTACTCGTCTCTCAGCCCGTGCCCTGGCTACGGGTACTAGGAGCCTTCGTTCTTGCGGTGCTCGTGTGGCGGCTGTGCCGTGTGGTGTTGCACGGCGCCAGGGTGTTCTCGAGTGCCCGAGCAGCGGCCGCGTTCACTCGAATGCGATCGTCGGTGAGCGATGTCGTTGTCATCGACGACGATGTGCCCGACGCCTTCGCCTCGCCGTCCGCAGGCGGCGTCGTGATGGTGACGTCGGCCTTGATCGAGGCGCTCGACGAGCAACAGGTCGCGGCTGTCGTGGCACACGAGAGGGCACACCTCCGGTTCCGTCATCATTTCTGGATTCAATCCGCCGAGGTCTCCGCCGAGATGAACCCGCTGCTACGGTCTCTCGCAGTAATTGTCCGGAGAGCCGCGGAGCGGCAGGCCGACGAATTCGCTGCCCTGGGTGATCGCCAGGTCGTGCTAGAGGCCATCGCCCGAGTTGCATTGCTGCACAGTGCGCATCGAAGAATGTCCGCGACGGACCTACCCGGAGGTTCGGGAGGTGACATCGTGGAACGGGTTCGAGCGCTGGCAGGTCCCGTTCCGCCGCCCCAGAAGCGTTCGGTGGTGCTCGTTATCGCGTTGTTCGTCGTAGCGCTGAGCGTGGTTTCGGTTGGATTGTTCGATGTGGTGCAAGACGTCGTGAGCCCCGAGTGGGGGGAACCTCCGACGTCCGTCTTCCGCTAGCCGCTATTCATCCGGTGCTTGCTGGGTGTATTCGGTGTCGCCCCATACTGCTTCGGCCCCCGACTCGCCGATGCGGTACACCCCGATGGTGGAGCCCACGCCGATGACCACTGCCGCGATCGCCACGACGACGGTTGTTATCGTGCGCCGGCCGGTCGATCGAGATTCAGTAATGTGCAGCGCCGTCAGAGCAACTGCAACGAGTAGAAGTCCGGCAGCGAAATAGATCATCCAGTCGCCCAGTTCGGTGTGGGTTCTCAGCGCCTCCGTCGAGGGGATGTGCCTTTCCAGCCATTCGCCTGCATCGGTGGTGATCGGTGTGAGAATCATGGTGGACACAGCGAGCGCCAACACGAGCCAGACGAGGCGTTGCCGAGCGGGACGCCATACGGCGCAGACAATTTCGAGCAACGCAGTCAGCGGTGCCAGCACGACAATTGCATGGACCAGCAGTATATGGACGGGAAGTCCATCGAATGTCGACATCAACGCTCCTGGTTGTTCGGCGAGATCGCCCATCGGGCAGATGGGTCGGTACACAGCTCCGATACGACGCCGAGAAAACTGTCGGTGAACGCCGCGACAGTGGAGTCTTCGAACACATCGTGGGAGTACACGACGTCGATGTTCAGCGCTGAGATCCCTGCTGACGAGGGTTCGGCAGCAACATGAACGGCAGCGACATGAACGGCAGCGACATGAACATGGATGTCGCACCGAGCGACGTCCACCGGCCGCGGCACAATTGCGGCGATCAGATCGGCTGTGTCGAGGTGCATCGGAACGAATGTGTCGTAGGACAGCGCAACCTGGAAGAACGGATGTGCCCAACTGGGGCGTGCAGGCTCGAGGACGCCGACAAGTTCCTCGAACTGCACGCCGGAATGGTCCAGCGCGCGAACCTCGGTGTCGTGGCACAGACGAACGACATCCGTCATGTACTCCGCGCCGGAGATGTCGGTCCTCATCGCCAGGGTGTTGACGAACATGCCGACGAGGTCGTCGAGCATCGGATCCGTCCGGCCGGCAGTCGGGGTCCCGATGACGATGTCGGTGCTGGAGGTGAGCCGGGCAAGAGTGATGACCAAGGCAGCGCGGACAGCAGTGAACAATCCCGCTCCGACGCGTGCCCCTACATCGGTCAACTTCTGCACTGCATAGTCCTCGATGTATGCCTGCCTACGCCCGGCACGAAGACTCGCGACGGAGGGTCGCTCCCGATCGAAGGGAAGCGGCAACTCGCTCGGACAACCTGCGAGTTCGCGGCGCCAGTATTCGACGTCGGAATCGTATGTGGCTGCGTTTGCCCACACTGCATAGTCGGCGTAGTGAAGCGGGAGCTCTGTCCACGCGGGCGCGGCTCCGTCGACGCGCGCGAGGTAGGCCCCCAGTATGTCGCGGGCCAGCACACCGAGTGACCACCCGTCGGCCGCGATGTGGTGGATCGTGCAACCGACGATGTGTGTCGTGGCGCCGCGGGTGTATCCGATACGAATCGGAAGATCGGAAGAAACGTCGAAGCCTCTGTGCAGCATGGCAAGAAGCGAATCCATGTCGGCGTATTCGACGACCGGGATGTCGGCCACATCCATCGGTCGTACGATCTGCCGCGGCCCCCATTGCGAATCCGCGTAGACAGTACGGAGCGTCCGGTGACGCTCGATGACGTCGCGAAGTGCGAGTTCGAGTGCACCCACGTTCACCGGGGCGCTCACCTCGATGGTGAACGGCAGGTTGTAGAGCGCAACGTCGGTAGTTCTGTCCAAGTGTGCCTGTGGCGGTGCGAGGGGTATCACCGCAACGCCGTCGGAGCTACCGGGCACCGGCCGTGTGATCGCGGCGTCCGCGTATTCGAGCGTCGCCGCGAGAGAACGAATGGTCGGATGCGCTACGAGGTCGCGGACTGCAACCGATACGTGCAAACAAGCGTTGATCTGTCCTACGACTCTCGTAGCAGCAAGCGAATTGCCGCCGAGATCGAAGAAGGAAATGTTCGCGTCGATCGAATCCAGGGCGAGGACTGCGGTGAAGATCTCGGCAAGCGCGACTTCCGTCTGCCCGCGAGGCGCGGCGTGCACGGACGACATTTCGAATGCCGTTGTCGGTGAGGGCAATGCCCGCATGTCCACCTTTCCGTTCGGAGTCAGCGGTACGCAATCGAGCACAGTCACTGTCGCCGGGACCATGTACGCCGGCAGCAGTGCGGCAACGAAGGTGCGCACCGCAACGGGATCTATCGACGTATGCGGAGCCGCGACCACGTACGATACGAGCACCGAATGACCCTCGCGTGGTTCGACAATGGTTGTGATCGACTGTTGCACCGGCCCGAAGGTGCACAGTGCGGCATCGACTTCTGCCGGTTCGATTCGGATACCGCGCAGTTTCACCTGCGCATCACCGCGGCCGACGTAGTCGAGAGTGCCGTCTACGCGCCGCCTAACGACATCTCCGGTCCGGTACATGCGGTGGCCAGGTCGGCCGAACGGCGCAGCGACGAATCGAGAGGCGGTCTCTTTCGGTCGTCCCACATATCCACGGGCCACCGCAGCGGCCGAAATGTAGAGCTCGCCCAGTGTTCCAACAGGTCGAGGCCGCAGACTGCGGTCCAACACCATCGTGTCGACACCGCGCATCGGCGTGCCGATGGTGACCGATTCTCCGGGTGTCAGCGCGCCGGTCATCGTCACGCTGCAGGTGGTTTCGGTGGGACCGTAGGCATTGAACAGGGCCACGTGTTCACTCACCGCGTCTGCCAGTTGCTGTGGGCACGGTTCGCCACCGCTGATGACGACCGCGAGATCGGCGAGTGAAGCCGGCGCGAGAGTGGCGAGTACCGATGGAGTCGCAAACAAGTGAGTCACACCTTCGTGCGCCATCGTAGAAGTCAGTTCTCGCCCACCGGCGATCTCGGTTGGCGGCACCACCAGGGTGCATCCTGCGGTTGCGGCGGCGAGCATTTCTACCAGGGACGTATCGAAACTCGTTGATGCACAGTGCAGTATTCGCGACTCCGTACTCAGTCGATATACGTCGTCCATGTGGGCGACGAGTGGGCCGAGCCCGGCATGAGTGACCGACACGCCTTTGGGGGCACCGGTGGTACCCGAGGTGTAGATGACGTACGCGGAATCGTTCGGGGCGATTTGGGCAGTCAGCGCATCCCCGTGCCGGCGATTGCCGGCGTCGTCGACTCTCAGGGTGGTGACTGCACCCGCACTCGTGTGCGTCGAGTCGATGCACAGCGCCAACTTCGCCGCGGAATCCGCGAGGATGTACTCGATTCGCGCGGGAGGGAAGTTCGAGTCTATCGGGAGGTAGGTAGCGCCCGATCGTGCGACCGCCCAGAATGCGACCACCGAATCGATGGACCGCGGGACCATCACAGCGACGGTATCGCCGGTCCGGATTCCGTGGGCAGCGAGTGCGCCGGCGAGGGAATTCGATTCTCTGTCGAGTTCGCTGTACGAGATCTCGCTGCCGTTGTATCGCACTGCGGGACAATGTGCACGATCGCTGCAACGTCGAACGAGCAGACCGGGCAGCGTCGAAGTTTCGGTCGCAGGACGCCCGGACTGCACGGGAGGGCTGGCGCGGTCGGGGAGCTCGAGCTCGAGCTCGGCAATATTTGTATCGTGGTCGTCCGGACGCAGGAACTGATGAAGAAAATGTACGAACCGCTGGGCGAGCAGATCGAGATCGTCGGGGGAGTACAGGGCTGGATTGGCTTCGAACTCCCAGCCCCACTGCTCATCCGAGCGCCCCTGGTGGATGTCGAGCGCTATGTCGGCTACCGGACCTGTCGTGAGGATGTGCAGGGTGCCGTCGACGGGCCCCAGTGGTACGCGGTCGTCGAACAGCATGAGGTTGACGACGGGTCCGCGATCGTGGACGTCGTCGGATCCGTATGCGGACTGAAAGAGTTGGTGCCGGAGGGCTCCTGTAACGGCGACTTCGGTGAGTTTGACTGCGCCGTCGACGGTGGTTGTTCCGATTCCCGGTAGTGGAAGCGGTACCACGGTGGAATGTGTGCCACCGGATTGCCGTAGACGGGCGGTGGGTCTTCCTGCCAAGGGAAGCGCCAGGGTCGTGTCGGGTGTGTCTGTCATTCGGGCGTGGAAAGCGGCAAAAGCTGCGACCATCACCGTCGATGTTTTGGTTCCACGCTCGATCCATCGATCCGACTCGGGCACAGCGGAGTTCGGGATGGTCCCGCTGACGCGATGACAGTGTGCAGCGGGCGGCGCGGAGCGTCCGGCTAGGGACGTCTGCGATTCGACCTCGTTCATGATGTTCGCCCAGTAGTGCTTGTCTCGCTCGTAACGCGTCGACGCCGTGTATTTGGCGTCTGCCGTCAGAGTGTCGACGGGACTCATCGGATCGACCGGATCTGGTGTCGTTCCGGTGGTTGCGGCGAGAAATAGCTCGGCGGTTCGCCGGAGCACCATCATCGATCCGTAACCGTCGAGGACGATGTGATGGGCTCTGGTGTACCAGAAGCACCGGTGGTCGGTAATGCGCAGGATTGCTGCGGTGACCAAGCACGGCGAATCGAGCGCGCAAGGCGTCAGGCAATCATCACCCATCCACCGGTGAGCTTCGGCTTCCGGGTCGGCTTCGGACCTGAGGTCGACGACCGATACGGACAGTCGCCCCGCGGCCCGCCGCTGCTCCGGGGCGCCGTCGTTGTCGACGAACCGCACGGTGGTCGACCCGAACTCGCGATGAGCTCGGTCCGCACAGTGTGCGAGAACCTGCAGGTCCACTTCTCCGACCAGATCGACGTAGTGGGCAATTGTGAACGGTACGGCGGGGGAGAGATTCTGGGCATACCAGATATCGCGCTGGGCGGACGTCGTCGTAATGGCAGCAAAACTCGACATGTGGCACCGACCTTCCCCGACGGCTGCATCATTCCGCTATGTAGCTACTACATCGCATGTAGTAGCTACACTACATGCAGTGATGAACCCCTGGTTGGAACATCGGGGTGCGGGTACGCGCAATCAACCGCGTGATCGAGGCTCAGACGGATATCTATGAGCCAGAAGTGGATTCGTCCGTGGTGTCGGTCGATGATCGGGTGCGCCAGGACATTCTCACTCGATATGTGATCGCGCCTGCGGCCAGAACGCCGATGCCTGCGATCGTGGAGGGTAAAGGCAGAGCCAGCGCGAGGGTGACGCATCCGAGAAGTCCTACTGCCGGGACGATGCGCGCAGGTCGGCCTTCGGTCGTGGTGAGCGTCCAGGCCGAGACATTGGCGATGGCGTAATACACCAGAACCGCGAAGGAAGAAAACCCGATCGCGTCACCGACATCGACGGTTGCTGCCAGCCCGGTAACAACTGCTCCTACAACCAGTTCGGCACGGTACGGGCTCCCGAACCGAGGATGTATCGATGCCAATCGGTGCGGTAGATGGTGGTCTCTGGCCATCGCGAATGTCGTACGCGACACCCCGAGGATCAAAGCCAGCAAAGATCCGACCGCCGCAGCGGCAGCGGCAACACCTACGGTCGGCACCAACCATCGAAGGCCCGTGGCGCGCGCCGCGTCGGTCACCGGCGCAACAGAAGAGCCCATCGCACTCGGCCCGAGAATCCACAGTAGTGCCGCCGCTGTGGCGGCATACAGAATGAGTGTGATCGCCAGAGCGAGCGGAATGGCCCGGGGAATGGTGCGAGATGGATCGCGTACCTCCTCACCGAGGGTGGCGATTCGGGCGTAGCCGGCAAAGGCGAAGAACAACAGGCCTGCGGCCTGAAGGACACCGGTCACCGACACCTCGGGGCCGGCGCTCGCCGACCACTCCAACGATTTCGGCGAGATGGTCGACGTCACGACGACGATCACCAGGATGGTGATCACGACAGCCACGATGCTGCGAGCCAACCAGGCAGACCTCTGTATCCCGACGTAGTTCAGCGCAGTGAGCGCGGCGACCGTGACTGCGGCCACTGCATGTGCGTGGCCAGGCCACACGTACACCCCGACCGTCAATGCCATGGCAGCGCACGATGCAGTCTTGCCGACGACGAACCCCCACCCTGCGAGGTAACCCCAAAAATTTCCGAGCCGCTCGCGGCCGTACACATAGGTGCCACCCGACGCCGGGTAGAGCGCTGCCAGTCGAGCCGATGATGTTGCGTTGCAATAGGCGACGACAGCGGCGACCGCCAGGGCAATCATCAGCCCCGATCCCGCAGCCCGAGCGGCGGGTGCCAGCGCGACGAAAATTCCGGCCCCGATCATTGCGCTGAGGCCGATCACCACGGCATCGGTCGTACCGAGTTCGCGGCGTAGCCCATGCGGTGTCATCGCGGCTTGTCCGCACATCCAGTGACCCTGAGCATCAGTTGTTGCCTTTGCCGTTGCCGTTGCCGTTGTTCCCATTCGAGTTGCCGTTGCCGTTGTTCCCTGGTGCGCCCCGTGGTGCCTTCTCCTTCGCCGAGGGGTCGGTCGGGACCGGGGCTGGTGCTTCGACCAGTGGAGCAGTGGGGGAGGGAATCTGGTCGAGGGGAGGAGTGATCGACACCTCGGGGTTGATGGGAACGGCAGTCGAGGCAGTGGATCCAGCAGGAGGGCTGGTCTGCTCGCCCGATTGACCTTGCGAGAGCGTGATACCCCACAGGATCAGTGCAGCAATGAAGATCGTGCCCAATGCGCCCAGGATCAGCGCCCATCGAGTGACCGGGCGACGAACCGTCACCGTGTCCATCTCGTCGAGTCCGACCGGTGAAGGGTTTGTTGCCAAGACCGCAGTCCCGATCGCGGGCGATCCGGCGTCCGCCAGAGTACGGAGTCGATCCGAGACCTCCAGTGCAGATGGGCGGTCCAGCGGTCGTCGTGCGGTCATGCTGGTCAGCAGTGACGCCCAGCCTTCACCGTGTTCTGCAGGAACCTCGGGGTCTCGGTGCAATCGGGCGAGGGCGGCAGCAGTCGCACTTCCCTCGAATGCCATTCGGCCGCTGAGACATTCGATCAAGACCAGTCCGAGTGAATAGACGTCGGAGGCAGGTCCGGCGACGGCGCCGGTAGCCTGCTCGGGGCTGAGGTAATGGGCGGTGCCCACCGCGGATCCGTGCGCTGTCAGACGGTCGGCGTCGACAACTCGGGCAATTCCAAAATCGGTGAGTTTGGTCAAGCTGTCCGAGCCCTCGGTGATCAGGACGTTGGCGGGCTTGATGTCTCGGTGGATCACACCTTCACTGTGGATGTAGGAGAGCGAGTCGGCGAGTTCGCGTCCTACACGAGCAGCAACAGCGAGTGGCAGTGACCGCTGATTGCGAAATGCGCCGAGCGTCGGACCTTCGACCAACTCCATGACCAGGTATCGCACGTCCAGTCCCGAACTGTCGGGTGCGAGTCCTGCATCGAACAGCGTCACCAAGCCCGGGTGCGACAACGAAGCCAACGTTCGCATCTCGGCGTCGATGCGTTGCTCCTCGTGCGGCACGTGCTCGGAACGTCGGAATATCTTCACCGCCACACTCCGCCCGAGAAGTTGATCCTCGGCGCGGAAGACGTCGGCTGCCCCACCTCTGCCGAGCACTCTCTCTAGTCGATAGCGTCCGGCGAAGAAGTGCTCTGAGCGGATCGGCGACGGGTCCTGACCTGCCATCGTCTTCACTCCATCCATACGCGTCGTCTCTGCGGTCTCGACTCTAGCGCCGCACCGGTCCTGCGTAGTCGTGGAGTCGATGTGCAACCCATGAGCTCGTGCGGGCAAGATGGGCACGGGTGGGGAACTGACGCGTCGATGAGCGGAAGGCACGCTGTGAACCCCTTTGCGCACCGGCTTGGCGCGCCTGGACCGATCGAATCCGCGTACCAGCCCGTCGTCGAGTTCGGTTCAGGAGCGCTCGTCGGTTTCGAGGCGCTGGTCAGGCCCGCGGCCGGGAGCGTTTGGGCTTCGCCAGGAGAGATGTTCGCCGCAGCGGCTCGATGCGATGCGACGATCGACTTCGACTGGCAATGCAGAGTGTCGGCCCTGACCGGTGCGCTTGTCGGCAACCTGCCACGCGAGCTCGCCTTGTTCGTCAATGCCGAACCGCGAGCGCTCGACGCGCCTCCGCCTGCGTACGCTCGGCCGGTTCTGGCGGATGCAGCGAGGTTGTCGATCGTCGTCGAGATCACCGAACGTCACCTGATGAAGAATCCTGCGGGGCTGCTTCGCGCTGCGCTTCATGCCCGCGACAGGGGGTGGCGGATCGCCGTGGACGACGTGGGGGCCGACTCGTCGAGTCTGGCTATGCTCGCGCTACTGCGTCCTGACATCATCAAGTTGGACATGCGACTCGTCCACCAACGCACCACGGCGGAGACTGCGGCAATCTTGTCGGCCGTCGCTGCAGAGTCCGAACGCACCGGCGCGGTGATCGTCGCCGAAGGCATCGAGAACGAGACCCACGAACGCCGTGCGCAGTACTTGGGTGCCAGATGGGGTCAGGGCTGGTTCTACGGTCCTCCAGCGGCGTTGCCGAAGTTCGAAGCCGTCGACCGCCTACCGGTCAGGCAGCTCGCCGCGCCCGCGATGACGGTCCGAGCCCCGACCGCTGTCACGCCGTTCGGGCTCGATCAGAGCCGCGGCGCCGTGAAGAGCATCGACGAATCTTTACTCGAAACCCTCGAGGACGATCTCCTGGATCGGGCTGCGTCGATGGGACCGACTGCCGTCGTACTCGTCACGGTGCCCTACTCGACAATTCCGTCGGCTGCTCGGCATGCGGCGTTCGCGAGACTTTCCACCGTCAGCGCACTCACCGTTGTGTTCGGGCGTCCGATGGAAGCCGTTGTCAGTTACCGCACGGTCGATGTCGATGTGCAGGAACCGTTGGCTCTCGAGCGATCGGTGATCGTAGTGGACCCGCTGTTCAACGCCGCGCTGATCGCGCTCGACCTCGGCGAAAACCCCGATGGGTTGCGCACGTACCGATACCGCCTCACCTTCGATCGCGATCAGGTGCTCGATGCCGCCACATTGTTGATGCACAGTATTCCGCAAGAGCTCTAGTCGGCCGGAACTGTCGGCGTCACGTAATCGCGGAGACACCACGAGGAGAGGCGCCGCGAGAAGAGATCGCGCCCATACCCTTTCGTACCCATGCCATCGCTCGACGGCACTCGGAGCGATGAACAGAGCAGAACAGACAAAACTACTGCTCAGCGCACGTTGAGCAAACTGAGCAAGTCCTGCACCGACGGGAACCCCTGGACTGGCGGGATTCCTGCGACTAGCGGGGCCACGGTGGGAGGAGACAGATCGACACCTCCCAGCGCGCCGAGTACGTCGTCAGTCCTGCTCAGCGCCGACGGTAACGCGGAACGAACCGCGATCGGTGTGCATCGCCCACAGGCGATCGGCCAGTGCGTCGGGCGCGTACAGCGGATCTCCGCCGCCGATTGCGCCCGGGATTATTAGCTGGCCGACGTGGACGCCCTGCTCGGCGACGGCGTCGTGAAGCATTGCCCCGTAAGCTGATTCGGCGGCGAAGGCAACCGACGTTCCTGCGACATTGCCGTTGGGATGAGCACCGCTCGACCCGTTGACCAGCAGGATCGTTCCGGATCTACGCTCGGTCATCGCAGGAAGGACCTGCTGGCACGCGGTGACCGACCCGTACACCGAAAATTCGATGGCACCGGTCAAATCCCCGACGCTGGTGTCCAGTACCGGGCGAAGAAACTCGGGTGCGGGGATGGGGCTGTACTGCAGCACCTCGATCGGTCCCAAGTCTCCGGCGGCGGCTGCGAGGGCACGGCTGACGGACTCGATGTCGCGGGTGTTGGCGACGTAACCGCGCGCGGTGATGCCGTCAGCAGACAGTTCGTCCGCCAGACGATCCACGTTCGCCTGGGTCCGCGACATCAGCGCGATCGAGAACCCCTCGTGCCCGAACCTGCGTGCCACCGAGGCGCCCAGGCCGGAACCTGCTCCGACTATTGCAATCGTCGTCATTGGGTAAGACTCCTCGGTGGTCGAGTTACGGTCAGGCCAGAGACGCGGTATCGATGACGAACCGGTACCGCACATCGGAGGCGAGTACGCGCTCCCATGCATCGTTGACCTTGTCTGCGCTGATGACCTCGATCTCGGCTCCCAAGCCGTGTTCGGCGCAGAAGTCCAGCATTTCCTGCGTCTCACCGATCGATCCGATGGCGGAGCCGGCGAACGTCCGACGGGATCCGATCAGCGAAAAGATCTGTACGGGAAGCGGTTCGGGGGGTGCGCCGACATTGACCAATGCGCCGTCCACGTCGAGCAAGGACAGGTGAGCGTCCAGGTCGATCGAGGCACTGACGGTGTTGATGATCAGGTCGAAGGTGCCCGCGAGTGCAGTGAACGTGTCGGGATCGCTGGTCGCGTAGTAATGATCGGCACCCAAGCGGATGCCGTCTTCCTGCTTCTTCAGTGACTGGGACAGCACGGTGACCTCGGCGCCCATGGCGTGCGCGAGTTTGACGGCCATGTGGCCGAGTCCGCCCATTCCGACGACCGCGACCTTCTTGCCGGGGCCTGCATTCCAGTGCCGAAGCGGGGAGTAGGTGGTGATGCCTGCGCACAGCAGTGGAGCTGCTGCGTCGAGAGCGATGCCCTCCGGGATGCGGACTACGAAGTTCTCGGTCACCACTACCTGCTGGGAGTAACCGCCCTGAGTGGTCGTACCGTCACGGTCGAGCGCGGCGTAGGTTCCGACGTTTCCGACGAGACAGTACTGCTGAAGACCTTTGAGGCACTGGGCGCACTCTCCGCAGGAGTTGACCATGCAGCCGACTCCAACGCGGTCGCCTATCGCGTACTTCGTTACGTTGGAGCCGATCTCGGCAACCGTTCCGGCGATTTCGTGACCGACGACCAAGGGGTACGCGACCTCACCCCACTCACCGCGTGCGGTGTGAATGTCCGAATGGCAGATACCGGCGAACTTGATATCGATCCGGACATCCTGTGGTCCGACGTCGCGGCGCTCGATGGTGGTGGGCGTCAACGGCTGGTCACGGGCGGTGGCGGCGTACGCCTTCACTGTAGTGGGCATGAATGCAGTCAACACCGCTCGCGAGATTCGAGGAAGTCTCTGACAGAGGGTGTACCAGCAGAGCACCCCTTGTTCGCGACGTTGGCCCTATCCTTCGAAACATGGACAACAAGGCCGAGGTCCGCGAATTCCTGACGACGAGGCGGGCGAAAATCACGCCTGAGCAGGCAGGGCTGCCTGCGGGCCCCAATCGCCGGGTACACGGACTTCGGCGTTCGGAGGTAGCGTCACTCGCGGGCGTGAGTGTCGAGTATTACTCCAAGCTCGAGCGCGGCGCGCTCGGCGGAGCGTCCTCGTCTGTGCTCGATGCCCTCGCCGGCGCACTGCAGCTCGACGATACCGAACGGGCTCATTTGTTCGATCTGGCTCGGGCGGCAGATGGTATCCCGGTGTCAGGGCGTCCGCGCCGCCGTTCCTCGAAAGCCGTCGCGGCACGTCCGAGTCTGCACTGGGCGTTGGATGCGATCACCGATGCTGTTGCCTTCGTGCGGAATTCGCGGCAGGACATCATTGCCGTCAATGAGCTGGGCCGTGCGTTCTTCTCTCCGATCATCGGTGACGGTGGACGGATTCCCAACATGGCGCGGTTTCAGTTTCTCGACCCGGCGTCGCATGACTTCTTCCCGGATTGGACGCTTTTCTCGGAGATGTGTGTCGCGATCATGCGCTCGGAAGCGGGCCGCGATCCTCACGATCGGGGACTGCAGGACCTTGTCGGTGAATTGTCCACGCGAAGTGAAGTATTTCGAACACTGTGGGCGGCGCACGATGTCAGAACGCACGGCACGGGGACCAAGCGCTTCAACCATCCGGTAGTCGGCGAGATTGCTCTCGCCTACGAAGAGTTGTACGTCACCGCGGAACCGGGATACGTCATGCTGATCTACACCGCCGAACCAGGGTCACCGTCGGCCGAAAGATTGCAGCTCTTGGCGTCGTGGGCCCGAACGGACAACGTCGCAGTCCGCGGGGACCGACACTCACCCTGACGAAAGATCTGCAACCCCACCGGAATTACTCCTCTTGTTCGTCTTTGCTGCGTCAGACGTTCTGTAGTTCGTGGTTGTGCGAAACAGCAGTCATCTTCGAGATGGCGATTCCTGCGACGGCGGCGAGTACTGCTGCCACCGCGCAGATGACGAACAGGACGCGGTAGGCACCGAGCGAGGGAATGTCGGTGCCGCCTACGGTGACGGTGATGGCTGCCAGAAGGCTACCGCCGACCGCGCTGGCGAGGGTGCTGCCCATGGACCGGGCGAGCGAGTTGATTCCGTTGGCTGCGGCGAGATCCGCAGCCGGAGTGTGGACGTTGATCAGCGTCGGCAAGCAGGCATAGGCGATGCCTGTGCCCGCACCGACGATGGTTGCTCCGAGGACGATCTGCCACAGTGCACCAGTCGCGAATATCCGCACGACGAGACCGGCAGCAATGACGAGTCCGCCCGCGGCCAGGACGTATCCACCGCCCCATTTTTTGATCAACTGCGCCGCGACGGGTGCAAGTACGAGCATCAGGATGCCACTCGGGAGCAGGCACAGGCCGGCCACGAGAACCGACGAGCCGAAACCGTATCCGCTGATTTCGGGTGCCTGCACGTAGTTCGCAGTGCCGACGAAGCTTGCGAAGAGAGCGAATCCGACGAAGACGGATGCGATGTTGGTGATCGCGACAGGCGGATTGGACAGTGCGTGCATATCGACCAGTGGGTTACTGGTGCGCTTCTCGACGAATACGAGCGCGGCCAGCAAGACGACCGACAGAGCGAGCAGGCCGATCGTCTTCGAAGATCCCCAACCCCAGGACGAACCCTGCGACAGTGGCAACACGAGCGAGACCAGACCGCCGACAAGCAGTGCAACGCCGGGCAAGTCGATGGTGCCCGTGCGTGTTCCGCGTGGGTTACCGACGAACGCGAGAATCATGCCGATGCTGAGGACTGCGCCGATCGCGCCGATCCAGTAGAGAATGCGGTAGTCGAAGTTGTCGGCGACCAGGCCGGCCAACGGCAACCCGAGAGCGCCTCCGACGCCGAGCATCGCACTCACGAGAGCGACGGCGGAGCCTTTGCGTGCGTCGGGGAGCACGGCGACGAGGAGGCTGATGCCGAGCGGGATCGCCGCTCCGGACAGACCGGTCAGTGCGCGGCCTGCGATCATCACCGCGATATTGTCCGTCAGTGCAGCCACTACGGAGCCCACGACGAGTGCGCCGAGAGCAACGATGAGCATGGGCCGCCGTCCGTACATGTCCGCGAGTCGGCTGATGACGGGCACTGCGGCCGCACCGACGAGCAGTGTCGAGGTGAGCAGCCATTGCGCCTGGGTGGTGGAGGCGCCGAGATCCTTCGAGATCACCGGCAATACGGGAAGAATCAAGGTCTGTGCCAGCGCCGCCATCAGCGCGCCCAGTCCGATGGCAAAGATTTCGATGTTCGCGCGCCAGACCGGGACGCTGGTGTGCGTCGAGGGGCTGTCGGTGGTGTTACTCAATGTGCAGACCTCGATACTAGGCAAACGGATGTTTACATAAACGGTAGCCGTGTGTGGCATTGTGGTCAACATGCGTTTACATGAAGATGGCGAGTCACTTCCGGCCGCTGGGCGGGAGCGCAATGCGGACGCGACGCGAGCCAGCTTGGTGAAGGCAGCCAAGAGGCGATTCACCGTTGTCGGATTCGAACGCACGACGGTGCGCGACGTAGCCTCCGACGCTGGTGTGAACGTATCGCTCATCAGTCGTTACTTCGGTTCGAAGGACGGCCTGCTGGCCGCCGTGCTGGCAGCGACCGCGGAGGATCTAGAGGGAGGCGACACGGCAGAGGGTGCTGCTCATCCAAATATGTTGGTGAACAGTCTGCTCGACGGGTTGCGCCCGGACGCCTGGCCCGAGTTCGGTCACGAGCACCCCCTTCTGCTCTTCATTCGAGAGGCGACGAACGACGAGTCGACGGCCGAACTGCGGCGGCGAACGTTGCGTTCGGTGGTCGCACGCATGGCCTCTGATATCGACCGATCGGGAAGCAGGGGCGAGCCGCAGGTTCGTGCGACCGTTCTGCTCGGATTGGTCACCGGCGTGATCGCCCTGCACTCGGCGATGCCGGGAGCATCGTTCGACGAAGCATCCGTGGACGCGTTGAAAGCTGTTCTACACGAGGCTGCCACCGCGATCAGCGGGATCACCGACTAGCTCGTTGTCGGACGGTCGTCACGACGACGGTAGGGGCAACTGCGGCGAGAACTACACGGACGCTTGTTCACTTCCGGCCAGAAGGATGGACGCGATCAGTTCCGGGTTGTCCGTCATCGGAACATGTCCGACGCCGGGGACCTTGATGACGCGGGCATGCGGGAAGACATTGTGGACGTTGTGCCGTTGGTACTGGGGGAGCACCAGGTCGCGCGACCCCCAGGCCACCGTCACCGGAACAGCTGGTTGCGTGAGGGGCGGGAACGCGAACTGTTCGGTGAGATCGGTGTCGAGCATCGCGTTGGTGGTGAGTGATGCCGTGTCGACGACTGCCGACTCATACGAAATGCGGCTCGGATGAGCGAAGAAAGCAGCCAGGGCTGGATAGCGAATCGCTCTGTAGCGCATCGCCGCAGGGGCATGACGACCCATGCCGCGAGCGAGTAGACGAAGAGTCTTGAAGGTCAACATACTGCGAGCCTGGTCGGTGGGACTGTTCCAGAAGCCTGCGGGTGAGAGCGCCGTGGCCGACGCGACCACGCCTCGCGCGGCAAGACCGAGGGCGAGATACCCGCCGAGGGAGTTGCCCGCGATATGGGCACGAGTGCCTGCGGGCGTGACCGACTCGACGAACGCCTCCAGCTCGTCGAACAGGGCGGCGGAGATGCCGGCGTCGCTGTGAGCGAGAGCTGCCGTTTCGCCATGACCGGGGAGATCGACGGTCACCACCGTGCGATACGGGGTCAGCAGGTCGAGAACCGAGTTCCACGCTTGACGACGATGTACGACGCCGTGCACCAGAATCAGTACCGGACCCGTGCCTGCGATGTCGTGGCTCAGACTCATGCGCGGAAGCATAGCTGCGCTCGAACCCCCCGTTGCACGGGCTCGACGCGTTAGAGTCGTTCGTCTCGGAAGAAGTCCGCCAGGAGAAGGGGCACGGGGAATGATCTTGCCCGGAGTGCGAGACGATCGCTTCATCACGATCCGTCGCGGCGGGACGCTGACCGACTCCGACCATCATCTGCTCGCGCTGTGGGCGGCGTCGTGCGCGGAACATGTCCTTCACCTGTTCGAGTCGACGGCGCCCGAGGACTCGCGGCCTCGAGACGCCATCGAGAGTGCCCGAGCCTGGGTGCGCGGCGATGTCACGATGATGGGCGCCCGGGCGTCCGGTGGTCACGCGATGGGCGCCGCGCGTGCACTCGGCGGGGCGGCTAGGCATGCTGCGTACGCGGCCGGTCAAGCAGGCGTCGTAGCGCACGTCGCCGCACACGAGCTGGGGGCAGCCGCCTATGCGATCAAGGCCGTTCGCGCTGCCGCCACCACAGTGGACAGTGACGACGCTGGTAGGCGCGAATGTCAGTGGCAGCGCGATCAGCTTCCAGCTGCAATCCGCGAACTCGTCCTAGACGACCAACGGTTGCGAAACAGTATCTGCTGGAACGTGTTCGAAATCTGAGGATCGACTCTCTCGCGAACTGCGCCGGCCTGGTGGCTGGTCGGCGTGCTGGACCAGGCTGAGGTGGTTGCGCTCGGGGTCGGTTCGTTGGGGTCAGTACTACTCGATCCAACGGTGGGCTCCGGGGCGCGGCTATAATGACGGTTGCGTTCAGACAGCATCGCGGACACCGCCGCAGTTTTCGGAGCTGACGGTATCGACCGCCCGCGACGAGGAGAATCGATCATGCCCGGTACCGATGCCGTCGAACCATCCAGCGACCTGATCAATCGGCGAGCAACTGCGCCCGCTGCCATCATGGCGTCGATGGCCACGATGGCGCGAAATCTCAGAGGCGCTCGGACATCGCTCGACGAGACCCTCGACACGGTCGCGAAATCGGCGATCGAATTGATACCGGGCGCGGACCATGCGTGTATCACTGTCATCGCCGGCCGCGACCGCACCGTGATGGCTACGACCGACGACGTCGCAACCGATCTGTGTCGATACCAGTTCGAGCTCGGAGAAGGACCGACCGAACGAGAGATCTGGCAGATCGATACCGTCGTCGCCGACGACTTGTCGGACGAGCAACGATGGCCGTCGTTCGCCGACTCGGCGCGAGCACGCGGCGTACAGAGCATGGCAGCATTTCAGCTTTTCGCCGACGCCGGCAATCGCAGTCTCGGAGTGCTTCTCGTGTTCAGCGACCAGGTGGGTGCGTTCGACCCCGACGCGCTCGGGGTCGGATCTGCGCTTGCGTCGCATGCAGCAATTGCAGTGCTCGGCGCGCGGGACGAGCAACACTTCCGGACGGGGTTGGCCAGCCGCGACATCATCGGACAGGCCAAAGGAATGCTGATGGAACGTTTCTCCATCGACGCGGTCGAAGCCTTCACGCTGATCACCACACTGTCGCAGCAGGAAAACCGTCCATTGCGCGATATCGCACAAGCATTGGTCGATGCCGAACATCCGGTGCGTTCGGTCACCTGAGCTCTCCACGGATCCCTCGCGCCTTGCTGACCTGATCCGTCTCCATCTCGTAAGATCGAAGATGATCGTCCGGCCCGTAGGAGCAATCGTGTCGCGGTCTTCCGAACGAGCGATTGGACGCGGATCGATGGGATCGACACCATCTGGTGACCCCGCATTCGGTCCGCATGCGCATTCCGGGTCTGAATCCACCCCCGGCGGCGTCTCGTCGTCCGGAGACGCGATCACACGACTCACGGCCTCTCTGGTGCGGGCCGCCGGCGTCACGGGTGCGGCCGTGACCTTGTTGTCGAGCGGCGGAGCTCGCGAACTGCTCTACGCCACGGATGAGGTGGCGCAGGACATCAGCGAACTGCAGTTCACGTCAGGGGTCGGCCCGTGCATCGACGCGTTCGAGTCCGGCAGTTCGGTCTGCGACGCCGATCTTTCGTCCGAAGCCCACGCGAGCATGTGGTTCGGATTCAGGCAAGAAGCGCTGGAACTGGGCGTACGGGCACTGTGGGCATTCCCGCTTTCAGGCGGCCCGATCGGATTCGGTGTCCTCGAGCTCTATCGCGCCTCGGCAGGCGATCTCACGACCACGCAGAACCATGCGGCACTCGACGGCGCCCGCCACATTGCCGCTGCATTGCTGACGGGGGCGTTCACACCGCCGATCACGACGCCTGCCGATTCGGTGGATTCCGACGACTTCAACCCGTTCACGCGTCCGCAGATAAACCACGCCGCAGGGATGATCTCGGTTCAACTGGTAGTCGGAATCGGCGAGGCCATGTCGCGCCTTCGAGCTCACGCCTACGCAGAGCGCAGGTCCATCGTCGACGTAGCCGACGATGTCGTGAGTCGCAGACTACGGTTCGACGGGCATTCGGCCGGCGATTGAGACTGAACTCAATTGCCCGTAGCGAGAACACGCTGCGCCGTCTGCGCCACGGATGTCCCGGAATCGCGTGCACGTGCGTGCAGTACGCCGCGCGCCTCGGTCGAACCGAGGTTCTCACGTGCCATGAGTACACCGAGCGCAGTGTCGATCGTGGCTCGGTCGGCCGTTGCCTGGCGAAGCACCAGCGCAGCCTCGCCCAACTCTCGATCTCGTCCGTACGCATGGACCGCGATGTTCAAATGATCCACCACAACGGACAGTACGTCGGTTTCGAAGCCGATGGCGTGTTGCTCGTCGTCCGATTCGGAGCAGTAGAGATTGAGCGAGCCGACCGTACGATCGCGACGACCGAGCGGTGCCGCGACGAACCTGTCGATACCCGCAGACTCCGCGATACGCCCGATTTCCGGCCAGAGCTGCTTCACCTGGTCCAACCCGAGATGAACCCAGCGCTTGGTTCGCACAGCCCGCAGACAAGGTCCGTCTCCGGTGCGATACTGCTCCGCATCGATTGCGATCGCTCGGTCATCGGTTGGAGCTATGGTGAACGGCGCGCTGTCGAAAGCGGCAGTGATTCCCGCGTAGGCGATCTCGTCGAGCATCCCGACGACGAGCACGGCCGCTCGATTCATCACTTCGATCAGCATTGTTCCGTCGGCCACCACCACGGCCAGCCTTGACGTGACGTTGTCCAGACCCGAAGGGTCGAGCATGTGCGCGCGCCGATAGTGGGCGGTGGCAATCGTGTCCGCAAATTCCGAGGGCGTGTCGTTTCCCTGGTCGTCCGTGCTGTGAGCCATGAGAGTCGCAACCCTTCCGATAACCGAAAAGGGTCTCGATACCGCGTGGTCCGCAGGCATCCGCTCTGTTCCCGTGGGATAACCGTATCCCGCTGAGGGTGAGGCTGATACCCCCGCAGCGACGGCGGCGCTACTCACCTCGAATCAGGCGAGGTTTCCGTTCTGCGAGGAATCCGCAATACATCACCAGCATGGTGCGCGCGCCGATCTATCCGCCGTGGTGTTTGCCCGACGACTTCTCGGCTCGGCGCTGCGCGAACGAGCCTGTCTTCTTGAGAACGTTCGACGCGACATTCGGTGTACCCGTGCGCTTTTCGATCGCAACTCCGGCGAGAATCAGAATTCGAGCAATGAGCGGCAGCGCCAGAGCGATGATGAGGTAGCGGTAAATGTATTTGCGCGCCATCAGGGGGATCATCGGACGACTCGTCGCACGCGGAACGCTGCGGTCGTGGCCAGCGTGATGACCGATCCCACGAGAGCGGCACCGAGGAGCCAGATGCTCTGGGCGAGTTCGAAATTCCAGCCGATGAACTCCACTTGGCTCGGGTCGGTGTTCTGGAGAACGAAAACGACAAGCGCTACGACCAGCACGAGCGCGAGAACCAGCGCGATCTTGGAAAAGAAGCCTCCTCGGCGGGAATCGGTGCTACGAGTGGGGGAGCCTGTGGGTTCGGTCGTGGTCATCTGTGGTCCTGTTCGTGACGAGAGGGATGTCCAGTAGGGTCGCCATTCCGTGGATCGGCGGCCCTACTGGAATTGAGTGCGTTCGGGAAGAGCAGGACTACTTGAAGGTGTCCTTTATGTTCTCGCCGACCTTCTTGATGCCGGCCTTCCCCTGATCGGTCTTGCCTTCGGCCTCGAGGTTCTTGTTGTCGGTGGCGTCACCGATAACCTCTTTGGCCTTGCCGAGGGCGTCTTCGGCTGCGTTCTTTGCCTTGTCGATGAAACTCATGTGTCGACCTCTCTTGCAGAAGTGTGTGTGTTTGCCTGTTACAGGTATAAGTCGGCTCTCGGACCCGAAAACAAACGCCGCCGAGGGCGTGAGCTGAATCACTCGAGAGCTCGGCTGCAATAATTCAGATGCTGCAGCCGTGCCGTTCGGCTGCAATCGAAAGAGTCAGTGCACTGTGGAGGAGCGGAAGAAATGTCGACAACGTCGTTTGTCATCGCGGGCTCGGAGGCCACCGGCGGAGCTGGGCTGCAAGCCGACCTGAAGACCTTCGAGAAGCTCGGTGTGTATGGTGTCGGAACCATCACCTGCATCGTCTCGTTCGATCCGAAGTCGGGCTGGGGACATCGGTTCGCGCCGATCGATGGTTCCGTCATTGCCGACCAGATCGAGGCGGCCACTGCTGCTCACGATCTCGACGTCGTCAAGATCGGCATGCTGGGCACTCCGGGAACCGTTGCAACCGTAGCGAACTCTCTGAAGAAGCAGCCGTGGAGGCACGTCGTCGTCGATCCTGTGTTGATCTGCAAAGGGCAGGAACCGGGTATGGCCCTCGATACCGACAACGCGCTGCGCACCGAGATTCTGCCACTTGCCACCGTCGTCACTCCCAACCTCTTCGAAGCCGCCACGCTCGCGGGTATGGATGCGCTGGAGACGATCGACGACTTGGCCGAGGCTGCGCGCCGGATCGCTGACCTCGGTCCGCGCTACGTTGCGGTCAAGGGTGGCGTCGGGCTACCGGGCGACGATGCGATCGACGTCGTGTTCGACGGACAGGACGTCACTGTTCTTCGTGCACCGAAGATCGGCGACGAACGAGTCTCGGGTGCGGGATGCATCTTCGCGGCAGCGATCACCGCTGAGCTCGCAAAAGGGGCTGAAGTCCTCGATGCGGTGGCGACGGCCAAGAAGTTTGCGCACGCGGGCATTGTGGGGCGCATCACGACGAACGCACCGTTCACCGCGGTGGGGTGGCAGGCCTAAGTCGGGGTAGCGCTGCAGTCCCGGACGAACTGCAAAGCCAGATCGCGCAGCTTCCGGTTCGTCCGCTGCGACATGTCGACGAGCATGTCGAACGCAGCATCGGCGTCGATGCGGTGCGTCGCCATGAGAATGCCTTTGGCCTGTTCGATGGGGGCGCGGTGCTCCATCGTGAACCGAAGGCCTGATGCCTCGCCGCGCACCCGGTCGAAGCGTTCGTAGTCCCCAAGCGCGCCTGCAAATGCATCGGTCAGGGCTGTTGCGGTCTCGACGTCGCCATCGGTGAAGGCGGACGGGGCTTGTCCGTACAGGTTCAGGGCGCCGAACCTCGTGCTCGCGCAGTACAGGGGCGCTGCCAGAAACGAGTGGATGTTCTCCGTGGACGCCGACTTGGCGAATTCAGGCCAACGCCTATCCGCCGCGACCGAGTCGACACGGACGACTTCGCCGGTGCGAACGGCATGCAGGCATGGTCCATCCCCTGCCTTGTACTGATCGGCGTCGACGATCAGGGTTCTGGCGTCGCTGTACACCGCGGTGAATGTGCGATCGGAAATGGTCACGGTGACGCCGCAGCCGGCAGCGCCATCGATGGCTTTGCCGGCAAGGGTGACAAGAACATGGAGGGCGGCGTCGAGTTCGTCGTCGTTGTCGATCCTCGTCCCGAGCGCGTCTGCCAGGTCCGCACCTTGAGCTGGGTGCCCCCATCGGACGGTCGGCGCGGTTGAATCCCGGAACGTTCCTTCCGTTGCCGCGTCCACGCGTCCTGCTGTCATGGAAACAAGTATGGGCGGATCGCTCTCTGAAAGTGAAGCGGTTAAAGCAGAGTCTGCACACTCTGACCTGGTGTTTTGCGACTCGGTGCAGCTATGTGACGACCCCGAGACCGTTTCGTTATCTTCTTGTTATGCGAGACGGGCGATGGGCGCGATCGGGGGATCGACGACACCTCTTGCGCAACGCTGATCGACGAGTAATCTATGACTGATATATCAATCCACTTGCTTCGCCGCTGTTCGAGTTGCACGCCCACCGATCGACCATCAGGAGATCGCCATGAGCCGGACATACACCCTGACGCTGAGCTGCCCGCAGCGCTCCGGCATCGTCCACGCCGTCAGTACGTTCCTCTTCGAGAACGCATGCGATATCGAAGAGCATCAGCAATTCGACGACGCACTCGGACGCGAATTCTTCCAACGAACATCGTTCTCTTCGGCAAGCACGGGTGTCGCCGACCTTTCCGAGAAGTTTCAGAACCTCGCCGAGAAATTTTCGATGACATACACCTTCACCGGAGATGCGCGGCCGCGTGCCCTCGTGATGGTGTCCCGGATGGGCCACTGCCTCAACGACCTGATCTTCCGTTGGCGCGCAGAGATTCTGGGGGCCGAGCTCGTCGCTGTGGTATCGAACCACGAAGACCTACGTCCCATGGCCGAAGCCGCAGGTCTTCCTTTTCTGCATGTCCCGGTCACTGCCGGGGCCAAGGGTGACGCCGAAGCGCGGCTGTTCGAAATCTGCGAGGAATTCGACGTCGATCTTGTCGTCCTTGCCCGGTACATGCAGGTGCTGTCCGACGACGCATGCCGCAGATTGCACGGACGCGCGATCAATATTCACCACTCGTTCCTTCCCGGATTCAAAGGCGCCAAGCCCTATCACCAAGCATTCGATCGTGGGGTCAAGCAGGTCGGTGCGACTGCCCACTACGTCACACCGGATCTCGACGAAGGCCCGATCATCGAGCAGGAAGTTATCCGCATCGATCACAGCTTCGATCCGCAGCGGCTCGCGACGGTCGGCCAGGACGCCGAGGCGCTTGCACTCTCTCGTGCCGTGCGGTGGCACTGCGAGAACCGGGTTCTGCTGCACGGCAGCAGGACCGTGGTATTCAAATAGAAGCTCGCGCGAACGGGTCAGAACTCCGCTGATGCGTCGAACAGCCATTCCAGCAGGTACCGCGCAAACGACGAGCGTACGAGCAACCGGTAGTCGGCGCCGCCGTCGTCGAGTGCGATGATCACCACGGCAGCCTGTCCGAGCATGGTCTGCTGAGCGGTGCCCGGGGAGTACACGCTGGGATGAAGGTCGAGCGAGCATCCTTTCGACAGCACGAACCGTGCATGTTCGCCGGACAGTCTGATCGAGGTGCGTTGGGCCGAGACATCGGTGGCGCTGCCGCCGTGAGGTCGCACTGCCTGCTGCAGAGAGGATTCCAGGTCTGCCGCCGACGTGGCGCGCGAGGTGACCAGCCATTCCTCCGGGCCGAACCAGATCGCCGTTGCAACCGTGGTCTCGATCGACCTGCCGGGACTCGCCGGCAGTGCGGCGCCGAGGACGACTGCTGCGGCCCGGCCGCCTTCGCCGGTGGGATCTACCCACAGATCGGTCATCGCGGTGAACGGCTCCTCCCAGACGGACACCGACTCCGGCTGCGCCGCACAGCGTTCGGCGAGACCGTGCAGGGGACTGATGGGCACCGACAAGTCAGCCATCGCGGCGCGCTCCTTCGGGATCGACGAGTACGGAACCGGTGATCTCGGCGGCGATCAACTCGCCGCCGACGGGAATGTGGACGGTATCGCCGATACGGGCGTGTCCGCCCTTGATCAATGCGAGAGCGAAGGGTCTGCGTAGTTCGGCGCTCATATAGCTCGACGTGACGTGCCCGAGCATGGGCACCGGTGGCGGAGGCAGAACGCCGCTGTCGATCGTTTCGATGATCTGTGAACCCTCCGGCAGGACCGTTTCCTTGTCGAGTGGAAGCAATCCGACAAGCTGCTTTCGCAATGGGTTGCTGTTCTCGGTGCGGGCGAACGAGCGCTTGCCGACGAAGTCTTTTTTCTTCTTCGACACAGCCCAGCTCATGCCGAGGTCATGCGGGGTGACGGTGCCGTCGGTGTCTTGGCCGATGATCGGATACCCCTTCTCGGCGCGGAGAACGTGCATCGTCTCGGTGCCGTACGGAGTGATTCCGTAGTGCTCTCCCGCAGCAAGAAGTCGCGACCACACGGCGGGCGCATGCCAGCCGTCGACGTTGACCTCGTACGCCAGTTCACCCGAAAAGCTGATTCGAGCAACGCGCACATGAACGCCGCCGATCTGGGCGGCGCGCCACGCCATGAACGGGAACATCTCTTGGGAGACATCGAGTTCGGGGAACACTTCGCCGACGACCGCGCGAGATTTCGGTCCGACGACGGGAAATGTTGCCCACTGCTCGGTGACCGATGTGAGTCGAACCACCAGCTCCGGCCACTCGGTCTGGAGCCATTCCTCCATCCAGTCGAGGATCTTCGCAGCGCCACCGGTGGTGGTGAACACCTGAAAACGCTCGTCGTCGAGGCGCATGACGGTGCCGTCGTCGATGACCATTCCGTCCACACCGCACATGACGCCGTAGCGAACCATCCCGACCTTCAGCGTGCTCATCATGTTCGTGTACAGACGGTCGAGCAGAACGCCCGCATCCGGGCCGGAGACGTCGATCTTGCCCAGGGTGGAACCGTCGAGAATCCCGACACTGCCTCGTACAGCGGTGCATTCACGCAGTACCGCGGCGTCCATGTCCTCGCCGGTGAGAGGGTAGAAGCGAGGACGCTTCCACTGTCCGACGTCCTCGAACACAGCACCCCGTCCGACATGCCAATCATGAATCGCTGTACGGCGTTCCGGATCGAAGAGCTTGCCGCGCGCGCGGCCGGCGAGAGCCGCGAACGCGACGGGGGTGTACGGCGGGCGGAACGTGGTGGTGCCCAAAGTCTCGATCGGCCTGCCGAGGAGCTCGGCTGTGATGCCCGAGGCGAGGACGCCCGAGGTCTTTCCCTGATCGTGCGCAGTACCGATTGTGGTGTAGCGCTTGATGTGCTCCATCGCTGTCATCCCTGCGCCCACCGCGCGAGCGATGTCGGCGACGGTCGCGTCACGGGCGGCATCGACGAACTGGGTGTGCACGCCGCGCCTATCGGCAATCCGCCAGAGAATCATGGGATCTGTAAAGGTGGGGTCGGTGCTGGTGGCTCGAACTGCCGACAGCGGTTCGCCTGCAGTTCTGCCGAGGGCCGCGAGTGCCTTCGACGCGGCATCCTGTCCTGCGTCGATGCATGCTCCGAGGGAAAAGATGCCGCCTGCGGATCCAGTGACATCAATCCCTTCGATGTCTTCACCGGGCATGAATGCGCCGAGCCGCTCGTCGTACCGGAGCTTTCCGCGGGACTGGCTGAAGAGGTGGACAGCGGGATTCCAGCCGCCGCTGACCAGTAGTACATCGCAGGCCAGCGGCATCGACGGTCCGATCTCGCCGTCGGCCTTCGATGCGACGAGTGCGTCGGTGATTCGATTCTCGCCCCGCGTGCCGGTGACGACGGACTCGGAACGGACTTCGATTCCGCGTGTGCCGCACTGGGACACCCACTCTGCGGGAGCGACCGGCCGTGAGTCGAGGACGGTGACGTGCACGCCTGCGTCGGCGAGATCGACGGCTGCCGCGTAGGCACTGTCGTTCGTGGTGAACACCACGGCCTTCTCGCCGACCGTGACACCGTAGCGGTGCAGGAACGTGCGAGCGGCACCGGCGAGCATGATGCCGGGGCGGTCGTTGTCGGTGAATACGACCGGGCGTTCGTGTGCGCCGGTGGCAATGACGATCCGACGAGCGCGAATTCGCCAGATCCGTTGTCGCGGAGAAGCTGCCGGTGCATCGAATCCGAGGTGGTCGGTACGACGTTGCAGGGCGAGCACGAAACCGTCGTCATAGGTTCCGAATGCGGTGGTTCGCTGGAGATGCAGAACATCCGGGTAACTCGCGAGTTCGGCGACCGTCGCCGCTACCCACCTCATCGCCGGGACGCCGTCGATGAGGTCGGCGGTCCCGAGAAGTGTTCCGCCTGCTTCACACTGCTCGTCGAGAAGTACCACCCGTGCGCCTGAGCGCGCTGCCGTCAGTGCGGCGGCAAGGCCGCCGGGCCCGGCGCCGACAACGAGAACATCGGTGTGCTGGTGTACCGCGTCGTAATGAGCGCAATCACCGATGTCAGCGAGGCAGCCCTGCCCGGGAATGCCGCGGGCAACGAGACCTTCGTACAGTTCGATCGTGGAGGCGAGCAGCATCGGCTCGGGGAACGGCTTTTCGATCTGAACGAGCCCGCCGGTGTCCTCGGCCCATGCAGCGGTGATGCCGCGTGGTCGTCCCAGCTTGATGCTGGAGGTCACCTGATGAATACCGTTGGCCAGCAACGCCGAAGCGAGGGTATCGCCGACGTGGCCCGTCAGCGCGCGGCCCCCGAATGTGAAGGACACCGAGGTGGACCGGTCGATGCGTCCACCGTCGTCGGTACGGTTCGGTGTCGTCACGATATCGCCGGCCTCGGCTCGCCCGGGCGGTAGACGCCCTGGAACGAGTAGGTTGCGGTGTCGCGCACAGCATTGAACCACCGTCGGCAGCCGGCGCTGTGACTCCACCGCTCAGCGAACAGACCCTTGGGGTTGTTGCGAAAGAATACGTAGTGGGCCCATTGCTCGTCCGTCAAAGCCTCCGGATCGGCTGGGTAGGCGACGTGTGCTTCGCCCCCGTAGTGAAACTCGGTCTCCTCGCGCGGCCCGCACCAGGGGCATTCGATGAGCTGCATGGTTCTCTCTCCGCTCTAATGGGCGACGGCAGCGGCGCCGTGTTCGTCGACCAGCGCGCCGGAGACGAATCTGTCGAGACCGAACGGCGCGATGTAGGGGTGAAGGGCGTCGTGCGCGATGGTGTCTGCAAGGCACCATCCCAGTCCTGGAGTTGCCTTGAAACCGCCTGTTCCCCATCCGCAGTTGAGGAAGACGTTGTCGTAGGGAGTGCGCCCGACGATGGGGGAGGCGTCCGGGCAGACGTCGACGATTCCGCCCCACGTCCGCAGCAGATGAGCTCGGGCGAAGACCGGAAACAGTTCCACGGCGGCTGCCATCTGCCGTTCGATGATGTGAAAAGCACCGCGCTGGCCGTATCCGTTGTAGGAGTCGACGCCTGCGCCCATGACGAGCTCACCCTTGTGCGCCTGCGACACGTACACGTGAATTGCGTTGGACATCACGACGGTCGGGTGGACGGGCTCGAGCAGTTCGGAGACGAGTGCCTGAAGCGGGTGGGACTGGACGGGTGTTCTGAACCCGAGCATGTCGGTCAGCGTCGTGGTGTGCCCGGCGGCGCACAGTGCGACCTGACCGGCTCCGATGTCGCCGCGTGTTGTCTTCACTCCGGTGACCCTGTTGCCGTCGGTGACGAATCCGGTGACTTCGCAGTTCTGGATGATGTCGATGCCCGCTGCGCTGGCTCGGCGTGCGAATCCCCATGCGACATAGTCGTGTTTGGCGATTCCTGCTCGCGGTTGATAGGTCGCTCCGAGTACGGGATAGCGGATGTCGTCGGAGATGTCGACCAGCGGACAGAGCTTCTTCACCTCGTCGGGTTCGACCCACTGGGCGTCGATGCCGTTGAGCTTGTTCGCCTCTACTCGCCTGACGCTGTCGCGGACATCCTGGAGGCTGTGCGCGAGGTTGAGAACTCCGCGCTGGCTGAACAGGATCGGGTAGTCGAGGTCCTCTTCGAGTCCCTCCCACAGTTTGAGAGAGTGCTCGTAGATGTTCGCGCTCTCGTCCCACAGATAGTTGGAGCGGATCAGGGTGGTGTTGCGGGCCATGTTTCCACCAGCGAGCCACCCTTTCTCCAGAACGGCCACGTTGGTGATTCCGTGGTTCTTGGCCAGGTAGTGAGCGGTGGCCAGCCCGTGGCCGCCGCCGCCGACGATGACGACGTCGTAAGTCTTCCTCGGCTCGGGGTTCCGCCACAGGAATTCCGGGTGCTCGGGTAGTTGCGCGCCGGGAGGGGGTGCAATGGTCATGAGAACCGGTGACGACCTTCCTTGGCATTGAACTGATATATCAACCTTCTCGTAGAGTATGGTCAGATCGGTCGGTGGTCAAGGCGAAAGTGAGTGTGAATGCGGTGACAACGGTGGAGTCCGACAAGACGAATGCCGATCACGCTTACGACATTCTTCAAGAGCGATTGATCATGCTGGACATCGCGCCGGGGGAGCCCCTCAACGACGAAAAACTCGGCGTCGATCTCGGCTACGGCCGTACGCCGGTGCGTGAAGCGCTCAAGCGCCTCGAACGCGATCGTCTCGTGGTGGCATTTCCGCGGCGGGGAACGTTCGCGACGGGAGTCGACATGACGGACCTGTCGTCCATCTCCGAGATTCGACGTCAGCTGGAGCCGCTCGCCGCCGCCCGTGCCGCACGAACGGCGACCGCCGAGATGCGTCGCGCACTCGTGGAACTGGCGGACGATATCGCCATGATCGGCGACGATCAAGACCCGAAAGAAGTTCTACGCAAAGATGTTCGGGTGCACCGCGCAATCTATCGCGCCGCCGGAAACGCCCACCTAGAGGACATACTCGTCAGCCTCGATGCGCACGCCACCAGAATCTGGTGCCTGTTTCTCGATCGTTTACCGCACGTAGCCCACCACGTGCGCGAGCACGAGGCCCTGTTGCGTGCCATCGCCTCCGGAGACGAAACAGCGGCCGCAGAGCTCACGCTCGCGCACGTGGACGGGTTCGAAACCGCAGTGCGAAACCTGTTGTAGCAGTAGCGCTTACTGAGGGCTGATTACTGAAGGGCGATGTACTTGGTTTCGAGGTACTCGTCGATGCCCTCCGAGCCGCCTTCGCGGCCGAAGCCGGATTCCTTCACACCGCCGAACGGGGCAGCCGCATCGGAGATTGCACCACGGTTGACACCGACCATGCCGGTATCGAGTGCCGAGGACACGCGCATCGCCCGATCGAGATCTCGGGTGTAGAAGTAAGACACCAGTCCATACTGGGTGTCGTTGGCGGCCGCGATCGCCTCGTCCTCGGTGTCGAAACCGATGACCGCAGCAACGGGGCCGAAGATCTCGTCGCGCAGCAGGTTCGCAGTGTTCGGCACCTCGTCGATGACGGTGGGGGTGAAGAAGAATCCGACACCCCCCGGTGCCTGTCCGCCGGTACGGACACGGGCGCCCTTGGCGACCGCATCCTCGACGAGTGCTGTGACCGTTGCCAACTGCTTCGAGTTGATCAGAGGGCCGATATCGGTGCCCGGTGTGACACCGGGGCCGACCTTCAGCGCTGCGATGCGCGCGGTCAACTTCTGGGTGAACTCCTCGCGCACCGAATTGGCTACGTAGAGACGGTTCGCTGCAGTGCACGCTTCGCCGCCGTTGCGCATTTTGGCCAGCATCGCACCGTCGACGGCAGCATCGATATCGGCGTCGTCGAACACGATGAACGGGGCATTGCCCCCGAGTTCCATCGAGGTCCGCAGCAGCCGCTCCGCCGACGCACGGACCAGCAACTTGCCGACGCCGGTTGAACCGGTGAACGTCACTTTGCGTAGACGCGGGTCCTCCATGAGAGGCCCGCTCACGCCGGCGGCGTCGGACGTCGGGAGGATCGACAGCACGCCTTCGGGCAGTCCGGCGTCGGCGAACACCTGACCGAGCAGCAACATCGTCAGTGGTGTGTCCTCCGCAGGCTTGACGATCACCGTACAACCGGCGGCCAGCGCGGGGCCGATCTTGCGGGTACCCATCGCCAACGGGAAATTCCACGGGGTGATCGCGAGAACCGGGCCGACCGGTGCCTTGGTGGCCAGGATTCGGCCGTTGCCTGCAGGTGCCTGGGTGAAACGCCCGCCGATGCGGACCGCTTCCTCGGAGAACCACCGGAGGAACTCGCCACCGTACTTCACTTCACCGTGACTCTCCTGCAGCGACTTCCCCATTTCGAGAGTCATCAGCAGTGCGAAATCGTCGGCACGAGAGTGCAGTAGCTCGAATGCGCGACGAAGGATCTCGCCGCGTTCACGAGCCGGTGTTGCCGCCCACGATGCCTGGACCGCGACAGCGCGATCCAGGGCAGCGACCGCGTCCTCCGGCGATGCGTCGGCCACGGAGCTCAGCACGTCGCCCGTCGCAGGATCGAGCACGTCGAATCGGGCACCGTTCGATGCCGGGGTCGCAATTCCGCCGAGCCATAGCTCGGTAGGCAGCGAAGCGATGAGGGCTGATTGCTTGCTCACGTCAGTTCTCCTGTGCAACAGTGCGAATGGAGTCCTCTAGAACCGTCAGCGCTTCGTCGAGGAGCGCGTCGGAGATCACGAGGGGAGGTAGCAGGCGGATCACGTTGCCGTAGGTGCCGCAGGTCAACACGACGACACCATCCTTCAACGCCCGTGCAGCAATGGCTTTGGTGGCGTCGGGGTTTGGTTCGCGTCCACCGGAAACCACCAGTTCGACAGCGAGCATCGCGCCTCTGCCACGAACCTCGCCGATGATGTCGACCTCTTTGCTCAGTGCAGTCAGGCGTGCCGTCACCGTTTCCTCGATGCGACGGGCGCGCGAGTTCAGGTCGAGCGTCTCCATCTGCTCGATGGATGCGAGCGCTGCTGCACACGAGACAGGGTTCCCGCCGTAGGTTCCGCCGAGGCCGCCGGGATGCACGGCGTCGATGAGATCCGCGCGTCCGGTCACTGCCGCGAGCGGCATTCCGCCTGCGATGCCCTTGGCCGTGGTGACCAGGTCGGGCACGATGCCGTCGTGCTCGCTGGCGAACCAGGCGCCCGTTCGGGTGAAGCCGGACTGGACCTCGTCGGCGATGAAGACGACGCCGTTGCTCTTTGCCCACTCGGCCAGTGCCGGCAGGAATCCCTCGGCGGGAACGATGAACCCGCCCTCACCCTGGATCGGTTCGATCAACACTGCGGCGACGCTGTCCGCGCCGACCTGCTTCTCGATCACCGAGATCGCGCGAGCTGCCGCCTGAGCTCCGGTGATCGCACTGCCGTCGGCGTTGAGGCCTTCACGGAAGGGGTAGGACATCGGTGCGCGGTAGACCTCGGGAGCGAACGGTCCGAATCCGTGCTTGTAGGGCATCGACTTCGCGGTCAGCGCCATCGTCAGGTTGGTCCGGCCGTGGTAGGCGTGGTCGAACACGATGACGGCGTCGCGCCCGGTCGCGTGCCGCGCGATCTTGACCGCGTTCTCGACGGCCTCGGCGCCGCTGTTGAACAGAACGCTGCGCTTCTCGTGCTCGCCGGGGGTCAGCTCGGCGAGTTTCTCGGCAACCTCGATGTATCCCTCGTAGGGGGCGATCATGAAGCAGGTGTGGGTGAAATGTGCGACCTGGTTCTGCACTGCAGAGACGACGGCTGGGTTGGATGCGCCTACCGTGGTCACCGCGATACCTGCACCGAGATCGATGAGGGAGTTGCCGTCGACGTCCACGATGACGCCCCCGTCGGCATCGGCGACGTACAACGGCAGGGTCGAGGCCACACCAGCCCCGACAACCTTGGCCCGGCGCTGCGCCAGTGCTGCAGACTTGGGTCCGGGGAACTCCGTCGCGATGCGTCGTTCCTGCGGGAGTCGGTATTCGTACTCGGTCATGTCGGCATTCCCTTCGTGGAACTGGCGGCTGGGGCTTGTGAACGTCGTTGATCTGAACGTCGTTGTTCCTGACGTCACTGCTCCCTCGTTGTTCAGTATCGATCAGTACGGACCAGCTGCCGAGTGCCGAAATGTCCACTAGCATCGATTGTGCACTCCACAACGGTGTGCGCTAGTTGCGCCAGAAGGAGTGATCTTGTGACGGTCTCCATTGCGTGGTTGCTTGGGCAGCAGCAACTGGCGTTGGAACGGCGCGGTGGACCCGAGCGCGCGATACGTGAAATTCAGTTCGTCCAACCGACCGAATTGCAGGATCCTTCGCCATGGCTGTCCGGCGGTGAGCTGGTTCTGACAACAGGGTTGGACTTCTCGCCCGCTGCGACAGGGCTCACCGCCTATGTCGAGAGGTTGGATCATGCGAACGTTGCGGCGCTCGCATTCGGCACCGGACTTTCCCATGCGAAAATTCCGGATGCGTTGATCCGGGCAGCCGATCAATACGGACTCCCATTGCTCGAGGTTCCGTTGACAACTCCGTTCGCCGCAGTCACCAGGGCTGTCATGGCTCGGCTCGCAGAGCAGGACTACGAGCACGTGCTGCGCGCCGCGACGGTTCAAACGCGGATGACCAGGAGTGCGCTACGTGGGGGATCGTCGGCTGTGGTGCGTGAGCTTGCACTCGCGACGTCGAGCGCCGTTGCGCTCGTCGGGCCGCGTACATCGCTGGTACATCCGCCTGATCGTCGCGAATTGCCGAACGAGGCCCGCGCCGCCATCGAGCGCAGCGGGGCTGCGCCGACGGGGGCGTCGATTACCGTCGGGACTCCCGAACACACACTCACCCTTCAGTCGGTGGGTACAGGAGCCGGTGCGCGCGATTACCTCGCGGTGTCCTCCAAGGGTTCCCTGTCCAACATCGATCGCATACTGCTCGGCCACGCGGTGTCTTTGCTGACGATGGAACTCGAGAAGTCGACGCGGTTGCGATCTAGACAATCGCAGCTCAATACAACAGCTCTCGCTCTTCTGTTGCACGACAGCGTGTCGGCCGAATCCTTGGAAACGGTGCTCGGTGATGCAGCAGACCCCGATGGCAATGTCCGAGTGCTGCTGCTCGGTGCCGACGCGATCGGGGCCGTCGAAGACCACATCGAAAGCGCGCTGGCGAGTATTGGCCGAAACATGTTCGCTCAGAACGGTACCGAAGCGCTCACCGTACTTCTCGGTGGAACCGACGATCTGGGGTACGTGCGGGGAATGCTCGCCGGATTGCCCGGAGCAGTGCGCAGTTCGCTACGCGCGGGCTTGAGCGACATCCACCCGATTACCGACGCGAAACATGCGCTGGAGGAGGCGCGGTTGGCATGCGATCTGGCGACACCACAATCGCCGGTCCGTCAGTTCCGCGCACTGGGCGAAGACACAGTGCTGGCATCGCAATCGGCACGAGAGGTGTTGTTGACGATCGCTTCGACCATCGTTCCCGTTCTCGCGAAATACGACGGCGCGCACACCGGCACCTTGGTGACGACGTTGCGCACCTATCTGGAAATGAACGGTCAGTGGGAGTCGGCGGCGTCGAGACTCGGCATTCATCGGCACACACTGCGCGCCCGGATCGCTCGAATCGAAGAGGTGCTCGAGTGCGATCTCGGGCAGGCAAGGGTCCGTGCCGAGATCCTGCTCGCGCTCCTCGCGTGGGATCGGAAGTCCTAGCAAGCAGCGTTACCATTCTGTTATTTTTTGTTACTGATTCGTGATACTTGCGATCGGTGCCCTGACACTCGCCATGGACACACTTGGAATCACGGCGACAGAGAAGGTCGGCCCGGGCGGTGTGTGAAAAGTGCCGCCCCCGCCGTGTCTCGTTGCACACTGCGCGCACATCCACGTTTTCATGGAGGGACATTTCATGACCGCCATATTGTTCGGATCCATCAGTACGCTCGCCGACACTTCGGAAATGCAACGACGAGCATTCAACGACGCCTTCGCGAAGCACGACCTGGGCTGGACGTGGTCGCGTGAGGACTACGCGTCGATGCTCGGTGGTAACGGGGGCGCCTCCCGCATTGCCGACTACGCGGCTTCCAAGAATCAAGAAGTCGACTCCGCCGCAGTGCATTCGACGAAATCCGAGATTTTTCGCACCCTTCTTGCCACCGAGGGAATCGAACCGAGGCCTGGCGTTCTCGACACGATGGCGAAAGCACGGGAACACGGGTTCAAACTCGGCCTCGTGACCACGACATCTCCGGAAAACGTGTCTGCGCTTCTGGATTCGTTCGAGACACTGAGCGCAGACTCGTTCGATGTCGTCGTGGACACCACGGCGGTGTCGCAAGTCAAGCCCGACCCTGCGTCCTACCTTTTCGCCGTCGACAGTCTCGGCGAAGACGCGGCCCACTGTGTTGCCATCGAAGACAACGAAGGCGGAGTGGCATCGGCGGCCGCCGCGTCCATCCGCTGCGTCGCATTCCCGAACGCCAACACGACCGGCGGAGACTTCTCTGCCGCGGAGGAGGTTGTCGACCGTCTCGACCCCAACCGGCTGAGCACGTTGGCCGAAGGTGATAACGCATGAGCACAATGCAAGCGCAGGTCACCGCGACCGAACGAGCGTTTCACGTCGAGGGATACGAGAAGATCGAATACGATCTGATCTACGTCGACGGAGTGTTCGCGCCTGAAAATCACGAGCTCGCCAACAGCTACCGGGGCTACGGCCGTTGTCTGATGGTGGTCGACGAGTCGGTCTACTCCATCTACGGAGACAGGATTCACTCTTACTTCACACATCATGAGATCGAACTGACTGTGGTGCCGGTCAAGATTGCCGAGACTGCGAAATCGTTGGAAACTTTCGAGCGCATCGTCGGCGAGTTCGACTCGTTCGGGTTGATACGCACCGAACCCGTTCTGGTGGTCGGCGGCGGATTGACCACCGACGTAGCAGGATTCGCGTGCGCCGGTTACCGACGCAACACTCCGTACATTCGCATCCCGACCACGCTGATCGGTCTCATCGACGCAAGCGTGTCGATCAAGGTGGCGGTCAACTACGGCAAGCACAAGAACCGGTTGGGTGCGTACCACGCGTCGCAAAAGGTGTTGCTCGACTTCTCGTTCCTGGGCACACTCCCCGAGGACCAGGTCCGAAACGGTATGGCCGAGTTGATCAAAATCTCGGTGGTCGGTAACTCGGCCATCTTCGACATGCTCGACGAACATGGAACCGAGTTGCTTCGCACTCGATTCGGACATCTCGACGGCAGCGCAGAGCTTCGAGCAGTCGCAGACCGCCTCACGTATCAGGCCATCGAGACCATGCTCGAGCTCGAAGCTCCGAATCTGCACGAGATCGAACTGGACCGCGTGATCGCGTTCGGTCACACCTGGAGTCCGACGCTCGAACTTACGCCCCCTGCGCCTTTCTTTCACGGCCACGCCATCAATATCGACATGGCGTTGTCCACGACACTTGCCGAGCAGCGAGGGCAGATATCGTCGGAGGACCGTGACCGTGTCCTCGGCGCCATGAGCCGCCTCGGACTCGCGCTCGACAGTCCGTATCTCACGCCCGAACTCCTCACGGACGCAACCGCGTCCATTCTGAAGACGCGTGACGGCATGCTGCGCGCCGCCGTTCCCGACCCCATCGGCTCGTGCAGTTTTCTCAACGACATCACAACGGATGAGTTGGGGGACGTGCTGACGCTGCACAAGAAGATCTGCCTCGATTTCGATCGTGGCGGCGAGGGCATCGACATGTTCACCAGTGGTCGCGACGGAACCGATGACTGAGTTGGTCACCCTTCCGCCGAGGCCGGTCACTCCGACCACCATCCTCGCTTCGGAGCTGACGGAACTGGCAAAACTGTTGGAGTCGTGCGATGTCCCCGAGGAGTTGTCGTTCCGGTTGCGCCGGGCGCGAGATCTGGCAACCGGCCTCGATCCGTACCTCGACTCGTGCACCACTCCCGAGTCATCGGCATTGGCCGAGCTGTCACGCCGAACGCAGAGCATGCATTGGGCGTCGAGGGCCGTCGTGTCGGGTTCGGGTCCGTTGGAGCAGGAGATGCTTTCGGGACACGTCGAGGGGCAACTGCTCAAATTCTTGGTGCACATGACCGGGGCTCGGCGAGTGCTGGAGATCGGCATGTTCACGGGCTACTCCGCCTTGGCGATGGCCGAAGCGTTACCGGCGGGCGGCGAGGTGGTCGCATGCGAGGTCGACGAGTTCGTCGCCGACGTCGCGCGTGAGTGTTTCACATCGTCCTCGGCTGGTGACCGGATCACCGTCGAGATCGGGCCGGCAGCGAAGACACTGGCTCGTTTGAAGGGGACATCGACACCTTTCGATCTGGTGTTCATCGACGCCGACAAGACGGGCTACCTCGACTACTACCGGGCGCTGATCGACAGCGACCTGTTGTCGCCGAACGCGGTGATCGCCGTCGACAACACCCTGCTGCAGGGCGCGCCCTACGCCGACGCAGGCAGCAGAACCCCCAACGGAGATGCAGTGGACGAATTCAACAGATTTTTGGTGCAGGATTCCCGTGTCGAGCAGGTACTGCTGCCGATGCGTGACGGGGTGACACTGATTCGCCGAGTCGACGCGTAGATGCCCGTGCACTGCCGTGCCAGGTTGCGAACGGCCGGAGCCTTGGGCGCTCTGCTCTTGACTCTGCCGATCGATGCAGCCGTCGTCGGGGTCGCACTGCTGCGCAGGCGACCCGCCGCCGCCGCGCCATCGGGACGAACAGTCTTGGTAACCGGGGGCAAGATGACGAAGGCGCTGAGCCTCGCCCGGGCATTTCACCTTGCCGGACACCGAGTCGTCCTGGCTGAATCGGCCAAGTACCGGTACACCGGCCACCGGTTCTCTCGCGCTGTCGATAGCTTCCATTGCATACCCGAACCGACCGAACCTGGCTACGCCAGAGCACTTCTCGAACTGGTGGAGCACGAGAGAGTGGACGTGTTCGTTCCGGTTGCGAGTCCAGCGGCAAGTATCCACGATGCTGCGGCGATGACCTTGCTCGACGAGCAGTGCGAGGTGATCCACGGCAACGCCGAAGTCGTCGGGATGTTGGACGACAAGAGTGCATTCTCCGCGGCCGCAACCGGTCTGGGGCTGTCGGTGCCGCATTGGGCCCGCATCACCGATGCCGAGCAGATTGCATCGTTCGACTTTCGAGCGGGGCGTGAATACATCCTCAAACGGATCGCCTACAACCCGGTGGGCCGAATGGATCTCACTCGGCTGTCGGCGCAGACGCCCGAGAAGAACTTGGCGTTCGCGCGCACTCTGTCCATCTCCGACAGCGACCCCTGGATCCTGCAAGAGTTCATTTCCGGCCAGGAGTACTGCACTCACGGAACGGTGCGCAGCGGTGCACTACAGGTCTACGGTTGCTGCGAGTCCTCCGCATTCCAGGTCAACTATGCGATGGTGGACAAGCCCGATATCTTGGCCTGGGTACAGACATTCGTGGGCGCGCTCGGCGTTACCGGACAGTTGTCGTTCGACTTCATCGAGGCTGCAGACGGACAGGTCTACGCCATCGAATGCAATCCGCGCACGCATTCGGCCATCACGATGTTCTACAACCATCCGGGTCTGGCCGGTGCGTATCTGGAAACCGCAGACGATGTTCTCGTGCCGAAGCCGGAAGCGAAACCGACGTACTGGATCTACCACGAACTCTGGGGCTTGGTGACTCGCTCCTCGCGGCGCGATCGGCTCCGTGTGATCACCGGGGGAACCGATGCGATCTACGCGCAGTGGGATCCTCTCCCGTATCTGCTCGTCCACCATCTCCAGGTTCCGAGTCTGCTGTTGAAGAACTTGAGGAGTGGGCGCGAATGGACACGAATCGATTTCAACATCGGCAAATTGGTCGAGACAGGCGGTGACTGATGGTGACGCGAACCGTTCTGGCGCTCGTCGGCTCGGCCGTGGATGACTTTCACGCCGAACTGTCGCGGGTGTATGCGAAAGGGTTCCTCGCTGCTTTCGCCGACGAGCCGGGCTACCGGCTGACCATCGCGTTCGTCTCCCCAGACGGAGGTTGGTGCTTTCCCAGCGGTGTCGAACTCGTGGATATCTCCATGGCGCAAACATTGTCGGCAGCCGAGGCAATCGCCAGGATTGCAGCCGAAGGCATCGACGTGATGGTGCCGCAGATGTTCTGTCGGCCCGGAATGACGTCGTACCGAAGTCTTTTCGATCTGCTCGGGGTGCCGTATCTCGGTAACACCCCTGAGGTGATGGCAATGACCGCGGACAAGAGCTACGCCCGCGCCGTCGTTGCGGCAGCGGGAGTTGCTGTTCCGCGGGGTGAGCTGGCACGAGCTGTCGGCGTGAGTGAGACCGAGCTTCCCGTCGTTGTGAAGCCCGTGGACTCCGACAACTCGATGGGCGTTGCCCTGGTTCGGGATTCGGAAGCTCTCGACGATGCGATCAGCGAAGCGCTGAAATTGTCGAGAGCCGTGTTGATCGAGCAGTACATCGAGCTGGGACGCGAAGTGCGCTGCGGCATCGTCGTCATCGATGGTGAATTGATGTGCCTGCCGCTCGAGGAATACGCCGTCGACAAGGAGTCGAATCCGATTCGAGGACGCTCCGACAAGCTGGATCGAACGCCGGACGGGGATCTGTATCTCGTAGCCAAGAACGACACGCGAGCATGGATCGTCGATGTCGACGATCCGATCACCGAGAAGGTCTGGGCCGCAGCACGTCGGTGCCACGTCGCGCTGGGTTGCCGTCATTACAGCCTGTTCGATTTTCGTATCGACCCCGATGGTGAGGTGTGGTTCCTCGAAGCCGGACTGTACTGCTCGTACTCGCCGAGCAGTGTCGTCGCAGTGATGGCGGCGGCGGCAGGGATATCGGTCACCGAACTGTTCGCCCACTCGCTCGGCGAGTTGTCACGGGAAAGGACGACGTCGTGAGACATGAGGCATTCGCTCCGATCGGGGCAGGGGTCGACGACGTCCACGTGGGTTGTCTCGGATCTCACGAGATCGCCGAACTGAGGCGCCTACTGGCGGAACACGGTGTACTGGTCATCCGGAGTCAAAACATCGACGATGTCGAGTTCGTCTCGTTCCTCCGATGTTTCGGTGACCTCGTGTTCACCGAGGGCGAGACGCCCGTCGACGGATACTCCGACCTGAATGTCATCAGCAACGTCGGGCGAAAGACGCCACCGAAGTCGACCTTTCATGTCGACACCACGTACGTTCGGCATCCACCGGCCTACACGGCTCTTCGCGCCGTCGAAGTACCTGCTGCCGGAGGCCAGACCCTGTTCAGCAATCAGTACCGCGCGTACGCCACCCTGCCGGCGGCGGATCGCTCGTTCGTCGATCGTCGAAAAGTCACCCACCGAGTCACGGGCCTCGCGGGCATGGACGGCTCCGCTGTTCATCCTCTGGTGTTGAAGCACCCTCTGTCGCATCAAAAGTCGCTCTACTTGTCGGCGCCCGCGCGGTGCGTCGCTGTGAGCGGAATGTCGGAATCCGACGGCGCCGAGTTCATCGAGTACCTCGTGGACCACTCGACGCGAGAACCGAACGTGTACCGACATTCGTGGTCACCCGGCGACGTGGTGATGTGGGACAACCGGTGCGTGATGCACAAGGCCGACCACTCCGGCGTTGTAGGCGACCGTGTCATGCACCGAGGAATGGTGGCCGGCGGCTGAGCCTGCAGGGCGCGTGCGGCCAACCGAGCCATATTTGCGCAAGGCGTGTGTGCTGGTTCACAATAGTTCGAACTACACCGAACAGGTGTTCACTATGCGAACGGCGTACTCATGACCTCGACTTCTACGGCCACCGTCACGTCTGGGACGGCACGGGTAGTGGTTGCCCTCTGCTGGGTCTCCGTGCTTCTCGACGGTTTCGATCTAGTGGTTCTCGGTGCCTCGATCCCATCGATCCTCGATGACACCGCCTTCGGCGCCGATACCGCGACCATCACCGCAATCTCTACGGCAGGTTTGGTCGGCATGACGATCGGAGCGCTGACGATCGGAACTCTCACCGACGTGCTCGGTCGTCGTAAATCGTTGATCGTCGCTGTGGCTGCCTTCTCGTTGCTGACGCTGCTGTGTGCATTCGCGCCGAACCCGTTGGTGTTCGGTCTCCTGCGGTTCCTCGCAGGCGTCGGGCTCGGAGGAGCACTGCCGACTGCGCTCGCACTCGTCACCGAGTTCTCGCCCCGGCGCAAGTCGGGTTCGGCCTCGACCACGGTGATGACCGGATACCACGTCGGTGCCGTCGGAACTGCGGTGCTTGCGCTGGTGCTGATCGAACCGTTCGGGTGGCAATCGATGTTCGTCGCCGGAGCAGTGCCATCGCTCGTACTGTTGCCGCTGATGTTCAAATACCTGCCCGAGTCGCCCGCCTACCTGCTGATCAAGGGACGCCGCGAGGAGGCAGAGGCGGTGGCGTCGGCGCACGGCCTGCAGTTGGAGCCTGCACCTACCGATCCGGCGCCCGTGGTCAACCCGATCCGAACGTTGTTCTCTCGCGGCATGATTCGAAACAGTGTGGCCATCTGGATCACGTCGTTCATGGGTCTGCTGCTCGTGTACGGGCTCAACACCTGGTTGCCGACCATCATGCGCGCGGCAGGATACGAACTGGGCGCGGCCTTGACACTTCTACTGGTACTCAATTTCGGTGCCGTCGTCGGACTTCTCGTCGCTGGCCGAGTGGCGAACAAAATCGGTGCACGCACTGCGGCTATTTTCTGGTTTTCTTGCGCTGCTCTGTTCCTTGCGGCACTGAGCATCAAGCTTCCGTTCGGTGTGTACGTTCTCGTGTTCCTCGCCGGCTGCTTCGTCTTCAGTGCGCAGGTGCTGGTCTACGCGTTCACCAGTGCCGCGTATCCGCCCGAAGCACGCGCGACTGCGCTCGGTTGGTCGGCAGGTATCGGGCGCCTCGGTGCGATCTGTGGACCGATTCTCGGTGGTGCACTTCTAGGCGCAGGCCTGGCGTCGCCGTGGGGTTTCTACGCATTCGCTCTGGTCGGTGCGCTCGGTGCGGTGGCGATTTCATTCTCCCGAGCCTGAGGGCGAATGCCGCCCGGTTCAGCGAAATATCTTGGCTGACCCGTCGCGGCCTCGGGAGTCCGTGCGCGTAGAGGCGTCGGTGGGCAACGCCATGAGTCGGGCGAGCGCGGTGGCCCGCACCGTCCAGGTGTGCTTCGCTGCGACGTCTCGGCGTGCAGCCGACAAAGCTGAAGTTGGCTCGCTGGCAACATATTCGAGAACCATGTCGGCAAATTGTTGCGGCGATTCGGCAATCGAGACATGCTCGGAGTCGAGCCACCGCGTCGCGGGAAGATCTGTCGTCACGACAGCAAGCCCGGATGCCAGGTAGTCGAGGGTCTGCGCGGGGAACCGTGCTCGGTTGAACGCATCGACGAGGAAGGGGGCAATGCCGACGGTCGCCCCCGAAAGGTAGTCGGCCGCCGACGCATCGGGGCGAGTCCCGACCCAGTGGACGTTGCGGTGAGCAAGAAACGTTTCGGCTCGCCCAGCGGTCGTGGGATCGGCGGTGTTCACCGGGCCGGTGACAACGATGTGCGTCCCGGTCCGCGCGACCGCATCGAGGATGTCGTAGTCGAGACTTTCGTCGAGCGGGCCGACGAGCGCGATCGGTGACATGGTCGGAAGATCGGGCGGTGTGGGCCGCATGGCGTCAGGGACGGTGCATCCGGTCGGCACGACCCGCACGGCATCGATGGTCTTCGAGTACAGATGTAGGCGGATTGCCAAGGTGTGTGAGACTGCGGCTACGGTATCGGCTGCCTCGCAGTTGTGCTCGATCGTCTTGCGCACTGCGCCACGTGCGACTCGGTGCTTGGCTGCGCCGCTCACCCAGTCGTCGGTCAAGTAGTAGAGCCGGTGGCCGCTGATGGACAGCGGAAAATGTCCGGTCGGATCCGACAGGACAACAGCGTTGCTGGTTTCGTCGAGTTCTTTCAGAGCGTCAGCGATGGACCTTGCGAGCGACCTCCGAGCGAGATGGCGGCTGAGTCGATGGTTGAGTCGACTACCGGGGCCGACGACAGGCGCACGACGCAACCGGGTCAGGTTCGGTGAAATTCGGTCGATGCCAGATTGGTCTCCACGTTTGCTCGGCGTCCGGGGAGCTGGATCGACCCACAGAACGTGCACGAATTCGGCGAGGGCCTCGGCCAAGGCGACGTCGGGATCGGCGAGGGAGTCCATGCTCTTGCCTGCCAGATATACGACGGTGCTCATGACAGCATGGCTATCGGTCGTCCTTGGTATAAGCGGAGGAGATCGGATCAGCCCGAAAACCAACCTCGAGAATAATGCTTCCGGCTGAAAAAGTAAAAAAGATTGTTCTTCGATTTTAGAACTTGGGGATGCTTGACGACGTGTAATTCCGAAAATTTTGCTCGAGGTGTATCTGTGATGAGAAGTTACTGGTAATCTGGGTAACAGCTAATCCGACTTCATCGTCGACGAAAGGAAGTACGCACCATGAACAGCACGACCACAGCACCGACCGCCCTGCTCGAAGCCGAGGACGTGTCTGCGCGACTGCTCGATTCTGCTGCGCAGCTTTCATACGATCCGATGGAAGAGGTGGCATGGGACGAGGATCTCGACCCGTCGTTGTACGGCCTGAATCCCGAGTGGAGCACGCTCTACGGAACCGACATGTGGAACGAGATGACCGAGGATCAGCGCATTCTGCTGACTCGCCACGAGGTCTGCTCGATCATGAGCACCGGCATCTGGTTCGAGATGATTCTTCAGCAGATGGTTCTTCGTGATCAGTACTGCAAGGACTCCTCGGACTCGGACTTCCAGTTCGCGCTGACCGAGATCGCCGACGAGTGCCGTCACTCCATCATGTTCGCTCGCGCATGCACCAAGATGGGCATCAAGGCCTACCTTCCTCGCAAGATTTCGCGTGAGCTCGGCCGTGGCTTCAAGGCGATTGCCTCCGCCGAGGCCGCATACGGCGGCATCCTGGTGGCCGAAGAGGTGCTCGACGTCATGCAGCGCGACTGGATGCGCGGGGAGAACGTGCTTCCTCTCGTCCGGACGACCAGCAAGATCCATGTTGTCGAGGAATCACGCCACATGACGTTCGCCCGCGCGCAGATGCGCGAGCGCATCGAGGGCAAGAGTGCTGGTCGACGCAAGGCAAGTGCACTCGTCGTTGCCATCGCCGCGCGGATCATCGTCTCGAACATGGTCAACAAAGCCGTCTACGTTGCCGCAGGTCTCGACGCCGACCGCGCGATGAAGGAAGCGAAGAACAACGCGCATCACCACATGATGATGCGAACCAGCAGCGAGCACCTGATGGCGTTTCTGCACGACTGTGGCCTCGTCACCAAGCCGGCAGAGGTAATCTACAAGCGCCTTCACATGTTGTGATTCGACGCTCCACCTTCTCGATTTTGCCAAAGACGACGGAGACATGACGTGGCCTTCGCCATCACGCAGAACTGTTGCAACGACGCATCGTGTCTCTCGGTGTGCCCGGTCAACTGCATTCACCCGACGCCCGGCGAGCCGGATTTCGGGAAGACCGAGCTCCTCTACATCGATCCGCGAAGCTGCATCGACTGTGGCGCCTGTGCTGATGCCTGCCCGGTCGACGCGATTTCCAGAGTGTCGCGGCTATCGGACGACCAGGCTGTGTATGCCGACATCAACGCCGATTATTACCGGGATCGGCCGGCAGTCGCCGCGTGGGACCCGCCCACGTTTCCGCCGAGTTCGATCAACACGATGCCGCGATTCGACGTGGCGATCATTGGAACCGGTCCGGCTGCGTGCTATACGGCGCAAGCTCTGCTGCGGGTTCCCGGCAGCAGAATCACTTTCTTCGACAAACTCGATGTTCCGGGCGGGCTTGCGCGCTTCGGTGTCGCTCCCGACCATGCCGGCACCCGGCAGATCGGCGAGCACTTCCGCAGCTTGTTCATTCATCCGAGAGTGACGATGAGGTTGGGCGTCGAGGTCGGCGCCGACATTTCCCACGAGGAGACCGCGCGCAAGTTCGACTCCGTCGTCTACGCAGTCGGCGCGGACAACGATCGTCCACTCGACATTCCCGGTACTGAACTGCCCGGATTCATCAGTGCTCGCACGGTGGTCGGGTGGTACACCGGACATCCCGACGTCCCGGCCGATGCCGTCGACCTGACCGGAGTTCACCGGGTCACCATCATCGGAAACGGCAACGTCGCACTGGACGCTGCTCGCATACTCACCGCGGATCCGAACGTCCTGGAGAACACCGAAATCTCACGCCACGCTCTTGCTTCGTTGCGCAAGAGCACGGTCACCCAGGTGGTCATCGCAGCGCGGCGAGGTCCCGAATTCGCCGCGTTCACTCGGTCGGAATGTCAGGCACTCGTTTCACGTCCCGGTGTCGAGGTCGCGGTCGCGGGCCCTGAGGGCGTCCTCGGGGCGATCGAACAATTGCCTGTGTCCGCGCCGGCGTCAGCGCTCCGAGGCGCGCCGATTGTCGATCTGCAAGCGGCCGGCACCGAACGACGGATCGTCTTCGCGTTCGGACGTGCGCCGAAGGCACTTACGGGCGACAATCGAGTCGAGTCGGTTGAACTCAGCGACGGGGTCACGGTGGCAACCGACCTCGCGCTCCTGGCAGTCGGATATCGGGGAACACCCTCTCCCGGAATGCCTTTCGACGCAATGTCCGGAGCTATTCGAAATCTCGAGGGACGCGTCATCAACGACGACGGCTCGGCAGTGCCTGGTCGCTATGTCGTCGGTTGGGCCAAGCGAGGAGCAACGGGAGGTATCGGCGATAACAAGGTCGATGCCGAACAGACCGTGGACGCTCTTCTCGCAGATATCGCCGCAGATCCGCCCGCTCGCAAGAGGCGATTCCAGCGTCGGGGCACCCGGTAGATCCGACGCTCCATCCTGCTGTACCGCTCGGTCGGTGAGTGCCCTACGTACACCGGCGTCGCGATTGAAGCCCAGGCCGACGAGCGGTCAGGAATGACGGGCTGCCAGAACTCGCGCCCGGTCGGCGACCGCCCGCCGAACCTCCTCCGGCCCGAGTACCTCGACGTCGTCGCCGAACATGAACGCGAGCCATGCGACATGGCCGACGTCCCCGAGTACCACCGTCATGACGATGTGGGAGTCGACCGTTTTTTCGTCGATTACCCGAATCGCAGCGGCGGCGAGTTCGTCCCGCCTCCCGAGGCTCACGCTTATGACTACAGGCACCAGTTCGATTGTGCTACGGAACCGTTCGCGTCGACCTGCCCAGAGCGCCGCGAGGTCGACCACCGAGCTGCGGTGAGCTGGTTCGTCGAGCTGCACGACGGCCCGAATGCGCGAGAGACGGTAGGTGCGGTCCTTACCGCGATGAGTCGCCATCAGATACCACCGCCCCGCCGCGTAGACAAGGCCGATCGGATCGATGGTCCGCTCGGTGACGTCCCGGCCACGCCCCGCGTACGAGATACGAAGCCTTAAACCGACGAAGACCGCCTGCTGCACGGCGGCCAGGTGTTCGTCCGGAGCGGGATCGGCGTACCACCCTTCGGGTCGCACCAGCACGCGGTCGGCCACCGTAGTCGCTGCTCGTCGTTGCTCGTCGGGCATCGACGCCGCTACCTTGCGCATGGCGGACGCGAAATCTGCTGCCATACCGAGTGATTCGGATGCCTCGCCGGTAAGCAGCGCCTTGGCCTCGGCGATCGAGAGGCCGGTGAGATCGGTCGTGAAACCGGGCATCAACGCGAATCCGCCGTTGCGCCCGCGCTCGGCATAAACGGGGAAGCCCGACGTCGACAGAGCGTCGATATCGCGCAGGACTGTCCGCTCGGACACCTCTAGTTCTTTCGCGAGCGTGGACGCCGACATGCGGCCACGATTGCGCAGCAGCAATACGAGTGAGAGGAGCCGGTCCGCGCGCATGAGGAAAGTCTGCCAGGAATACATGACACAACGTGTCGTGATTACCGGATTGACTGCCTCTCACGCCGACACAAGGAGAAAAAATGGATCCCCGCCCGCATTACCGCAACGCACTCGAGTGGACCACCGGCCTCGCCGCCGCCGTCACCGACGATCAGATGTCCCTCCCGACACCGTGTCCGGAATTCGACGTCCGCGCACTGATCGGCCACCTCGTGGGCACCGTCCGCCGCGCACGTGCCGCCGGTGAAGGTAGAGATGTACTGGCCGTCGGCGTCGATCTGCCCGACCTGGCCGATCCGGCCGGTGACTTCGCCTCGGGAGCTGCCGCTGCGCTGGCCGTGTGGGAGGACGACTCTCTGCTCGACGCCGTGATCACCGTGCCGTGGGGAACCGTTCCTGGCCGCGGCGTGATGATCGGCTACCTCAACGAGACGCTCGTGCACGGGTGGGATCTCGCGGTGGCGACCGGACAATCCGCCGAGGCCGATCCCGCGGGGGTCGGCGTCGTCGCGGCGGTGTTCCCGCAGTTCCTGCCGGCGGACATCCGTGGGTCCGCGGACATTCCGTTCGGTGCGGTTGTCGAACCGCGCCCTCACGCCGGCCCTACCGAGCGGCTCGCCAACTGGTCCGGACGCAACTCCGTCGACTGGCTCGGCGAGGACTCCGCACAACCTGCTGTATCACGCGGGAGCCAGCAGTCCTAGCTGTTCGAGGTCTCTGAGGTACTTTTCGATCAGCCCGCGACCCAGATGCGGGATGTCTCCGTCGCCCTCCTCGATGACCGCGGCTCGGAAGCCCTCGGCCGGTAGATGAGCTCCTGCCGAGGGGTACTCGGGTTGCTCGTACGAGTAGAGAAGCGGCAGAAGCGATTTCGACCGCTGCAACTCGGGTAGGTCGGCGATGGCAGTGGAGAACCGTGCGAACCACTCGTCGTAGTCGTCGACTCGCTCGATGCTGCGACCTGATTCGATCATCCAGTCGACGAACGTGTCGAGCGAGATGCCGTCGTCGTGCGGATTGAGGACGTCGTAGGTGGTGTACCCAGACACAGCGTCGCCGCCGAGCGCAGTGATCGCGGCTGCACTGAAATCGGCAGGCAGACCGTCGTAGTGGGCTCGGGGGCGACCATCGTCGTCGGTCGGAGTGCCGGTATCGGTGCGGTAGAAGGACTTGGGCGCCAAGCCGGTGGCAGCGACTGACAACACCAGTCGCGTGAACACATCCGGCACGTTCAGTTGGCCCGACCATGTGCTGTGCGCCAGAATCATGTCGGACCTGAACACGGTGACTGGAAGATCGAGAACATCGAATGCGTTGCGCAGCAGTACTTCACCTGCCCATTTCGACGTTCCGTAGCCGTTGGCGTACGACTCGTCGACACTGCGCGTGGCGCTTTCTCGGCGGATGTCTCCGTCCTCGACGAAGTTCTCGACCCCCGCTGCCACAGCAACAGTCGACAGGTACGTCACCGGCTTGAGATGATCGGCTGTGGCGAGCCGGATGACTTCCGCGGTCCCGACGACGTTCGGACCGAACATGTGGTGATAGGGCAACGCGTGGTTGACCAGCGCGGCGGGGTGCACAATTCGGTCCACGCGTTGTGCCAGATCGTCCCACGTCGCGACGTCGAGGCCGAGGCGTTCGTTGCCGATGTCTCCGGCAACCACCTCGAGTGCAGCGTCGGCCAGTTGGTTGTATCGAGCTGACAGTTCGGCGTCACCGGAGTCGAATGCCGCGTCCAGTCGCACGCGTGCGTTGGCGGCGTCCCGGCCACGTACGAGGCACACGACGGTTCCGGAGACATCGGCCATGCGCTGCAACCACTCCAAACACAGGAAGCGGCCAAGGTAGCCGTTCGCGCCGGTCAGCAGAACCGTCCGTGTCTCGGCGCGAGGACCGGCGACGTCCTGTGCGGCTTTCAACGTGTCGGTGTCGAGGAACGCGTCGAGGGTGAGGTCGTCGGCTTGGACTGTCGATGAATTCTTACCGTGTACCGAGTCGAAGGTGACTGTGTCAGCGGTCGAACCGAGCCGCGCCTCGATGTAATCGGCGAGGGCGCGCAGGTCGGAGGAGGGGCCGGTGACGACACCGACCGGAACCTCGACATCGAAGATCTCGCGTAGAAGGTCCGAGAATGTCAGGGCAGACAATGAATCTCCACCCAGGTCACCGAACCGGGCTTCGGGACTGACGTCGGTACCCGCGCATCCGAGCAACGCGTGCGCCGACTCGCGGACGGTCTCGAGAATGGGAGCGTCAGGACCACGGCGTCGCAGTTTTCTGAGCTGGTCGGTCCGAGACTCTTCGAGGTCGGTGTACCGGGCTTCGAGGACAGCGCCGTACTTCTCCACCAGCTTGGGGCGCAACTGCTTTCCGGCGCCGGAAATGAGTCCGTTCTCCTGGGTGAACGGAGACTCCGCGAGGATGACCTCGCGGGGAATTTCGTACGAGTTCAGTCCTTCGTTCCGCGCGATGGTGTGCAACGAAGCAGTGACTGCACCAGCTGCGGTGATTCGCGATGTCGGAACGACGACCGCCAAGAGATACGAGCGTTGGCTGTTGCCGTACAGGAAGATCTGATCCACGAGTTCGCTGGTGCCGAACGCCGCCTCGAGGCGTGCGAGGGCGACGAATTCACCCTGCGCGAGTTTGAGAACGTTCTTGCGGCGATCGACATAGGCCAGCTGGTCGGGTGCCAATTCGGCGACAACATCGCCGGTGCGGTAGAAGCCGTCGGCGTCGAACGTCTCCGCCGTGACGTCGGGCCGCTTGTAGTAGCCGGGGATGATCGTCGCTGTCGCGAGCAGCAGTTCTCCGCGTGGGTAGGGCTTGTCCGTGCTGAAATATCCGAGTTCCGGGACGTCTTCGAGTCGGTAGTCGATGACTGGAGGGCGCATGACGACGCCGTCGTGCAAGACCATTCCTGCTTCGGTGGAGCCGTAGTTGTCCTGAACACCGATGTCGAATAGTTCGGATATGAAGTCCTTCACCTCGGCGGCGATCGGCGCCGTCCCGACTACAGCTGCGAGAACTCTGCCGCCGAAGGTGACGTTGCGGAAGTGGGTGAGTACGTCGTCTCGAACGGTGGCAGGGTCGCCGTCCGCACTTGCACTCAATCGACGGTCGATCTCGGCAATCGCTGTGTGCCTGATCTTTTCGCACACCCGTGGCACGAGCATGACGAGTGTGGGCTTCGCCAGTGAGAAGTCCTCGAAGAGTGTCGACAGATCCGGCGCACCAGTGAAATTGACGGTGCCCCCGGCGCTCAGGGTCATGAAAACCAACGCACGGCCGGCGAGGTGGCTCATGGGAAGGTAGTCGAGCGTGACGACAGGAAATCCTTGACCGTCAGCGGCTTTCGGGCCGGTGGTATTCCACGCTCCGGCCCAGCTTTCTGCAACGATTCGCTCGGTGTGCATTGCACCCTTGGGCGTTCCCGTGCTACCCGATGTGTAGATGAGTGTCGCGAGACGCTCGGCGTCCTGCGACTCGATCAGTGGATACGGTGTCGTGTCGCGTCCCCGCGAGATTGCCTCGGACACCGGTTCGACGACCACGGACTGCGATGTTGCAGCGGATCTCGCGGCGGTGAGGCGCTCTCGGTCGAGGTCGGCACGGTCGTCGTGATCGAGAACCAGAATGGTCCGAATCGTCGAACATTGTTGGGCGATCTCGACAGCGACGGCAAGGTTGTCACCGTCGGCCGCAAGCATGGTCGGCTCGGTCTCGCGGGCGATGTCGATGAGTTGACGAGCACTTGCTCCTGCCTGAAGCGGCACCGAGACCGCGCCGAGCCTGATCGTCGCAAGTTCGATGACGGCGTAGTCCACCCCGGCGAAACCCAGTGTTGCAATGAAATCACCTGGTGCGAGCCTGGTTTCGCCAGAAGCCAGGCTTGCGGCGAGTGCGCCGGCGCAGTCCCAGGCCTCGGCATAGGTAATGGTTTCCATACGCGGAAGTAGCGCGATCTCCGCTCTGCCGTTTCGCTGCACTATCTCTCGTGCACGGCGCGCCAGTGCAGGGCGGTCCGAGTAGCGCTCCATGATCTCGGTGACGATCCTGGTCAGGTTCGGTTGGAGTGAATGTGCAGCATCGGCCACGGTTGAATGCGGCTCGGCTGCACGAAATTGTTCGTCCGTTCGATGCAGTTCGGCGAATCGCTGCTGTCGTCGTGTGTCCATAGCGGAAGTCATGCGCGAAAATCCCCTCCGTAGTCGGCAAAAGGTAAACAATCAATCGAGTTCGTTACCTCAGGTAATGATATGCCCGTGCCGGGAGGAATCAACCGTGACGCTGTTCATAGCCCGAGTTGTCTGAAAAGTCCGTGAAACGGCAAGCGGAGTAGCCATTTTCGGTCGTCAGGACCCAAACGTCGCATGCAGCTCGGGGAGGAAACCGGCGAGGTGATTCACCTCCTGACCGCAGTGCGGCATGAGGTCCTCGGCCAGGTCGATGCTCACCACCAGATCGGTTGGATCGAGCGAGGCGCCACGTCCGATGGCCCACGCAGCCAGCCGTCGGGCGGACCTGACGAGCGAGCCAGCCGAACCATCAGTCGCACATTGCGGCCGTCGCACGAGGCATGTGCATCGAGAACGACGCGTGGTGCGAGCGCCGTCTCGTCGGCCATGAACGCGGAGTAGGGGAGTGTGCGGTCCTGGGCTCGGTACCCCTGATACCGGTCGGTGCACCGGACGGGCAAGAGTGGCGCAGCCGCGCTCCGATGTGCGGTTCCTACTGCGGCGCCCAGCACCGCTGCACCGGTTGCTCCAAGGAGGGTGCGGCGGCTCGGGCTCCAATTCCCCAACATCCGTTGAGGCTGGAGACGAGCGACATGCCCGGGGAGCTGTGGTCTCAACTCTCCCGAACACGCCCGGCGGCGCTACGAAGTTCTACGTGCCGCCGACTATGTCACTACCCACTGAAGTAACAGTGACAAACATTGCGCATCTCACGCGGTACCGTTCGCGTCATGTACCGGAAGACGATGGCTCTCTCGCACCGCCCGGCCCGCGACGGCACTCTTATCGAGGTTGCCCACGTTCCGGCGTATCTCGCGCTCGAACTGGCGACAGAGGCGTGGGCAGGTGCACTGTTGGAGGTGAGCGAGCGCGTCATCACTGCTGCGAATGTGATGATCGTGAACATCTCGTCCAACTTCTCGCGCGAACTGTTGGTGGGGTCGGTTGATGTCGAGGTGGCGGTGACGCGAGTCGGCACAAGCTCGCTCGTCCTCGAAGTGTCGATCTTTCAAGCGGATATTCGTTCAGCGGTTGCAGCCTTCACCGTCGTGCGAGTAGTGGACGGTGCGGCATGCCCGCTCACCGACGCACAGCGCGCGTCCATCGCTTCGCTCGTGTCCGATCAGGCATTGCAAGTTTGAACGGCCGCGAGATGCGGCACCATGGAGGCGTGTCTTCTACTTCACCCGTGGTAACCGAGTACGTCGTCCTCGTCGACGACGCTGGACACAGCGTCGGGACAGCGCTCAAATCGATCGTGCATACGACGTCGACACCATTGCACCTCGCTTTCTCGTGCTACGTCTTCAATTCGCATGGAGACGTCCTGATCACCGAGCGTGCGCACCACAAGAAGACCTGGCCTTCGGTGACGACCAATACTTGCTGCGGCCATCCGGGACCTGGTGAAGACCTCTCCGATGCGGTCGTACGCAGACTCGAACAGGAGCTGGGAATCGCGGCGACGAGTGTGCGGCTTCTCCTTCCGGATTTCCGTTACCGGGCGGTGATGGATGACGGAGTGGTCGAGAACGAGCTGTGCCCGGTCTACGGAGTGTTGTACGACGGACCTGCGCCGAGGCCCGATCCAGCCGAGGTGGCTCGGGCGAACTGGATCCCGTGGTCTGAGTTCTCACAGTTCGTGTCCGACGGCGGCACAGTATCTCCGTGGTGTCGGGAGCAGATGCCGCTGTTGCGCGGGCTGGGCGACGACCCGTCCCAGTGGCCGTCGGGGAGCAGCGCGGATCTCCCGGAGGCTGCCCGCTCGGTCGGTGACCTCGACTGACCTCGACGAACATTGGACAAGGTCATTCGAATGACCGACACCGGACCCGATATAGTTGATCGGTGTACTACGAGTGTGAATCTTCGGGTTTGACCGCGCAACGGCGCCGAGCGGCTGGTGAGCATGCAGCAGCGCGCTGAAAACACACGCCAAGCAGTGTTGGTGGGCGCTGCGAGAAGCTTCGAGAAGTTCGGGTACGGAACCGCGAGTCTCACCACCATCCTGGCCAGCGCAGGCGTGACCAAGGGTGCGATGTACTTCCACTTCTCGTCCAAGGAAGACCTCGCCCACGCGGTGATCGGTGCCCAGCACCAGATGGCGATGGAGGGTTCACGTCTGGTGGTCGAACAGGTTCCGGTAGCGCTGGACGCGCTCATTCTGGTCAGCCAGGAAATGGCTCGGCAGCTGGTCGACGAGCCTGTCGCTCGCGGCGGCATGCGGTTGACTCTCGAGATCGGAAGCATCCAGGGGCCCGTACAGCGGCCGTACTTCGACTGGATCGAGTCGATTCGCACGCTGGCCGAGCGCGCATCGCGTGAAGGTGACCTCGCTGCGGGTGTCGATGTCGATGCATTGGCAAAATTCATCGTCGGTGCCTTCACCGGAGTCCAGACATTGTCCGAAGTGCTGTATGGACGGGCAGATCTGTACGCGCGCCTGACCGAGATGTGGGAGCTGTTGATCCCCGGTGTGGTGGGCGCGAATTCGCGCACGCGCGCGCTGGCTCTAGCCAGGACCCGACCCCGAAAGTGGACCGAACCGCTCGCGTCGTCGTAACGTCGTTGCGCCGTATCGTTGGAAAGAATCCACCTTCGCACGAACGGAAACCCACATGACCGAGGTACTCAGCCGCCGCGATATCGACTTTCTGCTGTACGAATGGCTCGACGTCGAGTCGTTGACCACGCGTGGACGATTTGCAGAGCACTCCAAGGAGACGTTCGATGCGGTGATGGACCTCTGCGCTGACATCGCGCACAAGCATTTCGAGCCACACAACCGACTCGCCGACGCCAGCGAACCGAGAATGCGCGCCGATGGAACGGTCGAGATGATCGACGACGTCAAAGCGGCACTGAAAGTTTACGCCGCAGCAGGCCTCATCGCGGGCCAGTTCGACGAGAGTATCGGTGGGATGCAGTTACCCACGACCGTCGCGCGTGCTGCAATGGCCTGGTTCCAAGCCGCGAACGCCTCGACGTCGTCGTATCCGTTTCTCACCATGGCGAACGCGAATCTTATTGCTACATACGGTACCTCGGATCAAATCGATCAGTTCGTACGGCCCATGCTGGAAGGCAAGTACTTCGGCACCATGTGCCTGTCGGAGCCGCAGGCGGGTTCGTCGCTGGCCGACATCACCACTCGTGCGGTGAAGCAGGACGACGGCAGCTATCGAATTACCGGCACGAAGATGTGGATCTCGGCGGGCGACCATGAACTGACCGACAACATCGTCCATCTGGTGCTGGCGAAGGCGGCGGGCGGCGGCCCGGGCGTCAAGGGAATCTCCCTGTTCATCGTGCCGAAGTTTCTCCCCGACGGCACCCGCAACGACGTCGCCCTGGTGGGGCTCAACCATAAAATGGGCAATCGCGGTACCACCAATACCCTGCTGAACTTCGGAGACGGAACCTATTCCGACACCCGAGGTTCCGGTGCCATCGGTTACCTGGTCGGCGAGGAGCATCGCGGACTGTCGTACATGTTCCACATGATGAACGAGGCGCGCATCGGAGTGGGGTTCCTGGCCATATCTTTGGGCTACGTCGGCTACCTCAAGTCGCTCGAATACGCGAAGGTGCGCACGCAGGGTCGTCCGCTCGGAGCGAAGGATCCCTCGTCCCCGCCGGTGGCACTGATCGAGCATGCAGACATCAGACGCATGCTGCTCGCGCAGAAGTCCTACGTGGAAGGCGCTCTGGCGCTTGGCCTTTACTGCTCGCGGCTCGTCGACGAGCAGGACACCACCGAGGACGAGCAGACGAAGGCGGAGTCCACGCTCCTGTTGGACGTGCTGACGCCGATTGCGAAGAGTTGGCCGTCGCAGTGGTGTCTGGAGGCGAACAGCCTTGCGATCCAGATACACGGTGGCTACGGCTACACCCGCGACTACGACGTGGAACAGTACTACCGAGACAACCGGCTCAACCCTATTCACGAAGGTACGCACGGTATTCAGGGTCTCGACCTACTCGGACGCAAGGTGACGATGCAGGGCGGTGCCGGTCTTGTGTCACTGGGCAGCCGCGTAGCGGGCACCATCGAACGTGCACGAGCGACCAGCGGCGCCACCGCCGAGTTCGCCGAGACACTCGAGACGCACTGGAACCGGGCGGTCAGCGTGACCGCTGTCCTGTGGTCCACTGGCGACCCAGCAGTGGCACTGGCCAACTCGACGGTGTACCTCGAGGCGTTGGGACACATCGTGATCGCGTGGATGTGGCTCGAGCAGCTTATTGCAGTCGAGGGCAAGACGGGGGATTTCTACGACGGCAAGCGCAGCGCAGCTCGGTACTTCTTCCTCTACGAATTACCCAAGGTCGACCCGCAGCTCGATCTGCTGGCGAGCCTGGACAGAACCACTCTCGACGTGAAGCCGGAGTGGTTCTGACGCGCTAGGCCTTGTCTGCGAGCAGAGTGAACGAGTGCTCTCGGATCAGTATCGTCGGCCCCGAGCTCTCGTACGCTTGCTCGGGGTCGCTGGAAATCAATTGCGTCCACCCTGATCCCGGTAGCGTGAACTCGACTGGGCCGGAGGAAGAATTGACCATCCAGGCAAAGGCGGTGTCGTCTCGCGCCGATGCCATCATGACAAGCAGGGACAGAGCCGTTCCATCCGACCAGTCCTCGTCGGAGAGCTTCTCGCCGTCCGCGCGGTAGAAGTCGACGTAGGTCTTTTCGTTCGATGCACTGTCGTGCCGAAACCAACGAGGACGTAGCGCCGCGTGGTTCGAGCGAAGACGAATCAGCTCGGCGGTGAACTCTTGCAACGGCCGATCCGCGGCGGACCAATCGAACCAGGAAATCTCGTTGTCCTGGCAGTACGCGTTGTTGTTTCCGCCTTGGGTGCGGCCGATCTCGTCGCCGCCCAGAATCATCGGCACACCGGCCGACAACAGGAGCGTCGCCATGTGGTTACGCTGCTGCCTACTCCGAAGCGCCTTGATGCCTTCGTCGTCGGTCGGGCCCTCGGCGCCGCACCCCCATGAACGGTTGTCGGATTCGCCGTCCGCGTTGTCCTCGCCGTTCGCTTCGTTGTGCTTCTCGTCGTAGCTGGTCAGGTCGGCCAACGTGAATCCGTCGTGGGCAGTGACGAAGTTGACGCTCGCGAGGGTCGGACGGCGAGTGTCCTCGTACACATCTGGGCTGCCGGTGATGCGTTGCGCGAAAGCGCCGAGTGAACCCGCTTCGCCGCGCCAGAAGTCGCGGACGTCGTCACGGAACTTGCCGTTCCATTCCGACCAGCGAGCGGGGAATCCACCGACCTGATATCCGTGGGTGTCCCACGGCTCGGCGATGAGTTTGACGGAGGCGAGCGTCGGATCCTGGTGCACGAGGTCGAGGAACGCACTGTGCTTGTCCAGATCCGAATCCTGCCGAGTCAGCGTGCTGGCCAGGTCGAACCGGAACCCGTCGACGTGCATCTCGGTGACCCAGTATCGCAGTGAATCCATGATCAAGGCCAGTGCTGCCGGGTGACCGACGTTGAGGCTGTTGCCCGTGCCGGTGGTGTCGAAGTAAGAACCCCGGTCCTCGTCGACGAGTCGGTAGTAGGACCGGTTGTCGATGCCCTTGAGCGAGAGCGTCGGACCGAGATGGTTGCCCTCGGCAGTGTGGTTGTAGACGACGTCGAGGATTACTTCGATACCGGCCTCGTGAAGGGCTTTCACCATGGTCTTGAATTCGTCGACCTGTCCACCGGTGTCACCGGAGCTGCTGTACTCGTTGTGCGGTGCCAGGAACCCGATCGAGTTGTAGCCCCAGTAGTTTCGACGTCCCTCCTCTAGCAGATGCGAGTCCTGGACGAACTGATGAACCGGCAGCAGTTCGACCGACGTGACACCGAGGTCGACGAGTGCCTGGATGGCTGCGGGGTGAGCGAGCCCGGCGTATGTTCCACGAATGCTTTCCTCTACATCCGGATGCTGGGCAGTGAAACCTTTGACGTGTACTTCGTAGACCACTGTGTGGTCCAACGGAATTCGAGGCGACGTGTCCGATCCCCAATCGAAGTTCGAATCCACGACAACCGATACCGGCATCGAGCCTGCGGAATCCGCTTCGTTGATGGACTCGGGCTCCTCGTGATGATGGGAGAACACCGATTCGTTCCAGTCCACCGATCCCGACACAGCTCGCGCGTACGGGTCGAGGAGAAGCTTGTTCCTGTTGTGCCGCAGCCCCTCCGCCGGATCCCACGGTCCATCGACACGTAATCCGTATCGGCTCCCGTTCGTCAGGCCGTCCACGAAACCGTGGAAGACGTGGCCGGTTCGATCGCCGAGAACAGTCGACGATGTTTCGTGGCCTGTCTCGTCGAGAACCACCACGGTGATCGAATCTGCGGTTTCGGAGTACACCGCGACATCGGCTTCGCCGCTGGTGAGAAGTGATACGCCGAGTGGGTACGGCCTGCTGACGGGGGATGTATCTGACATTGACGGTCATTACCCACGGCGGGGCCCGATAAACCACGTTTGAGACCGCCTGTGCAGGGGGTACGACTCACGCATGGCTGATTACAGAGTGCTCGACCCGACCGGCGACGTCGTCGCGACCAAGGACATCGAGAGCGCGGAGGACGCGCACGCATGGTTCATCGACGAGAAGGCCGACAACACCGAACTCGGATGGAGGCTCGAAGTCGACCACGACGGTGAGTGGGCATTCGTGGACGACACCGAGGGAAGTTAGGCCCGGGGGAAGTCAGGACGGCTTCGCTGGTTTCGCACGAGCGGAACCAGCGGGACACCGTTGTCCAGACGCTCGTCGCCGGATTGAACGAAGCCGTGGCGGGTGTACATTTCTACCAGATAGCTGGGCGAGTCGATCCGGCAGATCGCGGACCCGACATCCGCCAATGCCGCCTGCAGCAGTCTTGTGGTGTGACCATGACCGCGCTCCGAGCGGCGGGTGCACAGGTGACCGAGACGAAATTCCGTCGTATTGTCGTTTACTTCTTCTAGCAAGCGGACCGTACCGATGACTTCGCCGCCTTGTTCGAGCCAGAAATGCCGCGTTTTCGGTAGAAGATCCAGTCCGTCCAGTTCTGGATAGAAGTACGCCTGTTCGACGACGAAAACTTCGACGCGCAACTTCAATACTGCGTAAAGTTGCTCGACGCCCAGGTCCTGGGCCCAGGACCTGACCAGAGTCGGGCGATGGTCGGACGCAATTGCTGTCGGCGACACACTCATGTGACCCCCTCGTTGTCGATCGTTATTTCGGTTGAGACGTCATAACAGGTACCCGTTGTCGCGGAGTTCATACGTGAACCGCGCAGTTCACGCCTCGTTCATCTCACTACCCGAATTCTGCCATCGCGGCTGCGCTCGATCATCTCGGCGCGTTCGAACTCGGCGAGCCAGCCTTCCATCGGCCACCGATTCCAACGGCGAAAGAACACTGCAGAATTGCGGACGATGTCGTCCAATCTTTCGACGGGAGGCGACGACACCGGGTGGTGCTGGTGGTAGGCGTCGGCGCCGCCGACCCACCGGAGCCCGACTCCCGCCGCGCGGGCGGTTGCTGCGAAGTCGGTATCCTCGCCTCCATATCCCGTGTACTCCTCGTGGAAACCGCCGATGTGGTTCCACGTCGTGGGCGTGAGAGCGAAGGACAGGGACCAGAAAAGGTCGTAGTCGGTGCCGTCGATCACAAGACCGGGCGGTGGGGCGGGACGTGCCGGGTGCGGGTCGGTGTTCTCCATCAATTCCGCTGCCGTCCAGTCGACGTCCCGCGGAGGTAGATACGTCACAGGTCCACACAACAGTGTGCGGTGATTGTCGGTTTCCGCTGCGGCTGATGCGTACCTGCCGAGCATGTCGGTTCCTGGAATGCAATCCACGTCGAGAAATACGATCAGATCTGCGCCCGACGAGACTGCCGCTCGTGCGCCTTGATTGCGGGCCGCGGAGAGAGGGAGATGGGAGACCGCGCCCAGTTCGACGACGGTGGCGTCGTTCGGCGACGCGTCGACGATACCGGCAATGTCCTTGTCTCCCATGGACACGACGACGTGGTGTGCTGGAGTGACGGATGACTCGGCGAGGCCGCGCAGTTGGGCGCGCAGGTGATCGTGACGGCCGGCGACGACGGTGACCACTGCGATGTTCATCGGGCCACGATCGAATCGAGTAGTTCCGCAACGCGCGTAGCAGCGCCGGGCTGCCGAAGCTGCGTCCACGCGTCGAGGTCGAGTTCCGCAGCGGAATGCAGCAGCGGTTGCCACTGCCCAGGATCGGGCCACTCGGTCGTGACGACTGCGGCGCCGGCTCTGTGGAGTGCGCGCGCCGTCGCGTCCTGCTCAGCGAACGGGCGAGATTGAGCAATGACGATCGCCGGAACGCGGGCCGCCGCGATGTCGGCGATGGCATTCTGTCCGGCGTGGGTGACGACGACCGACGCCGAGCACAGCAGAGGCCAGATATCGTCGACCCACGACGCACGATCGATGCCGGCAGCCTTCCAGCGGTAGCCAGAGTTGGCGGACGCAGCGTGTTCGACATCGGTTGTAGTCAAGGATGTTCCGCCTGCGCCGCCGAGCACGAGAATCTCGGCAGCGCCGGGTATCGGTTGTCGTGCGCGCCCGTCGAACCGGCTGATCGCCCCCACATAGGTCGTCGATTCGGCGTACGGGTGCAACCACTCGGGGTCGTAGACGGAGTCCGACCAGGGGGCGATAATTGCCGTCGCAAGGCGGTACGCCAACCTGTGCGGTTCGTCGTCGCGTTCACCTGGCATTGCCACGACGACGACATCGACGCCTAGGAGTCGGACGAACAGAGCCACCTCGACGGATACGTCCACGACGAACAATCGTGGACGCTCGGCAACGATCCACGCAGCGATCGCGGCCATCCTGTCGGTCAGTCCACCGACCCCGGTCGGCGCCCAGTGCACGATTCCTCCCGCGGTCGGGTCGACGTAGTCGACAACGTCATCGTCGATGTCGAGCGGTAGCTCGACCCACGCGACGTCGCTGCTACCGGGACGCGGACGAGAGGACAGGACGGTCAGCGGCTCGCGCACCGCTGCTGCGATGGATGTTGCCCGGTTGACATGACCGGAGCCTTGATGGTGCGCGTAGTAGCCGATCACGCTGCCTCGCCGCCCAGCATGGTCTCGTACAGATCGACCATCCGAGTCTCGGAGCAAACGTTCTCGTCGGCGGTTCCGACGAGCGTGGCGAGTTCCTTCTGACGTAGATGTCCCACGGATCTGATGCCGTCCCCGAGTCGCGGCACCACTTCGTCCGCGAAGTAAGCCGTGTTCGACGGTGGACCGGCGAGCCTCAGCGGTATACCAGCGAGCCGTGCAGCATCGATTGCCAGGTGGGGCCCCTTCCCGCCCGCGAACGGTTCGGCAATGGGGAAACTGGAGGAACCGAGGATCGCGATGCGCAATCGTGCGGTCATCGGTTGTCACCGGCGGATGCGAAGGTCCGTGCCGTTGCACGCGCATAGATTTCGTCGTGACGCTGCGCGATGTGTGTTCGCTCGAGTTCGCGCGCTGCGCGCGTCACCGTGGATACATCGAATCGCGCGTCGTAGGACCTGTTCACCGCGTCGGACAGTCCGACCGAGTCGAATCTTCCGATACCGAAACCGAATGTGTGGCAGTCTCTTTGCTCCGCGAAGTATCCGCAGTCGGGAACCACTGCGGCCACTCCGAGGTCGTGGCAGGCCTCGAGCCAGCCCGAATGAGTCCCGAACCGGTACGGCAGGATCGACACATCGATTTCTGTGAGGTATTGCCATAGTTCGGCGTCGTCGAACCGTGGGTGCACTCGAACGTCCACGAGACTGGACCGGTATCGCAACAGTGCACGGCCGATGTCGGCGGAATCGGACCGCGGATCGTCGAACACGGTCGCGTCCACATCGATTCTCACCCTCGCGTTGGGGAGTGCGGACGCGGTTTCGACGACCGTGTCCAGAACAGCGAGTGGATCGAGATTGGCTCGCAGGTTTTTCGCGTGCATCCCGATGACGAACTCGGTCGACCTCTCGCGCGGACGGCCCAGTGCGTTCAGCGGTGCGACGTGCGGGTGTGGAATCACGGTGGCAGAGACATCCCAGATGGCGAGCAACTCGGCGGCAGCGCCCGGTGTGAGGGTGATGAGCTCGTCGGCGGCGCGAACGAGTACGTCGAGGTGAGCGGTATGCAGAGCGTTGTCCTCGAAATGCGGATTGTGAAGGTCGTGCACGGTGAAGACGAGCGGAATGGCATGCGCGCGTAGCACACCGACGACCTGTTCGAGTTGCTCGACGGGCAGGGAATCGAAACCGAAATGCAGATGTAGCAGATCGATGTCCTCTACATGCGCTTCGAGCCACTCGGGGTCGAGCCAGCGCGGCGGCCACCACCGGTCGGTACCGTCCGCGCCGGACGGCACGGGGTCCGGGAGGCGTCGGGTAGCACTGGGCCGCCCATGGACCGCCTCGAGATGCGATACGTAGGCGTGTGCGGTCGGAACCGAGGCGACGGTACGGGGTGTGATCAAGTTGGAGGGTTCCTCTGGGACAGATCGGATATACGGGGAGTGTGAGGGCCCGGCCCGGTTGCTCGAGAGGGAGTGTCTTGATGGCGACAACCGAATACTACAGCGCACAGCGAGCTGCGGCTCCCTCTGCGCGCGACGCGGTGGACGGTCGGACGCGTCACTACGGCGAGTTCTACCGTGTCACCGAGCCGCCGGTTCGAGACCGGCGACCGCTGGTTCTCGTCTGGGGAAATTGCCAGGCCGAAGCTTTGCGAATCGTATTGTCGAGTTCGCCCGATGCTGCGTATCGCACCATTCGGGTGCCCCCCGTGCACGAACTGACAGCGTCGGACATGCCGTTCGTCTCGTCGATCGCGGAGGCTGCGGATGTCCTCGTGTCACAACCTGTGCGTGCAGGCTATCGAGGCCTGCCCATCGGAACGGCCGAGGTCCGCGACAGATCCAAGCGGCCGTCGAGGACGATCGTCTGGCCAGTCGTTCGGTACTGCGGCATGTTCCCGTTCCAGGTCATCGTGCGTCACCCGGATAGTCCGTCGGCGGTGCCACCCGCTGTCCCGTACCACGACCTTCGGACGTTGCTCGGGGTGCGCGAGGGGCGTCGGCGCTTCGACGAATGGGACTTCGAGGTAGGGGAAGAGCGTTTGCGTGCGGTGGCCGACTGGAGTGTCGGCCAACTGCGCAGCCGTGAACTGCGTAATTGCGACGTCGGAATATCCGATGTGCTCCTCGGCCTGGGCGAGAGGGCCGCGCACACGATCAATCATCCTGGCAACGATGGTCTGCTCGAGCTCGGTCGTCGGATACTGAGCACGCTTGGGTGCACGGACCCAACGCCGCCGGAGCGTGAGCTGCTGGGAAACATTCGCGCGCCGTTGGAGAAGCGGGTGATCGACGCGTTCGGTCTGCATGCGAACGCGCGCGAAGAATGGACCGTGGACGGGGCGTCGCTCGGCCAAGAAGAAATTTTCGAAGTTCAATCACGCTGGTATCTGGAGCATCCCCAATTCGTCACGGCTGCATTCGCGCGGTATGCGGAGCTCGTCGACATTCTCGGGCTCACCGCGTGAAGACGTCCGTCGGCCATCTCGTCGTGGGACCGAGGACGCACGGCGTGGTCAGGTACGCCGTCGCGGTTCACGGGGCGTTGAACGGCACAGGTGACCGTCAGCGGATTGCCTACGCGCACACTCCTCACCCGGGCATTCCCACCGAGTTGGCCGACTGCACGCTCGTTCATGTTCACGTCACCGACAGGCTGTTCGGGCGGACACCTGCACATGCAACGGCGGCATTGTCGACGATGATTCGAGGGATCGGGAGACCGGTATCGGTGACGCTGCACGACCTTCCGCAGCACTCGGATGGCTCGGGGATGGTCGCGAGGGCCGCCTTCTACCGTGACGTCGCCGAACATGCTGCAGGAGTGGTGGTGTCAAGTCAGCACGAGGCTTCCTTGTTTCGGGAACATGTGTCGGAGAGGATCGATCCCGAGGTAGTCCCCCTGATGATCGAGACGCCGGTGATCGAGACGCCGATGATCGTTCGCGCGAGCGAGGGGCCTAGAACAGTGGGTGTGCTGGGGTTCGTCTACCCGGGGAAGGGCCATGCCGAGGCGATGGACGCTGCGAAGGAGCTGCCGGCGGACATCGGCTTCGTAGCGCTGGGAATGCCATCGCCCGGACACGAATATCTCGTGGACGAATTGCGCTCCGCGGCTGATCGGAGCGGGCGATCCTTCGAGATCACAGGCTTTCTCGACGACGAGGAGCTACGAGCGAGGGCGGCGACGATTACCGTCCCTGTCGCCTACCACCGCCACCTGTCCGCGTCCGGTTCGATCAACACCTGGATCGCCTGCGGTCGCAAGCCGCTGGTGCCGCGTGGTTCCTACACGGAAGAACTGAATGCACGGTCACCAGGTGTGGTGACCCTGCACGAGGACGGGCAGGACGCGCTTCGAGCGTCGATGTCGGACGCTGTCGACGATCCGGCTCGAACGTGGATCGCCCCCTCGGTCTCACCTGTGCCGTCGGCGGCTGATGTCGCGCGAATGTACGACGACTTCTTTCTCAGGTGTACCCGATGACTTCCGTACCGATCGCACTCCCGCCGTTCCGAGAGGCGGGCGGCCGCGAGATCCTGCCCGACAATCGCTGGGACCTCGCGAAAGAAGCGGAACACACACCGACGGTGAGTGTTGTCATCCCGTATTACGAGCAACCACGTCAGTTGGCGCTCGTGCTCGAAGCGTTGACGACCCAGACCTATCCGCGCGAGCTCATCGACGTGGTTGTCGCCGACGACGGGTCGGCGACGCCGCCCGACATCGATCAGTGGGCAGCGGACCTCTCGATCACGGTGGTGCGGCAGGAGAACAGGGGTTTTCGAGCTGCCGCGGCGCGGAATCTGGGCGCAGCCGCATCGAACGGATCAATTCTGTGCTTTCTCGACGCGGACACGGTGCCGGTGCCCGATTACGTGCGGCGAGCTGTCCGGCTACCGTCTGCCGCGCCGGACGTGATGGTCGTCGGCCGGCGGAAACATGCCGACCTGTCATCGGTCACCGTGGACACAGTGGCTACGTGGATCGCGGACAACTCCTGGCGCGCCCGTTCGCACGAGAGTGAACCGCAGTGGCTGGTGGACGGCTACGAGCGAACAGCGGATCTGCTGGAACCGGGTTGGGACGGATACAAGTACATGCTGAGCGCGGTGTTGACCTGTAGCCGGCAGCTTTTCCTGGACACGGGTGGCTTTGATTCCACCTTCGTTCGCTACGGCGGAGAAGACTGGGAGTTCGCGAATCGAGCGTTCATGATGGGTGCAGTGTTCGCCCATGCGTCCGATGCGCTGGCGTGGCACGACGGACCTGATTGGGCGGAAAGAGCTGTGCCGGATAGGATTTCAAGCAAAAATGCAGAGGCGCTCGCGTTGGCGTCGTCGATCACCGATCCGGCAGCGCGAACGTCGGGTCTGCACTACTGGATCCCGGACTTCGTGGTTCTCGTGTCCACGCTGGGGCACACAGCAGCATCGCTGTCGCTGACGATTGCCAGCGCAGTCCGGGGAAGTGACAGCGCAGTGTGGTTGGTCGGAGACGACGCCGTCGAGCTGCACACTGAATTGCGGATCGATGATTCGCGGGTTCGCAGCGGGGTACCCGAGGCGGCAATTCTGGCGCGGTGCCGATTCGCCGTCGCGGTGTCGGGACGTGTTCGCTTCTCTCCCGATACCTTGGCGCGACTGGCCGACGAGGTAGGGCCTGGTCGGGCAGGGGAAGTTGTCGTGGTGTTCGACGCCGCCGATTCGGCAACGGTGACCATGCAGTCGTCCAGGGCAGTTCATCGAGCGAGACGGTGGTCGGCGCGGGCGGAGACGACCGAAGAGGCTCTGCGTCGGATTCTGTTCGGCGCTCACCGCATCGATCGCGCCGAATCCGGGATCACGGTCGAAAGAGACGAACCTCGGCTCTCCTGGTAGTTCCGGCTGCGTGCTCGACGCCGAGGGTTGTCAGGTTTTGGGCATGCAACTCCGAGACCGACCTACTGACTCCTCTCGATCACGTGGCGCGCAGGTTGAACACGCTAAACTCGCAAGGTGACCGCGGCCGAACACGAAGTACGAACGTACGGCGGGGTATCCGTCGAAGATCGGCGGGCAGAACGGCGCGTTAAGTTTCTCGAAGCTGCGCTGTCGGTGTTCTCGGACAAGGGATACAAGGCGAGTACCGTTGCAGATCTGTGCCGCAGTGCAGGGCTTGCCCGGCGTCAGTTCTACGACGAGTTCAGCAGTCGCGAGGATGCTCTCATCGCCCTGTACGATTCGATTCAAAACGACGCCAAAGTCGCTACGACTGCGGCTATCGAGTGCAGTGGTTCTTCGGACCCACACGAACTGGCGGCCTTGGCGATGGGTGCCTTTGTCGAGTCGATTGGCAAAGACGCTCGTAGAGCGCGTATTTCGTTCGTCGACAGCGTCGGCGTCAGCCCTCGTATCGAGGAGCATCGACTGGCCGAGCGTGCAGTGTGGCGTGTGTTCTTCGAGGCGACCATTCGTGCTGCCGTCGGGCAGGACTACGTTCCCCCAGGGGGGTACGCGATGGCCTCGACGGCGTTCATCGGGGCCTTGATCGCGCTCGTTCAGCAATGGAGCACGGCAGACCCAAGACCTCCTGTCGAGGACCTCACCGACATCATGGTCGCGTTCCTGGACTCGCTCATCGCCCGTTGACCTGAGGATTCTGCTGCGGGAATTGGGGGTTGTAATCCACGTCACTCGCCTCTACTGTCCATTAGATCGAAGTTAGACACAAATATCTAACTTGTCTGCCGGGGAGGCCGAAAACGATGAACAGATGGACTTTGGGCATAGTGGTAGCGGCGATGGCGGTGATGCCTGCAGTCGTTTCGATGCCGGCGTCGGCCGAACCCGGCCCTCCTCCCGCATTCCCTGCCGTGCCGGAATTCGACGCCGAGTTCTACTCGCCTGCGGATGCCGTGGTGTCGGCTGCGGAGCCGGGAGAGATCATCGCGTCACGGCCGGTGAATCTCGCCACTCTGGCCGTGATCCCGCTCAATGTCGATGCATGGCAACTTTCGTATCGATCGAACAACGCTCGCGGCGAGGCTATTCCGGCTGTTGCCACGGTAATCAAGCCTCGCGGCGACGCGGTCGGTGAGCGACCACTGCTCTCGTATCAGATTGCCGAGGACTCCCTCGGAAACTATTGCGCGTCATCGTACGTGCTGCAACAGGGTTCGATTCCGTGGCCACTCACGGGGGCCGTGACCGGCGGCGGACAATTCCTCGAAATCCAGGCTGCGCTCGCCCAGGGGTGGGGCGTTGTGGTGCCCGATCATCAGGGACCGAATTCCTCGTTTGCGTCCGGACCCTTGGCCGGTCGGATCACTCTCGACGGCATCAGGGCAGCGGAGAATTTCCGGCCGATGCAGCTGACCGGGCGTGATACGAAGGTTGGCATGCTCGGCTACTCGGGCGGGTCGATCGCCACCGGCCACGCCGCCGAACTGCGGCAGACCTACGCGCCCGATCTCAACATCGTCGGTGCTGCCGAGGGCGGTGTCGCAGCCGATGTCGGTGCCCTCGTGGACAATGCGAACAATGCGGTCGGATCAGGAATCGTTGCGTCGGGAATCATCGGAGTGAGCCGTGAAGACCCCGAGATGGCGTCGTTCCTCGACCAGCATCTCAACCCTCTTGGGCGAGCGTTGTTCGCTGCGAAGGACAATCTCTGCGTCGGGTGGAACTCTGCACTCGCTCCGTTCCTGAATCTGAAGGGGCTGTTCGAGACTCCGGGTGATCCACTGCTCGAGCCCGAGGCTCGACGAGTCCTTGCTCGACTGAAAATGGGTCAGGCCGTGCCCGATGTACCGATGTTCCTGTACCAATCGAATCCGGACTGGCTGGTGCCGGTAGGTCCGGTGAATGCACTGGTGAACACGTACTGCGCGGATCCGAAAGCTAGTGTCGAGTACACCCGCGATCACTTCAGCGAGCACCTGACTCTCGACGTGATCGGACTGCCGCGAGCTCTGCTCTGGCTGGGTGATCGTTTCGACGGCGTTCCGGCGCAACAGGGATGCACTACCCGCGACGTCGGATCTATGGCTCTCGATGCTCAGACCTGGCCGGTGTGGCAGCGCACGGTCGGTGACTTGGTCGGTGGCCTGTTCGGTAAGCCGATCGGCGCATAGCTCCACGCCGGATGTCGTGTCGGATCTGCCGCGAGCAGAACAATGTCCGAGACAGTTGCGAGTGCGGCATAGTGAAGCACGTGAAACTTCTCGTTCTTGGAGGCACACAGTTCGTCGGACGCACACTCGTCGACGAGGCGGTTGGGGCCGGGTGGGAAGTGACGGTACTCAATCGATCCGGTACAGCTCACACTCCAGGAGTGGTTGCGCTGCAGGGTGATCGGACAGCCGAGAACGGACTGGCGGCGCTGTGCGCAGGGGAGTGGGACGTCGTCGTCGACACCTGGTCGTGGGCACCGATCGCAGTGCGCTCGGCAGCCGAGGTGTTGGCGGATCGCGCGGACCGCTACGTGTACATCTCCTCACGCTCGGTCTACCGGGCCCCCGTCCCGGCCGGCGCGACGGAGGCTCATCGGACCGTCGAGTGCGATCCCGACGACATCGCATTCAACAACTACTCCAGAACGAAGGCAGGGGCAGAACAGGCACTGCGGCTGGTGTTCGGTGAACGGGCGCTCGTCGTCAGGCCGGGACTGATTCTGGGGCCTCACGAAAACATCGGAAGGCTTCCATGGTGGCTCAATGCCATTGCTGATGGCGGACTCGTCCCGGCACCGGGTCCGGAATCACTCGATCTGCAGTACATCGATGCGCGCGACTTATCGCGCTGGACACTCTCGGCAGCTGCGCGAGGGCTGTCCGGAGACTACGACGCCGTCAGCGCGTCCGGTCACGCAACCATGGGCACGTTGCTTGCCGCATGTCTCGAGTCGACACATTCCAAAGCCCAGCTGGTATGGCTCGATCCAGGGACGCTGCAGGCACACGGCGTCACCCCGTGGATCGATTTCCCGATCTGGATCCCACCGGGCCCGGATCACGACATGATGCACGGTTCCGATGTGTCCAAGGCGTATTCGGCCGGCCTCGTATGTCGGCCGGTGGCCGATACAGTCGCCGACACCTGGTCGTGGCTGCAGTCGCTCGGACGTGTTGCACCGCAGCGCGCCGATCGCCCAACCGTAGGAATGAGCTCCGGGAGGTTGAAGACGTTGCTGACGCGATAGGCAAAAACTAGCCCTTGCCGGCACGGGACAGAATTGCACGTGCGCAACGGACGACTGTCGCACGATCGTGGGAGACGACGTACTCGAACAACCGATCGCGTTCGTCGTCTTTGTCGTCTACGCGGCGCACCTCGCGCGCGGACAACACGCAGCAGAAGAACTGGCCCAGTACGACGACATTCCATTCCTCGACCAGAGGGTCGGCCGGGTCGAGCGCGAAGTGCGTTATCCCTGGATCGGACAACGTGTCCATCGCGATGCCGTAAACACCGGTGTAGGCAATTCTGCGTGCCATGGTGTTCCAACGTCGACGGGTCCGATGGCCGAACCGTCGTGCGTGTTGAAAGGTGCCCAGCGTCATCGTGTCCGCGCCTGCCGATGCGGCTTGCCACTCGATCTGGGTGCTCATCGCGACGAGTAACTTCTTGGACGACGGCGTCACGATGCGGCCATCCGCCGCGATGTCGAAAGGAGACGTCGATTTCGAAGTTGGGGTGTTCCACGTGGGTGGCACGTGCGCGTCATGCATGGCCCCGACGGACGGCTGCCAGTTCGAGTACATCTCGCCCACGCCGAACGTGGCACCGAGCGCGAGTGCACGGGCACGATCGTCCTCGGAATCGACTCCGCGCGCGACGATCAAGGCACCGGTGCGTTCGGCTTGTGCGGCGACGACGTGGACCGTGCGGGCAGCGGCGGTGTCGGGATCCCTACGCGCCAATTCCGGTGCGAGAACTATGATGTCGGGCTCGATCAGTGGAAGCAGGGTCAAGGACTCGGGCCCGGTGCCGACGTCATCGACTGCGACCATACGTCGTAGGTCCCGGGCGCGTTCGACCGAATGAAGGGTTTCGGCGGGGTTGTCCAACAAATTCCTGTGGTGCACGACGAACGCATCGCTGAGCACATCGAGGGCGTTCTCGTGGGCGTCGCGGACCTCGAGGCGTCGGGCAACGGTGTTCGTATCGCTCACAGTGCGGCGGCCGCAAGCCCGACGAAACCAGCGACGATGATTCCGAACGCGGACACGAACGCGACACGGTGTGGGGTCCGATCGATCAACGGTGTCCGTGCCGACGGACGCAGAGGTGCAGCCTCATCCATCGTCGTCTCCTGATCGCCTCGTGCGCCGACAAGATGCGGCGACTTCCATGCTGACGGATCTACATCGCTGTACGACCGTATGTAAGGTAACGGATAAATAACATACATAACTGTTTCGTAACGGCGATTCCGGCAAGTGTTTGAATCGTGCTGTCACTCGGTGTATTCCGTTGTCGATGGCTGGAGTGGGCGTCAGTCCCGCAGACTTCGAAACGGCAATGAGAGAGACTTGGATCGATGGGTCTGTCACCCTGGGCGCATGACCGATGCGATGAAAGCGGATCTTCGGCGGTATCTACAACTCGGGCGCGATGCGGTTCTGTGGAAGCTGGATGGACTGTCCGAATATGACATGCGGCGACCGATGACGTCCACCGGCACGAACCTGCTCGGCATCGTCAAACATCTCACGGCGGTCGAGCTGGGATATTTCGGTTGGACGTTCGATCGGCCCTTCGCCGGTTCGGTCCCGTGGGCCTCCGAGAGTGCTGAACTGAACTCCGACATGTGGGCCACCGCCGAGGAGTCGTCCGAGTATGTCGTCGACCTGTACAGGCAGATCTGGACACACTCGGACGCCACGATCGACGAGCTTGCACTCGACGCGGAGGGGGCCGTCCCGCATTGGCCTGCGGACCGAGCAGGGGTCACATTGCACCGGATCATCGTTCACGTCATCGCAGACATGGATCGACATGCAGGCCATGCGGATATCGTCAGAGAAATGATCGATGGTGTGGTCGGCCTTCGTGCGATCGGAGACAACCTTCCGAGCGATGACGAGCTGTACTGGTCCGGGTACGTGGACACACTCGAAGCGGAAGCTCGGAAATTCCGCGTGCTTCCACAAAAATGAGGGCTGGAGCGGTCCGCCCGAGCTGCCGGTCGCCCATGGCACACTACCGACCATGAGCAATGCCGACGTACTAAGCGCCGTAGCCGAACTCGCTGGATCCGCTCAGCGCGTAGCCGTTCTCACCGGCGCAGGTATGTCGGCCGAATCCGGGATTTCAACTTTTCGTGATGCCCAGACCGGGCTGTGGTCGACGTTCGAACCGGCCGACCTCGCGAGTCCCGACGGCTGGGCCCGTGATCGGAACCTGGTGTGGGGGTGGTATCAGTGGCGCGCGGAATTGGTTCGTCGATCCCAGCCGAATGCCGGGCACCTTGCGCTGACCGAGTGGCAGGCCAGAACGCACCTCGACATCGCAACGCAGAATGTCGACGACCTGCACGAGCGTGCGGGATCGACTGTGATGTCGCATGTGCACGGCAGTTTGTTCGACCCTCGATGCACCGAGTGTGATGTTCACTCGCACCCCGAGCCGGAACCGGTCGACGAGTACGCAGACCGTGTGACGCCACCGCTCTGTCCGTACTGCGGCGGTGATATGCGCCCCGGCGCCGTGTGGTTCGGCGAATCGCTGCCCGAGGATCAGTGGCGCGCGGCAGTGGAAGCTGTCGAGAGCGCCGATCTGGTAGTGGTTGTCGGTACTTCAGGCGTCGTCTTTCCGTTCGCTGGACTGCCGGCGATGGCGCGCAGCGCAGGAGCTTCAGTAGTCGAAATCAATCCGGTGGAAACCGAGATCTCCGACATGGCCGACCTCCGATGGCGAACCACCGCAGCGAACGGCTTGCCCGCTCTGGTGGCAGCACTTTGATCGGCCGCTGTGGCCGCCGATCGCGATGACACCGGCGTCCACCTCGGAAACACAGTGCGCACGTCTATTCGAACTCGAGTCGCATCGATCGAACCGCGAAGTGCAGCAACAACACGAATCCGCCGATCGACACCACGACCGGTGACCACACTACGAATGCCATCAGAATCGACACGCTCTCGTAGGTCACGACGTAAACGGCAATAAAAGTCGTTGCGGCAACGCAGAATAAGATGTGGGAGGCCAGCATCCATCGTTCGAAGAAGAATCCGACAAACATCCCGAGCTCGATCAGGAAAGCGCTCTTCCCCAGCGTGATCTCAGGCGGAAAATCTGCCACCATAGTCGCTGAGAAAATGGCGATGTTGGCGATCGTCACGAATGCGAACGCCTGATTGATCGTCGGCCACGGCCCGAACATCCAGAACGCACCCATCACGTATGCCGCGATCATCGATGTCCACTGCACTGATGTGGGAATCGGCGTGGTCGCGCCGTACCCGAATCCCATTTCGAGCGTCACGATGACAGCCATACCGAGCGTCGCCAGTGCAATAACTCTTTTTACGATGCCCTCGACAGCGAGGGAGGACATCAGGTCTACTCCCCATTCATAATGCTCTTCCGAGGACTTCACAGCGCTGGTCATGTTCGATTCACCCCTTGGTTCCAAAATGCTCGTCGATTCAAACACACCTGCGGGGGCATCGAGCCGGGTTTGCGTTGAATGGACTGCGCATCCTCGGGTTCGCATGGAGTCTGATGCTACGAGGGGTGCCTCTCGGATGCCGGCCCGAAGCTATTGTGCCAGTGCGTTTTCAGTGAGTTTCGAGTGTCGAGTTCGCCGCTGCAGTAGACGGGGCGATCCGCAGCCGAATCCCGCCTCCGACGTTGCTCGACGAGCGGTCGAGACGGGCAGGTCATCACGCTTTTCAAGAAAGTAAAATACCATCCGGGACGATGCATCACACGTTTGGATCGAAGGGATAGTCGAAGCATGCCCGAACGTTCTACTCCATTGAGAAAACTGGGATTTTTGACGATCGGCCTGTTCGACGAGAATCGTCCTGGCCTCGGACACGAGTCGACACTCGAGATCATCGAGCTCGGCGAGAGTCTGGGGTTCGACAGCGCCTGGCTGCGGCATCGTCATCTGCAGTTCGGAATTTCGTCACCGATTGCAGTGATGGCCGCGGCGTCGCAGCGCACCAAGAAAATTGCGCTCGGGACTGCGGTGACTCCGCTGGGCTGGGAGAACCCGCTGCGTCTGGCCGAAGACCTGGGAACGGTTGACGTGCTGTCCGGGGGGCGAATCAACCCGGGAGTCAGCGTCGGGCCCCCGATGCAGTACGAGAGAGTCAAGGCAAGCCTGTACCCGGATACCGCGGACTCCGAGGATTTTGGATACGAGCGCGTCGAGCGGCTTCTGCGATTGGTCGATGGACAGCCGGCATCGGACTGGAGTGGAACCGTGGGAATCGAGCAGTTCTCCGATCGAGTGCAGCCGCACTCACCGGGCCTGCGTAGCCGAATGTGGTACGGGGGTGCCAGCCTGCGCTCGGCGCAATGGGCGGGCGAAGCAAATGTGAACCTGCTGGTCAGCAGCGTTGTCAAGGCTGAGCAGGAGAATGCTGGGGAGCTGCCGGACTTCGACGCCATTCAGCTCTCGCACATCGAACGGTTCCGTGCACACCACCCTGAGGGACCCGCTGCACGTGTATCCCAGGGGCTCGTAGTGATTCCGACCGATTCTGCCTCGGGCGAGCAGAGGCGCAAGTACCGCGAGTACGCGAGTAGCAGGCTGGCCCGCACCCTCGAACCGCAAGGGCCTGCGCACATGATGTTTGCCGCGGATCTCGTCGGGACTACCGAGGAAATCGTCGAGATGTTATCTGCGAATCAGTCTTTTCAACAGGTCGACGAAGTGGCATTCGCGCTGCCGTTCAGTTTCGAACACGAGGATTACGTGCAGATCCTGACGGACATGGCAACGACCCTCGGCCCCGCGCTCGGTTGGTCTCCCGCGCCGGACGAGCCTCGGGTGTGAGTTGTCGCCCGCTCGGGTAACTCCATATCAACTGCACTCACTGGAGGAACTCGATGGTTCATGTTCAACGCACATTCGTCGTCAAGAAGCCACGCGATATCGTCGTAGCGTATCTGCGCGATTTCGCCCACGCCGAAACGTGGGATCCAGGAACACAGAAGTGCGTACAGACCACGCCCGGGGAGATCGGTGTCGGTACCGAGTGGCACAACGAATCCAAGCTCGCCGGGATCAGTACCGAGCTCACTTACCGCATGGTCGAAGATCGTGCAGACGGAGTGAAATTCGAGGGGAGCAACAAGACTGCCTCGTCGGTCGACGACATCAGGTTCTCCGATGCAGGGGAAGGCTCTACGCGGATCACCTACAACGCCATCATCACGTTCAACGGAATCGCGAAGCTGTCGGATCCGATCTTCAAGCTGGTGTTCGAGAGGGTCGGCGGCAAGACCGTCGAAGCGATGACGAGGACGCTCGAAGCGCTCTGAGCTCCGAAACGAGCAAGGCCCCACACAGTGCGTGGGGCCTTGCTGTTCGTTGGTGCGAGAGGATCAATAGAAAGTCTTGCGGCCGCCGACTGCGCGACCAGTGGCGCCGAGAATTGTCAGCACTGCCCCGACAACAATCAGGATGATGCCAATCGTTGTCAAGATGCTGATCGACGCGAAATAACCGATGAGCGCGAGAATGATTCCCAGGACGATCACTGTCTTACCTTCTTTCGATTTCGATGCCGTGTCCGGCATCTCCCGACCTACTTTAGTAGACCGCCGAACATTTTAGAACATACCCTGATGTTAGTCGAAAATGCGGTGGCACTTGCGATTTCAAACATCTCACAATTTTCTCGCAACGCACGATCGCGCTCGGCCCACGACAGAATGACCCCGAGAGTGCGATGAGGAACTCGCACATCGAGAGAGCCATTCGGACCGTACGCCACCTGCTGGACGAAGGACGTGTGGTACTCGTTTCTTGCGAGTACCGGGCAAAGGAGACTACCCCGCGAGCAAAGACTCGAAACCAATGTGGACCGTAGAAGTACGCAGAATATGCCGAGGGCGAGCCGACCTGGTATTGCTATACGCATGGAGCCTGGGGATGTGGGGGACTCCGCGGCGGGGTTCATCACCCCGTGCCGGGCGGGCACCTTCGAATTCGACGTAGTGACGAACGCATTGGTGTGGTCGGACGCCCTCTTCGAGATCTACGGTTACGATCCGGGATCGGTCACCCCGACGACCGAACTTCTTATCGACGCAGCCCATCCGGACGATCGTGCGCAGGCTGCGAAGGTGCTTGCGACCACCCTGGCGTCGGGAACCGGATGCGTCCACGCGCATCGGATCATCACCCCTGCGCGCCAAGTGCGCCACATCGTCATCGTGGGAAGCCCACTGACGAACCAAGACACAGGTACCGTCCGGTTCACGGGGTACGCCGTCGATGTCACGCGCACCACCGAAAATGTCGTGACGGAAAGCGTCAACGATGCGGTGCAATCGGTGCTCGCATCGCGCGCCGTTATCGAGCAGGCGAAGGGTGCACTGATGTTCGCGTTCGGTGTCGACGCCGACACTGCGTTCGGAGTGCTGTCCTGGCAATCACAAACACACAATCTGAAGTTGCGTTCGCTGGCGGAGCAAGTGGTGAGGGACCTGCAGACCTTCGATCCAACCGCGGACGATGTGAAGTCCGGTGTCAGTCATCTGTTGCTCACCGCGCACGAGCGATTGGTTCGCTGACAAACGAGAAGACGCCCCGTGCAGATGCACGGGGCGTCTTGTCATTGAAACCGTGTTCTCAGCCCGCGTTGTTCGCGGCTTCGTTTTCGCTCGATGCTCCCGAGGTGGACAGCTGACCACCCGAGTTCTCCAGGTGCGCACGGACGAACCAGTGGAACAGTTCGAGTTGCGCGCTCTGGCCGATCAGCATGTCCTCGGTGATCGGATCGATCTTGCCGATCTCGTCGATTGCCTTGCGGGTATCGCCGATGACTCCCACATACACCAGGTCGAGCGCACCCAGGTGCTCGATCGCGGTGGCGCGGCCGATCGAGTAGTCGTCCCACGATCGCTGTTCGACAATTGTGCCCGGGGTTCCCTTTGCTGACGACCCGAGGGTTGCGATGCGCTCGGCGACGTCGTCGGCAAAGCCACGGACAGCCTCGACCTGAGGATCAATCATCTCGTGGACAGCGATGAAGTTCGGTCCCACCACATTCCAATGAATGTGCTTCAGCGTCAGGTGCAGATCGTTGTATGCGTTCAGGCGATCCTGGAGCAGAGCTGCGATGCGATCGCCCTCGTCGGTGCTCAATCCGGGAACGGTGTACGAAGTCGAATTGCTCATGAGATGCGGCTACCCGGGGCGGCTTCGTGCGAAACACGCCCCGGGCAGATGAGTCGAGCGTTACTTCTCGTGCGAGTCCTTCGTCAGAGACGGTGACTCATCCGGCAGTGCCTCAGGCTCGTCGTCGACAACAGGCTCCTCCTTCGGGGGGCGCTTGAGGCTCAGGATGATCGAGCCTGCCAGTACCGCGATGATGACCACCAAACTGATCATCGACGGGATCTCCGGGATCGAGGTACTGATGACCTTGTGGCTGGCCTGGAGGATCAGCTTGACGCCGATGAATCCGAGGATTATGGCCAAGCCCTTGGACCGGTAATGGAACTTGTCCAGTAGACCCGAAAGCAGGAAGTACAGTGCGCGAAGTCCGAGGATCGCGAATGCGTTCGACGAGTACACGATGAACGGGTCGTCGCTGACTGCGAGCACTGCCGGAACGCTGTCGACGGCGAAGACCAGATCGGCCGCTTCGATGGCCACCACCACGGCGAGAAGTGGAGTGGCAACCCGCTTACCGGCTTCCTTGACGAAGAACTTGGTGCCCTCGTACTCGTCGCGTACCGGGATCACCTTCCGCAGCAGGCGTACTGCGAGCGAGGTACTCGGATCGTACGAGTCGTCCTCGTCCTTCATGAGCTTCCACGCGCTGTAGAGCAGGATCGCGGCGAAGACGAACAGCACGACCGTGAACTTGCTGACGATCGCTACGCCTGCGGCGAGGAAAATTCCTCGGAACACCAGGGCGCCGATGACACCGAAGAACAGCACGCGGTGCTGATATTCACGGGGCACCTTGAAGTATCCGAAGATCAGTGCGAACACGAAGAGGTTGTCCACGGACAGGCTCTTCTCCAGCAGCCAGGCCGTGGTGTATTCGACGCCTGCCGTCGTCCCGAGGGTGGCGAACACGACTCCACCGAAGATCAGGGCGACGCCCACCCACAGGGCGCTCCACCAGGCGGCTTCCTTGAAGCCGATAATGTGCGCGCCGCGGTGCGCGAGTAGGTCGATGGCAAGAAGAATGACGATGACAGCAGCGAACGCTGCCCATGCCCACACGGGAACGTTCATCGGCGAGTGTCCTTACTTCTCAGCCGCGAGCCCAAGCTTTTCAACTTGGCCTGGTTCTCGGGCTTCGTGGCGAACGCGCGCGCCTGCGCGACCACCTTTTTACCCTGGGGGCTGCGGGCGAAAACCTGCAGTTTCTGAATTAGGGAGGCCATGATCGGTGCTCCTTCTCGAGTAGCGGGGAGCGGCAGTGGTTCGGCCGCGACTACTCAAGTGTGCCTGTTATGAATCCGGCATGCACCGTTCGATATCGGACATGTATGACCGATTTCAATTGCCGGATTCAGGCAATGTCGAGGGTTTTCAGTAAGCCGAGTGTGGCCAATCGAGCAGTCGCGCCCCGTACACCGCGGCCTGAAGAGCGAAACGCTCGCTCGGATCTGCGACATCGTGCCCGGTCAGCTCCGCTACTCGTGCTAGCCGATAGGTCACCGCGCGGACCGAAAGGTGCATAGCGCGAGCGGTCGACGCCGAGTTGCCACCCGACGAGAAGAACGCAAGCAAAGTGTCGAGCAGTGGTTCGGCGCCGCCGCGCGCGTGCAGAAGCGGAGTCAGAACCGTGTCGACCAGATCGGTGATCGCGGGCCGATCGTCGAGCAGTACCCGGTAGACGAGCAGATCCCGGGCATCGACCACTTGGGTGTCCAGGCCCAACTTGGCGGCCAGTTCGAGGGCGTCGAGCGCCTCTCGGTACGAGGAGGCGACGCCCGCGCCGCTTTGGCCAGGTCTACCGACCCCCAACCTGTGGGTCCATCCCTCCGTGGTGCGACGCTGCCCCGTGGCGATCGAGACCCGATCGACGACATGGGTCACCGCCTGATGGCTCGGAGCGGCGAACACTACGACGAGCCTGCCTTCCTTGCTCGCCACCATCACCTCGGAGTCACCCTTGCTGCCTTCGACGGCGCGTTCGACGTCCGCGATGACGGAGCCTCCGTCGGTGAACGGGGTCGTGGCATCGACCACGATGACGGCATGCGGACCGGAGAGGTCGAGCCCGAAGTTCGTGGCACGACCGAGCACTCCCGCGACGTCAGCGCTTCCGGACAGTAGATCGTCGACGAACTCGCGGCGCGCGGACACCTCGGCGCGAACCAGGGTGCGCCGAGCCAGCTGAAAGCCCTCGGCGAGCTCGGCGACGGCGTCGTCGACGGCGTGCAGCATCACTTCGCCTGCGGTCACGACGGCACCGGGATCGCGCTCGGCGTTCATGATTGCGGGCAAAGTGCGCCACAAACGCCACGCCGAGGAGAGATACAGGTCGAGCAACGCACGCAGCGCGACGCCCTGTTTGGCTGCGGTATCTCCGTGAGTGCGCAACGTGCGCAGTTGTCTTCTGGTCAACGGCCTTCCATCCGACACCGCGGAGGACAGTACGTCGAGGAAATCACCGAGCAGTTCGGTCGACAGCCCGCCGGCATCCTCGGCGGCTAAGTCTGCCACCCGGCGTTGCGGCTCGTCTCCTGCTTGATCGGACTGGTGTGCCACAGACATCATCGTAAGCTGGCGGCGTTCAGGCGCCGTTGTCGAGCGCCAGGACCGACACAAGCTGGTAGGCCACGGGGGCCGCGGCGATTCCGGTGATCTCCGCCTGGTCGTTGATGGTGTGGTCACCGCCGAGCGTCAGAATCTTGAACGGAAAGACTTTCAGCGCCGGACTGCACGGCCGCACGGAGCGGATGAATATCGTGTTGCGTTCACTCGAAAGCATTTATCCGGTAGTCGCATTTCGGAGCCCCGTCGTCGGCGAGGCCGTGTCGTTGTCCGGGTAGACAGAACGGACTTCTTGGGCGCCTTCGAGGCAAACTTTGCCGGGGCACTACCGATACCTGGAACGCTTGTTCGGACACGTCGTCCAAGACGAATTCGACGAGCGACACCCTGGACTCTTCTCGGCAGACGACGACATCTCGTGGACCGCGGGTTAGCGCCGAACCGATGAGTTACCGTCTAGGACAGATCGGCGCCGCGTCGGGGGCGGCGCCGATCCCTTGTCCTTCAAGGTCGAGCGGTGCCTGCTTCGCGATCGAGCAGTGGTTTCGTACGGTAGGGAATGAGCTCGCTCATCGCTATGGACATATTGGTCCGTTCCACTCCCGGAATTTTCAGAATGAGCCCGGCGACGCGATATAAATCGTCTGCATCGACAGCGGCGATACGGATGTGCATGTCCGAAGCACCGGACAGTCCATAGACCTCCAGCACTTCCGGGATCGTGCGCAGATGGTTGGTGACCTCGGCCAGCTTGTGCTGGTCCACCCGAGTGGTGACGAACGCCTGGAGTGAGTACCCCAGACTGCGCGGGCGGACTCGGTGATCGATCGGGGTGAGTGCTTCCTTCTCTTCCCAACGAGTCAGACGAGCCTGAACAGTGTTGCGGGACACTCCGAGGCTGTTTGCCAACTCGACGCCGGTCGCGCGTGGCCTCTCACACAAGGCCAGTAGTAGACGGGCGTCCGTTCGGTCGAAATCGGTCATCGGTTCACGGTAATGCGCTCCGCGCCCGTGCGCGGTAAGTAACACGGGAGTGTCACTGAACACGCACCGGCGGAGCAGCCGCATCTCTTCCTGGCGCCAGATCTGCGATGTCCAGCCCTCGATCCACAACGTCGGTCGGCACCTCGGCATCGCGGACGAGGGCTGCGCCGACGCGGGCGAGCGCCGCGCACGTCTGGATTCCGTAACCGCCCTGCCCCGCGCACCAGAAGAAACCGTCGACCCTCGGATCGAATCCGACGACCGGTGTCCGGTCCGGCACGAAACTCCTCAACCCAGCCCACGACGATCGCACGTGCCGAGTGGTCAGGTACGTGGTTTCGAGGATGGCATCGAGAGCCCGTGCAATCTCGAGCTCGTCGGGCTTCGCATCCCCCGGCGGCATCGGGGTTTCGTCGGCGGGTGAGCACAGCATCTGATGCCCCTCGGGCTTGATGTAGAAGGACTCGTCGATGTCACTGAGAGTCGGAAGAATCGAACCGTCGACTCCGTCCGGCATGCTCACCATGAAGACAGTCCGGCGCAGTGGCTCGAGACCGGATCGCGCAGCACCTGCAAGATCTGCCACCGAGTCCGCCCACGCACCCGCTGCATCGACGACGACGGGTGCCTGCCGCACGACGCCGTCGACACTCTGCACGTCCCACCGATCACCGCGACGCCTCAGCGCCACTACGGCACTGTCGGTTCGGACCGACCCTCCGCGACGCCGCAGGCCGCGGACGTATCCCTGGTGCAGGGCATGAACGTCGACCTCCTTGGACCCGGGCTCGTACATTGCGAGGTCGATGCGGTCAGAGCGCAAGAGAGGAAACAGCGACCGCGCTTCGTCCGGTGACACGATCCGCGCATCGGGTGTGTGTGCTCGGACCTGATCGAACAGCGACTCGAGTTTCTCGCCGCGCCCTGGGCCTGCGAATTGAAGCAGAGACCTAGGAGACACCAGTTGCCCACGGAAGTCTTCCGGTGGATCGAGCAAGAACTGCCTGCTCGACGTCGTCAGTGCACGGATAGCCGCATTCCCATACGTCTCGAGAAAGAGCGCAGCCGAGCGTCCGGTGGTGTGGAACGCCAGAACCGGTTCCTGCTCGAGCACACACACCCGTCTGTCCTGAGCTAGTTCGTAGCCGATGGATACACCCCCGATTCCACCGCCGATAACGATCACGTCGTAATGGGTATCGCTCACCGGTCTCCCTCCGTTCTGCTGTCGAGCAGTCTTGTGTGGCCATTGGTTACAGTCGCTCGGTGACGAACGCAGATCGGCAGAGCCAGTATCGATTGTCCGGTGCGTGGAACTTCCGCGATGTCGGCGGGGCCCGAACGGAGGATGGGCGGCTCGTCCGCAACGGTGTGCTCTTCCGCTCGTCCGAGCTCAGCCATCTCGACGACGCCGGCCGATCCGAGCTGACGAGCCTGGGCGTACGCCAGGTTTTCGATCTCAGAGGCGACGCGGAGGTGCGTCGTTCCGGCGTCGACGCCGTTCCGGGCGGTGTCACCGTTGTGGCCGTTCCCTATCGGGGCGAGCAGGGGGATAAGGCTCCGCACGAGGAACTTCTCTCCGACGGGGGAGACGCCCAGCTCGGCTACATGCTGCGCACCTACACCAGTTTCCCGTCGCTCTCCGGCGCACACAAGGCCATCCGAAGCGTCGTCCATGCGATCGGCGCAGGGGAGGGTCCCGCGTTGGTGCACTGTGCCGCGGGAAAGGACCGTGCCGGCTGGACGATAGCGACCGTTCTTCGGGCGGTCGGCGTCACGGACGAACACATCGTGGCGGACTTCATGGCGAGTAACGATGCCATCGAGCCGCTGCGCGAGCACGTCAAGGCCGTGTGGCCGCCGGATGTGAACGGAAGGCCGGTGGATCCGTCCGACGCCTTGCTTGGGGTCGCCGAAACGTACTACCGCACCGGCCTCGATGCGGTGACCAGTACTCATGGGTCGTTCGAAGGGTATTTGGACGCTATCGGAGTGACGCAGGAAGACCTCGTTCGATTGAGAGGTGAACTGCTCGTCGACTGGTCGTGATCAAAGGCAGCTAACCTCTGCACATGCGCACTGGCCAAATTGCGCCGGATTTTCGGCTCCCCGACCACCAAGGGCGCGTCCGGTCGCTCAGCGAGCTGCTGGACAACGGTCCGGTAGTTCTTTTCTTCTACCCCGCAGCATCGAGTCCGATCTGCAACGCGGAGGCCTGCCACTTTCGCGATCTGGGCCGGTCGTTCGACGCACTGGGCGCTCAGCGTGTGGGTATCAGCACCGACACAACCGACAAGCAGTCGCACTTCGCGCTGCAGAGGTCGTTCGACTATCCGCTGTTGGCCGACTCCGACTGCGCCGTTGCCGAGCAATTCGGCGTGCGCAGGGGCGGCTGGCTGATGAAGCGGCGCAGAAGACAGGAAATTAAGAGAGGTAGATCACACGCAGTGAAGCGTGGATACATCCGTCGACTGCTGTCCGTGAAGCGAACTACATTTGTCATCGACCGAAATCGCGTTGTGCGATTGGTGGTCACCAGCGAGCGCGCTCACGTCCACGCGGACAAGTCGCTGGACTATTTACGCTTTCTGGCCTGAGGGGTGTTCACCGCTGAACAGGGCGGTGTAGACCGCAGGCTTCTTGTTCTCTGCGGGCGCGTCGTCGCTCGACGCGTCGACGTGCGAGAAGAGGGCTTCGGTTTTCTTGGATGGTTCCATGGCACGAGCATGCCCTCGAAAACCCGAAAATGCCACTTGGACTCGCGGACGCGCGGCAAGAAATACTGACGTGCAACGAGTTTGATCGTGCCGTCGATCAGGTGAAACACTGTGCCCGTGCCTGACCTGGAAACAGTCCTCGCCGGACTACGCCGCAGCCCCGACGCCGAGGCCCCCAACCTGTTTGCCGTCGACGCCGCGGACCGGCTGATAATCGATTCTGCAAGCGACGTCGTCGCTGATCTCGCAGGGGCGTCGGTAGCGGTGATAGGCGACCGATACGGTGCGCTGACCTTGGGAATGGCGGTCGTGCACGGGATTACCGGGATTCGAGTGCACCAAGACTCTTATACCGGCGAGCTCGCCCTCGCGCGCAACGCGGCGGAGGCCGGACTCGACGGTGTCTACCGCAGTTGCGGGTTGGACGAGGCGTTGCTCGACGGCGCCGAGGTCGTGCTCGTGCAACTGCCGCGCAGTCTTGCCGAGCTCACCGAAATCGCCGAGACCATCGCCCGGTTCGCTGCTGCCGATGTACAGGTCTTCGCTGGAGGGCGAGACAAACACATGACACCCGCGATGAATTCGGTTCTTCGGCATTCCTTCGAATCGGTCAGCGCGGGCCGAGGTAGACAAAAAGCGCGGGTGCTGACTGCATCGGGTCCGCTCGCCACCGACGTGCCGTCCTTCCCGGTGACCGAGGTGCTGGGCGACGTGGAATTGACCGTCGTCGCACACGGCGCCGTATTCGCCGGTGCGAAGCTCGATATCGGTACGCGATTCCTCGCAACCTTCATGGGCCGGATGAAGCCCGACGCGCGAGCGGTGGTCGATCTCGGTTGCGGTACGGGAATTCTGGCCTGCTTGGCGACACGGACACACCCGGACGCCCGCATTCTCGCAACCGATCGCTCGGCCGCTGCAGTGGCGTCGGCTCGGGCGAGCGCTCAAGCCAATGGGGTAGTCGTCGACGTCGTTCGCGACGACGCCATGGGAACGTTCGCGGACTCGTCCGTGGACCTGATCGTGTGCAATCCGCCGTTCCACGAGGGGGCATCGCTCCACACCGGGAGCGCCGAGAAGCTGTTCGCGGCCGCGGGCCGTGTCCTGGCACCGGGCGGGGAGCTGTGGACAGTGTTCAACACCCACCTCGCCTATCGACGGGCAATCGCGGACGCCGTCGGACCGACCGAGGTGGTGGGGAAGAATGCGAAGTTCACCGTCACTCGGTCGATCGTCTGACCTCTACTCGACCGGCCCGCCGTCCTCGGGCGTGCCGTCGACCTGACCGCGATTGCGTCCGAGATCTTCGACGAGGGTGCCCTCGATGATCTCGGCCTGACGTTGTCCGTCTGCATAGTCGATATCGGGATTCTCGTCGGACTCCAGGATTTCGTGGTCGACGAACTCCTCGGTCAGTTCTTCGTCGGGTGTCTCCGATACCGAGCGCTCGTTCTCTTCGACTGCTGTGTCGGGCTCCTCTTCGCTGAGCTTTTCGTCGAGGCTTTCGCCCTCACGGGCCTCAGCTGCGGTGGTGCCGAACTTGTCCGCCTCGCTCCAATGGTCGGGAGCATCGACCACGGTGTCGCCGTCGTCGTTGCGGATCTCGTCCGAGTCGACGCTTTCGCTCGGATCGAGTGTCTGGTCAGGTCCGTCTTCGATGCTCATGCTCGAAACCTACCCGCTGACACGTCGGCTCAATCGCCCCGAGCCCGGGCCGTCACGGTCGTGCGTGCGCGTGGAGCTCATGGTCACGGTAGAGTCCGAATTGTCGGAAGTTCTCGCGGCCCGACTGGGAACTTTTGTCCGTATGTGAAACGTTCTTCATACAACTGCCGGATAACAACGGCGTCGGGCTCGAAACGAAGGGCTTGCGCTCTTAGAAGGGATGTCACACGGTGCGCACCTCCAGCAACCCGGTGTTCCGCAACCTGCCCAAGCAGCAGGGCGGCGGATACGCCACTTTCGGCACTGCGACGGCCGGAGCCACTCAGGCAACGCAGTTCGGTCAGCCGCCCACTGCTGAGCCCTACCGGACCGGACCCGCAACACGGGCCATGACCATCGACGACGTCGTCACCAAGACCGGCATCACACTCGGTGTGCTGACTGTCTCGGCCATCATCTCGTACGTCCTGTCGAAGGGAAACCCGGACCTCGCTCCGATGTTCGTCATCGGTGGCGGCATCGTGGGCCTCGTCCTTGTTCTCGTCGCAACCTTCGGTCGCAAGATGGACAACCCCGCGATCGTTCTCGCCTACGCGGTAGCCGAGGGACTCTTCCTCGGTGCGCTCTCGCTCATGTTCACGGGTGTCGAATTCGGTGGCGTGGGCGGAACAGCGCTCATCGGCCAGGCGGTCGTCGGCACGTTCGGTGTGTTCTTCGGAATGCTGGTGGTCTACAAGACCGGCGCGATTCGTGTCACCCCGCGCCTGACTCGCATGATCATCGGCGCGCTCATCGGCGTCGTCGTGCTGGCACTCGGCAACCTGGTTGCCAGCTTCTTCGTCGACGGTGGCCTCGGCCTTCGCGACGGTGGCCCCATCGCGATCATCTTCAGCCTCGTCTGCATCGGTATCGCAGCGTTCAGCTTCCTGCTGGACTTCGACCAGGCCGATCAGCTGATCCGCGCACAGGCGCCGGAGAAGGCAGCCTGGGGCGTTGCACTCGGACTCACCATCACTCTCGTGTGGTTGTACGTCGAAATCCTGCGTTTGCTCAGCTACTTCAACAACGACTAGTAGGTCGAACTCAGCAGCTCCAACAAAGGCCCCGTTGCTCTTTCGAGCAGCGGGGCCTTGTTGCGTGGTCTTTCTTACTAGCTCAAGCGCTCGAGCACCATTGCCATGCCCATTCCGCCGCCGACGCACATGGTCTCGACGCCGAACGTCTTGTCCTGCGTCTTCAGGTTGTTCAGCAGTGTCGTGGTGATGCGAGCACCCGTCATGCCGAACGGGTGACCAATGGCGATGGCACCGCCCGAGATGTTGAGCTTGTCGTGATCGATGCCGAGTTCGCGAGCGGAACCGAGCACCTGCACCGCGAACGCTTCGTTGATCTCGAACAGGTCGATATCCGAGATCGAGAGGCCTGCAATCGAGAGCGCACGGCGAGTTGCCTCGATGGGGCCGAGGCCCATGATCTCGGGCGAGGTGCCGGTGACACCGGTGGAGACGATGCGCGCCAGCGGCGTCAGGCCGAGCGCCTTGGCCTTCGTGTCGCTCATGATCACGAGAGCGGCTGCACCGTCGTTGAGCGGGCAGGCGTTACCCGCAGTGATCGTGCCGTTGGGGCGGAACACGGGCTTGAGCTGGCTGATCTTTTCGTAGGTGGTGCCGGCGCGAGGACCGTCGTCGGTGGAGACGACGGTGCCGTCGGGCAGCGTCACCGGGGTGATCTCACGCTCGAAGAAGCCGGAGTTGATCGCTTCCTCGGCGCGGTTCTGGCTGCGGACGCCCCAGTGGTCCTGTTCTTCGCGGCTGATGCCGGTGAGGATCGAGACGTTCTCGGCAGTCTGGCCCATCGCGATGTAGGCGTCGGGAACGTCACCGTTCTCGCGGGGATCGGTCCAGCTGTCCGCGCCTTCTTCCTGCGCCTTCTTGGTGCGTGCCTCGGCGTCGGCGAAGATCGGGTTGTGGCTCTGCGGAAGCGAGTCGGAGCTGCCGTGGATGAAGTTGGAGACGCTCTCGACTCCGGCGGAGATGAATACATCGCCTTCGCCCGCTTTGATCGCGTGCAGCGCCATGCGCGTGGTCTGCAGCGAAGACGAACAGTAACGAGTGATCGTGGTGCCGGGCAGCGAGTCGTAGCCGAGGAGGACTGCGACGATGCGCGCCAAGTTGTTGCCCTGCATGCCTCCTGGCAGACCGCAGCCGAGCAGAAGGTCGTCGATGTCGGTTGGATCCAGCTCGGGGACCTTCGCGAGGGCTGCGGCCACCATCTGCACGGTGAGGTCGTCAGGACGGATGTCCTTGAGCGATCCCTTCATTGCGCGGCCGATCGGTGAACGAGCGGTACTGACGATCACTGCTTCTGGCATGAACTCTCCTTTGATGGATACTGGCTGAGTTACCACTGAGTAAGCGGTTCGGATTCGAACCTATCTGTAGGGTTCGGCACCCTATATTTCGGTACCCCGGCGGCGCAGAAATCGATCGACCGAAGCCGCTGCCCTGGTGCCGAGCCTCCGCGACTCGGCGGACGCGGACACCTCGGGTAGTTCCGGTAGCGGGCCACCCGTCCATTCGCCGAGTGCCGCTGCGAGCACCGGAAGTAGATGTTGCGCCGCAAGCTCGTACCCGGCAGCGGACGGATGGAAGCGGTCCGCGGAGAACATCGTGTCGGGAGCGGCGAGAAATTCCGGCGACAGCAGGTCTGCCAGCGCTACCGGATGCCCGCCCGCCTGAAGTGTGGCCGACGCCTGCGCGCGGGCGAGGCGGCGGCCCCAGTTTCGGACAACAGTGCGCAACGGCTGAGGGATCGCTGTCACCACCCCGAGGTCCGGGCACGTTCCCACCACCACAGCCGTTCCCTTGGCTGTGAGCCGTTCCACCGCGTCGTGGAGTCTGGACGCGGACGATGGAATGGAAAACTTCTTGGTCACGTCGTTGGTGCCGATCAGAATGACCGCGGCGTCCGGCGGTGGCCCGGCGACGAACATCGCGTCGACCTGGCCCTCCAAGCCTTTGGAGGTGGCACCGGCAATTGCCTTGGTGCTCAGCCTGATTCGCTTGCCGGTCTCGTCGGCGAGGCCACGAGCAACCAGTACGCCCGGCACCTCGTCGGCGACGGCGCAGCCGACACCTGCTGCCGTCGAGTCACCGAAGATCATCAGGTGAATATCTGCTGAACTTCCCGCCCGCCAGCGCTGCGGACTCAGATCGCCCGGTCCGTACACACCGTCCGCCTCGGGAGGCTTGGCGGTATTGCGCCCGATCACACCGCGCGCGGACGTGGCCTGCGACATCAGATGCCTGTACGCGGCCCACGACGCAGTCCCTGCTGAGGAGCCTGCGAGGACGGTCGCAGCACCCGCTTTGGCGGCGGTTCGCCATCGAGTCACGGGCACGGCTTCATGCTTTCTTCGAAACACACAAGATCCATCGTAGGCACGAAATCCGCTTCTTCTCGGCGGTACCGAGAGAGGACTTCCCGGCATCTGGGAAGATGGGCACATGCGCATCGCTCAACACATCACCGAACTCATCGGCAACACTCCGTTGGTCAAGCTTTCCTCCGTTGTCGGCGGCGGGGCGGGCACGGTGGTTGCCAAGGTCGAGTACCTCAACCCGGGTGGCTCGTCCAAGGACCGTATCGCGATCAAGATGATCGACGCAGCCGAGGCGGCCGGTGAATTGAAGCCGGGCGGCACCATCGTCGAACCGACGTCCGGAAACACCGGTATCGGCCTTGCGCTCGTTGCGCAGCAGCGTGGATACAAGTGTGTCTTCGTGTGCCCGGACAAGGTCGGCGAAGAGAAGCGCAACGTGCTGCGAGCGTACGGCGCCGAGGTCGTGGTGTGCCCCACCGCTGTCGCGCCCGAGGATCCGAACAGTTACTACAGCGTCTCCGACCGCCTCGTTCGCGAGATCGACGGTGCCTGGAAGCCGAACCAGTACTCCAATCCTGCTGGTCCGCAGAGCCACTACGAGTCCACCGGCCCCGAAATCTGGGCTGACACCGACGGCAAGATCACACACTTCGTCGCGGGCGTCGGCACCGGCGGAACCATCTCCGGCACCGGTAAGTACCTCAAGGAGGTCTCCGGTGGCAAGGTCAAGATCATCGGTGTCGATCCCGAGGGCTCGGTGTACTCCGGTGGAACAGGACGGCCATACCTCGTCGAAGGCGTAGGGGAGGACTTCTGGCCCACCGCGTACGACCCGTCGATTCCTGACGAGATCATCGCCGTCTCCGACGCCGACTCGTTCGACATGACCCGTCGCCTCGCCCGTGAAGAGGCCCTGCTGGTCGGTGGTTCGTGCGGTATGGCAGCAGTCGCCGCGATCAAGGTCGCCGAGCGCGAAGGTCCCGACGCACTCGTTGTCGTACTGCTCCCCGACGGTGGTCGCGGCTACCTCGCGAAAATTTTCAGCGACAACTGGATGTCGTCGTACGGCTTCCTGCGATCACGCCTCGACGGCAAGGTCGACGAACCGTCCGTCGGCGACGTCCTCCGTGGGAAGTCCGGCGCCCTGCCGGACCTGGTGCACACGCACCCGTCGGAGACCGTGCGCGACGCCATTGAGATTCTGCGTGAATACGGTGTCTCGCAGATGCCCGTCGTCGGTGCCGAGCCGCCTGTCATGGCAGGCGAGGTTGCGGGCAGCGTCACCGAGCGTGAATTGCTCAGCGCAGTGTTCGAGGGGAGGGCGACGTTGGCCGACTCGGTCGCTCAGCACATGAGTAAGCCGTTCCCGCTCATCGGTGCAGGAGAGAACGTCTCCGACGCCACCAAGGCACTCGGCGAGACCGATGCTTTGATGGTCGTCGAAGAAGGCAAGCCCGTGGGCGTCATCACACGGCACGATCTGCTCGGATTTTTGAGCAAGGGGGCGTAGCCCAGGTGAGCGGAAATACGTCCCCTGCGACGTATTTCCGCTCACGTGCGCGGAGCGCCTAGCGAACTGCGCTCGAACCGGTGAGAGCCTGTCCGATGACCAGTTGGTGCACCTCGGACGTGCCCTCGTAGGTCAGCACCGATTCCAAGTTGTTGGCGTGCCGCAGCACCGGATATTCCAGCGTGATTCCGTTGGCGCCCAGGATGGTTCGGCACTCGCGCGCAATCTTGATGGCCTCGCGGACACTGTTGAGCTTGCCGACGGACACCTGCTCGCCGCGGAGCTCGCCCTTGTCCTTGAGTCGACCCAGGTGTAGGGCCAGCAGTTGTCCCTTACCCAGTTCGAGTGCCATGTTCGCAAGCTTCGCCTGGGTCAGCTGATATGCACCGAGGGGCTTGTCGAACACCTCGCGCGTCTTCGAGTACTCGATGGCGGATTCGATGCAATCGCGTGCGGCGCCCATTGCGCCGAAGATGATGCCGAAGCGTGCCTCGTTCAGACAGCTCAGCGGTCCGCTGAGTCCGCGAGCTTCCGGCAACATCGCGTCCTCGGGGAGGCGCACGTCCTCGAGGACAAGCTCACCGGTGATCGATGCGCGAAGCGAGAGCTTCTTCTTGACGGTGTTCGCGGTGAATCCCGGCGTGTCCGTGGGCACGACGAAGCCCCGTACTTTCTCGTCGGTCTGTGCCCACACGATGGCGACGTCGGCGACCGGTCCGTTGGTGATCCACATCTTGCTGCCGTTGATGACCCAGTCGCTGCCGTCCTTCTTCGCGCGAGTTCGCATGCCGCCCGGATTGGAGCCGAAATCGGCTTCCGTCAATCCGAAGCATCCAATCAGGTTTCCCTCGGCCATGCCGGGGAGCCAGTGCTGCTTCTGCTCTTCCGATCCATATTTCCAGATCGCGAACATCGCGAGAGAACCCTGCACGGACACGAGACTGCGAATGCCGGAGTCCATCGCTTCGAGCTCCAGGCAGGCGAGCCCATATGCCGTCGCCGAGGTTCCTGCGCAGCCGTAGCCCTCCAGATGCATTCCGAGCAGGCCCAGCGCGCCGAGCTCCTTGGCCAGTTCTCGTGCTGGGACGGTCCCTTCTTCGAACCAGTCGGCAAGGTGCGGACGAATCCGCTCGTTGCCCAACTTTCGGACGGTGTCTCGAATTTCCTTCTCCTCGGTGTCGAGGAGGGAGTCGATTGAAAAGAGCTCGTCGACGCTCTGGGAGCGCTGCGGATCGGCCACGGGGAATGCCTCATTTCGTCTGCGGTGTCTCCCGCAGGCTACCCAGTTGAGGCGCCTATTAGTCTGAAAGGCATGAGCGAGCAGCGCAGCAAGGCAGACAATATCTCCTGGCAGGGGTTTTCCACCAAAGCGGTCCATGCCGGGTACGAGCCGGATCCATTGACGGGCGCAGTGAACGTGCCGATCTATGCCAGCTCGACCTTCGCTCAGGACGGCGTCGGCGGCATGCGAAGCGGCTTCGAATACGCACGCACCGGCAACCCGACGCGGCGGCCGCTCGAGGCGAACCTCGCGGCTCTCGAGTCCGGCGCATACGGTCGGGCGTTCTCCTCGGGCATGGCCGCCACCGATGCCCTGTTGAGGGCGACCCTGCGCCCAGGCGATCACCTCGTCATTCCGAACGACGCCTACGGCGGCACGTTCCGCCTCATCGACAAGGTCTTCACCCAGTGGGGCATCGAGTACTCCGTCGCGGCGGTTTCCGACGTCGACGCAGTCCGCGACGCGATCCGCCCGAACACCAAGCTCGTCTGGGTCGAGACACCGACCAACCCGTTGCTGAACGTCGGCGACATCGAAGCGCTCGCAGGCGTGACCCATGCGGCCGGAGCCAAGCTCGTCGTCGACAACACTTTCGCGTCTCCCTACCTTCAGCAGCCGCTGAGTTTCGGGGCAGATGTGGTTCTTCACTCGACCACCAAATACATCGGGGGGCATTCCGACGTCGTCGGTGGCGCGTTGATCACCGACAGCGAAGAACTCGACGCTGCCTTCGCGTTCCTGCAGAACGGGGCAGGCGGAGTGCCGGGGCCGTTCGACGCGTTCCTGACGCTACGGGGCATCAAGACTCTCGCGCTGCGGATGGATCGACACAGCGACAACGCAGAGAAGCTAGTCGAGTTGCTCGACGGCCATTCGGCGATCTCTCAGGTCATCTACCCCGGCCTCGCTTCGCACCCCTCGCACGAGGTTGCCGCCAAGCAGATGCGACGGTTCGGCGGCATGATCTCCGTGCGCTTGGCCGGCGGAAAGCAAGCCGCACTCGACTTCTGTGCACGCACCGAGCTTTTCACGCTGGCGGAGTCGCTCGGAGGCGTCGAGTCCCTCATCGAGCACCCTGGCGCCATGACGCACGCCTCCACCGCCGGTTCGCTGCTCGAGGTTCCCGACGACTTGGTGCGTCTGTCCGTCGGCATCGAGGATGCCGCAGACCTCATCGGTGACGTCGAGCAGGCGCTGGGCTGAACTCCATGATCGTCGGACTGATCGACTCGGGGCTCGGCATGTTGCCGACATCGGCATGGCTCAAACAGTTGCGCCCCGACCTCGATCTGATCCTGCTGATGGATCCGGACAATGCGCCGTGGGGCCCCAAGCCCGACGAGTTCGTCATCGCGCGGGTCCTCGACGCGGCTGACCGTGCAGTCGAGGAGGGCGCAGGTGTCATCGTGTTGCCGTGCAACACGGCCAGTGTCACCGCGCTCGCGCACGTTCGAGCTCACTTGGGGCCGAGTATTCCAGTGGTGGGTACGGTGCCCGCGATCAAACCGGCTGCTGCAGTGAGTGATCGAATTGCGATCTGGGCGACGGCTTCGACGACGGCCAGCGCGTATCAGGCCCGGTTGATCGAGGAGTTCGCAGCGCACCGCGAGGTTACGCCGATCGCGTGTCATGGTCTCGCGGATTCGATCGATCGTGGTGACACCGAAGGGATTTCGGCTGCAATCGCTGCTGCCGCGGCCGCGACGCCCGCCGATGTCGAAGCCGTCGTACTCGGATGCACGCACTATCCACTGGTGGCCACCGCGATCGCAGCGGCACTGCCGGTTGGCGTCACTCTGTTCGACAGTGCCGAAGCCGTTGCACGTCAGACGCTTCGACGTATCGACGAAGCGGGACCGCGGCCGAAGGGATCGGGACTGGTGAATTTGTTCCTCAGCGGCCGTGCCGATAGCTTGCCTGCCAGTGCGTTGGCGCACCAGGAGGGTCGGTTACTTGCCGGCGAACAGTCGATCCACCAGTGATCGTGCGTAGCTGACGTCGGTCTCCGGGGTGCCGAAGAGGACTCGGAAGTACAGCGGTGCGACCACGTGGTCCATCACCTCCTGGCGGGAGGGGGACTCTTCTCCGCGGCCGTGGGCTTGCTCGAGAATCTCCGAGATTTGTATCTCACGCTTGTCGAGGCAGTGGATACTGCCGGAATCGTTGGCGTTGGCACCGAGAACGGTGCGGAGCAACGCCGTCTTTTCCGGTCGGGATATGTCGGTGATCAGAAATTCGCACCACACTCCGAGGTCGCGGTGCAGATCCCCGGTATCGGGAACGGGTGAATCGGCAGTGAGAACTTCCACGGCCACTTCGGTGCGCAGGGTGTCGAGATCGCCCCAGCGTCGATAGATCGTTGTGGCCGCAACGCCTGCGCGCTCTGCGATCGACGGAATGGACAGCGCTTCGGTGTCTTCGCCGATCAGTTCCGTCACCGCACGGTGAATCTCGGCGCGAATGCGGGCGCTTCGACCGCCCGGGCGTCGGGCAGTGGTGTGTTCGGCGGCGGGCATCAGACCATTATTGCAAATGGATTGGCGTTAACGCCAGGTTCGGTCTATCGTCTTTTAAAGCAACGATGGTTGCGTTAGCGATCTGGGAGGCACTTATGGTGAACACCGATTCCGCGACGACCATTCCCCCGTCCACTGACCGGGGCATCGGCAGGCGCATTTCGCCGACAGCGGCATTCTGGGTCGTCGGACTGACCTATCTCGTCGTGATGGCATCCTCCGCTGCACCGTCGCCGCTCTATCCCGTCTATCAGGGTGAGTGGGGCTTCTCGGCCACGACGTTGACCGTCGTCTTTGCCGTGTACGCAGTTGCACTACTCGTTGCATTGTTGACGGTGGGCAGCCTGTCGGATCATGTCGGGCGCAAGCCGATCCTCATCTCCGCACTGGTGCTGCTCGTGGTCAGCCTCTTCCTGTTCATCGTCGCGGACGGCGTCCCCGGGCTGATAGCGGCACGTGTGGTCCAGGGCCTTGCGGCCGGCACTGCCACCGGCGCACTGAGCGCCGCAGTCATCGACCTTCAGCCCAGCGAATCGGCAGGCCCGCTGATCAACAGTGTCGCTCCCTCGATCGGCCTCGCGAGCGGCGCTCTCGGCGCAGGCTTGCTCGTCCAGCTCGCACCTGCACCGACGGTTCTTGTCTACGCGCTGCTCATCGGCGGCGTCGTGCTGTTGGCTGCAGCGTTGATGCTGGTGCCCGAAACATCGGCGATGCGCACCGTGGAATCGCGGCGTCACCTTGCAAAGCTTCTGTTACCGAGGGCGGCGTTTCCTACCGGCGCCCGCGTGCCGTTCCTGATGATGGTTCCAGCACTGGTGGCAACCTGGTCCCTCGGAGGTTTTCACCTCTCGCTCGGCCCTTCGATCATCAAATCGCTATTCGGAATCGACAACCACATTGTGGGCGGGTTGGAAATATTCGCCCTGTTCTTCTCGGGCGCGGTCGCTGCAGCGTGCGTACGGACCCGTCCTCCGCGGATCGTGATGATCCTCGGTGCACTCGTGCTCGCCGCGGGGGTCGCGACGTCGTTGGTGTCGATCACGATCGCCTCAGTCCCCCTCTACTTCCTCGGCTCGGTCATCGCCGGTGCCGGATGGGGAAGTACGTTCCTCGGTGCGATGCGCACGCTCGGAGTTCTGGTGCCTGCGGACGAGCGAGGCAGCGTGTTCGCCACGACCTTCGTTATCAGTTATCTGGCGTTCAGCGTGCCCGCGGTGATCGGCGGATTCGCGGTACACACCTTCGGCTTGCAGCCCTCCGCGGTGGTGTACGGCAGCTTCGTGATCGTCCTGGCTCTCCTGTCCTCGGCCGGATTCACGGCCGCATCTCGTCGGGAGCGCCCAGGCTTCTCCGAGGTGACGGTATCCGGAACTTAAGCCGACGAGGTCAAGACTTCAGCCGTCCGACACGTCAGAATTCGATGTGGAGGCGGTCGCTGACGGGCCTTGCCTGGCATCCCAGAATCATTCCGTCGGCGATGTCCTCTTCGTCGAGGATCTCTGCATTCTCCATGGCGACTTCACCATCGCGGATGGTGCATGCGCAGGATCCGCACTCGCCTTCGCGGCACGAGTAGGGCACTGCAATGCCCTCGGCCAACATGATATCGACCAACGTTTGTTTCCTCGGCCAGGTCAGTTCGTAGGACTCGCCGTCGAGCTCGACGGTAACCGCTGCGGCCCCAGCGGTGTCTTCTTCGCTCGGCGCTTCGGGGGGCACGTCGGCGAACGGGTCACCGGCGAGCGAGGCGAACACTTCGCTGTGCACGCGATCTCGCGGAAAGCCGCTGGAGCCAAGCGCTTTGTGCACGCCCTCCATGAACGGCCCAGGTCCGCACATGAACGCACGGTGGGTGCGGTACGGGGATGCGACGGTGGCCAATTGATCGACTGTCGGAATCCCCTGCAACGACTCGAGCCAGTGTACGACGGCCAGTCGGCGGGGATATTCTGCTGCGAGGGAGCGTAATTCATCAGCGAAGATGACAGCGTGCTCGTCCCGATTGGCGTAGAAGAGAACGATGCTGCCGACTCCGTCGCTCAACGCGGACTTCAGGATCGACATCACCGGGGTGATCCCCGAGCCAGCCGCGAAGAGGAGAAAGTCGTCGTCGAGATCGGGTGGGGTGAACCGTCCCGAAGGTGGCAGCACCTCGATGACATCACCGACCGCGACGTTGTCGCAGACCCAATTGGATCCGTAGCCGTCGGATGTTCGCTTGACGGTGACTTTCGGTAGTTCGCCTCGGTGCGGCGAACTCGCCAGCGAATAGCACCGCGCCACCGAACCGGTTTCCTCGCTCGGAATTCGCAGCGTCAGGAACTGGCCCGGTCGATAGTCGAACGACTCCGGTGCTTCGAAAACGATGGACCGAGCGTCCTTGGTCTCCTCGATGACCTCGGCTACGGTGAGCAGCACAGAACGTGAACCGTGCTGCTCGGCGGTCGTGGTCATCTGGTGGCACCCTCTCCTTAAAACTGGAACGCGTTCTAGTTTGCCAGAGCGCTCCAGATCTGTCGAGGATGCCGTCGCAGCGTTGTCTCAGCGGAGGAGGTCTACGCGTCGACGGTGAGGCCCTTGGACTCCAGCACGGCTCCGAGGTTGCTGACCTGGATGGGAGTCTCGCCGCGCTTGTACCGCTCGATGTACTCGGCTTCGGCGGCGTCCCTCTGGCGGCAGGCGTCGATGGCGGACCGCACCTCGGCGCGGCGAGTGAGTACTACTCCGTCGCAATCTCCCTTGATCACATCACCCGGGTACACCAGTTGACCGCCGAACACGAGTGGCTGATTGATAGGTCCGAGGGACTCCTTGACGGTTCCCTCGATGCTGAGGAATTTGCTGAACACCGGGAATCCCAGGTCGCGGATTTCCCGCGAGTCCCGAACACCGCCATCGGTGACGAGGGCCGAGATGCCGCGTGCAACGCAGGCATTGGCAAGGACGTCGCCGAACTGACCAGCCGGCTGGTCTCCGGACGAGACGATCAAGACATCGCCCGGCTTGGCATAGCTGATCGCGACCTGGAGCATGATGTTGTCACGTGGGTGGCACACGACGGTGAATGCCGAACCGCAGAACTTCATGTCGCGGTCGAGTGGTTTGATACCGGAATCGAAGGCGCCCGAGCGCCCCTGCGCCTCGTGGATTGTCGCGGCCGAGAACGTTCCCAGCTCTGCGATGAGCGCCGAATCTGCACGGTCGATCTTGGTGGTGACGTGAACCATGAGCGGTGTCCTTATCGGGTGAGGGCGGAAATTGCCGTGGAGATGTTCGACGCTGCCGAACGGAGTACGTTCTCGGAGGTCGCGAAGGAGACGCGGAAGTAGCCGTCGGCGCCGTAGGCGGAACCCTGGATAGTGGCGACGGATGCATGGTCGAGGAGGTAGAGCACGATATCCTGGTCGCTGCTCAGTACAGTGCCGTCGGCAGTCCGGGCGCCGATCAACGAACTGCATCCGACGAACAGATAGAACGCGCCCTGTGGCAGAACGGGTTCGAGGCCGTCGATCGCATTGAGGAGTTCGAAGGCGACGTCGCGGCGGTGGCAATAGCTGGCAACGGATTCGGTGACGAAACTCTGGTCGCCGGTGAGTGCTTCGGCTGCCGCGGCCTGACTGATCGAGGACGGGCACGACGACGACTGCGACTGAAGCTTGTTGATCGCACCGACGAGTTCGGGGTTTCCGACGCCGTAGCCGAGTCGCCACCCCGTCATTGCGTACGCTTTCGACACACCATTGGTGAGAAACACCCGGTCCTGCAGGTGCGGTGCCACCGACAACAGGTTCGGGACCGGGGCATCGAGGTAGCTGATCTCGTCGTAGATCTCGTCGGAGAGCACCTCGACGTGGGGATGCCGATCGAGAACTTCGGCAAGGTTCGCCAATTGTTCGGCGCTGTAGATGGCTCCGGTCGGGTTCGACGGGGTGTTGAGGATGACCCAGCGTGTGTTCGGCGTGATCGCCGCCTCCAGACGCTCGGGAGTGAGCAGAAAGTTCTCGGACTCAGGGCAATCCACGATGATCGCCGTGCCGTCGTGTGCCTCGACCATGTCCGGGTACGACACCCAGTACGGCGCAGGAACGATCACTTCGACGCCCGATTCGACGGTCGCCATCAATGCCAGGAAGATGACCTGTTTGGCGCCGCCGCCGATCGTGATGCGGTTCGACTCGTGATCGAGACCGGTCTTGGCGCGCATCCGCTTGGTGATCGCCTCGCGCAGAATCGGAATGCCGTTGACCGGAGTGTATTTGGTCAGGCCCTGATCCATCGCTTCGACGGCGGCAGCCTTGATGTGTTCCGGAGTATCGAAATCGGGTTCGCCGACTGTCAGGTCGAGGATCTTCCTCCCTTGGGCTTTCAGTTCGCGGACGCGCTGTGCTGCAGCGACACTGGGTGACTCGCGCATGCGGGTGACGCGTGCTGCGAGAGCGACGGGCGACATGGGACCTCCAAGGAGAGAAAAACGGTGTCTTCCACTAATGTAGTGGTCAATTGTGTTGTGAACGAGACGAAATCGTTCTCGGGTCATCGGAAAACACGATGGTTACCGGTTCAGAACTCCAGTAGAACTTTGCCCGACGTCGACGCGTCCTTGGCTACCGCGAACGCTTCGAGAGCATCGGCGACAGGGTAGGAATGCGTGATCACGGCCCCTGCATCGAGCGAGCCGTCCGCCAGTGCTGCAAGGACATCGTCGATCTCGGAGTTGAAGCGGAACGACCCGACCAACTCGAGTTCCCGGGTGATGACGAGCGAGAGTGGAGCCGGTTGCATTCCGGTGGGGAGCAGGCCGAGCATGACGATCCGTCCGCCGCGAGTTGCCCCGCGAATCGCGGATTCGAGTCCGAATCGGTTGCCCGAGCACTCGATTACCACGTCCGCGTCGACTGCGGCGATGGCACCGGAGTCCGCGGCATCCAGCGTCACCGTCGCACCGAGCTGTCGGGCGATGGAACGTGGGAACTCGTGGATGTCGACGGCGGTGATCGACTGGGCGCCTGCGCGAGTGAGCACGGCGACGACCAGTGCACCGATCGGACCGCATCCGATGACCAATGCCTTCTTGCCTGCGACGTTGCCTGCGCGACCGACCGCATGCCATGCGACAGCGGCAGGCTCGGCGATGGATGCAGCAGCGAAGTCGAGGCCATCGGGCAGAACCCGCAACATCCGGGAGGGCAGTACGGAATGCTGGGCGAACGCGCCGTCGGTGTGCGGGAAGTGCGCAGCGCTGCCCAGATAGGTGCACCCGGGTGACAGATTGGGACTATCCGGGGGAAAGCGGGCGGCGCCGGCGGCCGGGGTCGCCGGGTGCACTGCTACCCGGGCACCGGCGGAGGGGCCCGACCCGTCGGCAGCCGGCGCCACCACGGTGCCGACGACCTCGTGCCCGAGGAGCATCGGCGCTTTCAAGATCGATTCGCCTGCGGCTCCGTGAGTCCAATAATGCAGATCCGAACCGCAGATACCGCCGAACGCGACCTCGACGACAGCCTCGTCGTCGGCGGGTGTGCGAACCTGAACCTGCTCGACGCGTAGGTCATCGGCGGCGTGCGCCACCACGCCCAGCGTTGTCGCCGGTACCCGCGCGGTCTCAGTCATTGCGTCGAACGAAGTCGAGGCCGCCGGGAACCTGGAAGGTCGGCATGATCTCCATCATTCCCATGTTGACGTGGCGAGGGGCATCGATGGCGAACTCGATGGCATCGGCGATGTCTTTGGTGGTGATGGATTCGAACCCTTCGTAGAAGGTGTCCCATGCTTCCTTCATGGCTTCCGGTGTACCGCCGAGGTTGCGGCCGAAGATCTCGGTCTCGACCCGGCCGGGGCAGATCTCGGTGACACGGATTCGCTTTCCCTTGGTGTCGTTGCGAAGTTGGCCCGAGATCTGATGCACAGCAGCCTTTGTCGCATGATAGGCGGTGTGGCCGTAGAAGTTGTAGAGCCCGGCGATGGAGCTGATGTTGACGACGTGGCCGAGATCGCGTTCGACCATTCCCGGCATCAGTAGCCGGCAGAGGTGCAACACGGCCCGAAGGTTGACATCGACCATGGCGTCGACCGAGTCCTCGGTCGCATCGAGAATGTTGCCGTTGGCGGACACACCCGCGTTGTTGATCAGGATGTCGATCTCGAGGCCGGCCACCGCCTCGGTGAGCGCTGCGGTGTCGGTGATGTCGACGGCAAGGGGAATCATCCCGGTGCGGTCTGCGACGTCGTCGAGCTTGTCCTTGTTGCGGGCGAGACCGTAGACGGTGAGTCCACGCTTGGTGAGCAGTTCGGTTGCTGCCGAGCCCATCCCGGTGTTGGCGCCGGTGACGAGAGCAGTGCGGTAATCGTTGAATGGCATGAGCGTGATCCTTAGAGAGTGTCGCGCAGCGGTTCCTGGGCGCGGTCGGTGATGGTGCTGACGGCGATGAGGGTGCCGAGCGCGGTGATCACCGCGTAGAAGGCAGGCACATAGATGCCGTACTGAGGAATGAGCCAGGTCATCAACAGTGGTGCGGTGCCACCGAACAGTGCGGACGAGATGTTGTATCCCAGGCCGTATGCCGAGTAGCGGACCCGAGTGGGAAAGAGTTCGACGATCAGAATGTGGATGACGGCTGTGTGACCGGCGAAAATGACGGCCATGATGCAGGCACCGAGGATGGCGAGCGGGACACTGCCGGTGGCGATCAGCGCGTAGCAGGGGATTCCGGCGACGGCCATGGCAGCGGCGGCGGCAGCGATGACCTTCTTTCGGCCGATTCTGTCCGAGAGTGCACCCATGAACGGAATCGCGATGCAGATTGCCACGAGGGAGCATGCGGTGACCATCAGCGCTGTGCCGGTGGAGAATCCGATGCTCGGACCCTTTAGGAACGTGGGCATGTAGGAGAACAGCACGTAGTAACCCGAGCCGTTCATCAACGGAATGAACAGTGCCAGCACCATTGCCCTGCGGTGCTCGGGGCTCGAGAATGCTTCCTTGAGCGGGTTGCGAGAGAGTCCGCCTTCGGCCTTGAGCTTCTCGAAGTTGGGAGTGTCACTGATCGAACGTCGGATGTACCAGCCGATGACGCCCATCGGAATCGCGATGAGGAACGGCACACGCCAGGCCCAGCTGGCGAGTCCGCCGCCGTCGATAGCGGCTTCGTTGAGCCACGGAGACATAGCGAAAGCGACCAGGGTGCCGGTCAGGAGCGCGAGGAACGATGCGATCTGCGCGTAGCTGGTGATCTGTCCGCGCTTGTTCGACGGCGCGTGCTCGGCCAGGAAAGTCATCGCGCCCGCCGCCTCGCCGCCGACGGAGAAGCCCTGGAGGATTCTCAACAGGATCAGCAGTGCAGGTGCAGCGACTCCGATCGCGGCGTACGTCGGCAGCATGCCGATTCCCGCGGTGGCGACCGAGATGAGCATGATGACGAAGACCAGCATCTTCTGTCTGCCGATGCGGTCACCGAGGATGCCGCAGACGACCGCTCCCAGCGGCCGGATGAAGAACGAGATCGCGTAGCCGGCGAACACCAACATCAGTGCATCGGAGGACTTCGATACGTCGAAGAACACGATCGCCAGAGCGGTCGCCATGAAGGCGAAGATGCCGTTGTCGTACAGCTCGACGAAGATACCGACACAGCCTGCCAGGACGACCTTACGAATCTTGGTCGTCTTGGGCTGAGCCGGTGCTTCGCCTGCGGTGTCCGGGGTGAGTGCGTTTGTCATGCTGACTCCAGTGTGAGTGCAGAGCTGATTGTAAAAGCAGGGTCGGGTGCAATAGAAGGGCTGGGGGCGAGTGCAGGACTTGTATGGATCGGACTCGAGTGGTCAGGGATGGCGAGGCTGGCGAAGACGGCCCCGACTCGGGTTCGGAGTTCTTCGAGACCGCGGCTGCGCGCGCGGTGGGCGTCGACGGCGCTGGCGACACCCACCGAAGAGAATTGGACGCGGTGACCAGCACGCGCCTGGCCGAGTCGGTCCAGGCCGGTCGTGGTGACGACGGCGAGCACCGGATATCCGGCAGTGACCCCGCGTCCTCGGTGGAGGACGAGAAGCTCGTGTCCGGCAGGAACCTCGACAGCACCGATGGGCACGCCGCGAGAAAGAACTTCCGACGTGGCTACCCGGGCGGGCAGTGCATGTCCGTCGGATGAGGAAAGGCGGAGACCGATGTGGTTGCTCGAATTGCCGACAACGAACTCCTGGTCGAACAAGCTCGATTCGGTGCCGTGGAAGTCGGCGATGTCCGGTCCGTCGGTGACGGGTACAACCCAGCAGTCACCGAACTTCGGGCGTGGGGCATCGAGCCGGAAGACCGGAATGTCGAAGTGAGGGTGGCGTATCGGCGGGCAGTCGACGTCGACCTGAACGTCGTCGCCGCGGCCGAGAACGCGACCGAATCCGAGGACGGAATCGGGTGCGCAACTTCCCATCAGCGTGTCGGCTCGGATCGAGCCGTGGATGGCGACGTACACGCGCAGTCCGTCACGGATTCCGGTCACCGCGAGCGATGCTCCGGCGGGCACGACGACCGGCTGCCACTGCTCGGCTCGTACGTCGTTCACGGTCACCTCGGCGGGTGCACCGGTCACAGAGATCAGCAGATCGGTGCTCGGAACAGCCAAGAAATTCAACGCCGTGAGCTCGATCAACGGGGCGTTCTCGGGGCTCGCAACGAGCACGTTGGCGATCCGTGCGCTGTACTGGTCGAGAGCGCCGCCGCTCATCTGGCCTACCGACCCAGCACTCCGACGGCCGAGATCGGTGATCGCGGAGATACCCGGCTGGAGGATCCTCAGAGTTTCAGCCATGGACTTGCCCCTCGTAGCGGGTCCACGCGGACTCCTCGATGGGAAAGAACCGAAACGTGTCGCCGGGAGCGAACGGAGACAGCGGCTGTGCGGCGATGTCCACCAGGTCCAGTGGTGTCCGCCCGAGTACCTGCCAGCCGCCGGGAGCGGGACGAGCCGACACCACTGCTTGGCGTCCGGCCACCGCGACCGCTCCTGCAGCGACTTTGGGGCGCGGGCTGGCGAGACGAGGAATGGGTTGGGGGAATGCCGGACCGTCGAGCATCGGGGCGCCGCCGGGAGATCCGAAGCAGCGCATGGTGAGCGGCTCGGCGCAGTGCAGTGCGATCACGTCGTCGCAGCCGATACCCAGCAGGGAGGCAACGACATCGAGATCCGGTCCGTACTCGCCGCCGTACACGACGGGAATCTCGAACGCCCGCGGCTTCCGCTCTTCGGGAACGGACGCGGTTGCAAGGGCGTCGACGATTCGGCGTACCTCGGCATGAGTGGTTATTGCACAATCGAATTCGATCAACGCGGCGTCGTAGGTGGCGATGGCGCCGTGAACTCCGGGAGCCGTGACGGCAGTCAAGGCGGTTGCGAGACGACGAACCTCTTCCCAGCGCTCGTCCGGCGTTGCGGCGCAGGAGGCTACGCGAAGCGCGGAATCGCCACAGTCGGCGACGGTCAACGTGGTCATGCGGTACACCGCTCGCGGAAGTTGCTGTCCAGCCGCGCGATCCGCACACCCGCATCGGTCAGTGCCGCCCGGATGGCGGCGGCCGTCCGTACCGCACCCGGGTTGTCCCCGTGCAGCAGAACAGTGTCGGCCGCTATCGCAATCTCGGTACCATCAACGGCGTCGAGGACACCGTCGACGACCATGCGTACGGTACGAGAAACCAGCTCGTCGAGGTCATGGATGACCGCGCCGGGTTCGGTTCGAGGCACGAGCGTGCCGTCCGGTCGGTATGCGCGATCGACGATGCCGACGATCCCGACGGCGATGCCCCGACTGCGGGCCTCCTCCGCGAGCAGGCCCTCCTGCGCCATCACGATCATGGATGGATCGAGTGCACCGACCGCATCGACAACCGCGGCAGCGTAATCGGCGCGCGTGGCGACGAGGTTGCCCAGACGTCCGTGCGGAGCAACGTGGGAGACCGTCGTACCGTGTGCCGTTGCGAACGCCTGCAGTGCGCCGATCTGGTACAGCACGTCGGTCCGAACCTCTTCGGCGGTCAAATCCATTGCACGGCGGCCGAATCCGGCGAGGTCGGGGAAGCTGGGGTGGGCGCCGACGCTGATGCCGCGCTCGACGCAACTGCGGACCGTCGAGTCCATCGTTCGAGGGTCGCCTGCATGGAATCCGCATGCAATATTGGCGGAGGTCACAAGATCGAGCAGTGACTGGTCGTCACCCATCGTCCAGGCTCCGAAGCTCTCGCCCAGATCTGCGACGAGATCTATGGTGGAGGCCATTGCTTTCCTGCCTTTCGAATGGAGAACTTCATGTGTCTTCGGGCGCTGCACCCGGCGTTGCATCTTGTGTATTCGGACGGTACGCAGGATCGTCGAAGCAGCGTTAATACCCGTTTGCGGTGATGTGATAGCAAAGTCCTATGCTGGTTCACCTGCGGATTCGTCCGCAGCAGATCAGAGTGATCGGCAATTCGCTACAGCGCTGTTGCTCATCTGAAACGGTGGGGAAACATCGACGTGAAACGTGAAGAGAGGGGAGTCAACCGTGGATACTCGACGGCTGTTCTCGTTCGTTCGAATCGTCGATGCAGGCAGCATCACGAGAGCGGCCGACATCCTGCACATTGCGCAACCGGCTTTGAGTCAGCAGATGACGGCCCTCGAATCGCATTTCGGTCAGCAATTGCTGGTGCGCAGCAAACAAGGCGTCGAACCGACCGATGCCGGCCGCGCGCTGTACCGGCATGCTCAGGTCATTCTCCGCCAGGTGGAGAGCGCGCAAGCCGAAGTAAGTGTCGTGGGAAGGGAATTGGCCGGAGGTGTCTCTGTCGGCCTTGCGCCGTACAGCACGGTGACGTCCATGGCGCTGCCGTTGCTCACAGCGGTACGCGAACGCTATCCGTCCATCCTCCTGCATATCAACGAGAACTTCGGCGGGGTGCTCAGTGAGGCGATGATGACCGGGCGAATGGATATGGCATTGCTCTACGACGCAGGCCCAATCAAAGGCGTGACGTTCGAGCGAGTACTGACCGAGGAGCTGATGGTCGTCGCACCGACCGGGACTGGGCTACCCGGTGAAACCGGCAGTGCGGTATCGCTTCTCGATATGACCGAGGTGCCGCTGTTGCTGCCTGGGCCGATGCACACGATAAGGAAGGTCGTCGAGTCGGCGTTCGAGACGGCGCTCGCGCAACCTAAAATTGTGGCCGAGGTCGAGTCCGTGACGTTGATGGCGCAGGCGGTGCGCAGCAGACTCGGTGCGACGGTGCTGCCGCTGTCCGTGGCGCGCAGGATGATGAACGTGCAGGGTCTGGAACTACGGCGAATAGAGCCGACCATCGAGGTTCAGGTATCGCTCGGAACTCCGGCGCATCAGCCATTGTCGCGACCCGCCGAGGCTGTGCGTGAGGTATTGCGGACGGTGCTGGCGGACTACGTCACTCCGGGCACCCGTCCGACACTCTGACAATCAATACCCGCGTTCGATGTCGATCACGGCATCGAGAGGTGTGCCAGCGGAGAACTTCTCGATGTTTCTTTGCACGTGTGCGTTCAGCGCAGCGGACAGTCCCGATGCAGGGTTCGCCACGTGCGGTGTGATGATCGCGTTGGGGAGCGACCACAATGGATGTGAATCCGGCAACGGCTCGGGATCGGTCACGTCCAGCGCAAGGCCGCCGATCTTGCCGCTACGTGCGGCTTCGACCGCGGCGTCGGTGTCGATGAGTGAACCTCGGGCAACGTTGACGATCCACGAGGTCGGTCGCATCTGCGCAAGTTCTGCTGTGCCGAGCAGATGCGCCGTGTCACTCGTCGCGGGCGCGGCGAGCACGAAATGATCGGCACGTGAGAATACTTCGTCGACTCGGTCGGCCGTCAGGGTGTCGGATGCGCCGTGCACCGGCACGCCGGAACGCGTGACGGCGAGGACACTCGCGCCCGCGGCATGGAGAAACGGGATGAGCGCTCGCCCGATACCGCCGCACCCGATGATCGCGACCGTCGAGCCGTCGAGCGTTCCCACCCGCGGGTCGAATTCTTCCTTGCGCCAGCTGGTGGCGTCGAGCTGCTCCGGAAGGTGTCGTACACCGGCCAGCAGCAGCATGATGGCGTGCTGGGCTACCGTCCGCGAGTAGGCGCCCGCTGCAGAGGTCCACGTACGGGACGTGTCGACTATCCCTGCGTCGATCCAGGATTCCACTCCGGCAGAGGACAATTGAACCCAGCGGATGTTCGCGGGTAGATCGGCAGGAAAGGTGTCGGGGCCTGCCGTCCATACCAGAGCGTCGGCCTCGTTCAAAAGAGAGAGAACACCTCCGGCGCGCGTGATGGCAGCGGCGAGTTCGCTGTTCTCGCTCGGTCCGAGATGGATACGCGGTGAAGTCACGTTTCTTCGATACTCGATTCTTGGGTTCAGACGACGGCGGTCATGCCGCCGTCGACGTACAGGATCTGGCCGTTGACGAAATCGGAGGCGGCCGAGGAAAGGAAGAGTAGAGCCCCGACGAGTTCCTCGGTGCGGCCCCAGCGCCCGGCGGGGGTGCGAGCAGCGAGCCACGCGGTGAACTCTTCGTTCTCCACGAGTGCGCGAGTCAGCTCGGTGTCGAAGTATCCCGGTGCCAGAGCATTTACCTGAATACCGCTGGGCGCGAGATCGGCGCACATGCCGCGGGTGAGCATCTTCAGCCCGCCTTTGGACGCCGCGTACGGGGCGATTCCTGCCCTGCCGAGCTCGCTCTGCACCGAACAGATGTTGACGATCTTGCCCCGACCGCGGTCCGTCATTGCACGGGCGAACTCACGACCGACGTAGAACGCACTGGTGAGGTTGGTGTCGATGATGCGTCGGAAGTCGTCGTCGCCGAATTCGAGCAGCGGGGCTCGGTGCTGGACGCCGGTGTTGTTGACGACGATGTCCACCGGGCCGACCTCGACTTCGATGCGGGCGGCGGCGTCGGCGACGGCTGCCGAATCGGTGACGTCGAAGGCGTAGGCACGAATGTCCGCGCCCGTCGCCTCGGCCAGTTCGGACTGGGTTAGGCGCAGCTGCTCGGAGTCGCGGCCGTTGAGCACCGTCACGGCGCCTGCCTGTGCAAGGCCTGTCGACAAAGCCAGCCCGATCCCTCTGCTCGAACCGGTGACCAGCGCAATCTTGCCGTGGAGGTCGAAAATGTCGTGGCCGTTCACGGCGGTGCCTTTCGGTAGAACATGCGAATGGACTCGAGAATGGAATCTTCCCCACCGGGTACGGGTTGGCAATGAGTCAGGGGATACCGATTTGTTCTGGCGTCATAGGCGCGGCCCCCCGTGAGTGGACAGGTACAGCCGCGTGTCACAAAACGCTCACGGTCGCGCAGCGCGCCCACCTGCCCGATCGGGCAGGTGAATCCCTGCCCGGTGGCTGGTGGGTGTTCCGTCCGGACAGGACTAGGGTTGTAACGTGAATCACATTGTGGTGGTGTGCGCTGCCATCGGGCAGTGGTGCCGAAAGTTCACATGTAGAAGCGAGAACTGATGTTCGAAACGGGAGCGACGGGTCAGGCCATGCATGACCTGCACTCGCACCGAAGTTCGATCGAGACGCCGCGAGTACTGAAGTTTCACGCGCCGGAGATCGTCTTCGGGCAGGACTCTCTCGGCGAAGTTGCGCACGCAGCGTTGCGGCTCGGTGCTCGCAGGCCCATGGTCGTCTCCGATGCAGGACTCATCGAGACCGGCTGGGTCGCGCAGTTGACGCTGTTACTCGAAGAGCAGGGACTCGACCCGACGCTGTGGAGCGGGCTCACCCCGAACCCCAAGGACGTCGAGATCGAAGCGGGCCACGAGGTCTATCAGGCGTCCGGCTGCGACGTACTCATCGCCATCGGCGGTGGTTCCGTCATGGACGCAGCCAAGGGTGTCGCCGTTCTCGCCGGAAACGGTGGTTCGATTCTCGACTACGAGGGGGTGGATCAGGCGAGACGTCCGATCCCGCCTCTGGTGATGGTGCCGACGACGTCGGGGACTGGGGCCGACGTCTCGCAGTTCTGCATCGTCACCGATACCGCACGCTCGACGAAGATCACGATTCTCGGACGCGCTCTCGTCCCGGACATCACTGTGATCGATCCGAGACTGCTGACTACCATGCCGGAATGGCTCAATGCGGCAACGGGTCTCGATGCGTTGACGCACGGCATCGAGGCGTTCGTCTCGCTCGGTCACAACCAACTCACCGACCATCACGCATTGCGTGCGGTCACAATGGTCACTTCGCATCTCGCGCAGACGATGGATGTGCCCGACGACATGCTCGCCCGAACATCGATGGCCCAGGCCAGCCTCGAAGCTGGTCTTGCGTTCACCAATGCGATTCTCGGTGCAACACATGCGATGAGTCATCAGGTCGGTGGACTGCTGGACCTACCGCACGGCGTCATCAACGGAGTTCTACTTCCTCACGTCATCAAATTCAACGCCGCTGCCGATCCGCTGCCCTACGTCGCGATTGCGACGAGTCTCGGGCTTCCCGAGGGTCGCGCCTCCGCCGAGGAGGCGTCGCTGGCGGTTGCCGAATGCGTCGAGCGGTTGGCACGGCAAGTCGGAGTTCCCAAGGGGCTTCGCGAGATCGGTGTGAGCGATTCCGACATCGAAGTGCTCGCGACCAATGCACTTCGCGATGCATGTATGTCGACCAATCCTCGCCGGGCCACCCACGCCGAGATGGCTGCGCTGTTCAGGACTGCGATGTGACCGCGCAGCCACCCGACCTGTCACTGCTGACCGGCCTTCGGTCGGGCAAAAGCACGTTCTATCCGCAGTATCGCGGTGCGGCGGAGCGGTTGGAGCGCGTCGTTCATGCGCTGGAACTGATCTCGCGCGCCCTGGTGCGGACGGTGGACGGACCCGAGACGTTGATCTGCGCCGTCGCCGAGGCTGCCAGGGCCCACCTGAGCGCACAGTGGGTCGTCTTCGCCCTCGCCGACGGCGCCCTTCCCGACGCAGGCCCCCGGCGCCTCGTTCTCGGTCCCGACGCGACGCCGTTTTTGGTCGACAACGTGGTCGGGCCGCCGCTGCCCGACGACGTGGTGGACTGCCTCGAAGCTATTCGACTCGCGACGATCGGTGACGGACGCGAACCGCAGATCGCTTCGCACCATGCCTTCGTGCCCATCGCCCTCGACGGCGGCGTCGTCGGTGCGTTCGCAGCGTGGACACCGGAGCATCGGGTACTCGACGCCACCGACTCGGCGGTCCTCAGCATCCTCGCGAGCCAGACCGCGGTGGCACTGCAGAATTCGGCGTTGTACCAGAGTCGGCGGGTGCTGCTCGAACGTACCGAGAGCGCCTACGCCGAGGCGCATCGGACGGCTGCGGATCTGGCCGTGCGCAACGCGGAACTCGAAGCGACGCAGCGAAAACTCGGTGCTGCGCACCGCCGCCAGGTGCTCGACGACGAGCGGCACCGGATCGCACGTGAACTCCACGACAGCGTCACCCAAGCCGTACTGTCGGCAGGCATGCAGATCGAGGTCTGCCGCAGTGACATTCCGGCCGAAGAACGATTGGAGCGTCTGGATCTGGCCAAGGAACTGACTCGCCGTGCCGTCGAGCAGTTGCGGTCGGCGATCTACGCGCTCAATCACTCGCAGGATGTGGACCGTACGTCGCTACCCGAGATGCTCGAGCAACTCTCGGTCGTGCACATGCCGGACGAGCTGCAGGTCACGCTCCGCGTCGAGGGAACCCCCCTCGAGCTGAGCAGCGAGTGCGAACACGGCCTGCTGCGAATAGCCGGAGAAGCGTTGTTCAACACAGCAGTTCATGCGGGCGCCAACCGGGCGGTTGTCCGGCTGGCGTATCGAAATGGCCATGTGTTCCTCTCGATCGCGGACGACGGCCACGGTGATCCAACGCACATGCGATTGATGTTGCGTATGGCCGAGAACAACGACGTCGACGGCAGGCACCGAGGACTCGCGAACATGGCGGCACGTGCTCGTGAACACGGAGGGGTGCTCGAGATCCGCAAGGCCGAAATCGGAGGAGTCCGCATTTCGGTGCGCATTCCTTCTGGACGAGAGTGAGCAGCCGTGAACGTACAGACGACAGTTGTCAGGATCGTCCTCGTCGACGACCACGCAATTCTGCGTGACGGATTGAAGTCGGTTCTCGAACGCGAGGCCGATCTGATCGTCGTGGGTGAAGCATCTTCGCTGGGCGAAGGACTCGCCGTCGTCGAACGCGTCAAGCCGGACATTGTGCTGATGGACCTCAAGCTCTCGGCGAGCACCGACTACGAGGGGCTCGCATTGTGTGCGCAGCTTTCCGGGGCCCATCCCGGCATCGGGTTACTGGTGTTGACAACATTTCTCGACGATCGCCTCGTCGTGGAAGCAGTGCATGCCGGCGCCCGCGGATACGTCGTGAAGGACGTCGACACGACCGAGCTGGTACGCGCCATCCGGGCGGTGTCCCGCGGAGAGAGCGCATTCGATTCACGCAGCGCCTCGGCAGTGATTCGGTCGCTCAACGGGCAGGGGTCCACTATCGAGCGCTTGACCGATCGCGAGCTGGAAGTGCTGCGACTACTCGCAACAGGGCTGTCCAACAACAGCATCGGAACGAAGTTGTTCATTTCCGCGACGACGGTCAAGTTCCACGTCAGCAACATCATGCGCAAGCTCGGGGTGGGCCGTAGGGCCGAGGCTGTGTATCAGGCGAGCAAAAAGGGGCTCATTTAGTTGCCGCGATAAGAGAATCTGCATTGGAAGTGTCGAGTACCAGCCAGCCGCCGTGATGCTCGTCCACCTCGAACGGCAGTCCGGTGCCGGATCCGAGTGTCCTCAGCGCATCGGCGTCGAACGTCCTGACATGCCCGTGGCACGCGGTGGCTTCGGCTTCGAACGGCACGGCGACGATCACGCGACGCCGCGCGATTCTGACGGCTTCGTCGATGATGCAGGCGCCGTCGTCGACGTGCTCGAGCAGGTGCAGCGCAGTGACGGTGTCGGCCGAATTGTCGGCGACCGGAATGCCTGCTGCATCACACGTGATGACGTCGAGGGTGACTCCGAGGTGTGGTGCGACGGTACGCAGCAACCGCATCGTGCCCTCGGAGAGGTCGGTTGCGGTGACCTGCACGCCGCGCAGTGCCAGTCTCAAAGGAAAGAACCCGAAGCACGAGCCGAGGTCGAGAACCGAACCGTCGACGAGAGATTCTGCCCGCTCGTGGATGGGTGCGAAATCGGCAGCGCCGGACAGCAGATCGTCGAGCGAGTTGCGGTAGTACGTTGCCCAGGACTCGACTGGATCGGGCACCGTCGAACGAACGAGGCCGACAATGACGAGCTCGAACTCTCGCTGCCCAAGATTCATGGCGGTGATCTGCGGGAGGAGTCCTTCGCCGAGGTGTGACGAGTTCAGCGCGTGGCGGACAGTCAGAGAACCGGCAGCACGGTTCAGCTCGATCGTGCCGGACGAAAGCCCTTCGTCGAACTCGACGACGATGTGCTCGTGAATCCAACGCCCGGCAATGCCGGGTGCAAGTGCGTCCAGTTCGGTCATCAGGGATCTTTCGGTGCGAAAGTGTCAGTGGTCGGGTACGTCCAGGCCCGCGTAGAGAGTGCGAGTCCCCTCGGTCAGCAGCTCCGCAAGGTCGAGGCTCTCATCGGTCAGCCACTGCTCGTAGGCTGACATTGCCACACCGAGCACCATCCAGCCAACTGTTCGAGGAAAATGGTCGTTCGAGTTGGAATCCGTTCGGGCTGCCACATATTCGGCGATGACATACCGCCAACCCTCGTACATCAGCATCGAATAACCCTGCAGCGCGGGGTTGTGCAGGATCAGCGCCATACGCTGACGATGTACCGGTTTCTCGTCCTCGGGAAAAGTGTTGAACTGCAGCAGTGCCGACCTGATGCCGTCTGCCAGCGAAATATCGTCCGGCAGACCGGCGAGCACGCCGCGCAGCGCGGCGAGCTGTTCGTCGAAATCGCCCCAGGGAACCGCGTTCTTCGATGGAAAGTATCGGAAGAAAGTTCGCCGTGCGATGCCGGCCGCCTCGGCGATCTCGTCGACGCTCGTCTCGTCGAATCCTTGTTTGGCGAAGAGTTCGATGCTCAGATCGCTGATCTGCCCCCGCGTCGTGGACGGGCGGCGACCTACCCGGCTGGACGGTTTCTTGCGGCTGGCCAACTTTTTCTCCCCAAGTAGTGTCATTGTGCACTCGATGCCATTATGTTGGTGAACCAAGTCACTATCAGCCCTGAGAGTGACGGTTGAAATGATTCTCACCGATGGAGGTTCCTCGATGTCCCAGAACCAGAAGACCGAAGTTGTGAACGCTGCAGTGGTTGAGTCCGATCTCGTGGAAGAGTCGCTGGTGGAAGAAGTTTCCATCGACGGCATGTGCGGCGTCTACTGACATGTCCGCATTGCAATCTGTGTTGGGTCACTCCGCAGGCTCCGCTCCTGCGAAGTCCCATTCCATCGACTTGGATGCACGATGGGCCCTTCACCCGCAGGTGGCGCTGCGTCCCGAGTCGTTCGGGGCGCTGCTCTACCACTTCGGGACCCGCAAGCTCTCCTTTCTGAAGAATCGCACGATAGTAGCGATCATCGAGTCCTTCCCCGAGCATCCCGACATGCGTTCCGCCATTGCGGCGGCAGGAATCGACGATGCAGGGATGGCGCCGTACGTGAAAGCCCTGGCCACGCTGGCCGACTCGAAGATGATCACAGTCGGGGGCTCCGCCCCCAACGACCCCCAAAAATAGTGTGCGACTCCGACTTTTTCTCCCGGCGCACCCGACGCAGCCGAAGTCGGACGTCACCCTCGACCCGTGAAGAGGAACAGCCATGACCTCCATGCTCGAAAGGCCAGCACCACCACCCGCGGTCGGCAAGCTGGTCGATCAGTTCGAACTCGGACTGGACGCCCCGATCTGTCTGACCTGGGAGTTGACCTACGCCTGCAACCTTTCGTGCGTGCACTGCCTGTCGTCCTCCGGCCGACGTGACCCCCGTGAACTCAGTACCGAGCAGTGCAAGTCGATCATCGACGAGCTGCAGAAGATGCAGGTGTTCTACGTCAACATCGGCGGCGGCGAGCCGACGGTGCGCTCGGACTTCTGGGAGCTCGTCGACTACGCCACGGCCCACCAGGTGGGCGTCAAGTTCTCGACCAACGGCGTCAAGATCGACAAGAAGGTCGCTGCTCGCCTTGCGGCGTCGGACTACGTCGACGTGCAGATCTCGATCGACGGGGCAACCGCAGAGGTCAACGATGCTGTCCGCGGCCCCGGTTCGTTCGATATGGCGTGCCGTGCACTCGAGAACCTGCAGGAGGCAGGCTTCAAGGATGCGAAGATCTCCGTCGTCGTCACCCGTCACAACGTCTCGCAGCTCGACGATTTCAAGGCTCTCGCCGACAAATTCGGTGCGACACTGCGCATCACGCGTCTTCGCCCGTCGGGCCGCGGCGCTGATGTGTGGGACGATCTTCATCCCACCGCAGGTCAACAGCGCGAGCTGTACAACTGGCTCGTCGCCAACGGAGAAGGCGTTCTCACCGGAGACTCGTTCTTCCATCTATCGGCATTCGGCGACGCCCTTCCCGGGTTGAACCTGTGCGGCGCAGGACGGGTGGTGTGCCTGATCGACCCGATCGGCGACGTATACGCCTGCCCCTTCGCAATCCATGAGCAGTTCCTCGCGGGCAATATCGTGCGAGACGCCAAAGACGGCATGGGCGGGTTCCAATCCGTGTGGCAGACATCGGAGCTCTTCCAGGAATTGCGTTCACCGCAGACCTCGGGCGCCTGCACCAAGTGCGCGCACTTCGACGCGTGCCGCGGCGGCTGCATGGCAGCCAAGTTCTTCACCGGCCTACCCATGGACGGTCCGGACCCTGAATGCGTCATCGGCAACGGTGAAATGGCGTTGGCTGCGGCGGGGGAGATCCCCAAGTCCAGCGTCGACCATTCCCGTACCGGCCAGCGCAAGACACCCCGAAAGTCGGTGCCGCTCACATTGATGATGCGGCCGCCGGCCAAGATCTGCGACGAAAACCCGCTCGCAGGAATGGAATAGGAACACCCAGTTATGGCCAAGAGTGCGTGGTTCGAGACCGTTGCCGAAGCGCAGCGGCGTGCCAAGAAACGCCTGCCCAAATCCGTGTACGCCGCGCTGGTCGCGGGCTCGGAGCGAGGTATCACCGCAGGCGACAACACGGCGGCTTTCGGGGAGCTGGGGTTCGCCCCCCATGTTGCCGGACTGTCGGACAAGCGAGATTTATCGACAACGGTCATGGGCCAGTCACTCTCGTTCCCGGTCATGATTTCCCCGACGGGTGTGCAGGCCGTGCACCCGGACGGCGAGGTCGCCGTGGCCAGAGCGGCGGCTGCCCGGGGTATCCCTGTCGGTTTGTCCTCGTTTGCGAGCAAGTCCATCGAAGAGGTCGCTGCAGTCAATCCGCAGACCTTCTTCCAGATGTACTGGGTTGGATCGCGTGAGGTGCTGCTCCAGCGCATGGAGCGTGCCCGTGCCGCGGGCGCAGTCGGTCTGATCATGACGCTGGACTGGTCCTTCTCCAATGGCCGCGACTGGGGTAGCCCGTCGATTCCGGAAAAGCTGGACCTCAAAGCAATGGCCCAGTTCGCCCCTGAGGGCATCGCCCGCCCGAAGTGGTTGTGGGAGTTCGCCAAGTCGGGCAAGTTGCCGGATCTTTCCACCCCGAACCTGGCCCCACCGGGCGGGGTGGCTCCTACATTCTTCGGTGCCTATGGCGAGTGGATGGGCACTGCGCTCCCGACGTGGGAAGACGTCGCCTGGCTGCGCGAGCAGTGGGGTGGCCCGTTCATGCTCAAGGGTGTCATGCGGGTCGACGACGCCAAGCGGGCCGTCGACGCCGGGGTCACGGCAATTTCGGTGTCCAATCATGGCGGCAACAACTTGGACGGAACGCCTGCACCGATTCGTGCGCTTCCGGCGATCGCCGAGGCTGTGGGCGATCAGATAGAAATCACTCTCGACGGTGGTATCCGCCGTGGCAGCGATGTCGTCAAGGCTCTTGCGCTCGGTGCACGTGCCGTCCTGATCGGCCGCGCGTACCTGTGGGGCCTGTCGGCCAACGGCCAGGCGGGGGTCGAGAATGTTCTCGACATTCTGCGCGGCGGGGTGGATTCGGCGGTGCTCGGTCTCGGACATTCGTCCGTGCATGATCTCGGCCCGTCCGACGTCGTCATGCCAGCCGGCTTCGACCGCAAGCTCGGCCTCTGAGCGAGAACGGGTGGTTCGAGACCGTTGCCGAAGCGCAGCGGCGTGCCGCGAAGCGTCTGCCCAAGTCCGTGTACGAGGCATTGCTGGCGGGTTCGGAGCGTGGTATCACTGCCGCAGACAACGTGGCGGCGTTCGATGAACTGGGGTTCGCCCCGCACGTAGCCGGGTTGTCGGACGATCGTGATCTGTCGACAATGCTGATGGGACAATATCTTTCATTCCCGGCTATGATCTCGCCGACCGGTGTGCAGGCAGTACATCCGGACGGTGAGGTCGCGGTTGCGCGAGCAGCGGCCGCGCGAGGTATCTCGATGGGGCTCTCGTTGTTCGCGAGCAAGCCCATCGAAGACGTCGTCGCGGCGAACCGACAGACGTTCTTTCAGCTCCACTGGGTCGGTACTCGTGAAGTCATGTCTCATCTTCTGGGCCGTGCCCGGAATGCGGGCGCAGTTGGGGTCATCCTGACGATGGACTGGTCGTTCTCCGAGGGCCGAGACTGGGGCAGCCCGGCGATCCCCGAGAAGGTCGATCTGCGCACGATGGTCCGATTCGCGCCGGAGGTGCTCACTCGGCCGAAGTGGTTGTGGCAGTTCGCCAAGTCCGGGGCGATTCCCCACTTGACGGCGCCAAATCTGGCACCTCCTGGCGGCACTGCGCCCACGTTCTTCGGTGCGTACCGCGAGTGGATGTCGACGCCGTTGCCGACGTGGGAGGACATCGCGTGGCTGCGCGAGCAGTGGGGTGGACCGTTCATGCTCAAGGGCGTCACGCGCGTCGACGATGCCGAGCGGGCGATAGACGCGGGAGTCACCGCGATTTCCGTGTCCAATCACGGCGGCAACAACCTCGACGGCACTCCGGCCTCCATTCGTATGCTTCCGCGCATTGCGGATGCTGTCGGCGATCGAATCGAAATCACCGTCGACGGGGGTATTCGTCGGGGCAGCGATGTGGCCAAGGCTCTCGCGCTCGGTGCACGTGCCGTTCTGGTTGGTCGCGCGTACCTGTGGGGCCTCTCGGCCGGTGGCCAGGCCGGTGTGGAGAACGTTCTCGACATCCTGCGCGGCGGACTGGATTCCGTCGTGCTCGGACTCGGGCGTGCGTCGGTGCATCAGCTGACGCGGTCGGACGTGGTGATACCGCCGAAGTTCGAGAGGTAAGCGCTCCGGCCGTGCGCGTTTCTATACCCTCCTCTGTGCTTTTCCACTCACCGGTGCTGACCAGCACGTGCGTGATGGAAGACGCCACAGTGTCACTTTCCGCGCACGGGCGGCGGAGCCGCAGAACCGAAATCCTCCAACAGGCCCGAATACTCTTTGGGTAGGGGAGCTGCGAACTCTCCGGTCTTACCGGTGCGCAGCCCCATCGTGACGAGAGATTGCACGAACAGTGTTGCCGCAGCGACGCCGTCGACGACGGGAAGCCCGATCTCCCTCGAGATGTGTTCGCACAGGTCCGTCATTCCGGCGCAGCCGAGCACGATCGCATCACTCCCGTCCTTTTCGGCGGCGTTGCGGCACGCTTCGGTGATGATCTTGCGGGCGTCGGGGTCGGTCTCGAGCTCGAGCACCGGGATGTCGCACGCGTGCACGCCCAGGCATTGTCGGGTCATTCCGTAGTGCGAAGCGAGGTCGCGGGCGCGGCCGGTGGTCCGGTCGAGCGTCGTCACGACGGAGAATCCGCGTCCCAGGAAGCTTGCTGCGTGCATCGCGGCCTCGGCGATTCCGACGACCGGCCCCGCCGCCGCCTCACGTGCGGCATCCATGCCTGGATCTCCGAAACACGCGATGACGTATCCGTCGACACCTGCCGTTTCGCCGAGCGTGATCTGTTCGAGTATCCCTGGGACACTGAGTGCTTCGTCGACGTGCGACTCGATCGAGGCCGGCCCCATCGTGGGGCTGACCGCCTCGACGAATGTGCCCGGGCCCGCGACGGCCCGGGCACATTCTTCGATCTTGGCGGTCATCGACCACGTGGTGTTCGGGTTGATGACCTTGATGAGCACGGGTTGAATCCTAAGCCTTCACAGGTGCGTAGAGATGGTTGGTGACTGCGAGCTTGGTCTTGGTCGCGAGGTAGTAGTACAGCGCAAATCCGACTCCGCATCCGATGAACCAGCTGTACTTCGATGCGGTCGACATACCGCCGATATTCATACCGTCGATGGCACCGTTGAAGAGAACGGTGAACATCGCCAGCAGGGCGCCGACGATCGTGGCGTACACCGCAGCAGGGTTGTAGCCCTTCGAGTACCAGTACTTTCCGGTGGGGGACATCGTGAACAATTCGTCGACCACGATCTTCTGCTTGCGGATGAGGTAGTAGTCGGCGATCAATACGCCGAACAGCGGCCCGATGAACGCGCCCAATGTCTCCAGGGTCAGGTGAATGACGTCCGGGTTGTTGTATAGATTCCATGGGGTGATCAGGATCGATCCGACGGCCGCGATCATGCCGCCCGCACGCCAGCTGATCTTCTGCGGACTGACGTTCGAGAAGTCGAATGCAGGCGAGATGAAGTTGGCGACGATATTGATTCCGATAGTGGCGATCGTGAATGTCAACGCACCGAGGACGATCGCGAAGGTGCTGTCGATACGTGCGACGGTCTCGACCGGATCGGTAATCAGTTCGCCGAACACCGGCAGCGTCAACGACGCGGTGACGACGACCAGGATGGAGAAGACGAGAAAGTTGAGGGGCAGGCCGAGAAAGTTGCCCTTCTTCACCGCTGCATAGGACTTGCCGTACCGCGAGAAGTCACCGAAGTTGAGCATCGGTCCGGAGAAGTAGGACACGACGAGTGCAATGGCACCGAGCATGACCGGAACCGCGCTGAAGCCGGTGTGCTCGACCTGGCCGAGATTCAGATCGATTGCGCCCCAGCCTGCTTTCCAGATCAGGTAGCCGCACAGTGCGAACATGACGACGTAGACGGCGGGGCCGCAGAAGTCGATGAACTTACGGATCGATTCCATTCCGCGCCAGAAGACGGCTGCCTGAAGTAACCAGAGGAACAGGAAGCTCGCCCAGCCCAGTGCCGACAATCCGGCAAAACCATAGTCGGCGGTCACCGCATACGGTGCAAGGCTCGGAAAGAGCTTGATCAGCACGATGTCCAGCGCGGCGGACGCGAGGAATGTCTGAATTCCGTACCAGGCGACTGCGATGAGGCCTCGAATGATTGCCGGGATGTTGGCGCCCAACACACCGAACGAGGCGCGGCAGATGACGGGGTAGGGAACGCCGGTGGCCTGGCTGGGCTTGGCCACCAGGTTGCAGAAGAAGTAGACGATGCCGATTCCGACCAGCAGCGAGATGAGTACCTGCCAGCTGGCGAGTCCGAGGGCAAACAGGCTTCCTGCCGTGACGTATCCGCCGACGGAGTGGACGTCGGACATCCAGAAGGCGAACAGGTTGTACGAGGTCCACGTTTGATTTTTCAGTGGCGCGAGGTCCTCGTTGGTCAGACGCGGGTCGTATGAATCCTTGATGAGACCGCCGCCGACCGGATGGCCGGCGGCCTCGAGCATGTCCCCGTTGGAGGTAGAGCCGTTCGCTATATCTGTCATCGATGCTCCTGATGCGTCGCGCGGTTCGTCAGTGAACGGCTCTCACCTGACACGGTGAGGTCCGGCGAGACAAAAGGTAGCGACGAAGTGTTGCACCCACGTGACAGCAGCGATATATCTTTTACGAGCGCTCACTCGGCGATCGTGCGAGGCGACTGGGCAAGCAGTCCGGTATCGGTGGGAATCGAGGAAATAACCGTGTTCAGCCGACTGTGGTGTTCAAGCGCAATATCCAACAAAGTCGCGGTATCGCGCGTCAAAAAGGCTTCCAGCATTTTTCGGTGATCCGAATGCAGCGTTTCCCGATCTGACCCGGCGACGTGAACCATCGGTTGAATTGGTTCGGTGATATTCCATGCCGAATCGAGCATGTGAAGCAGTCGCTTCATATGGGACGGCCTCGTCAGAGACATGTGGAACTCACGGCTCTGACGGTGGTACTCGCGCGGATCGTCGGCAGTAATGCTTTGTTCGAGAAGCTGATTGGCCTCGATCGCCCGTTGTCGATCCTCGTCCGTCGCCAATTCGACGGCTCTGGCCAGCGCGGCTGATTCCAAGACTTCACGCACAATGTACATTTCGTGCAATTCTGCCGAGGTCAATTGCGCAACGGTATAACCGAGATTGGGACGGTGATCGACGAGGCCCTCTCCGATCAAGGTCTTCAAAGATTCACGCACCGGTATTCTACTGACACCGAATATCTCGGCGACTTCATTGAGCGGAATAGGTGTGCCAGGAGGCGCGTCGCCAGAAAGGATGACACGTTTGAGTTCGTCCAGAATCGTGAGTTGGCTGCCACCCGGCGCATCGATGCTCAGCAGAGCAAGCAGAACCGATCTCCGACGTGGTGGCATTGACAGTCCTTCCTGAGTGCGAAGTGGACGCTAGTGGGATTTTGTTTCGTCCATGTGAAGATTGGCGCGCCAGCCGACGGTGAGCCGTACATGCGGCCGAAGGTGAAGGCTGCCGAAGTAGCCCAGCTCAGCGCCCCCCGAACGGCCATCCCCCAGAGCAATGAACCCGCGACAAACACGCCGCTGTATGCGGCGAGAATTCTGCCGAAGCTCGCATCCGAATGCAGGGTCGCGACAAATCCGTACGCCCCGAGTGCAGCGATGCTGAATCTGATCCACATCCAGCCTCTGTGCTCACGAACGCCTTGCCGAGTGAGCCAGGCTCCACCGCTTGAACACCGCTGCTACGAGAACAGGGCAGTCGGGCGCAGAACAGTCATCGCCGAAATATTGGCATCGCAGGAGCGCCAACGAACTATCGGCTCCCCTCGGTGCCGGAGCCGAGGGAACGACCGCCGAGTGCGCCATGAAGCAGCAGATCGACATCGCGCCGAAGCGAATCGGGCAGCGTCGCCGCGTTCTCTCGCCCGAGGCCGAGCCGGATGATCTCCATGTGCAACGCCGAGAAGATAGTACGAGCGGCACCCGCGGGTTCGATATCGGTGCGCAGACCCCCGCGTTCCCTCAGTACCTCGCCGATTGCCGCCTCGAACTCCGAAATGCGTTTCAAAGCTTCGGACCGATGATGCCCCTGCGCCCCGAAGAGGACCTCGCGCTGATACACGGCGGTGTTTTCGGGCTGGGTCACACTGATCTGTATCAGCGGCTCCAGCAACCCCATGATCGCGTCGGCGGCATGCCCCTCCGAGGACGCCGCGGCCATCCTTTCACGGGTTCCGACCCTCATGTGCGCGTTCATCACCATCAGTAGCAGTTCGGCCTTCGAGGAGGCGTAACTGAACAGGGTGCCGGTGCCGACATCGGCGGCCTCGGCAATCTCCTGGGTAGTCACTGCCGAGTAACCGCGTGCGACGAACAGCCGAGACGCGGCCTCGAATATCCGCTGATACTTATCGCGCTTGTTGCGTTCACGGCGGCCCAACTGGGGCGGTGCCTGTTCGGACGTGGCATCGGTGGCCAAGACGCGCTCCTTCCGTGATCGATCTCATGCTCCTCCATTCAACGGCACACTGCCGTCGGACTCAAAAACGACTACACTCGAAATCGAGCGACAATCAGTTATTCGAGTAGGTCGGAGGTCGCCAAGCAATGGACTTGCGAACTGCCGCGCCGATACGCGGCCCGAGGCGCATCTCCGACGTGTCCATCGACCCGCACTCACACACCCTGTCAACACACCGACGGACGAACCGTCGATGACCGATATCCCGGCGGTCGAGACCACCGCCTGACTGAAGTCCACCCCATCGCTCAGGACTGAGTCAGCGCTGGTCGCCTCGCCGCAGAATGAAGGAGTAGCCATGACTATCGAGATCGACAAGGTGACCGTCCTGGGGACCGGAGTCCTCGGATCGCAAATTGCGTTCCAGACCGCCTACCGCGGCTTCGACGTCACCGTCTACGACATCAACAACGAAATCCTCTCCAAGGCAAAGGAACGCTTCGAAAAACTTGCTGCAACGTACACCCGCGAGGTATCCGGTTCCACCGACCTCGAGACGGACGCCGCCCTCCAACGCATCAGCTACTCGTCCGATCTCGCCGACGCGGTCGAATGCGCAGACCTGGTGATCGAAGCAATTCCCGAGGTGCTCGACATCAAGCGGGATACCTATGAGCGGTTGGGTGAAGTCGCGCCGGCAAAGACGATTTTCGCAACCAATTCATCGACTCTGTTGCCGAGTGAATTGAAAGACTTCACCGGCCGTCCCGACAAGTTCCTAGCGCTGCACTTCGCCAACCAGATCTGGAAATTCAACACCGCCGAGGTCATGGGCACCGCCGACACCGACCCCGCTGTGTTCGATTCCGTCGTCGACTTCGCCACGGCCATCGGCATGGTGCCTATTCCTATCCACAAGGAGAAGGCCGGCTACGTCCTGAACTCACTGCTGGTTCCCTTCCTCAATGCGGCCGGAGAACTCGCCGCCTTCGGTTATGCCAACCCCGAGGACGTCGACCGTGTGTGGCGGATCGCCACCGGCGCCCCCCTCGGTCCGTTCCAGATCTATGACGTCGTCGGACTCACTACGCCCTACAACATCCTCGTCAATGGCAGCGAAAGCGATCGACGCATCGCCTCCTGGATCAAGGAGAACTACCTCGACGCAGGAAAACTCGGCGTCTCGAGTGGCGAGGGCTTCTATCGCTACCCGAACGCCGAGTGACACCAAAACCTAGGAGAGGAACCAGAATTCATGTACTACAGCAACGGCAACTATGAGGCATTCGCCCGGCCACGGAAGCCTGCAGGCGTAGACGAAAAAACGGCGTGGTTCGTCGGCGCAGGCCTGGCATCGCTTTCCGGTGCGGCCTTTCTGATTCGCGATGGGCAGATGCCTGGCGCCAACATCACCATCCTGGAGCGACTTGAACTACCGGGTGGTGCACTGGATGGCATCGCAGAACCGAAGAAGGGCTTCGTGGTCCGTGGTGGACGCGAAATGGAGGACCATTTCGAATGCCTCTGGGACCTTTTCCGTTCCGTTCCGTCCATCGAAACCGAAGGGGCGAGTGTTCTCGACGAGTTCTACTGGCTCGACAAGGACGATCCGAACTATTCCTTGCAGCGCGTCACGCAGAAGCAGGGACAGGACGCGCACACCGACGGTCGATTCGCCCTCAGTGAGCGCGCGCAGAAAGACATCGTCAAGGTATTCCTCTCCACCCGCGAAGAGATGGAGAACAAGCGGATCGACGAGGTCTTCGGGAAAGACTTTCTCGCCAGCAACTTCTGGCTCTACTGGCGCACTATGTTCGCCTTCGAGGAATGGCACAGCGCCCTCGAAATGAAGCTCTACCTACACCGCTTCATCCATCACATCGGCGGTCTCCCGGACTTCTCGGCCCTGAAATTCACCAAGTACAACCAGTACGAGTCACTGGTCCTCCCGCTGTACACCTGGTTGCTGGATCAGGGAGTGACCTTCCGGTTCGACACCGAGGTCACCGACATCGACTTCGAGATCACCTCCCAGCGCAAGCTCGCCACACACCTCCACTGGGTCAGCGGCGGCGTCGAAGCGGGAACTGCGTTGCGCGAGAACGATCTGATCTTCACCACGATCGGTTCTTTGACGGAGAACTCGGTCAACGGGGATCAGCACACTCCTGCAGCGCTGGACGAGGGACCTGCACCCGCCTGGGATCTGTGGCGGCGTATCGCTGCGAAAGACCTGTCCTTCGGGCGTCCTGATGTGTTCGGGGCCCATATCCCCAAGACGAAGTGGGAATCGGCCACCGTCACCACGCTGGACAAGCGCATCCCGGCCTACATCGAGAAGGTCTGCAAACGCGACCCGTTCAGCGGGAAAGTCGTCACGGGAGGCATTGTCACGGCGAGGGATTCGAGCTGGCTGATGAGCTGGACGGTCAACCGGCAGCCGCATTTCAAACAGCAACCCAAGGACCAGGTCGTTGTGTGGGTCTACGCATTGTTCGTGGACGTACCCGGCGACTACGTGAACAAGCCCATGCATGAGTGCACAGGCGAGGAGATCACCCAGGAATGGCTCTACCATCTGGGCGTCCCGGTCGGCGAGATCCCCGAACTCGCAGCGCAGGCGGCAAAGTGTGTGCCGGTGATGATGCCCTATGTGACCTCGTTCTTCATGCCGCGCCAGGCCGGTGACCGACCCGATGTCGTGCCCGAGGGCGCGGTGAACTTCGCCTTCATCGGGCAGTTCGCCGAGACCTCACGGGACTGCATCTTCACCACCGAGTACTCCGTGCGCACCGCTATGGAGGCTGCGTATCGACTACTCGGCATCGAACGCGGTATCCCCGAGGTGTTCGATTCCACCTATGACGTTCGCGCACTATTGACCGCTACCAGCAAGCTTCGCGATGGCAAGGAACTGACGCTGCCCGGCCCGCAGCTGCTGCGCAAGAAGTTGATGGCGAAGCTGGACACGACGGAGATCGGAGATCTGCTCGCGGAGTCCGGGTTGCTTTCCGATTGACCTGATCGGACTCGCTCCAGCGACCATCCGAGGTCGATTGTGACCTAGGATGGTCGCTGCCGATGTTGATGCGCGATTACAAATCGCACGTGGAACCCCTCTCGCGGACGTACCTCGCGGCACCAGGGGATATCAGCTGCTGTATACCGTTGTGCGCAAACAAATCCGGACGCAGTTGGAGCTTTCTCGGTATCCGGGTCGACCGGCAACCGGACCCAACCGACAGACGGGTACGCACGGTGGTTGCCACCGACCTGGGATCGCAGATCCTGCAACGCCTCGAGTATCGGAAACAAGCCGCGGAGAAAGTGTTCCTCGATTCGCTAGGAGCCGATGAGCAACAACAATTCCGTTGCTGAGCACGGTTGCCTGCCGGGCCGTCGGCAAACCCCTGATCTGTAAAGAACGGACACCTGCCGTGGCCAAAGAATAGTTTCTGATCATCGAGTAGAGATAATTTCGACCTTCGCAAGTCGAATTTTGCCAGCTCGGAGCACCATTCTCTTACTTTGACACGCCGTGCTCACTTACCGGCATGAAAGCCTGACGCTAGCATCGGAGGACATGACCGACGACGCCTCTGTGCAACCGAGCCTGCTCGGCATCGACGGGTGGACCAGGATAGGCGAAGGCCGGACGGTCGTCGTTCCGGTGGGCGCATTCGAGCAGCATGGTCCTCATCTACCTCTGGACACCGACACCCGCATCGCGGAGGCTCTCGCACGCAGCCTTCCCGGAGTCGAAGTCGCACCGGCGATCGCCTACGGGGCGAGCGGCGAACACGAAGGGTTTCCAGGCACTGTGTCTCTCGGAGCCGCAGCCTTGGAGACCGTGTTGGTCGAGTACGGACGCTCGGCCTGCCGGTGGGCTGCCCGCCTCCTGTTCGTCAACGGCCACGGCGGTAACGTTCCGACGATGGCTGCAGCGACCGCGCTTCTGCGGTACGAGGGCCGCGACGTGGCATGGTTGCCCTGCGCCGTCCCCGAGGCCGATGCTCACGCAGGACGAACCGAAACATCACTGCTGCTCTATCTTTCGCCCGAGGTTGTGGACATGGCCCGCGCCGAGGTGGGTAACACCGAGCCGATCTCGAAGCTTTTGCCGCGACTTCGTGAGGGAGGCACACGGGCGGTGTCGGGCAACGGTGTGCTGGGCGATCCCAGGGGCGCATCCGCGTCCGAAGGCGCCCGGATACTGGCCGAGATGACGACACGTAGCATCGGAGCAATGAGCCGTTGGGCACCGTCGAACCGGGGAATGTTGACGTGAAGACTCCGCCCCGATCCAGCGCCCGAAACGGGCTCCCGGTATGTTACAGAGTTTTTCTACTGCCGAATCCCACTTACGCCCTCAGTCCGCTTACGATCACCTGATGGGTCAAGGTCGATTGCCTGACGGCTTCGGGGTGCGCGTCGATCCGCGGGTACGTCAATACTCCGATGGCCGCGTTCTGATCGGCGGATCGCCGACGAGAATGCTGAAACTCGCGCCCACTGCCGCGGCAATGATCGGCGACGGATTTCTCGAAGTCACCGACTCGCAGTCTGCACTCGTAGCGCGCAAGCTCCTCGATTCAGGTGTCGCCAATCCGCGCCCGATGTCCATACCGTCTCCGCAGGACGTCACGGTCGTCGTTCCGCTGAAGAACAATGCGGCAGGACTCGGACGCCTCCTGCCCGCACTGCACGGGCTGAAGGTGATCGTTGTGGACGACGGATCCGACGTTCCCATCACTCCGCCCCCGATGGCGTGGGCCGTCGGCGGGGTCACTGTTCTGCGCCACGAGAAATCCCGCGGACCGGCCGCAGCGCGCAACACCGGACTCCGGAGCGTGACAACCGATTTTGTAGCCTTCCTGGATTCGGACGTCGTGCCGCGCAAGGGGTGGCTCGAGGTGATGCTCGGTCACTTCTCAGATCCGGCGGTCGCGCTGGTGGCACCGAGAATCGTTGCCCTCGAGCCCGAGGGCAACGCTCTCGCCCGCTACGAGCACGCCCGATCCTCGCTCGACCTGGGCCGCAAGGAAGCTGCAATTCGAGCCGGTAGTTCGGTGTCCTACGTACCGAGCGCAGCCATGCTCATTCGCAGGCATGTTGCAGAGGAATGCAACGGATTCGACGAGTCCATGCACGTGGCCGAGGACGTCGACCTCTGCTGGAGGTTGCAGGAAGCTGGGTGGCGGCTTCGCTACGAGCCGGTGGCGAACGTCGCGCACGATCATCGGGTCACGTTCGGCCGTTGGTTTGGCCGCAAGCTCTTCTACGGCACCGGTGCGAGCCCGCTCGAAGCCAGGCACCCCGGCATGGTGCCGCCCATCTCGATGTCGCCATGGACACTCGTCGCCTGCCTGCTTGCCGCGTCCTTCACGCGGTTCGGCTTGCTCGGCGCGCTGCTGACTCTGGGAGTCACGATCACTCGACTGCGTAAGATGTTCGTCGGTCTCGATCAGCCCACCAGAATTGCCGCAATTCTCGCCGCCGAAGGATTCGTCGCCGGTCTGTGGCAATTGGCGTCGGCGTTGTGTCGGCACTATTGGCCCATCACGCTGCTCGCGGTGGTGCTGTCGAGTCGAATCAGAAAAATTGCCTTGGGAGTTGCTGTAGCAGAAGCTGTTTCGGATTGGTACAAGCATCGCGAACTGGGCGGTCTCGATCCCGTTCGTTACGCCTTCTTCAAGAGGGTCGACGACGTCGCGTACGGTGCCGGTCTGTGGCGCGGGGCGTACGAGTCTCGCAGTGTGAAGGCGCTGCTTCCGCGAATGGAGTCGTGACGAGCGAGTACCCCGGCGTCCCTCGTTCTACTGTCGATCATGCGGACATCGTCGTCGTCGGTGGTGGATCGGCGGGGTGTGTGCTTGCAACTCGTCTGAGTGAAGATGCGTCCTGCAACGTTCTGTTGATCGAGTCGGGCCCCGGATTCACCGGACTAGGAGACTGGCCTGCCGAGATCGCCGATGCCCACGTTCTTCCTGTTGGTCCAGGTAGTCCGTGGACGGCGTCCTACCCTGCTTCGTTGACGACGAATATCGAGCGCACTATTTCTCGCGGCCATGTTCTCGGCGGTTCGGGGTCGGTCAACGGTGGTTATTTCGTTCGAGCGAGACCGCGTGACTTCGACGCTTGGCCTGCCTCCTGGTCTCATCGGAACGTGCTTCCATATTTCTGTGCAGCGGAGACCGATCACGATTTCTCGGGGGAGTGGCATGGGCGAGGCGGGCCAATCGACGTTGCTCGTGTTCCGGACAGCGAACAGGCCGAGGTGAGTCGTGCATTTTTCTCGGCTGCAATGGAATGCGGGTTCGCACATGTCGCAGACCTCAACGATCCCGCGGACGGCGACGGTGTAGGTCCCGTGCCGCTCAATGTGTTCGGCGGCAAGCGAATCAATACTGCAGTGGCATACCTACTTCCGAATCTGAACCGTGACAACCTGACCATGATGACCGAAACTGTCGTTCTGTCGGTAATTTTCGACTCGATGCGTGCTGTGGGCGTGGAGGTACTGCGTCATGGGGGCGTCTCTCGGATCCGGGCAGAAACGGTAGTGTTGTGCGCAGGCGCGGTGCGCACTCCACAACTGCTGATGCTCTCGGGCATCGGACCCGCCGATGCGTTGAACGACGCCGGAGTGCCGGTCGTGCTCGACCACCCGAATGTCGGGCAGGGATTCAGTGATCATCCGGAAATCGGTGTGTACTACCGAAGTTCGTTCGGGCATCTGCCTGCATCTCCCCTCGAGGTCGTTTTGCACACCGGCGATCTCGAAATCCGCCCCTTCGCAGCACCTTTCGACCGCATGATCTCTGGTCTGGCAATCGGTGACCCGATGATCGGCGTCGGGCTGATGAGGCCGAACAGCCGCGGTGAGATCGTGCTGCGTTCGAGCGATCCGCTCGAGTCGCCGATGGTTCGGTACCGCTACCTCGAGTCCGCATCCGACAGGGCGGCCCTGCGGTACGGACTCGATATCGTCTCGGAACTGTTCGCCTCGTCGCCGCTGTGCGACGCACGCGCCGTCGACGTCACCGTCGATCCACTGTCGATGCACCTCGGAACTTCGCTGCACCTGTCCGGTAGTGCGTCGATGGGCGAGGGAGATTCGGTTCTCGACGATCGATGCCGAGTTCGGGGGATCGATGGTCTCGTGGTCGCTGACACGTCTGCATTTCCTGTGGTGCCCTCGCGCGGGCCGCATGCAACGGCAATCATGTTGGCCGAACGCGTATCGGATCTCATTCGGAAGGCGTGAGGCGTAGGTTCATGGTCTGGGAACCAACCACGGTTTAACAGAGAATGGGGACAGAAGAAGATGTCCGACAAATCTCCCCGCAATTCCATGACCAAGAAAGTCGGGAAATCCTTGAAGGAGAAGCGAGCGGACAAGAAGTCGAAGGCGGCGGGCGATCCGGGAATCGATATCTCGGCTACGACGAAGAAGCGCTGACCGAAGAACTCTTCTCCTTCGGTCCCGGCGAGCGCCGGGTCGAAGGAACTGTGTATGCGTGTGTGAGCTGCGTTACAGTGGTGTGACGACGCAGAAGAGGTAGATGAGTGATGACTGGAAGATTCTCGGGGCAAGGTAACCCGTGGGTTGCTGTTCGCCCTGGTGAGGACGTCGACGTCCTCGCGCGCCAGATGTCGACGGCGCACCGGTCTTTCGTCGAGGACGTCGCCCCCTCCTCCGGCAGCGTCCGGTCTGTGGTTCTCGACTCCTGGCTCCGGAGTCGGACCAAGGGCGTCGACCCGGACGGCGGCCACGACCCGCTGGCGCTGTCGGGTTCGGAACTGGAGCGATACCGCAGCAGTCACCCGATGTCCATCATCCGGCCTGTCATCCGCAAATTACTCGTCGAGGACGCCGCGGACACCGGGTTGCTCGTCGCGATCTCCGACGCCGAGGGGCGCCTCCTGTGGGTCGAGGGTGACACAGCCGCGAAGGACCGCGCGATGTCGATGAACTTCTCCGAGGGCGTGGACTGGAGCGAAGAGAGCAAGGGAACCAATGCGCCCGGCACCGCGCTTGCCGTCGACCATTGTGTGCAGATATTCGCCGCCGAACATTTCACCAGGTCGGTGCACGAGTGGAGTTGCTCGGCTGCCCCGGTCCATCACCCGACGAGCGGACACATTCTCGGCGCCATCGATATAACTGGTGGCCCGCGCGTCGCAGTTCCCGAGGTGCTCTCGCTCGTGCGTGCGACGGTGGCCGCCGCGGAGTCCGAACTGCGCATGCATCTGATGAATTCGCCGAAGTCGTTGGGGGAGCACGCTCCTCGACTCGAAGTTCTCGGCTCGGGCAAGCCTGGCCTCGTCAACGGAAGCGGACGGCTGCCGCTCTCGCAGCGGCATGCGGAAATACTACTGCTGCTCGCCGACCATCCCGAAGGACTGAGTTCCGATCACCTCGCGGTACTGCTCGACGAGCAAGACCTCGACTCGGTCACCATTCGCGCGGAGATGTCCAGGCTCCGCAAGGCCTTCGGTTCGGCGGGTCTGGCCTCGCGTCCGTATCGCCTCGTCGGCGAACTCACCACCGATGTCGGCGATATCCGTCGAGCGCTGGATCGCGGAGATGTCGACGCTGCGCTTCGCATCTACACCGGCCCGGTCCTTCCAGGATCGTCGTCGCCGGGAATCGAAGAAATCCGAGAAGAGCTGCGGTCACGGGTCCAGGCCGCTCTGCTGCGCGTCGGGGATCCGGTGTTGCTGGCGCAGTGGACCTCGTCGATCCACGGTCGTTCCGACGTCATCGCCTGGGAGGCCTACCGGGCCACCCTCAACAACGACTCTGCGCTATACGGCCAGGTCAACGCACGTATCGATCTACTGGATCGGCAGTTGGGCGTGTAGTTCCTCCGCTGACCTAAGTTGCACGCAGCGCAGCAACGTAGTTGCAACGTTGCAGACTCTAGTGTTCTGAATCACAGCAGTTCTGTTGATCAGAAGGAGTCACTAGATGTCCGTTTATGCCCGTCCAGGTACCGCCGATGCTGTCATGTCTTTTCAGACTCGCTACGAAAATTGGATCGGCGGCGAGTGGGTACCGCCAGTGAAGGGCCAGTACTTCGAGAACCCGACTCCCGTCACCGGTGAGAACTTCTGCGAGGTCGCCCGCTCCACGTCCGAGGACATCGAACTCGCGCTCGACGCCGCACACGCCGCAGCACCCGCGTGGGGAAAGACCTCCGCCGCCGAGCGCGCCGTGGTCCTCAACAAGATCGCCGACCGAATCGCCGAGAACCTCGAGTCCATCGCGCTCGCCGAGTCCTGGGACAATGGCAAGCCGATCCGCGAAACCCTCAACGCCGACATCCCGTTGGCTGTCGACCACTTCCGCTATTTCGCAGGATGCATTCGCGCGCAGGAGGGTTCGCTCTCGGAGATCGACGAGGACACGGTGGCTTACCACTTCCACGAGCCTCTCGGTGTCGTCGGCCAGATCATTCCGTGGAACTTCCCGATCCTGATGGCCGTCTGGAAGCTCGCACCGGCACTCGCCGCAGGAAACGCCGTCGTGCTCAAGCCGGCCGAGCAGACACCTGCGTCGATTCTTCACTTGATCTCGATCATCGGCGACCTACTCCCACCCGGAGTTCTCAACATCGTCAACGGATTCGGCGTAGAAGCAGGTAAGCCGCTGGCGTCGAGCCCGCGCATCGCGAAGATCGCGTTCACCGGTGAGACCACCACCGGACGGCTGATCATGCAGTACGCGTCGCAAAACCTGATCCCCGTGACCCTCGAACTCGGTGGAAAGAGCCCCAACGTCTTCTTCTCGGACGTACTCGCGGCCAACGACGACTACCAGGACAAGGCCCTCGAAGGCTTCACGATGTTCGCGCTCAACCAGGGCGAGGTCTGCACCTGCCCATCGCGTTCACTCATCCAGGCAGACATCTACGACGAGTTCCTCGCCCTCGCCGCCATCCGCACGAAGGCTGTGCGACAGGGTGATCCGCTCGATACCGACACCATGATCGGTGCGCAGGCATCCAACGATCAGCTCGAGAAGATTCTCTCGTACATCGAGATCGGCAAGGGCGAAGGCGCTCAGGTCGTCACCGGAGGCGAGCGCGCTCAGCTCGGCGGAGACCTCAACGGCGGCTTCTACGTTCAGCCGACAATCTTCACCGGCAAGAACAACATGCGCATCTTCCAGGAGGAGATTTTCGGACCGGTCGTGTCGGTCACGTCCTTCAAGGACTACGACGAGGCAATCTCGATCGCCAACGACACCCTCTACGGGCTCGGTGCAGGCGTCTGGTCGCGTGACGGCGGAGTCGCCTACCGCGCAGGCCGCGACATCCAGGCCGGCCGTGTGTGGACCAACACCTACCACCAGTACCCGGCACACGCTGCCTTCGGTGGCTACAAGCAGTCGGGGATCGGCCGTGAAAACCACAAGATGATGCTCGATCACTACCAGCAGACCAAGAACCTGCTGGTCAGCTACGCGCAGAAGGCTCAGGGCTTCTTCTGATGCCCGATCAGTCGGGGCCGGCTCCGGCTCCGCCTGCGCGTCTCGATTCAACGGGTCCGGCTCCGGCTCCGCCTGCGCGTCTCGACTCAACGGGTCCGGCTCCGGCTCCGCCTGCGCGTCTCGACTCAACGGGTCCGGCTCCGGCTCCGCCTGCGCGTCTCGACTCAACGGGTCCGGCTCCGGCTCCGCCTGCGCGTCTCAGAACAACCGCCGAGGCGATGGATCTCCTCCGTCGCCTCGGCGGTATCCACGGCCAACTGATGATGCATCAGTCCGGTGGATGTTGCGACGGATCGTCCCCGATGTGCTATCCCGCAGGCGAATTCATCGTCGGTGACCGAGACGTTCTGCTCGGTCTCCTCGATCTTCGGCTCGGGGTGGGGGACATCGCGACGGATCTTCCCGAAGGAAACGACGCAGTGCCAGTGTGGATTTCGGGTTCACAATTTCAAGCGTGGAAGCACACACAGATGGTTCTCGACGTCGTCCCGGGACGAGGTTCGGGTTTCTCCCTCGAAACTCCCGAGGGTCTGCGCTTCCTGAGTCGTGGGCGTGCGTTCACGCAGGACGAGTACGACCTGTTGAAAGAGCTTGTCCCATTTGTCGGCGTCGACTGGGAAGAGGGGCGTAGGCCACCTGTTCCAGGCGACATCATCGTCGTCGCCGAGGCAGCGGATGCGTGCCCGGTGCCGGGGATGCTCCAGGGCTGAGAAAAGTGGCACGATCGAGTGCACCCTTCGGCACTCCAGCGCGCCACAGGGGGGTGGGATCTGGAACAGTCGTAGGAATGAAGAGTTCTACGAAGAACGCCGACGACGGCGGTAGTGAAAGCGTCCGCACCGTCGTCATCGCCTTTGCTGCCAACCTCGGGGTTGCGATAGCCAAGACGGTTGCCGCGGTGCTGACCGGTTCGGCGTCGATGGTGGCCGAGGCGTCGCATTCCTGGGCCGACACCGGCAACGAGATATTCCTGCTCGTTGCCAACAAACGCGGCGCCCGTGGTCCCGACGAGCAGCGCCCGCTCGGGTACGGCCGCGAGACGTATTTCTGGTCGACACTCGCCGCGGTCGGCCTGTTCGTCGCGGGTGCCGCGGTCTCGATCTGGCACGGCATCACCTCGCTGTTCGAGGGCGAATCGTCGAGTGAGAATTACGCGGTTGCGTACATCGTGCTCGCGCTGGCGTTCGTACTCGAAGGAATTTCGTTCTTGCAATCGGTGCGTCAGATCCGCGCCGAGGCCAAAGAGTACGAACGAGATTTCCTGGACTACGCTCTCGAAACATCGGATCCGACACTGCGAGCCGTCTTTGCCGAAGACAGCGCGGCACTGATCGGAATCGTCATCGCAGCCGCGGGAATCGGCATGCACCAACTGACCGGCTCGGCTGCATGGGATGCGGCAGGCTCGATCCTCGTCGGTGTACTACTGGCGATCGTCGCGTTTGTTCTGATCGATCGGAATCGTCGATTTCTCACCGGCGAACCCGGCTCACACGCATTGTGGAACGCAGTTGTGCAGCGTATCGAACAGCTGCCCGAGGTGGCATCGGTTCGGTTCGTTCGCATCGAATTCGTCGGCCCGAAGCAGATTTTTCTGGTAGCGAGCGTCGACCTGGTCGGCGACTCCGTCGAATCCTCGATCGCGCGCACTCTCCGCCGGCTGGAGGGTGAGCTCGAAACCAACAAGGCTGTGTTGGACGCAGTGCTCACAGTCGCAGATCCCGACGAGGACGAGGTTGGCAACATCACCGCCGCAGGGTGACATCTCGGCGGTGGGCCGTCTCATGTAATTCTCTCGTCATCTCCGGATGACTCCGCGATCACAACGCGGGCATATCTTGATTTTTTACTACACGACCCCCCGAAAAGAAGACCTTGGTTCGAGAGAGGCTGCACATGTCCGTGAAAGAACCGACAGAGACGCACCACGACGGGACGGATGCCCACGTCGAAGGTAGCGACTATCTGGCCAAACGCCAGTTGAAGAAGGGCACAGCGGGCTGGGTCCTCCTCGCTGGGCTCGGCGTCAGCTACGTCATCTCCGGCGACTACTCCGGGTGGAACTTCGGCCTCGAACAGGGCGGCTTCGGCGGCTTGCTGATCGCGGGAATCGTTATCGCGGGTATGTATCTCGCGATGGTTCTCGGCATGGCCGAGATGTCTTCGGCACTGCCTGCGGCGGGTGGTGGCTACACGTTCGCTCGGCGTGCGCTCGGTCCATGGGGTGGATTCGCTACGGGCACAGCGATTCTCATCGAATATGCAATTGCACCTGCCGCGATCGCCACCTTTATCGGTGCCTATGTCGAGTCCCTCGGTCTTTTCGGAATCACCGACGGGTGGTGGGTATATCTTGCGGTGTACGCGATCTTCATCGGTATCCACCTCGCAGGCGCGGGTGAGGCACTCAAGATCATGTTCGTCATCACCGCGATCGCTCTCGTGGGACTTGTGATCTTCGCGTTGTCCGCAGTGGGTCAATTCGATTCTGCGAATTTGACGGATATCGCCCCGACCGACGCCGCAGGTGCATCCAGCTTTCTCCCGTTCGGTTATCTGGGGATCTGGGCTTCGGTTCCGTTTGCCATCTGGTTCTTCTTGGCCGTCGAAGGTGTTCCGCTGGCCGCGGAAGAAGCGAAGGACCCGACCAAGAACGTCCCACGCGGCATCATCGCCGCGATGGTAATCCTTCTCGTGACCGGCGCCGGCGTTCTCTTCCTCGTCACCGGCGCAGGCGGAGCCGAGGCGATGCAGTCCTCCGGCAACCCGCTCGTCGAAGCTCTCGGTGACGGCGCCGCAGCCAAGGTGGTCAACTACATCGGCCTCGCCGGTCTGATCGCCAGCTTCTTCTCGATCATGTATGCCTACTCCCGTCAGCTCTTTGCGCTCTCGCGCGCCGGCTACCTACCGAAGACGTTGTCGATCACCAATTCGCGTAAGGCGCCGACACTTGCGTTGATCGTTCCCGGCGTCATCGGCTTCCTTCTCTCGCTCACCGGTCAGGGTGCAATGCTGCTGAACATGGCCGTGTTCGGTGCCGCATTGAGTTACGTTCTGATGATGGTCAGCCACATCGTCCTGCGTCGCAAGGAACCGAAGATGGAGAGGCCGTACCGCACTCCGGGCGGCGTCGTCACCACCGGCTTCGCCCTCGTTGTGGCAGCGCTTGCCGTCGTCGCAACCTTCGTCGTGGACAGCACTGCAGCGCTGTGGTGCCTCGGAGTCTTTGCCGCGTTCATGCTGTACTTCGGCCTCTACAGTCGCCATCATCTGGTCGCGAACTCGCCGGACGAGGAGTTCGCCGCGCTCGCGCAGGCAGAAGCTGAACTCGAATGAGCACTTACACGCAGCAGGTGTCGGGTACGACCTATCAGTTCGACGGGCTCGTCGAACTGATGGCGAAGGCGACACCGCTTCGCTCCGGCGACGAATTGGCCGGTTGCGCAGCCAGTTCCGATGCCGAACGAGCGGCCGCGCAGTGGGCACTGTCCGAAGTCTCCCTCGACGTGTTTCTGCAGGACCTTCTCGTTCCGTACGAGAGCGACGAGGTCACCCGGTTGATCATCGACTCGCACGATCGGGTCGCGTTCGGGGCGATCTCGCACCTCACCGTCGGTGGGTTGCGGGATTGGTTGCTCGACGCCGCAGCCTCGCCCGATTCGGCATCGGTGCTGCGATCCGTCGCTGCAGGGTTGACCCCGGAAATGGTTGCAGCGGTGAGCAAGATCATGCGCAACCAGGACCTGATCTCGGTTGCCCGCGCCGTCGAAGTCACCTCGGCGTTCCGCACGACCATCGGTCTGCCCGGCACGTTGACCACACGACTTCAGCCCAACCACCCGACGGACGATCCACGCGGGATCGCCGCAGCGACGCTCGATGGTCTGCTGCTCGGGTCGGGTGACGCTGTCATCGGAATCAATCCCGCGACGGACTCGCCGCACGCCACCTCCGACCTCCTCTACCTGCTCGACGAGATACGACAGCGCTTCGAGATTCCAACGCAGTCCTGCGTGCTCTCCCACGTGACCACCACGATGGAACTGATCGGCAAGGGTGTGCCGGTCGACTTGGTGTTCCAGTCGGTTGCGGGAACCGAGGGCGCGAATTCCGGCTTCGGGGTGCATGTCTCGTTGTTGCGAGAAGCCAACGAGGCCGGCCGATCGCTGCACCGCGGCACCGTCGGGAACAACGTGATGTACCTGGAGACCGGGCAGGGTTCGGCGCTGAGCGCCGGGGCTCACCTGGGCATGGGCGGTAAGCCCGTCGACCAGCAGACTCTCGAAGCCCGCGCATACGCCGTGTGCCGGGATCTGGAACCGCTGTTGGTCAACACCGTCGTCGGGTTCATCGGACCCGAGTACCTCTACGACGGAAAACAGATCATTCGCGCCGGCTTGGAGGACCACTTCTGCGGTAAGTTGCTCGGTCTGCCGATGGGCGTCGACGTCTGCTACACCAACCATGCCGAAGCCGACCAGGACGACATGGACACACTCCTCACGTTGCTCGGCGCGGCAGGTGTCGCCTTCGTCATTGCGGTTCCCGGTGCGGACGATGTGATGCTGGGCTACCAGAGTCTGAGCTTCCACGACGTGCTTTACGTCAGACAAGTTCTCGGGTTGACACCCGCACCCGAGTTCGCTGCATGGCTCGATCGTCTGGGAATGGTGGACGCTCGAGGTCGAATCCTCGACGTCGACGCAATGGGCTCGCCGTTGCGTGCGCTGACGGGTGCCCGATGAGTGACAAAGCAGGAGTTGAGCCTGCGCAGCGGCCGGTTGCGCAGTTCTGGGACGAGCTCCGGCTCAGCACTCAGGCGCGAATCGGGTTGGGGCGCACCGGTGATTCACTTCCGACTCGTCGGGTGCTCGAGTTCAGGTCGGCGCACGCGGCCGCGCGCGATGCGGTGCACATGCCGCTCGAGGTGGACGCGTTCGTGGTGGACGTCGAGAAGGCAGGCATCGGCGCACCTGTCACGGTGACGTCGAAGGCCTCGTCGCGGGCTGAGTACCTGCGGCGGCCCGACCTGGGCAGGGAGCCGGAGGATGTGAGTTCGATCGTGAAGGGCGACTTCGATATCGGATTCGTGCTGAGCGACGGCCTGTCGCCGCGAGCGTTGATGGATCACGGGGCGGCGATGTTGGAGGCTTTGGTCACGGAACTCTCGGACAGGTATTCGATTGCGCCGCCTGTCGTCGCGACGGAGGCGCGGGTTGCTCTCGGTGACCACATCGCGGAGGCGATGGGTGTGCGGACGGTGGTGGTGTTGATCGGCGAGCGTCCCGGGCTTTCGGTGGCGGACAGTCTGGGAATCTATCTGACCCACTTGCCTGCACCGGGGAAGTCCGACGCCGACCGCAACTGCATTTCCAACATCCATCCGCCTGAAGGGCTCGGCTACGCGCAGTCGGCGAAGATCGTCGCGGGTCTGGTGGCTGGGGCGCGAAAGTTGGGTAGGTCGGGTGTTGCGTTGAAGGACACCTCGCGTGCCGATGTGCTGGAGTCATCGGAAACACTGACCATCGAGTAGTACCCCTGTTCGGGGGTAGTGGTTGGTGACCTGGCTCACTACTGTTGCAGTCATGCAGACTCTGAGTTACTCGTCGGGGGTATCGCCCCAGCCCCTGCTGGGCGAGACCATCGGTGCCAATCTCGATCTGACGGCATCCCAGTTCGCCGGCAACGATGCGCTGATCGATGTGCCGTCGGGACGGCGGTGGACGTACTCGGAGTTTCTCGCCGACGTCGAACTTCTGGCGGCCGGGTTGCTGGTGAAGGGCGTCGTCAAGGGCGATCGCGTCGGAATGTGGGCGCCCAACTGCCCCGAGTGGGTACTGGTCCAATATGCGACGGCGAAGATCGGCGCGATCCTCGTCAACATCAACCCGGCCTACCGAACTCACGAGCTCGGTTTCGTGTTGAAGCAGGCAGGTGTCTCGGTGTTGTTGTCCGCGCCGGAATTCAAGGGTTCGGATTACGCCGCGATGATCGAAGAAGCTCGTACCGACAGTCCCGGGCTGCGGGAAGTGGTCTTCATCGGCAGCTTCCCGTGGGAGCTGATGACCGACCGCGGACATCGAGCCCTGGCGGAGAACCCACGTTTGGTCGCGGATGCGCAGAACAAGCTCAGCGCGGACGATCCGATCAACATTCAATACACCTCGGGTACAACGGGATTCCCGAAGGGTGCCACGCTCAGCCATCACAACATTCTCAACAACGGCTACTTCGTCGGCGAACTGTGCCACTACACCGAAGCCGATCGCGTCTGCATTCCTGTGCCCTTCTACCACTGCTTCGGGATGGTGATGGGCAACCTCGCGTGTACCAGTCACGGTGCTGCCGTGGTCATCCCCGGACCTTCCTTCGATCCTGCAGCCGCGCTGGCAGCCGTGGAGAAGGAACGCTGTACCTCGCTGTACGGGGTGCCGACCATGTTCATCGCCGAACTCGCTCTCGCGGAGTTCGGTTCGTTCGACCTGTCGAGTCTGCGCACCGGCATCATGGCGGGCTCGCCGTGCCCGACCGAGGTGATGAAACAGGTGATCGAGCGCATGGGAATGTCCGAGGTCTCGATCTGTTACGGGATGACCGAGACATCCCCGGTGTCGCTGCAGACTCGCAGCGACGACTCGATCGAGCAGCGGGTATCGACGGTCGGTGCAGTCGGTCCGCACCTGGAAGTGAAGATCGTCGACCCGATCGAGGGTCTGACATCGCCACGTGGGAAGTCCGGCGAACTGTGCACCCGCGGCTATTCGGTGATGCTCGGCTACTGGGAACAGCCGGAGAAGACGTCGGAAGCCATCGACGTTGCAGGGTGGATGCATACCGGCGACATCGGAGTGATGGACGAGGACGGCTACGTCTCGATCACCGGTCGCATCAAGGACATGGTCATCCGCGGTGGAGAGAACGTGTATCCCCGCGAGATCGAAGAGTTTCTCTACACCCACCCTGACATTCTCGACGCCCAGGTGATCGGGGTCCCCGACCCCAAATACGGCGAAGAGTTGATGGCGTGGATCAGGATGAAGGACGGTGCCGCTGCGCTCGACGTCGACAGTGTCAGGGCATTCTGCAGCGGCAAGCTGGCGCACTACAAGATTCCACGCTACGTGCACGTCGTCGACGAGTTCCCGATGACGGTGACCGGCAAGGTCCGCAAGGTGGAGATGCGGGAGGAGTCTCTCAAGCTCATCTGACTCTCGCCTCACAACGCAGCCGATCGTTCACAACGAAAGCGTCGGTTGTAAGGAAGCGGTCAGCGTGCACCAATGCGTGCCTTCGCCTTCTCGAAACGCATGTACACCTCGGCGAAGTTCCATAGGTCTTTCCATACCCACCGGAAGACCTGGTAGCCCTCGTCGCGCAGCGCATCCTCACGCTCTTTCTCCAACGCGAGATTCTCGGCCAGTCCGCCGTATTTGGATACGCCGTCGAACTCGCCGATGATGCGCAGCGCAGGCCAGAAGAAGTCGACCCTGAAGCCTAGGTGAGGGATTCGCTGCTGGAGAACAGGTTCCGGCATCCCGTGTTCTGCCATGCGAAGCCGGCTCAATGATTCGCCGGCGCTCTCGCTGAGCCCGTTCATCCGCGCGATCGCACGGCGTGCTGCAGCGATATTGTGCAAGCGCGAACCTTGATCGACGATGGACAGCAGGTCGGCTGCAGTGATCGGGTGCTTCTCGAGAGCTGAATCCCCGAGTACCACCGCATGATCGAGATCGACGATTCGGGCGGCGTCGACGACCGTCCGGGCAACCGACGTGACCGGTGTGGAGCCGACGGAGGTCAGCGAGAGTTCGTCGAGACTCCCCGTGTGAATATGAGTCTCCCGCGTTCTGCGACCTCCGGTTGCACGAGCTGCCGTGAGGTGCACTCGGCTCAGGTCGGTGTTCCACATGGTCAGCCCATGCATGACTGCTGCAGAGGTATGGCTGACGGCGTGGCCTTGGAGCCTGCGCGCTGCGGCGGTGGCCCGTAGACGGTGAACGTCGGTAGGAGACAACGCGTCGTACTTGGCCGTGGGGTAGTAGATGCCCGCGGCGATCTTTCGAATATCGCCTCGGACGGCCAGCCGTGTGAACTCGTTATCGGTATACCCGGCCGCCAACGCTGCAGTGCGGGTGACGAAGCCGTCGGGATCGGTATGCATGTGGGTGATGATGCAGCGGTCGGCCGGCGCGCAACAGCCCCATGTGCCCAATTGTGGATAACTCGGGGCTTGTGGATGAATTGTGGCACCGTCGTACAACATCTTCGCCCGCTCACAACGGAAGCGTGGCGTGTAGGCGGGTATTCGCGTTGTACGGATGCAGTCGATCAGGCCTGACGAGTCCACCGCGTCAAATAAGCCTTCTCTTCCTGGGTGATTCGCCGCAGACTCTCGGAGCCCACGTCGACCATCGCCATCTGGGTGGTCGCGAGGACTGCAGGCGCGGAACCGGCGGGTGCCCCCGAGGCGCGCACTTCATACCCGATGGTGAAGTCGACCGATCGAACCTTCTCGAACCACAGCGTGATGTCGAGCGGACTGTCCGCATGGCGCAGCGGCTTCTTGTACGAGATGTTGACGTTCGCGATCAGTGCACTCTTGATCAGTGACTGGTTGGCTTCACCCTCGCTGAGCAACCACTCGATCCTGGCCTCTTCCAACAACGTCACCATGCATGCGTGATTGATGTGGGCGAACGCATCCATGTCGGACCATCGGACGGTGATCTTCGCGGTGTAGCCGACGGCACCGGTCGCTGCGCGGGACGCGCTCCGGGGAGGCCTCTGGTCATTCACCGCACCACGATCTCACGGAAGGAAGTGTTCTAGAGTCCGGGTGTGTTGATCAGAAGTGTTGTGCTGGCTGCGGGCAGCGAGTTCGTCGATGTCCAGACGGTCGACGGCCGTATCGCGGACGTGTCCGCGGCCCAGCCGGGGAGTCGCCCGATCGAAGGCGACGTGCTCGATGGCCGGGGCGCGGCGCTGCTGCCGTCGTTCGTCGACAATCATCTCCACCTGACACAGTGGGCCGCGTCGTTGACACGTATCGATGTGTCGGGCGCGGACTCCGCAGTCGATCTGGTGGATATTCTCGCGCGGTCGAACGAACGACATGGCACCGGGATTCTGCGGGCGCAAGGTTTCCGAGATGCGCTGTGGCCTGACGCTCCGCACAAGGACGTACTTCAGAACGCGCTGCCGGGACGCAGGGCCGCTGTTACCAGTATGGATCTGCACACCCTGTGGCTCAGTCCAGCGTTGTTGGCGGAGCTGGGAATCGATCATCCGACGGGTGTGCTGCGCGATCACGACTGCATGGAGGGACTGCAGGCGCTCGACAAACTCGACGACACCGATGCAGGGGATCGGGACGCCCTCGCTGCCACTGCAGAGTTGGCGCGGCGCGGAATCACCGCGATCACCGATTTCGAGTACGCCGACAACCGGGCCGTCTGGACGCGGCGCTCGCAGGTGGCGGCGCCGTCCGTCGATGTGGACTTCGCGGTGTGGTCGCCGTGGCTGGAACACGAACTCGTACTCGGCGCCTCCACCGGCGCCCGAGTCGGCGACAATATCCGTCTCGGCCCCCTCAAAGTGATGTTCGACGGCTCCTTGAACACAAGAACGGCGTGCTGCCACGACCCGTACCCGGGAGGGACGTCGTCGGGGCTGTTGCTCGAGACTCCCGAGGGCCTCGTCGAGGTGATGCGCCGAGCGTTCGATGGCGGTATTCGTCCCGCGATCCATGCAATCGGCGACCGAGCAAACTCGCTCGCCCTCGATGCGTTCGAGACCGTGGGGGGCGGTGGTCGAATCGAACACGCGCAGCAGCTGATGCCTGCGGACATCGTCCGCTTCGCCGCCGCTGGAGTTGCGGCGTCAGTTCAGCCACAACATGCGATGAGCGACCGAGACGTCGCCGACGAGCTCTGGAGCGGCCGCAGCTCGATCGGCTATCCCTACCTGTCGCTACACCGGGCCGGCGCCCGTCTGCTGTTCGGTTCCGACGCCCCGGTCAGCCCGCCAGCACCGCTCGACGCCGTTGCCGATGCTGTATGGCGCACGGACGACGAGCGTCCGGCATGGCAGCCGGAGGAAGCATTGCCGCTCACGGTGGCGCTCGCGGCGGCGTGCGGCGGACGCCGGTCGATCGCGACGGGAGATCCCGCGGATCTAGTTCTTCTCGCCGAGCATCCGGCTCTCCTCGGCAATCGGGACGTACGTGAGGTCCCCGTAGTGGGCACCATTCGATCGGGAGTCGCCACCTTTGTCGGTTCCAGAAAATGAGCACAGGCAGTTGGCGAATATACGAGGGGACCGATCTGCCGGTCTCGCTTGCCGCGGCGTTGGCGGCCTTTGTCGAGCAGGGCTATCACGGGACTTCGGTGCGAGACATCGCACGACGCGCCGGGTTGTCGGTACCGGGGCTCTATCACCACTACGCCTCCAAGCAAGCGATGTTGGTGGGGTTGATGACTGCTGCCATGGACGAACTGATCTCGCGGTCTCGTGATGCCGAAGCCGAAGCCGGCCCGACGGCACGAGCGCGCTTCGACGCTGTCGTGGAGTCGCTGCTTCTGTTTCACATGTATCGCCGTGACCAGGCTTTTCTTGGTTCGACCGAAATACGCAGCCTCGAACCGGCAAACCGAGAAAACTATGTCGGTCGACGCGACGAACAGCAGCGAATGCTCGACGCCATCGTGGCTACCGGAATCGAATCGGGCGATTTCGACGCCGATCATCCTGCGGACGCATCGCGAGCCGTCACGACTATGTGTGTCGGTGTCGCAGGCTGGTATCGGCCGGGAGGGCCGTTGGATCCGACGGAACTCGCGCAGGTCTACCTGTCGATCGCACGGCGAATTGTCGGTTGCACGCCGTAGCGTGAGAAGAATGGCATCTTTGACCGATCCCGCGGTTCGTGAGTTCCTTTCCTCCGGCACCCGAACGGGCAAGCTCGGATACGTCGCATCCGACGGTCGTCCGTTGGTCGCTCCGGTCTGGTTCGTGCTCGAAGACGACACCGTGGTGTTCAACACCGGTGCCGTCACGGCCAAGGGCAAGGCAATCGCGCGTGATCCACGGCTGGTGTTGACGGTCGATCTCGAAGAGCCTCCTTATGCATTCGTCCAGATCCAGGGTGTTGCGGAGACGTCCGAGGACCCGGTCGATCTTGTCGATACGGCCACCGCGATCGGCCGCCGATACATGGGATCGGATCGAGCCGAAGAGTTCGGGAAGCGCAACGGGGTGCCGGGTGAGCTGGTCGTTCGGATCAGGCCGACGAAGGTGATCGCGTCGTTGGACATGACGGCGTGAGTGGGCGGAGGCATCGCAGGACTCTGTGGATTGGTCCGTATGCCCGGTGAGCTGCGTTTTGGTCTGTGCGCATGGCGGCCCTGTAGATTGGACCGGTGCAGATTCGACACGATGGGCCGACGCATGAGTTCGGGTCCCGTCAGGCGTGGGGGCGCGTCGGCTCGAGTAGGCATAAGAGGCTTCCTGGTCAAGGCGAACCAGGTCACGCTGCTTAGGGACTCTGCGGTGTAACGATCGGTGTCGCACGTGCAGATGTACCCGTGGGTAACTTCGTCGAGACATGGCGCGGCAGTTCGATACGTGCGCGAAAAAGAAATAGATTTGTGTGTTCGGTGCTCGATGAAGATGGTGTGTCCACCTTCGTCGGGGGCGTGTGAAGAGTGGGAAAGAGAGGAATCGATTGGACCCGCTAGGTTGGGAAGAGTCAGCGAAGACTGAAGGTGCAGGTGAGGATGTTCCTGCAACGTCGTTCCCGCTCTCTCCCGCGCAGTTGGGCATGTGGTTCGCGCAGCATGTCGATCCTTCCGTTCCGGCGAACATTGCGCAGTACGTAGAGCTTCGGGGCGACCTCGACCTCGACCTACTTCAGCGGGTGTCCTCCGAGGCCGCGCTCGAACTCCAGTCGGGTTTCGTGCGAATCGTCGAGGTCGATTCCGAGCCGCGTCAGTTCATCGATCGCACTTTGGAAGATCCGTTGGGTTATGTCGACCTGCGTGAAAGCCCGGATCCGGTCTCGGCCGCTCAGAAATGGATGCGAGCCGAGTACAGCGCACCGATCGATATCCTGCGAGATCGTCTCATCGCCGCCACCGTGCTGCATGTGGAAGACGATCGTTACTTCTGGTTCAACCGCGTCCACCACGTCGTACTCGACGGATTTGGTGCCGTCACCTTCATGAACCGCGCGGCGGCGCTCTACACCGCTGCAGTCGAGGGCACCGAGCCCAGTAAGAATCTGTCCTCGGACCTCTCCAAGGTCTACGACGCCGACGTCGCCTACCGTGACTCCACTCGGTTCGAGACGGACAAGCAGTACTGGGCGGATCGGATCGCCGGCATCGACGGAACGACAAGCCTGGCGGGCCGCACCGCGCCGCCTGCGCCGGTCAGTCAGATCGACACCGTTTCGCTGTCCGCGGACACCATGGAGAACCTCGACGGACTGCTCGCCTCCACCGAAGCAACCACTGCCACCGTGGTCATTGCTGCGTTCGCAACCTATATGGCGCAGATGACGGGCAAGGAAGACGTAGTACTGAGTCTGCCCGTCACCGCACGCACCACCGCGGTCCTGCGGCGCTCGGGCGGAATGGTCTCCAATGTCGTCCCGCTTCGACTGTCGGTCGCCTCCGACACCACAGTCGAAGAACTGTTGAAGACGATCACCACCGAGGTGTCAGGGGCTCTACGTCACCAGCGGTATCGCCATGAGGACATTCGACGCGATGCGGGCACCACCACGGGCCAGGCCTCGTTCTTCGGCCCATGGGTCAACATCATGCTGTTCTTCACCGAACTTCGGCTCGGCTCGATGGTCGGCGGCATCAACATTCTGTCCACCGGGCTGATCGAGGATTTCGGTCTCAACCTGTACCAGAGCGTCGGTGGCAGCAAGACCCACGTCGATTTCGAATCGAACCCGAACCTGTATTCGTCCGAGGAATCGGAGCGCAACCACACCAGGTTCGTGGCGTTCCTCGATCGATTCGTCGCAGCTCCGGCGAACACTCGGGTGTGGAGCCTCGACGTCACCACCGATGAAGAGCGTGCTTCGGTTCTCGAGACGTGGAACGATACGGACCACGAGGTGTCACAGCGGACTCTCCTCACCGACTTTCATGCACGGGTGGAAGCCGATCCCGACGCCGTTGCGCTCGTGTACGAGAACACGGCACTGACCTACGGTGAGCTCGGCCAACGGGTCGGTGTGCTTGCTCGGCAGCTGATCGACATGGGTGTCGGTCCGGAAGTTCTTGTCGGACTGTCGATCCGGCGTTCACTGGATTTGGTCGTCGGAATGTACGCGATCGTCGAGGCCGGCGGCGCCTGGGTACCGATCGACCCCGATCATCCCGCTGACCGCACCAGTTACATTCTGGACTCCGCGCGTCCGCTGTGCGTACTCGTCACGGCACGAGACTCGGTGGAACTGCCCGAGGGGATCGACTCCGTTGCGGTGGATCTCGTCGACTACTCGGTATCCGTGCCCCGAGTACGCGACGAGGATCGTCGTGGACCGGTGCACTTGGACAACACCGCGTACGTCATTTACACCTCGGGTTCGACGGGCCGTCCAAAGGGTGTCGCGGTCTCGCATGCCGCGATCGACAACCAGTTGCAATGGATGAACGCGGAGTACGACCTCGGCCCCGACGATGTCTATCTGCAGAAGACCGCGACGACGTTCGACGTGTCTCTGTGGGGCTTTTTCATGCCGCTTCAGGTCGGCGCCACCATGGTGTTGGCGACGCCTGACGGTCATCGCGACTCCATCTACGTGGCCGACAAGATCGCCGAACACGGCGTCACGATCACCGACTTCGTGCCGTCGATGCTGACGGTCTTCGTCGCCAACGCACCTATCGGCACCTGCGGTTCGCTACGGCACGTGTTCGTCATCGGTGAGGCGCTACCGGTCGAAACCGCCGCGGCATTCCGTGAGTTGACGTCCGCGGGACTGCACAACCTCTACGGGCCGACCGAGGCGGCCGTATCGGTGACCCATCACGAAAGCGGCCCTGCCGACGCTCGAACAGTGCCGATCGGTGTCCCCGAGTGGAACACCAAGGCGTACGTGCTCGACGCACATCTGCGGCCGTCGGCTGTCGGCGAACCCGGCGAGCTCTTTCTGGCGGGCGTACAGCTGGCGCGCGGGTACGTGGGACGGCCGGACTTGAGTTCGGATCGATTCGTCGCGAACCCGTTTGCGGTGGACGGCGCGCGCATGTACCGGACCGGCGACCTCGTTCGGTGGCGAGCCGACGGAACCATCGACTACATCGGCCGCACGGACTTCCAAGTCAAGTTCCGTGGCCAGCGGATCGAGCTCGGCGAGATCGAGACGGTTCTCCTTGCCCACGAAGGTATCTCGCAATCGGTCGCTCTCGTGGTCTCGACGTCGACGGGCGATCAACTCGTCGCGTATATCGTTCCGGCTCCTGGCCACAGCATCGAGCCCGCGACGGCGTCGGAATTCGCTGCGCGCTCGTTGCCGTCCTACATGGTGCCCGCGTCGATCATGGTGCTGGAGGAGTTGCCGCTCAACACCAGCGGCAAGCTCGATCGAAAAGCGTTGCCGGAACCGATATTTTCCAGCGCGAAGAACTACCGCGCCCCTCAGAGCCGGACCGAGTACGTCGTCGCCGGAGTCTTCGAGGATGTCCTCGGTGCATCCCATGTCGGGCTCGACGAGGACTTCTTCGAGCTGGGTGGAAACTCGCTCATCGCCACGCAATTGGTGACCAGAGTCGGCACCGCACTGGGTATTCGCCTCGGTGTGCGCGAACTGTTCGAAGCACCGACCGTAGGTGCGCTGGCCGCGCGCGCCGAAACCGCGCTCGTGCAGGGGTCTGCGAGCCCCGCGCTCACTGCAGGCCCGCGGCCCGATGTTCTCCCGTTGTCGCTTGCGCAGCAGCGCATGTGGTTCCTCAACCGGTTCGACCCGGACACCGCGGCTTACAACCTGCCGTTCATGGTGCGACTGAGCGGCCAAGTCGACGAAGCGGCGCTGTCCCAGGCGTTTGCCGACGTCGTTGCACGGCACGAAACTCTTCGTACCGTCTATCCGCAGGTCGACGATGCGCCCCAGCAGGTAATTCTGCGCACCGAAGACGTACTGTCGGACCTGCCGGCCACCACGGTCGACGAGAACTCATTGACGAACAAGTTGATCGAACTGGCACGCGGCGGTTTCGACGTCTCCGCGTCCGCGCCGTTCCGCATCCAACTGTTCAAGGTCTCCGACGCCGAATACGTGCTTGCGATGGTGCTGCACCACATTGCAGCCGACGGTTCTTCGTTCGGTCCACTTGCCCGCGATATCATGCTCGCGTACGAGGCAAGAGCGAACGGTCGCTTACCTGCATGGTCGCCGCTACCGATCCAGTACGCCGACTACGCGTTGTGGCAACGAAATCTGCTCGGCAAAGAAAGCGACACCGCTTCGCTGTCGGCACAGCAGATCGAGTTCTGGGTTCGCGCGCTCGACGACCTTCCCGATCAGCTCGACCTTCCGTCCGATCGCTCGCGCCCAGCGATTGCGACCAACGGTGGCGCGAAGAGTCGGTTCGTCATCGATGCACGCATTCATCGAGGACTCAGTGATGTTGCACGCGCACATCGGGCTTCGCTCTTCATGGTCGTTCAAGCCGCGTACTCGGTACTGTTGTCGAGGTTGAGCGGTACCACCGACATCGCCATCGGCGTACCGATCGCGGGCCGGGCACACGAGCAACTCGACGACATCATCGGAATGTTCGTCAACACCCTGGTTCTGCGCGCGCGCGTCGAGCCGCACGACTCGTTCGACGAACTACTCGACCAGGTACGCAACACCAACCTGTCGGCGTTCGCGCACGCGGACATTCCCTTCGAGCGGCTGGTCGAGGTGCTCAATCCGGCGCGCTCCACCGCTCGGCACCCACTGTTCCAGGTTGCGCTCTCGCTGGAGAAGTCGCGTGTGAGTGAACTCAGCTTCGCCGGATTACAGGCAAAAGCGCAGGAACTCGACGTTCCGATCGCGAAGTTCGACCTCCAGCTCTGGCTCACCGAATACCAGAACGACGAGGGGGAGCCGGATCGGATCGAAGCCACCTTCGATTACGCGACTGACCTCTTCGACGCGTCCACGATCGAAGGGTTCGCGGATCGATTCCTGCGCATTCTCGATGCGATCGTGCGCGACGCGTCGGTTCCCTTGGGGGCCATCGACATCTTGGCACCCGAAGAGGTCGAGGAGCTGACCTCCGTTCACGGTGGTTCTGTCGAGTCGCAACGACTCCTTCCTGAGTTCCTGGCCGCCGGCGTAGCAGCCAACGAGGACGGCGTTGCGGTGCGTACTCTTGATGTCTCGGTGACGTATCGAGAGCTCGACGAGATCACCGATCGATACGCGCGCTATCTGATCGATCGCGGAGTCGGTCCGGAGTCTGTTGTTGCACTTGCTTTTCCGCGCTCGCTGGAGATGATTGTTTCCATCTGGGCCGTGGCGAAGGCTGGTGCCGCTTGGGTACCCGTCGACCCTGAACACCCGATCGATCGGGTGCGACACATGCTGTCGGACTCGGAAGCGCTCGTCGGAATCACCTCCTCGACCCGAGTCGGCGAATTGCCGGGTACCTGCGAGTGGTGGGCAATCGACGACGCCGAGTTCGAGAACGCTGTCGCCCGATATCCGGCGACAGCCGTCTCCGACGAGGATCGGACGACACCGCTGCGGCTCGATCATCCCGCCTACGTCATCTACACCTCGGGTTCGACCGGACTGCCCAAGGGAGTCAGTGTCACTCATCGCGGACTGTCCGGACTGATCGATCAGTCGCGGGATTTGTATCGGGTGACAACTGAATCCCGTTTCCTGCACGTCATCTCGCCGAGCTTCGACCCGGCGGTTCTCGAATGGGCACTCACAGCATCGGCCGGCGCGACTCTCGTCGTGTCACCACCGTCGATAATTGGTGGTCCCGAACTTCACCGGTTGTTCGCGGAGGCCGAGGTCACGCACGCCATCATCACCCCCGCCGTTCTCGGATCGATCGATCCAGCGGGTCTGGACAGTTTGGAACTGCTGTCCGTCGGCGGCGAGGCATCCGCGGCGGATCTGGTCGCTCGCTGGGCGCCGGGCCGCCGGTTCTTCAACGCGTACGGCCCCACCGAAACCACGATCGTGTCGACTCGCGGGGAACTGTTCGTCGGCGAGCGAATCACGGTCGGTAGTCCTGTGCCCGGCGTCGGCGCTCTGATTCTGGACTCCCGTCTGCAGCCGGTTCCCGCTGGTGTCGCGGGTGAGCTGTATCTGTCGGGAGACGCCGTCGCGCGCGGGTACTACCGGCGCGCCGGCCTGACATCCGAGCGATTCGTGGCAGACCCGTATGCCGGTGACGGAACGCGGATGTACCGCACGGGCGACGTCGTCCGCTGGACCGGTGACTTTGCGATCGAGTACGTAGGACGTTCGGACTTCCAGGTCAAGGTGCGTGGTTTCCGCATCGAGCTCGGGGAGATCGACGGGGCACTCGAGTCATTCCCCGCAGTCACCTTCGCGGCAACGCTCGGTCATGAAATGCATTCGGGTCAAACGGCACTCGTCTCATACGTGCATGGCTCCGCAGGCATCGACAAGGACGAACTCACGAAGTACGTCGCTCGCCTGCTGCCGAACTACATGGTGCCCTCGGCGATCGTGGTACTCGACGTAGTTCCGTTGACCCCGATCGGCAAACTCGATCGCAGGGCACTTCCCGAACCGGAACTGGGCATCAGCTTCCGTCAGTTCCGCGCTCCGACGACTCCCATCGAGGAGACGGTCGCGACCGTCTTCAGCGATGTGCTCGGTGTTCCCGTTGTGGGTCTCGACGACGACTTCTTCGAGCTCGGCGGAAATTCGCTGATCGCCACGCAGGTTGTCGCGCGGCTCGGTGCCGCTCTCGATGCTCAGGTGCCGGTGCGCGCCATCTTCGAGTCGCCGACAGTTGCACAACTGGCAATCAGAGCCGAGCAGGCCGCAGGCCGCGGAGCGCGCATAGCTTTGTCCAGAAGTGTTCGACCGGAGCGGATTCCGCTGTCCCTTTCGCAGCAGCGCATGTGGTTCCTCAACCGTTTCGATACCGAATCGGCGACGTACAATCTGCCGATCGCACTTCGACTGTCCGGCGTACTCGATGTGCCTGCACTGCAAGTTGCCATCATGGACGTCATCGATCGGCACGAGTCGCTGCGGACCGTGTTCCCGGATTCGGCGGATGGGCCGCACCAGGTGGTGCAGGACGCGGCTCAGATCGTGCCCAACCTGATGCCGGTCGACACCACGGTCGGGGAACTGCAGAAGGCCATCGCTGAACTCGCATCCACCGGGTTCGACGTGACCGCCGACGTGCCCGTTCGGGCGCAACTGTTCGAGATCGCAGCGACCGAACACGTATTGACGATGGTCGTCCATCACATCTCGGCCGATGGATGGTCGATGGGGCCGTTGGCCCGCGACATCATGGTCGCCTATGCGGCTCGAACCCAGTGGGAGTCGCCCGACTGGGTTCCCCTGCCCGTGCAGTACGCCGACTACACACTCTGGCAGCGCGCGACTCTCGGTTCCGAGGACGACGAGACTTCGCTGATCTCGGAGCAGGTCGCGTACTGGAAGAACGCACTCGCGGGTCTCCCGGACCAACTGGACTTGCCGACCGATCGGCATCGACCCGCGCGGCAGTCGTTCGGCGGCGACACGGTCGAGTTCGAGATCGACCGTCGGATCCACCAAGGGCTTCTCGACCTCGGCCGAGAGCGAAACGCGTCGCTGTTCATGGTGATTCACGCTGCTCTCGCAGTCTTGTTGTCGCGTCTGTCGGGCAGCGACGACATCGCAATCGGTACTCCCGTCGCGGGACGAGGGGAACAAGCGCTCGACGACGTCGTCGGCATGTTCGTCAACACACTGGTATTGCGCACCGAGGTGGACGGGCACGAGACGTTCAACGACCAACTGGCGCATGCACGCGAGGCCGCGCTCGGCGCGTTCGCGCACTCCGACATTCCGTTCGAGCGGCTCGTCGAGGTGCTCAATCCATCGCGTTCGACCGCCAGGCATCCGTTGTTCCAGGTGATGCTCTCCTTCGAGAACCTCGGTCCGACCCATCTCGATCTGCCTGCGCTCAGCATCGACAGCGTCGACCTCGATGTGGCCGTGGCCAAGTTCGATCTGCAGCTGACGTTGACGGAACGACTCACCTCCGGTGGGCAGGCGGATGGATTGTCTGCCGAATTCACCTACGCGACAGATTTGTTCGACGAGACGACGGTGGCATCGTTCGCCGATCGATTCCTGTTCGTGCTGGACGCCGTCATCGGGGACTCGACCGTGAAGGTCGGTGACATCGAAATCTATGATGCTGTCGAGCGCGGTCTGATCCTGAAGTCCTGGAACAACACCGAGCACGTTCTGGACACCGAAGCTACGCTGCTCGACGCTTTCGATGCCCAGGTGGCGGCGCGTCCCGACGCGGTGGCAGTCGTGTTCGATGGTGAGCCTGTCACCTACCTTGACCTCGATGCACGGATCAATCGTCTGGCGCGCGTACTCGTCGGCGAAGGGGTCGGCCCTGATCTACTCGTCGCGGTGGCCATGCGCCGCTCGCTCGACATGATCGTCTCGCTGTACGCTGTTCTTCGTTCCGGCGCCGGCTACGTTCCGGTCGATCCCGATCAGCCCGTCGAACGCAACAAGTACATTCTCGAGGTTGCCGCACCCGTGGTGGTCCTCACGACAGCGCGCGAGTCCTTCGATGCGCCGACCACTGCGAAGACGATGGACGTCGACCGTCTCGATCTCGACTCGGTGTCTCCTCGCTTGTTGTCCGACGCCGATCGCATCTCTCCGCTGCGTTCCGGCAATGTCGCGTACGTGATCTTCACCTCCGGTTCCACGGGCCGTCCGAAGGGCGTTGCCGTCTCGCACGTCTCGGTCGTCAACCAGGTGCGCTGGCTTGTTGCGGAATACGGTGTCGATGTCGATGACGTCGTTCTTCAGAAGACCCCGTTCACATTCGACGTGTCGGTGTGGGAACTGTTCGGTGCGTTGGCCGTTGGGGCCCGATTGGTGGTCGCGGAGCCCGATGGCCACCGTGATCCGGGGTACCTCGTGTCGGTTGTCGAATCCGAAGGCGTGACGGCGACGTCCTTCGTGCCCTCGGTGTTGTCGGCTTTCGTGTCGGCGATCGGCGTCGGGGGTTGCTCCTCCCTTCGCACGGTGTTGGTGGCGGGAGAAGCGCTACCGGTCTCGGTCGTGAACACGGCCGCAGCTGCATTGCCCGGTGCCGGTATCCACAACTTGTACGGCCCGACAGAATTCGCAGTGCATGCGACGGCTCGTCCGGTCGCCGGTGTGGCCGGGTGGCGGGTGCCCGGTGCATCCGCCCCGATGGGTTCGCCGGTATGGAATGCGCGTGTGCTGGTGCTGGATTCGCGACTGCGTCCCGTTCCCATCGGTGTTGCAGGAGAGTTGTATCTTGCGGGTACACAGGTGGCGCGTGCCTACTTCGGTCGCGCCGACCTCACTGCCGACAGGTTCGTGGCGTCCCTGTTCGACGACGGTGCGCGGATGTACCGAACCGGAGACCTCGTGCGGTGGTCGGCTTCGGGCGAACTGGAGTATCTGGGTCGTACGGACTTCCAGGTCAAGCTGCGCGGCTTGCGAATCGAGTTGGGTGAGATCGAGACCGCACTGCTCGGTCACGTCTCGGTGGCTCAGGCTGTGGTGCTGGTGCGTTCGGATCAACTCGTCGGGTACGTCGTTCCCGCGGCGGGCGGTTCGGTGGACACCGGTGCGCTGCAGAACGCGGTATCGACACTTCTGCCGACCTACATGGTGCCGTCGACGTTCGTGGTGCTCGATGAGCTACCACTCGGCGGTTCGGGCAAGCTCGACCGAAATGCTTTGCCAGATCCGGTGTTCGAGTCTCGCGCCTTCCGCGCGCCTCGTACTCCGGTGGAAGAAATCGTGGCTGGAGTGTTCGCCGACGTACTGGGTGCGCCCCGCGTCGGGCTCGACGACGACTTCTTCGAACTGGGGGGCAACTCTCTGATCGCGACTCAGGTCGTCTCTCGGGTGGGCGCAGCGCTGGGAGCACGTGTTCCGGTGCGAGTCCTGTTCGAAGCGTCCACTGTCGAAGGTTTGGCTGCCCGAGCGGAATCGCACGTCGGTGGGGGCCGTGTCCCGTTGGTCGCCCGTACGCGACCGGACCGAGTACCACTCTCGCTTGCCCAGCAGCGAATGTGGTTCCTCAACCGTTTCGACACCGAGTCGGCGGTGAACAACCTCCCCGTCGCCATAAGGCTGTCCGGCCGTCTCGATGTCTCGGCGCTGCAGGCTGCGATCGGCGATGTGCTGGAGCGGCACGAGTCGCTCCGCACCGTATACCCCGAGACCGATGGTGTTGCGGCACAGGTGGTTCTGTCGACGGCGTCGGCAGTTCCGGTGTTGTCGCCGGTCTCCGTGCGTGAGGACGAACTTCTCGCACGGATCTTCTCGATCGTGTCGACAGGATTCGACGTCACCACCGAGGTGCCGTTGCACGCCGTGCTGTTCGAGCTGTCCGGCGAGGACTACGTGCTTGTGTTCGTGGCGCATCACATCAGTGCGGACGGATGGTCGATGGGACCGCTGACGCGCGACGTGATGGTGGCGTATGCAGCCAGGACGGTCGGAGAAGCCCCCGGCTGGGCGCCGTTACCGGTCCAGTACGCCGACTACACGCTGTGGCAGCGTGAGGTTCTCGGCGACGAGAAGGATCCGAGTTCGCTCATCTCTCTGCAGGCGGCGTTCTGGAAGACCACCCTGGCGGGATTGCCCGAGGAACTGGTCCTTCCGTTCGATCGTCCGCGGCCGGTCGTACAGTCCTTCGACGGTGGGACCACCCGATTCCGGATCGACCCCGAGCTTCATCGGGATCTGGTCGGGTTGGCTCGACAAACCGGAACCACACTGTTCATGGTGGTTCATTCGGCACTCGCAGTGTTGTTGGCTCGGTTGTCGGGTACCGCCGACATCGCGATCGGTACACCGATCGCAGGCCGCGGCGAGGCCGAACTCGATGACGTGATCGGCATGTTCGTCAACACGCTCGTGCTGCGTTCGGATGTCGACGGCGGCGCAGGGTTCGCCGATCTGCTCGAGCAGAATCGTGAAAACGATCTCAAGGCCTTCGGTCATGCCGATGTGCCGTTCGAGCGGTTGGTCGAGATTCTGAACCCGGAACGGTCCACCGCTCGGCATCCGCTGTTCCAGGTCGCGCTGTCGTTCCAAAACCTTCCCGAGACCAGTTTCGAACTGCCGGGACTGAAGATCAGCGCCGTCGACTTCGATGTCGACGTGGCGAAGTTCGACCTGTCGTTGCTGCTCAGCGAGCACACCGATCAGACCGGTGCGCATACCGGCATCTCAGCCGAGTTCACCTACGCCACTGCACTGTTCGACGCCGATACCGTCGAGGTCTTCGCGCGCCGATTCGTTCGGATCCTGCGTGGCGCCGTCGAGGCCCCTGATCGTCCCGTCGGCGATCTCATCATCCTCGAGGACGACGAGTACGACCGGTTGACGCACGTGCACGGCGACGACGTCACGCACGGCGGCACACTGGCCGAGATCTTCCAGCGCGGAGTCGGCATCAGTCCGGACGGCATTGCGGTGCGCGCCGACGGTCGTTCCATTTCGTATCGCGAGCTCGACACGACCTCCACGCGGATGGCGCGCGCGCTGATCGAACGAGGCGCGGGACCCGAGCGCATCGTTGCGCTGGCGTTCCCTCGTTCCTACGAGATGGTGCTTGCCGTCTGGGCGGTCGCGAAATCGGGTGCGGCACATCTGCCCGTCGATCCGACCTACCCTCCCGGCCGTGTCGAACACATGCTCGGCGACTCCGGGGCACTGTTCGGGATCACTTCGACTCGGTATGTGGACGAACTCCCGAACACGACGGAATGGTTGTCGATCGACGATCCTGACTTCGACGCGTTCGTGATGGGCCAGTCCGACGTACCCGTCACCGATGCCGACAGAACCTCCGCCCTGGCGATCGACCACGCCGCCTACATGATCTACACGTCGGGATCGACGGGTATGCCCAAGGGCGTCGTCGTCACACACGCTGGGCTCGGCGGCGTGCTCGATGCGGCAACCGATCTCTATCATCTGGATTCCAGTTCGCGCTTCCTTCATATCTGTTCGCCGAGTTTCGACCCGTCGGTGCTGGAATGGATGGCGGCGTTCTCGGAGGGTGCGACCCTCGTCGTGGTGCCCGCGTCGATCATCGGCGGCGAGGATCTCGCTGAGTTGCTGAAGACCGAGCAGGTCAGTCACACGATCATTACCCCGGCAGTTCTCGGGACGATGGATCCGTCGGGTGTGGATTCGCTGAGGGTCGCATCTGTCGGCGGAGACGTGACCACGCCGGACCTGCTCGCTCGCTGGGCGGAAGGGCGTAGGTACTTCAACGGCTACGGGCCGACCGAGACGACGATCATTTCGACCTTTGCCGAGCTGCGGCCCGGCAAGCCGATCACCGTCGGTCGGCCGATTCACGGAATGTCCGCACTCGTTCTCGACGGCCGCCTCAACCCGGTGCCCGTCGGTGCGGCAGGAGAGCTCTATCTTGCGGGGGGCGCGCTGGCCCGGGGTTATCACGCCAGGGAAGACTTGACGGCGTCGCGGTTCGTGTCGAATCCATTCGGTGCGCCCGGTTCCCGGATGTACCGGACCGGCGATGTCGTGCGGTGGACATTCGGATCCGATGCTGTCTCGTCCGATCCGGCAGCAGTGAACATCGAATACGTCGGGCGCTCGGACTTCCAGATCAAGGTACGTGGTTTCCGTGTCGAACTCGGCGAGATCGATGCTGCCCTCGTGCAGCACGAGAGCGTGTCGTATGCGGCAACGCTGGGTCGTGAACTGCCCAGTGGCGTCACAGGTCTGGTTGCATACGTACTTCCGGTCAAGGGCGGCGTCGTCGATGTCGAGCAGCTGCAGGAATTTCTCGCAGGGTCCCTTCCGAGCCACATGGTTCCGGCGTCGATCATCGTGCTGGATTCGGTACCGCTCACGCCGGTCGGAAAGCTCGACCGTGCGGCATTGCCGGAACCGGTGTTCCACGAGCAGGAGTTCCGTGGCGCGAGCAACGAGATCGAGACGATCATCGCCGAGGTGTTCGCCGACGTCTTGAACACCGAGCGCGTCAGCGTCGACGAGTCGTTCTTCGCGCTCGGTGGCGACAGCATCGTGTCCATTCAGTTGGTCTCGCGGGCGCGTGCTCGAGGCATTTCGTTCACGCCTCGTGACGTCTTCGAGCGCAAGTCGGTTGCGAGCCTGGCCGAGGTCGCCACCGTGCTCGGTGAGACCGTGGAGCGTGAGGTGCTCGAGGAGCTGACCGGTGGTGGCATCGGACCGCTTGCTCTCACTCCGATCATGAAGTCGATCGTCGACGGTCCTGGCGGGTTCGGACGGTTCGCTCAGTCCGTTGCGGTCGTGTTGCCCACCGGGATCGACCACGGTCTGCTCACGCGGACCATCGGCGCCGTGGTGGATCACCACGACATGCTGAGGTCCGTGGTCGAGCGTGCCGAGGGCGGCGAGTGGACGGTTCACGTTCGCGCGGTCGGAACGGCCGACGTCGACGGAATGCTGCGTCGCATTCCGCTGGAACGCACGATCGGCGACGCAGAGCTACGAGCTCGCGCGGAACGCGAGTTGGACTCGGCCAAGGGGCGTCTCGATCCGGAAACTGGCAGGATGCTCGAGGTTCTCTGGTTCGATTTCGAGCGTGACACCCCGGGCACTGCTGCCCGAGAGTCCGATGCAACGAGGCCCGGCATTCTGCTCGTCGTGGCGCATCACTTCGTCGTCGACGGTGTGTCGTGGAGAATTCTTCTCCCCGACCTTGCGATCGCCTGGGGTCAAGGTGCCGCCGAGCAGGCAATCGCGCTGCCGGCGATCGGAACCTCGATGCGCCGGTGGGCGCATGGACTCGTCGACGCCGCGCATGATGGTCCGCGCGAAGCCGAGGTCACCTGGTGGACCGAAGCACTCGCCGGCAGCGATCCGCAGCTGGGTTCGCGGCCGTTCGATGCGCGCGTCGATACGTTGTCGACTACCGATCGAGTCGATATCGAGTTGTCCGAGGCAATCACCGACTCGTTGCTCACCGGGGTTCCCGGAGCCTTCAACGGGGGTGTGAACGACGGACTTCTCGCTGCACTGACCTTGGCGTTAACCCGCTGGCGCGCCCGTCGTGGTGTGGAGTTCGCCGAGGCGCTCGTCAAACTCGAAGGCCACGGCCGCGAGGAGGACATGGTTCCCGGTGCCGATCTGTCTCGAACGGTCGGCTGGTTCACTAGCGCGTTCCCGGTCCGCTTCGATCTGCGCGGCATCGATGTACGCGATGCATTCGCCGCGGGACCCGCGATGGGATCGGCAGTCAAAGCGATCAAGGAACAACTGCTCGCCGTGCCCGACAAGGGCATGGGGTACGGACTTTTGCGTTTCCTCAACGGCGAGACGGCGAAGATTCTCGAAGCGGCATCGAACACACCGCAGCTGAGCTTCAACTACTTGGGAAGAGTGTCGACTCAGGGGATCTCGGAGGAGCTCACCGGCGGCGCGTGGTTCCCGTCCGCGGTGTTGGCCGACGTCGGGGCACCCGGCGACGCCGATATGCCCGCCAACGCGACCGTCGACATCAACTCTGCAGTCGTGGACACCGCCGACGGACCGCGCCTGACCGCGAGTTTCACGTTCCCTCAGGGGATCCTGTCCCGGAGCGATGTCGCCGAGTTCGCCGAGCTGTGGACCGATGCGCTCACCGCGTTGACCGAACACGTTGCCGCCGAGAGTGCAGGCGGCTTGACACCCTCCGATGTTCCGTTGGCAAAGGTGTCGCAGCGGGACATCGACGGGTGGGAGTCGGAATTCACCGGGAACGGTGTGGCCGATATCTGGTCCCTCGCCCCGTTGCAATCCGGGTTGCTGTTCCACGCATTGATTTCACAGGCGACACTCGACGTGTACACGATGCGGGTTCTGCTGAAGCTGACCGGCACCGTGGATCGTGACCGATTGCGCGGTGCCGCACAGGCATTGCTCGACCGGTACGACAACCTTCGCGCCGCGTTCGTGCAGAACGCCGACGGCACCTCGGTGCAGTTGGTGCTCGGCCGCGTCGAGGTTCCGTGGCGCGATGTCGATCTGACCGATCTCGACGCCGACGTACGCGAGGCCGCGTTCGAAGAACTCCGTGCCCGCGACAAGAGTGAACATTTCGATCTGACGATGGCGCCGCTGATGCGGTTCACCCTCGTCAAGATCTCGGATTCGGACTATCGCTTTCTCGTCTCCAGCCACCACCTGCTGCTCGACGGTTGGTCGACACCGCTGCTCATGCGAGATCTGCTTGCGCTGTACGCACTTCGCGGTGATGCATCGCCATTGCCTCGCGTACGGTCGTACCGCTCCTTCCTCGCCTGGGTCGCTGAGCAGGACGCGTCGGCATCGACAAGGAAGTGGATCGACGCGCTGGCCGGCGTGGAAGAGCCAACGATGCTGTCCTCCGTCGACCAGAACCGCGCGGTCTCCGCGGACTCCGGCGAGTTGTCGCTCGATTTGAGCGCGGCCCTCTCGTCATCGCTGCAGTCGGTGGGTGCACGCCTCGGCGTCACCCTGAACACGATGGTGCAAGCGGCGTGGGGTCTTCTCCTCGGGCGCTCGACGGGAAGCGACGACGTCGTGTTCGGCGCAACCGTGTCCGGCCGTCCTGCCGGCCTTGCGGGCGTCGAGTCGATGGTGGGTCTGTTCATCAACACCCTGCCGGTGCGAGTGCGTTTCGATGGACACGAGTCCATCGAAACGGCCCTCGTGCGCCTGCAGGGCGAGCAGGCGGATCTGCTCGATCATCATTACCTGGGGCTCAACGAGATTCAGCGAGCCACTGGTCTCGGTGCGCTGTTCGACACACTGACGGTGTTCGAGTCGTACCCCGTCGACGAGGCAGGTCTTGCCGAGCAAGCGAAGAACATAGACGACATGTCGGTCGCCGATGTTGCGCTGGAAGATGCAACGCACTACCCGCTGACACTGCTGATCGCAGTCGACACTCGGGTGCACCTGAAGCTCAAGTACCTGACCGATGTGTTCGACGCCGCCGACATTTCCGCCATGATCGGCAGACTGCAGCGGATTTTCGACGCCTTCGCCGGGGAACCGACTCTTGCCATCGGCGACGTCGACTTGTCCGACCCGAGCGAGCGTGCACTCCTTGCGGGCGTCAACGACACCGCCCGCGACGTCGACCCGTCGGCGACACTCGTTTCGATGTTCGACGCACAGGTGCAGGCGAGCCCCGATGCGATTGCGCTGACTTTCGAGGGTGAGTCGCTGACCTACGCCGAGTTCGACCGCCGCGCGAATCGTGTGGCTCGCGCACTCATCTCTCGCGGTGTCGGGCCGGAATCCTTGGTGGCACTGGCGCTGCGACGTTCGCTGGATCTGATGATCGGCCTGTATGGCGTGATCAAGGCCGGAGGCGGGTACGTTCCCGTCGATCCGGATCAGCCTTCCGATCGTGTGCAGTACATCCTCGATACCGCAGGTGCGGCGCTGGTACTGACCACGACCCGGGACGGCTTCGCAGCCGACGGTGTCACGGTTGCCCGGCTCGACGCCATGGAGCTCGACTCGTTCTCGGACGCTCCGGTGACCGACGGCGATCGCGCGGATGTTCTTCGGCCGAACAACGTCGCGTATGTGCTCTTCACATCCGGTTCGACCGGACGCCCCAAGGGCGTGGCAATCAGCCATCACGCCATCGTCAACCGACTGGTGTGGATGCAGGATCAGTACGAACTCCGTGCAGACGACGTGGTTGTCCAGAAAACTCCGGTCACATTCGACGTGTCCGTCTGGGAGTTGTTCTGGCCGTTGCAGATCGGTGCTCGATTGGTCGTCGCCAAGCCCGACGGCCACCGCGACCCGGTGTATCTCGCCTCACTGATGCGCGGCGAGGATGTGTCGGTGGCGCACTTCGTGCCGTCGATGCTCGCCGTGTTCGCTGCCGAACCGACAGCTGTGCACGCTGATTCGCTTCGGTGGATCTTCGCCTCGGGCGAAGCGCTCCCGGTGTCGACCGCGCGCGCAACGATCGCCATGCTGCCGACTGTGGCGCTGGTCAACCTGTACGGGCCGACCGAGGCTGCCGTCGACGTCACCTTCCATGAATTCTCGGCTGAGGACTCCATCGCGGTGCCGATCGGGCGACCTGTCTTCAACACCCGGCTGCACGTGCTGGACGGCCGGATGAGGTCGGTGTCGGTCGGCATGGTGGGTGAGCTCTACCTCGCGGGCGTGCAGTTGGCTCGGGGGTATCACAGCAGGCCCGACCTGACGGCGGACCGATTCGTCGCGGACCCGTTCGACGCTGCCGGCGGCAGGCTTTATCGAACGGGTGACCTCGTTCGCTGGACCTCGGCGGGCGAGCTCGAGTACATCGGGCGTTCAGATTTCCAGGTGAAGCTGCGCGGTTTGCGCATCGAATTGGGTGAGATCGAATCCGCCCTCGTCGACGACACGTCCGTGGCTCAGGCTGTGGTGCTCGTGGTCGACGATCAACTCGTGGCCTACGTGGTGCCCGCGGGTGGTTCGTCCGTCGAGGTCGAGTCGTTGCTGGCGTCCACGGCGTCGAAGGTGCCGGAGTACATGGTGCCGGCCATCGTCCTCGTGCTGGACGGACTTCCTCTCGGCCCGTCGGGCAAGCTGGATCGAAAGGCATTGCCGAAGCCGGTCTTCGAGAGCGACGCGGAATTCCGAAGTGCAGAAACCGACGTCGAGCTCGTCCTCAGTGAGGTATTCGCCGACGTTCTCGGACTCGAACGAGTCGGAGCGGACGACTCGTTCTTCGCTCTCGGCGGCGACAGTATCGTGTCCATCCAACTCGTAGCTCGCTCGCGGGCTCGCGGTGTCGTCATCACACCGAGAGACGTGTTCGAGCAGAAGACGGTTGCACGGCTCGCTGCGGTGGCGACGTCCGAACACGACGTTGTCGGCCAGGCCGTGCTCGAGGAACTCCCGGGCGGAGGCATCGGCCGCATGCCGTTGACTCCGTTCGCGCAGTCGATGGTCGAGCGCGGCGGGTCCTTCTCTCGGTTCGTCCAGTCGGTGACCCTGGAACTGCCCGTTGGAATCGAGCGCAACGGCGTGGTCGACACAATTTCCGCTGTAGTGGATCGTCATGACGGCCTGCGCGCAACCCTCGTGCACGACGACGAGGGGTGGGGTCTCGAGATTTCCGAGCCCGGGTCCGTCGAGATCGACGCCGTGGTGGATCGGGCCGAGATCGACCCCGCACTCGATCGAGACGACATCTTGGCGGCAGCGTCTGCCGTTGTCGACGATTCGATGAGTCATCTCGACCCGCGTACGGGCCGGATGCTGCGTTTCGTCTGGATCGACTTCGGCCCCGACAGGTCGGGCCGACTGGTCGTTCTCGCGCACCACCTTGTTGTCGACGGCGTCTCCTGGCGAATTCTGGTCCCCGACTTCGTGTCTGCGTGGGCGCAGATCGCGCTGGGCAACACTCCGTCACTTCCCGAAGTGGTGACATCCGAACGTCGCTGGGCGCATGCGTTGCTGGAGGAATCCAACTCCGAGCTGCGCCGCGAGGAACTTGGTCTGTGGCGTGCGGTGTCGGCCACCGAGGACCCGATCCTCGGCGCGCGGGCATTCGATCCGGACGTCGACGTGCAGTCGACGGTCGATCGCGTGTCGGTCGTGATACCGCCCGCAGTGACGCACGCGCTGCTCACCGCCGTTCCCGAAGCCTTCCGCGGGGGAGTGAACGACGGCTTGTTGGCGGCTCTCGCCCTCGCCGTCGAACGCTGGCGTGCGCAGCAGGGGATCGAAGCACCTGCGACGCTCGTTCAGCTCGAAGGACACGGTAGGGAAGAGACCCTCGTACCGGGCGCCGACCTGTCGCGCACTGTCGGCTGGTTCACCAGTCTGTTCCCGGTACGGCTCGATCTCGCAGGCATCGACACCGAAGCCGCGCTCGACGGGAGTGGCACCGCTATCGCCTCGGTCGTCAAGGCGGTGAAGGAGCAACTACTCGCCGTCCCGGCCAAGGGAATGGGCTACGGATTGCTGCGCTTCGTCAATCGCACGACGGCAGAAGAACTCTCGCAGCTCTCGTCCGGTCAGATCAGCTTCAACTACCTGGGTCGTCAGACGACGGGGGAGGTGCCCGACGGTATCGACGGTTGGCTGCCCGCGGCCGATTTCGACGAACTCACCGTTGTCGGTGACGCAGACATGCCTGCCAACAAGACGGTCGATATCAATGCGATCGTCCGCGGGTCGGGCGAGAACTCGGAACTTGCCGCGACGTTCGCGTTTCCTCGCGGAGCACTTGACGAGCCTGCCGTACAACACCTGGCGGAGCTGTGGGTGGAAGCTCTCACGGCGCTGTCCGTCTACGTGGCGGACGGATCCACCGGTGGCCTGACGCCGTCCGACGTGCCGCTCGTCTCGCTCACGCAGAGCGATATCGACAGGGTCGAGACGCAGTACCCGTCCTCGGCCGATATCTGGTCGCTCGCTCCTCTGCAGTCGGGGCTGCTGTTCCATGCCATGCTCGCGGGCCCCTCGCTCGACGTGTACACGATGCAGATGGTGCTCACCCTCACCGGCGAGGTGGACGCTGCTCGCTTGCGCGGTGCCGCGCAGGCTCTGTTGAACCGGTACGACAACCTCCGCACGGCATTCGTCACCACAGCGGACGGTTCTTCCGTCCAGGTAGTGGTCGACGATGTCTCGGTGCCCTGGTCCGAGCACGACTTGACCGATCGCCCCGTCCGGGAGCGAACGGCAGCCTACGAGGAGCTCCGCGCCCGGGAGCACGAGGTTCAGTTCGACACGGGCGAGGCGCCTCTCGTGCGATTCACGTTGGTGAAGCTCGCGGACGGCGACTTCAGACTGCTTTTCGCCAACCATCACATCCTCGTCGACGGCTGGTCAATGCCGCTGCTGATGAAGGATCTGCTCGTGCTCTACGCGGTGCGCGGTGATGCCTCGGCGCTGCCCCGTGTCGCGTCGTATCGGACATTCTTGTCGTGGATCGATCGTCAGGACCACGCAGAATCTGCGCGAGTGTGGGCTCGTGCACTCGAGGACGCACCCGAACCGACGATTCTGGCCCCGACGAGTCTGGATCAAGCGTCGGCGGGCCGCGAGATCACTTCGCGCTCGGGCGCGGTCGAGAAGGTTCTGTCCGCGGAACTCACTCAGTCACTCACGGCATTGGGAGCCCGTCTCGGTGTCACCGTCAACACCCTCGTGCAGGCGGCGTGGGGCATTCTGCTCGCCGCTTCGACCGGTCGCGACGATGTCGTGTTCGGGGCAACGGTCTCGGGCAGACCCGCCGGGCTCGCCGGCGTCGAATCGATGGTCGGTCTTTTCATCAACACGATCCCGGTCCGAGTTCGACTCGACCAGGCCGAGACCATCGAATCCGCTCTCACTCGGCTTCAGGGTGAACAGGCAGATCTGCTGGATCACCACTACCTGGGTCTGACCGAGGTTCAGCGCGCTGCGGGCGTGGGGAACCTCTTCGACACCCTTACAGTGTTCGAGTCGTACCCGGTCGATGAGGCAGGACTGGCGGCACAGGCGTCCGGCATCGACGGTATGGCTGTCACCGGGGTCGAGTCGAACGACAGTACGCACTACCCGTTGACGCTTTTGATCGTCGCCAACGACCGTATTCGACTGACGCTGAAGTACTTCGAGGATCTGTTCGATCGTGATCACGTCGTAGCAATGCTCGCCCGAGTCGAACGCATACTCGTTGCTGCCGCCGGCAACCCCGGCAGGCGGTTGAGCGACATCGAGCTTCTCGATGTTGCCGAACGCACTCTGCTGGTGGAGGAGCGAAACGCGACCGCCCACCCCGTGGACGATCGAATGCTCCTCGATGCCTTCGCGGCCCAGGTCCAACGGACGCCAGACGCCCCGGCGCTGACGTTCGAAGACCAGACGATCACCTACCGTGATTTCTCGGCTCGGGTCAATCGGTTGGCCCGCTACCTCGTTGGCCGCGGAGTCGGCCCGGACTCCGCTGTTGCAGTCGGTATGCGCCGCTCGGTCGATCTGTTGGTCGGCATCTACGCGGTGCTCGAAGCCGGTGGTGCCTACGTGCCGCTCGATCCTGAGCAGCCGGCTGATCGCATCGAGTACATTCTCGAGACCTCTGGCGCTGTGCTGGTGTTGTCCACCGGCGCCGACGCGTTCGTCGGTAACGGCGACACTCCGCTGGTATCGATCGACGACATTGCACTGGACGGGTTCTCGGACACACCACTCGCTGCAGCCGAATTGGCGGGCACACCGACCGCGGACACCACTGCGTACGTGCTGTTCACATCCGGATCCACCGGCCGGCCGAAGGGCGTGAGCATCAGTCACCGCGCCATCGTGAACCGACTCGAGTGGATGCAGGCCGAGTACGCGCTGACCGCATCCGATGTGGTCGTGCAGAAGACTCCGGTGACGTTCGACGTGTCGGTCTGGGAGTTGTTCTGGCCGCTGCAGGTCGGCGCACGCATGGTGATCGCCAGGCCCGACGGTCACCGCGATCCCGCCTACCTTGCGCAACTGTTCGGCCGTGAGTCCGTATCCGTTGCACACTTCGTTCCGTCGATGCTCGGGGTGTTCACTTCCGAACCGTCGGCTGGTTCCGCACGGAGCCTGCGGTGGGTGTTCGCGTCCGGCGAGGCATTGCCGTCGGCCACCGCTGCTCGCCTCGGCGAGTTGCTGCCGACCGCCCGGCTCGTCAACCTGTACGGGCCGACCGAGGCTGCCGTCGATGTGACCTCTCACGAGTACACCGCGGCGGACATCACCGGTGTACCGATTGGCCGACCGGTGTGGAACACGCAGCTGTACGTGCTGGACAACGCGCTTCGTCCCGCGCCGGACGGTGCGGAGGGTGAGCTCTACCTCGGAGGGCTTCAGCTCGCACGCGGCTACAGTTCCCGGCCCGACCTCACCGCGGACCGATTCGTCGCCAATCCCTTCGGGGAGGGCAGGCTGTACCGCACCGGCGACGTCGTTCGCTGGAATGCAGCCGGTGAACTCCACTACATCGGACGCTCGGACTTCCAGGTCAAGCTGCGTGGTCAGCGCATCGAACTCGGTGAGATCGAGGCAGCACTGCTGGCGGACGACTCTGTCGCGCAGGCCACGGTTGCGGTGCGCTCCGACCGTCTTCTCGCGTGGATCGTGTTCTCGGCTGAGAGCACCACCGATGCTGTTGCTGCCGCTGCGGCGGAACGCCTTCCGGCATACATGGTTCCGGCGTCGTTTGTCGTACTCGACGCTCTTCCGTTGACCGGTTCGGGCAAGTTGGACCGAAAGGCGTTGCCCGAACCTGCATTCGAGACTGTAGAGTTCCGCGCACCGGTTACTCCGATCGAACAGATCGTGGCAGAGGTCTTCGCGGACGTTCTCGACATCCCGGTTGTCGGCCTCGACGACGACTTCTTCGCGCTCGGTGGCAACTCGCTCGTCGCCACCCAGATCGTTGCTCGCCTGAGTGCCGCACTCGATGCACGCGTGCCGGTTCGTGCCTTGTTCGACGCATCGACGGTCGGCGCTCTTGCACGACGCGTGGAAGAGCATGCCGGTGCAGGTGGCCGCGCAGCACTGGTGGCAGGTCCACGTCCCGAACGAATTCCGCTCTCGCTCGCGCAGCAGCGGATGTGGTTCCTCAACCGCTTCGACACCGAGTCGGCGGTCAACAACATTCCAGTCGCGATCCGGTTGAGCGGTGGCATCGACCGCGATGCTCTGCACGCCGCCGTCGTCGATCTCGTCGGTCGCCACGAAACGATGCGCACGGTGTACCCGGAGATCGACGGCGTCGGTTACCAGGTGGTGTTGGCCACCGGCGAGGTTCAGGTGGATCTCGAACCGACGGCCGTGGCCGAGACCGACGTACTCAGCGTCGTCGTCGAGACGGTGTCTGCCGGTTTCGACGTCACCCGTGAGGTACCCGTCCGAGTTCGGCTGCTGCAGCTGAGCGAGACCGAGCACGTGCTCGTGTTCGTCGTTCATCACATCGCGGCCGACGGGTTCTCCATGGGCCCGCTGACCACCGACGTGATGGTCGCGTATGCAGCGCGGGCTATGGGCGACGCACCGGCGTGGCAACCGCTCGCAGTTCAGTACGCGGATTACACGCTGTGGCAGCGAAGTGTGCTCGGTAGCGAGAGCGATCCGGCGTCGCCTGTGTCGGAGCAGCTTTCGTACTGGACGACTCAGCTTTCGGGGCTGGCAGATCAACTGGAGCTCCCGTTCGATCACGCACGTCCCGCCGTCGCGAGCAACCGCGGCCGCACGAGAACATTCACGGTCTCGCCGGAACTGCACTCGGCGCTGGACGGGATTGCCCGACAGCAGAATTCGACTCTTTTCATGGTCGTGCACAGCGCGCTGGCCGTGTTGATGGCGCGGCTGTCGGCATCGGACGATATTGCGATCGGTACGCCCATCGCAGGTCGCGGCGACGCCGAGCTCGACGATCTGATCGGAATGTTCGTCAACACCCTGGTGCTGCGGACGCAGGTCGCGCCGTCGACCGGATTCGACGAGCTGCTCGCTCACACGCGTGAGGTGGATCTGCAGGCGTTCGCGCACGCCGATGTTCCGTTCGAGCGGTTGGTGGAGATCCTCGATCCTGAGCGTTCGCAGGCGAGGCATCCGCTCGTTCAGGTCGTGCTGGCATTCCAGAACCTGGGACGCTCTGCGCTCGAGCTACCGGGTCTGTCTGCGGAACCACTGCAGTTCGATGCCGAGATCGCGAAGTTCGACGTGCAGTTCACGTTCGAACAAACCGACAACCAAGACGCGGGAAAGCTGGGCGGGCTGACGTGCTACGTCAGCTATGCAACAGATCTGTTCGACGCTTCGACGGTGGAGGCGATGGGCGATCAGTTCCTCGCCGTGCTGGATGCGATCGTCGAGAACTCGGCGATCGCGGTCGGCGACATCGGCATCGTCGACGCAGAGTCCCGTAATCGTGTTCTGACGCAATGGAGCACCTCGGGACCCGACATCTCGGCTGGCATCGGAACGCTCGTGGATCGGTTCGATTCCGCGGTCGCGGCGAATCCCGACAGTGTCGCCGTGCGGTTCGCGGGTACGTCGTTGACGTACACCGAACTCGATCGACGCGTGAATCGTCTCGCGCGGCGGTTGATCGCAGTAGGCGCACGGCCGGATTCACTCGTCGCGGTTGCGTTGCCTCGTTCCGCCGATCTGATCGTCGCGTTGCTCGCCGTCGTGAAGTCCGGTGCCGGTTACCTGCCGGTCGACCCGTCTTACCCGAGCGAGCGCATCGAATTCATGATTGCCGATGCAGGGCCGGTGGCCGTGGTGGCGACGACGGACGTGCTTGCTGCCGACTCCATGGCGGCTGTGCACGATCGAGAGATCGCGATCGTCGATGTATCCGACGACGAGTCTGTCGATTCTGCTCCGGTGGCGGATGCGGAACGGTTGGCTGCCCTCGGCGCGGACAACCTTGCATACGTCATCTACACCTCCGGATCGACGGGTAGGCCCAAGGGCGTGCTCGTCCCGCACAAGACTGTGCTGCGGTTGATGGACAACACTGATTCTTCGTTCGGATTCGACTCGCGCGACGTCTGGACGATGTTCCACTCGTACGCATTCGACTTCTCGGTGTGGGAGCTGTGGGGTCCGTTGCTGTACGGCGGAACCTTGGTCATGGTGGACTACTTCACCTCGCGCTCACCGGAATCCTTCCGTGAACTTCTGGTGACCGAGGGTGTGACGGTGTTGAACCAGACGCCGTCCGCGTTCTATCAGCTCGCCGAACTCGATCGCGTGCAGAGTGCCGATTCGGGTGACCTGGCTCTTCGGTACGTGATCTTCGGCGGCGAAGCCTTGGAGCCTCGCCGGCTGGAGGGGTGGTTCTCGCGCCACGGTGACGGCTCGGGTGTTGGTGGCCGGGAGTCCGGACCACGTCTGGTCAACATGTATGGCATCACCGAGACGACAGTTCACGTCTCGTTCCGACCGTTGTCGGCGGAGTCGATCGGATCGGCGTCGGTGATCGGTGCGCCGATTTCGGGGCTCGGCGTCTACGTTCTCGACACTCGCCTGCAGCCGGTACCGGTGGGTGTAGCGGGCGAGCTGTACGTCTCGGGTGGGCAATTGGCTCGCGGCTACCTCGGTAGGTCCGACCTGTCGTCCGTTCGATTCGTGGCCAACCCGTTCGGTGAAGGCAGGCTGTACCGAACAGGTGACGTCGCGCGGTGGACCGACAATGCGGCTGGCGCAGAGGACTCGAGCACAGGAGAACTCGTCTACCTGGGCCGCGCCGACGATCAGGTCAAGGTGCGCGGTTTCCGCATCGAACTCGGCGAGATCGAAGCGGCAGTGTCGGCGCAGCCCGACGTCACCGCGGCGGCGGTCGTCGTACGTGAGGACTCGCCGGGTGCGGTGAGGCTCGTTGCCTACGTCGTGGGAACACGCGACCTCGACGCGGTCAGGTCAGGCGTCGCAGAGCTTGTTCCCGAGTACATGGTCCCGTCGGCGTTCGTGAACATGGACGAGATTCCGCTGACCGTCAACGGAAAACTCGATCGCAAGTCCCTGCCGGAGCCGAGTGCCACGGCAGTCGAATTCCGTGCGCCGTCGACTCCGATCGAAGAGATCGTCGCCGGTGTGTTCGCAGACGTGCTCGGGGTGTCGAGAGTGGGCGTCGACGACGACTTCTTCGCGCTCGGTGGCAACTCGCTCATCGCAACGCAGGTCGTCTCCAGGCTCGGGAGCGCACTCGATGCGTCGGTGCCCGTTCGCCTGCTGTTCGAGGCATCGTCGGTGGGTGACCTCGCCGCACGTGTGGAGTCCGCTGTGGGCGGCGGACGCATCGAGTTGGTGGCGCGGGAGCGGCCGGCCCATGTGCCGCTATCGCTTGCGCAGCAGCGCATGTGGTTCCTGAACCGGTTCGACAGCAACTCGACTGCGTACAACATCCCGATGGCACTCCGCCTGTCGGGCTCCCTCGACGAGGTTGCGTTCGCAGCGGCGATCGGCGATCTTCTGGCGCGGCACGAGACACTGCGTACCATCTACCCGGAGACGGATTCCGGTCCGGTGCAACAGGTTCTGTCCACCAGCCGGGCAGGCATCTCCTTGACTGTCGAGGACGTCGACGCAGAGTCGGTCACGGCGAAGGTCATGGAGCTCGCTGCCACTCGATTCGACGTGACGGCCGAGGTCCCGGTTCGCGTCACGTTGTTCCGGATTGCCGAGAACGAGTTTGTCGTGGCAATGGTGGTGCACCATATTTCCGCCGACGGTTCGTCGATGGTTCCGATGACGACCGATCTGATGACGGCGTACGCGGCACGTGCCGACGGCGCCGAGCCGCAGTGGGCACCGCTCGAGGTGCAGTACGCCGACTACGCACTGTGGCAGCGGGAGGTCCTCGGGCGCGAGGACGACTCGGCATCGGTCGGTGCGAAGCAGCTCGACTACTGGAAGACCGCACTCGCCGATTTGCCGGATCAGCTGACGCTGCCGATCGACAAGCCTCGGCCTGCCGATCAGACCTTCCGCGGGGACCGCGTTCAATTCACAGTGTCGGCGCAGACCCATGCTGCACTGCAGGACCTCGCGCGTGCGAACAACGCGACGGTCTTCATGGCGGTTCATGCCGCCTTCTCGGTTGTGCTCGCTCGGTTGTCCGGGATGAGCGACGTCGCGATCGGCACACCGATCGCCGGCCGCGGTGAGGCAGCGCTCGACAACCTCGTCGGCATGTTCGTCAACACCCTGGTGTTCCGGCTCGACGTGAACGGTGGCCTGAGCTTCACCGACCTGCTCGCGCAGGCACGCGAAACCGACCTGCAGGCATTCGCCAATTCGGATGTCCCGTTCGAGCGGCTCGTCGAGGTACTCAACCCGGCGCGCTCGACCGCTCGGCATCCGTTGTTCCAGGTGGGCTTCTCGTTCCAGAACGTGGCGCGGTCTTCGCTGGAACTCGGCGATCTGACGGTGTCGGCGGTGGACGCGGATTCGGGGAATTCGCAGTTCGATCTCCACCTCATCCTTGCCGACAAGTACGACGATGCCGGTGCCCCGGCAGGTTTCGAAGCACTCGTTACATATGCGACTGATCTGTTCGAGGCCGCGACGGTCGAGAAGATCGTGTCCCGGTTCGTTCGCGTTCTCGAAGCGGTCGTGGCCGAGCCGGGAATTGCGATCGGCGACATTGCCGTACTCGACGCAGCCGAACGAGATGAACTGGTGTCCGGTTGGAATGAGACCGCCCAGGACACCGACACGTCGCAGACACTCGTCGATATGTTCGACGAGCAAGTCCGGACTCATCCCGATGCAACGGCGCTGGTGTACGAGGGCGAATCGATCTCGTACGCCGACTTCGACGCACGGGTCAATCGGGTGGCTCGCTCGCTCATCGGCCTAGGCGTCGGTCCGGAGAGCTTGGTGGGTCTGGGGATTCGCCGGTCGGTCGACCTCCTGGTGGGTATGTACGCGATCGTGAAAGCGGGCGGCGCCTACGTGCCCCTCGATCCCGATCAGCCGATCGAACGAACCGAGTACATACTGGGTATCGCGCAGCCGGTGTGTGTGATCACGACGTCCAGCGAAGCTGCCGCTGCGCGCGGTGCGGTCGATCTCGCGGACCTCGAGGCCTCGAACAGCGACTCCAGCCCGCTCACGGCATCCGAGCGTCTCTCCCCGCTTCGGAGCGAGAACACCGCCTACGTGATCTTCACATCCGGTTCCACGGGTAAGCCCAAGGGCGTCGCGGTCTCGCACGGCGCGATCGTCAACCAGTTGCTGTGGAAGCACGCCGAATTCGGGATGAACAGCTCGGATTCTGTGCTGCTCAAGACAGTTGCGACATTCGACCTCTCGGTGTGGGAGTTCTGGTCGGCGCTGACCGTCGGAGCGTCCGTGGTGATCGCCACTGCCGACGGCCACCGCGACCCGGACTACCTGATCGCGCTGTTGGGCGAGCAGGCAGTCACGACGTTGCACGTGGTTCCGTCGATGCTGTCGATGTTGAATTCGGTGTCGGGCGGCACCCTGCCGAGTACCCTGCGCCGGGTTCTCGCCATCGGTGAAGCACTTCCCGCGTCCACGGCGCAGGCCTTCGCGGAGAACAACTCTGCCGAGTTGTTCAACCTGTACGGCCCGACCGAGGCCGCGGTGTCGATCACTTCGCACCGCGTGAGCGCAGAGGACTCGCAGTCCGTGCCGATCGGCAGGCCCGAATGGAACAGTGAGGTGCTCGTCCTCGACTCTCGTCTGCAACCGGTTCCGGTCGGAGTCAGCGGCGAGCTGTACCTCGCAGGCGCTCAGTTGGCCAGGGGGTACCACGGCCGAGCAGACCTGACGGCTGATCGTTTTCTCGCGCACCCCTTCGGGCGCAGTGGCGCGCGGATGTACCGCACCGGTGACATCGTCAAGTGGACGTCGGCAGGCGAACTAGACTACGTCGAACGCGCCGACTTCCAGGTCAAGATCCGCGGCTACCGCATCGAACTCGGTGAGATCGAGAGTGCTCTTCGGGCGCAGAACAATGTCGCGGACGCGGCGGTGACGGTCCACAACGACGGCAGAACCGGCGATCAGCTCGTCGCGTACGTCGTGTCGCGGGCAGTCGATGCCTCGGCTGTCGATACCGACACGATCAAGTCGGCGCTCGGTGCAACTCTGCCGTCGTACATGGTGCCGGCTGCTTACGTGGTACTCGATGTTCTGCCGCTCAACACCAACGGCAAGCTCGACCGGAAGGCGCTGCCGAAGCCCGAGACCACTGTCGGTGAGTTCCGCGCTCCGACCAACCCCGTCGAGGAGGTCGTGGCTCGAACGCTGGCCGACGTCCTCGGTCTCGATCGAGTCGGATTGGACGACGATTTCTTCGCCCTCGGTGGTAACTCGCTGATAGCGACCCAGATCGTATCGAGGCTCGGAGCCGCTCTGGACACCCAGATTCCGGTCAGGACGATCTTCGAGGCATCGTCGGTGTCGGCGTTGGCTGCAAAGATCCAGCCTCTCGTCGGTGGCGGAGCACGGGTGCCGTTGGTTGCTCGCGTTCGGCCTGCGAGAGTTCCGCTCTCGCTCGCGCAACAACGTATGTGGACCATCAACCAGGTCGACACCGAGTCCGCGGCATACAACATTCCGGCCGCGGTCAGATTCACCGGTGCGTTGGATGTCGGGGCGTTCGCGGCAGCGATGGCCGACGTGGTCGAACGACACGAGGTGTTGCGGACGAAATACCCCGACAGCGCTGACGGACCGATTCAGGTCATCGGCTCGGTCTCCGGCGCTCTGTCGGATCTTCACCCGGTCGAGGTCACCGAGGCCGACGTGTTCGCCCGTGTCGGGGCCGTGCTCGGCGGCGGCTTCGATGTGACCACCGAAGTTCCGGTGCGTGCGGCGTTGTTCTCGCTGAGCGAGACCGACCATGTGTTCGCTCTCGTCGCGCACCACATCACCGCCGACGGGTTCTCCATGCGCCCGCTCATCCGGGACGTCATGGCGGCCTACATTTCCCGCGCCGCTGGGGACGCTCCTCAGTGGGCGCCGCTGCCGGTGCAGTACGCGGACTTCAGCTTGTGGCAGCGAGAGGTTCTCGGCAGCGAGAGCGATCCAACCAGTGCCATCTCCTCGCAGTTGTCCTACTGGACAGCCGAACTGGCAGGACTACCGGACCTGCTGCCGTTGCCGACGGATCACCCGCGACCGGCCCGACAGTCGACGATCGGCGAAGCCTACGAGTTCACCCTCGGATCCGATATCGCCCAGCGTGTGGAGAAAACTGCTCGCGAGCACAATGCGACGGTCTTCATGGTGGTACACAGCGCCCTGGCTGTGCTGCTCTCGCGGTTGAGCGGCTCCGACGACATCGCAATCGGTACTCCTACCGCAGGACGCGGCGAGGAAGCGCTCGACGATCTCGTGGGCATGTTCGTCAATACGCTTGTGCTGCGTACCCACGTCGAGGGCGGGATCACCTTCTCGGACCTACTGTCCAGGACACGAGAGAGCGACCTGAAAGCATTCGGCAACGCCGACGTCCCGTTCGAGCGACTCGTCGAGGCGATGGGTCGTACCCGTTCGAGTGCGTATTCGCCGCTGTTCCAGGTGATGTTGACGTTCCAGAACGCAGTCAGCGGAACGTTCGCGCTGCCCGGACTAGAGGTGTCGACGCTGGCTGCCGACGAGGATCAAGCGAAGTTCGACTTGCAGCTGACGGCCATCGAGCAATTCGACGAGTCGGGTTCCCTCCAGGAGATCCGGGCTCTGTTCAACTACGCCACCTCGATCTTCACAAGATCGACCGTCGAGAAGTTCGCCGATCGGTTTGTCCGAATTCTCGATGCAGTGACGCAGGATCCGGCCGTGACGTTGCGTTCGATCGATATTCTGTCGGAGTCCGAGCGAGCTGCGTTCGCGCCGAAGCGCGCGGCGAAGACTGTGGACGATCTGCCCGCGCTCGTGTCGGGAGCAGCTCTGAAATCGCCGTCGTCGATCGTGCTGAGTCATGAGGGCCGGGACGTCACCTTCGAGGAATTGAGTGGCAAGCTCGGCGCCGTCTCGAAGGCCATGGGTGCCACGCTCAAGCCGGAAGCACTGATCACCGTGGCGCTCTCGCAGCTCGTTCCCGGCATCCTGCCCGCGTTGGGCGCCCAAGGCTACGCCGCGGCGGTGGCATCGATGATCGATGCAGCCGAATCGGTGATCGGACGCTGACGGCCGGCGCCCCCCTCGAGAGGGGACGTAGTTCGGGCGTCGGTGCCGCAGGGATAATTGATTCTTTGGTCAACGCGAGCAGTAAGCGGGAGGAAAAGTAGATGGTGTCTGGTGGGCCCGGTTCGCATTCGACGGCGATCGAAGATCTACCGGGGTTGGTTGCCCGGGTCGCCGACGCGGACGCCGATCGGACAGCATTCGCATCGACGGATGTCTCGTTCTCCTACGGTGACGTGCACCGTGAACTGACGAATTTGGACACCGCCATGGGCGGTGTGCTCGGGGCCGATGCACTCGTGCCGCTCGCGCTGTCGACGCTTGCACCCGGCGCCGTCGAAACCGTCCCGGGCGGCCTGGAGGCCATCGTCGCCGGCGTTGTCTCCGATGCCCGTGAGTTCCTCGGAGATTCGGCCTCTTCCCCGGATGTGTTGTCCCCGGATGCGCGGCCGGACACCTTGCCGTCGCGGTTCCGCACGCAGGTCGAACGAACTCCCGACGCCGTCGCCCTCGTCTTCGGCGACACCCGGCTCACCTATTCCGAGTTCGACAGTCGTGTCAACCGCTTGGCTCGACGGCTCGTGGATCTGGGAGTCGGCCCCGAGGATCGGGTCGCGCTGTCCATCTCACGCTCGGTGGAATTGCTGATTGCGATGTACGCCATCGTGGAAGCAGGCGGTGCCTACGTCCCCCTCGACCCCTCCCACCCGGCGGACCGGATCGCCTACGTCCTCGACATCGCCGAGCCGGCTCTCGTCGTCACCACCACATCCGAGGAAACGGCACTACCGAGCGGGGTCGAAACCCTGTTCGTCGACACCGTGGATCTGTCCGGCCACGCGGACACACCTTTGATGCCCGCGGAACGAGTTGCGGGTGCACTGCACCCGCAGAACACGGCCTACGTGATTTTCACGTCCGGATCCACCGGCCGGCCGAAAGGCGTCGCTGTCTCGCACGAGGCAATCGTCGCGAACCTCGATTGGCGGCAACGCGATTACCCTCTGACTGCCCAGGACGTGGTCCTCCAGAAGACACCGTTCACGTTCGACGTGTCGGTCTGGGAGTTCTTCTGGCCACTGCAGGCGGGTGCATCGCTAGTCGTCGCGGCACCGGATGGTCACCGTGATCCCGCGTACATCGCGGGGACCATGGCCTCGCACGGCGTGACCACTGCGCACTTCGTTCCGTCGATGCTGGCGGTGTTTCTGGGGCAATTCGATGATTCGATCAGTCGTGCCGAGCGGATTCCGAGTCTGCGGCAGGTCTTCGCGTCGGGAGAAGCGCTGCCGGCCGGGTCGGCGGCACGATTCCATGCGCTCTTCGACGCCGAGCTACACAACCTCTACGGCCCGACCGAGGCAGCGGTGGACGTCACCTATCACCGCACCGGCAGCTCCGATCTGGTGTCCGTCCCGATCGGTGCGGCCGTCCCGAGGACCGAACTCCGCGTTCTGGACGATGGTCTCAATCGCACGCCCCCCGGCGTTCCCGGCGAGCTCTACCTGTCGGGTGTTCAGTTGGCGCGTGGCTATCTCGCTCGACCCGATCTCACAGCCGACCGCTTCGTCGCCGATCTGCACGGGAGCGCGGGGGAGCGGATGTACCGCACCGGGGACCTCGTTCGGTGGAACTCGGCAGGCGTGCTGGAGTACCTGGGGCGCACCGACTTCCAGGTGAAGCTGCGCGGGCTCCGCATCGAACTCGGTGAGATCGAAGCCGCATTGCTCGAGCAGGAGCAGGTGCAGCAGGCCGTGGTAGTCGTGCTGTCGGACGATTCCGAGTCCGGAGTGGACGACCGCCTGGTTGCCTACGTCGTCACCACGACCGGCGAGGCGGACTCGGAGGCACTGTCGGCGGGGATTCGCGGCAGGCTGCCCGACTACATGGTGCCCGCCGTCTTTGTTGCGCTCGAAGCGTTTCCGCTTGGTGCCAGCGGAAAACTCGATCGCAAGGCGCTGCCGAAGCCCGACACCGCGGCACTCACCGCCGAATACCGCGCGCCCGATTCGGACGTCGAGCGAGCCCTCGTCTCAGTGTTCGAGGACATCCTCGGTGTCGAGGGTCTCGGCGTGGAGGGTCTCGGTGTCGACGATGACTTCTTTGCTCTCGGTGGCAATTCGCTCAGTGCCACCCGCGCCATCGCCAGGGTCAATGCAGACTTGAAGGTCAAGGTCGACGTTCGAAGTTTCTTCGACTCGCCGACCGTTGCCGGGCTCGCCGACCTCGTAGAAAATGCGCGACTCTCGGGCGAGTCCGCGCGCGAGCCACTGGCGCCTCGCGCGCGTCCCGATCAGGTGCCGCTCTCGATGGCGCAGCAACGCATGTGGTTCCTCAACCGGTTGGACCCGGATTCCGCGGTCGACAACATTCCCGTCGCGATCCGCCTGTCCGGTCGGCTCGACATCGACGCACTCGCGGCAGCCGTCGACGACGTCGTCGAACGGCACGAGTCACTGCGAACCAGATACCCCGAGTCGGACGGCGTGGGACATCAGGTCGTCCTCGGCGGAGGGACACAGGTACCGCGACTTCGGTCCGAGGTCGTCGCCGAAGCAGATGTGTACGACCGCGTGGTGGAGATCGTCTCTCGCGGTTTCGACGTCACCTCGGAAGTGCCGGTTCGTCTGGAGCTTCTCGAGATCAACGCAAGCGAGCACGTACTCGTTGTCGTCGCGCATCATATTGCCGCAGACGGCTTCTCGATGGTGCCACTCACCCGCGACGTGGTGACGGCGTACGCCGCACGTAACGAAGGATCGTCCCCCGGCTGGGCGCCGCTGGAGGTGCAGTACGCGGACTTCTCACTATGGCAGCGAGCGGTACTGGGATCGGAGACCGACCCGGGCTCGGTGATCGCTGCTCAGGAGCGATTCTGGACCGCAGCGCTCGCCGGGCTGCCCGATCAGCTCGACCTGCCTTCGGACAGGCGTCGACCGGCCGTCGCGACTGGCCGAGGCGCCACGTACTCGACACTCGTCGACACCGATGTGCGACGCCGAATCGAAGCAGTCGCTTCGCAGAACAGCGCGACACCGTTCATGGTCGTGCACGCAGCGCTGTCCGTGTTGTTGGCGCGCTTGTCCGGGACCGAGGACATCGTCGTCGGTACCCCCGTCGCCGGGCGCGGTGAACAGGTACTCGACGACCTGGTCGGCATGTTCGTCAACACACTCGTGCTTCGTGCCGAAGTGAACGGGCGGCAGCGGTTCACCGATCTTCTCGCTGCGGTGCGGCGAACCGATCTCGACGCATTCGGCAACGCAGACATCCCGTTCGAGCGATTGGTCGACGTACTCGACCCGGCCCGGTCGCAGGCGCGCCACCCTTTGTTCCAGGTTTTGCTCGTCTTCCAAAACCTGGGGACCACTACGTTGGAACTTGCGGGCCTGACCGTATCGGGTGTCGAGTTCGACACCGCCGTGGCCAAGATGGATCTCCAGGTCACGGTTTCCGAGCGCGAGGATCAGTGGGCACTCGACTTCACCTACGCCACCGATCTCTTCGACGCGGACACGATCGCATCTCTGGCGTCGCGTCTCCTCGTCGTGCTGAGCGCTGTCGGCAGCGCGCCGGACGTTGTAGTCGGAGACATCGAGATAGTCGAATCGGCCGAACGCGCTCTGGTGCTGAACGACTGGAACGCGACCGAACACCACGTTCCGGACCTCACGCTGCTCGACTCTTTCCATCGCACCGCCGTGCGGGTCCCCGACGCCGTGGCACTCTCTTTTGGGAGCGAGCAACTCACCTATTCCGAATTCTCCTCTCGGGTAGCGCGCCTCGCCCGCCATCTGATCGAACGCGGTGTCGGCCCCGATGTGTTGACAGCTGTGGCGATCCGAAGGTCGTTGGACATGGTGATCGCTCTGTATGCGGTCGTCGAAGCGGGCGGCGGCTACGTTCCGATCGACCCCGATCAACCTGCTGAACGAAACGACTACATACTCGACGCCTCGAATGCCACTGTCGTACTGACCACATCACGGGACGACCTCGTCGCCGACAGCATCGAGTCGGTTCGGGTCGAGTCGGTGCGGATCGACGAACTCGACCTGACCGCCTACTCGGATGCACCGCTCACCGATGCCGACCGCCGTGCGCCGTTGCACCCGGATCACGTTGCCTACGTGGTGTTCACGTCGGGATCGACCGGTCGGCCCAAAGGCGTCGCGGTGTCGCATCGGGCCGTCGTGAACCAGGTGTCGTGGATCGTGTCCGAGTACGCTCTCGGCGATCTCGACGTTGTTCTGCAGAAGACTCCATTCACGTTCGACGTTTCCATCTGGGAACTCTTCGGTGCGCCGGCGTCCGGTGCGCAGTTGGTGATCGCTCGCCCGGACGGGCACCGCGACGCGGCGTACCTCGCCGACATCATCGAGTCACAACGCGTGACCGCGACGTCGTTCGTTCCGTCGATGGTGCCGGTGTTCACCACCGAGATCGCCTCGCGTGATGCATCCTCACTTCGACTCGTCCAGCTTGCAGGCGAGGCGCTTCCGTCGTCGACGGTGACGGCGCTGGCGCGTGCGACCGATGCGGAGATTCACAACCTCTACGGGCCTACCGAGTTCACCGTGCATGCGACGAGTCGTCCCGTCGGAAATGTGGACGGGTGGAATGTGCCCGACGCATCGGCGCCGATGGGATCACCGGTGTGGAACACCGCCGCCTACGTCCTCGATGGAAACCTCAACCCCGCTCCGGTCGGTGTGGCAGGGGAGTTGTATCTGGCCGGACCTCAGATCGCCCGCGGATACCACGGGAGACCAGGACTCACCGCAGAACGTTTCGTGGCCGACCCGCACCGGGGTGGTCGACTGTACCGAACGGGCGATCTGGTGCGCTGGAATACCTCCGGTGAGCTCGAATACATCGGGCGAACCGACTTCCAGGTCAAGCTCCGGGGCCTGCGCATCGAGCTCGGTGAGATCGAGACGGTCGCACGGAGCGCATCGTTCGTCTCGGACGCCGTCGCTGCGGTGATGAGCGATCGTCTGGTCCTCTACGTTGTCGCAGTTGCGGCCGCGACGGTGGACACCGAAGAATTGGCTTCTTCGATGGGCCAGGAACTGCCGTCGTACATGGTGCCCGCCGCGATCGTGGTGCTCGATCGGCTACCACTCAACGCGGCAGGCAAACTGGATCGGGCTGCCCTCACCGAACCCGAGATCGAGGCACGCGCCTTCCGCGCACCGTCCACCCCGATCGAGGAGATCGTGGCCGGTGTGTTCGGTGACGTACTCGCGGTGCCACGGGTCGGCGCCGACGACGACTTCTTCGCACTGGGCGGAAACTCCTTGATCGCGACGCAGGTGGTCTCGCGTCTCGGCGCGGCGCTCGACACCTCGATACCGGTTCGGCTTCTGTTCGAGGTCTCCACCGTGTCCGCTCTCGCGTTCCGGGTCGAGTCCGAGGTCGGGAGTGGTGCGCGGATCCCGTTGGAGCCGCGCGTGCGCCCCGCGCGCATTCCGCTGTCGATGGCGCAGCAACGGATGTGGTTCCTGAACCGGCTCGAACCGGACTCGGCCGTCAACAATATTCCGGTCGCGATCAGACTGTCGGGGTTGCTGGACCGGTATGCCCTGCACGTCGCGGTCGCCGACGTATTGTCGCGGCACGAGGCACTGCGCACCGTGTACCCCGAGATCGACGGGGTCGGTTACCAGGAGGTTGTTTCCACTCGATCGGTCATTCCGGACCTGGCGCCGATTCCAGTGGACGCGGCCCAGCTCGCCGCGTCGATCGAGGAGACCGTGCTCGCCGGTTTCGATGTCGCCGCGCGAGCTCCGTTCCGCGCCTGCTTGTTCGAGGTGTCCGGGGCCGAGCATGTGCTCGTCTTCGTGGCACACCACATTGCTGCCGACGGCTTTTCACTCGGCCCGCTCACCCGCGACGTCGTTCGGGCCTACACCGCACGAGCTGCCGGACTCGACCTGAACTGGGAACCGCTTCCGGTCCAATATGCCGACTACACGCTGTGGCAGCGTGAGGTGCTGGGATCCGAGGACGATCCGGACTCGATCATCAGCGCCCAGAAGGCGTACTGGCAAAACGCACTCGGCGGTTTGCCCGAGCAGTTGGATCTCCCGTTCGATCGTCCGCGTCCTGCAGTGGCGAGCAACCGGGGCAGGACGCACCGATTCGAGATATCGCCTGCTCTGCGGAGTGCTGTGGAAGACCTTGCAGTGCAGCAACGCTCGACTCCGTTCATGATCGTCCATGCCGCCGTAGCGGTATTGTTGGCCCGACTGTCCGGAACCGATGACATCGCCGTCGGCGCACCTATCGCAGGTCGCGGAGAGGCCGCCCTCGACGACATGATCGGGATGTTCGTCAACACCCTCGTCCTTCGTACTCGTGTCGAAGCGCCCGCAACATTCGAGGAAGTACTCGGTCAGGTGCGAGGCAGCGACCTCGCAGCGTTCGCGAATGCGGATCTCCCGTTCGAGCGACTGGTCGAAATTCTCGACCCTGCGCGGTCAACAGGGCGGCATCCGCTCTTCCAGGTCGCACTGTTCTTCCAAAACCTGGGACAGTCCGAACTCGAACTGCCGAATCTTTCGGTCTCGGCCGTCGACTTCGATGCAGGCATCGCGAAGTTCGATCTGCAGATTGCTGTCGGTGACACCGAGGCGGGCGATCGGTGGTCCGTCGAATTCATTTACGCAACCGACCTGTTCGACGCATCGAGCATGGAGGTAATCGAAGCGCGTCTCCTCCGAGTGCTGTCCGCCGTTACCGCCAATCCGTCCGCAGTCGTCGGCGATATCGTGCTGACGGCCGAGGACGAGGCGGAGTTGCTCGTGCGCGGATGGAACTCCACCGATCACGATCTCGTGCCCGAGGAGATGCTCCTCGACGGATTCGCGGCGGCGGCAGCGGAACATCCCAACGCGGTCGCACTGTCTTACGAGGGCGAGGAGTTGACCTACGGCGAGTTCGCCCGTCGTGTCGATACCCTTGCGCACGTTCTCGCCGGAGCAGGTGCCGGTCCGGAAAAGCTGGTGGCCCTTGCCGTTCGGCGTTCGATCGATCTGGTCGTCGGGATGTATGCGGTCCTGCGATCCGGTGCAGGTTTCGTTCCGATCGATCCCGATCACCCGATCGAGAGAATCGGTTACATCCTCGCGGCAGCCGACCCCATCTGCGTGCTGACCCGCGCGAGCGACGAGTTCGTTCCTCCCGGTTCAGCGCCGGTCGTCGACGTAGCCGCGGTGCCCACAGGCGGAGAGCCACGCACCGGGCTGCGCCCGAGACTGTCGGACCACTCGGTTGCATATGTCATCTTCACGTCCGGCTCGACGGGTAAGCCGAAGGGCGTCGCGGTGAGTCATCGCGCGATCGTCAACCAGATGGAATGGATGCAGTCCGAGTACACCCTCGGTGCATCGGACGTGTACTTGCAGAAGACGGCAACGACGTTCGACGTGTCCCTGTGGGGTTTCTTCCTTCCGTTGAGAGTGGGAGCATCAGTCGTCCTTGCAACGCCGGATGGCCACCGCGACCCGCGCTATCTGGCAGAGGTCATCGATCGGAAGTCGGTGACGGTCACCGACTTCGTGCCGACGATGCTCTCGGTCTTCGCCGGCGCGGTGACACGTTCGTCTCTGCGCACCCTGCGGCAGATCTTCGTCATCGGCGAGGCGTTGCCCGGCGAAGCTGTACGAGACTTCGCACGCGTATCGAATGCACGGGTCCACAACTTGTACGGTCCGACCGAGGCGGCGGTGTCGATCACCTATGCCGACGTCACCGACACGGCTGTGGGTTCGTCCGTGACGATCGGCCGCGCAGAGTGGAACTGCGCTGCGTACGTGCTGGATTCACGACTGTCCCCGGTTCCGGTGGGTGTCCCCGGCGAGCTGTACCTTGCGGGCGTTCAGTTGGCTCGCGGGTACTACGGGCGAGTGGATCTCACCGCCGATCGGTTCGTCGCGAATCCCTTCGTATCACCGAAAAATTCGGCGAGCAGTCGTATGTATCGCACGGGTGACCTCGTCATCCTGCGCGCCGACGGTCGTCTCGATTACATCGGTCGAACCGACTTCCAGGTGAAGTTCCGCGGCCAGCGCATCGAACTCGGTGAGATCGAAGCGGCGTTGGCGGCGCAACCGTCGGTGGGATTGGCGGCGGTCTCGGTGATGTCCACCGAAGCGGGCGATCAGCTGGTGGGGTACTTGGCGCCGTCGTCTGCCGACGCGAACGTCGATATCGACGAACTGCGTACCGCATTGTCGGCGACATTGCCCCGGTACATGATTCCCGGTGCGCTGATGGTGTTGGCCGAGTTTCCGCTGAACACCTCAGGCAAGCTCGATCGGAAGGCTCTCCCTGCTCCGACGTTCGAGACGAAAGAATTCCGAGCGCCGACGACTCCGATCGAGGAGATTGTCGCGAGCGTGTTCACCGATGTTCTCGGTCTGGAGCACATAGGTCTGGACGACGACTTCTTCGCGCTGGGCGGTAATTCGCTCGTCGCCACGCAGATGGTGTCCAGGCTCGGCGCCGCGTTGAATTCGACAATCGCGGTGCGCACGTTGTTCGAGGCGCCGACGGTCGAGGCTCTTGCGGCGCGAGTGGAATTGGGAACCGGTGGCAGGCTCGCTCTCACTGCGATGGCGCGACCCGATCGAATCCCGCTGTCGCTCGCGCAGCAGCGAATGTGGTTCCTCAACCGGCTCGATCCGGGGTCGGCGGCAAACAACATTCCGGCCGCGGTCAGGTTGAGCGGAGCTCTCGATACCACCGCGCTACATGCTGCACTCGACGATGTCGTCACCCGCCACGAGACATTGCGTACCGTGTATCCGGAATCCGCAGGCACCGGTATCCAGGTGATCCTGCCCGCATCGTCCGCGCGTACCGACTTCGCCGCGGCGGACGTCGCAGAATCCGATGTTTTCTCGACCGTTGTGTCCATCGTGACCGAAGGATTCGACGTCACCAGGGTGGCCCCGGTGCGAATTCGACTGCTGAAGGTGAGCGACACCGAACACGTTCTGGTAGTCGTCGCCTATCATATTGCGGCGGACGGTTTCTCGATGATTCCGCTGATGCGTGACGTCATCACCGCCTACGTAGCCCGTGCGCAGGGCGATGCCCCGACCTGGTCGCAACTCGCGGTGCAGTACGCGGACTACACGCTGTGGCAGCGGCAGGTGCTCGGTTCGCCCGAGGATCCGACCTCGCTCGTCAGCACTCAGGAAACCTACTGGCAGAACACTCTGTCCGGACTGGCGGACCAACTGGAGTTGCCGACCGACCGGTCGCGCCCGTCGGTGGCGTCCGGTCGGGGCGCATCCCACACGTTCACATTGGACTCGGCCACCACGGCCGCGGTGGACGAGTTGGCCGCCCGGCGTGGGAGTACGCCGTTCATGGTGATGCATGCTTCGTTGGCGGTGTTGTTGTCGCGGGTGTCGGGTGCTTCCGATATTGCAGTCGGTACGCCGGTGGCGGGGCGCGGTGAGGCTGTCCTCGATGATCTTGTCGGGATGTTCGTCAATACGTTGGTGTTGCGTGTTCGGGTGGATGGTTCGTCGAGTTTCGACGAGGTGTTGGCGGGTGCGCGTGAAGTGGATCTGTCGGCGTTCGCGCATGCCGATGTGCCGTTCGAGCGTGTGGTGGAGGTGGTGGATCCGCCGCGTTCGCAGGGCAGGCATCCTTTGGTGCAGGTACTGCTCACCTTTGCGAACTTCGGATCTTCGAGTTTCGAACTGCCGGGACTCACAGCGTCGTCCGTCGACTTCGATGCTGCGGTGGCGAAAATGGATCTGCAGGTAACGGTCACCGAGCCGCAGGAACAGTCCGACGGCACACGTTCGCGCACCGTCGAATTCGTCTACGCGACCGATCTGTTCGATGCCGCCACCGTGGCCCGGTTGGGAAGACAGTTCGCCGTCGTGCTGAGGGAAGTGACGAAGAACTCGACAGCGCCCATCGGGGACATCGAGTTGGTGGAAGCGGCTGAACGAGCGTGGCTGCTCGACGAGATCAACGCCACCGATAGCGAAGTCGATTCTTCGGCGACGTTGGTGTCGATGTTCGATGCGCAGGTGGCCTCGACTCCACATGCGGTGGCGTTGAGGTTCGAGGGCGAGTCGCTCACGTACCGCGAGTTCGATGCGCGCGCGAATCGTCTTGCTCGTTACCTCGTATCGCGCGGCGTCGGCCCCGAGGTGTGCGTCGCAGTGGCGATGCGCAGATCCTTCGATCTGATGATCGCTCTGTACGCGGTGATCAAGGCAGGCGGAGCCTACGTTCCGCTCGATCCGGAACAACCGGACGACCGAATCCGGTACATCGCCCGGACTGCGTCCGTCGCGCTGGTTCTCTCGACCTCGGGCGAGAAGTCCACACCTGATACAGATGGTCTGGTCCTCGTGGACCGGGTAGACCTCGACTCGATCTCCGACGCACCGTTGTCCGACGGTGAACGCGGCGGTTCGTTGACGGCACGCAACAGCGCGTACGTGCTGTTCACCTCAGGGTCGACGGGCAAGCCCAAGGGCGTCACGATCGACCACGGAGCAATCGTCAACCGGCTGGTGTGGATGCAGGCGGAATATCCGCTGGCGGTGTCGGACGTGGTGGTTCAGAAGACGCCGGTGACATTCGACGTCTCGGTCTGGGAGCTGTTCTGGCCGTTGCAGATCGGCGCGGTGTTGTCGATCGCCCGACCGGGCGGGCATCGAGACCCGGCATATCTCGCTGAGTTCGTTGCCGCGGAGCGCGTCACCGTTGCGCACTTCGTGCCTTCGATGCTGGAAGTGTTCGCAGCCGAACCGACGGCGCCACGCGCCGATGACCTCCGCATCGTCTTCGCGTCGGGGGAAGCACTTCCGTCCTCGACCGCGCGGAACCTCAAGAGCGTGCTACCCGACGTACGAGTGATAAATCTGTACGGACCGACGGAGGCAGCCGTCGACGTCACGTTCCACGAATTCACCGATGCCGACACCGCGAGCGTGCCGATCGGTATCCCCGTGTTCAACACCGCGGTATACGTGCTCGACGGCCGTCTGCGTCCGGTCGCTGTCGGCGCCGTGGGGGAGCTGTATCTCGGGGGTGCGCAGCTCGCGCGCGGATACGCGTCGAGGCCCGATCTCACGTCGGATCGTTTCGTCGCGAATCCGTTCTCGGCCTCGGGACATCGTCTGTACCGTACGGGCGACCTCGTGCGCTGGACGACACATGGCGAGATCGAATACATCGGACGTACGGATTTCCAGGTCAAGCTACGTGGTCTTCGCATCGAACTGGGAGAGATCGAGAGCGCACTGCTGGCCATCGACTCCGTCTCCCGCGCAGTCGTTCTCGTCCGTGACGATCGACTCGTCGCCTACGTGGTACCCGCGTCGGGTGCGACCATCGATGCCGGGGATATCGGGGCTTCGCTGTCCACTGCGCTCCCCGACTACATGGTTCCTTCGGCATTCGTCGTCCTCGACGAATTCCCACTGGGCTCGGCGGGGAAGCTCGACCGCAAGGCGTTGCCCGATCCCGTCTTCGTTGCGCGCGAATTCCGGGCACCGGCCTCGGAGACCGAGAAGGTTGTTGCAGGTGTGTTCGCCGAGGTATTGGGCCTCGAGCTGGTCGGCCTCGACGACGACTTCTTCGACTTGGGTGGAAACTCGCTCGTGGCGACTCAGGTTGTCGCACGAGTCGGCGGTGCACTCGACGCATCGGTGTCCGTCCGGTTGCTGTTCGACGCATCGACGGTGGAGTCTTTCGCCGGTGCGGTGGCCGAACTGGCCGGTACCGGCGCCAGGCCTCCACTGATCGCGGCCAGGCGGCCGACGCGGATCCCGCTGTCCCTTGCCCAGCAACGTATGTGGGTGCTCAACAATGTCGATCCCGAGTCCGGCGCGTACAACATCCCGCTGGCGGTCAGGCTCACCGGTGCGCTGGACGTCGATGCGCTCCGCGGCGCTGTCGCGGACGTCGTGGCCAGGCACGAGGCATTGCGGACCATCTATCCGGCGGACGGCGACGGGCCGCAGCAACGGATTCTCGATGCAGCGGATGTGTCGTTCGACCTGACACCGGAGCGAGTGGACGGGGAAGACGACGCCAGGAGGGCCGTCGCATCCCTGATTCTCGGCGGCTTCGACGTCGCCGCTGCGGTGCCGGTTCGAGTCGGTCTCGTCGAGCTTTCACCGAACGAGCACGTCTTGGCCCTCGTCGTTCACCACATCTCGGCGGACGGCGCGTCCATTGCTCCGCTGGCCCGGGACGTCATGGTTGCGTACTCGGCGAGAAGCGAAGGGCGGCAACCGGAATGGACCGATCTTCCCGTTCAGTACGCGGACTTCGCGCTGTGGCAGCGTGGTGTCTTGGGAACGGTCGACGAGGCCGGATCGACCGCGCACGATCAACTCGAATTCTGGATCGAGACGCTGCAGGGTAGCCCGGATACGCTCGACCTTCCGAGCGATCGACCGCGTCCGCCGAATCAGTCGATGCAGGGTCGGTCCGTCGGATTCGAACTGGATGCACTCTCACACGCAGGTCTGGTCCAGTTCTCCCGCGATCGGGGTACATCCCTGTTCATGGTCGTACACGCGTGCGTTGCTGTTCTGCTCGGCAGGCTCAGTGGAAGCAGCGACATCGTCGTCGGAACTCCGGTCGCAGGCAGGGGCGCCGCCGAACTCGACGAGTTGGTCGGGATGTTCGTCAACACACTGGCATTGAGAACCCAGGTCGACTTCGGCGGAACCTTCTCTTCCCTGGTCGACGACGTTCGAGCAGCCGATCTCGGTGCTTTCGGACACGCGGACCTGCCGTTCGAAGCCATCGTCGACGCAGTCGTTCCTGCAAGGGTGGCGGCGCGCCATCCGATTTTCCAAGTCGCTTTGTCGTTCCAGAACCTCGAACGGGTGCGACTGGACCTCCCCGGCTTGACGGTCGAGGGGCTCGATACCGGAGAACTAGGAGCGAAGTTCGATCTACAGTTCACCGTCGAAGCACGTACCGACGAGCAGGGAAGTCCTTCAGGACTGTTCGGCTCGCTGCTGTACGCGACCGATCTGTTCGACGAATCGACAGCACGCACTTTCGGGGAGCGGCTCACGCGAATCCTGACGGCGGTCGCGGCGGATCCATACGTGATCGTCGGGGACATCGACATCATGTCCGAGCAAGAACGTGAGCAGACCGAAGGCCGCGCAACGGCACACGTCGATGCGGGTGGTGCTGTTGTCGCTGCAGAGCGGACATTGCCTCAGGTGATCGGCGCGGTCGTCGAACAGGATCCGGAGTCTCCGGCAGTGGCCTACGGCGGGGAGGAGATGTCCTACCTCGAGATCGAAGGTCGAGCCGCTCGTCTCGCACGGGTGCTGATCGAACGCGGAGTCGGTCCTGGCGACCGTCTCGTGGTGGCGTTGCCGGTATCGGTGGACTGGGCGGTGGCAGTTACTGCGACGATTCTGGCCGGTGCAGCCGTGGTCGTTGCAGAAACCGCTCGCGACGTCGGGCAGCTCGTCGCAGAATCCGGCGCCGAGACAGTGATCGGCACCCTCACCACCGCGGTACCGGACGGGGTGAGTTTGATCGCGAACGACGCACCCGATGTCACCGATGCCGTTTCCGCGGCCTCGTCTCGGCCGATCGCGTACTCCGCGCGTACCAGGCTGCTCGGTGCCGAGGATCCAGCTGTGATCATCGTCGGAGACGAAGGGCCGATCGTGGTGCGAGCCCACGGTGAGTTGGTCGCAACGCTCACTGGTGTGGGTAACAGGCTTGCGCTGACGTACGAGTCTCGTGTGCTCGCTGCTCCGGCCACATCGGACACGTGGCAGTTGTCGGCGCTGTTGACAGCGGCACTCGTCGGGGCTGCGTGGGTGGCACCGACACGGGAGGCGGACGGTGACCTGTTGGACCTCGTTCTCGACGAGTGGGTGACGCACGCCATCGTGCGATCCTCCGACATGGACGTGCTGGACTCGGACGAGGTGGAGGACCTAGAGGCCGTGATCCTGACTGACAGCCCCGACGATTCTTCATCCTCGACCGGTCGAGCGGGCATTGCCGTATTTGCCGAGGAGCGCCCGTTCGGACGGAGCTGAGGAAGGTTGTCACCGGCCGGACATTACCGACCGGTAACGATGAACATTGGCAGTCCGATATGCGTACGGTGTTCGCTCGGCCACGAGGACGAGTCGGCACCATGCCAGCTCGACCAGCAGGTCGAGCACCGAAGTGAGGGGCGATAGTCGAAGTGCGCACGAGGCCGGGGAACAATACAGGCATGCACAACATGGTTCGAGACGCATGAGCGGCGATCGTATGCCGGGTGATGTCGAGGGAGAATCCGCAGACGTTCCAGCTCGTCGCAGCCGTCCCCGTCGCCCCCGGCGGACCCGCAACGCGACCGCACTGCTTCCTCAGATCCTGACGGCCGCGGTGGAGACCGACCCCGCCGGTGATGCCGTCGTGTCCGGCGACCGCAGGATGACCTACGCCGAGCTCGACCGTCGTTCTTCGAAGATTGCGCGGGTGCTCATCGCACAGGGTGTCGGGCCGGAAGATGTGGTCGCCGTCGGCCTGACTCGATCGCTCGAATCTGTTCTCGCAGTGTGGTCGATCGCCAAGACCGGTGCGGCGTTTCTTCCGATCGATCCGACGTACCCACCCGACCGCATCCATCACATGCTGTCCGATTCCGGTGTACGCACTGGACTGACCACCGGTGAATTCGCCGACCTGTTGCCGGACACGTGTCGATGGAACGTAATCGACGACGAGGCGTTCGATGCCGCGCTGCAGTCCGTCTCGGACGAGAAGATCTCGGTCTCGGATCGCCTCTCACAGCTGAGGACCGACAATCCCGCCTACGTCATCTATACGTCCGGGTCGACAGGACTGCCGAAAGGCGTAGTAGTCACGCACAGCGGACTCGCAGCCCTGGCAGCAGAGCAGCTCGAACGGTATGGACTCACTGCAGCGGCACGCACACTGCACTTCGCATCACCGAGTTTCGACGCCTCTGTGCTGGAGTTGCTGATGGCGGTCGTCGCTGGATCGACGATGGTCATCGCGCCCACCGACGTGTACGGAGGGCGCGAGTTGGCAGGTTTCCTGCGCAGGGAACGCGTGACGCACGCCTTCGTTACCCCCGCCGCGCTCGCGTCGGTCGATCCGGAAGGCCTCGATGCCCTCGAGGTCGTGGTAGTAGGCGGAGAGAGCTGTCCACCCGAACTCGTCCACGCCTGGGGGCGTGGGCGACGGTTCTTCAATGCCTACGGTCCTACCGAATCTACCGTGGCCAGCACTATTTCAGACCCTCTGACGCCAGAGGACTCGGTATCGATCGGTACTACGATCGCGGGTACTTCGGCGCACGTGCTCGACCGGCGCTTGCGCCCGGTACCCGCGGGGGTCGCGGGTGAACTGTATCTTTCCGGTGCAGGACTCGCGCGCGGCTATCGATGGAAACAAGCACTCACATCCGATCGCTTCGTCGCGAACCCGTTCGCAGACAGTGGAACTCGGATGTATCGAACCGGCGACGTCGTCCGGCGGAACTCCTCCAATTCGTTGGAATTCGTTTCCCGAAACGACTTTCAAGTCAAAGTGCGAGGCTTCCGGATAGAGCTCGGTGAGATCGATTCGGCGCTGACGGCACATCCATCGGTGTCCTTTTCGGTTACGGTCGGAGTCGCGAGCACGACGGGTGACACCGCTCTTGTCTCGTACGTGCGGCCCGCCGTCGGTGCTCAGGCGGATCCAGCAGAACTGACATCTTTCGCAGCCCGGTCACTACCGAAGCACATGGTTCCTTCGTCGATCATGGTCATCGACGACGTTCCGCTCACGCCTGCAGGAAAACTTGATCGCGCCGGTCTCCCCGAACCTGTCTTCGCCACGAAGCGGTATCGCGCTCCCGAGACCGATGCCGAAAAAGCGGTAGCCGAGGTGTTCTCCGAGATCCTCGGAACGGAACGAGTCGGCCTGGACGACGATTTCTTCGAACTCGGAGGTAACTCGCTCTCGGCCACCCGGTTGGCGGCCAGAATAGGTGCCTCGCTCGATGTCAGTTTCGGCGCGAGAGAGGTATTCGAGGATTCGACGGTGGTTGGTTTGGCCGCGCGTGTCGGCGGGTTGGAAAGCGGCAGGCACGTTGCACTGGCCGCCAGGCCGAGACCCGACCGAATCCCATTGTCCTATGCACAGCAACGTATGTGGTTCCTCAATCGCTTCGACAGCTCGTCGTTGGCCTACAACATTCCGATCGCCATCAGGTTGACCGGGGATCTCGATCGTGGTGCTCTCGGCGAGGCGATCGCTGATCTGGTCGAACGTCACGAGGTTCTGCGAACGGTGTATCCAGAGCACGACGGAACCGGGTATCAGCTGATTCATCCGTCTTCGGACGTGTCGGCGACCCTCGATAGGTCGAGAGTGGGGGAAGCCGAGCTTGTCGAGCGAGCTACGGCCTTCGCATCGGTCGCATTCGATGTCACCACCGAGGTTCCCCTCCGCGTAGCGCTTTTCGAGGTGGCCGATGACGACGCCGTTCTGGTGATCGTTGCTCACCACATCGCGGTCGACGGCTTCTCCATCGGACCGTTGACCCGCGATGTGATGGCAGCGTATGCGCGTAGGGCGAGTGGGTTGCCGGACGGTATTGCTGCACTCGACGTCCAGTACGCGGATTTCGCGCTGTGGCAGCGCGACGTTCTCGGTAGCGAAGACGACGCCGAATCGCTTCTCGCTCAGCAAGTGTCCTACTGGAGCAATCAGCTGGCCGGTCTCCCGGAGTTACTCGAGTTGCCCACGGACCGACCTCGGCCGGCGGAATCGACCGTGTCCGGGGCTGCGTACACGTTCGAGATCGAGAAAGAATTGGGCACAGAACTCGGTTCTGCTGCGCGAGCCAGGGATTCGAGTCTCTTCATGATCGTCGAAGCTGCTCTGGCCGTAGTGCTCGCCAAGACCACCGGTACCTCTGACATCGCAATCGGCACCGCGGTTGCTGGACGCGGTGAAGAAGCGCTCGACAATCTCATCGGAATGTTCGTCAACACTCTGGTTCTGAGAAACGACGTCCGTTCCGATTCGACACTGTCCGAAATTCTGACCGCCACGCGCGCGGTTGCGCTCGACGCGTTCGGGCATGCAGACGTGCCCTTCGAGCGGCTGGTCGAGATTTTGGATCCGCCGCGCTCTACCTCGCACACCCCTCTTTTTCAGGTGATGTTGACGTTGCAGAACCACGATGTCGCCGAGTTCGAGTTGCCGGGACTGCGACTGAGTGCCCTAGACTTCGAGTCGGTCTCGGCGAACTTCGATCTAGCGCTCACGCTCGCGCAGTCGGACAACGGTTCGATCAGCGGAACATTCGTCTACGCGACGGATCTCTTCGACGAGTCGACTGTCGCTTCACTTGCCGCCAGGTTCCGGCGAGTTCTGGCTCTGTTGGTGGACGAACCTTCGATGCAGGTTCGTGCCCTCGACCTCAGAAGTTCGGACGAGGCAGCCGCAGTGGAACGTTGGAACGACACTGCGTGCGAAAGAACCGAGGAGACGTTGGTCGACGCGTTCTACCGATGCGTCGCCGCGACACCGGATGCCCCGGCGGTCACTTTCGGTGACCACACGTCGAGTTACCGTGAGTTCGCCGAGCGAGTGAACGCGATGGCACGCTATCTGATCTCGGTCGGAGCAGGCCCCGAGACTTCCGTTGCAGTTGTCGGTACACGCTCCATCGAGATGCTGACGGGCGTCTACGCGACCCTCGTCGCGGGAGCGTCGTACGTCCCAATCGATCCCGAATGGCCGGAAGATCGAATTTCATACGTGCTCGATGTCGCACGCCCGCTTCTGGTCCTCGGTGCTGCCGAGAATCCGCGAGTCGCAACCGCCGCTGAAAAGATAGCCATATCCCGCGTGGATACAGTCGATTTCGGCCCTCTCGACAGTGGACCGCTGCGACAGGAAGATCGGACTGCATCGCTGCTGCCCGAGAACATTGCGTACACGATTTTCACCTCTGGTTCGACGGGTCGACCGAAGGGAGTCTCGGTTTCCCATCGTGCGATTGTCAACCAACTCGAATGGTTGGCAACCGAATTCGGTGTGAACGAGACCGACCGCGTGCTGCAGAAAACGGCCGTGGGCTTCGATGCGTCGGTGTGGGAACTGTTGTTGCCGCTCCGCGTAGGGGCGGAGCTGGTGCTGGCACGCCCCGACGGCCACCGCGATCCGCAGTACCTGGCCGGTGTCATTGCAGCGAAGCGGATCACGATCGCTCAATTCGTCCCATCGGTACTTGCTCTCATGGTCGAATTCGCCGACGCAGAACTGCTGCACACACTTCGTGCAGTGTTCGTGGGCGGCGAGCAACTCGATGCCGCACTGGCGGCGAGCTTCTCGGCACTGAGTGGGGCTCAGGTGCACAACGTCTACGGGCCGACCGAAACTGCGGTACAGGTCGCGCACCGACTCAGTGGGCCGACCGAAGTATCCGTGGTGCCCATCGGCACGCCCGTGCGCAATACCTCACTTCACGTACTCGACGAGGGCTTGAACGAGGTCCCCGTCGCAGTGGTCGGCGAATTGTATGTATCCGGTGATCAGTTGGCCCGGGGTTATCGATCGCGCCCGGGAATCACCTCCGAGAGATTCATCGCGAACCGTTTCGGCGACACAGGATCAAGGCTCTATCGGACCGGCGATCTGGTTCGACGGCGCCCGGACGGCTCTCTCGTCTACGTCGGGCGAAGTGATTCTCAGATCAAGCTCAACGGTCTACGTATCGAGCTCGGCGAGATCGAGACTTCACTGCGCTCCGAACCTTCGGTTGCGGCAGCAGCAGCATCCGTCGTCGACAATGTCCTCGTCGGCTACCTTGTGCTTCACGAGGGTCGTATCTTCGACGAGTCGGCGCTACGTAGGTCGGCCGGTTCCGTTCTTCCGGACTACATGGTTCCTGCCAGATTCATCGTTCTCGACAATCTGCCCTTGAATGCAAGCGGAAAGCTCGACCGCCGAGCACTGCCGACGCCGGAACTACAGGTTGCCGGCGCGTATCGCGCGCCTCATTCCGAGATCGAGAAGCTGATCGCCGAGTTGTTCGCTCAGATTCTCGGTGTCGAGCGAGTTGGACTCGACGATTCGTTCTTCGCGCTCGGCGGTGACAGCATCATGTCGATCCAGCTCACATCGCGCGCGAAAACCCGCGGGCTGGTCTTCCGCCCACGCGATGTCTTCGAGGCCAGAACTGTCGGGCGGCTGGCAGAACTGGCGGCGTGGAGTTCGCCGGACAGTGCAGTCGTACTTGCCGAACTCGACGGGGGAGGTGTCGGCACCATGCCCACCACTTCGATCGTCGAGGCAATGCTCGAGCGCGGTTCGAATTATGGCCGATTCACTCAATCGATGGCCTTGGAGCTACCGATGGGAATCGACCGAGACGGCATCGTCGCGACGATCTCGGCGGTGGTGGACCACCACGACATGCTCCGTTCGCGGCTGGTGATCGACGGTGGCGAGCGCGGCATCGAGGTCGTTCCCCCCGGTGCTATCAACGTCGATTCACTGATCCACCGGGTCGCAGTCGATGCCGACGCATCTCGAGATGTCGTGACGGAACTGGGTTCGAAGGGGTTGGACGCAGTGCTGGCGACCCTCGATCCCGCGGCCGGCGTGGTGATTCGGTTCGTCTGGATCGACTTCGGACCGACGCGACCCGGGCGAATACTGGTGGTGGCTCACCACTTGGTCGTCGACGGGGTGTCTTGGCGCATTCTGGTGCCCGACTTCGTGACCGCCTGGGCGCAGCATTCGGCTGGTAGCCGCATCGCGCTCGCCCCGGTTGGTACGTCCATGCGGAGATGGGCACACGCACTGCGAGAGGAAGCGAACTCGGCAGTGCGCAGTGCCGAAGTCGATCACTGGCAGTCGGTCCTTCGTACTCCTGATTCGTTGTTCGGCGGCCGAGCGCTCGATCCCACTCGCGACACCAGATCGACCATGAAATCGGTTTCGGTGGCCGTACCGGCGAGGGTGACCGAAGCGCTGCTCACCCGCATTCCGAATATCTATCGCGGCGGAGTCAACGATGCGCTGCTGACGGCACTCGGGATGGCGGTGACGCAGTGGCGACGACTCCGCGGTATCGACGCATCTTCGACGCTCGTTCTGCTCGAAGGACATGGTCGTGAGGAAGAAGTCGCTCCGGGAGCAGACCTGTCTCGCACCGTCGGCTGGTTCACCACCGTGTTTCCTGTGTCGGTGGATCTTTCGGGTGTCGACGTGAGCGATGCGTTCGCGTCCAGACCCGCCGCGGGATCAGCCCTGAAAGCGATCAAAGAACAACTGGCAGCAATTCCAGACAAGGGCATCGGGTACGGACTGTTGCGCCATATGGCGGACAACGTATCGCCACTACTCGATGCGGCCGACCCGCAAGTGAGCTTCAACTATCTCGGTCGTGTCGGTGCTGCAGGCGAGGTGCCCGAGGGTATGAACCTCGGCTGGCTGCCGGCGTCGGACATGGGCGACGTCGACGCCGAGGCGGACGATCTCTCCGCGGTGGCAGTCGTCGACGTGAATGCGATGGTGGTGAACGGTGTCGACGGCGAAGAGTTGACTGCGAGCTTTGCCTACGCGTCGGGGATCGTCGAGCCCGCGGACGTAGAGGAACTGTCGAGGCTGTGGGTTGCTGCACTGACAGCGCTGGCTCGGCACGCAGAATCGGCGACGGCGGGAGGGTTGACTCCCTCCGACGTTTCGCTGGTCGAGGTGTCTCAGGCGGATATCGATTCGTGGGAGCAGCGATATGGTGACGTGCTGGACATCTGGCCGTTGACGCCCCTGCAAGAAGGTCTTCGATTCCACAGTCTGGCGGCGGGCCGCAACGTCGATGTCTATACGCCACAGGTCGTGTTGACATTGGGCGGAGACCTCGATGTTGCACGGTTGCAATCCGCCTCCACCGCGTTGATGTCGCGCCACTCCAGTCTCCGTACCGTGTTCGTTCAGACGGAGAGTGGCGAATCCGTCCAGATTCTCCGATCTCACAACAACGCAGGTTGGATCGAAATCGACCTGTCCGAACTATCCGAGGACGATCGGCAGGAGCGGCTCGCTGCGGCCATCGCGGCGGACCGGACCGACCGCTTCGATCTGGAGACGGATCCGTTGCTGAGGTTCACTGTGATTCGGCTGTCCCAGAACGAGCTACGGTTGATCGTCACCGATCATCACATTGTTCTCGATGGCTGGTCCATGCCGATCCTGTTACAGGAACTGCTCGCGCTGTACGCGCTGCACGGAGACGACCACGTTCTGCCGCGTCCTCGGGATTACCGCACGTATCTCGCATGGCTGGCCTCGTCCGACCAAGACATCTCGCTCGATGCGTGGGCCGAATCGCTGGACGGGGTCCGCGATCCGTGTCTGCTTGCCGACGAGGTTCGCGTGTCGGTCCCGAATTGGGCTCTCGCGCAGGATCACACCATTGGAACGTCCGATACCGCAGCACTCGTCGAGGCTGCAGCACGACTGCAGATAACCATGAACACCTTGGTTCAGGCTGCGTGGTCGTTGGTGCTTGCGAAAACGCTCGGTCGCCACGATGTGGTTTTCGGCGCCACCGTTTCCGGCCGACCTGCCGACATCGTCGGAGTGGAGCAGATGGTGGGTCTGTTCATCAACACGGTTCCCGTCCGAGTGCGCTTCGATCCGGCAGACACCGTGGCTGACTTCCTCTCCACGCTTCAGGCCGAGCAGGTGGCACTGTTGGAGCATCATCACGTGGGTTTGAGTGCCATCGAGCGCAGGGTTGGCCGCGGGGCACGGTTCGACAGCCTCACGGTGTTCGAATCGTTCCCAGTCGACGAATCCGGCATTGCCCACCAGGCAGCGTCCATCGACGGGCTTCGAGTCGATGGGATGTCTTTCGCGGAATCGACCCACTATCCCGTTGCTTTGAGGATCAGTGCCTCTTCGCACATCCATATCCGTCTCGAATACATGGAGGAGGTTGTCGATCGGGTGGAGGCGCGAGGAATCCTGGAGTCCCTGGATCGCGTTCTTGCGCAGTTCGCTGCCCATCCTGAACTATCGATTGCGACTGTGCTCGAAGATATCCGGCGGATCGAGGTCATGCCGTGGCCATCCCGACTGGACGCAATGCCGACCCCCGGTATGTCGAGAGAGAACGGGTCGGCAGACGATTCGGTGAAATTCTCCGGTCAAGCGGTGATCGATGCGGTCTCTCGCGTCCTCGGCATCGACAATGCCTCGATAGACGACAATTTTTTCGAACTCGGTGGCACGTCGCTCGATGCGATGGCCTTGTCTCGCGTGCTGGGTTCGGCTCTCGGTGTGCGTGTACCCCTCGGCGCAATCCTCGATGCTCCGTCGCTGACATCGCTGTCGGACCTCGCGTACCTTCGTTCATTCGACGTCGCCGATCGCAGACGTCGTAGTCAGTGACGTCGCGGCTCACCAGCGCGAGAAGGGCTGCTGGTGAGTGGAAGGCCGAGTAACGAATGTCGAGACTGCGTCGATCTTCTACTGCCAGGTAAGGTAGCGCCGGACGACCGGCGATCGGTCCGCTCGGCACATTTTGGGAAATCGCAAAGAATGGTGAAAGTAAAGCTTATGCGTCGATCGAAGCCACGCACGTTGTCCACCGTCGTCAAGGGATTGGCGATCGCGTCCGTCGCGCTCGTCGTGCCGTTCACCGGTGTCGCAGCCACGGCCTCCGCCGATCCCGCCGACTCCGTGGTGGCCAATGCGGCTCCACTGACCTCGGCCACGTCGTCGAACGGTTCGAAGGTCACCAAGATCGAGGTCAAGAACGACCGCGAACTCACCATGTACGTGTACTCCGCTTCCATGGACAAGGAGATTCCGCTGGACGTACTGCGGCCGGCGGATACGAGCGCTCCTCGCCCCACCCTGTACATGCTCAACGGGGCAGGTGGCGGCGAAGACTCCGCGACGTGGCGTGCACGTACCGACGCCTACGACTTCTTCGGTGACAAGAACATCAACGTCGTGTCTCCTATCGGTGGCAAGTGGAGCTACTACACCGACTGGAAGCAGGCAGATCCGGTTCTGGGAGTCAACAAGTGGAAAACCTTCATGACGGAGGAAATCCCGCCGCTCGTGGACGCAGCCCTCGGCACCAACGGTGTCAACACCATCGCCGGCCTGTCGTCGTCAGGAACCTCGGTACTGCAGCTCGCGATTGCGAACCCGGATCTGTACCGCGGCGTGGCTGCCTACAGCGGCTGTGCACAGACCAGTGATCCCATCGGTCAGACCTTCGTCAAGCAGGTCGTGGAGCTCTACGGCGGTGGCAGCACACTGAACATGTACGGACCGGACAACGACCCGATGTGGGCTCAAAACGACCCCTACGTCAACGCCGAAGGCCTTCGCGGATTGGATCTCTACATCTCCAACGGCAACGGCCTGCCCGGCATGTACGACAATCTCGACGGCCCCGACATCGACGGCCGAGTACCGACCTTGGCCAACCAGATCATCATCGGCGGTGTGATCGAGGCCGCCACGAACTACTGCTCGCACAACCTTCAGAACAAGTTGAACCAAATCGGAATCCCGGCGACGTACAACTTCCGTGACAGCGGAACTCACTCGTGGGGCTACTGGGGCGACGATCTGAAGAACTCGTGGCCGGTGCTGGCACGCGCGATGGGTATCTGAAAATTCTGGGAACCCGACGGTAGTCGATAGTTTTCACGAATGCTCCCCTCCAGTGTGGAGGGGAGCATTCGTCGCAGTAGCCTTGGTTGAAAGTAACTGCTGTTGCGTGTACGACGCCTCGTGACTCGGGCGCCGCCGAGAGTTTCGGCGCTGTCGAGAGTTTCGGAGTTGGGGAGGACGTTTTACATGGTTGTTGGTCAAGGCGCCGGTGGGGCGCTGTCGATCAGTGACGTGCCTTGGCTCGTTGCAGATGTGGCCCAGACCGAACCTGCACGATCCGCGCTCGCTTTCGGCGAGGTCTCGATCACGTTCCGCATGCTCCACCACGAACTCGACCGCCTCGACACCGCGATGGGCGGTGCGCTGGGTCCTGAATCTCTCCTCCCTCTGGTCCTCGCCGAGCTGGCTCCCGGACTCCTCGATTCGGACGAGGGTGCACTCGATCGAGCCGTTACTTCGCTGTTGATGGAGGCGTCGGCGATCCTCGACATCGATCGGGCGATCGAAGATCTGTCGGAAGCACCGATAACCCTTCCTGAGGCGCAGACCACACTGGTCGACGCCTTCGAGCGCTGTGTCGACCGTTTCCCCGACAGGGTTGCCCTCCAGAGTGACGGACAGGTCTTGACCTATCGGGACCTGGAACAACGCTCGAATCGGGTCGCGCGGTACCTGGTGTCGTTGGGAGTCGGTCCTGATCGCGTCGTAGGTCTCGCACTCGGGCGATCCATCGATCTCGTTGTGGGTATGTACGGCATCGTCAAAGCGGGCGGCGCCTATCTGCCCCTGGACCCGGACCATCCCCGCGACAGGCTCGAGTACGTCCTGCGCACCGCCGATCCTGTACTGGTCCTGACCGATGCGAACATCGCCGCGACTTTGCCCGGTGGCGTTCCCGTGGCGGATGTCCACACACCGGAGATCGCCGAGTTCGACGACAGCAGGCTGCGTCCCGAGGAACGTTCGTCGGAGCTTCGCGCTGACAATCTTGCCTACGTGATCTTCACCTCGGGTTCGACGGGACGTCCCAAAGGGGTCGCAGTTCCTCACTCGGCGATCTCGGCGAACCTGATCTGGCGGCAGCGGCAGTATCAGCTGCATGTCGACGACGTCGTATTGCAGAAGACTCCGTTCACCTTCGACGTCTCGGTCTGGGAATTCTTCTGGCCGCTTCGAGTGGGGGCACGCCTCGTTCTTGCCGAGCCCGGAGGCCATGTCGATCCGGCCTACCTGACGCACGTGATCCGCACTACTGGTGTATCCGTCGTGCACTTCGTGCCGTCGATGCTCGCGGTGTTCGTCGACGATCCGGGAACTCGGGAGCTGCCCTCCCTCCGACTCGTCTTCGCATCGGGCGAGGAACTTTCGGCCGCGACAGCGTCGCGGTTTGCGTCCATCTCCGCTGCCGACCTCCATAACCTCTACGGGCCCACGGAGGCAGCCGTCGACGTCACTCACCACCATGTTCTCGGTAGTGGGGCCACCTCTGTCGCCATCGGTGTCGAAGTGGACGGCACCGAACTGCACGTACTCGGCGGGGGACTAGAGCCAGTGCCGTCCGGCAGCGTTGGCGAGTTGTACATCACCGGAATTCAGCTGGCCAGAGGGTACGTGTCGAGACCAGGCGCGACTTTCGACCGGTTCGTCGCCGATCCGTTCTCGAACGGCGGACGAATGTACCGCACCGGCGACCTCGTCAAGCGCGATGGGCTCGGTGTTCTCACCTACCTCGGCCGCACTGATTTTCAGGTCAAACTCCATGGCCTACGGATAGAACTGGGTGAGATCGAATCGATTCTCGGCCAGCATGATTCGGTGTCGGCGAGCGTCGTCGTCCTTCGCAGCGAACGCCTCGTGGGATATGTGGTCCCTTCCCGCGAAGGGAATCTGAAACTGGACGATCTGTGGAAGGGCCTGCGGAGTGCATTGCCCGATTACATGGTGCCCAGCGCGTTGATTGTCCTGGAAAAGATGCCTCTGGGGTACTCGGGAAAGCTCGACCGTGGAGCCTTGCCCGAACCTCCGCCCGAACGGGTGACTTTCCAAGCTCCGCGCTCTGCTATCGAAGTCGCTGTGGCGGACGAGTTCTCCGATCTGTCAGGGGTCGGGCTCGTGGGCCGCGACGACGACTTCTTCGCGCTCGGCGGCAATTCGCTCAGTGCGACGAGGCTCGTTGCACGCCTGAACGCGCGGTTCGACGTGCACATCGCCGTCCGAGAATTCTTCGACACCGCGACGGTGGCTGGGTGGGCCGGACTGATCGACGCGGCCGAGCGCCGAACTGATTCGACGAGACCGATCCTCGGCTCGGCGCTGTGGCCCGAGACGATTCCGCTGTCGCCTGCGCAGCAGCGAATGTGGTTCCTGAATCGGTTCGATGCGGAGTCGGCTGTCGAGAACATTCCGATCGCCATCCGACTCACCGGAGCACTGCATATCGACGCTCTGCGGGCAGCGATCGCCGATGTCGTCGACCGTCACGAGACGCTGCGAACGATCTACCCCGATGTCGACGGCGTCGGGCAGCAGGTGGTACTCGCGCCGGGCCGGGCGCCGCTGGACCTGCTGCCGGAAGGAGTCGACGAAGACTGCATTCTCGACGTAGTCGCGGAGACGATTTCCGCCGGTTTCGACGTCACCCGCGAGGTACCCGTCAGGGTGCGGTTGTTCGCTTTGAACGAGGCCGAGCACGTGTTGGTCCTGGTTGTTCATCACGTTGCAGCGGACGGCTTTTCGATTCGTCCGCTGACCACCGACGTAATGTCGGCCTATGCGGCTCGCGTAGCAGGTCACGCTCCCGCCTGGATGCCTCTCGCGGTGCAGTACGTGGATTACACGCTGTGGCAGCGCCAGGTGCTCGGCAGCGACGACGATCCATCGTCGTTGGCGTCGATGCAGGTAGGTTATTGGAAGAGGCAGCTGTCAGGGCTCACAGATCAGCTCGAGCTTCCATTCGATCACGTGCGTCCGGCGATCGCGACGAAACGTGGCCGCACAACGCAGTTCATGGTGTCGCCAGAACTGCATCTCGGGTTGCACAAGCTTGCACGTCAAGCACACTCGACGCTGTTCATGGTTGTTCACGCTGCACTGGCTGTTCTGATTTCACGGTTGTCCGCGTCGGACGATGTTGCAATCGGAACACCGGTTGCGGGTCGGGGGCAGGCCGAGCTCGACGGCGTGATCGGTATGTTCGTCAACACGCTCGTGTTGCGCACCGAAACGTCACCGGGCATGCGATTCGAAGACGTGCTCCAGCATGTACGCGAGGTCGATCTGCAAGCCTTCGCGAACGCCGATGTGCCGTTCGAACGACTCGTCGACATTCTGGAGCCGCATCGTTCGCAGGCCCGTCATCCGCTGGTCCAGGTCGTTCTGGCGTTTCAGAATCTTGATCGAAGCACGTTCGACATGCCGGGTCTGGCGGTCGAGCCCGTTCCGTTCGACGCCGAGATCGCGAAGTTCGACCTTCAGTTCACTTTCGAAGAAGCTCAGGGCAGCGGCGGGTTGACGTGTTACCTCAACTACGCGACGGATTTGTTCGATGCGTCGACGGTGAAGTCCTTCGGTGATCAGTTCGTCGCAATAGTGACGAGTATTGTCGCCGACGCTTCTGTCGCTATGGGTGATATCGAGATCGTGAACACGATCACGCGTGAGCGGACGTCGATGCGGTGGAGTTCGTCTGGCCCTGATGTGTCACCGGGTGTTGGAACTCTGGTCGATCGGCTGGACGCGGCGGTGGCTGCGCATCCTGATGCTGTAGCCGTGCGGTGTGCCGGAGAGTCGTTGACCTACATCGAGCTCGACGCAGCGATCAACCGTCTTGCGCGGCGGTTGATCGCTGCCGGGGCGGTGCCCGATTCGTTGGTGGCGGTGGCTTTGCCCCGTTCGACGGAGCTGATAATCGCAGTCTTGGCGGCGGTGAAGTCGGGTGCGGGTTATCTGCCGGTGGACCCGTCGTACCCGGCTGACCGAATCGAGTTCATCACACTCGACGCGGCTCCCGTTGCGGTGGTGACGTCAGCGGACGTTCTGGCCGCCGAGTCGATGGTAAGCATTCGCGACGCTGGCATCGCGGTAGTGGATGTATCCGAAGATCGTTCGCGAGAGTGGGATTCGGGTCCGGTGACGGATTCGGATCGTCCGGCTTCGTTGAGCGCGGGCAACCTGGCATACGTGATCTATACGTCGGGTTCGACGGGTAGGCCCAAAGGTGTGCTCGTTCCGCATGCGTCGGTGCTGCGACTGATGGACAACACCGACGGCCCGTTTGCCATCGGGTCGGCCGATGTGTGGACGATGTTTCATTCGTATGCTTTCGATTTCTCGGTGTGGGAGTTGTGGGGGCCACTGCTGCGCGGCGGCACAGTGGTGGTGGTGGACTACCTCACTTCTCGTTCTCCCGCGGAATTCCGTGAATTGTTGGTGAACGAAGGTGTGACGGTTCTGAATCAAACGCCGTCAGCGTTCTATCAACTGGCAGAGTTCGATCGTGCGCAGAATGCAGATCCGAGCGAACTTGCTCTCCGATACGTGATCTTCGGCGGCGAGGCGTTGGAGCCGCGCCGATTGTCGGAGTGGTTCGACCGTTACGGCGACGGTAGCGAGGCGGGGCCGCGGCTGGTCAACATGTATGGCATCACCGAGACCACCGTGCATGTGTCCTTCCGTGTGTTGTCGGCGACGTCGGTCGGTTCTGCGTCGCTGATCGGAGTCCCGATCTCGGGCCTCGGCGTGTACGTACTCGACCGACGTCTGAGGCCGGTTCCGACAGGTGTCGCAGGTGAGATGTACATCTCGGGTGGACAGTTGGCTCGCGGCTATCTCGGACGTGCAGATCTGTCCGCACACCGGTTCGTGGCGAATCCCTTCGGTCCAGGGAGGTTGTATCGGACCGGGGACGTGGCACGGTGGGTAGCCGGCGAGCCGGGTGCGGGGGAGTTGAGCGCGGGGGAGTTGAGCGCGGGGGTGTTGAGCGCGGGGGAGTTGAGCGCGGGGGAGTTGATCTACCTCGGACGTGCGGACGATCAAGTGAAAGTCCGTGGTTTCCGCATCGAGCTGGGTGAGATCGAGGCCGCGGTGTCGGCGCAGGATGGAGTGACTGCGGCGGCGGTGATCGTGCGTGAGGATTCGCCCGGAGTGCTCCGGTTGGTGGCCTACCTGGTTGGTCCGGTGGTCTCGGAGTCGGTCAGGTCCGGGGTCGAAAAGCTGTTGCCGGAGTACATGGTTCCCACGGCCTTCGTGGTGTTGGACGAGATTCCGCTCACGGTGAACGGAAAATTGGATCGAAAGTCGCTGCCGGAGCCGTTGTTCGAGCGCCGACGCTTTCGGAAGCCGGTGTCGCCGACCGAACAGGTCGTGGCACGGGTGTTCGGTGACGTACTGGGCGTCAGCGGAGTTGGCCTCGACGACGATTTCTTTGCTTTGGGTGGCAACTCCCTCGTCGCAACGCAGATCGTTTCCAGAGTCGGCGCCGAACTCGACGCGCCGGTCCCGGTGCGGTCGATCTTCGACTCGTCGACCGTCGAGGGCCTCGCAGCGTTGGTGGAAAGCTCCGTCGGTACCGGTGGGCGCATCTCCTTGGTGGCAGGCGAACGACCTATCGACATCCCACTATCCCTCGCTCAGCAACGGATGTGGTTCCTCGACAAGTTCGAGCCGGAGTCCGCCGCCTACAACATTCCTATCGTCGTCCGGCTGACCGGCGATGTGGATGTGGGTGCGCTGACACGCGCAATCGACGATGTCCGACGTCGACACGAACCGCTTCGGACGGTGTATCCCGAAGTCGACGGCGTCGGATACCAGGTGATCCTTCCCCTGGAGTCCAGTCCGTTCGAACTCGGCGTCGAGCACAGCTCCGAAGCAGAGGCCCTTCGATCGATCCGCGACATGGTGCTCGGCGGATTCGTACTCGCGCACGCAGCACCCTTTCGCGCGCATCTGTATCGGTTGGGTGGCGGCGAGGACATCCTCGCGGTGGTCGTGCATCACATTGCGGCCGACGGGTTCTCGATGGGTCCGCTGATGCGCGACATCGTGACCGGTTACTCGGCCAGGGTTGCCGGGTTGGCTCCGTCGTGGCAACCTCTGCCGGTTCAGTACGCCGATTACGCAGTGTGGCAACGTCGTATGCTCGGTGACGAATCCGATCCCGACTCGATCATCAACCGGCAGGTTCGCTTCTGGACTCGCGCATTGGACGGTATCGCGGAACACGTGGACCTTCCCCTGGACCGTGCGCGCCCGATTGTTCCGACAGAACGGGGTGCACGGCACGCGTTCGGTGTCAGCGGTGCACTTCATCGAGCCATAGTCGCGTTGGGTCTGGAACTCGGATGCACACCGTTCATGATCGTGCACGCTGCATTCGCGCTGTTGCTGGCGCGATTGTCGAGCAGCCAGGACATCACTATCGGAACTCCGGTCGCGGGCAGAGGTGAGCGGGCGCTCGACGACGTGATCGGGATGTTCGTCAACACTCTCGTGTTGCGGACGGAGGTTCTCGATTCGGTATCCGTTCGCGAGTTGATCGCGTCGGTTCGCGAAGTCGATCTCGACGCGATCGCCAACGCCGACATTCCCTTCGAGCGGTTGGTGGAAATTCTCGATCCACCGCGGTCCACAGCTCGTCAGCCACTATTCCAGGTGATGTTGGCCTTTCAGAACCTGGAGCGAATCACCGTCGAGTTGCCGAACATCGGTGCGGCGGCGATGGAACTCGAAACCGGACTGTCGAAATTCGATCTTTACCTGACCATCTCGGAGGATTTCGACGGTTCGGGGGAGCCGCTCGGCATGATGGCGCAGTTCCTCTATCTCACCGACCTGTTCGACGAGTCGACCATCATTGCGGCCGGTCAGCGCTTCGTCGGGATTCTAGAGGCACTTGTCGACAACCAGTCCGCACTGGTCGGCGACGTCGACGTCCTCGTCGGCAACGAACTGCAATCGGTTGTCCACGAATGGAACCGCACCGATGCTCCGGCGACGGACGAGCGCCTGCTCGACCGGTATCGATCGCAGGTGGCATTGTCGCCGGACTCGGTGGCGATCACCTTCGAAGGTGAGTCGATCACGTACGGCGATTTCGATTCTCGCGTCGACAGGCTTGCTCGCTACTTGATCTCCGAGGGAATCGGGCCCGAGTCCACCGTTGCCGTCGCGATGGCGCGGTCGGTGGAGCTGGTTGTCGGCATCTATGCGGTGATTGCGGCTGGTGGTGCTTACGTACCCGTCGACCCCGGTCAACCGGATCATCGCGTGCGCACCGTGTTGGAGGTGGCGCAGGTGTCGATGGTGCTGACCACCTCGCGAGACGGTGTGGCAATGAAGGGATTTCGGATCTTCGAGGTCGACACTTCAACGCTCGGCGCGCTTCCGGCTGCCGAGTCGCCTGTCCACCCGGACTCAGCTCCACGTCCGGACTCAGCAGCCTACGTTCTCTTCACCTCTGGATCCACCGGGCAGCCGAAAGGCGTAGTGGTCAGTCACCGGGCGATCGTCAACCGATTGAACTGGATGCGGACCGAGTACGAGTTCACTCGCGGCGATGTGGTGGTTCAGAAGACACCGGTAACGTTCGACGTCTCGGTGTGGGAACTGTTTCTGCCGTTGCAGATCGGTGCGCGAATGGTGATCGCGCGGCCGGACGGACACCGAGATCCGAAGTATCTTGCCGAACTCTTGCGGTCCGAATCCGTTTCGGTTGCTCATTTCGTGCCGTCGATGCTGGCGGTGTTCGCAGCGGAGACCGCAGCATCGAGCGCGCAGTCGCTGCGGTGGATCGTCGCATCGGGCGAAGCCTTACCTGCGGCCACCGCGCGCGATATCGTCCGGGTACTGCCGTCGGTCCGGGTGGTGAATCTCTACGGTCCGACCGAGGCTGCAGTGGATGTGACCGCTCACCGTTACACGGAGACCGACAGCGTGAGCGTGCCCATCGGCCGTCCCGTGACAGGCACGAGGACCTACGTCCTCGACGGTCGGCTTCGGCCGGTGGCGCCCGGTGTGGTGGGTGAGCTGTATCTCGCCGGTGTGCAGCTTGCACGTGGTTATGCGGCAAGGCCGGATTTGTCCGCGGAGCGGTTCGTGGCAGATCCGTTCGATCGAGACGGCGGCCGGCTGTATCGCACCGGAGATCTGGTGCGATGGACTCGCGCCGGTGAACTGGACTACGTCGGCAGGCGCGACTTCCAGGTCAAGCTTCGAGGGCAGCGTATCGAACTCGGTGAGATCGAATCGGCGCTGGCGGCATATCCAGGAGTCGTTCACGCAGTCGTTGTCCTCAGGGCCGATACGGTCGTCGGCGATGTTCTCGTGGGGTACGTCGTGCCTGAATCAGGTTCGACTCTTGACCCGGATGCGGTTCGCCACTCGGCGGCAGGCACGATCGCGGACTACATGATCCCCAGTACGGTGATGGTGCTCGACGCGCTTCCCGTCGGACCGAACGGGAAGTTGGACAGGAGCGCGCTGCCGGCGCCTGCTTTTCAGGTCAAAGTCTTCCGACCGCCGTCGACGCCGATCGAGGAACTCGTCGCCGGTGTCTACAGGGACCTGCTCGGCGTCGATCGCGTCGGTCTGGACGACGACTTCTTCGCCCTCGGTGGCAACTCGCTCATGGCCACGCGAGTTGTAGCTCGGCTGAGCGCAGCGCTGGGAACCGAAGTCTCACTTCGGGCCGTGTTCGACGCTCCTGGCGTCGAGATGCTCGCCGAGAGCGTGGAACTCGAGCCGGGTTCGGTCGTGCGACCCGCCATCGTTGCGCGTGAAGACCACGAGTCGCCGGTTCCACTGTCGCTGGCGCAGCAGCGAATGTGGTTCCTCAACCGCCTCGAACCGGACTCCGCCGCCCACAATGTCCCGGTGACCATTCGTCTGACCGGCGAACTCGACGTCGACGCGTTCGTTCGCGCGTTCGGCGATGTCACTGCGCGCCACGACATCCTGCGGACTGTGTATCCCGACGTCGCCGGTGTCGGTTCTCAGCTGATCGAGCCCATCGCCGAGAAGGGCGTGGTCCTTCACCTCGAGGACATCGATCCGGTGCGAACCACCGAACGGATGCTCGCCATGGTGGAGGCCGGATTCGATGTCACCACGGCGGTACCCGTCCGGGCGAGGTTGCTCCGTGAATCGCCGACCGAACATGTTCTCGTCGTCGTCGCCCATCATATTTCGGTCGACGGGTTCTCCATCGGCCCGCTGACTCGTGACCTCGTGCGCGCCTATGCTGCGCGGACCATCGGCCAAGAGCCTGGATGGGTTCGTCCGGCATTGCAGTATGCGGATTATGCGCTCTGGCAGCGTGAAGTCCTCGGATCCGAGGACGACCCGGACTCGGTTGCATCCACCCAGATCAACTATTGGCAAGATCATTTGGCTGATCTGCCTGCGGAGATCACACTGCCGACCGATCGCCCTCGCCGCACCGAGGCGTCCACTCTCGGTGCGGCCTCTTCGGTATCGATCGATCATGAACTACGAACGCGCATAACAGCGTTCGCTCATCGCACCGGCACGACACCCTTCATGGTGATGCACTCCGCGCTGGCTGTCCTGCTGGCAGAACTGTCGTCGTCGGAGGACATAGCGATCGGGACGCCGGTGGCAGGACGGGGCGACCGAGCGCTCGACGACATGATCGGAATGTTCGTCAACACTCTCGTTCTGCGTACCCGAGTCAGCCCAGCCGATACGTTCTCCTCGTTGGTGTCGGCAGTTCGCGAGATCGATCTTTCTGCATTCGCGCACGCGGATATGCCCTTCGAGAGAATCGTCGAAGCCGTCGACCCGCACCGGGCGCGCGGACGGCATCCACTGTTTCAGGTCATGTTCACATTCCAGAACCTCGGTCAGACGCACCTCGAATTGCCGAACCTGACCATCAGCGGAACGGAGTTCGATACGGTTCACGCCAAATTCGACGTGCAGGTAACGGTGTCGGACACCTATGGCGATACCGGGAAAGTATCCGGCTGGAACGTCGAGTTCATCTATGCCATCGATCTGTTCGACCGCTCGACGATCAAGCGATTCGCTTCGGGATTCGTACGATTGATCGAAGGCCTCCTCGACGGGCCGAACCGGCCTGTCGGGGACATCGAGTCGATGCCGAGCGTCGAGCGCGACCGCATCGTGAACGAGTGGAGCGCATCCGGGCCAGGAATATCGGACAACGACACGACTCTCGTGGATCGCTTCGCGGCGTCCTGCGCGTCCGGTCCGGATCGAGTCGCGGTGCGATTCGACGGTCGATCGTGGACGTACCGCGAGGTGGGGGACCGAGTCAATGCGCTTGCCCGGCACCTGATCTCGCTCGGCGCCGGTCCGGAGACACTGGTGGCCGTTGCACTTCCACGATCCGCCGAGCTGGTGATCGCGTTGCTGGCGGTCTCGGCGTCGGGTGCGGGATACCTCCCCGTCGATCCTGCATACCCGCCGGGCCGGATCGCCTTCATGCTCGACGACGCCCAACCTCTCGTTGGCGTCACCTCCAGTTCGCCCGTGGACTTCGTGGCAACCGTGGACTTCGGTGCGATCCCGGTGCTCGACCTCGACACGTTCGATCACGACGGCATGGACCGGCGAATGGTGACGAACGAGGACAGGCGTGCGCCGCTGACACCCGACAATGTCGCCTACGTCATCTACACCTCAGGATCCACCGGTAGGCCGAAAGGCGTCGCGGTCACTCACCGAAATGTTGTGCAGCTATTCGCAAACACAGAGGAGACATTCGGCTTCGAGTCGAGCGATGTCTGGACGATGTTCCATTCGTACGCATTCGACTTCTCGGTGTGGGAAATGTGGGGACCATTGCTATACGGCGGCACACTGGTCGTGGTCGACTACTTCACCTCGCGCTCACCGGAGGGCTTCCGTGCGCTGTTGGAAACGGAACACATCACCGTACTGAATCAGACCCCGTCTGCGTTTTATCAGTTGGCCGAGGTCGACCGCGTGATGCCTGCTGCGTCGCTGTCGTTGCGGTACATACTCTTCGGCGGAGAAGCGCTGGAGCGCCGACGGTTGCACACTTGGTTCGACCGTCACGGTGACGGCACAGACCACCGCGCGGGACCCACGTTGGTGAACCTGTACGGAATCACCGAGACGACCGTGCACGTCTCGACCCGCGTGCTGTTGGCGCGAGATGCCCCCGCTGCGTCCATGATTGGTGCCCCAGCTGCATCCATGATTGGTGCCCCAACTGCATCCATGATTGGTGCCCCAACTGCATCCATGATTGGTGCCCCAATACCCGGCCTCAGCATCTACATCCTCGACCGCCGACTGCGGCCCGTCCCCATCGGTGTCGCAGGCGAGATGTACATAGCTGGTGGTCAGCTGGCGAGGGGTTACGTCAGCAGTCCGGCCTTGTCCGCCACGAGGTTCGTTGCCGACCCGTTCGGCAGGGACGGACGCGTGCTGTACCGCACCGGTGATCTCGCTCGGTGGATCGAGACGACGGAGTCGGGGGAACTCGAGTATCTCGGCCGCTCCGACGAGCAGGTCAAGGTGCGAGGTTTTCGAATCGAACTCGGCGAGGTGGAAGCGGCGATCGCCGCGCTGCCCGACGTGTCCTCGGTTGCAGTTGTTCTTCGGGACGACCCGTTTGCCGGAGTTCGGTTGGTCGCGTACGTGGTGTTCGCCCCAGGGGCCGCGCCGGATCCAGGCGAGCTTCGCCGCGACGTCGGAGCGCGGGTTCCGGACTACATGGTGCCGTCGGCGTTCGTGTCGATCGAGGAAATTCCGCTGACGGTCAATGGAAAATTGGACCGAAATGCCCTTCCAGCACCTACTTTCGTGCAGTCCGAGTTCCGGGCACCGTCCAATGCAGTCGAGCAAGTGGTGGCGGACGTCTTTGCGGAAGTCCTCGGGCTCGACCACGTCGGAGCCGACGACGATTTCTTTGCGCTCGGCGGAAACTCGCTCGGTGCGACCCGGGTGGTGTCGAGACTGGGGACTGCGCTCGACACCGTCGTCGTCGTTCGCCTGCTGTTCGAGGCATCGACGGTGTCAGTCCTTGCCGCCCGTCTCGAAACGAACGTCGGTGCAGGCGGCAGAAGTGAACTCGTTGCGCGCGCCCGGCCCGAGGTCATTCCGCTCTCGCTCGCGCAGCAGCGAATGTGGTTCCTCAATCGTCTCGACCCGGCATCGGGCGCCTACAACATCTCGTGTGCCCTTCGCCTGCGCGGAGCGCTCGACACCGCAGCGCTCGCGCTCGCCCTGGGCGATGTGATCACCCGTCACGAGACCTTGCGCACCCGCTACCCGGATGTGAACGGAGTCGGGTCACAACAGGTCGTTCCTGTCGCCGACATCGAATTCGACCTGACATCGGAGCCGGTGGGGGAGCACGACGTCGCGGTGCGGGTGCGCAGCATCGTGACCACATCGTTCGACGTCACTGTCTCGGTCCCACTGGTCGTACGGCTGCTCGAACTCTCCGACGCGGACCACATCCTGGTATTCGTCGTGCATCACATTGCGGCCGACGGTTTTTCGATCGGGCCGCTCACCCGTGATCTGATGACCGCCTACGCTGCGCGATCGCTGGGGAGAACACCGGAGTGGGCGCCTCTCGACGTCCAATACGCAGACTTCGTGCTGTGGCAGCGAGAGGTTCTCGGCGACGCAGACGACGCGACGTCGATTCTTCACAATCAAGAGAACTTCTGGCGACACACACTGGCCACCCTAGGCGAGCAAGCCGGCATCACAACCGACAGGCCGCGGCCGCTCGCTCCTACCGGATTCGGTGCGACCCACGAATTTGTCGTCGAGGGCTCGCTGCTGACATCCCTCGGTGCTGTTGTTCGTGAGCATAACTCGACGTTGTTCATGGCTCTGCACACCGCTGTTGCCATTCTGTTGGCGAGGCTTTCGGGCGACGAGGACATCGCCGTCGGCACGCCCGTCGCAGGACGAGGTGAATCAGCGCTCGACGATATCGTCGGAATGTTCGTGAACACCCTCGTCCTACGGACTCCGATATTGCCCAACGTCACGGTGTCCGAAGTCCTCCGGATCGCGCGTGAAACCGATCTGGATGCGTTCGCGCATTCCGACGTGCCATTCGAGCGCATCGTCGACCTGCTCGATCCTCCGCGTTCGGCATCGAAGTCGCCGTTCTTCCAGGTGGTCGTAGCGCTCCAAAACCACGGAGCAAGTTGGCTAGACCTTCCAGGCCTCTCGATTTCGGGAATGGACACTGTCGACCCCACCGCCAACTACGACCTTCAGATCGTGTTCGCGGACCGGTACTCCGGCGATGGAGACTCCAGCCTCACATGCACGATCGTCTACTCGACTGATCTCTACGAACGGGCCACCGTCGAGGCTTTCGCGGAGGGGCTGACACTGATGCTGCACGTCGTTGCCCAGGCCACGGACACCATTGTCGAAGATATCGACGTCGGCGACATCCTCGTCGGGCCGATCGGTCGGGCGAGGCCCGATGCCGGCCTCGATGGACTTGGCGCCTCGTCGCTTTCTCCACGCGTCCAGACGCTGCCGCAACTGTTCGAGTCATCGGTCGAAGCCGAACCGGATGCGCCGGCGATCGTCGGCGATGGGACGGAGACGAGCTATCTCGACGCCGCGAATCGGGCCGCGCGCCTTGCGCGCTACTTGGTATCGCGGGGGATCGGGCCAGGCGATCGAGTTGTCATCGACATTCCGGCGGCGGACGAACGCGTCGTCGCTATGTGGGCGGTGTGGTGCGCAGGCGCAGCGACCGTATTCGGGGCGGATTCGGGTACCACAGTCGATGCAGTGCTGACGAAGTCGATATCCCGCGGACGCACCGACGCTGCATTGTCACCCCGAAATGCTGGGGGTCGAGAGATCGTCCATGTGGACGATCCAGCGGTCGCTGCGGCTATTGCAGCGCAGTCGTCTCGGGCGCTGGACTACGCAACGCGGACTCGACTGCTGATCCCCGACGACGACGCAGTCGTAATCCTGGACCAGGGATCCGAGACTGTCATTTCTCATCGCCAGGCGACCGTCCTGGCCCACGGGCGTGCGGCGGACTGGACCGTGACCCATGAATCACGAGTGCTGGTGGCGTTGCGCTTCCTGGACCGGGCGTCGCAGGCGTGGGAGGGCCTGGGGATGGTGGTCGCTGCCGCAGCGGGCGCAGCGTTCGTCGTGCACGACGGCGCACTGGACCCGATGCCGCTGATCGAGCGAGATTGGGTATCTCACGTCGTCACGGAGTCGTCTGCAGTGCTCGACCTGGAGGAACTGGATCTGGTTTTCGTCGTACGAACAAGCCGTGATTCTGCTGCTCCGTGGTCGGCGTAGGAGTAGAACGCTCGCAGTGTTCCATGCCTGCCATGGCAGGTATGGCCGGCCCGATCTGGGAGAGCTCAGGACGGCTCGGCGCACACCAGCGGGTTGCTGTCCTGGTATGTCGGATCCAGGGCGTCGCTGATCATGTAGGCAACGTCCGGGTCGCTCGTCAATCCCATGTGAGAGGACTGATTGGCCGGGCACAGATCCTGAACCCACTGGTTGGTGACCTGACCATTGCCACCGTCGTCCAGGAACGTACGTTCCGGCGGTGTCACGACGTTGTCGTCTCGGGTCGCGATCACGGTGTAGTCGACGCCCGGCATGACTTCACTGCCGGCATTGAGGTTCTTGAGAATGGGCGAACCGATCAATTGCTGGGTGCCTGCGATGCCGAACACGAGTTGGGAGGTGAACTCTCGTGGCAAACCGAGCGAGGTAGCGAGCATGTAGAGCTGCTGCAGCCCGTTGAAGCTCGTTCCGTGGTTGGTTGCTCCGAGTGTCACGAGCTGGTGGACCTTGCTTCGTGTCGGATCCGTTGGATCTGCACCACCGTTGAACTTGAGGTACTGGCGGGCCATGGTTCCGCCCTGGGAGTGGCCGATGAGATCGACCTGGCTTGCACCGGTGCTCTGGAGTACCGTGTCGACGAACTGCCCGAGCTCGCCTGCGGACTTCGCGATGTCGTCGATGCCCCACACAAGGTGGCTCGGATCCCAGATCACGGGCATTGCGCCGTAGTTGAGTGCGAACACGCAGTAGCCCTGGGATGCCAGCTCCGGCGCCAGGGTCGGCCAGCTCTCCTGCATGTCGGTATCGGTTCCGTGAACCAGAACCACTGGTCGTGGGTGTGCCTCCGACGGCACGCACGACCAGTCGTTGGTTCCTTCGACGGGGGTGCCCATGCGATCGAGCCATGCCGATTGGGAAGGAGCGACGGCCGGCTGTGCTGCAGCACTGGGTGCGAGCACGAATGCTCCGGCGCCGGTCAAGAGCAATAACGATAGGAGGATCGAAAACGCTCGTTTGCCGCTCACGGTGCAGCTGATCCTCACTACGGGCTCCCATACTCTCGAATTCCCGCTGCGGTGAGTTCACCGGCGGTATCGTGCAACACAGCGTTTCGAAATGTTTACTAAGTCACGTTGATTGTATCGACCCGACAATTCAGCATCGCGGGCCTCGACGCAAATAGCAAATCGCTACCAGCCGAACGTTCGATATTTTATTCCACCCCGTATTTCGCCGGTGTGAGCGGCAACCGCTCGTAGCCACTGACCACGTGAAATCTTGGTTATGAACGATGGAACAAGCGGATTACCCAATAGCAGTAAAGACCACCAATAAATCACCTTCCTCACGCTTACGGGAGGACAACCCTGATTACGATAAATTCCTTGAAGTTTCGCGAATCCGTAACCGAGATTGTGCGCCTGCCGCATGAGCGGGCGGAACTCGTCTCTCAACCGGTACGCGACGAGTTCCTCGTTGCTGAAGCCCAAAGAGAAACCGCTGAGCTGGGCCCGCCAACTGAATTCCACGTCCTGGCTGGTGGTGAACTCGTTGTCCATGCCGCCCAACTGTCGATACACCTCCGACCAACAACCGAGGCTTGCACCGATCGCGAACGGGAGAAAAGGACTCTTTCCCTGTCTCTCGGGACGAGTCGTCGGAGTCCACGCCAGAGCGTGAGCAGGGTTGATGCTCGCGGTCTCCACGGCCGTTCCCACTACATCGTGGAGTTGTGCCAGCTCGACAAGTGCGCTGATCCAGCCTGGATGCACAACATCGTCCGCGTCACAGAAGGCCAAGAATGTCCCGTTCGCGATCTCCGCTCCGCGATTACGCGCGTAGGCGGCACCCGAATGGTCCGAGGAGTCCGCGTAGTGCAGATCGAGCCTGGACCGAAGTGGGTGGGACGCGATGTGCTCGGCCAGTTCGGGGCTGCCACCGTTGTCGGAAACGACGACGTCCAAGGATCCGGTGTAATCCTGTTCGGCCAGCGCGGCCAGCTGGAGGTCGAGAAGTGCGATCGCATTTTTGACGGGGATGACGGCGGTCACGGACGGTGTCGAACCGCGCAGAGCGCTCACGCGGACGATGACGCGCGCTTGTAGCCCTTGATAGCCGGGTAGAGAAATATTACAACGAGGCCCAACGACCACGCCAAGGTCTGAAGTATGGGTGTCATCGTGGGTCCTCCGAGAGCGAGAGCTTTCATTGCATCGACTGCGCACGACATCGGTTGAGCGGCGACGACAGGCTGTAGCCAAGGTGGGTATGCCAACACCGGGACAAATCCTGAATTGAAGAAGAGCAGAAGCGTACAGAGAATCGAGACCAGTTCGACGAGCGGAGCGTCCCCGGCAACGGTCGCCAGGAATGTAACCAACACCGCGAACCCGAGGCCGAAAACGATCGGTAACAGGATCAGACCGACCGCGGCGAGCAATCCTTCGTTGAAGCGAAAACCGAGCACGAAGCCCATCGCGACGATCACGATGGTCGTGACGAACACGCGGACGGCTTCTGCCATCATCCGGCCGGCCAGACCCGCAGCCCGATGCGTCGGGAGAGTCCAGAACCGGGCCAGCAGCCCGTTGATGCGCTCCTGCTTCAGGCCGACGGCACTGACGATCGAACCGAACATCGCGCCGATGAGCGCAATCAGAGGCACCTGACCATAGATCGCAGATTGTCCGGTCGCCGCTGAAATCGAGTCACCGAGGACAACCCGGAACATCAGCAGCATCAGCGCCGGATAGAGCAAAGCCTGAATCATCGTCGTCGGATCGCGGGACCAACGGGTCAGCAGACGCTTGCACTGGATGAGGCTGTGTGTCCACAGTGCTCTCGCCGACGACTCCGGCAGCGGATTCGTCGGCTCCGGAAAGTCGAGGGTGCTCGCACGACTGCGGTTGAGTTGCAGGTCTGTCATGGTCAGTCTCTCCGTCGCAAGCTCGCCCAGAGAGCGAGGGGAATCAGCACGAGCGAGAGACCTACGATCCACGCAAGAGCAGGGAAGATCACCGAGAAGCTGAGCGAGCCCTCGGCCATGTCTCGCATCGCGGCCGAGAACTGCGAGATCGGCTGATTACGCACGAAGGGGCGGATCCATTCCGGGAATCCGCTTTCGGGCACGAAGCCCGTCGACGCCATGCCGAGAATCAGCTGTGGCAGTGTCAGTGCCTGACTTGTTGCCTCAGGACTCTTGGACAGCGTCCCGATAGCATCCGCCCCGAACGAGAGCACCGTGCTGATCGCCAACGCCATCGCACCGAACAACAGAGCCTGCCCAGCGCCTGCCGTGAACCGGAATCCGATCACGTACCCGTAGAGCAGAGCAGCGGTCAGCGTGACAGTCGAACGGATGAATGCACTCGACATGCGGGCCATCAAGGGCGCACCGATGACGACCGGCATGGTTTTCAATCGGGTGGAGAGTCCCGTCATCGCTTCGGTCGAGGCTCGCTGCGCGGACGAGATGGCAGTGAAAGCCATGGCCTGCAGGACGATGATCGGCATCAAGAACTGGGCGTAGTCGATGCCCTGAATCGACATGACGAACTTCAACGGCAGGTAGAACCCGATCGTGAAGATGAGCGGCGCCAGGATGGCGACCAGAAGCTCACCCTTGCGGACCATCGTTCGGATAGTCCGCGCGGTCAGCACTCGCCACTGCACGAACCCCGACGGTTCGAATCGCGACTTGCGTTGTGCCGTGTGTTCCAGATTGGTTGTGACCGCGTCGTCCGCGACCGATCGTGGTCTACGGGACACCGTCGTCACTGGGTCGACACCGTGTTCGTGTGGCCGGTCAGCGACAGGAAGACGTCGTCGAGCGAGGGTCGACGCAATGCGATGTCGGCGAGCGGAATCCCAGCGTGATCGATCCGCCTGAGCACCTCGGACAAAGTGCCTGCTCCGTCCGGGGCCGGGATGGACAATCTGTCGGCGCCCTGTGCGAGATCCTGTGCCACTGCGGTCGGCACCAGCTCGGCCAGAACACGCACCACGGCGTGCAGTTGGTCCGGGTCGACAGGAACCACTTCGCAGAAGTTTCCACCGGTCATTGCTTTGAGTTGGTCACTGGTGCCCTCGGCGATGACGGTGCCCTTGTCGATGACGATGATGTTGTCGCTCAACACATCCGCCTCTTCGAGGTACTGAGTGGTGAGCAGAACAGTGATTCCCTGAGCCTTCAATGCTTCGACGAGTGACCAGACGCCCTGTCTCGATCGAGGGTCGAGGCCCGTGGTCGGTTCGTCGAGAAAGACGATCTTGGGGCGAACGACCAGACCGCACGCAATGTCGATACGTCGGCGCATTCCTCCCGAATAGCCGCGTACCGGTCGTTTGCCGGTGTCGAGCAAGTCGAATTCCTCGAGGAGCGCGTGAGCACGAGTCTTGGAAGCCTTCTTGTCGAGCCCCATCAGACGACCGAAGAGTTCGATGTTCTCGCGGCCGGAGAGGGTGTCGTCCAGGGCCGCATATTGCCCGGTCATCATGATCGACCGCCGAACTGCAGGCGCGTCGGAGGCGACGTCGTATCCGGCGACCACAGCACGCCCCGAATCGGGCGCGATCAGCGTCGCCAAAACCTTGACCATGGTTGTCTTGCCCGCGCCGTTCGGGCCGAGTATGCCCAGTACCGACCCCCGCGGAGCCGAGAAACTGATCCCACGGAGCGCATGGACGTCGTCGAAGGACTTGTGGACGTCCTCCACCAGTACAGCTGCGTCCTCGGACTGTGGCATCAATGCTCCGTGCGGTCGGTGTGTGTGCGGGCTGAAGACACGAGGTGCTTTCGTTTCAGTAGTCCATCCCGGTATCCGCCGAAAATGTTACCTGGCGGCCGACGAATACCGCGTCGGGCATTCACGACCATGCGATTCCAATTTCATCCTCGACGTCGAGTTTCCGGCACAACGACCGTATTCCGCTGTAATCCTGGACCATGTGCTTGCGACTGCCGTCCGCAATCACGTCGCTGAGCATGCGTTCGAAATCGGGGACATTCTCGGCACGCAGAATCGTCGACCACGTCGAGAAATCCGTACCGGAGAATGCTTCCATTCCATCGGCAAGTCCGTCCAGAAACAAACGTCGGTCCGACGCGTCGAGACTGCCGAACACGATCGCGGCCATCTCGTCGGCGATGGAGGCATGGCAATACTCGTCGCGATTGTGAAGCTTGACCGTCGCACGATTGACGGGCTGGATCATGTCGTTGTCCTCGATCAGATCGAGGTAGGACGTAATCGAGATTTCAGCGACCGTCGTGTACGCGAGTGCACTCAACGCAGCATCGGACGGGTTCGACGCCTCGAGTTGGGTGGCGCGCTGTTTACGCACCACAGCGCTGAACGGAAGCGCACGATCGGGCATTGCCCACCCACGTTGGCGTCGCGTCAGCGCGCTCGCGTTCAAGTGCATGAGGGTGTGGTACTGCTCGTCTACCATTGCCTGCGTGACGGCGATGGCGAGCGTGTCACCCATTCCAGTGTCGAAGGCGTCCTGCGCAAGGAGCGAGAAACCAGGATTGACCACGTGCTGTTCGACGTCCATCACGTTCTTGTTGAAGGAAATCCATCCCCACGCCCGAATTCGTGCTCTCGTCGATTCCGGCAGTGCCCGGTACGTCTCGTGTTCGGCGAAAGGAATCAACGCCTCCGGATAGTCGTGTTTGACATGGTCGAACAGGTCGTCGAGGTCGGGTTCGGGCTTTTTCACCGTGGCGCGATTGGCCCAGTTGCCGGCCAGGCGGGAAACGATGGCACTTTCTACTTCATCAGTGGAGTCATAAGCGGGAAGCGGCGGATGCTCGATCATGCCCGGCCCCTTTCACCTGGTGTTTCTCGAACGATACCGAAAATCGAGGCGCACAGCGTGCGATACCTGTCCCCATCGGGAACTCCTGCGCCTGCTCGTTGCACCAGCGCCGCGAACGCTGGTTCCGAACCGGTGGCGACCGTGTCGTCGAGTTCTCGGACTGCGTCGGCGAGAGCGCGGCGGGCAGACGCCGCATAGGGGTTACCCGCCTGGACGTCCCAGTACACCTCGGGTTCGCCACCGCAAATTCGTGCGAGCAGTGCAAGGGTGGTGCGGGCGGGCGGCGGTGAAACCGCGTCGACCAGTTCGGCGCTCACATCGAGAGTCGAGAGTGCAACTCCGAAAGCGAGAACGCTCGCATGCGTGAGTGCCTGTGTCGCGGCCGCCAGTCGGTCGTGCTGGTCGGCGTCGACGTGCACGACTGTCGCACCCCATCTGGAGAGTCGATCCATGAATTCGTCAGCGGCCACTCCGCCGCGGTGCTCCACGGCGGCCACGGGCCGCCCCGCCATGCCGAGGGAGGGTGCAAACATGGGGTTGATCCCGAGAACTGTCCCAGTACCGAATGATTCGTCGACCCGAGCGGCGAAATTCGACTTCACGGACAGAGTCTCCACGACGAGCGAGTTCGGGCCGACGAGTTCGGCCGGCAATGACAGCGCCACCGATTCCGGCACGGCGAGGACGACGATCGGCGCGGCCTTCATGGTCCTACGCAATGGCTCGTTGGGTCTGTCGACGTTGCCGACAGCGTGGTCGTACGGAGACGGACCTTCGGGCGCAGGGGTTCGATCGACCGCGAGGACGGTGAGTCCATCTTCTGCAAGATGTCCGGCGAGGAGAGTGCCGACCGCGCCTCGGCCACCGACAACGACCGCGTCGTAAATCTTCATCTGTCGAGTATGGGCCGTCGCGGGCGAGAGGCGCCGTATCGAACGGTGTAATCGAATTGCGCCCTTCGGTGGACGGGCGTCCTGACAGATCACACTGACAGTGGCCGGTGGCCACTGTCAGTGTGATCGCGAGATCCACACGGTGATGTCGGCGTGGACCACCTCGGTGCCGTCCCGATCGCGGATCGACACGGGAACGACCAGATCCGTCGGTTCGGTGATGGCGCCGAAGTCGGGGAGGTCCTTCAGTTCTGCAACAGCGGTCAACGACGTCGTCGCCTTGGCCAGGTAGCGGACGGTCATCTCTTTGGGGATCCATCGGTGAGTTGTCGGCACCGTGGCTTCGGTAAGCATCCCCATGGCCACCTCGGCGAGGTTGCACGCGGCGATTGCGTGGAAGGTGCCGAGATGGTTTCGGATACCCCACCACCTGGGTGCCGTGACCTCACATCGACCGGGCTCGAGCGATCTGACTCGGGGGAGAACGGATCCGAAGTAGGGCACTCGGATGCACATGCCGACCGAGAACACCGCCTGGCCGACGATGTTGTCGGGTAGTTTTCGCCACATTCCGTACGTCGGGCCGGTGCTGGTCATCTGAGGTGTCGTATGTGTCATGGCCATACCTTACCGCTGAGTAAGTTAGTGGCCCAGAGTGCGTCGAGGGCAAGATTTGTGCTCGACGCCGGTCTACGGCATACTGGTCGGGTTGCCTGGACACGGGACGCGCATTCTTGCGGCCGAAGCCAGGTAAAAGCAGAACAGAACCAGCACTCCACGTGAGTGCGTTCGGTTCGCCAGCTCGGAGGCATCACCCAGGCCCAGTGTCAGGGGATATCGAAGATGAGCAAGCGGTCGAAATGTGAGCAGAAATGCGACACGCCCGACCGCGTGGACCGGAGAACCATGACAGATGAACAGCGGCAACGGATCGGGTCACGCCTGATCGCCAACGTTCGGTTCGTCGTGTGAGCACGAGGGCAGTTCGAGTCCTTTCGGCCAAGCCGAGCGGCTCGGGGACTGTGCAGACGAGGTGAAGCAGGCCGACCGGCCTTCCTTCACGACAAGCGGCAAGAAAAGGACACTAAGCGTGGCGGGACAAAAGATCCGCATCAGGCTCAAGGCCTACGACCATGAGGCGATCGACGCGTCAGCGCGCAAGATCGTCGAGACGGTCACCCGTACGGGTGCCCGCGTCGTCGGACCGGTGCCGTTGCCGACCGAAAAGAACGTGTACTGCGTCATCCGTTCGCCCCACAAGTACAAGGACTCGCGCGAACACTTCGAGATGCGTACTCACAAGCGGCTCATTGACATCCTCGACCCGACGCCGAAGACGGTCGACGCGCTCATGCGCATCGACTTGCCTGCCAGTGTCGACGTCAACATCCAGTGAGCGCGGAGACAACGATGACTGATAACAAGAATCGACCTGCAACAGGAATTCTGGGCACCAAGCTCGGAATGACCCAGGTCTTCGACGAGAACAACCGCGTCGTTCCCGTGACCGTGATCAAGGCGGGCCCGAATGTGGTCACCCAGATCCGCACGCAGGAGCGCGACGGCTACAGCGCCGTCCAGGTCGCCTTCGGTGCGATCGATCCCCGCAAGGTGAACAAGCCGACCACCGGTCAGTTCGAAAAGGCCGGCGTCACGCCTCGCCGCCACATCGTGGAAATCCGCGTTGCCGACGCCTCGCAGTTCGAGGTCGGTCAGGAACTCGGCGCTTCTGCGTTCGAGGACGGCGCTTACGTCGACGTCACCGGAACCAGCAAGGGCAAGGGCTTCGCCGGAACCATGAAGCGTCACGGCTTCAAGGGACAGGGTGCCAGCCACGGTGCTCAGGCTGTTCACCGTCGTCCGGGATCCATCGGTGGCTGTGCCACTCCGGGCCGCGTGTTCAAGGGAATGCGCATGTCCGGCCGCATGGGTGGTGACCGCGTCACAACGCAGAACCTCTCGGTCCACAAGGTGGACAACGAGAACGGTCTGCTCTTGATCAAGGGAGCAATCCCGGGCCGTCGCGGCAACGTCGTGATCGTCAAGTCTGCATTGAAGGGTGGTGCACGGGCATGACCAGCCTCGAGAAGTCCGAAACCAAGCTGACCCTCGACGTCAAGGAAGCCGGCGGCAAGACCAACGGCACCGTCGATCTCCCCGCTGAGATCTTCGATGCGCCTGCCAATATCGCGCTTCTGCACCAGGTCGTCGTCGCACAGCTCGCTGCTGCTCGTCAGGGAACCCACTCCACGAAGACTCGTGGCGAGGTTCGCGGCGGTGGCAAGAAGCCATACCGCCAGAAGGGCACCGGCCGCGCACGCCAGGGCTCGACTCGCGCACCGCAGTTCGTCGGCGGTGGCGTCGTTCACGGCCCACAGCCGCGTGACTACAGCCAGCGGACACCGAAGAAGATGAAGGCCGCCGCACTGCGCGGAGCCCTCTCCGATCGGGCTCGCAGCGAGCGCATCCACGTCGTCACCGAATTGGTCGCCGGACAGATTCCGTCCACCAAGGGTGCCAAGTCGTTCCTCGCCGAGATCTCGGGCCGCAAGAAGGTCCTCTTGGTCGTCGGACGCGCGGACACCGCAGCGTGGAAGAGCGTTCAGAACCTGGAAGGCGTGCATCCCATCGCACCCGACCAGCTCAACACGTACGACGTACTCGAAGCCGATGACGTCATCTTCAGCGTGGAAGCGCTGAACACGTTCATCGCAGGGCCTGCGAAGAACGAGGAGGGTAGCAAGTGACCACCATCGTCGATCCCCGCGACATCCTGCTGGCGCCGGTCATCTCCGAGAAGTCCTACGGACTGATCGAAGAAGGCACGTACACCTTCCTGGTGCACCCGGATTCGAACAAGACGCAGATCAAGATTGCCGTCGAGAAAATCTTCGACGTCACCGTGACCAGCGTCAACACGCAGAACCGTCAGGGCAAGCGTAAGCGGACCCGTTTCGGTTATGGCAAGCGCAAGGACACCAAGCGCGCGCTCGTAACGCTCTCCGCCGACAGCAAGCCCATCGAGATCTTCGGAGGTCCGGTCGCGTAAGCGACTGGGACTCTTCGGATATAGAGGACGAGAAGACTCATGGCAATCCGTAAGTACAAGCCGACCACTCCGGGCCGTCGTGGCTCCAGTGTCTCCGATTTCGCGGAGATCACTCGCAGCACGCCCGAGAAGTCGCTGGTTCGCCCCCTGCACGGTAGCGGTGGACGTAACGCACACGGTCGTATCACCACCCGGCACAAGGGTGGCGGACACAAGCGCGCGTACCGTCTGATCGATTTCCGTCGCAACGACAAGGACGGCGTGCCGGCCAAGGTCGCTCACATCGAGTACGACCCCAACCGCACAGCCAACATCGCTCTGCTGCACTACGCAGACGGTGAAAAGCGCTACATCGTCGCACCCAAGGGCATCGCCCAGGGTTCGCCGATCGAGCAGGGCGCAGCCGCCGACATCAAGCCCGGCAACAACCTGCCGCTCCGCAACATCCCGACGGGTACGACCATCCACGCGGTCGAGCTCCGTCCGGGCGGCGGTGCCAAGATGGCCCGCTCCGCAGGCGCCAGCATCCAGCTCCTCGGTAAGGAAGGCCCCTACGCCACGCTGCGTATGCCGTCCGGTGAAATCCGTCGCGTCGACGTGCGCTGCCGCGCAACCGTCGGCGAGGTCGGCAACGCCGAGCAGTCGAACATCAACTGGGGCAAGGCCGGCCGTATGCGCTGGAAGGGCAAGCGCCCGACTGTCCGTGGTGTCGTCATGAACCCGGTCGACCACCCGCACGGTGGTGGTGAGGGTAAGACCTCCGGTGGCCGCCACCCGGTCAGCCCGTGGGGACAGGCAGAAGGCCGTACCCGCAGTAAGAAGAAGGCGAGCGACAAGCTCATCGTCCGTCGTCGCCGTACCGGCAAGAACAAGCGCTAGGAGGGAGTTCAGAATGCCACGCAGCCTGAAGAAAGGCCCGTTCGTAGACGATCACCTCCTCGCGAAGGTCGACGTCCAGAACGACAAGGGAACCAAGCAGGTCATCAAGACCTGGTCTCGTCGCTCGACAATCCTCCCCGACTTCATCGGTCACACCTTCGCCGTCCATGACGGTCGCAAGCACGTGCCGGTGTTCGTGTCCGACTCGATGGTCGGCCACAAGCTCGGAGAGTTCGCACCGACCCGTACGTTCAAGGGTCACATCAAGGACGACCGGAAGGCGAAGAGGCGATGAGCAACACCGAAACCGCCAACCCGACTGCCAAGGCCGTCGCGAAGCATGTTCGCGTCACGCCCATGAAGGCACGTCGCGTTGTGAATTTGGTTCGCGGGCGCTCCGTCGAGGACGCGCTCAACATCCTGAAGTTCGCGCCGCAGGCAGCAAGCGAGCCGGTCGCCAAGGTGATCGCCTCCGCAGCCGCCAACGCCGAGAACAACTTGGATCTCGATCCCAGCACGCTGATCGTGGCGACTGCATTCGTGGACGAGGGCACAACCCTCAAGCGATTCCAGCCGCGCGCTCAGGGCCGGGCATTCCGGATCCGCAAGCGTACGAGCCACATCACGGTGATCGTCGAGAGCCTGCCCAAAACCGGTGGAACAAGCCGTAGCCGCCGTAAGGGCCAGGCGTCCAAGGAAGGGGCTCAGTAGTGGGTCAGAAAATCAACCCGCACGGCTTCCGCTTGGGTATCACCACCGACTGGAAGTCGCGTTGGTACGCAGACAAGCAGTACGCGGAGTACGTCAAAGAAGACGTCGCAATCCGTAAACTCCTCGCCACTGGCATGGAGCGCGCGGGAATTGCGAAGGTCGAGATCGAGCGCACCCGTGATCGTGTTCGCGTGGACATCCACACAGCACGTCCGGGCATCGTCATCGGTCGTCGTGGTGCCGAAGCAGACCGCATTCGCGGAGCTCTCGAGAAGCTGACCGGCAAGCAGGTTCAGCTCAACATCCTCGAGGTCAAGAACGCCGAGTCCGAGGCTCAGCTCGTGGCCCAGGGTGTTGCAGAGCAGCTCAGCAACCGCGTCGCATTCCGTCGCGCAATGCGTAAGGCCATCCAGTCGGCCATGCGTCAGCCGAACGTCAAGGGCATTCGTGTCCAGTGCTCCGGCCGTCTCGGCGGCGCCGAGATGTCACGCTCGGAGTTCTACCGCGAAGGCCGTGTGCCACTGCACACGCTTCGTGCGGACATCGACTATGGGCTGTACGAAGCCAAGACCACCTTCGGCCGTATCGGCGTGAAGGTCTGGATCTACAAGGGCGACATCGTCGGTGGCAAGCGCGAGCTCGCTGCTGCTGCACCTGCTGCAGGCAACGATCGCCCGCGTCGTGAGCGTCCTTCGCGTCCGCGTCGTAGCGGTGCCTCGGGTACCACTGCGACCAGCACCGAGGCCGGCCGCGCGGCATCCGCAGAGGCTCCGGCCTCGACCGAGCCGAATCAGGAGGGCTGACGATGTTGATCCCACGCCGGGTCAAGCACCGCAAGCAGCACCACCCGAAGCGTTCGGGTGCCGCCAAGGGCGGAACCGCTGTGACATTCGGTGAATACGGCATTCAGGCTCTCGAGCCTGCATACGTCACCAACCGTCAGATCGAGGCTTCCCGTATCGCGATCACTCGCCACATCAAGCGTGGCGGCAAGGTCTGGATCAACATCTTCCCGGACCGTCCCCTCACGAAGAAGCCTGCCGAGACCCGCATGGGGTCCGGTAAGGGATCGCCCGAGTGGTGGGTCGCGAACGTCAAGCCGGGACGCGTGCTCTTCGAGCTCTCGTTCCCCGACGAGACCATTGCGCGTGAGGCACTCACGCGCGCTATCCACAAGCTGCCTATGAAGGCACGCATCATCACCAGGGAGGAGCAGTTCTGATGGCTACCGGAACCCCAGCCGCAGAGCTTCGCGAGCTCACCGGTGAAGAGCTGGTCACCAAGCTGCGTGAGTCGAAGGAAGAGCTGTTCAACCTTCGTTTCCAGATGGCTACCGGCCAGTTGGACAACAACCGTCGACTGCGCACCGTTCGTCACGAGATCGCGCGCATCTACACGGTCCTGCGTGAGCGTGAGCTCGGTCTGGCCACAGGTCCTGCCGACGACACTGCAGGTGACGCGGCATGAGCGAGGAAAAGACTGTGACTGAAGAGCGCAACAACCGCAAAATTCGGATCGGCTACGTCGTATCCGACAAGATGGAGAAGACGATCGTGGTCGAGCTGGAAGACAGGGTCAAGCACCCTCTCTACAGCAAGGTCATCCGTCGGACCACCAAGGTCAAGGCACATGACGAGAAGGGCGACGCCGGCGTAGGCGATCGCGTTCAGCTCATGGAGACCCGCCCCCTGTCGGCCACGAAGCACTGGCGACTGGTCGAGGTTCTCGAAAAGGCCAAGTAGTAACTCTCGTCGCTTCGCACGTTCCACTTCTGCAAAGCGCCGAAAGAGCCCCCGTTCGCTGTCGCGGACGGGGGCTCTTTCGTTGTCTCGATCGGATTCGGGCGTCAGGTGCGCGCGAGTGCCAACACCTCCGGGACGGTGGGGGACACCTTCGGGTGATACGTCAGGCACAGCGGAGTGACGGTTCGGCGGAACTCGGCGCCCTCGACAGCGACGTAGAACTGGCCTGCAGGAAGGCGTGCGATATCAGGAACGGATCCGCCCATGATTTCTGCCAACTTCTGCGCGGCCTCGACCTGGGACGGACTGTTGAGGAGACCGTAGAACTGGGTCGAGGCCATATCTGCGATTCGATCGTCGATGCCTTTCGGTGACGGCGTCGCGAAGACTAGGCCGATGCCGTGCTCGCGTGCCTGAGCCGCGAACGCGAGAGTGCTGTCGGCGGCCGCAGAGTTGCTCGACGACAGGAGATGCTGCGCCTCATCCATCACGAACAGGCCTGTCAGCGATGAGTCGTCGGATGGGGCGCTCTCGATCCAGGCGCCAAGTTGTGCCTGCAGTTCCAGTACGAAGGCTTGCTTCTTCTGCTGGCTGTCGAGGCCGCCCAGGTTGATGACCGAGACCCTGGCTCGCTTGCCGGCGGTCGGTGCGAGTAGTTCACCAGGATCGACACCGTTGCCGTCATCCGTCGACGCGAAACTCAACGGGCGTCCCTCCGAAGTTCCGGGAGTCCACACAACGACATCGGTGTCGTTGAAATAGGAAGTTGCTTTCGCCTCGTCGCCCGGTGGCCAGGTGCGCTCGTCAGCCGGCCACGATGAACCGAGCAGCGCAAGATCGTTGTTCTCGTCGAGAACGATCGACGAAACACCCTGAAGTGCAGCCTCTTCGACAAGCCTTCGAATCAAGACGGTCTTTCCTGAGCCGGAACCGGCGAAGATGGCCATGTGATGTCGCAGCGTCGCGAGAGGCACGTTGACGTCGCCGTTGGTGCTGGCTTCGGTACCGACGACGATGGATCGTTGTCGCTGACCCGCCGCGGTCTTGGACGAGGTCTCCACGAGTGCGGCATCTTCGTCGACAACGCTCGCCGCCGGTAGCACGGACGCGAACAATGCGATGGCGTGTGCAGGTTTCCGGGCGAGCAGCCACGAGGTCAAGGCTGGTGAATTCTCGGTGAGCAGTACGCCCAGCGCCGAGAGTGCGCGTCGATCGTGTTCACCGAGGGGAACTTGAACACCCCCGGCGCGGTGAAGTGCCGCGATGGTTTGTTCTGTTTTTGCGCCCGACGGCCACGGGTCGTTGCGAATCACGATGAGTCTTCTGCGGGGCATGTCGATATGCAGTCCGGCTGTCGACACAGCGCGTTCGATCCTTGCCAGTGCTGCACGTGCGTTGCGCGAGGTCACTGCACGGAAGCACCAGTGCTCCTCGTCGTCGGTGTCGGTGTCGACCGTGTGGCGTAGGCGCGCGTGCAGAGCTGGTTTCCCGCTGGGCGGGGGATCCTGCGCAAGGGAGTCGTCGGAGGATTGGTGCTCGTGGATCCAGGCAGTCAGACCGGCGGAGAGGAGCGTCGGGATCAACGAGTCCTCACTGCCGGGCGACAGTGCCGTGGAGAGGTCGGCCTTGACCTGTAGCTCCGCGTAACGGGCGTCGAGCGCATCCAGTTCGCTGACACGTGCGGTGGGGAGATCCGATATGCCGGACGGACCGGATCGGTCGCTGAAAGTGTCGAGTTCGGAAGCCGTCCCCAATTCGAGGCAGTGTCTGATGTGCCGGTCGACGGCGATCAAAAGCTGTCGCGGTGTGAAGTCCGGCGCCTGTTCGAACGCTCCGGCGGCGACCGGCCATGTGGGATGCGGTGGTGTGAAACCTGCTTCGTGGAAGCACGCGGCCAGCCGGCGACCGAGCAGCAGGCGCCCGACCTCCGAAGAGGGGATCGGCTTCAGCGGTTGTGTCACGCGGAATCGATCCGGCATCGGTGCGACACCGCGGGCAGCGATGAGCTCCCAGGCGCTGGACAGGGCGGACAGCACGGACGCAGTGCGGGGGAGGGTCTCCCGCAGCGACATCAGACCATGTGCAAGCTGCTCGACGACCTTGTCCTCTTGGGCGTCGGCGAACTCCTTGTCGGTGCCCGTGCGTGCCTGAGCGACGAGGGTGTCGATCTGATCGATGGCGAGCACCGTGGGGCCGGTGATCGCGAGCATTCGCGAGATGTTCTCCGCGATTCCCTGGTGGCCGAGTTCGGCGCGACGGATACCCCACGCCGCGAACTCCTGTGGGTCGACATCGTCGATCGACTGTAGGTACGCATCGCCCAGATCTTGCAGTGAAGAATCGGGGGCGATGGACAGAACCAGCGCACGGAGAGTGTGCTGGGAGGTGCGTCGATGTCGCGGATGAACTTTGTAAACGGCGGTGACGAACTCGTCCAACGTGCCGGGTTCGATCAGAACGTCACCCATGATCTGGGCACGCTGGGCTTGCTCTACCCCGGCGATCTCACACAACCGTCTGAGCAGCAGATGGAGCTGGCTATCGGATTCGGTGCCCGATGGACGCATGAGGTCGTCGAGCATGCCCATCAGCGTCGAGCGCCAGAACCCTGCGGCATCGAGCAGGCGGATCAGGAAAAAATAGCCACCCCTACCCTGCACTTCTTCGCGGACCTGTCCGAGTAGGTGGGTCTTTCCTGAACCGGCCGGACCTCGAACCACCACTCCGAGGGGGCTGGCATCGTCGGATGCCTCGGCGTCGGAGTACGCACTCATGACGTCGACGAAGACGCGTTCGTGCATTCCGGGGACATGAACGTTCGACTGAGATCGCCACACGTCGTCGGGAGTCGGAGCCCAACTCAGTCGGACGGACTCCAACGCATGAATCTGTTCGGTTTCGCTCATCGCGTGCACTGTCCCGTCCGTCAACTCTCGATTGCCAAGAGATGGTTGTGTTGGTTGCCGACGAGGACGGCTGCGGCACGGTCGTCGTCGGTCAAGGTCTTCTGGTTTTCCTCAGGTATCAGCGACACGTCTGGCGCTCGGCGCAGTCTTGCCAGTGCAGAATCGAGCTCGGCTCTCGGCACGTCGGACAACTCGGGGCGCAAACGTGAAAGACGGACCGGTGTCCCCGGTTCGCGCGCCAAACGGGCGTAGGCGGCGCGGATGCGAGATTCGATGTTGCCTGGACCAGCGGAGACGGTGTCCATCGGCACCTTGGCACGGGGGATGAAGATCTCCGACGGACGTACATCGGATCGGTCCAGCCAACGCCGAAACCCCGCCAGGACGGTGAACAGCGCGCGGTCGGATCCAGTCGAACGTACAAGAGGGTCTGCGCCGATCAGATCGCCGCAGTACTTCCAGCCCTTGTCTGTCAGTTCCACAGATATTGGCCGGTCCGAGCTGTCGATCTCGACGAGGCCCATCCGGACAAGCTTGTCGCGAGAGGGTTTTTCGAGTTTCGGCCCCAGCACAGCGAGTTCAGAATTCGAGACTGCTCGCGCCTCGGCCATGAGGACAAGCAGCACAGCAGCTTCAGAACTTGTCACGTCCTCGCTCATCGATAGTCCCTTCATCGTGGTCCCAGGGAAGCACTTCGGTACACGCAGATCTGGCGGGCGCGCGTGACAGCGCAGCCTCGACCGGCCCGGTCGTGTGTCCTTCTCATCCCCCGACCGATAGTTCGTCCCCCAACACTGAAAACCGTACATGGGCGCAGGGGGCCTGCTGGATCACCGCCCGAGCAAGCCGCCGAGCGCTCCGCCGACACCGGCTTGCTCGCCGCTACCCGACCCGCCGATCAGACCGCCGGGCGGCAATTCCGATGGCTGCACGACCACGAACCCTTGTCCGCGAAACTCCAGGGTGAATCGCTCACCTGTGCTGCGACCGATCAACGTGCCGAGTCCGAACGAATCGTTCTTCTTTACCTTGGTGGACAAACTCGACGACCACGCGACTGCGGCCTGCGGATCTGCAAACGTCGGCTGATCGACCTGAAGGACGACCGGCACTCCGTCCGTGGTGATTGCGATCCGACCCCTTCCGGTGAAGACGCAGTTGAAGAACCCCGCATTGCCACCGCTGGCAGCGCCCTGTACTCGCTTGACGTCGTAGGAAAGGGAAGAGTCGAACGCAAGCACGTTCGAACCGTTGATCGTCAGTCCGTCGGTGCCGTCGAGGTCGATGAGGTGGACATCCTGCGCCGCATTGGCCAGAAACAAGTCTCCCCGTCCCGAGACCCTCATCAGCGGTACACCTTCACCCGACAGTGCTTGGCGAACCGCTCGACCGAATCCTCCTGATCCCTGCGCCTCGAACTTCAGGTCACCCTGGTAAGCGACCATCGACCCCGCTCTGGCCATCAACTCACCGTTCATCCCGACACGACACATCTTGCTTCCCTGCTTCTGAATTCCGCTTCCCGGTACCTCGGCGTGGGTGGGGGCGAACAGTTCGCTTTTCATGGCCAGGGATCCTTCTCGTGTGACAGCGGGTAGTGGGGGAGTCGTCGGCGGGGGAGTGGTCGGTGGGTCTTCGTCTTCGTCGATGACGATGCCGAAAGCGGTTGCGAGTCCCGCTAATCCGTTGTCGTAGCCTTGCCCGACCGCGCGGATCTTCCAGTCGTTTCCGCGCCGGTAGATCTCGATGCACACCAGCGCGTTCTCGCGTGTGAGGCCCTCTGCTCGATACGTGACGAACTGGCCTCCCGATGCGTCGGCAACCGTCGTCGACATCTGGCCTGCTTGCCCGAACGTGGTCGAACCGGTGCCGTCGAGCGAGGCAGTCACGGCGACGATGGAGATGTCCGGCGGAATCAAAGCACAATCAACCGATATGACGTGCCTGCCGGAGTCGCGTCGATACTCGACTCCGGGAGCCACCGGTTGGTTGTAGAAAACGAGATCGGCGTCGGAACGGACTCGGCCGTTCTCCGCGAGGAGGAGTGCCGACACATCGACGGCAGCAACACTCTCGACTGTCACCGTCAGCGTGGTCGACGGTGAGGTGACATTCTCCCCGCGCGCCAGTGTCTTCATCTGTTCCAGTGTGCCCGAGTAGTCGAAGAAGTGGATCAAGACGGTAGTGCGCGAGGCCCGATGATCGAACTGAAAACCTGATCCGAACCGGTTGATGCACGCACATTCATCACTGTTCCCCGGAGGTGATACAGCGAGCATTTCGAATGCAGGATGCGCATATCGGCGACGGTGCTCGCGGGATGCGCGCAACCGCAATCTTGGGTTATGGTCGGTTCGATTTGCCTCCCGATCAATCGCCAATTCGATAGCCGAAAGAGTGAAACTTCTGTGACCGAGAGTCGAAGCCGCTACGAATTCACTGACTCGGATTCGGTCTGCAGCAACGGCGACCCGTTCGTTTCGGTCATAATTCCGGCGAGAAATTCGCTGCCCGACCTCGATTTCCAGTTGGACAGCCTCGCAGCTCAAACTTACTCGGGGCCAATAGAAGTCATCGTGTCCGACAATGGACCGGACGGCCAACTCGCTGATCATATTCGCAACTATGCAGGCAGGGATGCACTACGCCTTCGCTGCGTCGACGCGTCGATGCAGGCAGGCGCAGCTTATGCGCGCAATATCGGGGCCGAGTCGGCTCGCGGAGAATTTCTGGCTTTCTGTGACGCGGACGACATCGTCCACCCCGATTGGATAAAGACGCTCGTGGAACTCGCGAGAGATCACGATGTCGTGGGCACCGCAGTGGAGACCGAATCGGTCAATACGGCGCGAGCGCTCGACTGGACTCCAACCACAGCTCCCGAGAATCAAGGGCAGACCACGTTTCTTCCGTATGCGATCGGTGCCAGCCTGGGGTGCTGGACATCGGTCTTCCGAGAACTCGGTGGAATGTCCCGTGATCTGGTAGCCAGCGAGGACGTGGAATTCTGTTGGCGGGCTCAGTTGACGGGCTACCGACTCGGGTTTGCCCAGACGCAACTCGTGGGGTACCGCCTACGAGACAAACTGGTTCCACTCGTCGAACAGTCGTACAAGCTGGGATACGGGTTCGCGCAGGTACAAGGAATCTACCGTCACCGCGGATGCCCGCCGGTGCATCTGCGTCGTGCGATGCGGTGGTGGGGCCTGCTGATGTTGGGTAATCCGCTCGTTCCCCGGGCGCTTACGAGGGTGTCTCGGGGGCAGTGGCTGCGGGCGGTGGCAGCCCACGTCGGCGAGGTCCGAGGCGGAGTGAAGTACCGGACCTTCGTATGGTGACCGGAAGCGATTTGGTTTCGGCGCCGCACCTCCCCTACACTTGACCGGTTGCCTGTGGCAGCGGTGTGCTTGTGCGCCCTGCCGGAAGCAGCCGACCGCGCGTGTCGGGACGGAAATCCGGCACGTATGCACATCCAGGTCTAGGAGAAGTTTGTGATTCAGCAGGAGTCGCGAGTACGCGTTGCTGATAACACGGGCGCAAAGGAAATCCTTTGCATCCGCGTTCTCGGTGGCTCGTCACGTCGCTACGCCGGAATCGGCGACATCATCGTAGCTACGGTGAAAGACGCCATCCCCGGTGGAAACATCAAGAAGGGCGAGATCGTCAAGGCGGTCATCGTCCGTACCGTCAAGGAGCGTCGTCGTCCCGACGGCTCCTACATCCGTTTCGACGAGAACGCTGCCGTGCTGATCAAGCCGGACAACGATCCTCGCGGAACCCGCATCTTCGGCCCGGTCGGCCGCGAGCTGCGTGAGAAGAAGTTCATGAAGATCGTCTCGCTCGCCCCGGAGGTGCTGTAAATGAAGGTGCACAAGGGCGACACCGTTCTCGTGATCGCAGGCAAGGACAAGGGCGCCAAGGGCAAGGTCATTCAGGCCTACCCCGCTGACTCCAAGGTCCTCGTCGAGGGCGTGAACCGTATCAAGAAGCACACTGCGGTCTCCGCTAACCAGCGTGGCGCGTCTTCGGGCGGAATCGTCACGCAGGAAGCCCCGATCCACATTTCGAACGTCGCGGTCATCGACTCGGACGGCAACCCCACTCGCGTGGGCTACCGCACCGACGAGGAGTCCGGCAAGCGCGTTCGTATTTCCCGGAAGAACGGGAAGGACATCTGAGATGACTACCACTGAGAACACGGCAGGCGTACAGCCTCGCCTCAAGGCGCGCTACCGCGCCGAGATCAAGGACGCCCTCAACACCGAGTTTGCATATGACAACGTCATGCAGATCCCCGGTGTCGTCAAGGTCGTCGTCAACATGGGTGTCGGCGACGCCGCCCGTGACGCGAAGCTGATCAACGGTGCAGTTGCCGACCTCGCAGCGATCACCGGCCAGAAGCCGGAGATCCGCAAGGCCCGCAAGTCCATCGCGCAGTTCAAGCTTCGTGAAGGAATGCCCATCGGCGCACGCGTCACGCTGCGTGGCGATCGCATGTGGGAATTCCTGGACCGTCTGACCTCCATTGCCCTTCCCCGAATCAGGGACTTCCGTGGCCTCTCCGGCACGCAGTTCGACGGCAACGGCAACTACACGTTCGGCCTCAACGAGCAGTCGATGTTCCACGAGATCGACGTGGACAAGATCGATCGCCCGCGCGGCATGGACATCACTGTGGTGACCACCGCAACCAACAACGAAGAAGGCCGCGCGCTGCTCAAGCACCTCGGCTTCCCGTTCAAGGAGAACTGAGTCCATGGCTAAGAAGGCACTGGTCAACAAGGCCAACAAGAAGCCGAAGTTCGCAGTGCGTGGCTACACGCGTTGCAACCGCTGCGGCCGTCCCCACTCGGTGTTCCGCAAGTTCGGCCTCTGCCGTATCTGCGTTCGCGAGATGGCACACGCAGGAGAACTTCCCGGAGTTCGCAAGAGCTCCTGGTGATCTGAGGCCCTCGGGCTTCACTGAACCATGCTGACGAGCGTGGGTTCCGAAAGGAACCCACGCTCGTTTTGTTTTGTTGTTCTTATCGGATCTCCGGTGCAGTAGCAGGCATGGTCACACCGACCAGATCTGCGAAGTCACCCCGATCGAGTGCACGAGGTCGATCAGTGCGCTCGTGTTCGACGCATGCGAGAGAATCAGAAGGCCGCGCGCATCCATGGCCACGGCGAGAGCGTCGACAGCAACCATCCTGCATCCTGGCGGCATGTCGGGTGTTCCCAATTCTCGGTAGGTATCAGCGACGGCGACCGTGTCGGACGTCTCGTCGAAACCCCACATCGTCACGAAATGACCGACATTCCAGTCGAGTTCGGTGATCGGCGCGGTATGTACATGTGCCAGCACAGCGAAGCGCAACCTCGAATCGAGCAGGTCGCGCAGCAGGAGACGTATAACGGTGGAACTCGGGGACTGCGCAGGGACGACAACAACTCGACCAGCCGTCGCACGCTCGATTCCCTTCCGAAGACCGGCTGCAGTCGTCCCGGCGCACTCCGGACGGTCAGTCTGCGCCAGCGCCTCCCCGCCGGAGTGCGTCACCGGGACTCCCGGTGGCCTCGAGTGCGGAACCTCGTGCGGGTAAACCCTCGTACCCGATGCGGCAGCGAGTTCGGCGACGGACAGAATGGCGTCGTCGAGAACGCCCGCGAGCGCGACGGCAGCGGAGAACGGACCGCAGAGCTGATCCGGCTGGGGGAGCAGTGCAGCCTGCGCGGCCAACACTGCTGCAGCACCGAGGAATTCGCGCATTCGATCAGTAGATCCAGCGTAGAGATTCGAGTACATCGTCGTCGGAGCGATTCGCTGCCCACGCTTCGTCCGCATCGCGGCAGGCCACGAATGCGCCGAGAAGTTGGTCCCCGAGAACTCTGCGGACCAACCCGCTCGAAACCAAGTTGGCTCGCTGTTCTTCGTGTGTGGTGGCCAGTGGGGAAATTCCGGCAGCGAGACGGCGGTCGTCGTCCCAGCCTCCGACGTCCTCCTGGATGGGATCGGTCAGCTCTCGGCCGTCGGCTATGCCATCGAGTCCCGCAGCGATGGTGACCGCCAACGCCAGGTACGGGTTCGCCGAGGCGTCGCACGCCTTGAGTTCGACGTTGGTGTGTTCCGTTCCCAGCAGGGGCGATGACGGCACCAACCGGATTGCGGCCTCCCTGTTCTCGACACCCCAGAATCCGTATGCGCCTGCCCAGTAACCGGGTCGACGCCGAAGAAGCGACCCGCTGCTCGGTGCGGTCACAGCAACGATGCCAGGCAACTCCCGCACGAGCCCGGCGATATAGTTGCGTCCGACTGCGGACAGGCCGTACTCGTCGTCCCCGGTGAGGGCATTGACACCGTCACGCGCCAGAGACGTGTGTAGATGCCAGCCGTTTCCCGCGCCGGCGAGACTCGGCAGCGGCGCGAAACTGACTCTCAACCCATGTGTCTGTGCTGCGGAATGGATCGTTTGGCGCGCGAGTACCTGAGCGTCGGCCGCCTCCACCGGGCCGAGCGGGCTGAGCGCGATCTCGACTTGGGAATCTCCGTACTCCGCGTGCAGCTGGCCGATGGAGATTCCGTTCGCAGCGAGATCTCGCAGGAGCCGAACGGTGAATTCGTCGATGTCACGCAGTGCATTGGCTGAATACGCCGGTCCGCGATGGGCGGGTGTCCCGTCGGACTCGCGGGTGATCACCATCTCCATCTCAAATCCGGCCTTCACCTCGAAACCGGCGTCCGCGGCACGCGAGACCTGACGTTCGAGCACACTCCGCTGGTCGTAGGGCCACGGCGATCCGTCCGCCGACACTTGTCTGCCGTTGGCCCACGCGATTCCCGGCTGACCGGCAAGCGGAACGACATCCGATGGTGAGTCCACGACCGGTATCAATCGAACATCGCCGGATGGAGTCGACAGGCCCTCGTGGGCGAACGTGATCCCGTCATGCGAATCGAACACTGCGAACACCGCGGTCACGCCGACGCCTCGGCGCACAGCCGAAGGGAGTTCGCCAACCGGCACCGTGCGCGAGCGGACAATGCCGTTGTTGTCGACCCAGCCGATGGTCACACCGGCCACATCGCGGTCCATCAACGAAGATACGAGCGTCGAATCGTTCATGATGGAAAGCTAGTCGAGCATTCGGGCACATAGTGGTCGAAGACGCCCATACCAGGTGCGATTTGGAGAATGCGTCCAGGTTGCCTACACTAGTGCGGTTGCCCGGGCTTCGTCGTGCCTGCACACGAGTCTTTGCAATATAGACGCAACCTCGAGTACTTCGCACTTTGGAATAGAACACGCGGAAGCTCGTAACACCTGGCAGTGCACAAGTGCATTGCTTGGAGCGCAACCCCTGACCGGCAACAGTCGGTCAGGACAGTTCACTTCGCTGTAGGCCCACGATGTGACGGACCAGGCCCTCTCTTTGGGCACCAGTTCGCACGTGCTGCATGGGAACCGCTGCGAGAAAGGTGCACAGGTCACACCATGACGATGACCGATCCAATTGCAGACTTCTTGACCCGTCTGCGCAACGCCAACTCGGCGTACCACGACGAGGTGAAGCTTCCGCACTCGAAGCTGAAGGCGAACATCGCCGAGATCCTCAAGCGTGAGGGCTACATTTCTGATTTCCGTACCGAGGACGCCGAGGTGGGCAAGACCCTCATCGTCGATCTCAAGTACGGACCCAGCCGTGAGCGCAGCCTCGCAGGCGTGCGTCGCATCTCGAAGCCAGGTCTTCGCGTGTACGCAAAATCCACCAATCTGCCCAAGGTTCTCGGCGGCCTGGGCGTGGCGATCATCTCCACGTCCACAGGTTTGCTCACAGAGCGTCAGGCGGCCAAGCAGGGTGTGGGCGGAGAAGTCCTCGCCTACGTCTGGTAGGGGAGGCCACCACCATGTCACGTATTGGAAAATTGCCGGTCGCGGTCCCCGCGGGCGTCGACATCAAGATCGACGGCCAGAACGTCGAGGTCAAGGGCCCCAAGGGTGCGCTTAACCTGACGATCGCCGAGCCCATCCAGATTGCACGCGCGGACGACGGCACCATCGCCGTCACCCGTCCGGACGACGAGCGCCGTAGTCGCTCGCTGCATGGCCTTTCGCGCACCCTCGTCGCCAACCTCATCACCGGGGTAACCAACGGTTACACCACCAAGATGGAGATCCACGGCGTCGGTTACCGCGTTGTCGTCAAGGGCAAGGACCTCGAGTTCGCACTCGGGTACAGCCACCCCGTGCTGATCGAAGCACCGGAGGGCATCACGTTCACGGTCGAGTCGCCCACGCGATTCACCATCACAGGCATCGATAAGCAGAAGGTCGGCCAGATCGCGGCCAACGTCCGTCGTCTGCGGCGCCCCGACCCGTACAAGGGCAAGGGCATCCGCTACGAGGGTGAAGTTATCCGCCGCAAGGTCGGAAAGACGGGTAAGTGATATGAGCCAGGAAACAACAGACAAGGTGGCCGTGAAGCGCACTCCGCGCGGCACGGACGTCTCGACGAAGCGTCGTTTGTCGAAGGCACGCCGTCATTTCCGCCTTCGCAAGAAGATCTCCGGAACGCCCGAGCGTCCTCGCTTGGTCGTCAACCGCTCTTCGCGTCACATCCACGTCCAGTTGATCGACGACCTTGCGGGCCACACTCTGGCCAGCGCGTCCTCGATCGAGGCCGACGTGCGCGGCATCGAAGGCGACAAGAAGGCTGTCAGCGCGAAGGTCGGCGAACTCATCGCCAGCCGCGCCAAGGCTGCCGGAATCGACACGGTCGTCTTCGACCGTGGCGGCAACGACTACAGCGGCCGTATTGCGGCACTGGCAGATGCTGCTCGCGAAGGCGGGTTGGCATTCTGATGATGACTTTTACTGACAACGGAAGGACAGCCTGATGCCGGGACGTCAACGGCGTGACGGCGGAAGCGGCCCCGCCGGACAGAACACTGGACCGAATACAGGCGGTGACAATGCCCAGCGCGGAGACAACCGCGGTGGCCGTGACCGCCGTGACAACTCGCGTGGTGGAAACGCTGCCGAGAAGTCGAACTTCATCGAGCGCGTAGTCGCGATCAACCGCGTCTCCAAGGTCGTCAAGGGTGGTCGTCGCTTCAGCTTCACCGCCCTCGTGATCGTCGGAGACGGCAACGGTCTGGTCGGCGTCGGCTACGGCAAGGCCAAGGAAGTTCCCGCGGCGATTCAGAAGGGTGTCGAGGAGGCTCGCAAGAGCTTCTTCCGCGTCCCGATGATCGGCGGAACCATCACGCACCCCATCCAGGGTGAAGCAGCAGCAGGCATCGTCATGCTCCGTCCGGCCAGTGCCGGTACGGGTGTCATCGCCGGTGGTGCTGTCCGCGCCGTGCTGGAGTGCGCTGGTATCCACGACGTGCTGTCGAAGTCGCTCGGTAGCGACAACGCCATCAACGTCGTGCACGCCACCGTCGCAGCCCTTCAGGGTCTGCAGCGTCCCGAGGAAGTTGCGGCTCGCCGCGGCCTCACCCTCGAAGAAGTTGCTCCCGCTGGAATGCTTCGTGCACGCGCACAGGCAGGAGCGGTCAAGTAATGGCACAGCTGAAGGTCACTCAGATCAAGAGCACCATCGGCCAGAAGTCGAACCAGCGGGACAGCCTGCGGACTCTCGGGCTCAAGGGCATCCGACAGGCCGTCGTCCGTGAGGACACCCCGCAGACCCGAGGACTGGTCAATGTAGTGCGCCACCTCGTAACTGTTGAGGAGGTCTAACCATGACCATCAAACTGCATCATTTGCGTCCCGCACCCGGATCCAAGTCGACGAAGATTCGCGTCGGCCGTGGTGAAGGCGGCAAGCGCGGCAAGACCGCAGGTCGCGGTACCAAGGGAACCGGCGCACGCAAGAACGTGCCGGCACGCTTCGAGGGCGGCCAGATGCCCCTTCACATGCGTCTCCCGAAGCTCAAGGGCTTCACCAACCCGAACCGGGTCGAGTTCCAGGTCGTGAACCTTCGCGACATCGAGCGTCTCTTCCCCGATGGCGGCCAGATCAGCATCGCCGATCTGATCGCCAAGGGTGCTGTTCGCAAGAACGAGCCCGTCAAGGTTCTGGGCGACGGAAAGTTGACCGTCAAGGTCGACATCTCCGTCAACAAGTTCACCGGCTCCGCCAAGGAAAAGATCGCCGCTGCCGGCGGTTCCACAACCGAGGTATAGCCGCTTCGACTTCGGTCGAGTGAGCACATCGTGTGACGATGGCCGTAGCGACAAGTCTCGACAGAGGCCTACGCTGCGGCCATCGCTGCCACTACGGGCAGGTGATCGCACGGTCCGAAGTGGTGGTGCGCAGACTGACCGTCCGGCGGTTGGAGTCGCACTGTTAGAGTTCTAGAGTTCAGTGACAACGCATTTCATGCGGACGATCCATGTCGTTCGCAGTCCAAGGTCGAGTATCGGGTGGTCCACGAGGATCCAATCGGTATCTCGACACAACGCGCCTTGTGCCAGGAGGATCTTTGCTTTCCGCCTTCGTGTCGGCCCTCAGGACTCCTGACCTGAGACGGAAGATCCTTTTCACGCTCGGTCTGGTAGCTCTGTATCGCTTCGGCGCTACGCTTCCGTCTCCCGGCGTGGATTACGCCAACGTCCGAGCCTGCATCGACCAGGTCTCCGGTGGCGACCAAGCGGGTATCTACTCGCTGATCAACCTGTTCTCCGGCGGCGCGTTACTGCAGCTCTCTGTCTTTGCAATCGGCATCATGCCGTACATCACCGCGAGCATCATCGTCCAGCTTCTGACGGTCGTCATCCCGAAGTTCGAGGAACTCCGCAAGGAGGGCCAGTCCGGCCAAGCCAAGATGACGCAGTACACGCGTTATCTGTCGATCGCGCTCGCGATCCTGCAAGCAACCGGACTCGTTGCCCTCGCTTCGCGGGGACAGCTCCTTCAGGGATGCCAGCAGGAGATCATCGCCGACCAGAGCATCTTCGGACTGGTGATCATCGTGCTCGTCATGACTGCCGGTGCGGCGATGGTCATGTGGTTCGGTGAGGTCATCACCGAACGTGGCGTCGGCAACGGAATGTCGCTGTTGATCTTCTCGGGCATCGCCTCGCGTATCCCGGGTGAGGGCAAGTCGATTCTGGACAGCCGCGGTCCTCTCGTTTTCGCCCTGGTCTGCGTCGCCGCCTTCCTCATCATCGCGGGTGTTGTCTTCGTCGAGCAGGGACAGCGCAGAATCCCGGTCCAGTACGCCAAGCGCATGGTCGGGCGGAAGATGTACGGCGGTTCGTCGACATACCTCCCGCTCAAGGTCAACCAGGCCGGCGTCATCCCGGTGATCTTCGCGTCCTCGCTTCTCTACCTCCCCAACTTGATCGCCCAGCTCACGTCCGCGAGCACCGCCACGGACCCGAGCTGGTGGCAGCGAATAATCAACGAGTACCTGGTGAACCCGGCCAACCCGGTCTACATCGCCATCTACTTCGGACTCATCGTCTTCTTCACCTACTTCTACGTCGCGATCACCTTCAATCCGGAGGAGCGCGCCGACGAGATGAAGAAGTTCGGAGGGTTCATCCCGGGCATCCGTCCGGGCAAGCCGACCGCCGATTACCTGAATTACGTCCTGAGCCGCATCACCCTGCCGGGCGCGATCTATCTGGGCACCATCGCCGTGCTGCCCAACCTGTTCCTCGACATCGGAAGCTCCGGCGGTGCGCAGAACCTTCCGTTCGGGGGCACGGCTGTGCTGATCATGGTCAGTGTCGGCCTCGATACGGTGAAGCAGATCGAAAGTCAGTTGATGCAGCGTAACTACGAAGGGTTCCTCAAGTGAGACTTGTTCTTCTTGGTCCTCCCGGTGCCGGCAAGGGCACCCAAGCCAAGATTTTGTCGGAGAAGCTGGGCGTGCCTCACATCTCGACCGGCGATCTGTTCCGCGCCAACATCGGTGAGAAGACCCCGCTGGGAATCGAAGCGAAGAAGTACCTCGACGCAGGCGACCTAGTGCCGAGCGCACTGACCGTGGACATGGTGCGTAGCCGCCTGGCGGAGCCCGACGCAGTCAACGGATTTCTGCTCGACGGTTTCCCGCGCTCGGTCGGCCAGGCAGAGTCGCTCGTCGATATCCTTTCCGATCTCGGAGCCAAGCTGGACGCCGTGTTGTCCTTCGTTGTGGACGAGGACATCGTCGTCACCCGCATGCTCTCGCGCGGCCGCGCTGATGACAAGGAAGACGTCATCCGCAACCGACTCAAGGTGTACCGGGACGAGACTGCTCCTCTACTCGACTACTACACCCACCAGATCGTCTCGGTCGACGCGATGGGTGAGGTCGAGGAAGTCAGTGCGCGTGCACTGAAAGCGATCGAGGATCTCGGAAAGTAATGGCGTTCGGGCGCAAGCGCAAGGTAGTACCGTTCCGTAGTTCTGGCGAACTCGATGCCATGGCCGCGGCCGGTGCAGTCGTGGGCCGCGCATTGGTTGCCGTCCGCGAGGCGGCAAAGCCTGGTGTATCGACCTTGGAGCTCGACCGGGTAGCCGAAGCAGTGATCAGGGATGCTGGTGCCGTTCCGTCGTTCCTCGGCTACCACGGCTTCACCGGCAGCATTTGCTCGTCGGTCAATGATCGTGTGGTGCACGGTATTCCGTCTGCCGAGGACATCCTCGTCGCAGGCGACCTCATCTCGATCGACTGCGGTGCAATTCTCGATGGCTGGCACGGAGACTCGGCCTGGACGTTCGGCGTGGGCGAGATTATCGAGGCCGATGCACTGCTCAGTGACGCGACTCGGCTGTCGATGGATGCAGGCATTGCTGCGATGCTGCCCGGGAATCGGTTGACCGACGTCTCGCATGCCATCGAGAACGGGACGCGCGCAGCCGAGAAGTTGCACGGTCGCAAATACGGCATCGTGGACGGCTACGGTGGCCACGGTATCGGCCGTGAAATGCACATGGAACCGTTCCTCGCCAACGAGGGCGGCCCCGGTAAAGGCCCCGAACTCGTTGTCGGGTCGACGCTGGCCATCGAACCGATGCTGACGCTCGGCACCTATGAAACCGAGATTTTGGGCGACGAGTGGACTGTCGTCACCACGGACGGTTCCCGAGCTGCGCACTGGGAGCACACCGTTGCCGTGACCGAGGACGGTCCTCGGATTCTGACTCTGCGCCCCTGATCACGTCGGTGCATCTCGGTGTGGGTGCTTCTCGGTGTCGGGACCTTCACGTCGAGGATTCCGGTTCGGAATCGAGGCTTCGCGTCATACCTCCACCGAGATGGTCACAGGTCCGTCGTTGACCAGCGCAACCGACATATTCGCCCCGAACCTGCCTGTCTCGACGACGGCTCCCGCTGCCCGCAGCGTGTGGATGACCCTCTCGACGAGTGGTTGAGCGACTGCCCCTGGCGCGGCTTGGTTCCACGACGGCCGTCGGCCCCTGTCGGTGTTGGCGTAGAGGGTGAACTGGCTGATCACCAAAATCGGGGCATGGACGTCGGCCGCGGACTTCTCGCCCTCGAGGATCCGCATTCTCCACACCTTCTCCGCAAGCGCATCGCTCTGTCGGCGTTCATCGGTGTGCGTGACGCCGACCAGCACCACGAGGCCTTGCATTCCGTCGACGAGATCGAGCGATCCGACAACGTCGTTTTCAATCGATACCGACGCCGATGTGACTCGCTGTATCAGTGCTCGCATGACGACAACTGTGCCATCGCGGCGAGACCTTCATACCGCGCATTTGGCCTGGTGAGACTTTGCCGGTAGCATAGGTCGACGGTGCGCTCTGCGTACCGGTTGTTCGCGTGCCTGCGCAAGTCGGCTCTCGTTCATCCGGTGATTGTGCCGACGTCACGTCGGCAGCATTGAGCACCACGGTAACGGAAACAGATGCAATCAACCAGGTGTAAAGCCAGGGACGCGGAGGATATGGCTAAGAAAGACGGCGCCATCGAGGTCGAGGGCCGGGTAGTCGAACCCTTGCCCAATGCGATGTTTCGCATTGAGCTCGAGAACGGCCACAAGGTGCTGGCGCACATCAGCGGAAAGATGCGCCAGCACTACATTCGTATCCTCCCCGAGGATCGGGTCGTAGTGGAGCTTTCTCCGTACGACCTCACTCGTGGACGCATCGTTTACCGCTACAAGTAACAAGCTTCTCCGGCCATGTCCGGTCGGAGAGAACCATGCCGGTGTCGCACCGTACTTCGGTGTGCGTCGGCTACACACAGGAGATCAACGACGTGAAGGTTCAGCCGAGCGTCAAGAAGATCTGCGAAAAGTGCAAGGTGATTCGTCGTAACGGACGAGTCATGGTCATCTGCGAGAACCTGCGACACAAGCAGCGTCAGGGATAACCACCGAGCATTCGCATTTCTGCTTGGCACATAGCTAGAAGAAGACCTCCCAGCACCAACCACGACACACGCGTCGTGGCACACCCCCGGCACGGAGGCCGGGGCCCCACTGAGTTTTGGAAGACCTGAGTTCATCGCGATATCGGGTCTTCAGCAGTACAGAGGCACAGGGGACGGACTGGGAGCAGACCTCCGGAGAAAGAAAAGGATTGCCACATGGCACGTCTCGCAGGTGTGGATCTTCCGCGCGAAAAGCGCATGGAGATCGCACTGACTTACATTTACGGCGTCGGCCGTACCCGCTCGAAGGAGATCCTCGACGCAACCGGTGTGAACCCGGATCTGCGCAGCAAGGATTTGTCCGACGAAGATCTGACGAAGCTCCGTGAGTACATCGAAGAGTCCCTCAAGGTCGAGGGCGACCTGCGCCGCGAGGTTCAGGCCGACATTCGTCGCAAGATCGAAATCGGCTGCTACCAGGGCCTTCGCCACCGTCGTGGTCTGCCCGTCCGTGGGCAGCGCACCAAGACCAATGCGCGCACCCGCAAGGGCCCCAAGCGCACCATTGCCGGCAAGAAGAAGGCGAAGTAATGCCCCCTAAAGCACGCGGTACCGGTCCGAAGAAGACGCAGAAGACGCGTCGCAGGGACAAGAAGAACGTCCCGCACGGATCTGCGCACATCAAGAGCACGTTCAACAACACGATCGTGTCGATCACCGACCCCGCGGGCAACGTCATCTCCTGGGCGTCCTCGGGCCACGTGGGCTTCAAGGGCTCACGTAAGTCGACTCCGTTCGCCGCACAGCTCGCAGCCGAAAGTGCAGCGCGCAAGGCACAGGAGCACGGCGTCAAGAAGGTCGACGTCTTCGTAAAGGGTCCCGGTTCCGGCCGTGAGACCGCTATCCGCTCGCTTCAGGCTGCTGGCCTCGAGGTCGGCACCATCTCCGATGTCACCCCTCAGCCGCACAACGGCTGCCGTCCGCCCAAGCGGCGTCGGGTCTAGCGGGAAAGGGAAAGGTTACTAAGTAATGGCACGTTATACCGGTCCTATGACCCGCAAGTCCCGTCGTCTGCGCGTCGACCTCATCGGAGGCGACCAGGCGTTCGAGCGTCGTCCCTACCCGCCCGGCCAGCACGGCCGCGCGCGGATCAAGGAGAGCGAGTACCTGCTCCAGCTGCAGGAGAAGCAGAAGGCTCGCTTCACCTACGGCGTCATGGAGAAGCAGTTCCGTCTCTACTACAAGGAAGCCAACAGCCGCCCCGGCAAGACCGGTGAGAACCTGTTGACCATCCTCGAGACTCGTCTCGACAACGTCGTCTACCGTGCAGGCCTCGCACGTACGCGTCGTCAGGCGCGCCAGCTGGTCACCCATGGCCACTTCCTCGTGAACAACAAGCGAGTGGACATTCCCAGCTACCGCGTCTCGCAGTACGACATCATCGATGTTCGCGAGAAGTCCGCGCAGACTCTGCCGATCCAAATCGCACGCGAGAGCTACGGCGATCGTCCGGTGGCGGCGTGGCTGCAGGTCGTCCCGAACCGTCTTCGCATCCTGGTTCACCGGGTACCGGAGCGCGCACAGATCGATGTGCCGCTCCAGGAGCAGCTCATCGTCGAGTACTACTCGAAGTAACACTCGAGGCGAAGCCTCGAGTGTCAGAAAATGGTGGGGCGAAGCCCCCTACGCCCTTCCGGGGGTATGTGGGGGCGGAGCCCCCACAGGTGGACGTCAAATAGCGGACGTCCGTACAGGAGGAACACACAATGCTCATTTCACAGCGCCCGACGCTGACCGAAGAGGTCATCGCCGACAACCGCTCGAAATTCGTCATCGAGCCGCTCGAGCCTGGCTTCGGTTACACCCTCGGCAACTCGCTCCGCCGTACTCTGCTGTCGTCGATCCCCGGCGCTGCTGTCACCAGCATCCGTATCGACGGCGTTCTTCACGAATTCACGACGGTCCCCGGAGTCAAGGAAGATGTCACCGACATCATCCTGAATCTCAAGGGCCTCGTAGTGAGCTCCGAAGAGGACGAGCCGGTCACGATGTACGTCCGTAAGCAGGGCCCCGGCTCTGTGACCGCAGGCGACATCGTTCCTCCGGCCGGCGTCACGGTGAACAACCCGGATCTGCACATCGCGACCTTGAACGACAAGGGCAAGCTGGAGATCGAGCTCGTAGTAGAGCGCGGTCGTGGCTATGTCCCCGCCGTCCAGAACAAGGCATCGGGCGCAGAGATCGGCCGTATCCCGGTCGACTCGATCTACTCGCCCGTGCTCAAGGTCACTTACAAGGTGGAGGCCACTCGCGTCGAACAGCGCACCGACTTCGATCGGCTCGTTCTCGACGTGGAGACCAAGAATTCCATCACCGCGCGGGACGCGCTCGCTTCGGCGGGCAAGACCCTGGTTGAGCTCTTCGGCCTCGCCCGTGAGCTGAACGTCGAAGCAGAAGGAATCGAGATCGGACCCTCGCCCGCCGAGGCCGATCACATCGCTTCCTTCGGACTCCCCATCGAGGATCTGGACCTCACCGTCCGTTCCTACAACTGCCTCAAGCGCGAAGGTGTTCACACCGTCGGCGAGCTGGTTGGTCGTACCGAGTCCGATCTGCTGGACATTCGTAACTTCGGACAGAAGTCCATCGACGAGGTGAAGGTCAAGCTGCATTCGCTGGGCCTCTCTCTCAAGGACAGCCCCGCGTCCTTCGATCCGACCACCGTGCCCGGATACGACGCCACCACGGGAACGTGGAGCGACACCGACGCCAGTTCCTTCGCAGACAGCGAAGGCGCCGAGCAGGACTACGCCGAGACAGAACAGCTGTAATCAGCTCGATTGAGCTCTTACTAGGAGATTCATCATGCCCAAGCCCACCAAGGGCCGCCGTCTCGGCGGGTCGGCGTCGCACCAGAAGGCCATCCTGGCCAACCTGGCGACGGCACTCTTCGAGCACGGCCGCATCACCACGACCGAGTCGAAGGCCAAGCGCCTTCGTCCCCACGCCGAGAAGCTCGTGACCCATGCCAAGCATGGCGACCTCGCTCACCGCCGTGAGGTTCTCAAGATCATCAACAACAAAGATGTCGTGCACAAGCTCTTCGCCGAGATCGGGCCTTTCTTCGCCGGTCGCGACGGTGGCTACACGCGCATCATCAAGACCATCCCCCGCAAGGGTGACAACTCGCCGATGGCCATCATCGAGCTCGTCAACGAGCAGACGGTGTCCAACGAAGCAGATCGCGCACGTCGCGTGAAGGCTTCGCAGGCACCGGCTGTCGCCGAGGCGCCGGGTGCGGAGAACGTCGTCGAGGCTGTCGAAGCCGACGCGACCGACGCCGAGGTCGAGAACGCCCACGCAGTAGTCGAGGGCATCGAAGACAATGACGCTCACGCTTCGGACGCGTCCGAAGCCGAAGCTGTGTCGACTGAAAACCCGGGCAAGAAGGACTAGTCCTTTTGATCTCGGAGCAGGACCGAAGCGGGCCCGCCAATCCTTTCGAGGATGGCGGGTCCGCTTCTTTGCGTATCGCCGCACGGTATCGTCTCGACATCTCGTACGACGGAACGGAATTCTCCGGGTGGGCTCGTCAGCCCGAGATCCGCACGGTGTGCGGAGTGTTGGAGGAAGCGTTCTCGACGGTGTTGCGTCAACGTGTAGAACTGACGGTTGCGGGCCGCACCGACGCAGGAGTTCACGCTGCTGGCCAGGTTGCGCACCTCGACGTGCCGGGCGGGATCGTCGAACCGGAACGTTTGATTCGTCGAATGGCCAGGTTTCTACCGACCGATGTTCGTGTGAAGGCGATCACGGCGGTGTCCGCAGATTTCGATGCACGGTTCTCTGCCTTGCGACGTCACTACGAGTACAGCTTCGGTACAGCCCGCTACGGAGTGGATCCGTTGGACGTCAGAGGCGTTGTGTCGTGGCCGCGCGAGATCGACCTGGGCGCAATTCGGGATGCGTCGGCTCGTCTGCTCGGCCTCCACGACTTCGCAGCCTTCTGTAAGCGTCGCGACGGTGCGACCACCGTGAGAGAACTTCAACGGTTCGAGTGGGAACGGGTAGGTGATCGGCTCACCGCCTACGTCAGCGCCGATGCCTTCTGCTGGTCCATGGTTCGTAGCCTTGTCGGGGCCATGCAGGCCGTCGGTGAGGGTCGTCGAACACCCGAGTGGACTGCAGGGTTGCTCGCCGCGCGCTCCAGGTCGAGTTCGGTCACCGTCGCTCCTGCTCACGGGCTCTCGCTCGTGGCAGTCGACTATCCGCCTGCAGCTGAACTCGCTGCGCGAAATCGTGCCACCCGTGAGGTGCGCGCCGACCTACCGTCGGCAGGTGGCTGCTGCTGACGACCCCACGAACGGCGCGCCACTAGTCTGTTCTGGTGGCTGACCCCGTCGAACTCGCAGTTGTCGTTGCCAGCGTCCGCGCCGAGCGGATCGGGCCCGTCGTCGCCGACTGGATCGTGCGTGTGACGTCGGAACGCCGCGAATTTACCGTGACCACGATCGATCTCCTCGGTTATGTGCTCCCCGCCGACCTGTCCCCGTCGTCCGGGGGCACGGCGCTGGCCGCGGCAATCGGACGTGCGGACGCCGTCGTAGTGGTGACGCCGGAATACAACCACGGCTATCCCGGGTCTCTCAAGAACGCGCTCGACAGCGTGAAGTACGAGTGGCGGGGCAAGCCGATCGGCTTCGTGTCCTATGGGGGCCTTGCCGGAGGAATTCGAGCAACAGAGCAGCTGCGGCAGGTCGCGGCCGAACTCCACATGGTGTCCGTGCGCGACAGCGTCGCGGTTCACCGGGTTCGACGGGCGTTCGATGGGCAGGGAAACACCGCCGATGGTGCGATCGTCGACTCCGCGGGGAGGATGCTCGATCAGCTGCATTGGTGGGCTACGGCGGCGAGAAGCTTGCAGGACGTCAGGCCGTATCCCGGTCAGTGAGCGGCCGTCGGGTGTCGGACGCTTCGTGGGTGGCCGATGAAAGCGGTTTCCTGGGGAATGGTGACAAGCACGAGTTCGATGTCGTCGCGGGAGGTTCTGACGTGTATCCGGTCGCCTGCGGCACCCGGTTGAATGATGGACAGGTCGGGGTCCGTCATCGGGGTTCGCGGAAGGTGCTCGGTCAAGGTCAGAACGGTGGCAGTGTCTGTTCCGGGCCCTCCAGGGGCGTCGACGGCGTCTGAGAAGTCGCGGACAACGAGGTCGATTCGCGAACTCGAGCGATGGGGACCCCCGTCGATACGAAGCCGATCGGGAGTTGCCACCGAGTCGACCAATGGTCCCCAGGCGTGTGGACGATCGGTGCGCACGAGCACTCGTGCACCGACTGCTATGGCCCGGAAGGCGAGTTGTTGAGCCAGATACAACTCGCCCGAAACCAGGACCGAGCCGAGACCGGCTCCGAACACACTCATGGCGACACCGTGACCCGATGCATTGGAACCGAGTAGTTGTCCGCATCCTGCGGTCGGTAGTGCAAGAGTCGAAGCATCCTCGTACCCGATGCGGTGCGCAGGATCTGCGTATCCCGCGGCCGTGATGCCGAGGGGAAGCGAGGTCAGCAATGCTTGACGCTGGCGCCCGTTCATCGAGATTGCCCCCGGCAATCGCGGCGACGGCCGTGCCGTGCGTGTGACGAAGTTGCACGATCCGCTCATGAACACGTGCCCGGCGGTGCGGTGTGGAGTGAGCCGGAGGACGGTTGTGGTGGACAGGGCCGGCGTCGACCAGAGGTCGGCCAGCACTTCGTTGTCGATCTTCCGGCAGTCGAACCCGAATCCGGTGTCGATGACGCCTGGAAGCGCAGCTGACGTCCAACTTTCGGTGAGCGACTCATAGGGGACCCCGCGGCACTGGTGAGATGCCGCTGATTGAATTCGACTGCGGCTCAGCATGATCGATGAAATGCCGTCGGATTCCAGTGCACGAGCAACGCGCTCGCCTGCGATCAGGACTGTGCGTGATGCCCCGGCCCGTCCGCCTCCGCGCGCCTCGATGGCCGCACCATTGGTCCGGACGTCGACTGCCACCGTCACCCAGACGGTTCGAACGGCAACGGCGGGGAGCGGACCGATCAATCGTTCGTACACTTCGGTTGCCGGCGAACCCGAGGATGTTCGAGAGCCGTGCGAGACGACGGCGATCTCGTCGACCGCGATGTCGTGCTGAGTTAGGCATCGTGCAATGGTCGTAAGGTCGAGAGCGACATCGACCCGGGCGCGAGACCGGCCGAGCTCGGTGGATGTCCCGGCCGGAGGTCTCAGTTCCAGGACACACGACACCCGATCCCCGCTCCAGTGAACGCCGTAGACGTTCTCGACGCCCTGAGCATGGTCGACCGTCGTGCCGGGAGCAGGCACCCAACCTGTCAGGTACCGAAATGCCGTGTGGATCCAGTCGAGCGACGTGCGACCTGCAACGGTGACGAATGGTAGAACGGCCAGCGGTAGTGCGACACCGAGTACTACCCGTGTCTGAATATCCGTCAGGACTGCAACCGCGCACACTGCAGTGAGAGCGATCTCGACGCCGACGGTCCTGCCCAGGGTAGGTGCGCGAAACCACAGTCCGTTCGATGAACGTCGGTGCGGCGAAGCGCCTCGTACGGGAGCGCGTCCCGATGGTGCTGTCATGGATGAAGACCCTCCCCCCGAAGGCAGTGCAGTCGAGCCGCGATCATGGAGGAGCGCGGCCGGCTGGTCGAAACTGTACGCGGTGGGTCGTGTGGGTGTGAGTGAGCCCTTCGGCGGAACTGCGTGCACGTCGGATCGCCGGGGTAGGTACTGTGACGCGCGGGGACGGCTCGTGGGGGAGCGAGCCGCTGACTAAGTAGGTTCGGGGTGGGATCGTGGCGGCGACGCCGACAACGAAGTGGCAGGTCGGCGGATACAAGTTTCTCGTCCGCCGAATGGAACATGCTCTTGTGCGCCGGGACGTGCGAATGCTGCACGACCCGATGCGCTCTCAGTCGCGCGCATTGGCAGTGGGATTGGTGATCGCGTGCCTCGGCCTGGCCGGATGCGCTGCACTGGCACTGCTGCGGCCGCAGGACAAAATCGGCGACGCCACGATCGTGGTGGGCAAAGAGTCCGGTGCGATGTACGTGCGCTTGGACGACACCCTGTATCCGGTGATGAATCTTGCTTCGGCGCGTCTCATCGTCGGAAGTCCCGACAGTCCGACCGTCGTCCAGGAGTCGGAACTCGCGGGTAAACGACGGGGCGCGTTGGTCGGAATTCCCGGTGCGCCGTCGACGTTGCCGCACGACGAGGCGGGAGATGCTCAGGCGTGGACCGTGTGTGACACGCTCGGCGGTACCGGGTCCGTCGAGGGCACGTCCGTTCTGGCGGGAGACCCGCACTACGGCGAGGACGTCACGCCGCTCGGTGCTGGCGAGGCGTTTCTGTGGGACACCAGCGACGGCATATTTCTGGTGTACGACGGTGTCCGCGCCCGCATCGACCTTGTCGATCGCGCGGTCGTTCGTGCGCTGAGGCTCGAAGGTGCGGAACCGACGTCGGTCAGTGCTTCGCTCGCGAATGCAGTACCGGTGGTTCCACCGATTGCGCCGCCCGTCGTTCCGCGCGCGGGTGCCATGCCGGACTACGACATTGCAGGCAAGACAATCGGTTCGGTGGTGAAGGTATCGGGCGTCGATGTTCGCTACTACGTTGTACTGAGCGACGGAATTCAGGTTGTCAGCTAGGCGACTGCGCAACTGATCAAGTTCGCCGACTCTCAGGGAAGCCCCGAAATCGATTCGCTCAATCCCGATGTTCTGCGGGGAATACCGGCGGGCACGCCTTTGGCAATCGGCACTTTTCCGTCGGTCGCGCCGACGATCGTCGATTCTGCAGCCGAACCGGTGGGGTGTCTGTCCTGGATTCCTCAGCCCGCGCCGGACGGAGGACCGACTGCGCGGCTGGAGATGTCGGCAGGTCGAACTCTTCCGCTCGACGAGTCTGCGCGCCCCGTCCGGTTGGCTCAGGCTGATGGTGGTGGACCTGCGGCCGACGAGGTGTACCTCGCGCCGAGCAGCGGCGGGTTCGTGCAGACAACGGGTATCGCACCGACGAGTCGGCGCCGCGATGCGTACTTCTTCGTCGCCGATACCGGAGTTAGGTTCGGTGTTACGGACGGCGATGCAGCACAAGCATTGGGGCTCGGCCGCGCGGCCACGGCGCCGTGGCAGATCATCGAATTACTCGGCACCGGACCGGCATTGAGTCGATCAGCGGCGCTGACCGCTCATGACGGTGTCGGTCCGGATCCGGAAGCTGCGTTGCTGCCCGCGGAGTGAGTGTCGATCCGTCGCCGGAAAGGAATCGACAGAGCGAGACCAGCGACGAGCACGACGCTCACCGCCGCGGCCCCGGTGAGGGCAACGGTGCGAGGGTGCAGGTTCGGGCTGGTGGGCACCACCGGTGCTGCGATCGCGATCGGCTCCGCAGGGGCCGGAATGTGTTCGCCGGTGACCTGTCCGGTGACGGCTGCGAGTGGGTCGACCACACCGTGGCCGACGAGCGGATTCCAGTTCTCCGCAGGTGAGTGTGCAGTCGATTCGATTCGTTGGATCACTTGCGGCGCAGTCAGATCCGGTCGATGAGCGCGGACGAGTGCCGCGAGAGCGGACACGAGCGGCGCCGAGAAGCTGGTTCCCTGGATGGGCGAGATGTTGCCCTGGTTGTCGACGGTGCCGTCGGTGAGTCCGGTGTCGGTCGGTGACAGTGATGTCATCGAGGTGCCTGGTGCGGCGACGTCGACCCATGGGCCCGCAAGGGTGAACTCGGCCGGACTACCGTCGGGCGCGACCGAGCCGACGGTGAGCACCTGATCGTCGAACCATGCAGGAGTTGCGATCGTGGTTACTCGATTCCATTGGTCTGCGAAGGGATCCGCGGAATCGGGGAGGGGATTTTGGCTACGGCAGGCTGACTGCCCGCCGATATTTCCTGCTGCTGCGACTACTACGACATCTTTCACTCGTGCCGCGTAGTCGATCGCAGCGCCGAGTGCAGCGTCAGGAACCCCTGACCCACTCGGAACGCAGGCCACTTCGGAGATGTTGATGACGGATGCGCCGAGATCTGCGGCGGTGCGAATTGCCATTGCCATCGTCACAACGTTTCCGTAGCCGGAGGCGTTGTCCACCGAGGACGGCTCTTCTTCGCCCGCGCGTCGTTCGCGTTGAAATTGGTTGCTCGACTGTCTTATCGAGACGATCTGCGCCGAGGGGGCGCCTCCGGAGAATCCACTTCCCGGTTGCCTGGATGCGGCGATGAGTCCTGCGACGAGCGTTCCGTGTGCATCACAGTCGGACAGTCCGTCTCCGGTGTGCACGTAGTCGCCTCCCGGACGGAGACCAGGAAGTCGCGGATGCGGCGAGACTCCGGTGTCGATGACGGCGACGATTTCGCCCTCGCCCTGGGTGATAGGCCAGACCGCTTCGAAATCGAGGCTGCTCATCGATGTGGGAACACCCGGGCCGTCTGTCTTCGCCGAGACGGGAACGCACGCGTTTCGTTGCTCGGTCGGCTCGAGTGGCCCCGGGGGCGCGGGTTCGGGGAGCAACGCCGGGTCGACGAACGGACGGTCGGCTGAGGCCGTCCCGTGACCCCACGAGAACACGGCGAGCAGAACCACTGCAGCGAAGACCGAAACGGCCCGGGTGCACCGCCGGAGCGCGCTGCCGATGTTCACAGGCCGCGCATGGCCGAATACAGGCCGCAGACCCAGCACGCCAACGGAAGGACTGCTGCGATCGCCGAGTACTCGATCAACTCTGCGCTGCGACGCAGTACCGGTGAGTAGTCACGGGTGGGGACCACGGACCCGAAAATCACGGCGACCACGGTGATCCCCAGCGCGACTGCGAACACACCGAGCGTCATCGGCGGTGAGGCGAACACCGCGACACCGAGGAGGGCCAAACCTATGACGGTGCCACCGGCAACCAGCGGAATCGCGTGTTGTACCTCGGCGAATGTTCGTCCTCGAAGAATCAGGACAAGTGAAACAAGTAGCGCAAGAGCAATACCCGGCCAGTAGGTGCCGTCGGGCCGCGACATCAGTGCGGCGAGGAGAGCCCCCGTCGTCGTAGCGCAGCTTCCCGCGTAGACGAGCCCGGTGAGGTAGCTGCGTGCGCGGCGCGAGAGGTTCTCCAGTTCGCCCACACCAGGGTGTTCGTCGTCGCCTACCTCGTCGAGTGTGGCGCCCGCAGTGGGAACCGGAGGCAATGGCAGACGTGCCTGCATCATCGACAACCTTGGTGCCGACGCCAGACCCGCCAGCGCGAGTACTGCTGTCCCCGCACCGACCGCACCGATCGGCAGATCGGTGAACAACAGGACGAGAGCGGCTGCGACCGTAATCGCTGCTGCCGTGGCAGTGCCGGTGAACACAGCGGCGCCGTGTCCGCCAAGCCTAGAGGCCAGCGCCGCGGTCACACCGACAGTCGACGCACCGAGGAGGAGGTGGGGTGCGCCGAGAGAACCTGGAACGAACGCGATTCCAGCGGTGAACGCGAGCGGTAGCGCACAGCAAGAAAGGAACACTCCGGTCTGGCCGTCGTGGTAAACCCTGGTCACGATCGAACCTGCTACGACGAACAGAATTCCAGCGACCGCCGAGGCGACACCGATCTCGAGAAATATGCTGCTGTCCGGTCCCGCGCCGAACGGTGACCTCGCAAGCGCCAGGCATCCGAGTAGAACTGCGAGGGCACCAACCCCGAAACCCACGAACCGCGCGGTCGTCGCCGTCCACAATCCGAATGTCGATGTTCCCGAGGTCGCTACCGCGTGCATCAGATCGTCGAACAGTGGTGGCGGAGCGGGGTTGTCGGCAGCGCCGAGGACGAGCAGCTCGCCGTCGCGGATCGACGCCTCGTCGAGGGTCACGGTGCCGTCGAGCGGCGGCTGCCCAACTTTGGACAGCACCCATGCTCGCCCGTCCCCATCGACTGCGGCGGGGTTCGCCGCCGCGTGCCCCGAGGGGCTTCGGCCACCGAGTACCTCGACGATTCCGGGGACGAGAAGGGCGACGGGGATGTTTGTCGGGAGGGCAAGGTCGACCTGTACAGACTGCGCGAGGATCGTCAGGCGGCACAACTCCAACGGCGCGACGGCGCGCTGAGCTGCCGGGTCCTGACTCCGCTCGTCCCTACCCTGCCCTGCATCGTTTCGGCGCGATCCGAACTCCCCGGCGTGTGTACCGTTTCGGCCCACCGTCTGTGAAAGATTCCCTGTCATGCATTCCCCCCGGAATCGGCGGCCGCATCTGCTCGGCCGCCAGCGACTCTACGATATCGGTGCCGATACCGGGGAGGGGACCTGGGCGCGTGGCCCAGGGACGCATTGCCGTCAGGCTGGGGTGAGCTCGCTGACGTCGGCGAGTAGCTCGAAGGATCGCAGCCAGGACGCGCGATCGACGACGCCGGACGCAACGATCAACTCGTCCGCATCGGCGTGACGAGCGAAACGATCGAGATAGTCCTTGACCGTTGCGGGCGTACCCACCGCCGAGTACTTGACCATCTGCATGATCTGGCGCCCTTGCGGTGCGTCGAGCAGCATGTCGGCTTCTTCGTCCGTGAAGCTACGTCCACGGCCGAGAAGCAAGCTCACTCGGCTCCGCTTGGTAGCGAGAAATTGTTCTTGCGCTGAAGCTTCGGAGTCCGCGGCAATCACGTTGACACCGACGATGACGTGCGGGGCGTCGAGTTGCGCAGACGGACGGAAGTCTCGGCGATAGATGGCGACGGCTTCTTCGAGTGCATCCGGTGCGAAGTGTGAGGCGAAGGCGAACGGTAAACCGAGGGCGGCGGCGAGTTGTGCGCCGAACAGTGACGATCCGAGGATGTACAGCGGAACGTTCGTACCCTGGCCAGGAGTCGCGACAACTCCCGGGACGAGTGAGTTGTCGGAGAGGTAGCCCTGCAACTCCTGAACGTCCTGGGGGAAGCGGTCGGCCGACGACGGATCGCGACGCATGGCCCGCATCGTCTGCTGATCGCTTCCCGGTGCTCGGCCGAGACCGAGGTCGATCCGGCCTGGGTGAAGTGTGGCGAGGGTCCCGAACTGCTCGGCGATGGACAGAGGTGCGTGGTTGGGCAGCATCACGCCGCCGGAACCGAGCCTGATACGGCTGGTGTTGGAGGCGACATGGCCGATGAGAACACTGGTTGCCGACGATGCGATGGAGCGCATGTTGTGGTGCTCTGCGTACCAGATGCGGCGGTAACCCCAGTCCTCCGCGTGCTGAGCGAGAGCGACGCTGGCGTCGAAGCTGTCCTTCACGGATTCGCCTTCGCCGATGTGCGCCAGATCGAGGATGGAGAGTGGAACGGACACAGTGGGCGCCAGCCTTTCGTACGAATGTCGAACGTTTCTCGTGCAGAGATCGTTTGTCTTGTCGCTTCAACCGGTCCGCACCACTCGGTATTCCGATGCGCGGATCGGACTGGCCGCACTGGCGCCGATGAGCTAGCCTTTCGCGAAACAGACCTCTCGCCTGGGAAACGAGAGTGTCTGCGGTAATGGGGATACCGACCAGGTGGGGGCATCTGCAGACGTGAGTACGGTTCGGTTCATTCGTGGTGCGCGTCGACCTGTGCCGCGGACTCCCGGTGGGGAAGTAGCGCTACAGGCACCGCCGGAGATCCCGCGCATCGTTCCAGGCAATCTGGTGACCAAGCTCATGCCGGTGGTGATGGTCGCGGCGATGGTGGGCATGGTCGCGTTGATGTTCACCTCGGGTATGGCGGCCAACCCGATGATGTTGATGTTTCCAGCCATGATGATGGTGTCGATGCTGGGGATGGTGGCGGGCGGCGGCCGATCCGGGGGCGCACGAACGGCTGAGGCCAACGAAGATCGCAAGGACTACCTGCGCTACCTCGACCAGCTTCGTAAGGACGTTGCCGTCACATCGACGAGTCAGCGGAGAGCATTGGAATGGTCTCACCCCGATCCCGATGTGTTGTGGTCGTTGGCGGGCACTTCTCGAATGTGGGAGCGGCGCGTCGCGGATCCAGATTTCTGCCATATCAGAGTAGGTCGCGGTTCTCAGCGCCTGGCAACTCGCCTCGTTGCTCCCGAGACCGGTCCGGTCGAAGAGTTGGAACCGGTGTCGGCCGTGTCGCTCAGACGGTTCGTGCGCGCACATTCGGTCGTGAGCGTTTTGCCGACTGCAGTGTCGATGCGGGGATTCGCCGCGGTTTCCGTCACCGGCGATCGCGCGGCGGGACGGGCAGTCGTACGTTCGATGCTCGCGTCACTGTGCATGTTTCACGATCCCGACCAGGTTCGCGTCGCGGTGGTGTGTGGTCCGGACACGGTGGCCCACTGGGAGTGGACGAAGTGGCTTCCTCACACGCAGCACGATCTGATTCGTGATGGTGCCGGAACCGCGCGCATGATCTACGGTTCGTTCCTCGAACTGGAAGGCGCTCTCGGCGAATACCTCTCGCTCCGAAACAGATTCGCCCGCGGCACGCCACCGACCGCCGGTGTTCCGCACCTCGTCATCGTGATCGACGGCGGTCTGCTCGACAACAGTGGTACCGACCTGGTGCGAACCGGACTGGAATCGGTGACCCTGGTCGACCTGTCCGGTTTCGCGACGAGTCTGGCTACAAGTCGTGGTCTACGTCTGTTCACAGAGAACGGATCGATCGGTGCGGTGAGCGGACCGCAGCTCGAGGTGTTCGGGGCAGCCGACGTACTGAGTGTCGCGCAAGCGGAGACCGTCGCACGACGGCTGTCGCCCTACCGAACCGTGGCCTCCGCCGGCACCGATCCGTCGACGGACGAGCCGGAATCGATCGCCAGCTGGAATCGCCTACTGTCGATTCCCGACGTCGGACAGCTCGACCCGGATAGAGCGTGGACGCCTCGGCGAGGCCGCGATCGGCTCCGCGTACCGATCGGCGTCGCGCCCGACGGCAGCGCGGTCGAGATCGACTTGAAGGAATCCGCCGAGAACGGCATGGGACCGCACGGCCTGTGTATCGGAGCAACCGGTTCTGGTAAATCCGAATTCTTACGGACGCTCGTGCTCGGGCTCGTCGCCACCCACGGACCCGATCAGTTGAATCTGGTTCTGGTGGACTTCAAGGGTGGAGCGACCTTCGCCGGGCTCGAGGATGCGCCCCATGTCGCAGCGGTGATCACCAATCTGTCGGACGACCTCGCCCTCGTCGACCGAATGAAAGACGCGCTGGCGGGCGAAATGAACAGGCGTCAGGAAGTCCTGCGTGATTCGGGGAATTTCGCCAACGTGACCGACTACGAGAAGGCGCGCGCGGCGGGGGCATCGCTTGCACCGTTGCCTGCCTTGTTCATCGTCGTCGACGAATTTTCGGAATTGCTCAGTCAGCAACCGGATTTTGCGGATCTGTTCGTTGCCGTCGGGAGGCTCGGACGGTCGTTGCACATGCATCTACTGCTTGCGAGCCAACGGTTGGAAGAGGGAAAGCTGCGCGGTCTGGACAGTCACCTCTCGTACCGAATCGGTTTGAAGACATTCTCGGCGAATGAATCCCGAACTGTCCTCGGTGTACCGGACGCCTACCACCTTCCAGCTCAGCCCGGTGCGGGCTATCTCAAGTGCGACTCTGCCGAGATCATGCGGTTCGCGGCGTCGTACGTGTCGGGTCCGTATGTCCGACCCCGCGGACGGGTTCGGACAAATCGGCATTCGGTCGTAGATCTCGCGCCGAGAATTTTCAGCGCATATCCCGTTGCGATGGGATCGCAGCAGGACATGGAAGGGGGAGGGCGGCTGGACCTTGATCTGCTCCCTGCAGCGGATCGCGAGGACGTGACCGACGGCAGCACCGTGCTCGATGTTGTCGTCGATCGCATACGTGGTCACGGCAACCCAGCACACGAGGTCTGGTTGCCGCCGCTCGGTGCGTCGCCGACTCTCGATCGAATGATTCCGAACTCCGTTCTGGTCTCGTCGGTGACAGCAGCTCCGACCCTGCGGATTCCTCTGGGCATCGTCGATCGTCCGTTCGATCAGCGCCGCGAACTGCTTCGGATCGACTTGTCCTCCGCGCAAGGGCATCTGGCAATCGTCGGAGGGCCACAGTCCGGAAAGTCCACCGCGTTGCGCACTCTCGTCATGGCGCTTGCCCTCACGCACACTCCCGAGCAGGTCCAGTTCTACTGCTTGGATTTCGGCGGTGGAACACTCAACGGACTTGCCGGGCTTCCTCACGTGGGTTCTGTTGCCAGCCGTCTCGACGTGGACCGCGTACGCAGGACGGTTGCGGAGGTGGCTGCCGTGATCGGACAGCGCGAGAGATTGTTCCGCCAGCGTGGAATCGACTCGATGGTCGACTTCCGTAGACGACGGGTAGAAAATCCAGTCGACAGTGAGGACAATTTCGGAGACGTGTTTCTCGTCGTCGACGGATGGGGCAGCATTCGATCCGATTTCGAGTCGCTCGAACCTCAGCTGGCGTCGTTGACAGCGCAGGGATTGTCTTACGGTGTCCACCTGCTGATCACAGCAGCGCGGTGGGGGGAAATTCGTCCAGCGACGAAGGATCTGGTCGGCACGCGAATAGAACTGAAGCTCGGTGACCCGTCGGATTCGGAGTTCGGGCGCGTGAAGGCTGCACGCGTACCCGAAAGCAGGCCGGGACGTGGAATCACCAAAGACGGACTCCACCTGTTGATCGGGCTTCCCCGGGTCGATGATTCGTCATCCACCCTCGACCTCGGCGCCGGTATAAGTGCGGCTGTGGCGGCGGTCGCTGCAGCGTACGTCGGTCGCTCCGCGCCGGCAGTTCGCATGCTCCCGGGGAGCTTGCCGCGGTCGGAACTGCGGGAGATGCTTGTCGGGCGGTGGCCGCGTTCGAGGGGTGCTACCCCTGAGCTCTGGGTTCCCCTCGGCATCGATGAGGCCGAGTTGAAGCCAGTGGCGGTCGATTTCGCCGAGCAGCCACATTTTCTCGTGTTCGGCGACACCGAGTGCGGCAAGACAGCGTTGCTCAAATCGATCTGCACGTCGTTGATCGAGGCCAATTCACCTGCGCAGGTCAAGTTGATCCTCGCCGACTATCGCCGCACCATGCTCGGCACCGTGGATTCGGACCACCTCGCTGGATACGCTGCGTCGCATTCGGTTCTGATGACGATGATGACCGAACTGGCGGCCAAGCTCGCCGATCGGATGCCGGGATCGGACGTGACGCAACAGCAGCTCCGCGAGCGATCCTGGTGGAGTGGACCCGAGATCTTCGTGATAGTCGACGACTACGATTTGGTGGCTACCGCATCGGGTAACCCGTTGACGGTGTTGGCCGAATATCTCCCGCACGCCCGTGACATTGGGTTCCACCTCGTCGTCGCACGCCGCTCCGGGGGTGCGTCTCGGACGATGTACGACCAAATAATCTCGCGGATAAAGGATCTCGTGTCGCCTGGTCTCGTGATGAGTGGTAGTCGTGACGAGGGGAATCTGATCGGAACGGTCAAGCCGAGCCCGATGCCCGCAGGTAGGGGAACGTTGATCGAGCGGCGAGGCCAGTCTCTGATTCAGCTGGCGTGGACTCCTGAATGAGTCACGAACGAACCTATGCCGCTGTTCATCTGGGTGATCGGACAGTGTCGGTCCTGCTGTCGGTCGGCGCCACAGTCACCGAGCGTTGCTACGAGACCGCGGTGTCTTTCCGCGCCGGTTCTCCGGTGTATCTCGCCGATGCCGACGGTGCAGTACCCGCAGTCGCCGCGCCGAACGTCCCGATCCGGATGGCCGATTCGGCGGCATCGGTCGAGCGCAATCCGTGGGCTTTCGTCGATGATCCCGAGATGCTGGTCGGCTCCACCGTGGTACCTGTCGACGTGGTGTTCGGTGGCACCATCGCTGCAGCACTCCTGGCATCGGGTGCGGGTGCGGGTGGAACCGTGGATCTGCTCGAAATTGCATGCCCATCCAGTTGGGGTCAGGCCCGCCAGGACGTGATGCAGAAAGCAGCCAAGTCCTCGGCCCGCGAGGTGTTAGTGGTGGATGCCGCTACCGCTGCCGCGCAGTCCATCGGCGAGCGTGCGCCCTCCTTCGCGATGGTCGTGGAGATCGGTGACACCAGCTCGATCGTGTGTTCGCTGACCCGAACATCAGCCGGAGGTGGCAGCTCGACGCAGGCCTACGGCCGAACGGGCCACTGGGATGAAGTCGGTGTTCGGGATATCGCGGCAGACGTGGACGCCGAAGCGGTGCACGACGAAGCGGTGCACGACGAAGCGGTGCACGACGAAGCGGTGCACGACGAAGCTTCGGGCCGGCGCGCGGCACCGGGTCGTCGGCGTCGTGAGTCGGCTGCGTCGAAGTCACTGCGCGAGAGAGTTACCGCGAGCGCGGCCCGCCACGGTGGTCGCGATCTTGTCGACGTGTTCGTGCTGAACACGGCCTCTGCACCAGTCTCGGCCGACTTTCTCGCAGGTGTAGGCATGTATCGAATGCACCACTTACGCGGTGCGGACGTTGTGCGTTCGATGGCCGCTCGCATGGGCGTCTCGACATTGCCATCCGAATCGGGACGAGAACCCGTGTCGAACCGCGTTGTGTCGAACCGTGGTGTGGAGTCGAGCCGTGGTTCGGGACCGGTGAATGGGTCGACCGCATCCGAGAGCGCGGACCTTCCCATTGCGTTGTACCAGGACGTCTCGCGTCAGGACATGCCTGCCTCGCAAGCTCCGCTGCAGGGTGCGGCTCCATCGCCCCTTCGCGCCGGTGCATGGTTGGACGAGGTGCATCCCGTCCTCGCCCCAGCGCGATCGAAGATGCCCCTCGTCCTCGGTGTCATGGGTGCGTTGGCGCTTGTCGCTGCACTCGTTGTTGCGGTGTCGGGTTCGCCGACCCCTGTCGCGATCCCGGTCGGATCGGCAACCGTCCCGCATCCTTCGATCCCGAGTCCTTCGAACACGGTGCAGCAATCGTCCGCGGCAGCCGCTACCACAGTGGTAACTCCGGTTCCAGATTCGGGATTCGTTCGGTTCGCCTACGGTCGAGCGAGTATCGAGTTACCGATCGGGTGGACCCCGCGAGCCGAGGACACCCGTCTGGTGCTGATTCCACCGGATTTCCCCGACCGCAGGATCGTGTTGACGACGATCGAGTTGGTGCCGGGCGCCACCCTGGATGGAGTTGCCGACGATCTGACGGCTCAGTTGGCCGCGCGAGGCGAGCAGTCACGGATTGGGAACCTCTCGCGTGCAACCGATTTTGGTGAAAGGGTGGGAATATCGTACGAAGAGTCGCCCGGTGACGAGTCGGTGGTTCGATGGCGGGTTTTCGTCGACGGCGATCTTCAGGTCAACATCGGATGCCAGAGCTCGATTGGCACCGAGGAGGCGCTCGAAGCCGATTGTGAGCGGGCCGCAGCGACGTTGGAGGTGACGAGGCCTCGATGAGCGGGAAGAAGTTTCGAGAAATTGTGCATTCGATGGAACCGATTCGTACTGCCCGTGCGTCCAAGGGTATGTAGGGGAGATCCGCAGGAATGTCGTCGTAGTTCTCACGACCGCGAATCACCGTCTCGTCCGAGTATTCGTCCGAGTGCTCGAAACCATAGAAACACGGGTACGCGGAAACGCGGACACGTGAAGGATACAAGGAGTCGACATGGCAGAAACCGACATTCAGACCATGATCGCTGTCGCCGCAAAGGTCGACGGCCTGCGTGACCAGATCGGCGGCTTGCTTCGGGCGCTTCGCTCCGATGTCGATCTGGCTGCGTCCGGTATCTGGAAGGGGACGGCCTCGACCACGTTCGCTCAGGTCATGACCAATTGGGACTCGAGCGCGTTCAAATTGGAGAACGCCCTCGCCGGAATCAGTGAGTCGATCAAGACGAGCGGCATTCAGTACGACCAGTCCGAGCAGGACAACGTCTCCGGCTTCCAGAATGTGGCCGGCACGCTCAACCTCTGATCGATGGCCGTGGGGTGCCGAACCTGTTCATGGACTGAACCGTCTGCGCTTCAGAGGCTTGCGCTCTACCTGATGTCTTGCCCAACCCCGACAACACTTCACTGACTGAGTCGACTGCGGTCGACGCTACGAATACGAGGGACTGATGATGAACGGTGAAATCAAGTACAACTTCGGCGCGATCGGTGATCTGGCCGGCGGGATGACCACCAAATGGTCGTCGTTGAACGAGAAGCTCGACGAGATCAAGTCATCGATACAGCCGCTCGTGGCGACGTGGCAGGGCGCCGACTCCGATGCGTACCAGGTCAAGCAAGGTGAGTGGAACAACGCTCAGAACGAGCTCAACGGCGTTCTGCAGAGCCTCATCGGCTCGGTTACCTCGGGTAATCAGCGCATGATGGAGCAAGAGGCTGCCAACAGGTCGCGCTTCTCCTGATCTGAGCCCTCGCAGCAGTCGGCCCCGGCATCACACGATGCCGGGGCCGACTGCTGTCCGCACTGGGTGTTGCCCCGATTGTGTAGTTCACTGACAGGGTGGACGTACATCGGACTCGAATTACCGAGGCCAGGGCAGTAGCAGTTGCCCGGCTCGAGTCGTTGCGAGCGCAGTTCGAGGAGATCGTCGCCGCATCGAAGTTCTCGACCGACGACGACGAGCACGATCCCGAGGGGTCGACCATCGCATTCGAGCGGGCGACGGTGGGCTCGCTCGCACACGATGCCGAGAACGAGATCCGTGAGCTCGATGCCGCGGCCGAGCGGGTGGAGGCTGGCACCTACGGCAGGTGCGATCGATGCCGCGAACCCATCGCCGATGCTCGGCTGGAGGCCCTCCCCGCGGCAGTGCGGTGTATCGCCTGCGTACGGTTGCGCTGACGCTCGCGGCCACGATCGTCGCAGACCGAGGTCGATCGGTGAGACCTGTTTTGACCTGGGGGAGTACTTGCCGGTATCGTCCCTCGTTGGCGTGCATGGGCTCGCCGCGCGAAGTACTGCGCAGCGAACTCTTGATCTCGGGTCTCAACTGGCCGCCGAGGTCATCAACACGCTTTGGCCAGCAGCGACATCATGAAGACAGGAATTTCTGTGTCTACATATAGCCCGAAGGCCGGGGACACCACCCGGACTTGGCATGTGATCGACGCCACGGACGTCGTGCTCGGACGCCTCGCCGTCCAGGCAGCGACTCTGCTCCGCGGCAAGCACAAGCCGACCTACGCACCCAACGTCGACGGTGGCGACTTCGTCGTCATCATCAACGCGGAGAAGGTTGCCGTCAGTGGCAACAAGCTCGACGGCAAGTTCCACCACCACCACTCCGGCCACCCGGGCGGCTTGAAGTCGCGCTCGACTCGACAGATCCTGGAGAACAACCCGGATCGTTTGGTGGAGAAGGCAGTCAAGGGCATGATCCCGAAGAACAAGCTCGGTAATGCCATCGTGGGCAAGCTCAAGGTGTACGCGGGACCGAACCACCCGCACACCGCGCAGCAGCCCGTTCCGTTCGAGATCAAGCAGGTGTCCCAGTGACGGCGCCGGAGGGAAATGACGTGACGTCGCAGGAAAACCCCGCAGAGGTCGAATCTGCTCCAGAGGTCGAGATCGCCGCAGACGAGTTTGTGGCTGTCGAAGAGCCCGAGGTCGTCGAAGAGATCGAGGCCGCTGCTGCAGCGCCCGCACCGATCCTGTTCGATCGCCCCGTTCAGACCGTCGGTCGCCGTAAGGAAGCTGTCGCGCGCGTCCGCTTCTCGGCCGGTACCGGTGGCTTCAAGCTCAACGGCCGCACTCTGGAAGATTACTTCCCGAACAAGGTTCACCAGCAGCTCATCAAGGCTCCCATGGTCCTCGTGGACCGTGCAGAGTCCTTCGACATCATCGCTCTGCTTCACGGCGGCGGGCCCTCCGGTCAGGCAGGCGCATTGCGTCTCGCCATCGCGCGTGCGCTCATCGAGGTCACCCCCGATGATCGCCCGGCGCTCAAGGCCGCTGGATTCCTCACGCGTGACGCTCGTGCAGTCGAGCGGAAGAAGTACGGCCTGAAGAAGGCCCGTAAGGCGTCGCAGTACTCCAAGCGCTGACGCTTTCACACCAGTTTTACCCGCGAGGGCAGGCGCCGCAGTATCGGGTGCCTGCCCTCGCGGCGTTTTTTTCGATGTTTTCTCGTCAAGGGGGACTATTCGTATGACTCGACTTTTCGGAACAGACGGGGTTCGGGGACTGGCCAACGGCCTGCTTACTCCAGAACTTGCGCTGCAGGTCGCCAAGGCCGCGGCCGCGGTACTCGCGCCCGAGTCGAGAAATGCCCGTCCGGTGGCCGTCCTGGGCCGTGATCCGCGCGCAAGTGGCGAAATGCTTGCTGCCGCCGTGACCGCAGGTCTGACAGCTTCGGGCGTCGATGTCGTCGACGTCGGAATTCTTCCCACGCCCGCCGTAGCTTTTCTTACTTCGGAGTACGACGCTGCGCTCGGCGTGATGATTTCAGCCTCGCACAATCCGATGCCGGACAACGGGATCAAGATCTTCGCCGCGGGCGGGCACAAGCTCGATGACGACGTAGAGGATCGAATCGAACAATTCATCGCAGGCGGGGCCATGTCGTTCGCGGCAACCGGTGACCGGATCGGGCGTGTTCGCATCGCGGACGACGCCGCCAAGCGTTACATCGACCATGTCGGAACTGCACCCGAGAATCGCCTCGACGGTCTGACGATCGTGGTCGATTGCGCGCATGGAGCGGCGTCGGTCGTCGGACCTGAGATTTACACCGCCGCGGGTGCCACGGTGATTGCAATCAATGCCGAGCCGAACGGGCTCAACATCAACGACGGTTGCGGTTCGACTCACATGGACGCTCTGCAAAAGGCGGTCGTCGAGCACTCCGCCGATCTGGGAATCGCGCACGACGGCGACGCCGATCGCTGCCTCGCCGTCGATGCGACGGGTGCGATCGTGGATGGCGACGAAATCATGGCCGTGCTGGCTGTCGGAATGAAGGAGTCGGGAACACTGACCGCCGACACCTTGGTCGCAACGGTGATGAGCAACCTCGGTCTCCACATAGCCATGCGGGAGGCAGGTATCACGTTGCGCACTGCAGCTGTAGGTGATCGCTACGTGCTCGAAGAACTGCGCGCCGGTGGATACGCTCTGGGCGGGGAGCAGAGCGGCCATGTCGTGCTGCCGCAGTTCGGCACCACGGGCGACGGCGTTCTCACCGCTCTGCTGGTCATGGACCGCATGGCTGCCACAGGCCGTTCGCTCGCGGATCTAGCGTCAGTGATGACGACACTTCCACAGGTGCTGATCAACGTGAAGGTGTCGGATAAGGTCGCGGTGGCGTTATCGAAGTCCGTACTCGACGGTGTCGCCGAGGTGGAGGGCGTGCTCGGGGATACCGGTCGAGTTCTGTTGCGGCCGAGCGGAACGGAGCAACTGGTTCGAGTGATGGTCGAGGCCGCGGAGCCGGATCTCGCCCGCCGACTCGCCGAGGATCTGGCGAGCCGGGTCGGGCAAGTCTGAACTACACGATCCGGCAGTGGCTACTCGATGAGGCAGTGGCTACTTTGATGAGGCAGTGGCTACTCGAGCAATGCGCTCGATCACGCGGTGAGATTGCGTAGCGCAGTGAGCTGGGCAACGCGTCCGGCCGTATCCTCGGCAAGCGGAGCGACGTTCAGTGTCGTGATACCTGCCTCGGCGAAGGCTGCGACGCGCTCCTTGACGTAGCTCTCCGGTCCGATGAGGTTGACCGCGCGAACCAACTCGTCGGGCACCGCTGCTGCGGCTTCCTCTTTCTTGCCTGCCAAGTAGAGATCTTGAATCTTCTCGGCTTCGGCCTCGTACCCGTAGCGCTGCGCAAGGTCGTTGTAGAAGTTCTTGCCCTTGGCTCCCATGCCTCCGATGTAGAGGGCGAGGTGGGGTTTGACCCAGGGCAGGTACTTCTCGGCATCCTCGCCGATGGCCAGTGTCGGGCTTGCGAAGACCTGTAATTCGCCGAGTGACGGATCGCGTTTGGCCTTACCGGCGGCGAGTGCATCGCCCCATACCTGTTCGGCCTTCTCCGGGAAGTAGAAGATGGGCTGCCAGCCTTCGGCGATCTCTGCGGTGAGCTCGACATTCTTCGGTCCCAGAGCAGCAATCACCACTGGGATGCGCTCACGCACAGGATGATTGATCAGCTTGAGAGGCTTGCCGAGGCCTGTGCCCTTCTCGGCGGGCAACGGGATTTGGTAATACTTGCCCTGGTGCTCGACCTTCTCGCGACGCCACACCTGGCGGCAGATCTCGACGACCTCGCGCGTACGGGCGATGGGTGCGTCGTACTTGACGCCGTGAAAGCCCTCGACAACCTGAGGTCCCGACGCGCCGAGCCCGAGCACGAACCGGCCGTCCGAGACGTAGTCGAGTCCGGCCGCGGTCATCGCGGTGAGCGACGGCGTGCGTGTGTAAATTTGAAAAATGCCCGATGCGATCTTGATCGTGGACGTCTTCGCAGCGAGGAACCCGAGCTGGCTCACGGCGTCGAACGAATAGGCCTCGGGGACGAAGATGATGTCCAGGCCAGCCTTCTCCAGCTCCGCCACTTCTGCGACGGTCTCGCTGAATCCGCCCGAATAATTCAGCATGGTTCCGATATGCATGAGACTCCTCGCAGGTGAGATGTATCTACCGGGGTCGGGCGGCGCAGGTTCGAAGTACCGTCCGACCCGAGTTCTTGATCTCGGACGTTACCGGTATCGGATGGAACCGTATCCACGTGGGCTGCGTCGAACATGGCAGGGGACCGATCGGTCCCGAACGGTTCGACGTGGGGGAATGGCCGACATGGAGATCGACTCGAGGTCCGTCACCGACATCGCGAACAATTTCGACACCTCGTCGGGTGCGTTGTCGGATGTCGCAAGCAAGGCCGAAGCGTGGGAATTCGGCTATGACCAAGCCGGGCGAAACTACGGTGACCTGGGCGTGAGAATCGCCGCCGGCTTCGAGGGGGCAGAGTCGATGCTTACCCGCTGGAGCGAAGTGAGTAAGGACAACGCCGTCCAACTCCGCGGAAGTTGTGCGCATTACACATCCGCGGACGAGGTCACCTCGCAGTCGCTTGCCGGTGCTGACCGTGCCGCCGAGCGATGAGTCCCGAGGGCGGCGCTTCCGTCGACAAGATTCTCGACGACGGTGCCGCGGGACTTCTGTACTTCGAACGCTACCTCCCAATCCTTCATCGAGTGAGCGCTGCTACGACGTGGACCTACACCGAACTGTGCGCCCGTTACGACCAGCAGCGAGGGCTGAATCTGGCCTGTCTGTCGGCCGACGCGAAATCCGCGACCGACTGTGCAGCCGCAGCCGGGGTCGAGGTCGAAAGTCAGGAGCAGTGGCTGGCCTTGCTGCGAAGTGCATGGAAAGGTCCGGCGGGGGAGCAAGCAGCGGCCGACATCGCCTCGGATGTCGCTCTCGCGCGTGGACTCGCTGCGGCGATGGACCAACTCGGTCAGGTCATGGGAGCTGCGGGCGAGAACATCCGTACTGCGGTGGCCGACAAGGCTGCGGAAATCGGTCGCTTCGATCCGACGGCGGCAGCTGAGCAAGGGCTCGTCGACGGAAAGCCCCTCCCTGTCGTCGAGTGCATCGACGCGCTGTCCGAGATCGATCCCGATGTGCCGATAGCTACGTCGCGCATGTTGATTGCCGAGGTTGCTGCGGTGCTCCCCGCGGTGCAGTCGCTGGTGCCGTCGGTGGCGCCGGGCCTGGCGCTTCCGTTCGGCGTCGACGCAGGGTCTGTCGACCAGTCCGAGCGGGACAGATTGGCCTCTGCGAAGGCCGTGTGCGCGGACTGGCTACGAAACACTTTCGCTCCCATAGTGTCCGGGGCGTGTCAGCACTTCGCGGAGGTCTGCGGATCGACGGATACTGCTGTGCGAAGCATTCTCTCGACTGTGGCAACGGTGGCCGAGGGGGTCGATGCGGCGCAGTTTCCGCCGGTGGGGAACACCGAGTTCGTCGCCGATTCCCCACCGCTGGAGACAGACCCGCTTGTTTCCGGCATTCCAGCCGCGGGTACTGCCGCTGCGGGCGCCTCTGCTGTGAACGTCGCCGCTCCCGGTGTCATGACATCGAATATCGCTGCGTGCGATGGCCGTGTGAGCGATGCCCCCGCAGCTGCTGATGCTGTCCCCGGCAGTCCTGTGCCCAGCAGTCCTATGCCCAACAACCCAGTGCCCAACAACCCAGTGCCCGACAGACGGCCGGCGGAGGACTCGACGCCGGAAAACGTTGGCACGGCGCTCGAGACCCTGTTCGGACGAATGCCTACGTGCGACGATCTTGTGGGGGCAATCGAAAAAGCAGGCGCCGAACTCACCGATCGCTTGAAGTCCGCGTTGGACGACGCCATGGAGGGCCTCACCGCAGCCGGGCCGGATGCTGGCGGTCCTGCCGAGGCCGGGCCGCAGGAAGGGCCCGGTACTGCCGGCCCGGGAAGTCTTCCCGCTCCGACGGCGCCGGCCCCACCTGCATCGCTCCCGCTACCCGCACTTCCGCCTGCTCCTGAGGTGGGCTCGCCCGTACCGGTGGACGGAACCTCCGAACGTGGGCATCTCGAAGCGGCCCTGGACGGGCACAGTGCTCGGATCGCATTGACACACAATGGGACCGTATCGCTCGAACTGGGAACTCCTGACGGTGCCAGTCAGCACTTCGAGGTGCGGCCGGGACCCTTCGGGCTACCCGTCATTGTCCAGACCGACGGATTGCTGAGCCCGACGCCCGGTTCGGACGAGCCGACCCCCGCGGTGTCCCTCGCCCCTGGGGTGAACACTGACCCTCGGATGAACGCGGTCCCTGCAGATACCGCTGTCCCTGAAAACACCGCTGTCCCAGCGGTGGCTGGTGTTTCCGACCAGTCCGCAATACCCGCAGAAACCCTCGCGCATGGTGGTGTCACGCCACCGAGCATCGTTCCATCTCCGGAGCTGCCCCAACCTCCGATATCCCAACCTCCGATACCGGATCCGACCGGCTCCGGTGCACACCTCACCGAGGCGGGTCCACTGTGAGCCACTCCGCTCCGCGGTGGCGACAGGAAATGGATCGAATCTGCGACGAGCATCGAACCTCGCTCGAGAAATCGACACTGCGATTTCAGCAAATCACTCGTGATGTCGTCGAGCGAAGAGCGCCGAGCGCCACGACGACGCCAGGGGTCGATCGGAATGACAGCTACTCGCCGCACTCGTTTCTACTTCCGGCGAACCTCGACGTCAGGCCGCGCCGAGCGTTGCCCGAGGAGAAAGACGAAGATGATTCGCCGTGGCCGAGTTGGTTGGGGTGATTCCGGGCTTCAGCGCCCGATGACCGCGCGGACAGCAGACAGCGGACTCGGTTTCGGCTGATCGGCGATCGGAGCGTGCGGGTCGATCAGCCGGGTGCCTTTCAATTCCGCGTCGCCCGCCAGTTCCTCGTACGTCTTGTCGCCGGTGAGGTGAAACAGCAGGAATGCTGTGAGCAGGATGCGAGTGGTGCGCACTGTCGACCTCTCGGTTCCGCCGACCACAAGGGGGCTCATCAGGCGCCGCCCTTCGACGATTCCGTCGGACGACGCCTTGTCGATCCGGCGGAAGATCGACGGCCCGCCCATCGCACCTGCCAGCGAGACCGTGTTGTCGTTGAGGGAGTCGGTGATCGCGGCGTCTCCGAGAACGAGTCCGGGAATGGTCAGCGTGTGCGCTGCCTCCTCCGCGCTGGGTGACGACGGCGCCGGGTACAAGGCGGCCACTGCTTTGACATCGGACCTGGCCGCAGCGGTGAGGACTGCCACGCTTGCGCCCATGCCGTGTCCTACGACTGCCAGTTTGTCGGGGTGGACACTGATGTTGCCGGTTCCCAACCGAACACCGGTGACGATGTCCAAGACTGTGCCGAGGTCGCTTGCCAGTCCTCGATGTGATGGAATCGGCCCACGTTCGGTGTCGGGGGCGGCCGCAACGATGCCCCATGAGGCTAGATGCTTCAGTGTGTTTGCGTACCGGTCCGCGCCCAACAGCCAGCCGTGCCCGAAGGCGACAGCGGGCAAGTTGTAGCCCTCAGCTGGACTGAAGACGACGCCGGGCTGGCCGGCGAGCGCGAGGTTGCCGCGGAGCACCTTGTGCGGGCCGCGTTGACCGAGTAGGGCTGCAAGCTTCTTTGGTGTCGCCACGCTCACAACGCTATCGGATCGCGCGCCGTCGACGCAGGTATGGGGCTCTCGAACCGGCGGGTACCCTGAACCACCATGTGCGGAATCGTGGGATACGTCGGCCACCGCCCAGCTCTTGGTGTTGTGGTCGAGGCGCTACGGCGTATGGAATACAGAGGCTACGACTCCGCAGGGATCGCGATTCTCGACGGTGAGGGCCACACGAAAATCGAGCGAAAAGCCGGTCGTTTGGCCAATCTCGAGGCCGAACTCGACGAGCTCGGTAGGGATACTTTCGTCGGCACCACCGGTATGGGACACACCCGTTGGGCCACGCACGGCAGACCGACGGACCGCAATGCGCACCCGCATCGCGACGTGACCGGCTCGGTGGCAGTGGTGCACAACGGCATCATCGAGAACTTCGGACCGCTGCGGGCCGAGCTCGAGGCGACGGGCATCGAGTTCGCCAGCGATACCGACACCGAAGTTGCAGTCCATCTGGTGTCTGCCGCCTACTCGAACGGGCCGACTGCGGGAGACTTCGTCGAAAGCGCCAAGACGGTGCTACGTCGACTCGAGGGCGCATTCACTTTGGTGTTCACGCACTCCGACCACCCTGACACCATCGTCGCTGCACGTCGGTCGACGCCGCTGGTCGTGGGTGTCGGTGTCGGTGAGATGTTTCTGGGGTCCGACGTCGCTGCCTTCATCGAGCACACCCGCGAGGCGGTGGAACTCGGACAGGACCAAGTTGTGGTCATCACTGCCGGGGGGTACGCCATCACCGATTTCGATGGCGTCAAGGCGTCGGGCAGGCCGTTCCACATCGACTGGGACCTGGCTGCCGCGGAAAAAGGTGGCTACGACTACTTCATGCTCAAGGAAATTCAGGAGCAGCCTGCCGCGGTCGCGGACACACTGCTCGGTCACTTCGAGAACCGTCGAATCGTGCTGGACGAGCAGCGTCTGTCCGATCAGGAACTCCGCGACGTGGAGAAGATCTTCGTCGTCGCCTGCGGTAGCTCATATCATTCGGGTCTGTTGGCGAAGTACGCGATCGAGCATTGGACGAGGCTTCCCGTGGAGGTCGAACTCGCCAGCGAGTTCCGGTACCGAGATCCGGTGCTGGACCGTTCGACGCTGGTCGTTGCCATTTCGCAGTCCGGTGAAACGGCGGACACTCTCGAGGCCGTTCGGCATGCCAAGGAGCAAAATGCTCGGGTGCTGGCCGTCTGCAACACGAACGGCTCGCAGATTCCCCGAGAAGCCGATGCAGTGGTCTACACCCGTACCGGTCCAGAGATCGGAGTCGCCTCCACAAAGGCTTTTCTCGCTCAGGTGACGGCGAACTATGTGGTTGGACTGGCGTTGGCGCAGGCGCGCGGCACCAAGTACCCCGACGAAGTCGCGCGTGAGTATGCAGATCTCGAAGCGATGCCTGCGCTCGTCCAGCGCGTCCTGGACAATGTCGAACCGGTACGGGCGCTCGCGCGCGAACTGGCTCACACCTCGACGATTCTGTTTCTCGGTCGGCACGTCGGCTATCCGGTGGCTCTCGAAGGTGCACTCAAACTCAAAGAACTCGCCTACATGCATGCCGAGGGCTTTGCGGCAGGTGAGTTGAAGCACGGACCTATTGCGCTCATCGAGGACGGCGTGCCGGTCATCGTCGTCATGCCGTCACCGAAGGGGCGTGCGGTGCTGCACTCGAAATTGCTGTCCAACATCCGAGAGGTGCAGGCTCGTGGTGCGCTGACCGTCGTGATCGCCGAGGAAGGTGACGAGGCGGTGCGTCCGTTCGCGGACCATCTCATCGAGATCCCAGCGGCTCCAACACTGCTGCAGCCGCTGCTGTCGACGGTTCCGCTGCAGGTGTTCGCAGCCGAGGTGGCGCAGGCTCGTGGCTACGATGTCGACAAGCCCCGAAACCTGGCGAAGTCCGTCACCGTCGAGTAGCAGGCTTTTGCCGCCTGCTGCTGTGATGGCTCTGCCGATATACGGCTCCGCCGTGTGGCATGGTCGAGCGTCCTTCGGGTACCCAACCGTGCCACGCTCGCGAGAGGAGCACCGCACGATGCGTCACTACTACACCCCCGACCAGATTCGGGCGGCGGAGCGCCCGCTGCTGAATTCACTCGAAGCTGGAGTTCTGATGCGGCGCGCGGCCCATGGGCTTGCAACTGTGGTTGCGTCGGAACTGCTCGCGCGAACGGGTGGGGTGTTCGGTCGCAGGGTCTGTGTCCTGGTCGGATCGGGCGACAACGGTGGAGACGGATTGTGGGCCGGGGCGATGTTGAGAGGCCGTGGAGCGGCCGTCAGTGCTGTCCTCCTGAAGCCCGATCGCACCCACGTCGACGGACTCGCAGCATTTCGGGCGGCCGGTGGCCGGCTTGTGTCTGCGCCGGGTGTCGAAGACATCGTCATCGATGCGATCGTCGGGATTTCCGGTCGCGGGCCGCTGCGAGCCGATGCTGCAGCACTGGTCGCACAGATCGATGCTCCGATCGTCGCCGCCGATATTCCGAGCGGGGTTGATCCGGTTACAGGGGCGGTCGACGGACCCGCAGTTCGAGCTGAGGTGACCGTTGCATTCGGTGCACGCAAACCCGCTCACGTCCTCGCCGTGCCCTATTGCGGCAGAGTAGAACTCGTCGATATCGGGCTATCGCTCGGCGACCATGAACTTGCCTCGCTCGAACCATCCGAGGTGGGTGCGGCGTGGCCGATTCCCTCAGCGGAGGACGACAAGTACACGCAAGGGGTCGTCGGTGTGATTGCAGGGAGTGATCGCTACCCGGGCGCAGCGCTGCTGTGTACCGGAGCAGCGGTCGCAGCGACGTCCGGGATGGTCCGATACGTCGGAAGTGCTGCAGGGGAAGTCCTCTCGCACTACCCCGAAGTGGTATCGGCGGCGGATCCGGACTCTGTCGGCCGTGTGCAGGCGTGGGTCGTCGGCCCCGGTTTCGGTACTGGCGCGCAGTCGCATTCGTGGTTGAGTGTTGTGCTCGGTTCCGACCTGCCGGTCGTCGTCGACGCCGACGCATTGACCGTACTTTCGGCGGCTCCCGATCTGGTTCGTGGACGCACCGCTCCCACTCTGTTGACGCCACACGCCGGAGAATTCGAGCGGCTGACGGGGTCGGCTCCTGGTCCGGATCGGGTGTCGGCAGTGCGAGACCTCGCGTCCCAGTGGGGGGTGTCGGTACTGCTCAAGGGGCGAGCCACGGTGATCGCAGCCTCGGACGGGCGAGTGTGGGTCAACGACGCCGGCGGCTCGGCGGCATCGACAGCCGGGTCGGGCGACGTGCTGTCGGGGATGCTCGGTGCGCTCGCGGCGTCGGGGATGGAGTTGTCGCTCGCGGCAGCGTGTGGGTCCAGAGTCCACGCGCTCGCCGCTGCGGGCGCAGCGCATGGTTCGGGTGGCGAATTCGCTGCCCCCATTTCGGCAAGTCCGCTTCTGGCGGCGGTGCCCGAAGCTATTCGTACTGTGCGTTCGGTCACATTGTGATTGTGGAGTGTGGAATCAACCGCTGTACCGAATGCGCTTTTCGGGCACTCGGATGGCACTATCGAATGCTGTGGACAGCGGACGATCTCGAACGGTGGACAGCGATTCTGCCCGGCATCAAGTGCTGAGCGATCCCGATTCCGGATCCGGGTCGTCCGCAACCGTCGACCTCGACGCCGTCGCGCACAACGTCCGTGTTCTTCTCGAGTACGCGGGCAGCGCCGCGACGATGGTCGTCGTCAAGGCCGATGGATACAACCACGGCGGCACCGCGGTGGCTCGTGCAGCACTTGCCGCAGGGGCACAAGAACTGGGCGTCACCACGGTCGGAGAGGCCGTCGCGCTACGGAGGGCAGGAATCACTGCTCCTATCCTGTCGTGGTTGCACCGACCCGACACCGACTTCGTTCCCGCTGTAGTGCACGGCGTCGAGTTGGGGCTCTCGTCGGCGCCTCAGGTATCTGCCGTGGCCGCAGCGGCACGTACCGCGGAGCGAACCGCCGATATCACTCTCAAGATCGACACCGGTCTCAATCGGAACGGTGTGGCGATCGGTGACCTCGACGAAGTCTTTCGGATTCTGGGCTCCGCGGTTGCCGACGGATCGGTCCGTCTGCGCGGCATGTTCTCCCATCTGGCGTGTGCCGACGTTCCCGGGCACCCGGCCAACGACCGACAGGCTCAGGTGCTTCGGGACACCGTCGCGCGTGCGTCCGCGGCGGGCCTGCGTCCCGAGGTAGTGCATCTGGCGAATTCGGCGGCCACGCTGACTCGGCCCGATCTGCATTTCGACATGGTCCGACCCGGAATCGCCGTCTACGGTCTGTCTCCGATTCCCGAGCTCGGCGGCTTCGGCCTTCGGCCTGTGATGACCGTGAGCGCCACGATTGCGCTCGTGAAGAAGGTTCGCGCGGGCGAGGGCGTGTCGTACGGGCACACCTGGACCGCCGAGCGAGACACCGTCGTCGGACTCGTTCCGATGGGCTATGCCGATGGTGTGCGTAGAAACCTCAGCGGACGGTTCGACGTGTCCATCGGCGGACGTAGATTCTCTTCGGTCGGCCGAATCTGTATGGATCAGTTCATGATCGACCTCGGTCCGGACGGTGGGGGCGTCGCAGAAGGAGACACCGCCGTGCTGTTCGGTTCCGGTGAGGGCGGCGGGCCGCTCGCGCAGGAGTGGGCGGATTCGCTCGATACGATCCACTACGAGGTCGTCACCGGTATCGGAGGACGTGCTCGCAGGCGTTACATCGGAGGCGCGGGCGTCGAAGCCGCGTCGGCGGCCGCCGAGTCCGGGCCCTCCAAACCGGACGCGGTCGCGAATGGGGAGGTAGGCCGATGAAGTTGGCCGAAAGTTTCGGGATCTTCGGCAGCGTCGGAATCGCACTGCGCGAGACGCTCCTTCGGTCCAACAAGGATCCACTCGCCGCCGAGAACCTCGACCTGATGGATGCCGACCGGGGATCGATCGTGATCGCCGACGACGGTGTTCCGCTGGCCGTGCGTGAGGTGGGTCCGGTGGACGCGCCGATCACTGCTGTGTTCGTCCATGGATACTGCCTTCGGATGTCGTCGTGGCACTTTCAGCGCCAGGCGCTCGAGCAGGAGTGGGGTTCGAGAGTCCGCATGGTCTTCTACGACCAGCGTGGGCACGGCCGATCAGGGGTCCCGTCACCCGAGAGTTGCACCATCGCGCAACTTGGACTCGATCTCGACGCCGTGATCCGGGCCGTGGCGCCTCGCGGACACCTCATTCTGATCGGGCATTCGATGGGCGGAATGACAGTGCTGTCGATGGCCAGGCAGAAGCCCGAGTTGATTCGCGAACGCGTCGTCGGAGTCGGGCTCATCTCGACCACTGCTGCCGGACTCGTGAAGACCGGTCTCGGGAGGAGCCTCGACAATCCCGTGGTCGATGCATTCCGGCTTGCGGTACGCACTTCTCCCGGAGTGGTTCAGTTCGGGCGTGGTGCGGCGAAGACATTGATCGCTCCGGTACTACGCGCAGCGTCGTATGGCACGCGGGTGAGTCCGAGGCTCGTAGATTTCTCGCAGAAAATGATCGACGACACGTCGGTGATCACCATTGTCAATTTCCTCGAGACTCTCGAATTGCACGATGAGAGCGATGCTTTGGCGGTACTCGCGCGTATTCCGACAACGGTCGTGTGCGGCGACGACGATTGGATCATTCCCTTCGACAGCTCTGTGGCGCTCGCCGACGCACTGCCGAATTCGGACATGGTGCGGATCCGTCAGGCGGGGCATCTGGTGCAGCTCGAGTTCCCGGACAAGGTCAATGCCGCCATCGTGCGATTGGGTGCGCGTGCAATGGAAGTGCGAGCGAAACGACGATTCGGCCGGAGGGGCATTGTCTGAACCGGACGAAGGCGCCGAGACGATTCTGCGGACGACGGCAGACACCGAGGAATTCGGATTTCAACTCGCGCAAACGCTGCACGCAGGTGATCTCGTCGTCCTCGACGGCCCACTCGGTGCAGGCAAGACGGCGATGGCGCGTGGAATCGCTGCGGGTCTCGGCGTTCGGGGTCGGGTCAGTTCCCCTACGTTCGTCATCGCTCGCGAACACAAGCCGGGCGAGCGTCCCAACGGCGAGCCTCCGGTGACGCTTGTTCACGTCGATGCGTACCGGCTCGGAATGACCGGACAGTCGGCCGTGGACGAGCTCGACGCGCTTGATCTCGACACCGATCTCGCCGACGCCGTGGTGGTGGTCGAATGGGGGGAGGGCCTGGTGGAGAAACTCGTCGACAGTCATCTATCGGTTCGGATTCGGCGCGACATCGATACCGACGAGCGGCTGGTACTGGTACGCAGCATCGAGTCCCATCGGTCGTAACTACACCGGTTCTGCGAACGCGGAGCAGTCGTAACTACACCGGTTCTGCGAACGCGGAGCTACGGGTACTCTGAACTACCGTGTTCGTTCTCGCCGTCGATACCTCCACCCCCGCTGTCACTGCCGGAGTGGTCCGCTTCGCCTGCGACTCACCGGAACGGTCCGAGCAGGAGGTTCTTGCATCCCGGGTTGTCGTCGACGCCAGGCTGCACGCCGAGATCCTGACACCGAACATCGTCGAATGTTTGACCGACGCCGGGTTGACCGCGTCCGATCTCGATGCGGTGGTCGTGGGGGTGGGCCCAGGACCCTTTACCGGTCTGCGGGTCGGGATGGCTACGGCGGCAGCGTTCGGCGATGCACTGGGCATCCCCGTACACGGCGTGTGCAGCCTCGATGCCATCGCAGCCGAACTTCCATCCGGGTCCGAGACACTCGTCGTCACCGATGCGCGTCGACGTGAGGTCTATTGGGCGAGGTATCGCGACGGCGTGCGGATTGCGGGACCCGACGTGTGTGCCCCTGATCAGGTCGATGCGGGAGATGCGACGGCGTCGGCGGGCTCACCGGCTCACGCCGCGTTGTTCGAACTTCCTGTGCTGGGCGTTGTCTCGCCGTCTCCTGGCGGGCTCGTGTCGGCGGCGCGCGACGCGCTGGCGTCGGGAGTGATTCCGGATCCACTGGTGCCGCTTTATCTGCGCCGCCCGGACGCGAAGACGATCGAAGAACGCGCTGCAGCCAAGAAGGCAGGATCATGACCGTCGACATCAGCCCGATGGTCTCGTCGGACGCGCAGCGGTGCGCAGAACTCGAGGGCATCCTGTTTCCCGGCGATGATCCGTGGTCGGAACAGGCATTCCTGTCCGAACTCGCTGCGCCCCACAACCATTATTTCGCCGCACGAGAGAACGGCAGTCTCCTCGGCTATGCCGGCATCGCGTTGCTGGGGCGGCGGGAATCCGCCGAGTCCGAAGTGCACACCATCGGTGTCGATCCCGCTGCGCAGCGCCGCGGGATCGGGGGAGCGCTACTGTATGCCCTTCTCTCCGAAGCGAACCGACACGGTGGTTCGGTCTTTCTCGAGGTCCGCACCGATAACGAACCGGCGATCGAGCTGTACACCCGGGAGGGATTCGTGGTGGTCGGTACGCGCCGAAACTACTATCAACCGAGCGGCGCGGATGCGTTCACCATGGAGCGCCCCGACGGAAAGGCCGGTGCATCCACGTGATCGTCATGGGTATCGAAAGCTCTTGTGACGAAACCGGAGTCGGTATCGTTCGCTGGCGAGAATCCGGTGTGTGCGAACTGCTCGCCGACGAGGTGGCATCCAGCGTCGACGAGCATGCTCGTTACGGCGGCGTCGTGCCGGAGGTCGCCTCGCGCGCACACCTCGAAGCAATCGTTCCCACGATGCGGCGTGCGCTCGCCGCTGCACAACTCGACCGCCCCGATGCTGTGGCCGTGACCATCGGACCTGGGCTCGCCGGTGCATTGTTGGTCGGTGTTGCCGCGGCCAAGGCATACGCGGCGGCATGGGGCGTGCCGTTCTACGCGGTCAACCACCTCGGTGGACACGTCGCGGTGGACACTCTCGAACACGGGCCGATGCCGTCCTGTGTGGCGTTGCTCGTCTCGGGAGGTCATACCCACCTCCTGCACGTCGACGATCTCGGTTCTCCGATCGTCGAACTCGGAACCACAGTCGACGACGCGGCCGGGGAGGCCTTCGACAAGGTCGCTCGTCTCCTCGGGCTCGGTTACCCTGGTGGTCCGGCTCTCGATGACGTTGCGCGCGAAGGTGATCCGAAGGCGATTGCTTTTCCGCGTGGTATGACAGGTCCGCGAGATGCGCGCTACGATTTCTCGTTTTCCGGTGTCAAGACGGCGGTGGCGAGATTCGTCGAGGCGCGAGTACGCGCAGGGGACCCGGTGCCTGTAGCGGACATCGCGGCGTCGTTTCAGGAATCGGTTGCCGACGTTCTGACGATGAAAGCGGTCCGTGCGGCGACCGATGTCGAAGTCGACACCATAGTGCTCGGCGGCGGTGCCACTGCGAATTCCAGGATTCGCTCCATGGTGGAAGAGCGTTGCGCTGCAGCAGGTCTGACCCTGCGAATCCCGAAGCCGAGGCTGTGCACGGACAACGGCGTCATGATCGCAGCCCTCGGTGCTCACCTCGTGGCCGGAGGAGCTGCGCCGTCCGACCTGCGCGTCGCCACAGATCCAGGTTTGCCTGTGTCGACGAGTCTTCTGACGAGCAGCGTGAGTTGAGACGGCCTAGGCGTCGATAGCGCGTGAGGTCAGTTCGGCGGAAATGATGTGTAGTCGGCCGGCGGCGTCCACACCGTGGACGGCGGGGTCAGAACGCGCGTGGTTGTAGGCGTGCCGCTCACATCGGTCGTCGGTGCACCAGCAGTCGTTGTCATTGGCGGAGCCGTGGATTGGCCCGGTGCCGACTCCGGTACATCGGGTGTCGAAGGGATCGTCGGCGGCAGAGCGGGTATCCCGTCGGTACCGGGTCTCGTGGTGGTGGCTGGTGACGTGAAGGCCGGTGACGTGATGGCCGGTGATGTAGCGGCAGGCGAGGCAGTGTTCGGCGGGACAGTGTTCGGCGGGAGGGCCGGCCGTGGTACCGACTCCACCGACGGGACTGTGGGCCACGGTATGACGGGAAGATTCGGCGCGGGATGCAGCGTCGGGGTGCTCATCGGCGCAGCAGTGGTGGACATGTCGGGTTCCGCTGGGCTCGCTGGCGGAGCGGATGTGATGGTGTTCGTGAATTCGCCCGAGGTCCCACCGCTGGTGCTTGCAATCGGGTTCGCCTCGGTACGGCCCTGGGGCGACGGGAATTCTGAGCCTGCGTCGGTTTCGACCGTAGGCGCCTGGGTGCCTGCCGGTTCGAAACTGGAATCGTTGCTCGGCGTCAGGGTTTGGATGCCGTAGGCGATAACGATCCCGCCGACGAGCAGTGCGCCCGCCACCGCACCGCCGAGTCGACCGATCGACTTGCCGGAATTGTCCGCGCCTGCCCCGGTGGTGGGGTATCTGCCTTCCGGCCCGGCCACCGCGAGATACGCTGCGCCTTTGGCGAGGATCGTGTCAGGCTCTCCCGGTGAGATGACAGGTATGCCCAGAATATCGCCGAAGATGGTGCCGACGACGGGAATGTTCGCGCCACCGCCGATGAGCACGACCGACTCTGGAGTGGTTCCAGCCGACGCGGCGAGTCCAGCGGTGAACCGCGCGGCACTGACCGCGTAGGGGCGCACAGTGTCGTCGAATGCTGCGCGGTCGACCGAGGCGACGCCCGGCACTGCACCCACCTGGACTCCACCCACCTCTGCCGACTCGTACGAGCTGAGATGTTCCTTCACCGATCGGTATCTGGCCGAGCCGATTCCTCGGTCGTCGCGAAGATTGTCGCGGACGTTCGTCTGCGCGGTGGAGCGGCCGTGCACGAGGTCCTTCACCAGGCGGTTGATGACGTCACCGCTGAAGTGGGCGGTGCGCTCGATCACCTGAACCGCGCCCGAGTGTGCGTCGATGACCGATGCTGTGGTGCCGGTGGCACCGACATCGACAACGGCCACGGTGTCGTACCGCGCGACGAGTCCAGAGTCGTCGAGGAACGCATGCGCCGCGTCGGACTCCGAGACCAGGAACACGCTTCGATTCGAACGCGCGCACGCGGAACGAATGGACGCGGCGTGTGCGGGTGTTCGGTGGGCGACGACAATGGCGTCGGGTTCACGGCGGAGGTGCGTGTGTGCACCTTGGCCTTCGGGGCTCGGCGCCAATGAGGCCATCAACTCGATCGCCGATGCGACAAGGTCCCCGATGTCGGTGTTGACGTCGCTGTCGGCGGATACGGTGCGGTACTCGACGGTTCTATCGCCGTCGTCTTCCTCGATCACCAGAGCCGCGCAGACAACCTCGGTGCCGGTGGATATGCCGATTCCGACCCTCACCACAGCACCTCCCGCCCTGCTCATAACCGAACGCCGCCATCGCGTGGGCCGTCCGGGTTTACGTCTACCCGGACCGTCCTGGTCCGGTGTGTGTCGGTTTCAATCGGGGCAGATGTGGTAACGCACCCGACGAACTATCCGCTCTCGTTATCTTAACGTTACAGAGCGGATTCCGAGAATGCGAAACTCGGCTCCCGAAACGCGCTACGACTAGGACGTTCACACCTGCACCAGCGTCGACGAAAGTGAGAAATGGTGACGTCCGAATCTTATTCGAAGTTGAACGAGCGGGCGCGTCGCGCATTGTTGATACGAGCCTCGGTGCGTTCGGTCGGGACGGCGGTGATGATCACGACGATATATTTTGTGGCTCCGATGGATGTGGTCGCGGATGTGGGATCGATCTTTTTCCTGGGCTCGGTTCTGCTCGCGGTGATAGTCGTGTGCGCACGGCAGGCCATCAAAATAGTCAGGTCCGATTACCCCGCCGTACAGGCTGTCGAAGCGCTCACGGCTGTGGTGCCGGTCTATTTGATCGGATTCTCGGGCGCATATCTTTTGATAGCTGCGAGTTCGACGCAGAGCTTCAGCGAGCCTCTGACCAGAATGAGCAGCCTCTATTTCACATTGTCGGTTTTTTCGACGGTTGGATTCGGCGATATAACAGCCTCGAGCGATTTTGCGCGCGCAGCCGTGTCGGTGCAGATGGTGGGCAATCTCGTGATCATCGCGCTCGGCGGCCGGTTGATGTTGGCGGCAGTTCGCCGCGGACAGGCCAGGAAGCAGGCAGTTCAGGAGCCTTAGCCTTTCCATCATGGGCACAAGACCGTTCGAACTGGGTGTCACCACGTTTGTCGAGACCTAGGGGATTCGTTCACCGGCAGCCAGCCTCAGCACCCACGGCGAGCGAGTGAGAAGGCATCACCGCGAGGGCTTCGCCGCGTCTGCCCCTGTCGTGTTATCGGGCATTGCCCGGAGTTTCGCTCTGAGCGTGACAATCTGGCGAACCCAGCTCTTGAGTGCTGGCACTCGCGTGTATAGAGTGCTAGTCAGCGCTGAGCGAAGTCCCGGAACCCGCGACGACGGGATCGAGCACAGAGCCGAGAACATAGGTAAACACAGCAGTCCGGGGATCCGACCCCGGACGCGTACCCCATAACAATGGAGGGCTCAACGTGGCGAGCGTGAAAATCAAGCCGCTCGAGGACAAGATCCTCGTCCAGGCCAATGAGGCCGAGACGACGACCGCCTCCGGTCTGGTCATCCCCGACACAGCCAAGGAGAAGCCTCAGGAAGGCACCGTCGTCGCTGTTGGCGAAGGCCGTGTCACCGAAAAGGGCAACCGGATCCCGGTCGACGTCAAAGAAGGTGACACCGTCATCTACAGCAAGTACGGCGGCACCGAGATCAAGTACGCCGGCGAGGAGTACCTGATTCTGTCGGCACGCGACGTGCTGGCTGTCATCGCCAAGTAAGTCATACGCAGTCCGCCCCGGAGCCCGATCTCGATTCGGTCCCGGGGCGGAGTGCGTTCGATCGAGTTCTCTACTCGAAGGAGCAGCACCGAAACATGGCAAAGCAAATCCGATTCAACGAGGAAGCGCGTCGCGCCCTCGAGCGTGGCGTCGACAAACTCGCCGACGCCGTCAAGGTGACGCTCGGGCCGCGTGGCAGGCACGTCGTGCTGGCGAAGGCGTTCGGTGGCCCGACGGTCACCAACGACGGAGTCTCCATTGCACGTGAGATCGATCTGGAAGATCCGTTCGAGAACCTCGGTGCGCAGCTCGTCAAGAGCGTCGCCACCAAGACCAACGACGTTGCCGGTGACGGCACGACCACCGCTACGGTGCTCGCTCAGGCGCTCGTTCGCGGCGGACTGAAGAACATTGCCGCGGGCGCGAACCCGATTGCGCTCGGCGTTGGAATCGCCAAGGCCGCCGAGAAGGTGGCCGAGGCACTTCTCGCCGCAGCAACACCGGTCGAGGGCAAGGAAGCCATCGCGCAGGTTGCGACAGTGTCCTCTCGCGACCCTGAGATCGGCGAGCTCGTCGGAGAGGCACTCACCCGTGTCGGCGCCGACGGAGTCGTCACGGTCGAAGAGTCTTCGACTCTGAACACCGAGCTCACGGTCACCGAGGGTGTTCAGTTCGACAAGGGCTACCTGTCGCCGTACTTCGTTACCGACCTGGACGCACAGCAGGCCGTTCTCGAGGACGCGTACATCCTTCTGCACCGCGACAAGATCACATCGCTTCCGGATTTCCTGCCGTTGCTCGAGAAGGTGGCCGAGAGCGGTAAGCCGCTTCTCATCATCGCCGAGGACACCGAGGGTGAAGTTCTCTCCACTCTCGTCGTCAACTCGATTCGCAAGACGATCAAGGCTGCCGCTGTGAAGGCACCGTTCTTCGGTGACCGTCGCAAGGCGTTCCTCGACGACCTCGCAGTGGTGACCGGTGGACAGGTCATCACCGCGGACGTCGGCCTCAGTCTGAAGGAAGCCGGGCTGGAATTGCTCGGCCAGGCTCGTCGCGTCGTCGTCACCAAGGACGATACGACGATCGTCGACGGCGGCGGAACGCAGGAGGACATCGACGGTCGCGTCGGTCAGCTGCGTCGCGAAATCGAGAGCACCGATTCCGAGTGGGATCGCGAGAAGCTCGAAGAGCGGCTGGCGAAGCTGTCCGGCGGCGTTGCTGTCATCAAGGTCGGCGCTGCCACCGAGACCGAACTCAAGGAACGTAAGTTCCGGGTCGAGGACGCGGTCAACGCGGCCAAGGCGGCTGTCGAAGAAGGCATCGTCCCCGGCGGCGGCTCCGCGCTGACGCAGGCTGCACTGTCGCTGGCAGACAACCTCGGGCTCACCGGAGACGAGGCGACCGGCGTTGCCGTCGTGCGCACCGCGCTCAACGCCCCGCTGTTCTGGATCGCCACCAACGCCGGTGTCGACGGTTCCGTCGTCGTCAGCAAGGTCGCAGAACTGGCCAAGGGCCACGGCTTCAATGCGGCGACCCTCACCTATGGCGACTTGCTCGCCGACGGTGTCGTCGATCCGGTCAAGGTGACACGTTCGGCAGTGGTCAACGCTGCCTCCGTCGCCCGGATGATCCTGACGACCGAGAGCGCTGTCGTCGAGAAGCCCGTCGACTTCGAGGAGCCGGCAGGCGGACACGGCCACAGCCACTGAGCTGGTCGTTCCAACCGATCACACGAAGCGGGACCCATTCGTCATCGAAGAATGGGTCCCGCTTTCTGCGTGTGTACCGAGGGTGATCACACCGCGATTCGGCGGCGATTGTGGCGAGCGTGCATCTCTCGCTCGGTCTCCGACATCCCGCCCCAGATTCCGTAGGGCTCGGAAACGCTGAGTGCATGAGTGCGGCACTTGGCGAGAACAGGGCAGCTGTGGCACATTTCCTTGGCGCGCATCTCACGCTGGGCACGAGCGCGACCACGTTCGCCGTCGGGATGGAAGAACATCGACGAATCGACTCCACGGCACAAGCCGTGCATCTGCCAATCCCAGATATCGGCATTGGGCCCAGGGAGGTGGTTCGGCTGTGGCATGGGAGCTCCTAGGGTGTCTGCTCGCCGCTGACGATCCGGCGACGCGTCTTCACTGACGAAAGATGGGGAACGGGCCTGCAAAGACGTGATCATTGATATCGACTCGGCGGTGAGGGAAATTGTGCTGTTGTGTCTTCGCTTGGAGGAACACGGTCAACGGTATGTGTGTAGTCGAAATCGCGTCAATAGTTGTTCACGGTGGCAATGTGCATAGGTCGAACCCCAGAATTTAACGCTTACGACATTTACTTCGGAACATTCCCGTGCTTGCTCTACGTGTTGAAAAAGCGCCGAACTCGCGGGACCATAGGTGCGTACCGACGCCCGCCGGGCACTACGGATCTACGTCCTCGGTGTCGTTGGCCGGTGTGGGACTCGGTAAGTGTGTGGATCGTTCGGGCCTGAAAATTTCTGTATCCTCGCTGGCCAGGCGTCTGTGGATAGCGTCAGCGTCGTTGCGAACCCGGGAGCGACGCTAGGGAATCGAACGCAGTGAGCACCAGTCGGGACGGCGTCCCCGTTGCGCCACGGCGACGTCGCACGACTCGAATGAATGCAGCAGGCGTTGGTCGGCGGAGCTACTCCGGCAGTGGGTGCGATGTTTGCGATTAACCTGACGGCTACAAAATCTTCAGAAAGTGCACATCGGGAGTACATCTAATCGCATGTTAATTCCATGAAACAAATCGCGAATTCTCGCGGTATTGGGCCCAGAAGCCAGGAAATGGCAGCTGCATTGCACGCAAAAAATGCATGTGCATTGGAATGGTCGATCGCAGCTCCGGTGGTCGACCATTGCCTGCCGAGGATGTGGCATTCGGCTCTGCACGCCGCGTGCATCACTGCTCTCGGTGCAGGTGTCCTCGTGGTGTGGTCGCTCGCCCCGGAAGACGCCGTCGTACCGTTGCAGCGTGCAATTCGCAGGCGCAGGGTGGGAGCAGTGACGTGAAAGTTCGGCCGCAGAACTCGAGAGCAGCAGATGGGCAGTCGATTGCCTGGGGCGCGACGCCTGGACGGTTTCCCATTCCGACGGTCACCCCGACCGAAGGAGAATCCAGCGCCGAGGCGCGCTGGCTCAGAGCCGTCGCGTTGGGTGGGCAAGGTAGATACAGCCTCGCTCTCGCGGAGTTGAACGTAGCCGAGCGCGGGGCCGACGTCACGCGCGTGGAGCGGTCTCTGATGGCCTCTACTACTGCGTCTTGGCTGCGGCAGATGGGCGAGCACCAGAAGGCTGCTCGGTTCGACGGTGCCGCGATCGCGTGGGTCGGGATGGGCACAGCCGGCGACTCGCCGTTGGTGGCGGAGGCCAGATGCGACGCGCTCACCGGTCTCGGTGCGGATGCGCTCGGAACGGGAAGTTTCGGCGCGGCTGAGGTGGCGTTGAGCAGATGTGAGTCGCTGTTGCGTGAGCATCGACACGGCTGCGGTTTGTGGCGCCAACGGCTGAGGTTTCATTGGGTGCGAGCCGAACTATCCATGTTCTCGGGAGACGGCCCGTCGGCGGTGCGACACGCCTTGACAGCGCGCGAACTCGCCACCGAGACCATTTCGTTACGACACGTAACGAAAACGGAGTTGATAGTGGCGGCCGCACACAGTTCGGTCGGAAATGTCGAAGGCAGCAGAGAGGGCGCGTACCGCGTACTCGACGCCTGTTCGGAGCACGGACTGGTACCGCTGAGGTGGGCTGCTGCGATGTTGTTGAGCGGTCTCGGTGAGGTTACGGTCGCGGCACCGATCGTCGACGAATGCGCTGCGCTACTGAAACAACGTGGGGGCTTTCTCGCTGGTACATGAGATGACCGACCGAGCGGTTCGATTGCGCGAGGGGAAGGTCGCTATCCTTACGGGGTTCCACCTGTGGTGGAAGCGCATGCTCAACGGGCGGCGTCACTGTAACGCAGGGAATCCTTGAGCGATGAACAACACGGGTGAGGAGTTGGACTCCTTCGTCGTTGCCGCTGCGCAGGGCGAACGAGCCGCACTCTCCCGCGTATTGGAAATCATCCGTCCACTAGTCGTGCGGTATTGCCGCGCCCGAGTGGGGTCTGCCGAGCGTGGTCAGCTCTCGGCGGACGACGTAGCGCAGGAGGTCTGCTTGGCAGTCATGACCGCCCTTCCGCGCTACCAGGATCAGGGCAGACCGTTCATGGCATTCGTTTACGGCATCGCGGCCCACAAGGTTGCTGACGCCCATCGAAGCGCCTCGCGTAACAAATCCGATCCAGCCGCCGAAGTACCAGATGTCGTGTCGACGGAACACGGTCCGGAGCAGCGTGCTCTGGAATCGGAGTCGAGTAGACAGATGACTGCGTTGCTGGACACCCTCCCGGCGAAGCACCGAGAAATCCTGGTGCTCCGCCTGATCGTCGGATTGTCGGCGGAGGAAACGGCAGCCGCGGTGGGTAGTACAGCAGGTGCGATCCGTGTGGCTCAACATCGAGCCATTGCGAAGTTGAAGAACGAAGTTGTGAAAGCGGGTGAAATGTATGGCTAGGAACAACGGCCGTGATGGCATTCCCCGTATCGGTCGACTCGAAGGGTCGGCACCGACACCTGCATCCGGCGTCTCTTACGGTGATTTCGCGTCCGACTCCGGTCCCGTCGACATCGCGGCGGTGCGTCGCGACGACGAGTTCATCGAGGCCATCCGCGGTGACGGTCCGATCGCGACCGACGACGCCGACGAATACCAACTTGCCCTGCTTCTCGCGAATTGGCGATCGGAGATTGTCAGCCCGGCGTTGCCCATAGGACCCGATCTGAGCGAGGTGGCTGCCGCGGTCGATTCCGAGATCGCTGCAGCAGGCCTGCGCCGGAGGGCATCTGCCCGCTCACGTGGATTGCTCAGGCCCGTCGCAGGTGCCGCTGCCGCGATTGCCCTTGTCCTTGGTGGTCTGGTGGTGTTCTCGTACAACTCCGCGCCCGGTGACCCACTGTGGAGTGTCAAATCGGTGGTCTTCTCGCAGCAGGCAGATTCGACTGCTGCACAGATCGATACCACGTCGAAGCTGGAGCAGGCCGAGCAGCTGATCGCCTCAGGTGATGTGAACGGAGCTCAGGCTTTGCTCGCCGGCGCTGCCGAGACGACAGGTTCGGTGACCGACCAAGCTCAGAAGTCCGACCTGGAAATTTGGCTGCAGCGTCTGCTCGAACAGGTTCAGGCGGCCATCCCGACGATTCCGGCCCCGCTTCCGGCTCCGAGTGAACAGATTCCCATGGTGCCCGTCCCCGGTGTCCAGGAAGTTCCCCCCGCGCCACCGGTGACCGAGGTGCCCCCGGTGCCTCCGGTCTTGACCACAATCGATCCGGCGCTGCCACCGGTCACCGGTGTGCCGGTCACGCCGGTACTGCCCAGCGCGGAGCCGATCACGCCGACGACCGCACCGGATCTGTCGGTCCTTCGTGAGCCGACCCCGACTGCGACCGCAAGCGGCGCGACCGGTGAAGGATCGCAGACGAGCGTGAATACGCTCGAGAACGGCGGCTGAGCCGACAGAAGCTCGCACGAATCGAAGATGCCCTCCACGCTGTGCGTGGAGGGCATCTTCGATTCGATTCGAATGTGTTCACCCGAACTCGGTGTTCGGCACCGGCGTCAGTTCTCGAAGCCGTCCCCGTGTAGGGCGTCGTTCATGGAGGCGTCCGCGTAGCCGCGGCAGTAGTCCCAGGTGACGTAAGCATCGGGAACCGGGTCGTACGCCGGTTCGTGCGGACGTACGGTTCCATCGACCAGCAACTGCAAAAGATTCGCTCGCAGCATGTCCCAGTCGTGGTAGTGGTCTTGTTGGCAGTCCTCGCAGCACACCACAAGACCGCGAATTCCGCGGTGACCCAGCAGTGCTTCATAGACTGCGAGGTCTGCGAGATCCTCCTCGACGGCGAGCCTTTCCTGGGGGTCGAGCGGCTGGCCGGGCTCGATCGCATCGAGAGCGGCCGAAGGGTCGGCGGGGTCACCGGCGAAGGGGTCCGGCGGTAGACCTGGAGGCAGTTGATCGCGCACGCCTCCACGGTACGCAGGACTGGTGGGTCTGCGCCAGCCGTTGACCGCGCGACACACCCAAATATCTGTCCCATTCGTTCGGTTCGCGCCGGTTTGCGGACCGAGGACAGTGCGCGTACACGCTGGCTGACCGGAGCCGATACCATGGAACAAGGCGCCGCGGCCGAGCGCGCGCATGCGTCATGTACTCCATCCGTTCTCCAACCCGCCTTTCGTCAGCGCATCGTCCGTGCGTCGCCGAGTGGCACCCAGGCTCCAGGGAGGGCCAGATTCGCATGAGTAGTTCCGGAGCCCATGTTCGTACCGGTGGCGACGATCCCGACAAGGTCGCAATGCTCGGTCTCACCTTCGACGACGTTTTGCTGCTGCCTGCCGCATCGGATCTGATTCCGAGCGCGGTGGACACGTCCAGTCAGATCACAAGGGAGATCCGGCTTCGGGTTCCGCTCGTCAGTTCTGCCATGGACACCGTCACCGAGGCGCGCATGGCGATCGCCATGGCACGCGCCGGTGGGATGGGCGTACTGCACCGCAATCTCTCGCTGCAGGATCAGGCGTCACAGGTCGAGACCGTGAAGCGCTCCGAAGCAGGCATGGTCACCGATCCAGTCACGTGCAAGCCGACCGATTCGCTCGCGGAGGTCGACGCGATGTGTGCGCGCTTCCGCATCTCGGGTCTTCCCGTCACGGATGAGACGGGCGCACTCGTCGGGATCATCACGAACCGCGACATGCGATTCGAGGTCGATCAGAACCGACGCGTGGCCGAGGTGATGACGAAGGCGCCGCTGATCACCGCACGCGAAGGCGTCACGGCCGAGGCGGCCCTCGGCCTGCTGCGTCGGCACAAGATCGAGAAGCTCCCCATCGTCGACGGGCAAGGTGCGCTCACCGGCCTCATCACGGTCAAGGACTTCGTCAAAACCGAACAGCATCCGTACGCCACCAAGGACCGCGACGGTCGGCTGCTCGTCGGTGCCGCGGTCGGCGTCGGCCAAGATGCGTGGTCGCGTTCGATGGCTCTCACCGACGCCGGGGTGGACGTTCTGATCGTCGACACAGCGCATGGCCACAACTCGACAGTCCTCGAGATGGTCAGCAAGCTCAAAGCCGAAGTGGGCGAACGAGTTCAGATCGTCGGCGGCAATATCGCCACCCGTGCAGGCGCGCTTGCACTCGTCGAGGCAGGCGCCGACGCGGTCAAGGTCGGCGTCGGGCCGGGCTCCATCTGCACCACCCGCGTCGTTGCGGGCGTCGGTGCGCCGCAGATCACCGCGATCCTCGAAGCGGTCGCCGCGTGCAAGCCCCACGGGGTCCCGGTCATCGCCGACGGTGGTATGCAGTTCTCCGGTGACATCGCCAAGGCCCTGGCGGCAGGCGCCTCCACAGCGATGCTCGGATCGCTGCTCGCCGGTACGGCAGAGTCGCCCGGCGAGTTGATCCTGGTCGGTGGCAAGCAGTTCAAGAGCTATCGAGGTATGGGCTCACTGGGCGCCATGCAGGGTCGCGGTGCTGCGAAGTCCTTCTCGAAGGACCGCTATTTCCAGGACGACGTGCTCGCCGAGGACAAGCTCGTTCCCGAGGGCATCGAAGGGCGGGTTCCGTACCGCGGTCCGCTCACGCAGGTCATCCATCAGCTGACCGGCGGTCTCCGTGCGGCGATGGGTTACACCGGTTCGAATTCGATCGAGGACCTGCAGAACGCGCAGTTCGTGCAGATCACCGCGGCAGGCCTCAAAGAGAGCCATCCGCACGACATCACGATGACCGCGGAAGCGCCGAACTACAGCACGCGCTGAACCACGTCATACGGCAATTCCAGAAGAACTTCTAGGGAAAGGGGCGCGCGTGCGCGACCTCGTTGAAATCGGCATGGGCAGAGAAGCCCGTCGTACCTACCAGCTCGACGACATCGATATCGTGCCGTCGCGCCGTACTCGGTCGTCGAAGGAGGTCTCGACGGCCTGGCAGCTCGATGCCTACCGATTCGACATTCCGGTGCTCGCGCATCCGACCGATGCGCTGGTATCGCCGGAGTTCGCGATCGAACTGGGCAAGCAGGGTGGCCTCGGTGTGATCAACGGCGAGGGGCTGTGGGCGCGTCACCCCGATGTCCAGGCAAAGATCGACGAGCTCGTTGCCATCGCCGAGAACGATTTCGACGCCGACGCACCCGTCGCATTCCTGCAGAAGCTGCACGCAGCGCCGCTTCAGCCTGATCTTCTTGCTGCCGCGGTCGCACAGGTCCGCGACGCCGGAGTGACCGTCGCGGTTCGCGTCAGCCCGCAGAGCGCCAAGAGCTTGACTCCGGCGCTCGTTGCTGCCGGGCTCGACCTGCTGGTCATTCAGGGCACCATCATTTCCGCCGAGCACGTTGCGCACGGCGACGAGCAGCCGCTGAACTTGAAAACGTTCATCGCCGATCTCGACGTGCCCGTCATCGCCGGCGGCGTCAGTGACCATCGCACCGCGCTGCACCTGATGCGGACAGGCGCCGCAGGCGTCATTGTCGGCTACGGCTCGGTGGAGGGCGGCACCACCACCGGTGAGGTTCTCGGCATCGGTGTCCCGATGGCAACCGCCATCGCCGACGCCGCTGCCGCCCGCCGCGACTACCTCGACGAGACGGGTGGGCGATACGTTCACGTCATCGCCGACGGCGACATCGTCACCTCCGGTGGCCTTGCCAAGGCGATTGCGTGCGGTGCCGACGCCGCGGTGCTCGGTGCTCCGCTCGCTGCGGCTGCCGAGGCGCCGGGTGGCGGCTGGTATTGGCCGTCGGCAGCTGCGCATCCCTCGATGCCGCGTGGTGCACTTCTCCCCGTTGCCGCGGGCGAGCGTCCCAGCCTCGACCAGGTTCTGAACGGACCGTCGAGTGAGCCGTACGGTTCGATCAATCTGGTTGGAGGGCTTCGTCGTTCGATGGCCAAGTCCGGTTACTCCGACCTCAAGGAATTCCAGAAGGTCGGGCTCAACGTCAGAGCCTGACAGAGGCTTTCGAGATCGAACGCGTATCCCGAATTTCGGGATGCGCGTTTTTTCGTGGCTTCGCCCACCCGTGCGCGTTCAGTGACACAGGAGTGTCGTCGAACGCGCACGGTGCGTTAGCCGACCCTCGGTTGGTGATACTCGAGGTTACAGCTACAGTGGTTTGTGTCAGCTGTCACAGCCCTATTGTCAGTTCACGTTCGATGTCACGTACCCTGTGGTCTCGGTCACAGTCGAGTGGTGGTCGCGACGGGTTCGGCAAGCAAGGCTGGTTGCAGTACGTATAGGCGGAGGTCACACCGATGGGGTCACAGTCACGCACAACCGATTACGACGTGTTGATCGTCGGATCCGGATTCGGCGGAAGCGTCACGGCGCTACGGCTCGTAGAGAAGGGCTACAAAGTCGGAATCCTCGAAGCAGGCCGTCGATTCGAGGACAAGGACTTCGCCAAAACCAGTTGGGACCTCAAGCGATTCCTGTGGGCGCCCAAGCTCGGATGCTTCGGAATCCAGCGCGTACACCTTCTGCGTGACTGCCTCATTCTTGCCGGCGCAGGCGTCGGCGGCGGATCGCTGAACTACGCCAACACTCTGTACCAACCTCCCGAGCCGTTCTTCAAGGACAAGCAGTGGGCGCACATCACCGATTGGAACAGTGAGCTGTCCCCGTTCTATGACCAAGCGACGCGCATGCTCGGTGTTGTCCGCAACCCCCACATGACACCCGCCGACGAGGTCATGAAGTCCGTCGCCGAGGACATGGGCGTGGCCGACACGTTCATCCAGACTCCTGTCGGTGTCTTCTTCGGTGACGAGGCAGGAAAGACCGTCGCGGACCCTTACTTCGGTGGAGCAGGCCCCGACCGTACGGGCTGCATCGAATGCGGTGAATGTATGACTGGCTGCCGTCACGGCGCCAAGAACACATTGCTCAAGAACTACCTCGGCCTCGCCGAGCGTGCGGGTGCCGACATCATCCCGATGACGACGGTGAGCGGCGTGAAGCCCAAGCCCGACGGCACGTGGGACGTCGCCACCGAGCGCACCGGTGCGTGGTTGCGCAAGGGCCCGAAGACGTACACCGCTGCCCACGTCGTTCTGGCAGCGGGAACCTGGGGTACCCAAAATCTGCTGCACAAAATGCGCGACGAGGGTGCACTACCGCTGATCTCGGACAAGCTCGGTGAACTCACTCGCACAAACTCCGAGTCCATCGTCGGAGCTGCCAAGCTGAAGGTCGATCCCGAGATGGACCTGACGCGCGGCGTTGCGATCACCTCGTCGTTCCACCCGAGCCCCAACACCCACATCGAACCTTGCCGCTACGGCAAGGGATCCAACGCCATGGGCATGCTGCAAACCCTGATGACGGACGGCGGCGGACGCGTTCCTCGGTGGCTCAAGTTCCTGCTGGCGCTGATCGCGCATCCGCTCGACTTCGTGCGTGTGGTCAACGTCAAGCATTGGAGCGAGCGCACCATCATCGCCCTCGTCATGCAGAACCTCGACAACTCGATCACCACCTTCACCAAGCGCGGACTGTTCGGCCGCAAGGTGTCCAGCAAGCAAGGCCACGGCGAGCCCAATCCCACGTGGATTCCCGAGGGCAACGACGCGACCCGGCGGATCGCGAAGAAGATCGGCGGTGTCGCGGGCGGAACGTGGGGGGAACTGTTCAACGTTCCCTTGACGGCACACTTCCTCGGTGGTTGCGCCATCGCTTCCGATCCTGAGCACGGCGTCATCGACCCATACCACCGCGTGTACGGCTACCCGACGATGTTCGTCGTCGACGGCGCGTCCGTTTCGGCCAACCTCGGTGTCAACCCATCGCTGACCATCAGCGCGCAGGCCGAGCGTTCGGCGTCGCTGTGGCCGAACAAGGGGGAGCAGGATTTGCGGCCTCGTCAGGGCCTTGCGTACGAGCGCATCGAACCGATCGCTCCGAACAACCCCGTCGTTCCGGTCTCGGCTCCGGCGGCACTGCGTCTGCCCATCGTCGAGATTCGTAGCACCAAGCCTGCCACCACGGGTGCTGCGTAAATTGCAGGCAGTCAATCCCATTAGACTGACTGCGTGACCGCATCGCAGCAGCCCGACCCCGCACTGCCCAGGCCTGTACTCGTCGTCGACTTCGGTGCTCAGTATGCGCAGCTGATCGCACGGCGTGTGCGCGAAGCCAACGTGTATTCCGAGGTCATTTCCCACACCGCATCGGTCGAGGAGATCGCCGCGAAGAACCCGATTGCACTGGTGCTGTCCGGTGGTCCGTCGAGCGTGTACGCGGACGGCGCCCCGGCGCTCGACGCCAAGGTTTTCGATCTCGACCTTCCAGTGTTCGGGATCTGCTACGGGTTCCAAGCGATGGCGCAGGCACTCGGCGGAACCGTCTCGCACACGGGAACCCGTGAATACGGTCGGACTCAGCTGTCCGTCGGCGGCGGCGTGCTGCACGACGGTTTGCCTGCCACTCAGCCGGTCTGGATGAGCCATGGCGACGCGGTAACCGAGGCTCCCGAAGGATTCACCGTCACTGCGACGAGCGCTGGAGCACCGGTTGCGGCCTTCGAGAACGCAGAGCGACGCATGGCTGGTGTCCAGTACCACCCCGAGGTGATGCACTCCCCGCACGGGCAACAGGTTCTGAGTCGATTCCTGCATGAGACGGCCGGAATCAAGGCCGAGTGGACCGCCGCCAACATTGCGGATGCGCTGGTCGAAAAGGTGCAGGAACAGATCGGCGACACGGGGCATGCGATTTGCGGGTTGTCGGGCGGAGTCGACTCCGCGGTTGCTGCCGCATTGGTCCAGCGCGCTATCGGTGATCGCCTGACGTGCGTTTTCGTCGACCACGGTCTGCTGCGCGAAGGTGAGCGCGAGCAGGTTCAGCAGGATTTCGTGGCGGCAACCGGCGCCAACCTCGTCACAGTGGACGCTGTCGACACGTTCCTCGGTGCTCTCGACGGAGTGTCCGATCCCGAGGAGAAGCGCAAGATCATCGGCCGCGAATTTATTCGCAGCTTCGAAGGCGCTGTATCCGAGGTTCTCGGCGACAATGCCGAAAACGGAAGTGCCGTGGACTTTCTCGTCCAGGGAACGCTCTACCCGGACGTCGTCGAGTCCGGCGGTGGATCCGGTACGGCGAACATCAAAAGTCACCACAACGTCGGGGGTCTCCCCGACGATCTTCAGTTCAAGCTGGTCGAACCGCTTCGTACCTTGTTCAAGGACGAGGTACGTGCCGTCGGCCGCGAGCTGGGCTTGCCGGAAGACATCGTCGGTCGCCAGCCGTTCCCCGGGCCCGGGCTTGCCATCCGCATCGTCGGCGAGATCACCCGCGATCGCTTGGCCACACTGCGACAGGCGGATTCGATTGTCCGTCAGGAACTCACATCGGCTGGTCTGGATCATCAGATCTGGCAGTGCCCGGTCGTGCTACTCGCCGACGTCCGTAGTGTCGGAGTGCAAGGCGACGGCCGCACCTACGGCCACCCGATCGTGCTGCGTCCGGTTTCGAGCGAGGACGCGATGACGGCTGACTGGACACGCCTTCCGTACGATGTCCTCGAAACGATCTCGACCCGGGTGACCAACGAGGTCGCGGAGGTCAACCGAGTCGTTCTGGACGTGACGAGCAAGCCGCCGGGCACCATCGAGTGGGAGTGAGCGCGGCTCTTTCGGGTCATTCCGCGGGCTCCGAGCCTGCCCTACTTGCTCTTTCGTCCGGGGACGACCAGTAGCGCGAGTCCCACCACGATCGCAACGACCACGAACACCCACCGGAACTGAACGTCACCGAGTGCCTCGATGGCGGACGGGCCGATCAGCGCACTCACGCTGATGATCAGCGCTGCGAGCCCAACGAGGAACAGTACCGCCGACGGACGGGTACGAGCCCGATTCTCCTCGGTGGTGTCCTCGTCGCTGTCTCCGTATTGCCAGGTCTGCGCCATGGGAAGTCTCCTGATGAATGTGGAAGGGGGGTTCGGCGTCGGTGCGGTAAAGCGGCAGTGTCAGCCACGGACGATCTCGAGATTGCCTGCCCGAGCGGATCCGTCGATCGTGAGAACCGTCGTGTTGTCGGGCGAATTGCCCTGCTGGACAGTGTCGTTGGGGCCGCATTTGGTTTCGGCCGCGACCGCACTGCAGTCGGCGCGGATGTTCATCGAGTCGGGAATCAAGATGGTTGCATTTCCTGCGGTTACGTCGACGGCGATGGCCTTGTTCTCGGTGAGATCGAGCCCGCGGAGGTCGAGTTGGAGATCGCCTCCCTGCACGGTGTAGGACGGCCGTAGATCGGCAACGGCCGTCGGTGCGTAGTGCTGCTCTCCGGCGAACTGGCTGTCGAAGGAGACAGGCCCCAGGATCGATGCGAAGACCACGAACGCCAGCAGCGGGCCGGTGATGACAAGGAGCCCGTATCCCTTGCGCATGAAGGCGCCGAGGATCAGTCCGATCGCCACTACAGCCAGGGCGACAGCTCCGATACGCGCGGGCGAGAGCCAGTCGGCTCCGGTCGCTGCGGATATTCCGGCGGTCACAGCAGCGGCGACGAGTGCGAGGCCGATGAAGCTCGATGTCCACCGCGACCGCTCCTTCTTCTCGGTTGCCTCGGGTACGTACACCGTTGCAGGCTCGGGAAGATCCCACGCGAACGGCGCTACGCCGAGCGGATCCCAGGACGGCGGCGTCGGTCCTGCTGCGGCCACCGACTCGGGTCCAGCCTTGCTCAGATTCACCTCGCTCTGTGACGCCATTGTCTCCGAAGGTGGCGACGGAACGTAGGTCTTGGGAAGAGTCGTGTAGGGGGAGTACGCGGACGGAATGTACGACGAGACTCGGGCTTCGTAATTCGGCGGACGATACTGGGCACCTGTCCAATGGTTCGCAGTGTGCGGGCTGTATGGGGAATCGAACGACATCGGGAATCCTTGCTGGGCGTAGACCTGCGCGCCCCCGGGAAGGAACTCGGGAGGCTCGGGTTGCCGCTGATGGAGCAGCCACAGGCCCGCCAGCAAGGCCAGCATGCTGATCACTCCCGATCCGCCGAGTCCTATGCCCACCGGGCCGATAGTCGACAAAGCGATGATCAGCGCAACGACGAGGACCACCACCTTGGTGTTGGATTCGGAGCTGTTGCCTTTCCCCATGAGTGACTCTGCTGGGGAGGCGGAGTCACCGGCTTTGCTGAACAGCAGCCACGCAGCGAGATACAGGACGATGCCTGCGCCGCCGAATATGGTGCCGACGACAAGGGCGACTCGAATCAGGACAGGATCGACACCGTAGCGGTATCCGATGCCTGCTGCGACTCCTGCGACGTGGCCTCGCTGAGGCAACCGGTACGGACGAGTGCGCCACATCTGTTGGAGCTGTTCGGAGACGGTTGCGTTGCTCATAGAACCATCGTGGCGTTTCGTGTCCCGCAAAACATCAGGGATCGCCCTGATGTTTTGCCTGGAATTCAGGAATGATCGCAGAGCTCCTCGGCTTGGTAGTAGAGGTAACTACTTTCCGAATGTGAGGGGTCAGTAATGAAGATTGGGATCATCGGGGCCGGGGCCATCGGCGGAACACTGACGCGAAAGCTTGCAGCGCTCGGTCACGAGGTGAAGGTGTCCAACTCCCGCGCACCCGAGACACTGTCGGAGCTCGCCGCCGAGACAGGCGCGCAGGCAGTGTGGAACACCGAGGCTGCCCAGGACGCAGATCTCGTGATCGTGAGCATTCCGCAGAAGAACACGCCTGATCTTCCGTCGAACATCGTCGAATCGGCGAAGCCGGGAGCTCCGATCATCGAGACCAACAACTACTACCCGCAACAGCGAGATGGGTTGATCGCCGATATCGAGGGCGGCAAGCCCGAAAGCGTTTGGGTAGCAGAGCATCTCGGTTCTCGGGCCGATGATGTGGTGAAGGTGTTCAACGGCATCTACTGGAAGCACCTGCTGAGCAGCGGTGTACCGAAGGGCGAGGAAGGGCGCATTGCTCTGCCCGTCGCAGGCGCCGACGGTGCAGGCAAGTCGCTGGTGTTCGACGTCGTCGACGCGCTCGGCTTCGATCCTGTCGACGCCGGGACTCTCGCCGAGTCGTGGCGTCAGCACCCGGGCACTCCCGTCTACGGCAAGGACTACGACGCCGACGGTGTCAAAAAAGCGCTGGCCGAAGCAACTCAGGAGCGAACCGCGGAATGGCGCGCCTGATCTGAGCGAATAAATCAGGGGAGACCCTGATGCGGCGCGGTGCCGATTCGTGCCAGGATCGATGCGTGCACCCTGTCGAACCCATGCCTGCGTATCCAGGCGCCGAGCCGGCGAAGTTCTACCGGCGCGGCGGCGGGCGGATCGTTGGTGGCGTAGCAGGTGGGCTTGCCGATCACCTCGGTGTCGACGTGTTCAAGGTCCGAGTGGCGTTCGTGCTGCTGGCCATCATGGCTGGCGCCGGAATTTTCGCGTACGGACTGTTGTGGGTGTTCACCCCGGCCGGCGCCGACATCGCTCGGCCGAGCGCGGCCGAGCGTCAGCGGGCCCTCGGGCTCGCTGCGCTCGGGCTGGGGCTCGCGGCTGGTCTCGCGTGGTTGTTGAACGGTACCGCGGCGTCGGTCCTGGTGCCCGTCGTCGTTGTGATCGTCGGTGCCGCATTGGTGTGGCGCGAATTCGATTCCGAAGGCCCGCGGTCGGTGCTCGGTATGCCGAAGAAGCCGACAGTTCTCAGCTGGGCGAGGGTGGTGGGCGGTGCAACGCTGATCGTCCTGGGCCTCGGAGTCGTCGTGTTGGCTCGCGTGGACATCGCATCGGTCCGTTCGTCGTTGCTTGCGGTGATCGTCACCCTCGTCGGTGCAGCCTTGCTGACGGTGCCGGTGTGGCTGCGCATGTGGCGAACTCTGAACGCCGAGCGATCGGCACGCATCCGCAACGACGAACGTGAGGAAATCGCCTCGCACCTACACGATTCGGTATTGCAGACACTTGCTCTCATCCAGAAGCAGGCCGATCAGCCCGGCGAAGTCATGCGGCTCGCCAGAGGGCAGGAACGCGAACTGCGGAAGTGGTTGTTCGAGGGCGGGGAGCCCGACCACTCGTCGTTGGCCGAAGCACTCAAGACGATCGCGGGCGAGGTCGAGGATCAACACGGTGTCACCGTCCGCCCGATCACCGTCGGCGACGTCCAATTGTCGGCCGAGGATTCCGACGCTGGGCTGTCTCGGGAGCATTTCACAGCACTGCTCGGTGCCACCCGGGAGGCATTGGTCAACGCCGCGAAGCATTCGGGAGAGACCAACATCGACTTGTTCGCCGAAACGGAAGCCGAGCAGGTCTCGGTGTTCGTCCGCGATCGAGGGACCGGCTTCGACGAAAACGTCGTGCCGGTGGATCGACAGGGACTCGCCAAGTCCATACGCGCGAGGATCGAACGCCGCGGCGGCGAAGTATCGGTACGCTCCCAGGTCGGGAAGGGTACCGAAGTTCGAATCCTGATGCCGCGCAACGGTGGTGTCGGTCAGTCCCGAACCCACACAGTCCCCGCAGACGTGACACCCGTAGAGCAACCGACACCGCAGGAGCAGCCCAGGTGACCGACACCTTTCGTGTCTTTCTCGTCGATGATCACGCAGTCTTTCGGTCCGGTGTCCGTGCCGAGTTGGGCCGTGAATCCGATATCGAGGTCGTCGGAGAGGCGGGTGCCGTCGCAGACGCGGTCGCCGGAATCGAGGCGACGAAACCCGACGTCGTTCTGCTCGACGTGCACATGCCCGATGGCGGCGGGGTTGCCGTTCTCGGCAAGATATCTCCGGGTCCGGTGTGCCTGGCACTGTCGGTGTCCGACGCCGCCGAGGATGTCATCGCGGTCATCCGCGCAGGAGCACGCGGTTATGTCACCAAAACAATTTCCGGTTCGGAACTCGCCGACGGTGTTCGACGAGTCGCCGGGGGAGACGCTGTGTTCTCGCCTCGGCTCGCCGGATTCGTTCTCGACTCGTTCACCGGCAAATCGAACGCCCCGGAACCGCCGTTGGATCCGGAACTGGACTCGCTGACACCACGTGAGCTGGAAGTTCTTCGGCTTCTGGCGCGCGGCTACACCTATCGCGAGATCGCCGAGGACCTGTTCATCTCGGTGAAGACCGTCGAAACCCATGCTTCGAACGTGTTGCGCAAGACTCAGCAATCGAACCGAAATGCGTTGACGAGATGGGCGCACAAGCGTCGAATCGATTGAATTCGTAGACTTTCGATGACTGTCGGCCCGGCCTGTGGCTGACTAACGTTCCATGCATGTCGGACAAGAACGAATCGGTGCTGTGGTTTTCCGTCGGAGATCGGGTGTTCCTCGGCGTCGTCGCGCCGGTCGTGGGCGGGCTACTCGGATTCTTCCTCCCTCGGGTCGCGGGTTGGGCTACGACGCTTGCATGGGTGCCGTTTCAGGGGCCGCTCGAACTCGTCTCATCGTGGTCTGATTGGTGGGTGCGGTATGTGTTCACCGTCGGCGGGGTGATGCTGGGTGCCGCCTTTGTTGCGTTCGTTCTTTACAACAGTGTCAAGATCGTGGTCGCCGAGGTAGGGATTCGGCTCACCGAAAACGGCGAGACCCGCGAGATCTCCAGGTCCGCCGCGGCGACGGTCTTCCTGGACGGTAAGGAACTTGTCGTTCTCGACGGCTCGTCTCGCCAGATCGTCCGCACACCCGTCGAAGAAAGATCTGCTGCGGTCCAGCAGGCGTTCGTCTCGCACGGTTACTCGTTCGTGAAGGAAGACCCGTACAGTGAGCTGTACCGCCGCTGGGTTCCGGATACACCGTCTCTGCCCGACGAGATCAACGCGGTGATGCGCGCGCGAGCCAAGTTCTTGGAAAAGAAGGCCACCGCTGACGCCCGAGAGCTGCGTCGCGAGTTGGATCGAAATGGAATCGTCGTGCGAGACAGCAAATCCCGTCAGTACTGGCGGCCTTTGGTGCGACGGTGAATTCGCGTCTGCCGTCAAATCTTCGCAGCTCGCACCGAGATCGAGTGTGGGATATCGCAGCGACGTTATTTTCCGTATTCATCGCTGTGCTCGTGATCGCCGACGGTCTGGACCGCGGCGTGTTCTCGGATTCCAAAGCCATTGTGGTGGTCGTTCTTTCGATCGTGTCGATCATATTGCTGTGGTGGCGTCGACGGTGGCCGATCGCTGTCGCGCTCGCCTTGGCGTTGCCGACGATATTCACCGACGCCGTCGGCGGGGCCGAACTGGTAGCGATCTACACCATGGCATCGCGCAGATCATGGCAGGCGTCCGTTCCCGTTTCCGTTCTCCATCTTGCGGCGTCGCTGGTGTTCGCCGGTGTGTTCATGGACGGCGAGGCGTTTCTGTCCGCGGGCATCCTCAGTCTTGCGCTTCTCAGTATCCCGTTGACGTGGGGCTTCGTAGTCAAAGCGCGTAGAGAAGTCATCGACTCTCTGCGAGAGCGAGCCGAGCGAGCCGAGGCCGCAGCACTAGAGCGTGCCGACCGTGTTCGCGGGCAGGAACGAGAGCGCATCGCCCGAGAGATGCACGACGCGTTGGCCCACAGGATTTCGATGGTCAGTCTCCATGCGGGTGCGTTGGAGGTGCGCGTCGATGCCGACAGAGCGGAGATCGAAACTATTGCGGCGACAATTCGTGCGAGCGCGCACGGAGCCTTGGACGATCTCCGCGAAATTCTTGGAGTGCTTCGGTCCGAGGATGACAGCCCGCTTATGCGGCCCACGTCGGGAATCGGGGATATACCGTCGATAGTGGAGGAGGTGCGAGCCGTGGGCGTTGTCGTCGATTACCGAAACGATATTCCCGTGAACGCCGAGATTTCGGCAACGTCGAGCAGGACCATGTTTCGGGTTGTGCAGGAGGGTCTCACCAATACGTGCAAGCACGCGGTGGATACTGCTGTGCTGGTGCGGCTGTGGACCGCGGACGAGTATCTGAGGGTGTCGCTGACGAACGCGCTCGGGACCCGTCCCACCGAAGTGCCGGGTGCCCATTCGGGCCTGATCGGCCTGACCGAACGTGTGACCCTTGCCGGCGGGAGGCTCGAATACGGACTTCGGTTCTGCGACGGCTTACCTCGTTACGTACTGGAAGCGTGGTTACCATGGCCGGGATGATCGACGTTCTTCTCGTCGACGACGATGCTCTCGTTCGGTCGGGGCTCTCGATGATCCTGCGGTCCGACAGCGGCATTCGCGTCGTCGGTGAAGCGGCCGACGGGGAGAAGGCAATTGAATCGGTCCGAAAGCTCCGTCCCGACGTGGTGCTCATGGACATAAGAATGCCTGTCATGGACGGACTCGCCGCAACCGAGGTGGTGCGCGCGGTCCTGAATGCGCCTGCCGTGATCGTGCTGACCACGTTCGATACCGATGAATATCTTCTTCGGGCACTTCGTTTGGGTGCCAACGGTTTCCTGCTGAAAGACACGCCTCCGCGGGACATCGTCGATGCAGTGAAGCGGGTGCGCGACGGTGAGTCGATGCTGTCGCCCTCCGCCGTCGCAAAGCTTGTTCGTTCGTGGCGTGAGCATGATTCGCGCTCGGGTTCCGCAAGAACCGGTGACGCGTTGACGGCGTTGACCGATCGCGAACGCGAGGTGGCCGTCGCCGTGTCCCAGGGTTTTTCCAACGCCGAGATCAGCGCTGCTCTGTACATGAGTGTTGCGACGGTCAAAACCTATGTCTCGCGGATTCTGTCGAAACTCGGCTCGGTCAATCGCGTTCAGATTGCTATTGCGGTGTTCGAGTCGCGATAGTCGAGATCAGAGAATCGCGATGATGAGCACGATCAACAGGACGCCCACCGCGACGAGGACGGCCAAGATGACTTCAGGCGAGATGTCGACCTTGTCTCCCACTACGTCGTCGATACGGTCGAGGACAACTTCGAGTGGATTCTTCTTCTTCGGCGGATCGAATGCAGGCGGGGCATAGGGCTTGGGGGTCTGATCATCGGACAATCCACCGGAGCGTACCGCGGGGAGGCCTGCGATGGTGTTGCCGAATTCCCTGGAGGGACGCCGGGTTTCGGCGACGGGAGTAGATCGGTGCGCCCAGGCGGGAACGGTCCCGTCGGAGGAGGTGATCGGGACGCCTCGAAGATTTGCAATGTGGCCGCGGCTGCTGATGGCGGCCCGGATGATCTCGTCACGTGCCTGAGCCATCGTCGGGCGGCGCGTGTGGTCGGGTTCGAGCATGTGCAGGAGTGCCGGCGTCAGATCGCCCGACCTGGTGGGTCTGATGATCTGGCCCCTGGCGACACGATGAAGCAGTGCGATGGAATCCTGATCGATGTCGAATGGCGGCCGTCCTTCCGTGGCCGTGTAGAGCGTGGCACCGAGCGAGAATACGTCGCTCGCTTCAGTGGGATCCTGTCCGCGGGCCACCTCGGGTGCAAAGTACGCAGGCGTTCCGGTGATGACACTCGAATCCGATTCCTCGACGTCCCCTTTTGCGCGTGAAATACCGAAATCGCTGATCTTGACGATCCCGAGTGTTCGTCCGCGGTCGGCGATCAGGATGTTTCCCGGCTTGATGTCGCGATGGACGATGCCTGCTTCGTGGGCCTCGGTGAGCGCGTCCGCCACCTGCGCGCCGACTTGCGCCACCTCGTACGGCTGCAGAAACTCCGTGCTGTTCAGGGCCTGAGCCAGGCTTCGCGATGGCATGTATTCCATGACCAGCCACGGCTCGCCGTCCTCGATCGCGACGTCGTGCATTGCGATCGCATGGAGGCTTGTGAGGCGGGCGGCGATGCGGCCCTCACGCATCGCTCGGTTGCGTACCTCCCGTGCAGCTGCATCGCTCAGATGCGCCGTCGAGGTGACCTGTTTGACAGCGACCTTGCGGCCCATGAGTGTGTCCTGCGCGAGCCAGACGGCGCCCATTCCGCCGCCGCCGAGCTTGTAGGCAAGGCGGTATCTGCCTGCGAGAAGGTAGTCGGGTCCGACGACCCTTACGGTGCGCTGCTGGTCGGTCACGACCACAGGTTAGTTGACGAAGGGCACCGGTGCCCGCATGGGTGATTTCTTCGAGTAGCCGTGCCCTTCACCAGCGTTTTCATCCTCATCTTGACTGGGGTGGTTGCAGCGGCTTTACTGAAAGGGAGTTCGAAAGTCTGTTCGAAAGCGATACTTCCCCGTCGCCTCCGGATGGGCACGAGTGCCTGCTTTCATCGATCTTCTGGGGAGTTGAGCATGTCCGTTTCATCCGAAGCCGCCGCTGATGGTGTATCTCTGCCCGATATCGTTCTGGCCAACTTGTCGTTGCCGGAGCGCGTCGAACACTTGCGGCGACGCATGGCGTCGGTTCCTTCGCGCGGAGAAGTGCGATCCGCCGCGTATCCCACCGAGTCGAGCCGAGCCGAGTCGAGACCGGTTCGAGCAGATTCTCCCCCTGCAGATTCTCCCCAGGCAGAGTCGGCGGAAGAGTCCGTGCCGGAGGTTTCGGGCCGGAGGATGCCGGGCCGGACGATGCCGAGTCGGGAGGTGCTGGCGGTTCCCGGAGCGCTCGCGTCCCTGTTCCCTCACGGCGGTCTGGCTCGCGGATCGGTGGCATCGGTGTCCGGTGCCGGTTCTCTGTTGCTGGGAATGGTCGCCGCAGTCACCGCATCGGGTGGGCATGTGGCAGTGGTGGGTCAACCGCGGTTCGGTTTGCTCGCTGCTGCCGAGATGGGTGCCCAGTTGCATCGTTTGGCAGTTGTTCCCGATCCTGGCGACGATCCGGTGGAGGTCGCGGCCATCCTGCTGGACGGCTTGGATCTCGTCGTATTGGGTCTGGGCGGAAGGTCTGTGCCACCGTCGAGGGCGCGTGCCGTCGTGGCGCGTGCCCGAAGCAAAGGTGCAACGCTTCTCGTCACGGACGGGCACTGGGACGGCGTCGAACTACGTCTCGACGCCGTGGTGCGCAGCGTCGGCGGAGTCGGGACGGGGGAGCGATCCGGGCGTGGCAGGTTACGAAATCTGCGACTCGAAGTGCGCGCCCAGGGAAAGGCGATGCGTACCCGCAGCACGTGTTTCGATCTGCGGTCCGAGAACGGTCGCGTCGAATGGTTCGAGGCGCCGCCGGGTGATGCCGGTCTGTCCGTCACGGTGCCCATCGGCAGGTTTGCGGTGCTGGCATGAGCCGGGTGCTGGCACTGTGGTGTCCGGACTGGCCCGCTGTCGCCGCTGCCGCTGTCGCCGATCTACCTGCCACCCATCCGGTTGCGGTGGTCTCTGCCAACCGGGTGATCGCGTGTTCCGCCACGGCGCGAGCCGAAGGAGTGCGACGCGGTCTCCGCAAACGAGAGGCACAGGCGCGCTGTCCCGACGTGCACGTGATGACCGCGGATTCGGATCGTGACGGACGCCTCTTCGAACCGGTTGCTGCAGCCATCGATGCTGCGGCACCAGGAGTCGAGGTGCTGCGGCCAGGTCTGTTGATCCTCGGAGCGCGCGGTGTGAGCAGGTACTTCGGTTCAGAACACAAGGCTGCCGAGAGATTGATCGACCAGGCAGCCAGTGCCGGGGTGGAATGCCAGATCGGCATCGCCGACGAGTTGACGACGGCGGTCATCGCGGCGCGGCACGCTGTAGTCGTCCCGCGGAAAGGGGCGGCACGGTTTCTTGCGCCGTTACCGGTTGCCGAGCTTGCCGCCGAGCCGAGTCTTGCCGCCAAGGATCGCCAAGAGCTGATCGATCTGTTGCGACGTTTGGGCTTACGCACCATCGGAGATTTCGCTGCGCTCACTCCGGGCGATGTGGCTTCCCGGTTCGGAACGGATGCGGTGCTGGCGCATCGCTGCGCGAGAGGAGAGCCGGAACGCCCACCCTCTGCTCGTGCACTCCCTCCTGATCTGAACGTCGATCATGAATGCGATCCACCGATAGATCGCGTGGATGCAGCTGCATTCGCCGGACGCGGAATGGCCGAAAAGCTGCATACGAAGCTGGCTGCCGCCGCGGTTGCCTGTACTCGACTTCTCGTATACGCGTCCACCGGAAACGGTGAGACACTCTCCCGTATCTGGAGGTGCGCCGAGCCGCTGACCCCGGAGGGGACCGCTGATCGGGTTCGGTGGCAGCTCGACGGTTGGCTCACGGGGCGTAGCGAGGGCAAGCCGACTGCGGGCATCACTGTCCTTCGACTCGAACCGGTGGAGGTCGTCGCTGCCGCAGAGCTTCAGTTGGGGCTGTGGGGGAGCGTCGGCGACGAGGACGAACGAGTCAAACGCGCCTTGGTGCGGGTGCAGGGCCTGCTCGGCGGCGATGCGGTCAAAATCGGTGTGTTGAGTGGCGGGCGTGGGCCGGTGGAGCGAGTGACACTCCGCAGCCTCGGTGACGAATTGGTTCCGCTGTCCGATCCATCGGCGCCGTGGCCGGGCAGGCTTCCGCAACCTGCTCCTGCTGCCGTGATGGACAACTGCCCCCGCGTGATACTGGAAGACATCGACGGTAACGGGGTGAATATCGGTGCGCGTGGTGGTTTCGACGCTGACCCTGTTGTTCTTCGATGGGGGAGCAAGAAGTGGCCGCTGCTGGGCTGGGCTGGCCCGTGGCCGATGGACGAACGGTGGTGGGATCCGATCACGGGTATGCAGGGAGCTCGGTTACAGGTGCTGTTCGAGGAGCACCGCGCTGTGCTGTTGGTCTACGACGGCGACGAATGGCGAGTAGAAGGCATCTACGAGTAGGGCATGTCCACGCTCCGTCTAGCCTGGTCCGAATGACGGATGTGGATGTACTCGACGTGTCCGGCGTTGCCATCGCTTACCGAGACACCGGCAGATCCGATCGAGTACCAGTGGTGCTCGTGCACGGTATGGGCGGTGACGCAGGTACCTGGGACAGGTTTGCCGCTGCGCTGACGGTCGCCGGTCGCCGGGTGATATCGGTCGACCTCCGAGGACACGGGCGCAGTGCGCACACCGCCGACTACTCGTTCGATTCCTTCGGTAGTGATATCGCCGCGGTGATCGATCACCTCGGCCTGGACTCCGTAGATCTGGTGGGGCATTCGCTCGGCGGCTACGCGGTGTCGGTGGTTGCTCAGGAACGACCCGATCTGGTGCGGTCACTGGTGTTGGAGGAGATGCCCATCCCCATCCGTCCTGGTGATGCGCCACCGAATCTCGCGGGACGTATGCCGAGCTTCACGGAACTACTGCATGCAGGGACAAGCGTCGTCAGACATCCACGAGCGGTGTTCGCCTTCGACCGATCGATGACGAAAACTGCTCTCGCGCAGTTTCGTCGAGCCAATGCGCTGTGGTGGGACAATCTGCCGAAAATAGCAGCGCCGACTCTGGTGTTGCGCGGCGGACCTGGTGGGATGGTGGATCTTCGGCGTCTGGACCTGATGGCTCGTGAAATCCAGGAGTGCACCGTCGTTCCGTTCGACTCCGGCCACAGTATTCATCGTGACAAGTACCGAGATTTCGAGGCTGCGGTGCTGCCGTTCCTGATGCGTGATCGATCGGGTGAGCGGGGACTCTAGTATCGGCATATGGGACTGACTTCGCGAGATACTCGCCTCATCGTCTGGTCGATTCCGAAGCCACTACTACCCGGATTTCGTCCATCTTGCGATCTATGCCGCTGCCCTCCGTGTAGGAGCAACGAGACTCGCTGAGCTGACACCGTTGCCGCCCACGACAGTGAGACTACTTACGCTCGCGCCGGTGGTGTCCGCTGCCGGCGATTATATGGAAAACCTCGTCGGACTGCACCTACTGGACCACCCCGAGCACATTACCGACGCGCTGGTGCGGACGACGACTGCCGTCAGCGCCACCAAATGGGTTCTGGCGCTCGGCTCCTCGGCATACCTCGGAGCCGGATTCGGTAGAGTGTGGATTCGCGCTCTCCGGCATTGATCTCTCCGGCGGTCACCAGTTGGCGCCCGGCACCACTCGGCCCAGTCGACGCGCCAACTTGGCCACACGTGCGGTGGGCGTGGAAGCGTCGTACTGCTTCTTTGGGGCGAAATCGGTTGGAATGGATGGTTTTTCGGTCTTCTCCCCCCGGGCTGCAGCCGAATCGGGGAAGCGGCGATAGAACTGGTGCATCGTGCGGTCCTTGCCCTTGGGCGTGAAAATGCTCCCGAACTGACCGAGGGTTCCCAGCGGTGTGTCGATACGCTTCGGCTTGTCGATCAACGCACGTATCACCATCGCTCCTGCCTTCTCCGGTGACACGACAGGGCCGACGTTCTTGTCGCCGGTCGGCGTGATCATCGGCGTCGCTACAAGCGGCATGTGAATGGTGGTGAAACTGATTCCGTCGGAAAGTGTCTCGGCTGCTGCAACTTCCGCGAAACCGTCGAGAGCGGCCTTGCTCGCGACATAGGCCGCGAAGCGTGGCGTATGGCTCTGCACCGCCGCGCTACTGATGTTGACCACATGGCCGAAGCGGCGCTCGCGCATCTGCGGCAGCAAGGCGAGAACGAGGCGAACCGCTCCGAAATAGTTGACGGCCATGGTGCGCTCGAAATCGTGCAATCGATCGGTGGATCGGTACAACGACCGGCGAATGGATCTTCCTGCATTGTTGACGAGCATGTCGACGTGATCATGTTCGCTCAGAATGGCTTTCACGGTCTGATCCACTGATTCGGTGTCGGTGATGTCGCACGGATAGCCGTACGCGTCGCCGCCGCTCGCGCGAATCTCGGCAACAACCGCGTCGAGCTGTTCGGCGCCGCGTGCGAGCAGGATTACGGTTGCGCCCTTACGCGCTGCGGCCTCCGCGCTCGCCTGGCCGATGCCGGACGATCCGCCGGTGATGACGATGTGCCGCCCGACGAGTGGGCCGCGGGGATCCTGCTTCCGTGCACGGTCAGGGTCGAGCGCGCGCTTCCAGTGCTTCCACAGCGTGTCGGCGTAGGCAGTCAGAGGCGGCGGAGTTATTCCACTGCCGCTCAGTGCATTCTGCGTGGCTTCGGAATCGAACACCGTCGGCAGCGTTAGGTGGTCCAGCATGACCGGGGGCACGCCGAAGCGGGTGAGGAGCGCATTGCGGCCGATTCGGATGGCATCGAGGCGGGGGGAGACCACCGGCGCGGCCACCGCCCCTGGAATTCCTACCACTCGGGCCTTCGAGCCCGCGGCCGCGCTGAATGCGCTGTACACCTCTAGCATCGACTGAGGCTCGGGATTGACCAGATGGAAGACACTTCGACCCTGAGGATTACGGTGAACCAGCTCGACGAGGGCGGCCGCTACGTAATCGACGGGGACGACGTTGGTTGAACCGATGTCCGGAACGGTGATGGGAAGCGCGGCAGGTAGTTTTGCGAGCTCGGCGAAGAATGGAAAGAAGAAGTACGGTCCGTCGATCTTGTCGATCGCTCCAGTTTCGGAATGACCCAGAATTGCTGACGGTCGGTAGACGCGCCAATCGACCCCGGACTCACGGACTATCTCTTCGGACTCGAACTTTGTTCGGTGATAGGCCGTCGGAAATCCTTGGCCCTTGTCGAAGTCGTTCTCGGTGAAGTGTCCGCGGAAGTCGCCCGCCACGGCGATGGAAGACACGTGATGGAGCCTGGCGCCGGTGCGGACTGCGAGGTCGACGATCGCGCGGGTGCCGTCGACGTTGGTCGACGCTTGTTCGTCGCCTGCCGTCATGTCGTAGATGGCGCCGAGATGGATTATGTGGTCGATGCCTGACGGTTCTTCCTTGACACCGAGTCCGGGTTCGGTGAGATCGCCGACGAGCGGATGTACGCGGTCCTTGCCCTCCAGCGTGGAAACCTGCTGTTCGAGCTTGGCAATGGACTGTGGGCGAACCAGTACGTGCACCTCGGCGGTGGGATCACGCTCCAGAAGAAGCGGGAGCACATTCTGCCCGAGGAACCCCGTACCGCCGGTAACGATGTAATTCGCCATAGGGGCTAACTTACTCCTTAGTAAGTTGTTGGGCTACTCCTACCGGTGACCGAATGACGCCCTCGGTCACTCTGAGTGCCTGAGGGAGGCATTCGGTCCGAACACGGCGGAACGGGGCAGCGGCTAATGCCCGATTCCCACTTTCTCGTGAACCTTCTTCATCCACGCAGGCGCCCACCAGTTCGCTTCACCCATCAACTTCACCAACGACGGCACGAGCAGCATTCTGATGATGGTGGCATCGACGATGAGCGCGAGGATCATGCCGAGGCCGAGGAATCGCATGATCGACAATTCGGAGATGGTGAAGGCACCGGTGACGAAAATGAGAATGAGGGCGGCAGCGGTGACGATGCGTCCGGTGCGCTGAGCGCCGACAATCACCGCTTCCTCGGTCGTCGCACCTGCTGCACGTGCTTCGACCATGCGTGACATCAGGAACACTTCGTAGTCGGTGGAAAGCCCGAATACGACGGCAAGGATGAGGACGACGAATGTCGCCTCCAACGGTGCCGGTGTGACGCCGAGCAGGTCCGCGCCGTGCCCTTCCTGGAACACCCAGGTGAGTACGCCGAACGTCGCGCCGAGACTCAGTCCTGCCATGAGCACGGCCTTGATCGGTAGGACGATCGATCCGAACGCCAGGAACAGCAGGATGAGGGTCGAGATCACCATGATCGCGATCATCGCGGGCAGCCACTTCGCGATCGCGGCATTGCCGTCGTCGACGAGTGCGCGTGATCCGCCTACGAGTATCTCGGTGTTCTGCGGTGGGGTCATCTTGCGCAGGCTCGCGACGGCATCACTCGAGGATTCGACTTCGGTCTCGCCGTCGATCGGTTCGCTGAACGTCGCCTGGAGTGCGACGTAATCGTCAGCGGATCCGGAGAATTCGACGCGCGCGATACCGTCGACGGCTTCGGCCTGCGTGGTGACGTCGGCGATGGGGGAGCCCTGCGGTTTCTGCCCGTCGGTACCGCGGAGGACGATGGTGGCGCCTTCGCCGGTGGTGGGGAATTCGGTGTTGAGTGTCTCGACGGCAACGCGGGCGGGGTCGTTCTTCGGTAGCGCCGTGTAGTCGACCTCGCCGAGGTTGATCTTCAGAATCGGCGCCGACAATACGAGAAGCACCGCGACGATGACGATCGCCACGATGCCGGGTTTGCGCATCACCTGGGTGACGACGCCTCCCCAGAACTTCTGTGCTCGCGCCTCACCGCGATCGGACGCGGTTTTGCTCCAGGTGAGCGAGTTGATGCGTCGACCGAGAATCGCGAGAAGTGCGGGGACTGCCGTCAAGGACAGAATCGCGGCTCCGGCGACAGCTGCCATCGCACCGAATCCGAGGGATTTGACGACGGGTTGCGGGAACACGAGCATGCCGGCGAACGCGCAGATCAGCAGTAGCCCCGAGAAGAGGACGGTGCGGCCTGCGGTGAGAACCGTTCGCACCACGGCATCGGTCGGTTCGGCGCCCGCGCGCATCTCTTCGCGATATCGGCTCACGATGAACAGTCCGTAGTCGATGGCCAAGCCGAGACCGAGCAGTGATGCAACGTTGATCGAGAACGAACTGACTTCGGTGACCGTTGTCAGCGCTCGTAGAATTGCCAGCGCGCTGACAACGCTCAGTATGCCGACGAATACCGGCACTGCGGCCGCGACGACCCCGCCGAAGATGATGATGAGCAGAATCAGGGTGATGGGGATGGCGATGGCCTCGGATCGAACGAGATCGCTTTGAAGTGTGGTGCTGAAGGAGACTCCCACCACCGAACCGCCTGCGAACTGTGAGGTCACATCGGGTACCACCAACTGGGGCGGTATGTCTGCGAACGTCGAGAACGTGATGCCCGAATCGGGGCCGAGGGTGATGGTGGCGAGTGCTTTGGTGCCGTCGTTCGAGACGAGATATTCCTTGGCGGCGGCGTTCGCCGTCCAGTAGGAGGTGACGTTCTCGACGGAGTATTTGCTCTGGAATTCGTCGAGAACGGCGGTGACCTGGGGGCCGATGTCATCGATCGTTTTGCCCTCGGGGGCTGTGTAGATGGCGACGATGTCCGGCGTCGGCTGGCCGAGTCCCGAGACGAGTGAGCTGACCTCGGCTGCTTCGCTACCTGGATCGACGAAACCGCCTTCGCTGAGTTTGCTGAACACGCCGATCCCCCAGACGCCGCTGAGCGCGACGATCACAACCGCGATGGCGAGAACCCACCGCTTGTGGGAAACGACGAACGAGGCCCAACGTGTCACGTTCTTTTCTCCGGCTCTCTCGGGTGCAGCGACGACCTGGGCGAGCTTATCGGCTCGGTCCCACGGATTGATTTCTGTCGGTGCTGTGAGCTCTAATGGGAACATACGTTCGAATGATGTCTTCCCCGCCATTCGAGTTCGTCGGTCTGGCCCGCGTGGTCCCAGCCTGCCCTGTGCAGCCTGCCCTGTGGAGCATGCCCGGCGCTACCGACAGGAGGCCTGATGGGTTGGAACGACGGTCCCCCGACGTGGTCGGAAATGGAACGGGTGCTGTCCGGGCGACCTACGCCTACGCCGCCTGCGAAACCCGAGGTTGTCGGCGATGGTGGGGACAGCCCGGCCTGGTCACGTAAGCGAAGCGCATACGAGGGCACCGTGACTCGCTCCCCAGCCGCGACCACAGCGTATGCCGAGCTGCACGCTCATTCCGCGTTCAGTTTTCTCGACGGCGCGAGCCAACCGGAAGACATGGTCGAGGAAGCTGTGCGGCTCGGTCTCGAATCCATCGCCATCACCGATCACGACGGCTTCTACGGCGTCGTGCGTTTCGCGGAAGCTGCGAGGGCATTGGAAATCGGGACGGTGTTCGGCGCTGAGTTGTCGTTGGGGACGGTGAAGTCGAGGGCAGGCGAACTCGACCCGGACGGCTCGCATCTGTTGGTACTCGCGCGAGGGCAGGAGGGGTACAGGAGGCTCTCACGTGCAATAGCCACAGCGCACCTCGCCGGAGGGGTCAAAGGCAAGCCACAGTACGACTTCGATGCCCTGGCAAATGCAGCAGGTGAGCATTGGCAGATTCTCACTGGGTGCAGAAAAGGGCATGTTCGAGCTGCATTGCAGGGCGGCGGGCCGGCCGCAGCCGAGGTGGCACTGCGGGATCTCGTCGACCGATTCGGCGCGAATCGTGTCACCGTCGAGTTGACTCGTCACGGTATGCCCGAGGACGACGAGCGCAACGACGTCCTGTTCGAGTTGGCGACGCAATACTCCCTTCCGGTCGTTGCCACGACGGCTGCGCACTACGCATCCCCGCAGAATCGGCGTCTGGCGATGGCGATGGCGGCGGTGCGCGGCCGGAGCAGCTTGGACGAGGCGTCGGGATGGCTGCCGCCGACGGGTGGGGCACATCTGCGTTCGGGAGACGAGATGGCGAGGTTGTTCAGGCATTATCCAGGCGTCGTACACGCTTCTGCGGAACTCGGACGCGAGTGCGCCTTCGATCTGAAGCTGATCGCACCGCAGCTCCCGCCGTTCGACGTACCGCAAGGGCACACCGAAATCAGTTTTCTGCGCACTCTCGCTCTAGAGGGTGCGATGCGTCGATACGGCTCCCCGTCGTCACATCCAGCGGCGTACGCGCAGATCGAGTACGAACTCGACATCATCGAAAGGTTGAATTTCCCCGGTTACTTTCTCGTCGTCCATGACATCGTGTCGTTCTGTAAGAATCATGACATTCTTTGTCAGGGAAGGGGATCGGCGGCAAACTCGGCCGTCTGCTATGCCATCGGGATCACCAACGTCGACCCTGTGGCCAACAAGCTTCTCTTCGAGAGGTTCCTTGCTCCGGAGCGGGACGGCCCGCCGGACATCGACGTCGACATCGAGTCCGATCGGCGCGAGGAAGCAATTCAACACGTGTACCAGAAATACGGACGCTCGTATGCCGCGCAGGTAGCGAACGTGATCACGTATCGCGGGAAGTCGTCGGTGCGCGATATGGCTCGCGCGCTCGGCTTCTCCCAGGGTCAACAGGATGCGTGGAGCAAGCAGGTCACACGTTGGTCGAACATCGGTGACCAGGACGGCAGCGACATTCCGAAGCCCGTACTCGAGTTGGCGCAGCAGATCGAGGGTTTCCCGCGTCACCTCGGCATCCACTCCGGTGGAATGGTGATCTGCGACCGACCCATCGCGGACGTGTGTCCGGTGGAATGGGCAACGATGGCCGATCGAAGCGTGCTGCAGTGGGACAAAGACGACTGTGCTGCAGTGGGATTGGTCAAGTTCGACATGCTCGGTCTGGGTATGTTGTCGGCGCTGCACTACATGATCGATCTGGTGGACGAGCACAAAGGAATCCGGATCGACCTCGCCGACATCGATCTGAGCGAAAAAGCTGTCTACGACATGCTGCAGCGAGCCGATTCGATTGGTGTTTTTCAGGTCGAGTCCCGTGCGCAGATGGCAACATTGCCCAGGCTCAAGCCGACCGAGTTCTACGACCTCGTAGTCGAGGTGGCGTTGATCAGGCCAGGTCCCATCCAGGGTGGCTCGGTTCATCCGTACATCAAGCGCCGCAACGGACTCGAACCGGTGACGTTCGACCATCCTTCGTTGAAGAAGGCGCTCGATCGCACTCTCGGTGTGCCTCTCTTTCAAGAGCAGTTGATGCAGATGGCCATCGATGTCGCGGGTTTCAGTGCAGCCGACGCCGACCAACTCCGGCGTGCCATGGGATCGAAACGTTCACCAGAGAAGATGGAGTTGCTGCGCGGGCGGTTCTACGACGGTATGAGGGAGTTGCACGGCGTCGTCGGCGACGCGGCGGATCGCGTCTACGAGAAACTGTCCGCTTTCGCGAACTTCGGTTTCCCGGAAAGTCATTCGCAGAGTTTCGCCTCTTTGGTGTTCTACTCCTCGTGGTTCAAGCTGCATCATCCTGCTGCGTTCTGTGCCGGGTTGCTGCGGGCTCAACCGATGGGTTTCTACTCCCCGCAGTCTCTGGTTGCCGATGCGAGACGCCACGGAGTGCAGGTCCATGGCCCCGATGTCAATGCGAGCTCGTGGTACGCCGATCTCGCAGGCGGTGGACTCGAGATCCGTATGGGTCTGGCGGACGTGCGACACATCGGTCAAGATCTCGCCGAACGCATCGTCGAGATGCGGATACTGGAAGGCCCGTACACATCTTTCCTCGACCTCACCGGGAGAGTCGAACTGTCCACGTCGCAAGCCGAGTCTCTCGCGACCGCAGGCGCTCTCGGATGTTTCGGCATAACCCGAAGGGAAGCTCTGTGGGCCGCAGGTGCAGCGGCAGGGGAGCGTCCACACCTTCTCCCCGGTATCGGGGCGTCGACGCACGCGCCGGTTCTGCCCGGCATGAGCGATCTCGATCTGGCGTCGGCGGATGTCTGGGCCACCGGTGTCTCGCCGAATTCGTATCCGACCCAGTTCTTTCGTGAGCAACTCGATGCGTTGGGTGTTCTCCCGGCCAACAGGTTGCTGCAGGTTCCCGACGGTGACCGCGTGCTCGTCGGCGGTGCGGTGACGCACCGTCAGCGTCCGGCGACGGCAGGCGGGGTCACGTTCGTCAATCTGGAGGACGAGACGGGAATGATCAACGTCGTGTGTTCGGTGGGGTTATGGGCGAAATATCGGAAGTTGGCGCTCACTGCTCCAGCTCTTCTCATCAGGGGCAAGGTACAGAACGCGGAGGGCGCTGCCACGGTAGTTGCCGATCATCTGCAACTCATGGACCTGCGGGTGCAGTCCAAGTCCAGAGACTTCCGGTGAGTGATTCCAGATGAGGATCTTCAACGTTCCAGGCACACTGGACTGCGTGAAACTTCTGCTCCTCGCCGACACCCATGTACCCAAGCGCGCCCGCGAGCTGCCCGAGGAAGTCTGGGTCGCGGTGGAGTCGGCGGACGTCGTCCTTCATGCAGGAGACTGGGTCGACATCGGTTTGTTCGAAGAGATGAACGCACGATCCACTCGGCTGATCGCATGCTGGGGTAACAACGACGGCGACGAACTTCGTGCTCGGATGCCGGAGCGGGCAGACGTCACCATCGACGGGGTGAGCATCAGCGTCGTTCATGAGACCGGACCCACGCCCGGTCGCGACAAGCGGATGTCCGAGAAGTACCCGGAGATCGATGTTCTGGTATTCGGGCACAGTCACATCCCGTGGGACACGGTGACGGGCACCGGCCTCCGGCTGTTGAACCCTGGGTCGCCCACCGACCGCCGAAGGCAGCCGTTCTGCACCTACATGACGGCGACGATCGAGCAGAAACACCTACGGTACGTCGAACTGCATCGCATCGAACCCAGCCGCTGATCACAGCTCCGGAGCTGTAGGTGACATCTCGCGAGCCTGGTCGACGAGGTCGTGCACCAGGCGAATGATCACGTCCATATCGGTCATCACACCTGCACGCAGTTCGTCCTGCTCCGCCTGGCTCAACACAGGTGGATCGGCTGCATCCAACGCCATGACGATGTCGATCTTCGACCTCAGCGTCTGTAGCGGTTCCATCAGCTCTTCACCCGCGTCAGTGATCAACTTGTTCTGCCGAGCACCGGAAATCGTCAACGCAGACAACATTTCGTTGTAGCTGGTGGCGAGTGAGGCGAGTTCGTCGTCTCCGCTCACGACGATGGGTTCGAGATCGCCCGTCCGCGCCACCCGCTCGGTCGCGTTGCGCAATCGTTTCACCGGACGAAGACCTGTCCGCGCGACCGCAGCGCCCGCGATGCCCGCCAACGCGACGAGGAACGCGCCGATCGTGACGAGCGCGAGAGTCAGTTTGCCCAGGAGCGGAGCATTCGACTCGAGTGATTCGGCGACCATGACGGTCTCACCCGCCGATGTCCTCTTGGCAGCGAGCATGTACCCGCGCACCTCGCGTAGCGAATCTTGCGCGTTGCCGTCCACGACGGATTGCTCTGGTTTGTCGAGAACCCCCGAAGAATTGGTGAACGGACGTGATTCGGTGGTGAAGGTGACGAATTCTCCGTCGGAGGTGACCGCCGCAACCTTGATGGCCGGTCCGTCGGCATTGCCGACTCCGAAGCCGTAGAGGGTCGGCGGAAGGCCCTTGTCCACGCCTGTCAACAAGGCGTCGGCGTTGCGGGAGACTCGATCGGCCAACTGATCGCGTAGTGATTGTTCCACCACCACATAGATGGCCAGGGCGCTGACTGCGACGGCAAGCGCGGCAAGGCTCATGGTCAGCAGACGAATCCGGCCGTGCAACGAGAACAGGCGATTACGCCGATTCGGCCTGGGTTCGGTCGAGGTCGGCATCGCCACAGTATCGCGTGCAGTACTGAGAGTGATCTGAGAAGCCTCGGCTTTCGCCTTCCCTGCAAGCGGTCAGTCGCCCGAGTGCTCGTCGTCGCTGGTTGCAAGTGGTGCTCGACGGGCCTGCTCGAGTACTTCGGTGGTGTGACCACCGTGGCTGCCCGGCCCGACGTGCGCTTCCGAGCGCATCCGCTCCACCATGTGCGGGTAGTGCAGCTCG
>NZ_JASISW010000049.1 GCF_030063335.1 Rhodococcus sp. G-MC3 | reverse complement strand
ACCACGAGATGAAAAACCCAGTGGAACAACCCGACACCGAGGTCGGACGATCACCCACGCCCATACCCGCATCGCAGCGTCACAACGAAACTCGCAGCTGGCACATCAGCTCATCGGTGCATTCAGGTTAAAAGAGCCGAGGATATTTCACTAAGTCGCTTCCGGCCCATCACTTCCCGGGGACTGCGACCCGCAACGCGGCCGCAACGGGCGCGGTTCCATCTTCGGTGGCCAGTGCTGCAGCCAGCAGGCGTGCGCGTGCGGCATACTCCGGCCTCACGGTGGCGTCCTTGATCGCCTCGCTCAGCCGTTCGGCACTCAGGTGTTTGTACGGAATCGCTTGCGGCCCTGCGCCGAGCGCGGTGATCCGGGCGGCCCAGAACGGTTGATCGGTATAGATCGGCACGCTGACCGTCGGCACCCCGGCACGCAGCCCTGCCGCCGCGGTACCTGCCCCGGCGTGGTGGACCACAGCAGCCATCTGTGGAAACAGCCAATGGTGCGGTACTGCACCGATACTGACCGCATCGGGCTCGCAGACCCCGTCCACACCTTGCAACACCGCACGAACGCCAGCGCGACGAACTGTTTCGAGCATGAAGTCGGCGTCCATGGCGTGGCTGCTACCGAAGCCGATGAACACCGGCGCAGGCCCGTTGGCGAGGAAATCCAGCAGCTCAGGCGGTGCACGCCAATCCGAGTCGGGTTCGGGCCACCAGTATCCGGTCATGGTCAGGCCTGATCGCCAGTCCGACGGCCGAGGAAATACGTTGGGGCTGAAGCCATGCAAGACGGGTTGATTGGCTTTTCTGCGCTGCCGTTCGGCGGCGGCCCGACGCTTCTTGCTCAGCCCCAAGGTATGGCGGATGCGGGCGCTCGGGGCGTCGTAGGGTGCCTTTCCAGCGGCTATCAATGAGCCGAGCAGCTTGTTGCCGACAGAGCCGAAGCTCCGGGCGGTGCCCAGGACGACTGGAGTGTAGGCGGCACTGGGTTCGATCGGTTGCAGGTGAGCGCCGATGGCGGGGATACCAAATGCCTCAGCGACGTCGTACGCGTATGGAGCGATCGAATTGGCCAGGATCACGTCGACGCCGCATTGGGCAGCAGCAACCGTGCCGGTAGCGGCCAGCTCCATGTAGTCACCGAGTTCGCTTACATACCTACGTAGGTCTGCACGCGTGGTCTTCTGCCCGGGAGGCGCCGGGCTGACCAGATGGCTCATATCTCCGGGGAGTTCGCGGTATTCGCACCCGGCGGTGGTGATCAACGAGGCGTAGGCGGCATTGGCGACAATAGCGACTTCAAACCCCATCGCATGCAGTCTGCTGCCGAGCCCCGCCATCGGCGCCACGTCGCCCCGGGTTCCAGGGGTAACCATGAGTATTTGCATACAGTCCTCATCCCTCTTATCTGCGATCACCGTTCGCAATTAAACGTATCGTGAAATAGTAAAAGCACCTAATCCAAAACAACTGAAGGGAAGGTCAGACAGGAATGCCCCCTGAAGACCCCCTTGATGTCTGGCGGCGGCCGGAACGCTCGAATGTTGGGCCGAAACCGGAGCACTCGCGCGCAGTGATCGCAGCGGCGGCCATCGAGATCGCCGACAAGGACGGACTGGGCGCGGTCTCCATCCGGCGAGTGGCCGCCAGCATTGGTGCCGGTGCGGCGTCGCTCTACAGGTACGTGAGATCCCGCGACGAGCTCGTCGACCTCATGATCGACGCTGTCAGCGGTGAGTACGACCTGAAACAATCCAGTGAACCGGCACCGATGCAGCTGCTCGGTCTAGCGCTTCAGGGCAGGACCATCATGCACCGGCACCGGTGGCTCGCTCCACTGCTCTTGACGCGCCCTTCTATGGGACCAAGCGCTCTCAGATACCTGGAGCACGCGTTGGCTGCACTGGAATCGGCGCAGATGTCAGGCCCCTCGAAGCTCCGAACTGTAGCCATGATGACGGCCATCACCTCCGCTTTCGTACAAAACGAGCTGGCCTCGGAAACGAGCTCCGGCGATACCGCCCGGGACCCCAACGGCAGCACGCGATACCTCGCCGAAGCGGTTCAATCCGGAAGATACCCGTTGCTGGCCGCAGCACTCACCGGACAGCACGAGCCCGATGGGCCCGACGATGTGTTCACCACCATCATTGCCACGTACCTGGAAGGTGCTGGGCTGCCCGGACCGCCGGATCCGGCCGAGTGTCGGTGAGCGATGCCGTTGTAGATGGTAGAAATCGGAACCCTCGCGTGAACACTGCCCGCCTCGCCTCGGCGGTTTCATCCGCCGTGCGCAGGCCACACGTCCCATGTCCACATGCTCCTTCCGGTTACCTTGCAGCCATCGCGCGCAGCGGAACCGACACTCCTCGGACAGTAGCCCTTGCCGAGGCCCTCGGATCGAACCCGCAATCCGATGCGCCGCAACGTGACTCATGCATCCGCAAGGGCCTGGCATGGCCTCCTGCCCGCGGCCTTGTCGCCTTCACCGTCCCCGGGAGGGCCGACTTCATTCGCCGCCAGCCGAACCGCCCCGATCCACTGACCTGACGCTGCTGGACGTGATCGTTGTCGATCACACCGAGCGTGCGAGTCCCACCGCGATCCAATACCCCGCAGCAATCCCACCACGTCGCTCCCACGGTGTAAGGATGTCTTGACGATGCGGTAACTCTTCCTCGGTCCGACGGAGTCGTCGGTTGGCTGGCCGTTCGCGCCCCAGCGCGTTCAGCCGAACGGTCAGAGGGCGAGCATGGCGGCAGCGACCTGGTCGGCCGCGGCGTGCCGCAGGGCGCTGCCCATGCCGTCGAGGAGGAGCAGTCGCGCGTCAGGTATCTCGGCGGCGAGAACCTCACCGTTGCGGACCGGGAAGAAGGAGTCGTCGCGACCGTGCACCACGAGCGTGGGCAGGTCGAGATCACCGAGCCGCTCCCGCCATCGCGGGGCGCAATCGATCCGGGAGAACACCATCCCGAGCTGGTTCGCCTGGTGCACCGCGGGATCACTCGACGGCGTCCGGTCCCAGATTTGGACCGCCTTCGCTCGCGACTCCTCCGGATCGTCGCCCACGAGTTCTGCCCCCTCGGCGGCATAGGCTGCGACAGCATCCCGGTCGGTCCAGTCCGGCAGTGAGTGGGAGAACATCGCGACCATGACCGCGGGGTCGTGGTCCGGCAGGTCATCGTCGACTGGTCCCGGCGCCACCGACCGGGTGCCGACGAGGGTAAGTGCGGAGAACAGGTCCGGGTGGTCCAGCGCGGCGACCTGAGCGACCATCCCGCCGACACCGAGCCCGCCGAGATGGGCGGTCCCGGCGCCGAGCACCCCAACCAGCGCGACCACGTCGGCGACGAGATCCCGCAGGTCGTACCCCGGATTCTCCGGATCGATGGTCGTCGACGCGCCGGAGTCACGCAGGTCGTAGCGGACAACGCGCCGCCCACCCGCCGCGAGCAGTTCGCACAGCTGATCGGGCCAGGAGAGCATCGTTGTGCCGCCGACCAGCAGGATCAGCGGATCCTCATCGCGGCCGAAGCTTTCGATGCCGTGATCCACACCGTTCGCCCGTACCGAGGTCATGCCGATTCGAAACGGTCTTGTCATGCCAGTCTCCTGTCAATCGGTATGTCCATAGGGTGTCGACTACCGATTTCCCCGAAACTAATCGGTGCAGCCGAGATCGGGTAAATACGGCAAACGCGAGATCGGTCGACCTAGCGAGCAGGTGCAGAGCGGTACGCGGAGCGCCCACGCGGCGAGCCTCCACCGATAATCGTGGCCGATCGCATTCCGTACGAGCTGAGCAGATGAATTCGTGGCTTTCGGCCGGGTCGAGCCGGGGAAGTGCTGGTGTAAAAACCGCACGAAACGTGGTGTTTGAACCCACGGCCGGAAAACTAGCATCTTCGCTGCGTGTTTATTACCGTCATGGACATGCAACTGACTCGTTTCAGCGACCTGGCTCTGCGGGCGATGATGTTGCTGGCCGCGGCGCCGCCCGAGGGGCATCGGGTGACGACCGGAGTAATCGCCGCACGAATGAACGCCTCGGAACATCATGTGGCCAAAGCCGTCACGCGGTTGGTCGCTCTCGACTGCGTCCGCGCACAGCGCGGCCGCACCGGTGGGTTGTTTCTGACCGAGACCGGACTGTCGATATCGGTGGGTCGTTTGATCCGTCTGCTCGAAGGCGACCGGGAAGTAGTCGAATGCGACGGTGATCGTCCTTGCCCGCTGCTCGCGGCCTGCCGGCTGAGGCATGCCCTCGCCGTCGCCAAGGAAGCGTTCTATGCCGAACTCGACCGGTACACAATCGAAGAACTGGCCGCGTCGCCGACGATTCCGCTCACGATGATCGCACCGCTCACCCGCTGACCTGCCGTTACGCTCCTCGCTGTCCTCTGGAAGGAACACTCGTGTCCATTGCTACCCCTCTCACTGTCGATCAGGTACTCGAATCCGAGCACGCTGACGTTATCCGTGCAACGTTGCCGCTGGTCGGGGCGAACATCGATACCATCACGGGCAGGTTCTACGCCCGGATGTTCGATGCCCGCCCCGCGCTCCTACGTAATCTGTTCAACCGCGGAAACCAGGCGCAAGGTGCGCAGCAACGAGCATTGGCTGCGTCGATCGCCACCTATGCCTCGCACTTGGTGGACCCGAATCTCCCTCACCCGGCACGGTTGCTCTCGCGAATCGGCCACAAGCACGCCTCGCTTGGAATTACCGCCGACCAGTACGCGATCGTGCACGAGTATCTCTTCGCCGCCATCATCGAAGTTCTCGGCGCCGATGTCGTGACGCCGGAGGTGGCTGCGGCCTGGGATCGCGTCTACTGGATGATGGCCGACACGTTGATCGATCTCGAGCGTCGACTGTACGAGGACGCGGGTGTGGGTGCTGGGCAGGTATTTCGTCGGGCGACGGTCACCACGCGGGTGGACGATCCGTCGGGGGTGGTCGTGATCAGCGTGGCCGCGGATTGGCCGACTGTGAGCAGCCAGCACGGCGGACAATACGTCTCCGTCGGGGTGACGTTGCCGGACGGAGCTCGACAGATACGGCAGTACAGCGTGATTTCAGCAGGCGACGGCGCGCTGACCTTCGCGGTCAAGCCCGTTGCCGTCGGCGGTGGCTGCCCGGCCGGTGAGGTGTCCAACTGGATCGCCACCTGTGTGCGCCCCGGTGATCTCGTCGACGTCAGCATTCCGTTCGGTGACCTGCGGACTGACGACTTGGGTTCTGCCCCGGCGGTATTGATCTCGGCGGGCATCGGTGTCACACCGATGAACGGGATCCTTGAGCACCTGGTTCGACTGGACGCTCACTGTGAGGTGCTCGTGCTTCATGCGGACCGCTCTTCGGTGACGCACCCGCTGCGGGCGCGTCAACGACAACTGGTCGACGCACTGCCGAACGCCGTTCTCGAACTCTGGTACGAGGACGGCGAAGAACAGGGTGCCCACCGGGGACGGCTGGACCTGGCAGGTATCGACTTGCCCAAGGATGCGTCGTTCTTCGTGTGTGGCAACGCGGGGTTCGTACAGGCCGTGGATGCCCTCCTCTCCGGCCGGGGAGTGGATCCGTCTCGCGTGCAGTGCGAGCTCTTCGCCCCCGACGAATGGCTCCTGGGCCAGAGCTGACTGTAGGGGGCCATGACATTCGTGTGGCCCGTGTGACGCTGGTGGTTGGTTCCCGACTTCTGTCCGTCCTGGCGACGGCCAACTGCCCACCAGCACCACCGCCGAATCGTCGCGTCGATCAGCGGCACCCATCCCATATCAAGACTTCCTCGCGCTCTGCTGAACGCGGCCGCCCCGCATCCGTACGCAGCTGTTAGGCCTCACGCAGGAAAGACGATCCCGATCTGGCGCCGAATTTCGTCGAGAGTGTCGAGCGTTCTGACTGCTGTGTCGAGGGTGTGCAGCGGGCTCTCCAAGTCGCCGACGGATATCCGGCGAGCAGCCTCGGCGGCCTCGTACGCCAAACCGGCGGGATATCCCTCGATCTCGTCGGTGAAGCGTGCCGCACGGCCGTCTCGCAATGAGACCGTCAGGTTACCGGGGCGATAGAACACACCTTCGGTCCGTAGAACGCCATTGGTTCCGCATATCGACGCGGTGCTGGGGGTGTCGCTGAGGATCGTTGTGTTGATCACTGCGTGGGCACCAGTCGTGGCCTGCAGTACGGCTGAAATCTGCCCGTTGATCTCGTCGTTCGCGGGCTGTCCGGCTGCGGTGACCTGCTCTATCCGGCCGAAAACCTTGTGTGCAAGGTAAACCGGATAGCTGCCGAGGTCGAGAAGCGGACCTCCTGCGAGCGCTGGGTCGTAGATGCGGTGATCAGACTCGAAATATTCGCCGTGGTCCGCCAGGACGGTTGCGATGTTGCCCAGGAGCCCGTCTGAAAGTATCTGGTCGATCACCGAGAATTTCGGCAGGAACGCGGTCCACATGGCCTCCATCGCGAACAACCCCTTTGCTCTCGCGAGTTGGGCGACGGCACGTCCCTGCTCGCCGTCGAGTGCGAGGGGCTTCTCCACGACGACGTGCTTGCCGGCCTCGAGGGCGAGCATCGCATGTTCGGCATGAACCGTATGAGGCGTCGATATGTAGACGACGTCGATGTCTGGCGCACCGACGAGGTCCTCGTAACTGAGGTGCACCGAGGGAATCTTCCAGTCGGCGGCAAACTGCTCGCCCCGGTCGGCATTGCGTGAACCGACAGCGGTGATCTGTTGGGAAGTGTGATTGCGCAGCGCTTCGGCGAATTTGGCTGCGATCCAACCCGGTCCGAGTATTCCCCACCGCAAAGGCGGTGCGTCCAGCGGTGAAGGGGTACGCGGAGACGGAAGGGTGACGTTCTGTCCGACGGTCATGGCAGAACCCTAGTCAATCGTTGTTGTATTGTGCGGACAAATGCCGAAAACGACCGCGATCAATATGGGCAATGTCGAAGGACCTCAGCGATCCGCCAGTGTCGTTTCCAAGTCGTAGTGCGGGTTGCAATCGACGCGTACTCCGTACTCGACCACTGTGCCGGAGTCATCGGAGGCCTGCGATGCGTGGTCAGTAGGGGGAGTGATACTTGCCGTCTTGCGTCGCAGCCTCCTCGTCAGACGGTCGGTCGAGGGTCGTTTCGGGCGCCCGTCCTGGCGCGCATCGCAGGGCCATGCATAATGTCGCTTGACCGAAAGTGCGAATGTTAGGACAAAGTATTGACAGAAACCTGTGGCCTAGCGCACAGTGGTTTCCAGCAGCCACCCTCGTCCGCCCCGTCGCTACATGCCTTCACTGTCCGCAGTCCTCACTATTGTTTGGAGTCGATCTTGTCCATGTCAGCCGATGCGAACAACACGGCCTTCGACGTCCTCGCTATCGGGCGCAGCGGCGTCGACATCTACCCGCTGCAAACCGGTGTCGGCCTCGAGGACGTCGAGTCGTTCGGCAAATTCCTCGGCGGAAGCGCCGCGAACGTCTCGGTTGCCGCAGCTCGCCTCGGGTGCCGCTCAGCACTGATCTCGGGTGTCGGTCACGACCCGTTCGGGCGGTATGTCGCCGCCGAGCTCGCGCGCCTGGGCGTCGACAATCGCTACCTCGTCACCGACGATCAGTTCGCGACCCCCGTCA
>NZ_JASISW010000048.1 GCF_030063335.1 Rhodococcus sp. G-MC3 | reverse complement strand
GCGTATTCCGCTCCGTGTGCTTCCAGCAACCGCAGGGCCCTCGCACGGACCTCTGGATCGATTTTCTTGGGCATGTGCTCATCCTTCCTGACTCAGAAGGAAGCGGCATCAAACCTAGGGTGATTCAAACAGCTGTGGGTGGGTAGTCGTGGGTGATGACAGTCTGCACATCGCGATCATCGCCTCGAACCGTCACCCGATCAAGCAGCCTTTCGCCGGGGGACTCGAAGCGCACACATGGCATCTAGCGCACGCACTGGCTGAAGCCAACCACAAAGTCACTTTGTTCGCAGGTCCCGGCTCGGACCCAGGACTCAACAGTAGTTGCCTCAACGTCGACTATCTCGAGTTGAGCGCCCGCGCGAAGGCGGACGTGTCGATGCCATCCGAGTCGTTCATGTCCGACCACCATGCGTATCAGCAATTGATGCTGGGCCTGGCGGCGAACCGTCGTTTCGACGTCATCCACAACCACAGCCTCCACTATCTCCCCATCGCGATGGCACCGACACTCAGCGCGCCGTTTCTGACCACCCTGCACACACCGCCGACGCCGTGGATCGAGTCGGCAATCGTAGCCTCGGGTGGAGCCGGAACGCGTTTCGCGGCCGTCAGTCATCACACGGCATCGATGTGGGACGGCATTGTCGACGACATCGAGATCGTTCCCGACGGGGTCGACGTCGACACTTGGCACAAGGGGCCCGGCGGCCCGTACCTGGTGTGGTCGGGCAGATTCACCCCGGAGAAGGCGCCCCATCTGGCTATTCGCGCTGCCGAGATCGCTGGATATCCAATTAAGATGGCAGGCCCGGTCTCTGACCCCAATTACTTTGCCAGCGAGATCGGCCCACGTCTGGGCCCATCGACTACATACGTCGGTCACCTCGAACAACGAGAATTGGCGACGCGGGTCGGTGGCGCGGCCGCAGCGCTGGTAACCCCAACCTGGGATGAACCGTACGGCCTCGTGGTGGCGGAAGCTCTGGCCTGCGGCACCCCAGTGGCTGCGTTTGCGCGAGGCGGGATACCCGAGATCGTGTCCCCGGAGTGCGGCACCTTGGTGCCCCTCGACGATGTCGACGCCCTGGCCGCAGCCATCCCGCGAACGGTCCGACTGTCCCGCTCCGACGTGCGCGAGCGCGGCGTGCGGCACTGCTCCGCCGAGACGATGCTTAGCCTGAATGCACCGATGAGCTGACTCGCTTGTTCTGAATGATGTTGCGCGGTATCGACCTGGATACGAGGCGTGATTGTTCGGCCGATCTCGGCTATCGGGTTGTTCCACTGGGGTTTTCGTCTCGTGTGTGGGTAAGGGTACTGGTCGTTAGGCTGCGATCGGTAGGTTTCGAGGGAACGTGTTCTCGAACAGTGTCATCCACTGTTTCTCCCACGGCCAGTCTGTGGGTAGGTGGAGGGTGATTTTCCGTGCCGAGTAGGCGATACGAGTCGGCACTGTGATCAGAGTTCGACGGATCGTGCCGGTCGTTGCCTTCGCCAGCGCCGAGTCGCCGGTGATGGCGGCGGCGGCGCGGGTGAGGTTGAACGCCATCACCGCGCAGACCAGCCAGGCCGCGTTGGCGCAAAAATGTCCTGACGGCATGTGGGCGAGGGCTGAATTCTTGAGGTCTGCGTGGACTTGTTCGATGATCGCGTGCCGGCGGTGGACCTGGTCGGCGGTGACGGTGTCGAGATCGTCTGGGTCTGTGGTGGTGAAGAAAGCGTGGAACCGCCACACATCGAACAGTTGCTGCTGTCCTTGGTCTTTCTTCAATCGTAGATCCGGGATGCGGCGCACGATCAACCGGCCGGGGATGTGGTGGGCTTTCTTCTGTGCCGTGAACGCGGTGAACGGTATTTCGGCGACTTCCGCCGTCGAGATCCACGACTGGGTGTCGTCGTCGAAGATCGCGTTGGTGTAGCGGATCGGGGTCCACGCATCGACCGGGATTGCACTGATCGCGGTGCGGATCACCGAGTTCAGTCCGGTGGTGATCGAGACGTCCGCGCCGCCACGGATCGCTGCCGAGATGGCGGGGTGCCCGAAGTACGCCGAATCGGCACGCACCAGTGGGACCGACATCTGCTGTGGAGCAGCAGAATTGGTGACTACCGTGCGGACTCGGTGTACCGTGCGCAAGGTGTCGGCGATCATCCGGGCTGCACCGCGTGCGGATCCACATGACCCTTTCCGGAGTCGTTGCCCGGTGATCACCGGTGCTGCAGTGGTCGTGGTGACGGTGGTGATCAGCGAGTTCAATCCGCGGACTCCGGAGTAGCCGTAGCCGGATCCTTGTTTGCTGTGTCCGTGGACTTCGATGATCGAGTCGTCGATGTCGATCATCACCGGGCCGGTGTCGATCCCGGCCAGGACCGGGGTCTGCTCGGCGAGCCCTGAGAGCAGTCGGGACGCGACTGCGTCGAGTTGGCGGACATGCCCGAACCGGAACTGGCGCAGAAACGACCCCAGCGTCGAGGGCGCGTACGGGCGGTCGAAGAGCGTTCCCAGTGCGCCGTGCCGGAGGATCGCCATGTCGGCGATGCTGTCCGCGCCAGCGACCATCCCCGCGACCAGCGATCCGACCTTGCGGCCGGCGTTGGCCCCTTTGTCGGTCGGCACACTCAGATGCGCGTCGGCCAACGCGAGCAACCATGATCGCTGCGCCAACGCCAGCACCGGGACCAGCCCGGCTGCGGACACGAGATTGGGGTCGTCGAACCTCGCGGCAGTGACAGGTCGGGTGTGAGATAGTTGCATCTGCGAGATGCCCTTCTTGTGGTCAGAATCCGTTCTGTAGAAAGTCCCATTCTTCCACCACAGCAGGGCATTTCGCGTCTAACGCGCATGTTGAGCGGCTACCTCATCGGTGCATTCAGGTTAAAGCTTTCGACCGAGTGTCGGTCCGAAGTGCGTACGAAGATGAGGATGGGGAACTCCGCGGCCGCCAGTTCAGGTTCTCAGTCGACCGTGAGGTCGAGCACGACGGCGGCGCCGACGGGTTCGCACGCCCCGGCACAGCCGTGAGCCTCGACGGCTTCAAAAAGTCATTCCAGCAGAACGCGCCTAAGGGCGTCGATGCCCTCGCACGCGAAATTTTCGAGCACTGCATCTGGTACTTCCTTCGGCCCGGCGGTGCCCCTATCGTCACGATCGGGGACGATGACGAATCGGTCTCATTGGCCGATTTGATGGACGAGTTCGTCGACTCAGCAATGACGTCGTCGACGATCAAGATTAAGGGCCAAAAGTTCGACATGCTTAACCTCCGCCTAAAGGCGACGACGCGAAACTCCGTTCCGCGCCTCCACTGGTGCGCTGCGAGCCGTGTTGTCATCGAGGAGAACTTGAGCGGCAAGGTGCCGGGGCTCCATGGCAAGCTGGCCGACAAAGCATCTGGCGAGTTCGTTTACGCGTGCTACCTGACGTCGACCTTCCTCGACGATCGCGTCCGCGCCGATCGGACGGCTTTCGACATCAGCGAAATTGTCGCTGGCCAAACGCTTGTAGATGACCTTTCGCTGGACGACATCCGCGAGGCCGTCCTAGAAGAGGTTGCGGGGATCTTGAAAGATGCGCTTGAGTCGGCACGCGAGCAGGGCAAGCAGCGCGTACACGATTTCGTGACGAAGCGTGCGCCGCGATATAGGCCTGTGCTGGCCAAGATCCAGGAACGCGGGATCACCGTGGACCCCTCGGTCAAAGACCAAGATCTTGAACTCCAGCTCCACCGGCACCTACAGAAGATCGAGTCCGAGGCGTTCGTGCAGGGGCAGGAGGTCTTTGCGGGGGCCAACTTGGAACCGGCGGAGGACTACGCGGAGCGACTCGCGGAGTACCTCGCCACGGTCAGCGAGATCAACCAATCGGATCTGGCCGCGTACGTCTCGCGCCGTCGCACAGTGCTTGACTTGCTCGGTCGCCTCATCCGCGCTGATAAAGAAGGTAAGTACAGCCGAGAGGACGCAATCCACTCGCTGATCGTCCCCATGCGCACGGAATCAAACGACGTGGCCGCCGATGGGTCCAACCTTTGGATCATCGACGAACGGCTCGCGTTTCATGACTACCTCGCGTCCGACAAGACGTTAAAAAGCATGCCGATCACCGGGTCCAAGTCCACGAAGGAGCCTGACATCCTCGCGACGCGGCTCATCGATTCTCCGGTGCTCGCGGCCGAAGGACAGAAGCTGCCGCTGCCATCGATTGTCGTGGTCGAGATCAAGCGCCCGATGAGGAAGGACGCCACCGAGGACAAGAACCCCATTCAGCAGTGTCTCGACTATGTGAAACGAGTCCGCGCCGGGAGGGTATTGACCGCGACCGGCAGGCTGATCCCTCCAACCCAGGATCCCCCGGCGTTCTGCTACATCGTCGCTGACCTCACGGAGAAGATGATCGAGAGGTGCGAAATCTCAGATCTGCGTCCCACGCACGACGGTCTCGGCTATTTCGGCTACAACAATGCTGCCAAGGCGTACATCGAGGTTACAAACTTCGATGGGCTAATCAATGCCGCTACCGAGCGAAACAGGGCTTTCTTCGACAAGCTGGGGCTGCCCACGTGAAGGCATCCGGGAGCAGGAACCGATGACCTCGACGCGATCATCCGCCGGGCAAGGCCCGACCCGGCCATAGTGTCCGGTCCATTGTCGTTGTTCTGCAACAGTTACCGCACCGTCAAGAGACTTCGACACGCGCGGGTCGTTGATTTCGGAGCGATCTTGTTGCGTTGCAACGACGTTGGAATGACTGTCAGCGCCTGCGTGACGGCGCTCAGTGAAAGTGCCCAGATCTGATCTCTGAAACTGCTCACCCGTGTGGCTCCGTCGATGAGGGCGGGCCTCCTCCGATGCTGGTGGTCTCTGACCACGCACCAGCGTCCCGAAGGAGACCCGCGATCTCATGCTTACATGAGAAGAGGACATGGAGATATCCGCACTGCACAAACGAGGCATGTCGATCTCGGACATCGCCCGACACACCGGCCGCAACCGCAGAACCGTCCGCAACTACATCAACGGCACCACCACACCGGGCATGCGACGAAAGTCCACGACGGACCCGTTCGAGGACTTCGTCGACTACATCCGCTACCGATTCACCGAGGACCCGCACCTGTGGGCGGTCGCTCTCTTCGACGAACTCTTGGCCTTGGGCTTCGCTCTGTCGTATCCGACGATGACCCGCAAGATCCGGCAACAGAAACTGCGCCCGATCTGCGTGTCCTGCAGGACCGCCACCGACCGAGCCAACGCCATCATCGAACACCCACCGGGTGAGAAAACTCAATGGGACTACGTCGATCTACCGAACCCCCCGACCGAATGGGGTTGGGGCAGAACGGCACATCTATGGGTCGGCTCGCTCGCTCATTCGGGGAAATGGCGGGCAGTGCTGACCCCGTCGATGGACCAACCACATCTTGTGGACAACCTCGACCGCGTCGTCCGCGTTCTCGGCGGCATCACCCGGGTCTGGCGTTTCGATCGGATGGCGACGGTCTGCTACCCCGAGTCCGGTGCGGTGACCGCCAGCTTCGCCGGCGTCGCGAAGTACTACGGGGTCTCGGTAGCGATCTGCCCACCGCGTCGAGGAAACCGCAAAGGCGTCGTGGAGAAAGCCAATCATACTGCAGCGCAGCGATGGTGGCGGTCGCTACCGGATATGAGCGTCGAACAAGCACAAGCGCACCTCGACAACTTCTGTGCCGTCGTCTCCGACAGTCGCACTCGCCACACACCCGCCGGGACCAGCACGGTCGCAGACCTCGCGGCGGCCGAACCCTTGCAGACGCCGCCGGCGACGGCGTATCCGGTGATCCTCGGCGACGCCCGCACCGCGTCGCGGCAAGCGTTGGTGTCCTACCGCGGCAACCAATACTCCGTCCCGCCCGAGTTGGCGTCGGCGCAGGTCACCGTCACCAGGCCGGTCGGCGGGAGTCATCTCGACATCGTCACCGCTTCCGGGATCACCGTCGCCCGGCATACGGTCGCGGCCGACGGTCTGGGAATGATCGTCCGCGACAGCGGCCATGTCATCGCGCTCGAACGGCTCGCGATGGCGACCGCGAACACCGGCAAACCGCATCGCCGCAAGGAACGGATACCGCCGGGAACCGATGCGCTCAAGGCAGCAGAAGCATTGCGTGGCAGCCGATTCCAGGGCTCGGTGACCGACGCGTTGAATTCCAAATCCGGTTTTGCGTCAACGTCATCGGATGTCATCGACCTCTCGGCCTACGAGCGGGCTGCGCGGAGAAGAACACTCTCGCATGAGTGAATCACCGAAACCGCGCGCCGCTGCCGATCGACTTCCCGCACCGAACACCGCCGAAGCAGCCAGTCTCTATCAACGTCTGCGTGGCCATCTCGGAGTCCTCAAACTCGCCGACGCCGCCGAAGCGTTGCCTGCGGTCCTCGACCAAGCGGCAGCGGAGGAGCTGTCGATGACGGCGGAGTTGGAGCGACTGCTTTCGATCGAGGTCGCCGCCACCGAAGCACGGCGTTTGACCGGTCGGTCGCGGTTCGCGTGTCTACCGACGCCGGCATCGCTGGAGGACTTCGACTTCGACAACGCTGCTGGGGTCGACAAGAAGTTGATCGACGAGCTCGCGACCTGCAGATATCTGGAGACAGCGACGAATGTGCTGCTCATCGGACCACCCGGGGTCGGGAAAACCCATCTGTCTGTCGGGTTGGCACGGGCCGCAGCCCATGCCGGGTATCGGACGTATTTCACCACCGCCGCCGACCTCGCCGCTCGATGTCATCGGGCGGCGATCGAAGGCCGGTGGGCGACGACAATGCGGTTCTACGCCGGACCGACGCTGCTGGTGATCGACGAACTCGGGTATCTGCCGTTGCCGGGTGAGGCGGCGTCGGCGTTGTTTCAGGTTGTGTCGCAACGATATATGAAGACCTCGATCGTGATCACCAGCAATCGAGGCGTCGGTTCGTGGGGAACGGTCCTCGGTGACGACACCGTCGCAGCAGCGATGCTCGACCGGCTCCTACATCGATCGGTCGTCCTCGATATGTCCGGTGATTCCTACCGCCTCCGCGACCACAACGCCCGCTCGGAAAAGCTCCGCAAAGCAGTCACCGAGACCCGTCAACCGCTACAGTGATCAGCGCTACCGGGTGAGCACTTTCGCTGAGCGAAGTTGAGCATTTTCGATGAGCGCCGTCAGTGTTGACATTCGTGGACTTAGACTAGGTCTCATCGCCGAAAAGTAGAGGGTGCGCTGCAAGAACCTCGACACGGTCATCGCCCATGCCCGATAACTCTGCCAGCGGTTTAGTGCGCCGCCTGCCAACACGACACCACGCTTTGGTCAGGAGGGGCAAGTGATACACACAATCGCCGCAACCGTTGTCGGCGATTTAAGTCCCACAACCGGCCTAGGAAATCAACGGCCGGCGGGATTCTCAGCGCTACGTCGAAGGTTCGGTTGCTGGGCACCCTTCTCCCCCGAGCTGTCTCCGGGCTCAAGGACTTAAGGGCTAAAGGGCTAAAGAAGCATCCGCACCGACGCCGACATCATCGGCCTGTCAACAACGGACGTACGCGATATCGAACAGTTCCTTGCCTCACCCAGAAGGGGCCGTTTGGCCATCTTCGCTATTGCGAAGATGGGCGCGGATCACGGATGGTTCACGCAAGGAGAGCAGGACCGTAGACAACGACAGTGGGTCCATGGCTAGTTCACGCCCATCTTGCTCCTATTGGGTCCCAGGACCCGGAGTTGAGGCTTCCGTCGAGTAGTGGGTCGAGACATCGGCCGATGACGCGAAGCGCGCCGTCCAGCTCGCGCGCATCCTCGGGTAGTCCCGCAACTCCGAGCGCAGCTCTTCTGTAACCACTCGTCCATTGCGGCGCGGGCGATACGAGAGCAGGAGGCAGGGTCAACGACCGACGGGTGGCCTCGCGTATTAATGCTGTATGTGTCACAGCACCGTCGATTCTCCACGCGGTGACTATCAGGGCCAGGTCGACAAGGTCGTGATATCGCGTCGAAGGCTGCTTTAGCCTCAATACCGTTCAGTTAGTGTTGAATGATTGTGCATTCGGGTGGTGTGGTGGGTTGTGGATGGTGTTGGTGGTGGGCTCGTTTGGCTGCCCACTTGAAGATTTTGCGTTTCACGACGCGTGGGTTGGC
>NZ_JASISW010000047.1 GCF_030063335.1 Rhodococcus sp. G-MC3 | reverse complement strand
CCTTGCGGATCTCGGTGAACATGCCGACAGCGCGTTCACGCAGCTCGGTGGGGTAGTTGCTTGCCGGTCGTGCCATGGCTTCATTCTCCTAAGAAGTGAAGCCTCCGGACAACCCGGTGCGGTTCATCCGACTGCCTCGATCACCTGAGACAGTCCGTAGACAGCAACGGCGACCGCGATCCAGACGAGCGTCGCCTCGGACAGATCGAAGGCTTTCTCGATCCATTGCACTGCTTTGGAATCGTCGATGTTCCAGCCGATCTGATCCGCAATCGGACGCAGCAACGGCAACTCGGCATCGAATGTGGATTGGACCGAGCCTCGGTCGTCGCGAAACTGGAAGATCGCGAACGCGGCACCGAACAGAACGAGCGCCCGCAGGAGCCTCTCTACCGCCAGGACGCGCATGATCACCCGGTCGCGGAGCAGTCGGCCGCGGGGAACTTCGGGCGCCTCGTCGGCCGGGCCGGAACCCGAAGGCGGCCCCGGCACGAAGTTCGCACATCGTAGACAGCGCCAGGCCTCACCCGCCGAAGTGTCGACGCGCAGTCGTGTGCGAAGTTCCGGCTCGTCGGGTGCATAGGTCTCGTGCCCGTGCCAGCTGCATGATCTCAGAGCCCAGTCCACGCCGTGAAGTCTAGGGCGTGTCGAGGCCGATACAGTGAACGTCATGGCCCGCGCTCCCCTACCGATCCGCGACGGCCTCGGACCCACGCGTGTCCGAATGCCCGACTCGTCTCCGTTCGCAACGGTGCTGGAGTATCTGGTCGACCGGTTCCCGCACAACGCCGTCAGACTCCGAGAAAAGGTCGAACTGCGCGAGGTCGTCGATGCTGCGGGCGTTCCACTTTCCGCCGAGTCCCCACTGGTTCCACGCAAGGACATCTACCTGTACCGCGACCCACCGATCGAGCCGGTGGTGCCGTTCGCCATCGAAATTTTGCATCGCGACGACGACCTGCTCGTCATCGACAAGCCTCATTTCCTCGCCACCATCCCGCGCGGCGCTTACATCGCACGCTCGGCACTGGTGCTACTTCGCCGCGAATTCGATCTGCCCGAACTGAGTCCGGCGCACCGGCTGGACCGCCTCACCGCAGGCGTCCTGATCTTCACGGTCCGTCCGGAGGTGCGCAGGGCGTACCAAGAATTGTTCGCTCAGCGCGTGGTGACCAAGATCTACGACGCCGTTGCTCGCTACGATCCCGACCTGGAGCTTCCTCGGACCGTGCGCAGCCGGATGGTCAAGGAGCGCGATGCGCGACGCGCCGAGGAGGTGCCGGGAGAACCGAATGCCGAGACGTACATGGAACTCGCGGCCAACAACCGGACGCACGGGATGTACACGTTGTACCCGAAAACGGGCCGTACACATCAGCTCCGGCTTCACATGAGTTCGCTGGGTGTACCCATACTGGGCGACAACTTCTATCCCGAGCTCTACGACGTCGCGGGCGACGACTACTCCGCGCCCTTGCAGCTTGTGGCCAGGTCCGTCTCGTTCGTCGATCCGTTCACCGAAAGAAAACGGCTCTTCGAAAGCACGCGCCGACTTCATTTACCGGGCTGAAGGCCGCTTCTGCCTATTTCGGCATCGACAGCACATCACCGTGCGACGCGTTGTCCTGAGCAATCTCGGCGGTACGAACATCGATTCGGTGGGACAGTACCGCGAGGGTGAACAAACCTATCGCGACATTGATGAGCGCAGCGAATCCTTCCTGCGCAAACTCGACGAGCGCATTGAGCAGCGTGAAGATCAACGCCGCTATCCGCAGCAATTTCAGTGGCCATAACTTCTTGTTGCGCAGGCGAACGACGGACGGCAGAGCGAGAGCAAATGTCGCGCAGGACGATGCGAACAGAATTCCGCTCGCAATTCCCATTCGATCGATAGCGATGGTGGTGTCTTTCGAATCGACGTGAAAGTTGCCCAGAACCAATTCCACGACCCCGAATATCACCCCGACGAAGGCGACGATCGTCATCGCCCACGCGACAAGAGGGACCCACCGCGGGCTCTTCAAGAATTGCGGAACCAGACGCGGAGCGAATTTCTGCAATTCATACAAGCGCGCACTTCCTGGCCTGCACTTGTCGAGCAGCAAGCGTAGGCCCGCGACGGTATCCGGTTCGGCGCCCTCCGCCTCCGCACGATCGACCATGCGCAGTGCCCATGCACGCCGATGCTCGGGCAATCCATGAGCCACGCCCTGCGCCGCGATGTGGGCAGCATTGGCGAGGGTCTCCTCGGTCGACGGTCGCCGAGCGTCACGGACGATTCGATTCCCGACGAGGACGATCACGACCAACACGTACATGATCTCCGAGGACGGCCCGTAGAAGTAGTCGTTGTCCTTGGTGACGAATTTTCCCACCTCGTCGAGGAACAGCCCGAAACCGATTCCGCCGACAACGACCGCCACCGCACGCATGGCGAAACCGAGGAACATCCACCCCAGCAGCAGCGCCAACATCATCAGTGCGCCGCCGTACAGCGCGTGCGCGATATGAAGGGTTTTGCCGCCCACCTGCGGATAGTTGGTCAGCTCCAGATAAAGCCGAGTAACCAGGATAGTCGAAATCGCTATGATCATGAACGCTTCGGCACTGGAACTGCCGTATGCGTCGCGCACGATCGAAGAACGGCGCACGCGCACGCGCGGAACCACGACTTCACGGGTCACACGTCGAGTATGAGCGCATACGCAGCCTCCGACGGGGACTTCCGAGGAACTCGAATCGGGCTCGAAAGCTACGATCGGCACCATGAAGTACGTCAAGTCGGTCGGTACGGCAGTGCTGTCGCTCGGTATGTGTTCGCTCGTTCTTGTCGGTTGCACCACCGATCAGTCCAACGCAGGGGATCGGCCCGAGCAAGGCACCACTCTCGACGACGCAGCAGGGACCGCCGGCAGCGTCGCCTCCACAGTGGGCGAGCGCGCAGGAAGCTTGTTCGACGACGCCAAAGTGCGGGCGTTCATCGTTGCGTTCCGCGCGCAGTACGGTGCTCTTGCCGAGAACCGGGACGACAACGCGATCAAGAATCTGCTCATGAGCACGTGCACCGAGATCGCCAGCGGCACCGACGAATCCTCCGTCGTCGCCGATCTGGAACTCGAGGCGGCATCAGGAGATGCGCGTCCGTCGACCGAGCAAGCTCAACGAATTTTCGATCAGGCCGAGCTGGCCTGTCCGTGATCGGCTTGACAAATTAGTTTGCCGAAACTGCAATAGAGCAATGAGCAAAGCGGATCCTGACATCGAGAACGTGATCGCTGGCGTCGGCCCCAGGCTTCGCAGCCTCCGAACCGAACGTGGAACGACGTTGGCCGCGCTGGCCGAGACGACCGGAATCTCGCTCAGCACGCTCTCGCGCCTCGAATCAGGGGACCGAAAGCCCAGTCTCGAACTACTCCTTCCCATAGCCAGGGCTCATCAGATCCCGCTGGACGAACTCATCAGCGCGCCTCCGGTCGAGGATCCACGAGTGAAATCCACCCCCACGCGACGCGAGCACGTGACGATCCACCCGCTCACCCGTCGCCCAGGCGGTATGCAGGCCTACAAACTCGTGGTCGATCCGGTTCGCTACGAGCCGACCCCACGCGTCCACGAAGGGTACGAGTGGCTCTACGTCCTCAACGGGAGACTGCGGCTCGTGCTGGGCGAACACGACATCATCATGAAACCGGGCGAGGCTGCAGAATTCGATACGCGCGTGCCACATTGGTTCGGCGCCGTCGACGATCGACCGGTCGAAATCCTCAGCCTCTTCGGTCCGCAGGGCGAGCGGATGCACGTTCGAGCGAAACCCACCGATCGTTAGCCACTTCGTCACGTTCCCGTCGGCCCGGTATGACACAGTGAGACCAGATTCGATCGACACGACGAGGAACGAAAATGACAGAAAGAAGTCCCGACACAATGGCGTCTCGGGGGCCCGCATCGCGTACCGATGTCGACATCGCAACCGGCGTTCTCGTCGGTCGTTGCGGCGGGACAGTGGCAACTGCGGTCGACGACCTGTTCGCCACCGCACGAGACAATCGAGTCAGCCTGTTCGAGCTGTCCCGAACTGTCATCACTTTGGCTGAAGGCCGACAGTGCGGCGACGAGGCCCCTCGCCGGGTCGCGCTGGCGCGATGGGGCTCGGCACTCGAACCACGGTCTGGTCGAGAAGCGCTGTCAGTTGCGGAAAACAGTATCTCCGCGTAGTTCGGGGAATCGAGCGGTCATAGCGTCGATCTGGCGGTACATCTCGTACAGCTCACGGCGCAGTGAAGCAGCTTCCGACTCCAGCTCCCGCGCACGTGTGGTCGCCTTGTCGGCACGCGCGCGAAATCCGCGAGCTTGCGCAATTTCTATGGATGCCGAGCATCTCTCGATGTGCTCGGCCAGGCCTGCTGCGAAAAGCCTGGCCTGAGCGAGGTTGACCGCGTAATTGTCATCGCGTGGGACGTCGCCGCGCCGGGTGGATTCGATGATCTTTCCTTTTGCCGATAGCCGAAGTGATCGGGGACAACTTTACGCTCGGCGTCGGACGCAACAGTCGGAGACCGACTACGAGAAGACGATCGCCAGCACCACCGACGCCGAGGTAGCTGCGATTGCCACGATGATGAGAGCCGCAATCACCCGTTGCCGAAATGCTCGACCGCTTCCGGTGTAGCTGCCGTCCGGGAAGTCGTCGTCGAGAAAGTTGTCCGCATCTACTCCGAGCTCGTCGAAGTACACGGTGTCTCGTGGCGGCACCCACTCCTGCCCGTTTGCGCGGATGGTCGCTGCGAGCCGTTCCAACCGGGCCTGAGCCCGCGCTGGATAGTGTTGCGACGGCGCATTGATCGGGAGTGCGCACGCCAACGCGATAGCAGAACCGTGACGGGCTTCCAGTGCCGCAAATGCCGATGCTGCTGTCGGATCGTCGTCTGCTTTGTCCGTCAAGAACCACGCAGCCCCTGCAGTGGCGCGATCGCCGGCCATCAGGTGGGTGTACGCCAGCAGCTCCAGGACAGGCTGAGATGCTGGGCGTCTCCGAAGCTCCGTGTACAGGCGGTCGCGCGCGGCGGTTATGTCTCCACGGGCTAGGTCCTGTTGTGCCAGATCGATCACATCCACCGAATCAGACTATCGGTGACCGAGTGATCGGACCGGACTCGGTACAGCCCGGGCTGTACATCCGTGCCGCTGAGCACAAAAAAGAAACCCCACTCGTGACAACCGACTGGGGCTCCGAAGTATATTGTGGCCAGAGTCGGGATCGAACCGACGACCTTCCGCTTTTCAGATGGACCACAACCCCCAGGAAACGGTATTTCAGCTGGTCAGACCAGGCCAGAATCGTCTGGTTGGACGAGTCGGAGCACCCCCGTCCGACCCGATTGGCGGATATCCGGCGGATCAAGCCGCATCCCAATTCGCGTCTCAAACCCAGTGGCGACGCGACACACTAGATACTATCGAACCATCCGAAGCTTATCCGATTCAGCGAATCGGGGACCGATGGACCCACCGTGACGGCTGACCGTAGCCATACTCAGCCGCGTTCGCCGACGCCTCGTCCCAAGCGCTATCGGCCTGGTCGACATTCAATGAGCCCTCAAGCCAGATATTGCGGGTTCCGAACCACGATGTGACAACGTGACCCAGTGACCGACTGGCGGAGCACATATCTCACCGCATCCATCTACACAACCGACGAAGCCCTCACCCGTCCAAGACCGATCCCAGCAAAGCCTGGCGCCCCGGCGTTGCCGCGGTAGTCCGTTATTCAGACAATCCCCGCGAACAGGCACCGCCGATCGGGAGGCGTCAGTCCATCCCGTGTCCCGCAGCCTGCGGTGTCGATCAGCAGAGTCTGATCGGCCCAGGGATTTCGGACAATGGACCCGCTTAGAATAGGGATCTACCGAAATGAGTCCGACCAGAATGAGCAGATCGCGTCGATCGTTCAGCACAGAGTTCAAGGACGAACTGTGCCGAGAGGTCATCGATTCCTCCAAGCCGATCAGTGAGGTCGCCAAGGCGTACGGTGTCGGCGACGACAGTCTGCGCCGGTGGCTGTCGAAGTATCGCGACACCCACGGCGGCGGCCCGGACACCGAACTCACGGTGACCGAACGAGCACGCCTCGCCCAGCTCGAACGCGAGAATCGAGAACTTCGAGCCGAGGCAGCGTTCCTGAAAAAAGCAGCCTTACAATCAAAGGGTCAGCGCAACAGTGCAGTTGAAGGAGGGCATGGGTGTCGAAAGTCGGCCGTCCGGGAATGTCGGATGATGCGAAAGCGGAGCTGTGGCGGCGGTGGCGGTCCGGGGAGTCGATCAGTGTCATTTCACGTGCGCTACGCAAGCCTCCGGGGTCCGTCTTCACAGTATTGAAGTATCACGGCGGCATCGCACCGTCGGAGCCTATACCGCGTTCCGGTTCGCTGACTCTTGTTGAGCGTGAGGCTATCTCGCGCGCAGTCGTATCGGGCGATACCGTTCGGTCGATTGCTTCGATTCTCGACCGCGCGCCCTCGACCGTAAGTCGTGAAATCACCAGGAATGGAGGGCGTGGCAGCTATCGCGCCGCAGCTGCGCAGGTGCGCGCTGGCGTGCAGGCCAAGCGGCCCAAAGAATGCCTGCTGAAACGGAATCCAGTGCTGCGCGACAAGGTCGTGTCGATGCTCGACGACGAGTGGTCACCCGAGCAGATCGTCGGGCATCTGAGATTGCGCCATGCTGACGACGTCGAGCTCGAAATCAGTCACGAGACGATCTATCGCTCGATCTACACCACACGCTGGGGCGTCATCCCACAGAAACTGTGCAAGAAGCTTCGGACCCGCCGCCCGATCCGAAAGAACAAGCGGCACAGTGTCAAAGGGCAGTGGCGTTCGCAAATTATTGATGCACGACCGATCGAGGACCGGCCCGCCGAAGCGCAGGATCGCAGCGTCAGCGGCCACTTGGAAGGCGACTTGGTCATTGGTTCGAGAAACAGTCAGGTAGCCACCCTGGTCGATCGTAAGTATCGCTATCTGACTATCGTGCAGACGCCAACCCGGCATACGACGTCGGTCGTTCCTGCGCTGGTCAGGGAGTACGCGCGGATGAATCCGGCTCTATGTCGGAGTCTGACCTGGGACCGTGGGATGGAACTCGCCGGCCACAAGCTGCTCAGTGCTGCGACTGGGATCGAGATGTTCTTCGCTGCCCCACGCAGTCCCTGGCAGCGAGGAACGAACGAGAACACCAATAAGCTTTTACGCCAGTATCTTCCGAAGGGAACGTACATGGGAGATCTGACTCAACACGATCTCGATGCGATCGCAGCGAAGCTGAACAACCGTCCACGGAAGTGCCTTGGATTCAAGTTGAACCGCACCGGCGAGTCCGGAGACTTGATTTTGTGTGAGGTCGGTCAGCTCGCGAGCTGTTCCGATTGTTGAGTGTAGTGGAGTTGCTCGCATTCGATCGGCGACATGTCACCGCAGAATTCGTAGATCCGGTCGTGGTTGAACCATTGCAGGTAGTCGGCTGTGGCAGCCTCGACGTGTGCGGCGTCCCGCCACGGGCCGGTACGCTTGATCAACTCCGCTTTGTAGAGTCCGTTGATCGACTCGGCGAGGGAATTGTCATGGGCATCGCCGACCGTTCCGATGGAGGCATCGATGCCGACTTCGACGAGTCGTTCGGTGAAAGCTACTGCGGTGTACTGACTTCCGGCATCATTGTGGTGTACGAGGCCGGTCAGATCGGTGACCCCTTCGGACCTGCGAACCCAGATCGCCTGGTTGATCGCATCGAGAACCAACGGTGTCGTCATCCGATTCGACACCTTCCATCCAAGGATCCGGCGGGCGTACGCGTCGATGACGAACGCGACGTACACCCACCCGGCCAACGTTCGGACATAAGTAAAATCGGCAACCCATAGAACATTCGGGGCCAACGGTTCGAAATTACGGCCGACCAGGTCCTTCGCCCGGTCGGCTTTCGGGTCCGAGACGGTGGTCCGCGGGTCACGCCCGCGCAGGACACCGCGGAGCCCGAGGACAGGCATGAGTCGTTCGACGGTGCACCGTGCAACATCGGTTCCGTCGCGCCGCAGCGCTATCCACACTTTCCTGGCCCCGTAGACGGAGTAGTTCTTCTCGTGGACCTCTGTGATCTCGACCATCAGGTCCTCGTCTCGAATCTCCCGCCGGGACAGTGGCCGGTGACGGGCGTCGTAGTACGTCGACGGGGCGATCTTGCATCCGAGTTCGGTGAGTTCGGTGCAGATCGGCGCGACCCCGTGTGCGTCTTTGTGCGCGTCGATGAACGCGCAGATCACTTGTGTGGGCGGTCGAGCTCCGCCGCGAAGAAAACCGATGCCGCCTTCAGAATTTCGTTCGCGCGCTTGAGTTCTCGGTTCTCGGCTCTGAGTTTGCGGATGTCCGCGGCTTCGTCGGTGGTGATACCGGGTCGGGTGCCGGCGTCGACCTGGGCTTTGCGGACCCAGTTCAGGACTGTCTGCGTCGACTTGATGTCGAGCTTGTCCGCGATCGATGTCGCGGTTGCCCAGTCCGAGGTGTAGTTCGTGCGGATCTCGGTGAACATGCCGACCGCGCGTTCACGCAGTTCGGTGGGGTAGTTGCTTGCCGGTCGTGCCATGGCTTCATTCTCCTAAGAACAATACCGTTCAGTTAAGGACCTTCGAGGTATGATGAGTTGTGCCTCGTAGCGGATGGGTGAAACCGGTCTCGGATCGTCGGCTGTCGGATGTGGTGTCGGTGGGGTTGTTGACCAGGGTCTTTCCG
>NZ_JASISW010000046.1 GCF_030063335.1 Rhodococcus sp. G-MC3 | reverse complement strand
GATCAGTGACATCGTCAAGGGTGAAGGAGTGTTCCTGCGGTGCTCAACCGATCACCACAACATCCTGATCCAACGCGCTCCCATGGCGTTCATGCATCACAGTAGTTGGCAGGTCGACGATATCGACTCCATAGGGCGAGGCGCAATGGACATGCTCGAAGGCCACCCCGAACGCCACGTCTGGGGACTGGGCCGGCACTACGCCGGATCCAATTTCTTCTGGTACTTCAAAGACCCTGCCGGCAACTTCGCGGAATATCACAGCGACATGGACTTCATCGCCGAGGATGCGCTCTGGACACCCGAAGAACTAGAAGGAGCACGCGGACTCTATCGGTGGGGCCCGCCGCCCCCTCCGTCATTCATCAAACCCGACGACCTCGCAAGCCTGATGATCCATGGCCACAGCGCCTGAGAGTTCAACATCCCCTTAACGGGGCCCTATGTGCAAGGAGAAAAACTGATGGGCAACAGCAGCGATTGTGAGCTGGTTCTGCTGAAATTCTATGCAGCGGAGGCGAAATACATAGCCACAGGCGGCAAGGACTTCAGTGAGATTGCCAGCACCTTGGATCCAGAATGCGTTATGTATCAGCCAGATTCGATGCCGTACGCCGGAGAATGGCGCGGCCACGATGGTTTAGAGCGGTGGATGGCGGCTTTCGGGGACACATGGGCCTCCCTCACTGTCGAGGATCCCATATTCTATCCGTCGGGAACGAACCACATCTTCGTGCGATCGACGGTGGTCGCCCGAGCCAAACGCACCGGAACGGATATCACCTGGCCGCTGCTGCAGATGATCACTGTTCGTGACGGACGCATCCTGGAAATGCAACCGTTCCATTGGGACACAGTGCCGATCACCGCGGCTGCGGGCTAACCAGGAATATTCGCGGACCGCCAAGGGCAGAGCCAGCGGCGGGCATTCGTGAATCGAATGATCGTGTGCGGACACGGCAATGCTACCTCGAATACGCACACAGGATGCCGGAGGGAGGCGGTTCGGCCCACGAATTGCTCCCCGCCCGCGGCCTCCAGAAAGCCGCTGGCCAACTGCTTTTCGCTGAACAGCCGCGTGCGCTTCTGTCGTAGCCTCCCTCTCGATGCGTAGCGCGGACCGAGCGACGAACTGTCAGTCGCTCCTCCATCGACGCGGCGCGGGTTTGGCACAACCAAATTCATACGCTGTCGACTCCCGAAGTGGGCAGCCTCGACTATCTCGCTGTGTGTCAACACCACAGCACTTGTCCGGGGTCTTTCTGAGCATTTTGCTCGACCGAACCTCTTGAACGACAACTCCAAAATTTCCAGCGCTCTCTACCCCTCCGCTGAACAGCGCCCGTCATGCCGAACGAGGACAACAATGACCACTCCACGTCAAACCACACCAGGACAACAGAATTCGCGCCGTGGTGCGAACACTGATTCTCTCCCCATCGCCGCGCTACTCCCACTTGCAGCGACTGCGCTGCTCACCATCGTGACCGAGACACTCCCAGCGGGACTGCTCCTGCAAATCTCGTCGGGTCTCTCGATCAGTAGCTCGGCAGCGGGGCAGATGGTGAGCGCCTATGCGCTCGGAGCCGTCATCGCGGCAATCCCCGCTATCACGCTCACCCGTGGAATGCGGCGAAAGCCGATACTTCTCGCCGTCGTGGCGGGCATGCTCCTAGCCAACAGTATTACCGCCACCGTCGATATCTTCGCCGTTACACTGGTGGCACGTTTCGTCGCCGGCGCATTCTCCGGAGTGCTGTGGGGAATGCTGGCGGGCTACACACGCAAGATTTCCCCTGCAGCCAAAACCGGAAAAGCGCTGGCGATTGCCATGGCGGGAACCACCATTGCCTTCGCCATCGGTACTCCCCTCGGCACATACCTGGGCTCGATGTTCGGCTGGCGATGGGCATTTCTGACTTTGGCCGCATTTGCCGCTGTCCTCATCGCGTGGATCATCGTCGCTGTTCCGGATGCTCCGGGGCAGCCACCGCAAACCCGTACACCTCTACACCGGGTCTTTGCTACCCCGGGAGTTGCGGCGATACTCTTCATCGTCTTCGGTTGGTTCCTCGCCCACAACATGCTCTATACCTACATCGCGCCGTTCCTCGTATCCGTGAACGCCGGGTTGCGTATCGAGATAGTCCTGTTCGTCTTCGGTATCGCCTCGCTCGCAGGAATCGTGCTCACCGGCACAGTGATCGATCGATCCTTGCGGAAAATGGTGTTGGCCAGCTTGACCGCGTTCGCGACTGCGGCTCTCGCCCTCGGAATCGCGGGCGGCAACACCGTGGTCCTCCTTATCGCGGTAGTCCTGTGGGGCGGCACGTTCGCAGGAGCCTCGACGCTGATGCAAACAGCACTAGCGGACACCACAGGACCCGATGCCGACGTTGCAAATTCTATGCTGACTGTCGCGGCCAATCTTGCGATCTTCGGTGCGGGCACCACGGGCGGAGTACTGCTCGATGCCACCGGCGCGGGAGTGTTCCCGTGGGCCGCCCTCTTCGTCATCGCAACCGTATTTGCGATCGCGTTTCTCGCCCGACGGCACGCCATCGTCCCTGGTTCACGCGTGGACAGAGTCGGGTCGCAATCCAAGAAGTGACTCCGCTTCGGAGCACCCTGAAAAGAAGGAGAAAGCTGTGAATTCACCCACGGAGTTGATCATGTGGGAGGGAAGTGTGCGCACTTTCAGCTACCGCGAACAACTCGAGACCACCGCCGAGGCTGGATTCGACTCACTCGCGCTGACACCAGCGGCCTATCGCGTGGCGATCAGCGACCTCGGTGCGACGGGCGTCAGACGTCTGGCGAGTGAGGTCGGCCTCGATCTGCACCTCGATACGGTCACAGGGTGGGCACCCATTCGGGTACCTACCGGCGCAGATGACAACCTGGTTGCACGATTCGATTTTTCTGTCGACGACTGTCTTCAACTCGTCGACTCACTCGACCTCAGATCCATTCTGGCCGTCGCGGTTTTCGATCATGATGCCGTACCGCACGACACCCTGGTGCGGGGATTCGGCGAGCTGTGCGACGCCGCGTTGACCAGAGAAATCCCCGTCAACCTCGAGTTCATGCCGTTCTGGGGCGTACCCGACCTCGCTGCAGCCTGGAACATAGTCGATCGCGCACAAAGACCCAACAGCGGACTGATGCTCGATACCTGGCACTTCGCGCACAGTGGATCCGATCTCGACCTACTCGCCCGGATTCCGGACGATATCACCGTCAATGTGCAACTCGCAGACGGATTCCCCGCACCGGCAGGAGCGGATCTGGTGGACCTCACCTTGCACAAGCGACAGCTTCCAGGCCATGGAACCCTCGATCTGGAAAGCATACTGACCGTGGTCAGAAGCCGCGGCTCGCTCGGCTCCGCAGGTCCGGAGATTTTCTCCGACGACTTGGATGCGATGCGCCCGACGGACGCCGGCCGCGCGCTCGGAACCTCGGTTCGCCAGCTACTGGAGATCGGCGTCCGCGACCGCTGAGCCCACCTCTGCACACGAACGGCCACATCAGCGCCAACACGAGAAGAGATCAAAATGAAGCTGAACAACAAAGTCGCAGTAGTCACCGGCGGGGCAGGTGGACTCGGGACCGAAATTTCCCGGGAGCTGGCCCGCCAAGGCGCAACAGTTGCAATCCTCGACCGCGACTCGGTTGACGACGTCGCATCCCTCGTGTCGGCCGAGGGGCGAAAAGCAATCCAACTCGGTGTCGACATCACAAGCAACGACGAGGTCCAGACAGCTTTCGAACAAATCGAACAACTTCTCGGACCCGTCGATATCTTGGTCAATGCCGCAGGCGTTACCGGCACTTCCCGACCCACACACGAAGCAACCGAGGACGACTTCGACGCCGTCTTTGCGGTCAACGTCAAAGGCACCTTCTTCTGTTCCAAGTACGCCATTCAAAGCATGCTCGGACAGTCGGGCGGAGGATCTATCGTGAACATTTCGTCGACGTACGGAGTGGCCGCCAACGCAGACATTCCGCTGTACCACGCGACGAAGGCGGCTGTCATTATGATGGCCAAGACCGACGCAGTGACCTACGCGGGAGACGGAATTCGTTCCAACGCCATAGTTCTCGGAACAACACGTACGCCTATGTCCACAGCTGCTATGTCGATCAGCCCGGAAGGCTCCGCCTACCTGCAGAACTTGATCGATTTACATCCACTCAAGCGGCAGGCCGAACCTGATGAGGTGGCGAAGGTCGTTGCTTTCCTAGCCGGGCCGGACTCAAGCTACATCACTGCTTCGTCCATTCCAGTCGATGGTGGGTATACAGCAATCTGACCCCCGATCTGGGCACCGAATTCCGATATGAATTCGATCGATCTGGCGAGCCCTGCGATCGCGTTGCAAGGTACACTGGAATTGTTTTTCCCGCAATGAAAACATAAGCTTACTTGTCTTGCAAGAACGGGAATTCGACTCGGGCGCGCCTAATGAGTCCAGTTGCTTGGAAGTGGTCAAAATAGGCCGTCTGGTCGATCGAATTGTGGTAAAAACCGGCTATTGTCCTGGCAGGAAACTCTGCCGCAAAGAGGACTAGCGGTCCGCGTTTGAAGTTGTTGGGCGGTTGGCTTTCTTAAGGATTTGTTCGGCTGTTTTGGTCCATACGGACGGTTGAACGCGTGGGTTCCACCCGTTGATGAACGCGCGGATCTTGGCGGTGAGGTCCCGGACGTTGTGGAACGTGGCTCGGTGGATCGCTTGTCGCTCGACGGTGCCGAACCACACCTCGACGAGGTTCATCCACGACGCCGATGTAGGCGTGAAATGCACTGTGATGTCGGGGTTGTCGGCGAGCCAGTACCGTACTTCCTGTTTCTTGTGGGTGGCGAATCAACCATGCGGATGCCAAGTCGTCGGTGATACGACTCGTCGAAAACGCCTGAAACGCGGCTACTGCCGCGCGCCAGGAGGAAAGCTGAACCGACGAGCAACGGCTACTACCGTTACCGTGCCGAGGATCAATGCGAGAGTGAAGATGGGGAACGATCCTGGGCCCACGGTAGCGAGAAGTACTCCGCCCGCGCCGCTTCCGAGGAAGATGGCCGTATTTGCAGCCGTCGTCAGAACCGAATTGGCGACATCTGCATCGGGTCCGGAGGCATCGGCGAGTGCGGTCTGCAGCAACGGCGAGGCCCCGCCGAAGGACAAGCCCCACAGAACCACTGCCACAACGAAAGCCATCGGGCTGTTGCCTGCAAACGTCAGCAAGGTAGCCCCGATCGCCAATGAGCTCAGGCCGGTCAGGATGAGCGTCCGCAACATGCGATCCGCCAGCGTCCCGACAGCCGCGATGCTCGTCAATGCAGCCACCCCGAAAATGGCGAGCACGACATCGACCCTCAGGCTCACGCCTGTATGGTCGATGATCGGGGAAATGTACGTGTAGAGGGTGTTGTGAGCGAGAAACCATCCGAGCACGACAACGATGATCGGAGCGACGCCGGGTAACAGCATCACCCGAACGAGGGGCGTGCGTCCGCTGGCGTGCTGCCCCGCGGCATCAGGAACCACTGCAACGATCCATGCGACCAACCCGAGAGTGATCAGGGACATCAGACCGAACGTCGCGCGCCAGCCGAACACAGAGCCTAGATAAGTCGCGACAGGTGTGCCGATGGCGAACGCGACAGGAGTGCCAGCCATCGCCACGGTCAATGCTTTTCCGGACAGCGTAGGCGGGGCAATCTTGCGGGCGTACCCGGCGAGCATGCCCCACACCATTCCTGAGAAGGCGCCTGCCGCGAAGCGTGCACCCAACGTTACGGTGAAATTGGGCGCGAGCGCAGTGATCGTGTTTGCTACGACAAACCCGCCGACGGCGAGAAGCAACATTCGCTTTCGGCGCCATCCGCGCGTGAGGGTGATCGCCGGAATCGCAAACAACACGGCACCGAGTGCATACGCACTGATCAACTGTCCGGCTGCGGCTTCTCCGACCCCGAACCCAGCGGAGAGCTGCGGGAGCAATCCTGCAGGCAGCGTTTCGGTCATGATGACGATGAACGCAGTGGCCGACATCGCCAGCAGCGCTGCCCACGGCAGAGTCTGAGGTGCGTCGCCGAGAAGTGGATGAGGTGCATTGGGGTCTGTTCGGCCCTGGAAGGCAATATCTGGATCATTCACTCCATAAGTGAACATCACCGCCTGGCTGTTGCCAACTTATATGGATCAAATAGTCTGTAATTCGTGACACAGTGCAGTCGTTCAGGAGTGTGATGGCTAGAACCGGGAGACCACGGAAGTTCGATCTCGACAGCTCGGTCGAAGCGGCCATGTTGCTGTTCTGGGAGAGCGGTTACGACGCAACGTCGTTGGCGCAGTTACGCGCGGCTATGGGTTTGTCATCAGCTAGCTTCTACGCAACGTTCGGCTCCAAGGAGGGCGTGTTCGACGCTGCGGTCCAGCGATACATTGGAAGCTACGGCCGCGTGACGCTACCGCTTGCCGCCGTCGACCTTGAACCGCGGGAAGCGATGGAGAAGACGCTGCGCGGGTCGGTGATCATGCAAACCGATCCGGCGCATCCGCTCGGTTGCCTGATCGGCCTCGGCTCTCTGATTGCCGGCGCGGACGAGAACAGGCGCGCCGCTTTGGAGACGCGGAGAACGTTTGACCGCGAGAACATGGCGGCCCTTGTGGAACGCGCAATCGCCGTTGGGAAGCTCGAACCCCGTACCTCCATCGAGGCACTCGCGACGATGCTTCATAGTTTCCTACTCGGATTGACCCCGCTGGCCAGAGACGGCGTGGATGCTGAAACCCTGCAGGACTCGGTCACCGAGATGATGCGGTTCTGGGATTCGATGTACCCCGGGAGCGAAGCCGTCGATCGATGATCAGAGGGACTGTGTGACCACTACTTACTCGAAAGTAGTGCGTACACGGGCACGCTCCGCGTGTGCTTTTGCTATATCTCCGCACCCATGTTGATTTCACGACCGAATCAGCGTCAGCACGACAGCACCGACAGTTACCGCACCGACGGACTTCTGATGTACGCCTCAGGTAACGCTCGCCGGAATAGACGTTGATTGATCTTTATCGCGCGCACTCTTCGGACGATTCGGCGGCCGGAGTCCTTCGAGCCTGCGCCATATTGGGGTCTGACGATGGCGTAGACGCCACAACGGGACCGCGGACGAGCACGTACACGAACAATGCGGCCATGACCGCTGCACCAGCCCACATGGAGTGTTGCCAACCGTCGACGAAGGATTCTTCGGCCGCCCTCACCAGATCCTGGGCGTGCTCGCCCGCTCCGTCGGCGGCGACGACTGCGGTCGTGACGCCCTCGCGTGCGGTATCGGCAATGTCGGTCGGGATCCCTTCGAGCCGGGGGTCGATCGAGTTTCGGTAACCCGCGGAGAGGACCGCACCGAGTAGTGCCACCCCCAGGGCGGTGCCGAACTCACGAGTCACGTCGTTCAGCGCCGAAGCAACCCCTTGCCGCTCGCGCGGCAAGGTACTGGTGATGGCCTCGGTCGACGGCGTCATACCCAGGCCCATGCCCAGACCCATCGCGAGCATCCCTGGCAGCACCGCGAGGTATCCGCCGTCGACGGACACCAGGCTCGCCATGAGTACGAGACCGACGCCGGCAAGAAAGATGCCCGACACCATCGCCGAGCGGCTTCCGACGCGGGCAGCGAGGCGAGGGGCGAGAACGGAGGCGGCCATCATCATCAATGCCATCGGCATGAGGGCCAGGGTGGCGCGCAGCGCCGACCAGCCGAGCACGACCTGTAGGAACGGGAAGAGGACGACGAAGATTCCGGCCTGAACTCCGAAAACCACCAGGAGCGTAAGCGAGCCGCTGGACAGATTGCGTCCGCCGAACAGGCGTACATCCAGGAGTGGCGCTTGCTGCCGCAGTTCCCACACTATAAATACGATGACGGCAACGACTGCCGTAACGACAGCGATGAGAGTCAGCGGTTCGGTCCACCCGTACACCGGCCCTTCATGGAGAGCGAAAACGACAGCCAGCACCGCGAGCACCGAGGTAAACGAGCCGACAGCATCGAACCGGTGCTCGGTGATCTCTCGCGAGTTGGGAACCGACCGCATGATCAACGCGGCCGAAATCAGCACGAGCGCAACGGGTAGCACGAACAACCACCGCCACGAGGCAACGTCGACCAGTAGCGCGGACAGGTACATACCGAGAATTCCGCCACCGCCGGCGACCGCGGTCCAGACCCCGATACCCTTGGCCCGCTCGTCGTCCGGAAAGGTCGAGGTGATGACAGCAAGGGTGACCGGCATGATCATTGCCGCACCGACTCCGGAGACGAAGCGGGAGGCCAGCATCATCTCCGACGAATTTGCCAGTCCGGCAGCAACATTCGAGATTCCGAAAGTGGCCAGCCCGGCCAGTAACATCGGTTTGCGTCCCACCCGGTCTCCGAGTGCACCGAGAGGTAGGAGGAGTGCAGCCAAACTCATTGTGTAGAGGTTGATGAACCACAGCACTTCACTCTGAGGAGCATCGAACTCTACGGCGAGTTGAGGTTGGGCGACATTGAGTCCGGTCACGGACGCGATAACGGCCATGAGCGCGATACAGACCGCGATCAGTATCGCGCGGCGACGGGCAGGATCATCGATAGTCGAGTGGACGTCACCGGTTGTCGGTGTCGATGCATTTATGCTCACAGTTTTCTTTCTGAATGAGGGCAGAAGAAGTGGCGCGCCGGCACCATTTCGGGCGCCGGCGACGCCGTGATCGGGTTCAGGCCTGATGGCCCGGTTCAGTTGCGGCGTATCGCTCTGACGACCACGTCGTGGATCGTCGTCTCTCGGCCATCGGGACCGTTCACCGTGCGATGAGATTCGTTGGCAGTCCGTACGTCCCACAGTGATGGGTCGAGGCGCGCTGTAATCCCTGCTGCGGTCGCCGACGCCTCGGCGGGCGGCTGCTCGCCGTCGCCATGCCCATGCCCGTGTCCGTGTCCGTGATTATCGGCCGCGCCGTGACTCGTCGCGAGATGGAGGTGACCGACGATGAACAAGGTTCCGCCCGGGGCTACCCACGTCGCCAGGCGGTCGTAGAACTCGAGCTGAGGCATTGCGGGATGCGAATAGTGGGTGGTGACCAGGTCGTACTGCTCGTGTGGTGTCCATGAGGACAAGTCCGCTTCGACGAACTGAACCTGTTCTTCGACGCCGCAGGCAGCGGCCTTGTCGCGTGCGCGGGCTATAGCGTCAGCGGAGATGTCGGCACCGGTGACCTGCCAACCGTGCGCCGCGAGCCAGATCGCTTCCGCTCCGGCGCCGCAACCCGCATCGATAGCTGTACCAGGAGTCAGGTCGTTGACCTCCTGCACCAGGTGCGGGTTGGGATCACCGGCAGCCATCGCGGCAGCGCGGTCGCCCTGCCAAATCTGGTCCCAGTAGTACTTGTCGAATGAATGCGTCATCGCGAGAGTTCTCTTTCGGTGGTAGCGGTGGTGTCGGCTTTCGAGGCAACTGCCCTTTTCAGGTCGTCCATCACCAGGTTGGCGTTGATGTGTTGGGCCGCGCGGGCGCCTTCCGCAGCGGCGCCACTCACCTGCGCGGAAATGTCGGATGCGTTGCCGGCAGCCCAGACGCCGGGCACCGTGGTCTGTCCGACCTCGTCAGTCTCGATGAACGCGCCCCCGGACGGATGGGACGTCGGCTCGATTCCGATTCCGGTGAAAAGATCGGTGCGGGCAATCATCTTCGTAGAAACGGCGACAGTGTCGACCTCGACAACGCGACCGTCCCGGAGCCGTACACCCGTGAGTCGATCGTCGTCGATCTCGAGCCGATCGACTGCGCCGCCGACCACCGCGATATCGAATGCGTCGAGTTGTGCGCGTTGTTCGGCGTCCAGCTCGATGCCCCCGGGGAACAACACGATGTCCGAGCTCCACTGACGGAACAGAAACGCCTTGTGCAGTTCCATCGGCTCCATTGCCAGGACGCCGATCTTGTGGTCGCGAACCTCCCAGCCGTGGCAATACGGGCAATGTACG
>NZ_JASISW010000045.1 GCF_030063335.1 Rhodococcus sp. G-MC3 | reverse complement strand
CCCACACTCCGCGACATCGCCGAAATCACCGACCCCCGAGCACGATCCGACGCCACCTACCTACGCACCAAATTCCTCGAACACCGCGCCATCATCGCCGAACGCCACAAACACCAACCCCCACCGTCCTGAGAGGCATCGAGGTGAATTCGAATCTGCTCGAGACACGAATCTGCTCAAGACACACAGAACTCGTTCCCCTCGGGATCGGTCATCGTGATCCACGTGCTCGGCCCGACCTGCCCGCGATGAAGAATGGACGCTCCCGCAGCTTCGAGTTGCTGCGCCACCGACTCTCGCTCCTCACCGACTCTGATGTCGAAATGCAGACGGTTCTTGACAGTCTTCGTCTCCGGAACCTCCTGGAACAGCACCCTCGGACTACCCGGTGTGTCGGGATCCCCGATCGCCGCTCCCATCTTCCAGACAAGATTTCCCTCGAACACTGCGGTGTCCTCTTGACGGGCATGGCCGGCCTCGACCAGTCCCTTGATGAACTCTCCGTCCGACGGCTCCACCTGCCAGCCGAGCGCCGTAGCCCACCACTTCGCCTGCTCATGGGGGCTCTCACTGTCGATCGTGACCTGAATTTCGTATCCCATGCGCACACAATAAAGCGCACGGCAGAACTTTATCGACCTTCGCGCACTGGAACATATGTTCGACTCGATATATGCTGGGTCGTATGAGCGTGGAGCTACAGGGTTCGCTGTTCACCGACATGGACTCCCAATTCGGCCCCTTGGGAGGGACGGTCACACGGCGCGTACTGGCGGATGGTGCGTGGGTGGACGTCAGACCGGGCTGGGCCAACTCGATGGACCTGTTCGACCGCCTCGTCGAGGGCGTCGACTGGAGATCCGAGAGACGGCAGATGTACGACCGCGTGGTCGACGTTCCCCGGCTGGTGCGGTTCTACGGCGAGGCAGAGCAGTGGCCTCACCCGTCAATCGTCGAGGCGAAGTCGGCGCTCGACGAGCATTACCGCAGCGAGCTTGGTGAGAACTTCGCCACCGCCGGATTGTGTTACTACCGAGACGGATCCGACAGCGTCGCGTGGCATGGCGACAACATCGGACGTAGCGCAACGGAAGACACCCTGGTCGCCATCGTGTCGCTGGGGGCAACGAGGCAACTGATGCTCAGGCCTCGCGGCGGTGGGAATTCACTCAAATTCACTCTTGGACATGGCGATCTCATCGTGATGGGTGGTTCGTGCCAGCGAACCTGGGAACACGCGGTGCCCAAGAGCACCCGCGCGACCGGCCCACGCGTGAGCGTGCAATTCCGACCGCGCGGCGTACGGTAACGCAGAATCTGTCAGCCCCGCCCGACCAGCCCCGCCTGAACTAACCCCGCCTGAACTAACCCCGCCTGCGAGCCACAGCATCGGCCAAGGCATCGAGTTGTGTTGCGGTGGTATCCCAATCGAGGCACGCATCGGTGATGGACTGCCCGTAGGTCAGCTCGTCCTTGTGCCCAAGCGTCAAGTCCTGACGACCGGCTTCGATGAAACTCTCGAGCATGACGCCGACAATTCCCGGTTCGCCCGCCGCAACCCGAGCCGACAGGTCGGTGACTACATCGACCTGCTTGTTGTGGTCCTTACGGCTGTTGCCGTGGCTCGCGTCGATGACAACCCGCTCAGGTAGCGAAGACTTCCGGAGGCGCGCAACGGTGTCGGCCACGGATTCGGTGTCGTAGTTCGGCCCGTCGGTGCTGCCGCGCAGAATCACGTGACAATCCGGGTTGCCGGTGGTGCGGATCAACGCAGCTTGGCCATCGAGATCGGTACCGGGAAATACGTGGCTCGACGCTGCCGCGCGGGTTCCGTCGACCGCAACCTGAATGTCGCCCTCGGTGGAGTTCTTGATGCCGACGGGCATCGACAGCGCACTGCACAGCTGGCGATGCACCTGACTGGCGGCGGTACGAGCGCCGATCGCGCCGTAGCTGACCAGGTCCGCGATGTATTGCGGTGTGATCGGATCGAGGAACTCGCAGCCGACCGGGAGACCGAGCGCCGAGATGTCGACGAGGAGCTTACGGCCTACGCGAAGTCCATGATTGACATCGTACGAACCGTCGAGGTGAGGATCGTTGATGAGGCCCTTCCAGCCGAGCGTCGTACGCGGCTTCTCGAAGTAGACCCGCATGACGATGTGCAGGCGATCGCCCAGTTCGGTCGCCTTGTCCGCGAGGCGTCGCGCGTAGTCCAGTGCTGCGGTCGTGTCGTGCACCGAGCACGGCCCGACCACGACGATCAACCGATCGTCGCGGCCGTCGAGGATTTCGACAACGCCGTCGCGGCCGCGCCGAACCGTCGCCGCAACCGCATCGTCGGCAGCATGTTCACGCCGCACCAAGGACGGTGCGACCAGTGGACTGATGCTGATCGTGCGCTGATCGTCCAGTCTCGAATCCAGCTGGGTTGAATCAGCAGGAGTGATGTCGATAGTCATGAGAAAACTTTCTGTTCCTCAGACCGACCCTCGGAGAGCTCCACGCACACTTCGAGCCGGTCTGCATCCGGCTCGTGGGGTGGGGTCTCAGCGCATGGCGTCGCTGGCTGACCCACCCGGGGCCGGCCTGCTAAACCAAAAATACGTGCGCTGCATGAGAAAGACGCTAGCACGCCTTTCCCGAGCACATCATTGAACCTCCTTGACTGTGCACCTATGCTCGAGCGTGCAGTTGGTTCGCCCAGCGGTCGTGAGGAGCCCCGAAGACCGCAGACAGCGACGCAAGAGGGAACCCGGTGTGAATCCGGGACTGTCCCGCAGCGGTATGCAGGAACGACCGCCGTCACACAGCACTGGAGAAGCCTCCGGTGGAACAGCACTGGAGAAGCCTCTCTGGGAAGCGACGGCCAGTAGGAGCGATCGGATCCCGATCGCGCGCCTGTGAGTCCGAATACCTGCCTTCTGTGCTGCGCACGCCGTGCGCAGCGGTTCACCGCCTCGTGGAATGGGCGAGAACGTACCTGCTGTCGCGTCATGGGCTCAGGCGTACTCGCACGCTCGGTAGTGATCCACCCACATGTGACGTACCTGGAGACACATCAAGTGACGATCGAATTCACTGCAACAGTCCTCGGCTCACCCCGAATCGGACCGAAGCGCGAACTCAAGAAGGCAGTCGAGTCCTACTGGGCAAAGAAGATCGATGCTGCCGCGCTCGAATCCGTGGCGAAGCAACTGCGCGAGGACAACTGGCTCTCACTGCAGGGCGCGGGCCTCGATTCTGTTCCCGTCAATACGTTCTCGTACTACGATCAGGTCCTCGACACCGCGGTGCTGCTGGGCGCTCTGCCGGACCGAGTGCAGGGCATCGACGACGAGTTGGATCGATACTTCGCTGCTGCTCGCGGCAACGAGACCGTCGTCCCGCTCGAGATGACCAAGTGGTTCGACACCAACTATCACTACCTGGTTCCCGAGATCACCCCGAGCACAACCTTTTCTCTCCATCCAAAGAAAGTTCTGAAGGAACTGAAGGACGCTCTCGCACTGAGAGTTCCGGCGCGGCCGGTGCTTGTCGGGCCAGTGACATTCCTACTGCTGTCGAAGGCTGTGGGGGGCAGCTCACCTCTTCTCGATCGCCTCGACGACATCCTGCCGCTGTATGCAGACTTACTGACGCAGCTTGCCGACGCGGGGGCCGAGTGGGTCCAGATCGACGAACCGGCTCTCGTTGCCGATCGCACCCAGGATGAAATTGCCGCTGCGAAGCGCACCTACGACTACCTGAGTGCCGTGGACAGGCGGCCCTCGATTTTGCTGGCGTCGTATTTCGGCGGTCTGGGTGGCGTTCTTCCCGTGCTCGCATCGACTGGCATCGAAGGGTTGTCGATCGATCTGACTGCACCGGGAGCCGTCGAACAAGCTGCCTCAGTTCCGGCGCTGGCCGGCAAACGGATCGTTGCCGGCATCGTGGACGGTCGCAACATCTGGCGCACCGACTTGGACAAGGCGCTCGCCACCTTGGCAAGTCTGGTGGGGAGCGCAGGATCGCTGGCAGTGTCGAGCTCATGCTCCCTGCTGCACGTTCCGTACACACTCGACTCGGAGCCCGACATCACCGACCCGCTTCGCTCGTGGCTTGCATTCGGTGCCGAGAAGGTCGCCGAGGTGGCCGTTCTCGCGAAGGCCCTACGCACCGGAACCGATTCCGTCGCAGTCGAACTGGATGCGGCGCGGGGAGCGTTGACATCACGCCGGAATGATCCACGCCTGCACGACGCGGCGGTGCGAGCCCGTTTGGCGGCCGGTATCGGCGTCGACCGTAGTCCTGCCGAGGCACGTCGTCACGCCCAGGCCGCAGGCCTGGAGTTGCCCGCATTGCCGACCACAACCATAGGCTCGTACCCGCAAACCACCCAGATTCGTCTCGCACGCGCAGCGCGTCGCACGGGCGGCATCGACGAAGCGGAGTACGTACGCCGGATGCAGTCGGAGATCGCCGATGTCGTCGCGCTGCAGGAAAGGATCGGCCTCGACGTGTTGGTGCACGGTGAGCCCGAGCGCAACGACATGGTGCAGTACTTCGCCGAACAGTTGAACGGATTCGCGGCCACCGCGAACGGCTGGGTGCAGTCCTACGGCTCTCGGTGCGTCCGTCCGCCGATCCTGTTCGGCGACGTCAGCCGAACCGGTGCAATGACCGTCGACTGGATCGCCTACGCTCAGTCGCTCACCGACAAGCCGGTCAAGGGCATGCTGACCGGCCCGGTGACGATCCTCGCGTGGTCGTTCGTCCGCGACGACCAGCCGCTCCAAGATTCGGCCGACCAAGTTGCCCTGGCGATTCGCGACGAAACCGTCGACCTCGAATCGGCCGGAATTCGCATCGTGCAGGTCGACGAGCCTGCGTTGCGCGAGCTGCTACCTCTGCGAACACAGGACAAGGCAAAGTATCTGGAGTGGGCGGTGCGGGCGTTCAAACTGTCGACGTCCGGGGTCTCGGATTCCACCCAGATCCACACGCACCTCTGCTACTCGGAGTTCGGCGAGGTGATCGACGCAATTGTTGCTCTCGACGCCGACGTGACTTCGATCGAGGCAGCGCGCTCGCATATGGAGGTGCTCGACGACCTCAACTCCGTCGGGTTCGATCTCGGAGTCGGGCCGGGCGTGTACGACATCCACTCGCCGCGCGTCCCCAGCGTCGAGGAAATCACCGAGTCGCTGAGGGCGGCACTGAAAGCCGTACCTGCCGAACGGCTATGGGTAAACCCTGATTGCGGGCTGAAGACCCGAGGAATCGCCGAGGTCGAGGCCTCGCTGCGCAATCTCGTCGAGGCTGCCCGGGCGATGCGCTAGCGCAAGAGAAGTACCTTGCCGCTCGATCCGCCACACGGCGACCCGGCGGGACTCCCAACAGTCCCGCCGGGTTCCGATCGCCGGCACGACGCACGGTGCGAGGTCGACGGTCTCGATGCGGCCGCCAATCCTCGTCGAAACTCATCGTGTCAGGCTAATCCGCTTGCCTCAGAACATCGTTGAGTTTCGCCAGCGTCGGTAGTGCTTGTTCGACCGCACGCCACTCCGAAGCCGACAACTCGTTGATTGCGGCCGCCAACACTTCGATCCGTCGGTCCGTTCGGCGTTCGCGCCGCGCCGCACGTTCGCCGTTCACCCGCAGCACGACGGCTCTGCCGTCGACAGGATCCGGGTGCCGTTCCACGAGCCCCTTCGCCACCAACGCGCGCACCAGGGTGCTGACGGTGTTGGGGCGCAACCTCAGCCGTGTTGCGATATCGCCGATTCGGCTGTCTGGAAATGCGGACACCGTGCGTATCACCTCGGATTGTGCGAGGGGCAGGGTCTCGTCGGTGCCCGAGTCGTCGAGATGGGCTCTCAGGACCCGCCGAAGGCCGAACGCGGCGTCGAGAAGGTTACGTGCGATCTCCTCGTTCGGGTGGCTCATGCCACAAAACTATATCTGACACAGATGTTGTTTCAGCACGATACCCAGGATAGCGTTACCTCATTGACCGAAGGTCCCCCATGAAGGGACTTACTCATTTCGCACCAAGAGGCATCGTGAAACACAGTTCCCTTTTCATCGCTCTTATCGCCGCGACAGCACTCGTCACCGCCTGCAGCACCGAAGGGGCAGGCACAGACAGCACGCCCGGCAGCAGCGAGACCAGCAGCACCGAGACCAGCAGCACTGAGACCACGACAGCACCGGGGCCGACCGGGATCCCCGACGGCATGGGCTCCCCCGGCGTCGACGACGGCGTTTTCCCGCGTACGGTCAGCCACTTCGGCGGCAGCACCGAGATCCCGGCCGAGCCGAAGCGCATCGTCGTGATCGCGACAGGCCAACTCGACGCCGCCCTGACACTCGGCGTCGTCCCGACCGGCGTCGCCTACGGCGACGGCGCCGCATTGATTCCCGATTATCTGTCCCGTGAGTTCCCGCAGTACAGCACCGAAATGGCCGCATTCGTGGATGTGGGAAATCGACAGTCTCCCAACCTCGAAGCGATCGCGGCTCTTCGGCCAGATCTGATCTTGGCCAACGAAGCCGCCTCCAAGGACGCGTACGGAACCCTTTCTGCGATAGCACCGACCGTGCTCACCGAAGGAACAGGAGTCAATTGGAAGCAGGACTTCCTGCTCCTGGCCGACGCCCTGGGGCGGACACAACAGGCCCAGTCGATAGTCGACGACTTCGTTGCGCGTGCAGTCGATCTCGGTACCAGCGTAGGTGAATCCACCGTGTCGTTCGTCCGGTTCACCGCCGACCGCGCGCGGGTGTTCGGGGTACCGTCGTTCGCCGGTTACATCGCCTGGGACGCGAACCTCGCGCGTCCCCAGAGCCAACAGTTCGACAAGACTTCGCAGGACTTCAGCGAGGAAGAGATCCAATTGGCAAATGCGGACTGGGTTTTCGTGGGAAGTCAAGAATCCGATTCGGGTTCGGGTGCCGCGACGTACACCAGAAATCCACTGTGGACCGGCATGAGCGCATCGACCGAGGGTCACATCATGACGGTCGACGACGACCCGTGGTACCTCAACGCGGGTCCGACTGCCGCCACGATCGTTCTCGACGATCTGACGGAGGCGTTGACGCGCTGACCCCCGTGAGCGTTTTCGTACACGCCGGTGTGCGAAAACACTCACGGATGCACTTATAGGTTGCGCACAACTTAAACGTGCACTACCTTGAATTGCGTGACCAACGAACTCGCACTCGATCGCCAGGTGTGCTTCGCGTTGTACTCCGCGTCGCGGGCTACCACAGCGGTGTACCGCCCAATGCTCGAGCGCCTGGGCGTTACCTACCCCCAATACCTCGTTCTCCTGGTTCTATGGGAAAGAGACGGTCGCGGGGTACGTGAGATCTGCACCGAACTCGATCTCGACACCGGCACCTTGTCGCCCCTGCTGAAACGACTCGAAGGGCTCGGTTTCATCGAACGTCGACGTCTGACGACCGACGAACGGCGGGTGGAAATTCATCTGACCGAAGCGGGTAGCGCGTTGCGCTCCGAAGCGATCGACATCCCCAAACAGCTTGCGGGCAAGACCGGCATGACGGTTCCCGAACTGGAGCAACTCCGAGATTCATTGGTCGCCCTGACCAGCGCTCTTCATCACACAGCACCACACGATCACACAGCACCACACGATCACACAGCACCACACGACACGGAAGGCAGTCACCCATGAAGACCATTTACACAGCAGAGGCTCTGGCCACCGGCGAAGGCCGCAACGGCAAAGCTCGTACATCCGACGGACGCCTCGACCTGGACCTCGCCATTCCCGAGGCCATGGGCGGCAACGGACAGGGCACCAACCCCGAGCAACTCTTCGCGGCCGGCTACGCAGCCTGCTTCCATTCGGCCCTGCAGATGGTCGCCCGCCAGGAGAAGGCCGACGTGACCGACTCCTCCGTCGGCGCGCGCGTCGGCATCGGCTCCAACGACTCCGGTGGATTCGGGCTGGAGGTCACCCTGGAGGTGACACTTCCGAACATCCCGCACGACGAGGCTCAGGCTCTCGCCGACAAGGCACACCAGGTCTGCCCCTACTCGAACGCGACTCGCGGCAACATCGACGTCACTGTCACCGTCACCGACGACTAGAAACACCGCCGACTAGAAACACCGACGACTAGAAACACCGACGACTAGAAACACCGCCGATTAGAAATTAGGTAACTCTCGTGCAGTCCAAGGAAATTCATCTCGCATCGCGCCCTCACGGCGAACCCGTGCCCGACAACTTCCGCAGCGTCACCACCGAACTCCCACCATTGGAGGACGGCCAGATCCTGGTGCGCAACAACGTCATGTCGGTGGACCCCTACATGCGTGGCCGGATGAACGACGTGAAGTCCTACGTCCCGCCGTTTGCCCTCGATAGGCCGCTCGACGGCGGTGCCGTCGGCGAGGTCGTCGAATCTCGCAACGACAAGTTCGTGGTCGGCGACGCAGTCAGCCATGGCAAGGGCTGGCGCGACATCGCAGTGGTGGACGGTAAAGGTGCACGCAAGGTCGATCTGAGCCAGGCGAGTGCGTCAGCGTACCTCGGAGCGCTCGGAATGACCGGGCTGACAGCATATTCGGGCCTGACATCGGTGGCGTCTTTCAAGCCGGGCGACGTCGTGTTCGTCTCCGGTGCAGCGGGCGCGGTCGGCTCACTCGTCGGGCAGATCGCGAAGGCGCTCGGCGCATCTCGCGTCATCGGTAGTGCCGGCTCGCCCGAGAAGGTGAAGCGACTCCTCGAACTCGGCTTCGACGCTGCGTTCGACTACCACGACGGATCGCTGAAAAAGCAACTCGCCGAGGCAGCTCCGGACGGTATCGATGTCTACTTCGACAACGTCGGCGGGGATCACCTCGAAGCTGCGATCGCGTCGGCCAACAAGTACGCGCGATTCGCGTTGTGCGGTGCAATTTCTCAGTACAACTCCACCGAACCGACGCCTGCCCCGCGGAACCTGGCGCTGGTCATCGGTAAGGAATTGACGCTGAAGGGCTTCATCGTCGGCTCCTACAGCCATTTGGCCGGCGAGTTCTCGGAGAAGATGGCCCAGTGGCTCTCAGACGGTGTGGTCGAGTGGGACGAAACCGTCGTCGACGGCCTCGAGAACGCGCCACAGGCGTTCATTGATCTCCTGCGCGGTGCAAACACCGGAAAGATGGTCGTCTCGATCTGAGACCGCTGAGGTGGCTCCGCCACCCGTGAGTGAAAAAACACGTGTCCGCGTCGCTTTTCACTCACGGGGGAAGCGGACCCCGGTCAACTTTTCGGACTTGTCCCACAGCGCCGACGCCACGGCGCGATCACGTGCCCGCCCACTCGATCTCACGACCGTGGGGTATCCACGCAACTCCGAGCGCCCGTCCGGCCCGATGTACGTCCCGCCGGTCACGTCGGGCGATGTTGCTGCGTACAGCTCGGGCAGTGCGCCCATGTCCGCGGTCTGGGCCAGAAAGCTGTTGCCGATCGACATCAGCGAGTCCTGAAACGACTCGGTGCGTCCCTGCAGGTTCGTGCTTGCATAACCTGGATGCGCTGCCACCGACTTCACGGCGGATCCGGCCGCGGCAAGCCTGCGGTCCAACTCCAGCGCGAACATCAGGTTCGCCAGTTTCGATTGTCCGTACGCGGCCCAGCGACGGTATCGACGCCGTTCGTAATTCAGGTCGTCGAGATGAATGCGACCGATCTGGTGCGCTCCGCTCGACATCGTCACCACACGATCGGTGATCTTGTTCAGCAGCAATCCGGTCAATGCGAAGTGGCCGAGATGATTGGTGCCGAACTGCATCTCGAAGCCCTGAGCAGTGTGCCGAAACGGGACCGCCATCACGCCTGCATTGTTGATCAGAACATCCACGGACTCGACGGTATGGGCGAACGAGCGAACAGAATCCAGATCTGCCAGATCGAGCCACCGCACGTGAGCTCGCGCCCCGATGCTCCGCGCAACGGCGTCTCCCTTGGTGGTGTCACGGCACGCCAGAACGACGTCGGCTCCCGCTGCCCCCAGTGCTCGTGCTGTCACCTCACCGAGCCCGCTGTTCGCACCCGTGACGATGAACCGCCGTCCGGACTGATCGGCGATGTCCTTGCTCGTCCACTGGTCGGCGCTCATGGTCCGAGCCTAGTGCCGCAGTCCGCCCACGAGGCGCAAATTTCGGCCATGCCGTGCGCCATGGGCCCCGATCGACGGTCATCACGCGCCGATGCTGACTCGGTCCAACCGGCGCCCGATCCACCCCGAGTGCGCCGGATCTGTTGCGCGAGAACAGCGTGGGGTTCCACGAGGGCGGCCCGACAACCCTCTTCGGCAGGTTCAGTTCACCTCGGACACCGCGGCGCGCTCGACCGTCATGAGCGACTCGGCACTGTGTTCGAGGTGGTAGGCGGCGCCTCCGCCGCGAGCTCCAAACAAACGTTTACTCCAGATCAACCACACAACAGCGGCAACGTTGATCGTCAACAACCCGATGCGAAGAACGGTCACCTTCTCGGTCAGTTCGTAGATTTCCAATGGAACAAACGCACTCGTCGCAACAACAGCGAAGTACTCACCCCAACGTTTGATCAGCCATAGTCCTGAACCGCACCGGTGAGTCCGGAGACTTGGTTTCGTGTGAGTTCGGTCAGCTCGCGAGCTGATCCGATTGTCGAGTGTAGTGGAGCTGTTCGCATTCGATCGGCGGGATGTCGCCGCAGAATCCG
>NZ_JASISW010000044.1 GCF_030063335.1 Rhodococcus sp. G-MC3 | reverse complement strand
AGTGCCGGCGCGGGTGCCTTGGTCGACCTGGGCTTGCACGGCCCAGCGCCGCACCGTCTCCTGACCGACACCGACCTGCTTGGCGATCGCCTCCGCTGCGGCGGTCAGCGAGGCGTATTCCCCACCGCGAGTTTCCAGCAACCGAAGGGCCCTCGAGCGGACCTCTGGATCGATTTTCTTGGGCATGTGCTCATCCTTCCAAACTCAGAAGGAAGCGGCATCAAACCTGGGGTGATTCAGGGTGAGGTGAGTCCACTGGTTCATAGCAACCCCGGCCTGATGCAGGGCGAGATACGGATCGACACACACCATGGCCATCACCACCAAGTCGCCGGTCAGCGGCGACAATGAACGCATGGGTTCAGCGCATCCGAGAGCAGACGGACCCCGACGGCGACGTGCGTTCACCGCTGCGGAGAAAATCGAACACGTACGTGCTTACGAACAGGCCTGCGAGAGCGGCGACGGCGGGGCATACCTACGCCGCGAGGGCCTGTATTCGTCGTTGATCAGTGAATGGCGCAGACACCGCGACGCCGGTGTCCTCGAGACCAAGAAACCTGGCGACAAAGTCGGCAAGCTCACCGCCGAACAAGCCGAGATCGCACGCCTCACGCGTGAATTGAACCGCGCGAACAAGCGCCTGAACACCACCGAAGCCGCACTGGATATCATGGGAAAAGCACACGCGCTCTTGGAAAGTTTCTCCGAGAGCGCGGATTTCGACGAGAAGAACAAGAAGCGATGACCACTGTGTATACCGCGCTCACTGACATCGGAATCAGCTCCCGTGAGGGCAGCGTTCTCACCGGTCTACATCGCTCGACTGCGACACGTCGGCGTGTCGCAGCCACGGCTCCGACACCGTCGGTACCTCAGGAACCAGCTGCGGAACCTGTCAACAAAATCTCCACCAGCGAACGTCTACGCATCCTCGGCGTCCTGAACTGCGACCGGTTCGCCGACTTGGCACCGTTGCAGATCTACGCCCAACTCCTCGATGACGGCATCTACCTGTGTTCGGTGTCGACGATGTACCGGGTACTGCGCGAGAACAGACAGGTCAGCGAACGACGACGACTCGCTCGGCACCCCGCGAGGGCATGCCCGGAGCTGGTGGCGACCGCCCCGCGGCAGGTGTACTCCTGGGATATCACCAAACTCGCCGCCCCGGTCAAAGGGCAGTACTTCGACGCGTACGTGATGATCGACATCTACTCCCGCTACATCGTCGGAGTGCGCGTCCACCCTCATGAATCAGGCGTGCTGGCAAAGGAATTGATGGAACAGATCTTCTCGATTCATGGTGTCCCGCACGTCGTACACGCGGACCGAGGAACCTCGATGACCAGCAAGACCGTTGCCGCGCTCTTGGCGGATCTCGAGGTCACCCGCAGTCATTCGAGGCCGCGGGTGTCGAACGACAACCCCTATTCCGAAGCATTGTTCAAGACATTGAAATACGGTCCACGATTCCCCGAACGGTTCGGATCCCTCAGCGATGCAAGACAATTCATGGATACCTTCACCGATTGGTACAACCACGAACATCGCCACACCGGTATCGGACTACACACCCCCGCCGATGTCCACTACGGCTTGGCTGCACGCAAAGCAGCCGAACGCCGAGCTGTTCTCGACGCCGCACGCGCTGCCCATCCGCATCGCTTCGGCACCACTGCCACACCAAAAATCCTCGACCTCCCCGACACCGCGTGGATCAACAAACCAGCAGAAACCACCGACACTGATGAAGCACACGAGTCGATAGCGGCATAACACCCACTGGACTCACCCGCCTTGACAAATTCCGGTGAGCCAGTCTCGTACTTCCTGCTTCTTGTGGGTGGCGTAGTTGTCCATCACCAGATGCAGTTCCTTTTCGGGGTAGGCGCGTGCGACGTGCTTGAGGAACACCAGAAACTCCTGGTGGCGGTGTCGCGGTTTGCATATCCCGGTGACCTGCCCTGTCGCAATATCGAGTGCCGCGAACAACGTTGTGGTGCCGTGTCGGATGTAGTCGTGGGTCTGCCGCTCGGGGATGCCGATCTGCATCGGCAACGTCGGTGCTGTGCGGTCGAGAGCTTGGATCTGCGACTTTTCATCGACGCACAGCACGATCGCATTCTCCGGAGGTGCGAGGTACAGCCCGACGATGTCGGTGACTTTTGCGACCAACTCAGGATCGGTGGAGAACTTGAACGTCTCACTGCGCCAGGGGTGAACGCCGTGTTCGCGCCACACCCGTGCGACGGTGCCGTATCCGATGCCGAGGTGATCGGCGAGCAAACGCGAGCTCCAGTGTGTAACACCGTACTTCTTCGGAGGGGGTGTCAACGTCACCGAAATAAGCTTGTCACGGTCGAGGGTGCGGGGCCTGCCGGAGCGGTCTTCGTCGAACAGCCCGTTCACGCCGCATTCTTCGTATCGGGCACGCCAGTTGATCACCGTCTGCCGTGAGATCGAGAACCGGCATGCGATTTCTGCATGCACGACACCATCGGCGGCGAGCAGAACGATTCGCGCTCGCTGCACCAACCCCGCTTCCGCCGTCGTCGACCGGACCCACTTCTCGAGCTGGTCACGGTCGGTGTTGGGGATCAACAACGGAGCTGCGCGCATAGCCAATTCAATCAAACATAATCGCCCATCTACTTCAGGCGCGCGGCACTGGGGTACCGGTGGCCCTTGTACGACGGCGACGGGGTGCTCACCACCCGAATCCTGCCAGCCACCCGCCCAGCTCGCCAACGTGACAGTGCCCTTTGAGGTTTGTCGACTTTCTCATTGAGTTCTCCAAGGCAATTTTGGATACCAGTGGGTAGAACTTGATGGGTCAGGCGTATAGGTCGCTGATCTTGGTCTTGTGAGCTTCGTGAATGATGTTGCGCTTGAGCTTGAGCGTCGGCGTCAATTCGCCGGTCTCCTGGGTGAAGTCGACCTCGAGGATCGTGTACTTCTTGATCTGCTCGGGGTTGGAGACCTTCTTGTTGGCGTCGGCGACGGCCGAGTCGATCTCGGCGATCAGGTCGGCGTTCTTCACCAGATCGGCAATCGCGGTGTTCGCGGGTAGGCCGTTGCGCTCGACCCAACCGGGCAGGGTTTCCGGATCGAGGGTGATCAGTGCACCGATGAACGGCTGACCGTCACCGACAACGAGGCACTGGCTGATCAAAGCATGCGCGCGCAGGGAATCCTCGAGGCCGGCCGGTGCGACGTTCTTGCCGCCGGCCGTGACGATGATTTCCTTCTTGCGACCGGTGATGGAGACGTAGCCCTCGTTGTCGATCGAACCGAGGTCGCCTGTGTGGAACCAGCCGTCGACAATGGACTCGGCGGTGGCCTTCTCGTTGTGCCAGTAGCCGGCGAACACGACCGGGCCCTGTAGGAGGAGTTCGCCGTCTTCGGCGATCCGGGCGGCGTGGCCGTTGATCGGCTTGCCGACGGTGCCGACACGCTGCGCGCTCGAGGTGTTGACGGTGATCGCGGCGCTGGTCTCGGTGAGTCCGTAGCCCTCGTAGATCGGGATGCCGACGCCGCGGAAGTAGTGGCCGAGACGCGCGCCGAGGGCTGCGCCACCGGAGACTGCACGCTCGCACTCGCCGCCCAGTGCTGCGCGCAGCTTCGAGTAGACGAGCTTGTCGCAGACCGCGTGCTTGAGCTTGAGTGCCAGCCCGGGGCCACCCTTTTCGAGGGACTCGCTGTATTCGATGGCAGTGGCCGCAGCCTTGTCGAAGATGCTGCCCTTGCCGCCGTCGACGGCCTTCTGGCGAGCCGAGTTGTATACCTTCTCGAATACGCGGGGTACCGAGAGGATGAAGTCGGGCTTGAATCCGGCGAACTGCTCGAGGAGTGTCGTCAGGTCGGACGTGTGGGCGACGGTGACCTTGGCGTCGAGAGCGCCGTAGGAGATCGCTCGCGCGAATGCGTGGGCGAGCGGCAGGAACATCAGTGTCTTCTTGCCGGGGACCATCGACTCCGGCATGGCCAGGCGGCACGCGTTGGACTCGGCGTAGAGGTTGGAGTGCGTCAGCTGGACACCCTTGGGGCGTCCGGTGGTTCCGGAGGTGTAGATCAGGGTCGCGGGCGAGGCTGCGGTGACCTGGTGACGACGAGTGTGCAGTTCTTCGTCGGTGATTGTGGAACCGCGGCTGGACAGCTCGTCGATCGCGCCCGACTCGATGACCAGAACTTCGCGGAGGGCTTCTGCGCCGTCGGTGACTTCCTTGTGAGTCTCCACATGCTTGGCGGTTTCGACAACCAGAAGCGTTGTCGCGGAGTCCTCGAGGATCCACTGCGCCTGGTCGGGGGAGGAGGTCTCGTAGATCGCGACGGTGCATCCGCCGGCTGTCCAGATGGCGTAGTCGAGAACGACCCACTCGTAGCGGGTCGCTGACAGGATAGCGACGCGGTCGCCGAGCTCGACGCCCGAAGCGATCAGGCCCTTGGCAACTGCGGAGACCTGCTTCACGAATTCAGCTGCGGTGACGTCGACCCATCCACCGTCCGACGGCCTCTTGAACGGCACGAATGTGGGGTCTTCTTCGGCATGACGGAACACGGAGTCGGCCGTGGAAACATTTCCAGGAATTGTGAACGACTGTGGAACTGAGAACTCACGCACTACGGACCCCTTCAGTGACAGCTCTGTGGCCGCTTCGGTAAATGAAAACCCCCGTCCTTCTTGGAATCGGGGATGGTGCCTACCACATGAACCGCCTCGAAGAGTTCGGAAACTCCTGGGCACATTCAGGTGCTTTCGAGCATTCAGTTCACGTAGATTCGACTCAGTGGGCGCGGTCGGGCTCGGATGCCTTCAGCATCTCGTGACGCTCGACGACCTTGATGCGCTCACGGCCTTCGGGCTCACCCAGGCTGAGCTCGTGCGCGTCGAGGCGGTACCAGCCCTGCCACGTCGTGTACGGCACCTGCTTGCCTTCGAGGAACTCGATGACGGCGTTCTCTTCCGGGTTTGCAGCGCCGGCGAAATTGACGGAATCCTCGAGGAGGTTCACGACGGTTTCGTTGGCGTCACCCTTGGTGTGGCCGATGAGGCCGACGGGGCCGCGCTTGATCCAGCCGGTGACGTACGTGGCCGGCATGAACCGGGCCGCGCCCTCGGCGTTGTCGTCGGCAACGACGCGACCGGCGTCGTTGGGAACGGTGCCTGCCTGATCGTCGAACGGCAACTGCGTGACGTTCTGCGAGAGGTAACCGACGGCGCGGTACACGGCCTGGACATCCCAGTCCTTGTACGTGCCGGTGCCCTTGACGTTGCCGGTGCCGGTGCCGTCGAGCTGGGTGCGCTCGGTGCGCAGGCCGACGACCTTGCCGTCCTCGCCGAGGATCTCCGTGGGAGATTCGAAGAAGTGCAGGAACAGCTTGTGGGGACGGGCTCCGACGTCACGAATTGCCCAGTCCTGCAGGGTATTCGCAACCATGTCGACCTGCTTGGAGTTGCGGCGAGCCTGCTCGGAACCCTCGTCGTAGTCGATGTCCTCGGGGTCGACGATGACCTCGATGGTCGGCGAGTGGTCGAGCTCGCGCAGTTCGAGAGGCGTGAACTTGGCCTGCGCCGGGCCGCGGCGTCCGAAGACGTGAACCTCTACGGCCTTGTTGTTCTTGAGGCCCTCGTAGACGTTGGCGGGGATCTCGGTCGGCAGCAGTTCGTCGCCGGTCTTGGCGAGGACGCGGGCGATGTCGAGCGCAACGTTGCCCACGCCGAGGACGGCGACCTTCTCGGCTTCGAGCGGCCACGTACGAAGTACGTCGGGGTGGCCGTCGTACCAGGAGACGAAGTCGGCCGCGCCGTAGCTGCCGTCGAGTTCGATACCCGGGATGCCGAGCGCGCGGTCGGCGTTGGCGCCGGTGGAGAAGATGACCGCGTCGTAGAACGACCGCAGGTCGTCGAGGGTGATGTCGGTGCCGTAGTCGATGTTGCCGAGCAGGCGTACCTGAGGCTTGTCGAGCACCTTGTGCAGGGCGGTGATGATGCCCTTGATGCGCGGATGATCGGGCGCGACGCCGTAACGAATCAGGCCGAAGGGCGCGGGCATGCGCTCGAAGAGGTCGATGCTGACGCCGCGGCCGGAGACTGCGGTGTCGGATTTCATGAGGGCGTCGGCGGCGTAGATGCCGGCGGGGCCGGCGCCGACGATCGCGACCCGGAGCGGGCGTAAAAGGTTATCCTCGGGCGACATCGGTGTCGCGGAAATGGAAGCTTCGGTGGTCATGAAGATCTTCTGTGCCTTCTGTCGTTGACTGAGATGAAGTGCTGTCGTGTCGACTCCGGAAGTATCGGAGCGACGATCGAGATGGAGGGCCCGCACATCGCGGGCAATCGGCTCAGCTGTGACGAGCACGCACTTCGTAGGCCTGTCTGGCTGCGGTGTCGACGTCTTCGAGAAATACCCTGTCTGTGTGGAGCGCTCGGGTGAGCGCTTCGCTGACCTGGCGGGGGAAGAACTTCTGACTGGCTGCGAGGGCGCCGACGAGCTTGGTCACCCGTACTTTCGGCTTGGGGCGTTCGATCAAAGCCACGACGGCACGTGCGATGTCTTCCGGTTCAGCGTTCTTGAGTCCGGGAAGCCCCTTGGTACCCGCCGTCAACTCGGTGTTGACGAAGGATGGCAGTACCGCGGAAAACTCGATTCCCGTGCCTCGGTGCTCCACCCGCGCGGCATCGGTGAAACCGACGACGGCATATTTGCTGGCGCAGTAGGTGGCCAGTCCGGGCGTGTAGATTTCGCCGGCCAGTGAGGCGATGTTGACCACGTGTCCGCGGCCGCGCGGCAGCATTCGCCGAACAGCGAGTTTGGAGCCGGTGATCACCCCGAGGACGTTGATATCGAGGATCCGGCGGGTGACCGCGTCGGGTTCGTCCGCGATCCGGCCCGCGGGCATGATGCCGGCGTTGTTGACGAGCACGTCGATAGGCCCGAGCGTTGCTTCCACGTCGTCGAGGAAGGCCTCGAAGGACTCGGTGTCGGTCACGTCGAGCTTGCGGTAGCTGGACAGGCCGAGTTGGGTCGCGGACTCCTTGAGCTTGGCCTCGTCGATGTCCCCGATTGCCACCTTCGCACCGAGTCTGGTCAACGCTGTCGCGGTCGCGAACCCGATTCCGCGGGCACCGCCGGTGATCGCGATGACGCGACCGTGCAGGGATTGTGTCATTTTCCTTGTGTCCTTCAGTCGTCGTTACAGGGAGTTCGAGCGGCTTGATGCGGACAGTCGGCGGTGGGGGTCACGCGCGACGAGGACGCGCAGTAGCCGGCCGACGAAACGACCACGGAAGGGGGTGTACGGATACCAGAGCAATTCCCGCTTCATCACGGGTCCGCGCGGCATCGTGATCGCCTGCTGCCGGGTGTACTTGCGGATTCCGTCTTCACCCCCGAATCGCGCGCCGAGACCGGATTGCTTCCAGCCTCCGTGTGGTAGACCCAGCGCGAACAGATTGGAGAAGGCGTCGTTGATGTTCACCGCGCCGGCGTCGAGTCGGCGGGCGATCTCCTCGCCGCGGGTTCTGTTCCCGCACCACACCGTCGCAGACAGGCCATATTCGGAATCGTTGGCCAACCGTACGGCTTCGTCGGCGTCTGCGACCTTGACCACGGGGATGGTGGGCCCGAAGGTCTCTTCCCGGATGCAGGCCATCGAATGGTTTACGTCGACGAGGACCGTCGGCTCGAAGAAGGTGCCGGTGTTCCCGGCTTTGCCTCCGGTCAGGGCGGTGGCGCCGCTGTCCACAGCGTCGGCGACGTGCCGGGCAACGAGGTCACGTTGCGCCTCGGTGGCCAACGCGCCGACATCGGTGCGATATCCGTCGTCGTCGGTGCCCTGTCGGAGCGAGCCGACGAGTGCCACCAGTCGCGCGACGAACTCGTCGTGGACGGATGCCTCGACGTAGACGCGTTCGATCGACACACACACTTGTCCGGCATTGAACAGGCCGCCCCAGGCGATTCCGGCTACCGCGCGGTCCAGGTCGGCATCCGCCAACACGATCGCCGGGTCTTTGCCGCCCAGTTCGAGGCTGCACGGCACCAGTCGCTCGGCAGCCCGTACCGCGATCGCTCGACCGGTTGCGGTGGAACCGGTGAACTGCACGAAGTCCACCGAATCCACTACCGCTGCACCGGTGTTGCCGCGGCCGGTGAGGACCGAGAAGACAGGGGGTGCACCGATGTCAGACCATCCCCGCGCGAGTTCGACGGCTGCCAACGGCGTCACCTCGGACGGCTTGAGCAGAACTGCCGCGCCGGCGAGCAGAGCCGGGATTATGTCCATCGCCGGCATCGCGAGCGGGAAGTTCCACGGAGTGATCACACCGACCACCGGGTAGGGGCGGGCTGTTTTGATCAGCCGCTTGGTCATCGAGAGCGGTCCGTGGGGTTTCACACGCTCGTCGGCGAGAAACGTGCCTGCATTGTCAGCGAAGTAGTTGATAAGGTCGCACGCGAGCGCGGGCTCGATTGCTGCTTCGGCGCGCGGCTTGCCAGTCTCGGACTGCAGTACGTCGATGAGATGGCGCTCGTTGTCGAGGAGCCAGTCCCGCAGCTTCCGTAGCCACTTGGCCCGACCTTTCGGCCCCAGCGCTTCCCACTCGACTTGGTGAGTGCGCAGACATCGGACGGTCTCGATCACTGTCTCGGAACTATTGTCCGGTACGCGCGCGACGAGGCGCCCGTCTGCGGGGCAGTGCACATCGATGTCGCCATAGCCTGTCTCCGCCATACTTCCGGATCTCATACGAACCCCGCCTTCTATGATGTGCGCCACGTCTTATTAGAATTACACAAGCGAGCCGAAGTTTTCTTGGCGAAATAGGCCAAGACGATCGACCACGCTTGTACTCTGAGTCCAAATTCGAAAGAAAGGCCAACGTGTCCGCTGACGACATGGTGATGGCCTGGCTCCGGGAATTCGCTGCGGAGGCGCTGGTGCCCGGCACCCTCGATGGCCTTGTCGCGCGCTTCGGCGCAGCAATAGTGGCGGAGGTCCCCGAGGTTTCCGCGGACCGGGAGTTGCAACGGGACCTCGATGCCAGCACCCGCGGGCAAGGGCGTGCGCTGTTGATCTGGCTCACCGGCGACTCCGCCGAGGTGGATCTGCCGCTCGCAGCTCATGATCTCGCGCGCACGATCGCCCGACGAGGTCTGCATCTGAGGGTCTTGATGCAGATCTACCGAGTCGGCCAGAAGGCGCTGCTGAGGTTCGCCGCGGAGACGGCAAGTGAGCGCATCGCCGACCCCGTACTGGAACTGAAGGTATTGATTCGGCTGCTGGAGCGGGCGAATCACTGGCTCAACGTGTCGTTGGAGATACTCACCGATACCTACAGTGAGGAACGAGAGCGCGGATTGAGCGGCGCGTTCGCACGGCAGGCGGAAACCGTGCAGGCGATCATCCGAGGTGAGATCGTCGATGCAGCGGTGGCGTCGAACCGTTTGAATTACCCGTTGATCAGGCATAACACGGCACTAGTGCTGTGGTTCGACAATGCGCCGGCCGAGCAGACCGAGGACGTGATCGGCGTCCTGGATTCCGTTGTCCGCGCGGTCGCGGCCACGATCGGGGCTCGGCAGCTACTGACTCTGCCGTCGGGATCGCGAGGGCTCTGGGCGTGGCTGTCGATGGATGTCGAGGCGGATGTCGCCGCAGTGGACATCGGTGCGGATATCCCGGACGGAATATCGATCGCGATTGGCAACCCGGGCAAGGGAATTCGCGGATTTCGGCAAAGTCACACCGAAGCGGTTTCCGCTCAACATATTTCGGAACATCAGGAGGCTGTGACTCGCCCGATTTTGTATGCAGACGTCGAAATTATCCACCTACTCGACGGCCACCCCGACTCGGCGAAGGCACTGGTTTCGCGGGAACTACGCGGCCTCGACGGTACCGATGCAGCCTCGGCCCAGTTGCGTCGCACTCTGCGCACCTACCTGAATGTGAACCGCAGCCCGGACGCGGCAGCTCGCGCGCTCGGCGTGCACAAGAACACCGTGCGGTACCGTATCCAGCGCGCCGAGGACATGCTCGGCCGCCCTATCGGGGCCAACCGGCTCAAACTGGAACTCGCGCTCGAATACGCCGACACCTACGGTCCGGCCACGCAGGAGTGACAAGGCGGCACTGCTCGCACGCGCCATTTCTCTGATTCCCGCTCCGGCACAGGCGCACTCATCGATGCTGCACGGTCCGCGTGTGTGCTAACTGCCAGTGCCTGTACGGCATTGCGTCGCGATGTCAGACCTTGCCTCTTCAGTGCATCAGACTACGGTCGAACTCGGGGTCGGTTCACCCCGTAGGAGGGACTGCCCCCATCTTGGTTGACATCTGATCTGTGAGGATCGCTCCTCGCAGTGGAAGGATGTTCCCCATGCCGAAAGCATTTCCCGAGGAGTTCCGCCGCGACGTCATCGCTGTCGCACGTAAAGGCGAGGCCCCGCTGCGTCAGATCGCGAAGGACTTCGGAATCTCCGAGGGCTGTCTGCACCGTTGGCTGAAGATCGCCGATCGCGGCGATGGCATCACCCCCGCTGACGGGACCGCGGCGAGCAGCGAGTCCGTCGAGCTGCGGGAAGCCCGCAAACGCATCAAGATGCTCGAGCAAGAAGCAGAAGTGATGCGGCGCGCGGTCGGCTATCTCTCTCGGGACGTCAACCCAAAATGATCTAACCGCTGGTCCTCGACCTTGCTGCCGACGGTATCCCCGTCACAGTGACCTGCCGGGTTCTCGGATTCTCTACCCAAGCGTTTTACAAATGGAAGAAAATACCAGTGTCGCAACGCGATTGGGATAATGCGCATCTGATCAACGCGGCCCGTTCCATCCATGCCGACGACCCCGCGTTCGGGTACCGCTTCATCGCCGACGAACTCCCCGACCACGGCATCACCGCCGGCGAGAACAGGGTCGCCCGGTTGTGCTCACAGGAACGAATCTGGTCGGTGTTCTCCAAGAAGAGAGGGCTGTACAGAAAGGCCGGTCCGCCCGTCCACGACGACCTCGTCGACCGTCAGTTCACCGCAGAGGCCGCGGACACGCTGTGGCTCAACGACATCACCGAACACCGCACCGACGAAGGCAAGCTCTACCTCTCCGCCATCAAAGATGTGTGGTCCAACAGGATCGTCGGCTACTCGATCGACTCCCGAATGAAAGCGTCGCTGGCGGTGTCCGCATTGACCAATGCTGTGGCGCACCGCGGCTCGGTTGGGACGATCGTACATTCGGATCGCGGTAGCCAATTTCGATCCAGGAAGTTCGTGCACGCGTTGTCCCACAATGGATTACGTGGATCAATGGGCCGCGTTGGGGCATGCCTGTTGACCGGCTAATCCACCCGATTGTTACCGCGAATCGACACGCCGACCCGCGAAATGCTTGATTAGCGGTGACGTTGGGGTTACACCTGTCTCATGATGATTCAGCACGCGCTGCATCTCG
>NZ_JASISW010000043.1 GCF_030063335.1 Rhodococcus sp. G-MC3 | reverse complement strand
CCGTCAAACAGTGGCGAGGACTTGCCACCCGGTACGACAAACTGGCGTTGACGTATCGGGCGGGTGCGCTCCTACATGCGGTCTTCCTGTGGTCGCGCCACATAACCCTTTAGGAGACACGCCCTAGGTCGACGTGATCTCCAAGAGCACGGTGTCGAAACCGGTCTTGTCGATCTTCAGGTGCTCGGGGGCGAATAAAATTCTTCGACATCGGCGCCTTGGTGTACTTCCTTGGCAAATCGATCTGGACCGTGACCGGCTTCACCGTCGACCACTACCGCGACGTCTGCGCGATTTGCACGAGCAGATCGAGGCCGACGGACTGTTCCTGGCTTACTTTTCTCGAACACTCTTCGAGGCCAGAAAGCCTGTCTGATCGGAATTCATCGCTGAACGAATCGATCAGGAATCGAGAAGCATCGGTCACCGAACTGCCGCTAGCGTTGGCGTACAGAACATCAATCCGAGGCTCCCGCCAATGATCTCCAGGAAAGGCCGTGTCCGAGATGAAAACAATGACGTGCAAGCAAATGGGAGGGCCATGCAACACCCCATTCCGCGGCAACAAGGCTGACGAGGTCATAAAGTCGCAAGACAGCCATTTGAAAGAAATGGTCGCAAGCGGTGATGAAACGCACCGAGGCGCACTGGCGGACATGCAGGGCAGGTGGAGACGTCCGATCGCAGGCATGGGGTGGTATGTGAAAACCAAAAAGATGTTTGCTGCTCTGCCCGAGGACTGACCCGTCAGCCCGAGAAGCCCTCGGCCGCGGTCTGTTCGATGAGGCATTGAGTCACCAGCGCGAGCGGAGGCCAGTTGAGCCGGCCGTGCCGAGCGACGGCATATGCCCGCAACTCGACATTCGGGGCAGTCAACGGGATCAGCCGAACTCCGGCGATCGTGACGGTACCGAGGGGCAACAGTCCCACGCCGAGACGCGCCGCGATCATGCCCTGCACCAGGTCGAGACTGTCAGCTTGGTGGGTGATGCAGGGCGTGAAACCCGCCATCGAGGCGAGTGTGCGGATCACTGTTTCGTCGGCAGTGTTGCGGGAGTTGACGATCCAGTCATGGGCACGAAAACGGTCGAAGACATCCATCGTCGCCTCGTCGTCGAATTCTGCGCCCGCGGGCACCCCCAGTCCCCATCTCGCGGTCCACAAGTCGGTGACACGCACACCACGATCCTCGACGGCGGGCGCAAGCGTGTAATCGTAGGTGAGCGCCAGGTCCACCTCATCGGCAGCCAGCAGCGCAAGCGCTTCCGCGGGTTCGTGTTCGCGCACCAGAACGCGAACGTGGGGATGACTCTCGGCCAAGTCGAGTACGACGGGCAGCAGAAATGAACGGATGGCGGTGGCGAACCCGGCGACTCGCAAGGTTCCGTTCGGCTCCGATCCGGGGGCGAGATCGAGGCGGGCGGCCTCGACTGCCGCGAGAATCGTCACCGCGTGTTCGGCCAACCGGCGCCCTGCGGGGGTGAGCCGTACCCTTCGACCCTGCGGTTCGATCAGCGCGGTACCCACCTCGCGGGCCAGGACGGCGATCTGTTGAGACACCGTCGAGGTGGTCGTTCGTTGCACGTCGGCAACCGCGCGCATCGATCCCAGCCGGGACAACTCCACCAAAAACTGCAGCCGCCGTGTCTCCATTCTCCAATTGTCGATGATTTCCGAACGAATTGTCCATCGATGGCGCGTGGACATGAATGGTCCGCAAGCTCTTTACTCGAGCCCATGACCTCACGCCCCCCACACGCCCGTGTCGTGTTCGGCCTCCGCAGCGCCGACGTCGGCGCTCTCATGGCGACCGTATCGATGTCGAGCATCCAGCTTGGGCTGGCATTGTCGGTCACCGTGCTCGACCAACTCGGCGCCCTGGGGACAGCTGGACTGCGCCTCGGGTGGGGTGGACTCTTGCTACTACTGCTGGTCCGACCCAAGCCCCGCGACTTCACCGGCCGAGATCTAATGGCGTGCATCGCGCTAGGCGCGGTGACCGCCGGCATGATGGTGTTTTTCATGCTCGCGGCCACCAGACTGCCGCTCGGTACCGCCAGCGCGCTCGAATTCCTCGGTCCGTTGACGGTATCTCTGTGCGGCCCCGGTGGTGGCAGACGCAAACTCTGGGCCGCTCCAGCCGCCATCGGGGTCCTACTGCTCACCGAGCCTTGGAGCGGCGGCATCGATGTACTCGGTGCCGGTTTCGCTTTGACCGCTGCAGCCTGTTGGGCCTGCTACATCTTGCTGACCCAGCGTGTCGGTGACAACGTCACCGGATTGAGTGGCCTTGCCCTTTCCATGCCCGTGGCCGGCGTTGTCGGGCTCCTCGTTGCAGCGCCGACGCAGCTCAGCCGCGTGACCTGGCAACTGTTGGCCCTCATGCTGGGGCTGGCAGCGCTCAGTGTCGTGTTGCCGTTCATCCTCGAGTTCCTCGCCCTACGCCGCTTGACCACCTCCGCCTTCGGCACCCTGATGAGCCTCGAACCCGCCATCGCATTGCTCGCGGGGCTGGTGGTGCTCGGCCAGAAACCCGGCCTTTTACCCGCAGCCGGCGTGGCCTTCGTCGTGATTGCCGGTATCGGCGCCACCCGCGCGGGCGCCCGGCCCGCATCCGTACAAGCGCCAACCGACGATCACAGAGCACCCGTCCCGCAATAGTCGCGCCGCGCAAGTGACGCCGGTGATGGTGACCAGACCGCCATCACCGCGGCGTGCGCGACATCAACAGGCCAGCGAATCAAGCGTGAAAATCTCAATTCTATTGCAGCCGAACTGAACAACCGTCCACGAAAGTGCCTTGGATTCAGGTCACCCGCAGAGTGCCTTGCCGTGGAGCTTGTTGCATTGACAGGTTGAACCTGGCGTCTTACACCTCGCGGGCATATCGGGCATATCGGGCTCTCGGGAGCTCTCTGGGAGGGGTAGGCGCTTTTGTTGGTTTCGAGTCGGAGCGTACGGCTCGGATCTGCAGCGCAGACACCGAAACAACGAGAAGCAGCAGGCTCGTGGCCAGCCCACCGAAACCGATTCCGGTAAGGATGGGCCCGGCCAGAGCGCCTCCGGCGGCCCCGACGATGTTCATGACGAAGTCCGACACGCCTTGTACCGGCGCTCGCTGTTCCACTGGGAGGGCGGCACTCAACATTGCCGAGCCTGCAACCGTTGTTGCAGACCACCCGAGGCCCAACAAGATCAAACTCGCCGTGACCGTCACGGCATCGTTCGCACCGAAGGCCGCCACCAGCAATGCAGTGGCGAGCAGAGCCTGCCCGACGAGAACGGCTACGTGTCCCCCCGCTCGGTCGGCGAGGATTCCGAACAGCGGTGAAAAGCCGTACATGCCAGCGACATGCAAGCTGATGGTCACTCCGACCACAGTCAAAGAAGCGCCGTGCGAAGTCAGGTGCACCGGCGTCATTCCCATTAAGGCGACCATGACGGCATGGCTCAGCGCAATGGTGATCACAGCGCGACGCGCCCCGCTGTTCCGGCGAAGGATAGCGAAGCCACCGGAGGGGCGCTCGCTCGTTGTCTCGTTGTGCGCGGGAGCGGGTGCGGCTTCGATTGCGAGCAGAAGCGGGTCCGGGCGCAAGCTGGCAAAGTACAGCGCCGCCCCCAAAAGCTGGGCAACACCAGCGATCACGAAGCCCCCGGTGAATTCGGGGAGTCGCAGTGCGTGCCCCAGTGCCTCGCCAGGTTCGGCAAGATTGGGGCCCACGACGGCCCCGATCGTGGTGGCCCAGACGACGAGCGACAGATCGCGACCCTGCCGCTCCTTCGTTGCTAAATCCGTTGCTGCGAAACGGGCCTGGAATCCGAGCGCAGTTCCGGCACCCATGACGATCAAACTGGCGAGCACGAGAACGGCGTTGCCGGCTGCCGCCCAGCCCGCGACACCAAGGGCCCCGACAGCCGCGATGACGGCTCCCGAGGCCATGGACACGCGTCGGCCACGTCTGCGTGCCAGAAGTGCGAGCGGGATCGCGAAGAGAGCAGCGCCGAGAGTGTTCGAGGTTGCAGCCATCCCGGACCACGAGGCGGATCCTGTGACGTCGGTGACGAGCAAAGCGCCCATACTGACGGCAGCGCCCATGCCGAGGCCGCCGAGAACTTGACCGGCCGCGAGGACGCCGACGGTGCGCTGCTGGATCCGGTGGTGCGCGCCCACCTGCGCAGCCGACGTCAGAATGTCAGGCATTCGCCATCCTCGGGAATCGAGATGCGGTCGGTGATCCCATGGAGTGCGGCTTCTCGGTGGACGTCTTCACGTGTGACCGGGCAGTGATTGAGCGCCTCCATATGGACGCTGACGATGTGCGCCCGGGGTGCCAGGCGAGCGACTTCTTCTACGTCGTCGGGGCTCATGATGATGGGCCCCATCGGCGTCGGGGTCGCGCCGCCGGTATTGAGAACGACAATGTCGGGGGCATTGTCCCGGAGCGTGTCTCGCACGTTGTCGGTCATCACCGTGTCGCCTGCTACGTACACCGTCGGTTCGCTGTCGCGACGCAGAATGACGCCCATCACCTGTCCGAGAGAGGGCAGCGCTTCCAGGATTTCGTCGGAACTGTGCTGTGCGGACGTCCGCGTGAACTCGATATCCGACACGACGATCGGTTCGTCGAGTATCCGGACGTCGGTGAACCCGTAGCCGGTGATGATGTCGGCGTCCTCGGCGTGCTGAACGAGGATCGGCACCTCACGCGGCAGCATTGACGCTGCGGCAGCATCCCAGTGGTCGGCGTGAGTGTGCGTAACGACGACCACGTCGGGAGTTACGAGTCGTTCGAGGGGAACGACGAGGTCGACCATGGGGTTGCGTGCGGTGTTTCCGCTGACCGCGGGAAACGGGTCCATCGAGCCGCGCGCGCCGAGCATCGGGTCGATCAGCACGGTCGAGTTGTCGTAGTCGATCAGCATCGTGGCATTGCGTACGTGCGTCATTTTCATGCGTGCAAGCTCAATTCTCATGTCAAAAACACTGTTTACCGTGATACGCGGTAGCGCACGATTACGACTGTGTCGATTCGGGTCACCGGATATCGGCGATGCGTTTCCCGCCTGACCGCGCCGTTGGCCACCAACCCACGACCGCGCTCAAAGTTCGTATCACCTAGCCTGGTATCTCGAAAATTTGCTTCTACAGCCGCGTGAATCGCGCCGAGTACCGAGCCCACGGCTCAGCGACAACTTCAGCGTGGCGGTGGGTAGCGAAGTAGCTGCATCCGAGCATGCCCGCGTCCGGTGACGGAGGTACCTGCGTCACGGGCGCGCGCAGTGATGTGGTCCGGGCGCCGCGTAGTCCGACGTCATCCGCCGGCGCCCGGCGTTGAACCAGAGATCAATGGGTCGAGTGTTGTTCGTTCGAGGCGCGTCCGTGATGGTTTTGGAATGGACTTCTGGACTCTCAGTGCAGTTTTCGATGTTTGGACCAGTCGCCGGTAACCGTGGCCTACCAACGTAGCGGAGGGTGTATTCACGCTGCAGACATCTTGTAGTGGTCAGCAATAAGTTCCACCGACCGTGCTTGGTCATGATGTGTGTTGCTCAGACCTACGAGCATAATTTCGTTCACTCCCGTTCGGTTCTGAAGCTGCTCGAGCTCATCAGCGACCTGCGCTGCGGTGCCATGGGTGTAATGGTCCAGAAATGAGTCGATGACGTTTCTTTCTTGGGGGGTCGCCGGATAGGCTGCCACCTCGTCGGGTGGGAGCAGTGCGTAGGGCTTGCCCTGGAACATCCTGAGCATCGCCATGGCAGCGGATGCTGTGTGGCGCTCCGCTTCTGCGGCATCGTCCTGTGCCAGTGCAGCTACGCTCAGAAGGCTATACGGCTCAGAAAGTACGCCGGAAGGCCGGAAGTTTTCTCTATACAGGCTCATCGCCGTGTCGACGTCGGCATTACCGAACTGCAGCGCAAAGGCGTAAGGCCGACCGAGCTGACCCGCGAGCTGGGCAGAATACGGCGAAGAACCCAACACCCACACATCCGGACTGGTTGCCGGTCGCGGTACCCGGTTCTCATCGGCTTGCCACGGGCCAGGAACGGCGTGGACATTTCGGTAGGGGTGACTCGGCGGAAAGTCGTCGGCGAGAAGCCCGAGCAATTCCACAACTTGTTGCGGGAAATTATCATTCGCGTCGATGCCCCGCCGTAGCGCCGCTGCGGTCGGTGAATTCGTGCCGGGGGCACGTCCAAGCCCGAGGTCGATGCGTCCCGGCGCGAGCGTATCGAGCATGCCAAACTGCTCGGCGATAACCAGGGGCGCGTGGTTGGGAAGCATAATTCCGCCCGCCCCCAATCGGATGCGCTTCGTCTCGGCGGTCAACCTGGAAACCATAATTTGGGGTGACGAGGTTGCAGCACCCGGCATCGCGTGATGTTCGGACATCCAGAATCGGTGGTAGCCACGCCGCTCCGCCAACTTGGCCAATTCGATGATGTCCGAGAACGTCTCCCCCACTGTGTGGCCCACGCCGGTCGATGCGTTGTCAAGAATCGATAGGGCGAAGGGAGCTGTGCCGGAGGGGGTTGGAAAGATCATCGAGACACTCAATTCTCACGTTTGTGAATGATTTTTAGCGTGAGTCGAGCGTAGCAAGTATCACGGCAGAAGGCCACTGCTAACATGAGACAATGACCATTCTGGCCTTGCCGCCCGCACCAGGATCCGATGAACACGTCAGTCTCGCCTTGGCCAACACCGCGGTCGCTCTGCCAGGCGGTCACCGTTTCGACGAGTTGACCAGCCCGGACGCGACCACCGAGTGGCTCGAAATTCATGGACTCGTTCCCGACCGGACGACTCTGCAGTCGTATTGCCAGAATCGGCTCACCGGCCTGCGGTCGGACATTCGGGCAGCCTTGACAGCCCAGGTGGAGGGCACCGTTCCCCCGCGACACGCCGTGGATGGCATCAACCGCGCCCTGGCCAGCATGCCCAGTGCGCCTGTGCTGCAACACGACGCCAATCACGGCTTTCGCCGGACAATCAAGCATCCGACTACGCGTCTGGTCGAGCACGCTATGTCGCAGATTGCCGCAAACTGCGTCTTACTTCTGACCGGCGAGGACGCGGGAGCGATCGCTCAATGTCAGGCATCGCCGTGCGACCGTTTCATGTTGCGCACTCATGCCCGCAGACATTGGTGCTCGGTCCGCTGCGGAGACCGAGTCCGCGCCGCACGGGCTTACGCCCGTAAACAAGGCACACCGCCTTGACCATCCTCGGCAGGGGCCAATCAAGCGCGAAGCTCATGCTCATCGGGTGCGAAAAATTTGCCGGCCAGCGAGGTGAGTTCGATACGGGGCCTCGGTGACCGACGGGGCCCACCACGCGGCAAGCCGTTCTCCAAGCCGTGCGCCGCGTTGATGACACGGTCGACGATCCCTACTCGCTGCAAGGCTAGGAGACCTCGGTCTCAGGATTGGCCTACGGCGACCTCTGTACGGGAGCAGTGTCCGCGCCGACTACCCCCCTACCGCTAGAAATAGCCCCACCGCTTCGCAGGCACCGACCAGCCGGCGGGCTTGAAATGCACCGAACTGGGTCAGTGGTTTCTGTGGCCAGAGGGCGCGTCTGTTTTACTGTCGCTGTGAATTATTCGAGAAAGGTCACAACGCCCAAGTGCGCTGTTGGTGACACCGTACAACTGCGGCGGGGCCGGGGTGCCCTCGTCACGGGCACTGTGGTCGAGGATTTCGGTGACTTCCTGCTGCCGGCAGATCGGCTCGGACGCGAGTGGGCTGCCCCGCATCGATGGGCGATCGCGGTCGAGGGTGGCACGTTGACGTTCGCCGACGATGACGACATCGTCGATGTCTCCGATCGATCATGACGGTTGCGGGGATGGATTCTCGCGCTCGACCGGACGACCGGCACATCAACGAGCGTCCACCAGGCGCGCCGCAGAAGGTGTAGTTTTCCGCGCGCCGGGGCACCCTAGAAGAGTCTTACCGCGACGACTTGTCGCCAAAACCCTTTGGAGAACTCATGACGATGCCGAGCGACGCCGACGCCGTTGTCCCCAACCATGGCAGCAACGACGGTCCGCGGGAGCACACTGCAGAGCCTGACGCAGTCGAGGGTGCGCATATCGACGACCACAACGTGCCACATCCTCCAAAAGAGGAGAACTCACAACCCTGAACCGCACACCAGAGACTGGCCCGCTCTGACTTCACGTTCAGCTGCGGTCCGTTCTTGCTTTTCCGGCACCCCACTGGATCGTTATACGGGTTGCTGGGCAGCGTCAGGGCAACGCCTATTGCTGCGAGCAGGGAATCAGCCCCGAACTTCGCATCAGCGATTGATCCCACTGCTGCGCAACATCATCCAGATCAGTAGATGCAATAACCTTCTTTGCCGCAGCCATCACCGGCGGCACACCTTTCGACGACACATCCCGTCCGACATTCCGCATAAAATGAATCCGACACCGCTGCCACGAAGCTCCAGTGAACTGAAGCGCCACAGCAGCTTTCCAATCAGCATGCCCATCCGAGATGACCAGGTACGAAAAACAGCACTTCCGCACCGTCAAGTAAACCTGACACAATCACCACGCTTGCGTTCCACAGGGAGCGAGTGCGTTCAAATGCCTGTCACCGGGGACATGTTGGAAGCTCTGGATGAGCACACCTACTGGATACGAGCCGACGTTCCTGCCACCCCGCCGACGAACTCGGTGCACCGATCCGGCCGGACCTCGTGTGGTTGCGGGGTGCCGACACGCAGCCGAACGCTTCTGGCGACCAATTCTTCGAACCGCTCTGGTTCGTTGTTCACTGGGTGAGACAACAGATCGAGAAACTTTCAAAGCTCGTAGTCTCGATGTATTTCGGTGTTCTACCGTCGAATTCGACGCATCGCGGCGCGTAATCGGCGTTCGAGTTCTCTAACGGATGGGTGAGGGCCGAGATCCTGGCGCGGATCTCGGCCCTCGTGTGGGCTGTTCGAATCTTAGTGAGCTGCGGCGGTGATTCCTGACGCAACCGCAGTGTGTTGGCAGCGACCACCAACGTTGGGTTGAGAGCTGCGGACGCGGGAGGTAACGACGACCGCATCGCAGTGGGCACGGAACCGGCAGGATGTGGGTTCCGGTGAACGCCTCGACGACATCGTTTCTTTTTGGATCTGTCAGATCCGGGCGGAAAAGGTTGTACACGAACGGGTTGTTGATCATGTGCGTGTCGACGCATGTCGGGTTCACCGAGTTCACCCGTATGTTGTACTGACCCAATTCCCGCGCCATCGATGTCATCAACCCTGTGACACCGTGTTTGGAGGCCGAATACGACGCGATGTTGGACGAGCCCTTGAGCGCTTCGGTGGATCCGGTGAACACGATCGATCCGCCGTCGCCTTGTTCGATCATCGTCGGGACGGCCGCTTTGACGGTGTTCCACACGCCGGTGAGGTTGATATCGAGCATTTCTCGCCACGCATCTTCGTTGATCTCCCAGCTCAATCCACCTGCGCAAATGCCCGCATTCGGTAGGACGATGTCGACGCGGCCGAATAGATCGACGCCCTCACCGAAGACGTTCGTGATCTGGGTGCTGTCGCGGACATCGGCGGCTCGGGCGAGGATGCGCCCCCGGTGTCCTCGACCAGTCGTATGGTCTCTTCCAGGTCTTCCATTGTCGCGCCGTCGCATTGGGTCGACGCCGGCTTGCGGCAGGAGTCGAGGCCGATGATATCCGCGCCCTGGCGTGCCAGTGTCAGTGCATGCGAACGGCCCTGTCCGCGTGCGGTTCCGGTGATGAAGGCGACTTTTCTCTTGAGCTTGCCCACGATGAGTACCTTTCGTTCGCCCGAGCGCGCTGTGTGTTATCCGCTGTGACGGGGGTGGGTGCATCGCTGCCGTGTTCATCGGCGTCGTCTTTTGCACGGTGGTCGCGGAGAATGTTCGCAATGTCGATGGCGTCGCCTTCGGGTGCGGTGGAGCGCTTGTACGGCTTGGCGACGTACATGTAGACCAGGCCAACTGCGGCGACGACGAGGAAACCGATCAGTGCGATCCATCGGTCGTAGAACGCCAGGCTGGTGTCGCCGTTGGGGCGGGCCAGCAGGATCATCGACAGCACACCGTAAATCAGCGCTCCGATGGACACCGGCCATCCCCACTTGCCCAGAGTCCACCGGCCACCTGGCTGCCATCCTTTGGCCCGAGCACGCAGCGAAGCGAAAACCACCATTTGAAATGCGAAATAGCCGGCGAGCATCTGGAATGCAGCGACCCGGAACAGGGCGCTGGGGAGGAAGTAGAGCACGCAGCCGTTCACCCTCGAGACTCCGAAGCACTGCGCCGCTTGGCATTACCGGCCGAGCAAGCAACCGCCTGACAGGCGCACATGCCCCTCGTTCAACACGAACAATCACATCGACAGCTCGTCCGACACGCTGTCATCCGCGGGTGTTGTTGCGCGGCCCATGCGGAACCTCCGATCCTCGTAACACGATGGGACCGTCCAGGCTCGACCGAACTCCAAGTCGAACGACTTCGGCTCGAATGGGCTTTGACCTCCCGCCGGGTAGCTGGTGAGTTCGCCGACCACAATGCGGTTACCGACGAGGTAGAGATCGACCCGGACGAAATCGGTCGATTGCCCCAACAGCTCGGCGATGTTGATCATCTCGGTCAAATTGTCGGGCATTGGGTGCGGAGGGTTCGCGTGCGGGTGGCCACCACTGAGGGGAAGGTGAGTCCATGCTCTGCGATAGAAGTCCTGGGTGCGGCGTCCAAAACGCCCGGTGTCGACTTGAACGAACTCGCAGCGACCATGAAAGACGAAGAACTTGAAGTCGTCGGCAATGCCACCGTCCGGCCCACGGAGCAACTCTTCGATCAAAATCTTCCGCGGGACGCGGCCGTACGCCCATTCGCGGTTGGGACCTTGCCCGTACAGCTGTTCGAGCCAGTACCGGGCGATGCGTACCAACTGCTCACGGTCGACGGCCTCGGGTCGAGCATGCGTGTAGGACCAGCATGCGTCCACGGAAGGAAGTGTCGCCGCCGAGTCGGCGTGCCCGGAAATGACAACGACAGCGCCACTACCATGGGTCGGTTTCACGACAAACTCTGTTGGAAGGCCGATGTCCCTCAAGACAGAAGGATCGTCGGTGACAGCGTAAGCAACGGGCAGATAGCCTTCCCCCACAATGGAAGTGACGTAACGGCGCACAGCCGCCTTGTCGGCGAACGTCACCAGCAGTTCCCGATGGTCCCGCAACATCTTGTACTTCACCTTGTCGGTGAACGTGCTCGGCCGCCTGCTGCGGAGCAAACGCCACCGGCGCACCAGTGAACTACGCTCACGCCATCTCGCCCTCCTCAACTACGACGCCGGCCGATGATTTTTGCCCTCGAAGAATGTCACTCGAGAATCAACCCTGACTCGAAATGTGAGCAGCCCGAAGGTGCCTGGCCGGCCGCCGCGCGATCGCTGGTTCGGACATCATCCGCCGATACAGAAGCAGGTATGCACTAAGCCTGAATGCACCGATGAGGTAGCCGCTCAACATGCGCGTTAGACGCGAAATGCCCTGCTGTGGTGGACGAATGGGACTTTCTACAGAACCGATTCTGACCACAAGAAGGGCATCTCGCAGATG
>NZ_JASISW010000042.1 GCF_030063335.1 Rhodococcus sp. G-MC3 | reverse complement strand
CGGATTCTGCGGCGACATCCCGCCGATCGAATGCGAACAGCTCCACTACACTCGACAATCGGATCAGCTCGCGAGCTGACCGAACTCACACGAAACCAAGTCTCCGGACTCACCGGTGCGGTTCAGAGTATTTGGGCTTCATGATTGGACCGCTGGTCTACCCAGCATTTCCACGATTGTCGTTGTTCGGGCCGGTGCGGCGAGGTGGTCGGTGTCAGACCACGGCGGGCGGGCTGGATTCGATAATGTTGCGCCACAATTGAAGCCACGCATTCATCCACGGCCAGCGTCTGGGTAGGTGCAAGGTGGGTGTGCGTTGCGGCCGGACGAAGCGGGCGGGAATGTCGACGAGTTTGCGGCGCAGTGTCGCGCCGCGAGCTTTCCTGAGTTGACCACCTGCGACGGTCCCGGCTGCGCGTAGGAGGTTGTGGGCGATCGCGGCGCACTGCACCCAGGCGGAGTTGGCGCCGAACGAGCCCGAGGGCATGTGTGCGAGCGGTCCGTCGATCAGATCGGAGAACACTGTCTCGATAATCGCATGGGCTCGGTGGGTGACATCGGCGGTCGTGGTGGGCAGTGTGCTGACGGCGGAAAAACGGGTGATGCCGCCACACCGGGAACCGGGCATCCGGGAAGCGTGCGTCCTTGACTTGCCGGACAATCAGTCGTGCCGTGACCGGATGAGCAGTGGACGAGAAAGCGGCGAAACCCATTTCGGCGACTTCGGCGTCGGAGATCCAGGCGCCAGTGTCCTCGTCGCGCACAGCGCCCGGGTATCGAACGGGTGTCCATGCATCGTCAGCGATGGAGTCGATGGCCTGCTGCACCAGTCGGTTCTTGATCGCCTGCGAACGAGAACTCGACACGGGCATTGATGCACGCGCGCACGACGCGATTGTTGCCGTACGCAGAGTCCTCTCGGACCATGATCTTTCCCGCCGCGCCGCACATCCGGGCGGTGGTAATGGCTTGGGCGACCATTCGTGCCGCGCCGGTGCCCGATCCGGTTTTGCCTGCTCGCAGACGCATACCGGTGATGACGGGCGCGGAGTCGGCGGTGCTGATGATTGTGGCGAGCGGGGACAGTCCTTTGCGGAGTATCTGTTTGCCGGCGATTTGCTGTGGCCGTAGGAGGCGCCCCGTTTGGCGTGACCGTGCACCGGTCGCAGGAGTGAGTCGATGTCGATGAACGCCCGATCTGCGATGCCGGGCAGGATCTCGGTGCGTGCGGAGAGAGCGACGAGGTGTTCGCGTAGGACGGATTCGAGTTGGCGGTTGTGTCCGAAGGTGAACTCGCGCAGCAATTTTCCGACGGTCGAGGGTGCATACACGGACCTGAAGAGGTGCTTCATTCCGCCGGATCGGAGCACGTCGATGTCGTCGATACTGTCGGCGCCGGCGCACATCGCCGCGATCAACGTCGTCAGTTTCGGTGCCAGGTTCGCCGCCGACGATGCGATCTTCGGCGAAGTGATCGACACTTTGCCCGCCAGCAGTTCGGTCAGGCCTGTCTGGTCGGCGAGAGTCATGATCGGCACCAGGCCGGCACTCGACACGAGATGGTCGTCGTCGAACTTCGCGGAATCAGCAAGGAAGGTGTGGGATGATCGCACTGGAAGTGTCCTACTCGAGCGGTCCGATTTGTTGTGTGAGAACTCAAATCATCCCAGCTCGGAGGGCACTTTCTTCAGTTCGACACTCCACTACCTCGCGAATTCATCGGTGGATCGAGGCTTAGGGTTGATATCTCATGCGGCGATAGCCGCTGGTCTCCGAAACAAAGTGAGCTAACGGGATCGAGGTCTTCCCACGCAGTGACTCCGGGAGAGAAGCCCGCCACTGTGCATGTTCAGGCGAGGCGTTCGACGAGGAGTCCGTATGGATCATCTCGCGGGATGTGGTTGTGGTGACACGTCAGCCATCCAGTCATGGCCGCGCTTCGGCTGCTCACCGGCGACCCCTGTGAGCAGCCGCGTGGGGTCAGCTCGGTGCGTTGAACCTGTCGTAGAGGAATTTGTAGGCCGGAAGTGTGCTGAACAGGTACGGCAGGCCGTGGTTCACCACCAGGCCCGGGAAGATTGGCGGGGTGGCGTCGTTGATGACCTGCACGTCGGCGCCTTTGGCCCGCCAGCTGTCGACCATGTCGATCACCTGTCCGTGCGGGACGAGGTCGTCGTTGATCCCGGTGTCGACCAGGACGGGAGCGGTGGGCTTGAGTCGTCCGATCGTCTGCTCGTCGATCGCCTCCTGGACTGCCGGATAGCTCAGCGCCGCTTCGGCGATCGACTGCCCGGAAGTGGTCCACTCGCTGGTGTGGTGAAACCCGTAGCGTAAGACGGTGTCGGCGACGCATGACGTCGACAGGGTCTCGATGGCCTGTTTACCAGCGGGATTGAGGACTTCGTCGATGAGCGGGACCGTAGACGGATATCGCGCAAGGAGTCCGTTGATCGCGTAGCCGATCACGCCCATGGCCAAGGTACCGTCCGCGACCGTGAGCACTTTGGACAAATTCGCCGGTGGTGCACCAGAGTACGTGGCCTTGACGTTGAGCTCTGGGGCGTAGGTCGAGGCCATCTCGGCCGCTGACGCGGTGGCGCCACCGCCCTGGGAGTAACCCCAAAAACCGACCGGCGAGTCGGATGGCAGCTTGGCGAACTGCAATGCGGCGCGGGCACCGTCGAGGACCGCGTGGCCTTCCTCGACACGGTTCACATACGTGTGCATACCCGGTGTGCCGAGCCCGATGTAGTCGGTCATCAGGATCCTGTAACCCTGGTAAAGAAGGAAGTTAGCGAACAGCAATTCATAGTTCGCGCCGATGGACAGCTTTGCCGGGTCCAGAGAAATCGGCAGGCCGAACAGCTTCGACGGCGCGCACTGGTCTCCCTGGCCGATGGTGCCCGGGGCCATCACGATGGTCGGGCGGGGACCGTTCCCATTCCATGGCGCGAACGGTTCAATAAGGGTCCCGGTGACCGCGGCGGGCGTACCGTCTTGCAGCTTGGAGGTGTACATCACCGTGGTTCCCTGGCCCGGGAAGGGTCGCGGATCTGCGGGAATCTGTAAGAAGATCGGCGTCGGCCGGGATTTGATGATCGCGCCCGGCGAAGTGTCGAATTCCGCTGGTGGCGTGTAAAAATCTGTCGTTGCTGACGCTACCGGAACAGTAACCGCGGCCAGAGTTCCCGATGCCATGACGAGAGCGACGGCGATCGTGATCGCGCGCAAAGGTGACTTCATGCGCTCAATATAGACGCTAGTGCAGCGAATGTCGAGACACGGAGACATGTGCTGTCTCGGTGTAAGCATCGCGTGGTGGGCGGGAGTCAACGATGGACGACGAGGTCGTGAATGCGAGACTGTTGGAGCGGATAGTAGCTCGTGACACCGATGTGCGATGTCGCTCGTCGAAGTGGGATGGGCAGAGCCACTGTGTATCGCCTGTTCGTCAGCAAGGACGACCTTCTCGAACCCTGGTTTTGGCTGAGGTGCGTAAATATCTCGCCGGAAATGCCGCCGTACGCGTAGACATGAGATTCCAGTAAAACCGAATCGCCGAGACTGCCGCCTTCGCCGTTCAATACTTGCAGCGCATATTTGCTCGCTGCTACCTCGCCCCGCTGCTCACGGCATGACGCACCGCCATCGCGCGCTGCGGACCACCCGTGGTTCCGGACACGAAAGCGCCGCAGGACAGCCCGAAAAGTTTCGGTTACGTCCATTGTGAGACGATGATACGATTAATGTATCAAATGCTGTAGTCAAGTGGTGTCGCCTCCATCCGACGGAGCCGATCGAGTTCCGTCGGGCAGCCCCGACGAAAAATACCCCTACCGGACCGGCCCTCATATTCTCTGACCGAAAGTGCAGGACTCATGCAACTCCCACGCCGACTCGCGCTGTTCAACAAGTACGTCAACAACCGGGTGCAGAAGAGCTGGGCGTGGCTGATACCACCCTGGGCGATCATCATCCACCATGGACGCACGTCCGGTCGGGAATACCGGACGCCGGTCCTCGCGTGGCGCAGCCGCGGGCGCATCGTGGTCGCTCTGCACTACGGCGCAAATTCCGATTGGGTTCGCAACGTTATGCATCACCAGAGTGCGTCGATCCAACGACTGGGGCGCACCGCCGTACTCGTCACCCCCCGGATCGTCGACCCCGCCACCACCGATGAATTCGGGCCCGGGCTTCGACTGCTGGTGCGGCCGGCCGAACATGCCCTCGTCGCCGACCTGAGGTGATGACCGACCACCGCCGCCAGACCTGTCGCCCCACGTCCGACGTCGACCCGCGCAGCGCTGGGGCGGTTTCATCGCCGACGAACTACCGACGTAGGCATCACCGCCGGGGAGAACGCTTGTAGCGCAGACAAATCTGACAGAGACAATTGTTCACTCTGATCAGGGTAGCCATTCCGGTCGCGCAAATTTGTGCACGCACTGTCGCACAATGGATTGCGAGGCTCTACGGACCTAGTCGGCACCTGCCTGTTTACCGGCTACTCCACCGAATCGTTACCTGTAGGACGACAGGCCGACCCGCGGAACGCTTGATCGGTGGTGACGTTGGGGTTACACGTGTCTCGTAACGAATCAGCGCACGCTGCGTCTCGAACCCGGCGCCGATGTCGCCTGGAGACTTTGAGGGTCGGATGCCGGCAAGTACTCGTTGATCAACTACTGCCTCGGATACCCCTCCGATCGCAACAACTCACCGCGCACCGTCCGCGCAGACGGTTACGACCTGCTGGCGTTCTGTCGGTGGCTCAACTCCGAGGGCATCGACCTCAGCGCCGTCACCGTGTAAACCGTCCTGGATTTCATGCGGTACTGCCGAACCACTCCGATCGCGAGTAGACCCGCGAACGTCCTGTCCATGACCGGCAAACGCCTCGATCAACGACCGCCGAAGAGCGCAATGCGCGACTTGCTCACCTGATTCGGCCCAAGAATCGATCCGCGTTTACGCGCAACAACAACACCTACCTCGTCGACCTGGGTTGCGCAGACTCACGCACCCCCCGCGGACTGACCTCCGAACTCGACGCCGAACTCAACGGCAAACTCGTTGCCAGCCTGCGTCCGATCACCGATGCGGCCCGGGGCCTCGGTATCGACGGCGAGGCCGCGCGCACGATCACCGCTGATGCCTTTGCCCATGCCACCGGGCTACTCCTGCTTGCGCACACCCGCCGTCTGGACCTGTTCGGGTTCGCCGCCCGAGATCTCCTCGGTGAACACCTCTTTGCACTCCTTCGCGACCTCGGTGCGCGCTGAGCATGCAAGTTCTGTCCGCCCGATTGCCGGGACCGCCGTAGACTTCGCGCTCCAACCTGACGGAGGTAGCGGCTGCCTGCTTCAGGCAGTAAGTAACGGGGCGAGGTAGCGGCGGGCGAATGTACGGGCGTCTTCGCCGGTTGCGAGCGGGATCGCGCTGTCCTGGCTCACGAGGAACGAGAGGGTGAGTCGGACGTGGATCTCGGCGACTGCCTTGAGGTGCTGAGCACGCTCGGCGGTGATGGGCTCATCGCCGTGTATTTCCTGGCGCCACATTCCCGCAATGAATTCGCGGGCGAAGCCGATCAACGCACTCGACGTCAAGCTCGGCACCAATGTTTCGGGCTCGGTTTCGAGCATGCGGTTCAGTAGTGGATGCGCCCGTAAGTATTCCACGGCGAACGCGGCGCTTTCGGCGATTCTGTCCTGCTCGTGCGATAGTCCTACGCGCGCTACTGCGTTCGCTGCGAGGTATTTCCGCATTTCCGAGAGAACGACTGCCTCGAGTAGGTCGTCTTTGCTGGGGAACCGGCGGTATACGGTGGCTCGCCCGAGCCCGCTGCGCTTCGCGACGTTGTGCATCGTCATCCGCTGCCATCCGTGGGTGGCGATTTCGTCGAAGGCGCCAGTGACGATGCGTTGGGACAGCGTGTCGGCATCGAGTCGTTCGAGCACGCCGGAATCGGGCGCCGAGACCCTCTCGAACAACGTTGCCTTCGTGTGCACCAGGTCCTCCTTGTCTCGCGTCCCGCCGACCGTCACCGTCCTAGAAATTGTAAGTCTTCTTTGCCCCGCAAGCTTTGCCCCGGTTTGTCGATTCTGTCCTCAGCGCTTGTCTTCGAGGCCACGAGGCTCAACCTGTCTCGTTTGCCTTCAGTGTGTTGGGTTGAACTCGGTGAGTCGGTCGACGCATCCGAGGAGCCTGTCGATTGGGCCGGTACCGCATTGCTCACCACCGGACTGTTCACCGGAGCACGGCCGATTTGCCAAGGTCGCGGCCGGCTTCATCCTCACCTGCCAGACCTTCGCCCTCGGCGACACCGTGACCGTCAACTGCGACTTCGACGCGTGACACCCGGACGACCAAGAGACGACCACAGTGATGTCTACCTCCCGCCGCCGCAGCCGCCATCGGTTTGGGTTCGCGCGATCGCATCTCCACCCTCCATTTCGAACGACATTTATGGTCACTACAGCACGCGTAGGACAACGTTCCTCGCTACCAAAAAGCGTTCGACGGCGCCGGTGTGCATCTGACCGATACTCGACCACACTCAGGTCGTTGGTGCACTAACACGTGGGACTGATCCGCGCTTCTGCGGCGCCAGATCAAACCGTCACACGCGGCGTAGCAGGGCCCCTGTTTTGGGTTCCGGTGCATGTGAAGCTAGTCGTGGATGCGACTAGGCGCGGCAGCAATCAACGATGGTTTCGTGGGGCATGATGGACTCTTCGGGTACGACGAACTGCGGGTTTGAGCGTCCATGACGCTCCGGATTCGAGCACGTCCAGGAGGATCTATCGCTGTTGACGACGATTCGTGGAGCCAATCTCGGTGTCACGAGCGTGTCACAAGTCGGCACCGTCGAGAGTGGATTCGGATGGTCCCACCTGGACTATCCATCCAGTTCAGAGGTGTGTTCATGTCTCCATGAGGACGTATCTGATTGTGTCGCAACATACTTGTAAGCGAGCGGTCAACGGTTCAATCCCGTTAGGAGGCTCGTCGAGACGGCTCTGACCAGTAGAAATGGTTGGGGCCGTCTCTTTTTGGCCTGTTGTGGCCGCTCGTTTCTTGTGCAAGACCGGTTCGTCCACCTGGGGTTATGCGGCTTCTGTGACCCGGGGATTTGCTGGTTCGTCAGCTTGGTTCGGCCTTCGGTGTCACAGAATGTCACAACTCGTTGCTAACTCACCGCCGAGCGTTCGTGTGCATCCAGGCGGATTCGATTGGCCTGGAGGGCGGCGTCGGCGTGGGGGTGTGCGCTGTTTCCGAGAGGTCGATGTTGCAAGAAAGTGCGAACATCAACCAAATCTGTAAACATTTGGTAGTTTTCTTTACATATCAGGCTTCGGCGTGGCATTGTCCACGCATGACAGCCTGGCGATCCGACGTTCCGTACAACGAGCTCCCGCCGCCTCCCGGCGTAGGTCAGCTGGAGACTTACGCCGTCCTGAAAGCAGCGATCGGGGCCAACGCGGCGCTCGCCAAGCTCGATCAGGCGGTTGTATCCATTCCCAACCCGACAGTGCTGATCAACTCGATTCCGCTTTTGGAAGCCCAGGCGAGCTCGGAGATCGAGAACATCGTGACTACGACGGATGACCTTTTTCGTCATCTGGAAGATGACGCGGGTGCCGACCCGGCTACCAGGGAAACGCTCCGCTACCGGACTGCTCTTCGAGTCGGCTTCGAGCGCACTGTTGATCGGGGTCTGACGACTTCCGCCGCACTGGACGTGTGTAGCACGATTAAGGGCCGCGGGATGCAGATTCGCGCACTCCCCGGAACTCGCATCGGCAATCCCGTCACTGGCGAGGTCGCCTACAGTCCACCGGAAGGTCGCGCTCTGATCAAAGGCAAGCTCAGCGAGTGGGAACGGTTCATCCACTCGGACGACGGCATGGATCCGCTGGTGCGCATGGCGGCAGCGCACTACCAGTTCGAGGCGATCCATCCCTTTGTCGATGGAAATGGGCGGACGGGACGCATTCTGAACGTGATGATGCTTGTCGAGGCTGGGTTGTTGAGGATGCCGGTTCTGTACCTGTCGCGGTACATCATTGATACGAAGAACGACTACTACCGCTTGTTGCTGGCCGTGACGTCCGACGGTGCGTGGGAGGCATGGCTTCTCTATATCCTCGCGGGCATCGAACAGACGTCAGTGCACACATTGCGCAAGATCGAGGCGCTCCGCGCGCTGCAGGATGACTTCGGTCAGCGGGCTCGGGTGGCCTCCCGAGGTGGTGCGGACTCGATTTTCCAGTCGGTGCTCTTCGAGCAGCCGTATTGCCGAATCAATACGGTCATGTCGAGATGCGGTGTCTCACGGCCGACTGCGACGGCCTGGCTGAATGCTCTCGTCGACGCCGGCATGTTGCAGGAAGCGAAAGTGGGGAGGGACCGTCTATTCATCAACCGGGAGTTCCTTGAGTTGCTGGTCCGCCCGGAAAGCTCCGCAGGTCAGCTGAAGTAGAAAGTTTTTTTACATGTCTTCAGGACATGTAAAAAAACTATCGGAATCTTTATATATGACCCGCGATGCGGGTCGCCTTCGGCCACCTGAAAGAGGAAGAGAACGAAAGAGCCGATGTCGCCGATGCCGACGGTGAAGCCGTGAGCCTGAACCTGCTTGTCCACAGCGTCGGCGGACTGCTCAGCGACTCGGCGGGCAGCTACGCGATGCTGCTCGCCAGCTGGTTTTCGCCGCCCAGTTCGGTGTCACGAGCGTGTCATAATTCGGTACGAACGAGCATGGATTCAGGTGGTACCACCTGAACGATTGACGCAGGTCAGAGCCTCTACGATGGGTCCAGATGGACGTATGTGGTTGTCTCCCAACATACTTGTAAGCGAGCGGTCAACGGTTCAATCCCGTTAGGAGGCTCCACGAGACGGCCTTGACCAGCGAAAATGGTTGGGGCCGTCTCTTTTTGGTCCGCTGTGGCCGCTCGTTTCTTTTGCGAACCCGGTTCGTCCACCTGGGTTTATGTGTCGCCTATGACCTGGGGATTTGCCAGTTGATCGGGAGAATCGGTCGCTCGGTGTCACAGAATGTCACAACTCATTGCTAACTCACCGGTGAGCGTTCGTGTGGGTGCAGGTGGATGCGTATGGCCTGGGCAGGCGGCGTCGGCGTTCGCTCGGGGTGTTGCTGTCAGTGCTGATTCTGTAGGCTCTGAGCCTACGTATCCGATACTGACTGGAGGTGGCCGTGACTTCGAGCGATGTTCGACGCCGTCGGACCGGTCTGCCTCCGGAGTTTGCGCGGCTTCCGATGCGGATGGTGCGAGCCGCGACAGCCGCGGACGTGTATGCGCACCCGCGGGCCGAGCTCGCACGGCTGACGGACGTGGGTCTACTGCATCGACTGGCGACGGGCTTCTACGTAGCCGTGCCCGAAGATCAGGTCGGAGCCGAGTGGATGCCTGGCCTGGAGGCTGCGGCAGCCGGTATCGCGGTTGCTGCCTACGGCCGCGATGACGCTGTGGTGATGGGTGTCAGTGCGGCCCGGTTGCACGGTGTGATTCCGCGGGCGTTAGCGACGGCTGTGGTGGCTGTGCCGACGCGGCACGATCCGATTCGATTAGCGGATCGGCAGGCGGTCGTTCGGTTCGTCGTTCGCGACACGGCACGTCTGGATGCGGAGCGCATCGATACCGAGTTGGGTGCGGTGCTAGTGACTACTGCGGAGCAGACGGTGTTGGATCTGGTGAAGCGTCCAGGTCTCGGTGACGCCGAGCCGGAGGTGTGGCCGGCAGTGGAGCAGTTGTATCGACGTTGTGACCCGGATGTGGTGGCCGAGATCGCTGCCACTCAGAAGATGCGAACGACGTTAGTGCGGTTGCAGGATCGGTTGGGGGAGCAGCGATGAACCCTGATGAGCTGGACTCGGTGGCAACGCAATTCGGCGTCGCGCGTGCTCAAGTCGAGCGGGATCACCTGATCTCACACCTGCTCGGCTATCTGAGTGCGCACTTCGTGGATCGGATTGTGTTCATCGGCGGGACAGCATTGGCTCGAACCCATCTGGTCGACGGTCGTCTCAGTGAGGACATCGACCTGATTGCTGTCGGCTCGAGGTCTGAGGTCGCTCGTGATCTCGACCGAGCTTTGCCGCGTGCGGTGATGCGCAGTCACGGGCGACTGGTGTGGGATTCCGCGATCACCGAGGTGCCTGAGCATCTCGGTGCAGTGTTGAGGTCGCAGTCCGGACTGGCGGTCAAGGTGCAGTTGCTGTCGGCGGAAGGTCGTCCGGCATGGCCACAGGAAAGCCGACAGCTCGAACAGCGGTATGAAGATGCGCCCCATGCTGAGTTGACGGTCCCGGTGTTGCCCGCGTTCGTTGCAGGTAAGACGGCGACCTGGTGTGATCGGCGGGCTTCGCGTGATCTGTGGGACTTGTGGGCACTCAATCGGATTGGCGCATTCAAGCCTGAAGTGGCCGATTTGTATCGGAGGTTCGGGCCCACGAACAAGCTGCCAGGTGAATGGCAATTCTCGGATGCTCCGACCGAATCCGAGTGGGAGAGTCAGCTATCGGGGCAGACGCGGCTGGCCGTGACAGCGCGAGAGGCGGCTTCCGAGGTCGCGAAGGTGTGGGTCGGACTGCATCGAAAGTGATCCCGTATGACAAGGAGGCATGGCGTGCCTCATTCGCTTGGCACCCAGGCACCCAGGCGCGCGGCTCGGGGTTTAGCGGCTGCCACCCTTGGTCGACCGGTCCATTACACGCTTGAGTAACGGGATGAGCTCGGCGGAAATGACACTGCCTGTCCACTTTTCTGGGGCGTTGCGCTAGTCGAGAAAGTAAGAGTGGACTTTCTCGTCTGAATCCAAGACCTCGGCGGCGGCCACCCCAAGTTCGAGCGCGAGCTCGACGGACCCGACGAGAGCGACCTCCATGTCAGGGGCGAAGGCGCGGTCGAGCACACCGAGGTAGTCGGACATGCTCGCATCAAGCTGCTCTATGAGCTGCTGGTACTCGGCAGCGAGCTGCTTGTCGATGATCTGCTGCTCGCCGAGATAGCGCTCGATCAGCGAAGCCTCACGCTCTGAGAGCGAAGACGACACAGCCTTGTACATGACAACGCCGACAGTATTGCCGATCACGGCACCAAGTATCGGCACCGGAATGATGGCCTGCCCGACGAAGGAGGACAGGGCGCTGACGGCGGTCTCCAGGCAGACGAGCTCCGAGTTCTCGATGAACTCCAACTCATCGATTTCACCGCGGCGGAGTTTGTTCGCTTGCTCCGCGACGCCGAAAGCTGCGGTGACGATCGAGCTGGCCACGGCGGCGGGGGTGGCAGCGATGTTTGTGAGCCAGTAGATGCTGAGTCCTCGGACACCGCCCTTGACGGCACCGACACCGCCTACAGCTGCGATCTCGGTCCAGTCCTCGCGCGTGAAATCTTTGAGCTGCTTTCCTGTCCGGCGTTTCTCAACTACGGCCAGTATCAAGGCGGTCCCGCCTTCGATGGCGGCGGCTGCGAGTGTGGCCTTTATGCCCTCCCGCAGGACTGGCTTGCGCTCTTGATATGCGTCGTCCCGCAGGGACTGGTCGGTGGAGCGCAGGGAATCCGCTTCTGACTCCAGAGTCGCTCCGTAGGAACCCTTTTGAACCTCGGAGTACGTCAGGTGCGAGGGCTCGAGTGACTCGATGCCCACAGATCCCTCCCCGAAGAAGGTTTGGACTCGCACCCAGTCCTTGAGAGACGGGCCGTCGCCGCCGATCGTCAGAAGTTTGCTTGCTTCCTCGCGTGGCAAGGCGTGCAGTTTCTGGATGACCTCGAAGTGGTCGCGGGGGATCTGGTACTTCCCGCCGCTCTCGACGAAGTCGGGATATTTCTGGAGGTGGTCCGTGATCGCGCCGAGACCGAACCTACCGCCGGCGGCGACGAACTTCTGCTGGATCGCTACGCCGCTGCGCATCAGGTCAACGGGGCCGTTGTCGTTCACCCACTGGTAAAGCGGGTTCTCGCCGTAGATCTGGCGTCGAGCGTTGCCGACGCCCACCTCTGCGACTTCGGCGATGAAGCCGTGCATGCCCTTCACGCCGCCGCGGTTGGTGGTGACCACCTCGAGGTCGATCTTTCGAACCGCCGAGGTGACGCTGGCGAGCGCATCCGCCAGATTCATGTCCTGTTGGTCGAGGGTGTTCAGGAGGTTGTCGAGCCTGAGTTGATTGAGGTAGTTCACCCAGGCAGCGACAGCTTGTTCCTGGTTGCTCTTCGTGAGCTTCACAGCCTCATTCATCATCGGTACCCTGCTCGATGCGCTTCGTCAGCAGAGCTGCGCATGCCTTCGTGTTGTTCACCAGCGCCACCAGCTGGAACTGCTGGGGCACGGACAACGCGAGGAAATCAGCGCCGAAGCAGGCCATTGCTGCGCTATAGCTTCGCAGCAGCTTGTCTCGGAGGGCCGCTGTACGCCGGAGGAGATCATCGATCTGAGCATCTATGCCTTCGATGTGCGCGGTGTTCTTCTTCACCGATGTCAGCGCCGTGTGCTTCGCCTCGCGGTTATCGAACTTGTTCTTGGTGAACACCGCTATCGACGCGAGCAGCGTGGCACCGGCAACCGTCCAGCCGATGGGGCCGGCGAGGGCGAGCAAGGCGCCGCCGGCTGCAGTGCCTCCGCCGCCGGCCGCGACAGCCCCTCCGCCGAGCCATGCGAGTGCGGCGTTGGACGCAGCAGCACCGGAGAGTGCGGAGATCGCGGTGCCGGTCGATGCGGTGCCGAAGGTGGTCGCGACCCACAGCGCAGCAGTCGGAGCCATGCTCGCGACCGCAGCGCCTGCGGAGAACCCGGCAGTGGCACCTGCCGCCGACTGTCGTGCGGCTTCGAGATCCTTCCGCGCGAACTCCTCCGCCCCCAGAAACTGGGCTTTATGAATGTCGATCTTGGCGATGTCGGTCTCGAACGACTTCGGAGTATTGACGACGCTGTTGATCAGCAGTTCGACCAGCTCGATTAGATCTGTCGACCGTTCGCGTAGGAGTAGGAGAGACACGCCTTTGTCGTTCATCGAAGTGAACGCGCCGTTGTACTCGACTATCGCTTCCTGATAGGGGTCAGGCTTCTTCGCTGTCAGCTTCCCGAACGAATCTGACGCGGCGCCCGTTAGGTCGCTGGTCTGTTCACCCAACTGCTTCGAGCTATCCCGCGCGAACTTGGTGAAGTCGCCGACCCGCTTCAGATTGACCTTCTTCACCCTCTCTAGGTTGACCTTGTCAACCCCGACCGGTTCAACCATCAAGATCTCCGAGCTTCGTGTGATTTGTATTCTGGCGACGAAAGAGTATCCGCTACCAACGACACGGCTGAGGCGCGTTCGGTTCGAGTCCTGCGGCAGAAGCTGATCGACGCATCGCAGCAGCCGACACGGTGTCGCGGGCACGAGCGGGCAACGCACTGACCGACAGTGGACGTTCGTCTCGCGAACGAGACGAACGGTGCCTCACCCCATCGACTGCAACGAACCGGTGCCCATCCATGCCTCCACGATCACGCATCATCTCACCAGTAGTGATGCGCTGACCTGTTGAGACCAAGACCGTTTTTGGGGCACAGATCTGTGGGACACGGGCGCGTCCCGAACGAACGGCGCGTTCGCAGACTGCCGGCGCGAGCCCGAACAGGGGACAGGAGCCGTTTGCCGCATTACTCGCCGGTTAGGACGGCAGAGGGTAGGCTGCTCGTACTGACAGGCCAACGCATCATGGTCCTGTACGAAGGCACCGTTTCCGGTCGTCCGAAGAATTCCGGTGTAGCCGCATCACTACTGTCGAGTTTCGCTTGCGAGCGGTCCGTTCACCGCACGACCCGCCGACGCCGGTCATGACCCCGTGCGCCAGCCGTCCCCGTGCTGACGCCGCCGAGTCTGACGGTCCCTATTCCGACAGCGCAGGGCACCAGCACGGTGGCCACCGTCGACCCGATTGCCAATGAAGGAAGAATGCTCTCATGGTTGAGTTGGCGAAGGGTGCGAACGCCGCGATAGTCGGCGCCGAGATTCGAGTGCGGTTCGTGACTGCATTGCCCGCCGACAGTACCGACCTGTACACGCTGCTCTTGGACAACAGCCGGTTGGTCCGTTCCGACGACGACCTGATCTTCTATAACAATCCTGGCCCGGCGCAGGCACCAATTCGTCTGGTGGACAACGACGCTGTGGCTATCTCGCTCACTGATGTTGCACCGTCCGTCGAGGCCATCCTCGTCGCGGCCGCACTCGACGACGGTGTGTCCGGCAGCTTCGTCACTCACAGAGGCGGTGTCGTACATATCGACATCGACGGACACCCGTTCGCTACTCACGCACTGACGGGTCTGAGCAACGAACGGTGCGTCATCCTCGTCGAGCTGTACAGACGCGCAGGCCAGTGGAAGGTCCGCGCCGTCTCGCAAGGATGGGCAGAAGGTGTGGCCGGACTCGTCTCCACGCACGGCATCCACATCGACGACCAGGTCGTAGCGGTCCCGGCACCTTCCGGTGCCGCCGACACCTCACCGCGCACTGCGCCCGCATCGACCCCGTCAGCGGCGCAACCAGATCCGGTCGTCCCCTCCGCGTGGGACGGAGCCGGCGTCGAAGAGCTGATCGGCGCGGTGCGCGCTGGCGTGGCTTCTCGCCGGCCGCAGCAACGGCGACCGGTGCGTCTGCCGTGGACGCGCCCGCGGCCGAAGTCGGGAACGATCACCGCCTACCGCAACCAGCGCCGGGCTGAAGCGGCACAGCTCACCGACGAGCTCCGACGCTCGCACAGTGCCGTCGACTCCGTCATGAGGACTGTTCCGAACCCTGCGTTGGACAGCACATCGCTTCTCGGCATCGCCGATCTGTCGGTACGTCCGAATGAGCCGGCCTGGCGCCGATACTTCGGCCGAACCACAGCGCCGACAGCGATCGACGCACCGTCCGCAGTCTTCGCACCTGTACTGGACGCACTCCGTCGGCACACATCTGGGGTGAATCACACTCAGGCCGTGCAGGACTGGCTGCGCCTCTGTCTGACGGCGGCGGACCTGCAACCGACCTTCGGTCACGCCGAACAGTGGTCAGTGCAACCCACCGCCAACAAGATCGTGATCGACGTGGCCGTGCCCGACCGGTCATCGGTGCAGCCGTTCGACAAGTACCGCTACGTGGCCGCCACCGACCGGATGGAAACGACCAACCTTCCTCCGAAAGAACTCGCGAGGCTCACAACAGTCCTGTTCGCTGCATCCGCGCTCTCGCACGCTCATATAGCTTCGTGCGCGACGAGCGCGGCGGGTTTGCCCGCCGATGTCGTCATCGGCGTGAATTCGTGGGAGTGGTCGGTTGATCCCGCGTTCGGAGTATCACGCAGGGTGTGTCGGTCGACGCTCGTCACTTCACCAATGCAGCTCGGGCAGATGGACATACGTAACGTCGACCCGGTGGCCAGCGTACGAGCCCACGGCGGGGACACAAGCGATTACTCGGCCGTGACACCGCTGTCCTCGCACACCGCAGCAGGTAGACCCGCCGGGCGCAGAGTGGACCTCCGCACGATCGACCCGTGGGAATTCGAAGGCCTGGTGGCGCGACTGGTAGAAGCGATGGGCTACGTGGTGTCCGAAACACCGCGCAGCGGCGACGGCGGCGTCGACCTGTACGTCGAAAGCAACGATCCCATCGTCGGCGGACGGGTCGTAGTGTCGGTGAAACGATTCTCCGGACAAGTAGGACCAGACCACGTCCGCGCCCTCGACAGCGTCGTCCGCCAACAGGGTGCGATCAAGGGAATCCTCATCACGACGTCGAACTTCGGCCCGGCGTCTTACAGCATCATTCAGAACAAGCCCTTGCAACTCGTGGATGGAGAACAGCTCAGGTCCTGGCTGCAGAGCTATCTACAAGTTGCCACCTGACGACGTCCTGGTACCGGACCACGATCGACACCGGTACAGGAACGAGAGTTACCTGTGGGCAAGACGCCTTGGACTGTCCGGCGTGTAATGCCGAGTGGGGGCTATCGCTCGGGGCGGTGGTCCGGTGGAAGTTGCTGAGGCGTCAGCCGTGGTTTTCGCAAATACCGCCATGGTAAGACCATCGGCATCGAAAGAGACCTCCCAATTTGCGGAGCCACAGGTTGAGCAGTCGCTATCTCCGATCGGCTGCAACACGTCCAATAACATCATGTGGTGCACCTCGACGCGTCGGTCCAAGAACAACCGTTCGCGATATGGGACATCTCCCGGTGGGTTGTCGTCAGTCAGGAAGCTCGAGGACTCGACCCGAAGGACTGGGTGGCGCCGCCGGAGAACGCGGGACTGGACGGTCAATCATCGTGGTGGTTGTTTAAACCTGAATGCACCGATGAGCTGACTCGCTTGTTCTGAATGATGTTGCGCGGTATCGACCTGGATACGAGGCGTGATTGTTCGGCCGATCTCGGCTATCGGGTTGTTCCACTGGGGTTTTCGTCTCGTG
>NZ_JASISW010000041.1 GCF_030063335.1 Rhodococcus sp. G-MC3 | reverse complement strand
GGAAAGACCCTGGTCAACAACCCCACCGACACCACATCCGACAGCCGACGATCCGAGACCGGTTTCACCCATCCGCTACGAGGCACAACTCATCATACCTCGAAGGTCCTTAACTGAACGGTATTGGGCTTAGGACGGGCTCGGTGGGGTTCGACTGTTTTCGGACGATGAAACGGTGATGTCGGTTGCTGCCGAGACCAACGATGACGGTGTCGAAGTCTGCGCCTACGCACCATCGAAGCCGGCTGAGGACCCGACTAACCTGAAGGACATGCCCGCCGGACGCTTCGCCCCGAGCCCATCGGGTGACCTGCATCTGGGCAACCTGCGCACCGCGCTGCTCGCGTGGCTGTTCGCCCGGACCACCGGCCGCGGATTCATAATGCGTATCGAGGACCTCGACCGGGTCAAATCGGGCGCCGAGGCGAGGCAACTCGCAGACCTGCGGGCCATCGGCCTGGACTGGGACGGACCCGTCGTCCGGCAGTCCGAACGCACCGCTCTCTATGACGACGCCATCGACCGCCTCACCGCAGCGGGCATGACCTACGAGTGCTTCTGCACGCGTCGGGAAATTCTCGAAGCACCGTCGGCGCCCCATGCCCTTGGCGGCGCCTACCCCGGCACCTGCCGTGGCCTCTCCCCTGTAGAACGATCAGCAAAAACCCGTCCGCCGGCACTCCGACTGAAGTCCGACGTGACCGAATTCTCGATCACCGACATGATCCATGGGCAGTTCAACGGTCAGGTCGACGATTTCGTGCTGCGCCGCGCCGACGGAGTGGCCGCCTACAACCTTGCAGTGGTGGTCGACGACGGTGAGCAGGGCATCGACCAGGTGGTGCGCGGCGACGACCTGTTGGCGTCATCTCCTCGTCAGGCATATCTTTCGTCGTTGCTCGAATTGCCGACTCCGACATACGCACACGTGCCGCTGGCACTGAACTCCCAGGGCAAGAGGCTCGCCAAGCGAGACGGTGCGGTCACCCTCGCCGACCAAGCTGCAATGGGCCTCGGGCCCCACGACGTACGTCGAATGCTGGCGGAGTCGTTGGAGCTGGACCCGTCAGACCTGCTCGGCACATTCGACCCCGCCCGACTACCCACCACACCCTGGATATTCGAGACATAACAGACATCGATTCGGACCTGGGGTTTCACCGTGTTTGGATGAACCACGTGACAGCTCAGAATTCCGACGACAAACCCGATTCCGTAGCGCAATTTGCGCACGTCAGCCGTGGTTACTATCCGACAATCGTTGCCTTGTTCACGGCGACCCTGATCATCTCGAATGTGACAGCGAGCAAAGGCGTCGCTTTCTTCGGTGGGAGCGATGTCTTTCTCGGCCCGTTCCAGGTGCTACCGATCAACACCGACGGCGCTTTCTTCCTCTTCCCCCTCGCCTACATCCTCGGCGACGTCCTCAGCGAGGTGTACGGCTTCAAGGCGACGCGACGGGCTATCTACCTGGGCTTCGGCTCGATCATCCTCGCCGCGCTGTGCTTCTGGATCGCGATCGAACTACCATCTGCCAGCTTCTACGAGAATCAAGATTCGTTGGAGGCCGTCGTCGGAGTCGTTCCGCGACTCGTCCTTGCCGGCCTCGCGGGCTACGTCGTCGGGCAGCTGTTGAATTCGCTCGTCCTGGTGGCCATCAAGGAGCGGACCAAGGAGAAGCATCTTTGGGCGCGTCTGATCGGCTCGACGATCGTCGGTGAGTTCTTCGATACCCTGATTTTCTGCTCCATCGCGGCAGGCGTCATCGGCATCACGACGTGGGAAGACTTCATCAACTACGTCATCGTCGGCTTCATCTGGAAGACACTCGCCGAGATCCTGGTCATGCCCATCACATACTGGGTCATCGCCTACATCAAGAAGCGCGAGCCCAGCTATCGGGAGTCCGTCGCGGTCTAGACAGCTCAACCCGAATTTCCGAACTCCCACTCCAGGCCCGGCCGACTACCTCGGCCGGGCCTTTTGGTGCCTACCTGCCGAGCCGTTGCCTTCTGAGCCGTTGTCTACTGAGCCCCTGGCAAATGACATGTTCCGTGTCGGGCTACCCGAACGTTCGCGCCCAACTCCGGCCCTAGTCCGGCACTGGTCTACATAAAAGCGCAGATCAACTACCTCGTCGAGGCCGTCTCCCATGCCCTCGCTCGCAGAAGCGTCTGTTACGTCTCCGATACCGCGATGCCGGTCATTCCGTGTTGCTGCCTCCGGCGCACCGCACAACACTCCACAACAGAAAACCAGGTGCGGACAGAACAGTCACTGCTTTCGGTACACCATCCAAAATGGGTGAGATCGACGCGACGAGAAGCGACCGGTCCACATTGTGCTGCCGTCGGACTACGCTGTGGCTCAACGAAAGCGACGTCCAACAGATTCGCCGACAGGATGTGGGCCGATGTTCACAGCAGTCATTCCCCCGGGCCAACAAAGAACCCTCGCGGAACTGCGAGATCGCATCGACATCTCGACGGGCGATCGCGGGGCGAAACGCTCGGCATTCTGGGTCATGTTGATCCTGTCGGCTGTGATCGCCGTGGCGGGAGTGGTGAGCGATTCGACGGCAACCGTCATCGGCGCGATGATCGTAGCGCCTTTGTCCACCCCGATCCTCGGTGTCGGATTGGGCATCACCACAGGGCACAGCAAGTCGATTGCGCTCAGCCTCTTCTACGTCTTTGCCGGATTGATAACGGTCGTATCTCTCGGCGTGCTGTTCGCACAGATACTACCCAGTCCCACAAGCGTTCTCAACAACTCCCAGGTGCTTGGCCGCACCTCACCTACGCTGATGGACTTGATCGCGGCGGTGGCTACCGGTCTGGTCGGTGCCATCGCGATAGCGCGACGTGACGTCGGAGATGTACTGCCCGGCGTGGCCATCGCCATCTCGCTGGTCCCTCCACTCGCGGTGGTAGGGGTGTGTCTCGGTTCTGGATCGGTTTCGTTGGCAGCCGGGGCTTTGGTGTTGTTCGCATCGAACGTCATCGCCATGATCATCACTGCGACAATCGTTTTCATCGCCGCCGGATATGCACGCGAATCCGAAGCAGCTACTGGCAACCACCGGCGCCGGGCGTATGCCGTACTGGCGATGGCACTGGTCGTCGTCTCCGTTCCTATGGTTGTCAATTCATTGTCCACGCTCTGGGCGCAGCAGGTGTACGCCCTCGCCGACGATTGGCTCGCCGACATTCCCGACGCCGAAGTTACCGCGGTGAACTGGCAGGGCGGTACGGCGACGGTTTCGGTGTTGGGCCCCGCAACACTGCCCCCGATGACCGAATTGGAAGATTCCGTAGATGCGATCATTCCATGGAATACCGACGTCCAGGTTGTGCACACGTACGGCGCGCGCGTCGGACCGAATTGACTGCTCGCCCTGCTCCGAGCAACGCGGCTTCAGAGCACAGGCGAACTTCAGAGCACAGGCGGACTCTTACGGTGTGACTATGGCAAAATCAGGATCCGGCGCATCGAGGTAGCCGGTGAGTTCGACAAGAAGGCTGATGTCACCGTCAACCTGCACTCTGCCATCGGACATCATTTCGCCGAGATCGGCGCCGCCGAACAACAATCCGATGAGATCAGGATGCGTCAGATGGAAGGTCGCGCCGGCTTCCTCGGACACAGAAGCAACGTTCCAGTGCACAAGAAGTCCGTTTCTCAGCGAGGTGCGGTGCACCAGATCGCCATCGGTGATGTGCCAATCGAGCACGATGTTCGCAGTCCACGCCTGCGGACCGTTGACCCGAAGTGCGATCGCGTCGAACACTTGGTCCACGGTGAGCGCCGCCATGATGTCCGCCGAAGCTGCTGTCGTCGGTGTTCCCACGGAGCCGTTGCGTAGCTCGTACGCACCCATCAGGTAGAAATTGCGCCACGTACCGTTCTCGGAGCCGAAGCCCAGTTGTTCGAGGGTGTCTGCCTGCAATGCACGCGCCTCGGAGTTCTCCGGATCGGCGAAAAGCACGTAGTTCACTACCTGCGCAACCCATCGAAAGTCCCCTTCCTCGAACGATACTCGCGCTTTACGCAGCACGGCGTCCGCGCCACCCATGAACTCCACATGGCGCACGGCAGATTCGACAGGGGGGTGCTGCCACAAAGTGGACGGATTGCCATCGAACCACCCCATGTAACGCTGGTAGATGGCTTTGACGTTGTGACTGACAGAGCCGTAGTAACCGCGTGTGTGCCACACTCCCGCGATCGCAGGCGGCAGTTCGATATCCTCGGCGATCTCGATGCCGGTGAAGCCTTGATTCAAGCGTCGTACTGTCTGATCGTGCAGGTATCCGTACAAATCTCGCTGCACCGACAGAAATTCTGTGAGCCGCTCGGTTCCCCAGGTCGGCCAATGGTGCGATGCGAAAAGAACGTCGGAATCCGCGGCGTACAGATTGATCGCCTCGGTGAGATACTTCGCCCATTCATGTGGATCGCGAACGAGCGCGCCGCGGAGCGTGAGCAGATTATGCAATGTGTGCGTGGCATTCTCCGCCATGCACAGGGCACGCAGATCGGGGAAGTGGAAATTCATCTCGGCCGGCGCTTCGGTGCCCGGGGTCAGATGGAATACGATGCTCACCCCGTCGACGACTTCGGTCTGCCCGGTCCGATCGATGGACACGGTCGGTGAAATCAACGTTGGCGTGCCCGTCGACGTTGTTTGTCCGAGACCCGCTCCCACCGACCCGACCGGCCCCCGAGGCAGAGCCGCGCCGTACATGTAGGCAGCACGGCGAGCCATAGCCGTACCGGCATAGACATTTTCGTCTACAGCATGGCCAACGAAGTCTGCCGGCGCGAGAATCGGACATCTGCCCGCCTCGACATCGGCAACGGTGGTGACACCTTTGATGCCGCCGAAGTGGTCAATGTGGCAGTGCGAGAGAATTACCCCGGTCACCGGTCGGTCACCACGGTGACCGCGGTACAGCGCAAGGGCAGCGGCCGCTGTCTCGGGCGAGATCAGCGGGTCGATGACGATGACGCCTCGATCACCCTCCACCAGTGTCATGTTCGACAGATCCAGACCACGAACCTGGTAGACCTTGTCGCACACCTCGAACAAGCCTTGCTTTGCGCACAATTGCGATTGCCGCCACAGACTCGGATGAACGGTGGGTGGGCAGTCATCGTCTAAAAAGGCGAAGGAGTCGCAGTCCCACACCACCGCTCCCTCGTCATTCGTGATCGAGCCAGGGTCCAGTTCCAGGATGAGACCCCGCGCAGCGTCCTCGAAATCTTGCCGGTCGGAGAAGGGCGGTGAACTGACCGCTTCAGCATTCACGGCCTGGCGAGTGTTGGACTTCGGAGCCTCGACGGCCATGGGTTTCCCTTCGGTGCTTGCTCGGCGGTCGAGTTCTCGACCGTATTCCAGTCCCTACGCCCCAGATCACGGTCGTACCGCCGGCGGATCCAGTACGAACGAAGTGGGGATCAACTGCTGTGTGCCACCGGCAAGGAAGAGAACGAACGAGCGAAGTTGTCGCCTGACCTTTCACCGAGGGCTGATGCTGCACCTCGAACGGTAGGCGCCGACGATTGCCTTTGTCCTCGTCCGATGGGGGTGAACTCGGCGCTGGTCGGTATCGTGTAGGAAAGAACGTCGTCTGCGGAAGGACCATCGGGTGGAGTATCGGATCGACGATCTTGCCCATGCAGCCGGCACGACCACCCGGAACGTCCGCGCCTACCGTGAGCGAGGACTGCTGCCTCCTCCGGAAAAGCGCGGACGCGTCGGGATCTACGGTGACACGCACCTCGCCCGGCTCCGGCTGATCGACATCCTGCTGCAGCGTGGATTCACCACCTCGCACATCGGTGACTTCATCTCGGGCTGGGAGAACGGCAAGGACCTCGCCGAGGTTCTCGGCCTGCAGAACGCGCTGACCGAGCAGTGGGCAAAAGACGACACCGTGGAAATCCCACTGGCGATCGTCGGCGAGTTCCTCGGCGACAGCGATCAGCTGACCAGGATGGAGGCACTCGGCCTCGCACGTGTCGAAGGTGACACCTGCATCTTCACCGACCCGGAACTGCTGCAGGGTTTCTCGTCGCTCGCCGAATACGGATTCACCATCGGGCAGTTGATCGACGTTCACGAACGCATTCACACGGCAGTGGACGGCATCGCCAAGGACATGATTCGTACCGCCAAAAAACACATCGTCGACAAGCATGGCGATGGGTGGCTGCCGGGCGAGACCGAGGTGGGCGCCACCGCGGACATGCTGGTGAACATGCGAGAGCTCGCGGTGCACTCGGTGAACGCAATTCTCGCCCGCACGCTCGACGAAAACTTGCAGCGCGAACTCGGGGACTACCTTGTCGAGGCAATGAAAAGAACTGGCCGCTAGACCTTCTTGCTCGCATAGAATCGTCCGAGGAACTCGTCCTTGAATTCGTAAAACGTCCCCTGCTCGATGGACGCTCGGATGTCGTCGACCAGCTTCACTGTGAACCGCTCGTTGTGGATGGTGCACAACGTCGACGCCAGCATTTCCTTGGCCTTGAACAGGTGATGAATGTAGGCCCTGGTGTAGTTCGCGCAGGTGTAGCAGTCGCAGTTCTCGTCGATCGGCGTGAAGTCCCGACGATGCTTGGCGGTGTTGATGTTGAATCGTCCCGTCGGAACATAGATCGCCGCGTTGCGCGCCACGCGTGAGGGATTGACGCAGTCGAAGGTGTCGGCGCCGTTCTCGATGGCGGTGAAGAAGTCGTCCGGCTCACTGATTCCGAGCATATGACGCGGTTTGTGTTCCGGCAGTTCCTCGTTGACCCAACGGGTGATCGTGCCGAGGTTCTGCTTCTCGAGCGCCCCGCCGATGCCGTAGCCGTCGAACCCGCGGCCCGTCTCGCCGGTGATGGTCTCCAGATCGTGTGCCGCCTTGCGCCGCAGGTCCTCGTACTGCGCGCCCTGCACCACTCCGAACAACGCCTGATACGGCTTCCCGACGCGTTCCGCCGTGAGTCGCTCGTGCTCGAGCACGCATCTGCGGGCCCACGACTGAGTCCGGTCGACCGACATCTCCTGGTAGCCGCGAGTATTCATCAACGTCGTGAGCTCGTCGAACGCGAACATGATGTCGGCGCCGAGCCGGTGCTGGATCTGCATCGACACCTCGGGAGTGAAGCGGTGCTTGGAACCGTCGAGATGGGATGTGAAGGTGACGCCGTCGTCGTCGACGTGCGCGAGTCGTTCTTTGCCCTCGGCGATGACGTCGTCGGACTCCACGCGGCTCGCGTCCATCGAGATGACCTTCTTGAAGCCCACTCCGAGCGACATGACTTGGAAGCCGCCGCTGTCGGTGAACGTCGGGCCTGCCCAGTTCATGAACTTGCCGAGGCCACCGGCCTCGTCGACGATGTCCGAGCCGGGCTGAAGGTAGAGGTGGTAGGCGTTGGCGAGCACCGCCTGCGCACCGAGGTCCTTCATCGCCTCGGGCAGAACCGCCTTGACCGACGCCTTGGTGCCGACGGCGATGAACGCGGGGGTCTCGATATCACCGTGTGGGGTGTGGATTGTGCCGGATCGGCCGAGCCGATCCTCCAGACGGGTGCCGATGCTGAAGAAGGGGTCGTTCGGATTGCTCACTGGCCCAACCTTAGGCGCTTCGCGCACGTGAGTGGAAATACGTCGCCTGGGACGTATTTCCACTCACGTGCGGCGGAGCCGCTCAAGCGAACTGCGACGAATACAACCGGTTGTACGGACCGCCCGCGCCGACGAGCGAATCGTGGTTACCCTGCTCCACGATGTGCCCGTCTTCCATGACGACGATGAGGTCGGCGTCGCGGATGGTCGAGAGACGGTGCGCGATGACGAAGCTGGTGCGGTCGTTGCGCAGCGCCGCTGTTGCCTTCTGCACCAGCAGCTCGGTGCGGGTATCGACGGAGCTGGTTGCCTCGTCGAGAATTAGAATCAGTGGCTTGGCCAGATACGCGCGGGCGATGGTGATGAGCTGCTTCTCGCCGGCGCTGACGTTGTTACCTTCCTCGTCGATGAGGGTGTCGTAACCGTCGGGCAGCGAGTGCACGAACTTGTCGACATGACTGACGCGGGCAGCTTCGAGAATCTCCTCCTCGGACGCCTTCGGGTCGCCGTATGCGATGTTGTCGCGGATGGTGCCACCGAAGAGCCAGGTGTCCTGCAGCACCATTCCGGTGCGCTCGCGGAGTTCGTCGCGCGACATGTCCCGTGTGTCGACGCCGTCGACGGTGATTCGCCCTGAGTCGATGTCGTAGAACCTCATGACGAGGTTCACGAGTGTCGTCTTGCCTGCGCCCGTCGGACCCACGATGGCGACGAGGTGTCCCGGCTCGGCGACGAGCGAAAGATTCTCGATCAACGGCTGATCCTCGCGATAACGGAACGACACGTCCTCGAACGCGACGCGGCCGTTCTTCGTCGACGGAATCACCGGCTTCACGGGATTGGGTAGTTCGTCGTCGGCGTCGAGCAGATCGAAAATTCTCTCCGCCGAGGCCACACCGGACTGCACCAGGTTCACCAACGCACCGACCTGAGTGAGGGGCTGGGTGAATTGGCGCGAATACTGAATGAACGCCTGCACCTCACCGAGACTCAACGTTCCCGACGCGACCCGAAGGCCACCGACGACCGCAATGACCACGTAGTTGATGTTCCCGAGAAACATGATGGCGGGCATGATCATTCCGGAGATGAACTGTGCCCGGTAGCTCGATTCGAACAGCTTGTTGTTGCGCTCCCCGAACTCGCGTTCCACTTCGGCCTGGCGACCGAATGCCTTGACGAGCTCGTGTCCGGTGTAGGTCTCTTCGATCTGGCCGTTGAGTTTCCCGGTGTACTTCCACTGATCGACGAAGTGCGGTTGCGACCGTTTCGCGATCATTACGGTCACGAGGAACGAGGCGGGAACCGTCAGCACGGCAACGAGAGCCAACAGCGGTGAGATCCAGATCATCATGCCGAGAATTCCGAACACGGTCAGCACACCGGTGATCAGCTGGCTCAGTGTTTGTTGTAGAGCAGTGGAGACGTTGTCCACGTCATTGGTCACTCGGCTGAGCAGTTCGCCGCGGGTGCGGGAGTCGAAGTACTTCAAGGGAAGTCGATGAATCTTGCGTTCGACACTGTCGCGAAGATTGCGAATGGTGCGCTGAAGCGCGATATTCAGAATGAACCCCTGTGCCCAGGCTAGCACCGACGATATGACGTACAACGCCAACACGAACAGCAATACACGACCGACCGCACCGAAATCGATCCCGACACCCGGTGTGACGTCCATTCCGGAGACCAGGTCCGCGAATGTGCCCTGCCCCTGCTGCCGAAGATCGTCCACAGCTTGCCCTTTGGACACTCCCGCCGGCAGCTGGTTGCCGATTACTCCGTTGAAGATCAAGTTGGTGGCGTGACCGAGGATGTTCGGCGCTGCGACTGTGAGCACCACACTCGCCACCGCGAACACGAGCATGATGCTCAGCAGCAACTTCTCGGGCTTCAACAGGCCGATCAGGCGTTTGAGCGACGGTTTGAAGTTCAGTGCCCTGGTACCGGGCACGCGTGCGGCTGGAGTAGGGGGGCCGGCCTTCGGTTCGGCAGGCGCATCGGTCGTGGCCGTCGCACCGGACTGGGCTGGAAGATCGGACTGGGCAGACGCGTCGGTCCCGGCGGCGATATCAGGCTTGGTCATGACGCTGCCACCGCGTGCTGCGAATCGACGATTTCCGCGTAGGTCGGGCACGTGGCTATCAGCTCACTGTGTGTTCCGAGTCCAACGGGTTTACCGTCGTCGAGAACGAGAATCTGGTCGGCGTCGACGATGGTCGAGACACGTTGGGCGACAACGATCATGCTTGCATCCTTCATGACCGGTTTCAGCGCGGCGCGGAGCTCCGAGTCGGTGGTGAGATCGAGGGCGGAGAAGGAATCGTCGAACAGATACACACTCGGCTTACGAACCAGCGCGCGCGCGATGGCCAGTCTCTGCCGTTGGCCACCGGAGACGGTGGTGCCGCCCTGCGATACCTCGGTCTCGAGCCCGTCGGGCATCTTGCGGACGAAGTCGGCACCCTGAGCGATCTCGAGTGCCTCCCAGAGTTCGGCATCGGTGGCATCGGATTTGCCGTAGCGCAGGTTCGAGCCGATGGTGCCCGAGAACAGGTACGGCTTCTGCGGAATCAACCCTATTTCCGCTCGCAGGGAGTCGATATCGAGTTCCCTGATGTCGGTTCCGCCCACGAGTACCTGACCGGCGGTGACGTCGATGAGCCGCGGGATCAGGTTGATCAGGGTCGACTTTCCGGATCCGGTGCCGCCGATGATCGCGGTGACTTTGCCGGGTTCGGCTCGGAAATTCACTCCACACAGAACCGGATACTCGGCTCCGGGGAAAGAGAACTCGGCGTTCCGCAGTTCCACGACGCCCGGATCGAACGCGAAAGGCTTGGGGTCGACCGGCAAGACCACCGAAGACTCGGTCGCCAGCACTTCGCTGATCCGGTCGGCACACACCGACGCGCGCGGCACCATCATCGCGATGAACGACGCCATCATGACGGACATCAGGATGAGCATGATGTAGCTCAGAAGCGCGGTGAGTGAGCCGATCTCCATGGTGCCGTTGTTGATCGCGTGCCCACCGAACCAGATGACGGCAACGCTTGTCACGTTGGAGATCAGCATGACCGTCGGGAACATCAAGGCCATCAGCCGACCGACTCGTAGTGCCGCTTCGGTGAGCGAGTCGTTGGCGACGGCGAAACGATCGATCTCGTTTCGTTCGCGAACGAAGGCCCTCACGACGCGAATGCCGGTGATCTGTTCTCGTAGTACACGGTTGACAGAATCGATCCGCACCTGCATCGAGCGGAAGCCGGGGACCATCCGAAACACGATGAAGCCCATCGCTATCGCGAGGCCCGGCACGGCGATCAGGAGGATCCATGACAGCCCCAGATCCTCTCGCAGAGCCATCACCACCCCGCCGATGCACATGATCGGCGCCATCACCACGATGGTGAATCCCATGACGATCAGAAGCTGCACCTGCTGAACGTCATTGGTGTTTCGGGTGATCAGTGACGGAGCGCCGAACTGCCCGACTTCACGCGCCGAGAAGGTCCCGACGCGATGAAGGATCGCGCCGCGAAGGTCCCGGCCAGCGCCCATCGCCGCTTTCGCACCGATCAGGACAGCCGCGACCGAGCAGATGATCTGCACGAGCGAGACCAGCAACATCCATCCGCCGGTGGTCAGGATGTAGCCGGTGTCTCCTCGGGTGACACCGTTGTCGATGATGTCAGCGTTGAGACTCGGCAGATACAGCGAAGCAGCCGTCGCCACCAACTGCAACGCAGTCAGTCCGGCGATCGCACGCTTGTACGGCGCGAGGTAGGTCTTGAGCAGCGGGATCAGCATGATCGCCGAAGATTACTCATACACATGACTTACAGTCTCCATATTTTTGCGAGTGAACTTCAATCTTCGGCCATCACACTAGGTCAAACGTTTGCGGGCACCTTCGGTTCCGCCGTCTTCAGCTTGGCACCTTCGATGTCGACGTTCGGCAGGATCTTGTCCAGCCACGTCGGCAGCCACCACGCCTTGTCGCCGAGCAATGCCATCACCGACGGAATGATGACCATGCGGACAACGAATGCATCGAAGAACACGGCTGCTGCAAGTGCGAAGCCTATCGACTTGATGAACGAGTCCGGCTCGGCCATGAACGCCGCGAAGACGGAGATCATAATGATCGCGGCCGACGTCACCACCCGCGCGCCGTACTTGAATCCGTTGACGACGGCGTCCTTTGCCGGCGTGCCATGCACGAATTCCTCACGCATTCGCGAGACCAGAAACACCTGGTAGTCCATTGCGAGTCCGAACACCACACCGATCAGGAAGATCGGCATGAAGCTGACGATCGGTTGCGGATTGCTGATCAGGCCGAGTCCACCTTCCTGGAAGATGAACACGGTGGCGCCGAACGTCGCGAGAACGCTGAGCAGGAACCCGACTGTCGCTGTCAGCGGTACGAGGATGGATCGGAACACCACCATCAAAAGGATGAAGGCCAACCCGACCACCACTGCGAGGTAGGGAACGAGAGCGTTCTGCAGTCGCTCGGAGACGTCGAGTTCGAGGGCAGTCTGCCCGGTCACGCCGTAGCTGACGCCAGTACTTTCGGCCACGCCGGATTCAGCGGCACGAAGGTTGGCGACGAGATCCTTGGTCTCTTGACTGTTCGGACCGCTCGATGGAGTGATCAGTATCTGAGCGGTGTCGCCCGCTTCGTTCACGGCCACGATCTGGGCGTTGGCGACATCGTCTTCCTCGTAGATCGCGTCGATCACCTTGCCGAACCCGGCTGTGCGATCGGCATCGGGCAGATCCGTGGCGTCGGCGATGGTCAGAAGTGGACCGCTCTTGCCGGGTCCGAATCCTTCTTGCTCCAAGTCGTATGCCTTGCGAACCGACGTCGCTGGATCCGATGTCGCGATGCTCGGTAGCGCGAGGGACAGCCCTGTTGCCGGTCCGGCGATGACGCCGAGGAGAACGATGCCGCCGATGAGGCCGATCGCGGGACGCTTGACCAGTAGGCGGGCCCAGCGCAGACCGTTGGTCGGCTTCGCGTTCGGATCCTCGGGATCGGTCGAGTTGATGAACCCGAGCTTGCCGGCGAAGGCCTTGCCCTTGTACAGCCCCAGCATTGCGGGAAGGAAGGTCAGGGCGATCAACACAGCGATCAACACGGCAAAGGCGGCCGCAAGTCCCATCTGCGACAGGAACGGGATGCCGACGACGCGGAGCGCGACCAGTGCGATCAAGACCGTCGCACCGGCGAACACCACTGCCGAACCTGCAGTTCCGACGGCTCGTCCGACGGCGTCTTCGCGGTCGTCGGTCAGCGTCAGTTCGTGCCGATATCGAGCGAGAATGAACAGCGAGTAGTCGATGGCGACGGCCAAGCCGATCATGATCGCGAGGACGGGAGTGAACGTCGACAGATCGGCGAACCCGGACGCAGTGGTGATTGCCAAGCTACTGACGCCGATGCCGACGATGGCGGTGATGAGGGGCAAACTTGCCGCCGCCGCCGAGCCGAACATGATGAGCATGACGATGGCCGCAACGGCCAGACCGACGAGTTCCGAAGATCCACCCGGCGGTGCGGAACTCTGTGCGACGCTACCGCCGAGTTCGACTGTCAGACCCGCGTCGCGGGCAGGCTGGGCGGCCGCGTCGAGATCGGAACGCAGGTCGTCGGTGACATCGGCCAGGTCGACCGAGATCGGGACATCGAGCGTACCGATGTTGCCGTTGGGGCTGAGCGGTGAGAGTGCTGCTGCATTGGCGGCGGCCACATCAGGCGCCGTTCCGTCGTCCGCGGCGGCCTTGTTGTACTGATCGACGATCGAGGTGTTGCCGGCCACTGGATTCGCCAGAGGCTTGGCGCCCCCTGGCTTGGCGGCGGCATCGACGTCGTCGATCTTGTCGATGTCGGCGATTGTCGCGTCGATCGCGGCGAGGTAGGCCGGAGTGTCGAGACTCTGACCGTCCGGCGCCTTGAACACGTACTGGCCGGACACCGCACTCAGCGGATCTTCGGTCCCGCCGAAGCGCTCACTCTGGAGGTCGAGGGCAGACTGCGCCGGCGTGCCGGGGATGTTGAACGAGTTGGCAGTCGGTCCGGACAGCGTTGCTGCCCCGATGCCCGCGAGGACGAGGATCGCCAACCACAGGGCAAGTACCAACCCTTTTCGCCGGTAGGCGAACTTTCCGATCCGATACAGGTAGGTGGCCACAGCAGGACTCCTCAGTTGGTTTTCGGTTCGCGCGGGTCGGGCAGGCCGGCCTGCAGTTGGTCGAAGGCGTCTTCGACGAGCTGTTTCGGCGAAAGGCCCATTTTTTGATCGTTGTTCCACAGAGTCAGCGCAGCCGAGACCGCGTTTCCGACGGCAACCTGCAAGAGGTTCGGATATAGATCTCGGTCGATGTCAGTGCCGGTGCGCTCGGCGATGGCCTCACCGAGAACGCGTGTCAGCGAGTGGTGAACTTCCAGCTTTCTCGCCATGACACCTGGATTGGCCTCGACCAACTGGGCGACGGCGAATGTTTCGGCGAGATCCCGCTCGGGATCGGTGATGATGGTGACGGCCACGTGCCGGAGAGAAACCCAGATGGGCTCGTCGCCCGGTCGTGCACGAAGGATCTCGAACCATTCGAGCGCAGACGCCTCGACGTGGTGCAGGACTGCTTCTTCTTTGTTGGCGAAGTAGTTGTGGAACGTGCGTGTGGAGACGCCCGCTTCAGCCGCGATGGCATCGGCGGTGACAGCGTCCAGTCCACGCACCTTGGCGAGTTTTACGGCGGCAAGGCCGAGAGCATCGCGCGTTGCAGCCTTCTTTTGATCACGAAGGCCGGATGGATGTGCAGTCACAAACTCCAAAGTACGGAATTTGCATGATTCTGCAAGATTGCAGAGATATGCAAGTTTGTCGATTGCATCACACTGCACTGAGCAAGGTGTGACGCGTCACTGTCAGCGCCGCGTCCACGCTTCAGGGTCGGCTATCAGTTCGGAGACGAACGGAGGCAGATCCCCGTCCACTATGTCCGCCAGAAACACCCCTTCGAGCACCGCGCGCATGTTCGCTCGTACAGCGAGCCATACGAGCTGCAGAGGTTTGGCTGGGCCCGGATAGTCGACATCCTCCGGCCGCTGGCCGCGCACCGATGCGAGCGGGCCTTCTACCGCACGAACGATGTCGGCGACGGAAATCTCAGCAGGAGGTCGCGCCAGCCAGTATCCGCCGTCGGGTCCGCGCCTGCTACGCACCAGATCTGCTCGTCGAAGATCGGACAACACCGATTCTAGGAACTTGTGAGGAATGTTCTGCGCACCGGCAAGCGCTTCCGCTTTACCCGGGAGCCCGCCAGCGGCCGCAAGTTCGATCAGAGTGCGCACGGCATAGTCCGCCTTCGCGGTAATGTGCACGGCGAGCTCCTTCGGTGGGTGTTGCTAATTCCTACCATTCTAATAGGAAATACGCGAATCGCCCCTGCGCTGCGGAACTTGCCGATCAGCAGAACTCCCCCAGTCGGAGCGAATGCCCCATTCGGTCCCACAACGGAGCGAAGCGCTATGGCTCGGATCACAATCTAGCGTTACACTAAGCATCCAAGTGTCACGCAAAGGAGCGGTCGGATGTTCGCGTGGATGGAAGCTGCCTGGAACACACTCCCGGAACCACTGCGCGATCCGGTAGCTCTGGCGATCCCCGCGTTCGCCCTGCTGCTGGCGATCGAGTGGTTCGCCGCCGCCAAACTCGAGGACGGTGCCAAAGGTAGCTACACAGGCTCGGATGCTCGGGCGAGTCTCGGCATGGGCCTCGTGTCGATCGCGACGACCACAGCATGGAAGTCACTCGCGCTCATCGGTTACACCGCGCTCTATGTGTACGTCGCGCCGTGGCATCTTCCTGCCGAAGCCTGGTACACGTGGGTCATTCTGATCCTGGGTGTCGACATTCTCTTCTACTCTTATCACCGCATCGCCCACCGAACTCGAATCATCTGGGCGACACATCAGGCTCACCATTCGAGTGAGTACTTCAATTTCAGCACTGCGCTTCGGCAGAAATGGAACAACAGCGGCGAGATTGTCATGTGGCTTCCGTTGCCACTGTTGGGAATTCCGCCATGGATGGTGTTCGTCGGGTTCTCCGTCAACCTGGTGTACCAGTTCTGGGTACACACGGAACGGATCGACAAGCTCCCCCGCGCTTTCGAGTTCGTCTTCAACACTCCGTCGCACCATCGCGTCCACCACGGGCGGGATCCGCAGTACCTCGACAAGAACTACGGCGGCATCTTCATCATCTGGGACCGCATCTTCGGCAGCTACGCCGACGAGATCGAACGCCCACACTACGGCTTGACCAAGTCCGTGCAGACGTTCAACATCTGGACCCTCCAAACACACGAATACCGCTCCATCGCAAGGGACGTAGCGGCATCGCAGTCATGGAAGGATCGGCTCGGTTTCATTCTCGGCCCGCCGGGATGGGCGCCGAGCGGTGCGAGAACGAGGGAAACTACTCCGAGTTCAAGTTGATCAGGAAGTCAACAGATCCCGAACCCTGCACAGTGACGAAGCCCAGTGAGGGCGGCTCGATTCCGTAGTCGGTCCATGTCGTCGGGATGCTTCCCGATGCGATCAGACTGTCACCGGATTGCAGTATTTCCATCTCGACGGAGACTGGTCGCGACTGGTCCTTCAACGTCAGTGTTCCCTCTGCGGTGACGGTCGACGTCGTTCCGTCCTTGGGGAGAGAGGACAGGTCGACGGGTGAGTCGAAGGTGAACGTCGCCGTCGGGTACGTCGCGGTGTCGAAGATGTTGCCGCGGAACTGATTGTCACGGCGATCGCTGTCAGTGGTGATCGAACCCGTCTGGACCGTCACCTCACCTGCGGTGAGTGAATCGCCTGCGATCGTCACATCGCCACTGACCTCGGCGGTGCTTCCGACGACGGTGACGTCAGCGCCGTTGAGAACCTCGGCCACGGTGTACCCCGCAGCCGTCGTGTTCGACGCATCGCCTGGCACGATCGTCCACGTCCCGTCGATGTCGTCGGTGGATGCGGCTTGTGCTCCCGATGTCGAGACTGTCGCTGCAGGCGCGTCGCTGTCGGCGAAGAATTTGCCATACGCCCATGGACCCACGGTCAAGCCGAGCGCGACCAGCACGACGACGATTGCGCCTACCATCCACCATTTCTTTTTCATGCCTGCCGATGTTAGTTGCACCTTCAAGTCAATGGGGGATCTCGCGGCTGTCAAGTTGCTGAGAGATTTGTCCGTATCGCAATGCTCGGGCGGATCGGATCGTGAACTGGAATGATCGCAAGATCTACCGAGGCGGTGAGCGGCGATGCCCGATGATCTGAATGTGCTGCATCTTGCTGTCGGCGTTGCTGCGACCGCGGCAGGGGCGGTGCGCGGAGTCGTTGGGTCACTCGCACGGCTGCCGGGTCTGAAATCACCGATCGCCGCGCTGACACATCGCGGCCAGCGAACGATCGCCACCACAACCACCCTCGCCGACGCGCTCCTCCGCGCGACCATAGTCAAGATCGTCGCCGCTGCACTGGACGAAGTCGACCTGACCCGGCTCATCCGCGAGAACGTGGACATCGACTCCATCGTCGAAGGCGTCGATCTGGACCTAGCTGTCTCCAGAGTCGACCTCGACCTAGCTGTCTCCAGAGTCGACCTCGACCTAGGGCGTGTCTCCTAAAGGGTTATGCGGCGCGACCACAGGAAGACCGCATGTAGGAGCGCACCCGCCCGATACGTCAACGCCAGTTTGTCGTACCGGGTGGCAAGTCCTCGCCACTGTTTGACGGCATTGAAGGAACGTTCGACTACATTGCG
>NZ_JASISW010000040.1 GCF_030063335.1 Rhodococcus sp. G-MC3 | reverse complement strand
GTTACGGCGGCCATAGCGGAGGGGAAACGCCCGGTCCCATTCCGAACCCGGAAGCTAAGCCCTCCAGCGCCGATGGTACTGCACTCGACAGGGTGTGGGAGAGTAGGACACCGCCGAACACATTTTCCCAGGGAACCCCTGAACCACACTGTGGTTCAGGGGTTTTCTGCATTCCAGGACCAATCCGCAGGGACGAGAACCAGGCTGCCGATTACCCGTCGGCAGCTCTGCGCGTGCGGACAGTCGCACACCACGGTGCTGGACACACGGTCGGCAGGCCGCCATCAGCCGGGCGCCCCGATCATCTTGTTCGTACCTACATCCCCGCGCCGCACCACCCGCGATCTACGGCCCCATCGTCCGCACGCATCAAAGGGATGTAGGTCAGATCAAAGCGTGCGATCAGGCCAACGGGCTTGCCAGCACTGTTTCTTCGGAACGACCGCGAAGCGTCACGCTGTCTCCGAACTCCCACAGTTCGGCTTCGCCTGCAGATGCCCCGTTGACGGTGACCTTCGATGCCAGGATCGCGCCTGCCGCATTCTTGGCCAGATCCGAAAGCCGCGCAGCCTCGTTGACCGGATCTCCGATGACTGTGTACTCGAACCTGGACTTTGCTCCGACGTTGCCTGCCACCGCACGCCCCGAGGCAACTCCGACCGCGGCGCTGCATTCCGGGACTTCGTCGAGCAATCGTTTGCTGATCTTTCGGGCTGCCGCGAGTGCAGACCCGCAGTGGTCGTCGATTTCGCCGGGAGCGCCGAAAATGGCGAGCGCTGCGTCACCCTCGAACTTGTTGATGAAGCCACCATGCTCATCGACCTCGTCGACGACGACGGCGAAGAATCGATTGAGCAGCGCAACCACCTCTGATGGTGGACGTGACGCCGCAAGTTCGGTCGAACCCACGAGGTCGATGAAGAACACGGCAATGTCGCGTTCCTCGCCGCCGAGTTCCGGGTTCTTGCTCAGTGCCGCTTCGGCGACCTCGTGTCCGACGTGTCGTCCGAACAGGTCGCGAATTTTTTCACGCTCGCGGACACCGTCGGCCATTCTGTTGAAGCCGCTCTGTAGTTCACCGAGCTCGGTGCCGTCGTAAACAGCGAGCTGAACGTCCATGTTTCCGCGCTCTACCTCGGCCATACCGGAACGAACATTGCGAATCGGTGCGGTGGTGGCGAACCCACCGAGAAGCGTCAAGAAGAAGCCGAAGACGAGCGTGATGCCGCCCAACGACAGAATCGCTACGGCCAACTGAGTCGAGTTCGAAGTGTACGGCCGGATGAAGCTGAAGATGGCAATGATCATCAGGCCGGCTACAGGGACCCCGGTCCCCAGAATCCACGACAGAATCGATCGACCCATGACACCTGCAATGCGGATGCGCCGGGGATCACCTGCTTCGAGGGCTCGTGCAGCTGCGGGCCGCAATGCGAATTCACTGAGTAGATAGCTGAACGCGCACACCACGGTTCCGCCCGCACCGATGGTGAAGGCGACCTTGGGAATGGACTGTGGATCGATGATGCCATCGATGGTTGTGATCAGAAGTAGCCCAACAGTCCAGAGGGCGATTTGAATGCGAGTGAGTTGCCACGGCATGGACAGGGTCTTGACCTGTTCCTTGCGAGTGGGCTTTCGGTCCTCGATGGCCCATCGAAGCGTCCGGACCGCCCTTGTGGTTCCCCAAATGACGCCGACGAGGAACGCACAGGCGACGTACACCGGCACGACAATGTAGTTGACCCACCAATAGGACGCCGGCGTCAGGACGTCGGGTCCGGGAACCACCACGCTCACGAGAGTGCCGACAATGGTTGCGCCGATCAGATTCGAGCCGAGAAGGAAGATGGTCAGAAGGATTTGGACTCGAACTCGTCGGCGTCCGGGCGACTCGGTTGTGTCGCCGAGGAGGCGAGATCCGAGAGGCGCGGCGGATCGTTCTGGTTGCGGCATGGTGGTCACAGACTATCGGTCGGTTTGGCTTAGGGTGAGCGAGTGCGTCTTGTTATTGCTCGTTGCCAAGTGGACTATGTCGGACGTCTCACCGCTCACCTTCCCCCTGCACGGAGGCTTCTTCTGGTGAAGTCCGACGGTTCGGTGAGCGTGCATGCTGACGACCGCGCATACAAACCGTTGAACTGGATGAGTCCACCGTGCTGGATGGTCGAAACCACCGAAAATGAGTCCATCAAGTGGATCGTCACCAACAAAGCAGGCGAAGAGTTACGCATCACCATCGACGAGGTCGAACTCGATTCGAGCCACGAGCTCGGGATCGACCCGGGGTTGATCAAAGACGGAGTCGAGTCGCACCTTCAGGAGCTGCTCGCCGAACACGTCGAGACCTTGGGTGACGGGTACACCCTCGTCCGCAGGGAGTACATGACTGCGATCGGTCCGGTGGATCTTCTGTGCCGCAATGCGGACGGCGGAACGGTGGCTGTCGAGATCAAACGGCGCGGTGAGATCGACGGCGTGGAACAACTGACCCGGTACCTCGAATTGTTGAACCGCGATCCTGTGTTGGCTCCGGTCAGCGGCGTGTTCGCTGCTCAGATCATCAAGCCACAGGCCAAGACGCTGGCAGTCGACCGCGGAATCCGATGCCTCACTCTGGACTACGACGTCCTGCGTGGAACCGAAAGCACTGAATTCAGACTGTTCTGACCCAACCTTTTACACTCGACAAGTGCCCCGCAGGAATCATGACCGTAAAGCGAACCGGAAGAGTTCCGGTTCGCGGGATTCGCGTCCCGATTCTCTGATGGGCGGTGCGCGCATCGAATCCGGTCCGTCGGGTTGGTCCGACGAGGAATTCACGATGCGGACAGTGCCGGGAAACCGCGCGACCAAGTCGTATCGCTGCCCAGGGTGCGATCACGAAATTCGGCCAGGGGTGTCTCACGTCGTGGCGTGGCCTGCTGACGAGCTCGGAGGGCCGGAAAACCGTCGTCACTGGCACACTGGTTGCTGGTCTGGACGGTCGACCCGTGGTCTCACCAGGCGCTGGTCCTAGACCAACGCCCGGTTCGTCAACCCGTCAGGACGACGCGTCGGCCTTTTCCTTGTCCTCGGATGCGTCGGCATCGTCGTCCTTGAGCATGGTGCTGGCACCCTCCGGTGAGTCGAGCAATTCGCTCTCGCGATTGACCGACGCGAGCATTGCGGGCACCGAGTCCAGCTGCCCCCTGATGCCGAGAAGCTGCGCGAGTACGCGGCTGCGGAGCACTCGTAGCTCTTCGGCGAGCTCCTTCGAATGCGCGATTCGACGCTCGGACTGTTCGGTAGCCGCCTTCAGACGTCGGGTGGCTTCGGTGGTGGCCTCCTCGATGCGATGCGCGGCATCGGCCTTGCTCGACGCCTCCAGATCCTCCAACGCGGCGAGGATCTTGGAACGACGGTCCGCCATCGTGATCTCAAAGTCTTCCTGGACCTTGCCTCGCTTGGCCTCGGACTCGGCGGCGAGCTGGTCGCGCTCGGCCTGAGCGGCCTCGACAACGCGAGCCGCTTCAGTTCGCGCTTGAGCCATGGTCTGTTCGTGCTCGGTTTCGAGGGCAGATCGACGCTCTTCGAGTTCGGCCACAAGTGATTCGTGGCGACCACGAAGTCGAGCGCTTTCCTGCTCGGCAACCGAGACCATCTCTTCGGCTTCCGAGTGCGCCTTCGCACGAACTTCCGACGCTTCGTCGGACGCGAGGCGAAGCATCCGAGAGATTCGGTCGCTCATGCCTTCGGCGGTGGTCGGCGGAACCGACAGACGATCGATGTCCTTGCGTAGCTCATCGATTTCGTCGCGCGCATCATCGAGCTGTTTGGCCAGGTCGCGGGCCTGCGATGCCGCGGCATCGCGGTCGGCCGTCGTCAGGCGAAGCTCGGCGTCGAACCGTTCGAAATAGTTTGTGACCTCGCCACGGTCGAATCCCTTACGTACGAGGGTGAAGGGAAGTTGCACACCGGTTCGCTCTTGCTCGTTGGCCATGGCGGTCAATTTACCGGTGCGTAGGTTGCAGGGCCAGACGGTAGGTCAATGTACTGAACTCTGTGCCGGTTCTACGAGTTCGATCAGCACGCCACCTGCATCTTTGGGATGGACGAAGTTGATCCGCGAGTCTGCGGTCCCTCGCCTCGGAGCGTCGTAGAGCAGTCGTACGCCGCGACCGAGGAGCTCGGCCGAGATCTCGTCGATGTCGGTCACCCGGTAAGCGAGCTGCTGAAGTCCTGGCCCGTTGCGTCCGATGAACTTGGCGATCGTCGAATTCTCGTCGAGCGGAGCGAGCAACTGCAGCGCCGCGGATCCTGCGGGTGCGCCGGGGAAAGACAGCATCGCCTCACGAACGCCCTGACCCTCGTTGACTTCCTCGTGAACGGCGATCATTCCGAGGTGGTCGGTGTACCAGGCAATCGCGACATCGAGGTCGGGAACCGCGATACCTGCGTGATCGATTGCGGTAACGAGATCTGCCCGAATGGGGAGTCCGGTGGAGGACGGCGTGGTCGAGGTCATAGAGTCGACGTTAGCGTCAGCTTCGCCTCGCCGCTCACCGGGGTTCGCAGCTCCACATGGGGGCGACCGCTCCGAATTTCGGGATGGTCGCTCCGCTCAGCGGGGGCGATGTGCAGAACGCCGACTAACTGCCGTAGCTCATGGGTTGGAGGAATATCGTGACCACGTCCGTCATCGTTTCAGGGGCTCGTACCCCGGTGGGTCGACTGTCCGGATCGCTCAAGGATCTCTCCGGTTCCGATCTCGGTGGGATCGCGATCAAGGGTGCACTGGAGAAGGGTGGGGTAGCCCCCGAACTGGTCGAGTACGTGATCATGGGTCAGGTCCTCACTGCAGGCGCTGGTCAGATCCCAGCTCGTCAGGCAGCGGTTGCCGCCGGAATTCCGATGGACGTGCCCGCCCTGACGATCAACAAGGTCTGCCTCTCCGGTGTGAGCGCCATCGCCATGGCAGATCAGCTCATTCGCGCAGGCGAATTCGATGTCGTCGTCGCGGGCGGCCAGGAGTCGATGACCTTGGCGCCTCACATGCTCGAAAAGAGCCGCGCAGGGTACAAGTACGGCGATGTCACCATGCGTGATCACCTGGCGTACGACGGCCTCTACGACATTTTCACCGACCAGGCCATGGGCGGGCTTACCGAGTCCCGCAACGAAGGTGCGCTCGCCTGTACCCGTGAGGAGCAGGACGCGTTCGCTGCCGCGTCGCACCAGAAGTCCGCCGCGGCCTGGAAGAACGGGCTGTTCGACGACGAGGTCGTGCCGGTGAACATCCCGCAGCGTAAAGGTGATCCGATCGTCTTCTCCCAGGACGAGGGCATCCGCGCCGACACCACCACGGACACCCTCGCGAAGTTGCGTCCGGCATTCAGCAAGACCGGGACCATCACCGCAGGCAATGCGTCGACCATCAACGATGGTGCCGCCGCGGTTGTGGTGATGAGCAAGGAGAAGGCGCAGAGCCTCGGCTTGTCCTGGATCGCGGAGATCGGTGCACACGGCGTCGTCGCCGGCCCGGATTCTTCGCTGCAGTCCCAGCCTGCCCGCGCCATCGTCAAGGCCTGCGCGAAGGAAGGTATCGACCCGAAGGACCTCGACCTCGTCGAGATCAACGAAGCTTTCGCGGCTGTCGGCATCACCTCGACCCGTGAATTGGGAATCGACGAGAGCAAAGTCAACGTCAACGGCGGCGCGATCGCCATCGGACACCCGCTCGGAATGTCCGGCGCCCGTATTGCACTGCATCTGGCGCTGGAACTGCAGCGCCGCGGCGGCGGCATCGGTGTGGCATCGCTGTGCGGCGGCGGCGGGCAAGGCGACGCGCTGATCGTGCGCGTGCCCAAGACATAACGAGTCGGAGTCAGCGCGCGAGGTGGCTCTGGTCGCACCGGCAAGGTGAGACCAGAGCCACTACAATGCGTCGTAGATCTCGGGCAGAATAGTCGACATGCAGAACTTCTTCGATCTGAGCACCACTGCGAAACGATTCCGATTCATTGCGGTCCTCGAAGCCTTCACGTGGCTCGGACTGTTGATCGGAATGGCCTTCAAGTATCTCCCGGCCGACGGCAACGAAATCGGCGTCAAGATCTTCGGTCCGATCCACGGGGCCGTATTCGTGCTCTACCTCATCGTGACAGTCATCACCGCGTTGAAGCTCCGGTGGAGCGTCGTGACCACCGTTGTCGCGGCAATTGCCAGCGTGCCACCCTTCGGAACCGTGATCTTCGAGGTGTGGGCGGCTCGCAACGGCCACCTTGCCGAGTTGAGTACACAACCGACCGCGGTGAGGAAGGACGCAGGCATCGCCTGATCGACCTCACCGGTAGTGAGAGGACCGGGTTAGTGACAAACTAGTGGGCGTGACTCGACCCGGTTCTCGCTCGTCAGCCCGCCCCGCAGCAGCCGTTCCGGCCTCCATTGCCGGAGCCATCGACCTCTCGGGACTCAAAGATCGCCCGGCGCCTCCGCCCGCAGGCGGCTCCGACAGCGCCGATGGGGTGCCCCTGATCGTAGATGTGACAACAGCCACGTTCGAGGACGAGGTCCTCAAAAGGTCTTCTCAGGTGCCCGTCATCGTAGATCTCGGATCGGCACGTTCCCCGCAGTCGGTCGAGCTCACACGTCAGCTCGGTCAGTTGGCGCTGGAAGCCGACGGCGCGTGGATCCATGCGCGGATCGACGTCGACAGCAACCCGCAGATTGCGCAGGCATTCGGCGTCGAAGCAATCCCGACGGTGGTCGCGGTGGCGGGCGGTCAGCCCCTCGCAGATTTCCAGGGCTCACAGCCCGATGAGCAACTTCGCACATGGCTCGACGCCGTCGAACAAGCAACGGCGGGAAAGCTCAGTGGACTGCCGGGTGCGGCCCCGACCGAGGAAGAGCCGGAGCCCGAGGACCCGCGACTCATCGCAGCGGAAAACGCTATCGACGACGGTGATTTCGACAAGGCAATTGCCGAGTACGAGGCGATCATCGATGCCGAGCCTGCACACTCCGACGCCAAGGCCGCTCTGCGGCAGGTGAAGTTCCTGGCAAGGGTTCAGAGCATCGACGTCGACGCTGTCTCCAAGGCCGATGCAGCGCCGACCGATATTGCGGCGCAGATCGAGGCAGCGGATGTCGAACTGTCGCAGCAGAATCCGGAAGCTGCCTTCGGTCGACTCATTGCAGGCGTGAAGCGCACGGCGGGGGACGAGCGCACGGCGCTTCGCACTCGACTACTGGAACTGTTCGAGCTTTTCGACGCTTCCGATCCGATCGTCGTGACATCCAGGCGAAAGCTGGCGTCTGCGCTCTACTGACTAACGGTATCGGAGGTTGCAGGTATCCTCGCCGCCTAGAACTCCCGATCGGAATGCATCGACGCGTGAGAAACCGCTGGGGAGTGTGACGCCGTTGATGTCGCTTGCACTGAGGCCGTCACTGAGTAGACCGGAGACTGCCTCGTCAAGATCGCCGGGGGAGAGCCACACTTCGAGCTCGGTTGCTTCGGGGTTCTCCGAACTCAGCCCCGCAGTGATGACACCGGACAGACAAGCCGACCGCAGTGCTGTCTGCGGATTGTTCAGGGGTTGGCCTGCTTCCTTCTGCACGGCGAGTGTGTAGCGAGAGGCGAAGAGCACGTAGGCACTGTAGTCACCGGACACGTTGAGCGGGATGATATCTCCGCGGTGCGGCCTTTCAGCCGTGCCGAGTTCTGCGAGCGCTTCGACATCGACACCTATCGTGTTGGTCGAAGCGCAGTAGGACACCGGTTCGGTGACGGTGTCTTCCGGGCAGTTCGTGTTGGTGCCGTCGTAGGTCACGGTCGGCGGATCCGAAATCTTCAACAGGCTTTCGAACGACCGGACGAACGACTCGAGCGTTTCTCGGGTGACCGGGAGTTCACCGTCGTCGTCGGCGTCGCTGAACTTCTGTGGCAGATCTGCTCGGCGAGTGTCGATTTCGTTCTCGTCGATCTTGGTGCACGATTCGGCACCGTCGGTGAACCCGATCTGCACCGCGGTGACGCGTTCGAATGCCGACCCGTGGACCGACTCGGGGTCGTTCGGGTCGACGTCGCGAACCGACACCGTGGCGGCCAAAACGTCGTTGAGGCCGTCCGAGGTGTTGATCGTGAAGTGCGCTGCGTCGCCCTCGGCGATGTGCCGGAAGAATGCGCCTGCAAAGCAATCGGCCTGTTGTTCGGCGACGATCGTCGGGGTGTCGTCACCGACCAGTCCCGACTGATGCTGGATGGAGTGTCCGTATTCGTGTGCGATGACCATAACGACGGACATCGGCCCGAACGCATCGATCAGTGCAGGTAAGAGGATGGTTCGGTCCCAGCCGATGGTGTCGTCCCGCATGCAGTACGCAGCATTCGGAACGCCCCCGGTTCGAAGACCGCAGAACCGAATCCCTTCGCCCTCGTCTTCGCCTGCATCCCAGGAGATCAACTTCGACACCGGAGCGAACTGAGTCTTGAACAACTCTGGGTATGTCTGCTTCCAGAACTGCTGGATGTCATCGATGGCGTTGGTCGCGATGAGATCGGCGTCGGTGCCCTCGGCGTTCTCGACCCGCAACGCCGAATTGGGTGCACCGGGCCTGGGCCCGCTCGGTCCATCGGTGACCGGCAGGCCCGCGACGTTGAACGGGTTGTCGTAGATCGACACGGCGCGACCGTCGATCGTTTGGTTGCACGCACTCAGCAGGCCCGCCGACAGGACGGTCATCGAGAGTAAGGCGGTCATCCACAGTGTGCGTCGGGTACGACCGCCACTCATCTATCGCTCCAGTTTTATCCAGATCGCGCCATTGGCAGGAAGCGCGACCTGCGCTGACGCAGGTCGGCCATGCCACGAGTGCGACGTTGCCGTGACTTCACCCAGATTGCCGACTCCTGAGCCGCCGTACGAGGTTGCATCCGTGTTGAGGATCTCGGTCCAGCGTCCGGGTTCCGGTAATCCGACACGATAGTCGCCGCGTACGACTCCTGAGAAGTTGAAGACGCACGCCACGACCGAACCGTCCGATCCGTAGCGAAGAAAGCTGAGCACGTTGTTCTCGGTGTCGTTGGCATCGATCCAGGAATAGCCGCTCGGCGACGAGTCGAGAGTCCACAGCGCACCGTGCTCTCGATAGACCTTGTTGAGATCACTGACGAGCGTCAGCACTCCACGGTGCAGACCATCGTCGTTGTTCTCGTCGAGTTGATGCCAGTCGAGACTGCGTTCCTCGGACCACTCGCGGGTCTGCCCGAACTCCTGGCCCATGAACAGCAGTTGCTTGCCCGGATGTGCCCACATGTACGCGAGTAAGCCGCGCATTCCGGCCGCCTTCGCGTGATCGTCGCCAGGCATGCGCGTCCACAACGTTCCCTTGCCGTGGACGACCTCGTCATGGCTGATCGGGAGCAGATAATTCTCGCTCCATGCGTAGACGGCCGAGAACGTGATCTCGTGGTGGTGGTACGTGCGGTGGATGGGATCCCGCCCGAGGAAACCGAGCGTGTCGTGCATCCAGCCCATGTTCCACTTCATGTTGAAGCCGAGGCCACCGACGCTGGTCGGGCGGGTGACGCCGGGCCATGCCGTCGATTCCTCGGCGACGGTGACGACACCGGTGAACTTCTTGTGGACCGTCGCGTTCATTTCCTGGATGAAGGAAACTGCCTCCAGGTTCTCGCGTCCGCCGTAAATGTTCGGCGTCCACCCACCTTCCGGACGCGAGTAGTCGAGGTACAACATCGACGCGACGGCGTCGACTCGGAGGCCGTCGATGTGAAATTCGTCGAGCCAGAACAGTGCGTTTGCGACGAGGAAGTTACGGACCTCTCGGCGGCCGAAGTCGAAAACCAAAGTGCCCCAGTCGAGTTGCTCGCCGCGCTGAGGGTCGCCGTGCTCGTACAGTGGTTCGCCGTCGAACCGGGCAAGTGCCCACTCGTCCTTCGGGAAGTGCGCGGGCACCCAGTCGACGATGATGCCGATGCCTGCCTCGTGTAGTCGGTCGACGAAGAAGCGAAAGTCGTCGGGACTGCCGAATCTGGACGTCGGTGCATAGTACGAGGTGACCTGGTAACCCCAGGATCCACCGAACGGATGCTCAGCGACCGGAAGCAGTTCCACGTGTGTGAAGCCTGTTTCGAGTATGTACTCGGTGAGTTGGTCGGCCAGTTCGCGATAGTTCAGTCCCTGCCGCCACGACGCCAGATGGACCTCGTAGACGCTCATCGGAGCGGCGGTGGGTTCAACGGCCCCGCGGGCTTCGAGCCATGCGTCGTCGCTCCACTCGAACGTCGAACTGGTGACGACGGATGCTGTGGCAGGCGGGATCTCGGTTGCGAAGGCCATGGGGTCGGCCTTGTCCCGCGTCACTCCGTCGGAGCCGTGAACCCGGTACTTGTAGATGGTTCCCGGCCCGAGGTCGGGCACGTACAGCTCCCATACGCCGGTGGATCCGAGCGCACGCATCGGGAAGGTCTGTCCGGCCCAGCCGTCGAACCCCCCGATGAGGGTGACGCCGGATGCAGCAGGCGCCCAGACGGCGAACGAGACGCCGCTGACGTCGCCGTCGGGCGTCGTGTAGTTCTGCTCGTGTGCGCCGAGGATGTCCCAGAGACGTTCGTGGCGGCCTTCGCCGAACAGATGGAGGTCGAGCTCTCCGAGGGTCGGTAGGAAACGGTAACCGTCGGCCGAGACCGATGTGTGTCCACCCGGCCACGTGACGACGAGTCGATAGTCCATCAGGTCGTCGAACGGCACTGTAGCGGAGAACACTCCGTGAGCGACGTGAGTCAACGGGTAATCGACACCGCCGATGCGTGCCGAGACGGACTCGGCGTTCGGCTTGAGGGCGCGGATCGCCGTCCCGCCGGTCACCGGGTGCGCACCCAGGATCGAATGCGGGTTGTAGTGCGTTCCCTGAGCCAGCAACTCGATATCGTTGCCGTTCGGAGGGGCGATATCAGGTGTAGTCGTCTTGTCTCTCACGTCTTCTTCCCACTCACTTCCGGTTGCCGCGGTAGGCCAATTCGAGTCGTGCAGGGTAGGGGACAGTTGGGAGCGCCAGGATGTGCGCCACCGCCTTCCATGGTTCGAGCTTGACGAAATTTGCTTGCCCCCAATGGAACTGCTGCCCGGTCACTTCGTCGGTAACGGTCAGTGTGTCGTGCCAGTCGAGCCCGATCTGCGGCATATCGAGCCAGATGGTGCCTTCTTCGGCGCCGAACGGATCGAGGTTGACCACCACCAGAACGGAGTCTCCGCTGTTCGGATCGAACTTCGAATACGCGATCAACGCGTCGTTGTCCACATGGTGGAAGTGGATGTTGCGGAGCTGGTGTAACGCTGGATGCGCGCGGCGAATGGAGTTCAGCGTGGTGAGCCACGGTTCCAGCGATTCGCCTCGTGACAGTGCGCCGTCGAAGTCCCGCGGACGGAGCTGGTACTTCTCCGAGTCCAGGTACTCCTCGCTGCCGGCCCGAACCGCCTGATGCTCGTACAACTCGTATCCCGAATACACGCCCCAGGTGGGCGACATCGTTGCGGCCAGAGCGGCCCGCAACGCAAACATTCCCGGTCCGCCGTGCTGCAGGCTCTCGTGCAGGATGTCCGGCGTATTGACGAAGAGATTCGGGCGTGCGTCATCCGCGCGTCGTGCGTGCTCCTCGGCGAATTCGGTGAGCTCCCACTTGGCCACTCGCCACGTGAAGTATGTGTACGACTGGGTGAACCCGCGCATCGCGAGACCGTACATACGGGCGGGTCGAGTGAACGCCTCGGCGAGGAAGAGAACATCCGGGTCGGACTTCTTGACCTCGGCGATCAGCCACTCCCAGAAGTCCGGCGGCTTGGTGTGTGGGTTGTCGACCCGGAAGATCTTCACTCCCAATGAAATCCAGTGCCGGACGACTCGGAGTACTTCCTCGTAGATTCCGCGTCGGTCGTTGTCGAAGTTGACGGGGTAGATGTCCTGGTACTTCTTCGGCGGATTCTCGGCGTAGGCGATGGTGCCGTCCGGGAGAACGGTGAACCACTCGGGGTGCTCGGCCGCCCACGGATGATCCGGAGCTGCCTGCAGTGCGAGATCCAGTGCGACCTCGAGATCGAGTGCCTTGGCGGCCTCGACGAAGGCCACGAAGTCCGCCTCGGTACCGAGTTCCGGATGGATCGCGTCGTGCCCGCCGTCCTTCGAACCGATGGCCCACGGTGAACCGACGTCGTGGGGTTCCGGGGTCAGCGAATTGTTCGGACCCTTGCGATTGACCGCACCGATCGGGTGGATCGGCGGAAGGTAGACGATGTCGAATCCCATGCGCGCCACGCGGGGGAGTTGCTGTGTGGACGTCGCGAAGGTGCCGTGACGCGGCGAGCCGTCGTCGTTCCAGCCTCCGGTGGACCGGGGAAAGAACTCGTACCAGGCTCCGTTGAGCGCGCGGCTGCGGTCGACCCAGATGTTGATCGCGGTGGAACGGGTCAGGAGTTCGCGTAGGGGGTAATCGTGCAGCAGTTCCGTCACGGCGGGCGCGAACGCCGAGGACACGCGTGCGGGCAGCTGTCGGTCGGTATCGCGCAACGATCCGACGACGTCGCTCAGCAGCGCACGTTCTTCTTTGGGGACTCCCGTGGCTGCTCTTTCGAACAATCGCGCGCCGATTTCCAGGTCGTTGGCAAGTTCCGCTGCGCTCTGACCGACTCCGAGCTTGGCCTCGACGGCGTGTCGCCACGTCGACACCGGATCGCTCCATGCTTCGATTCGGCAAATCCAGAAACCAGGGGTGTCAGGGGTGAACAGTGCGTCGAAGGTGTCGGGTTCGAGACCTGGTGTCATGGTGATCCGCAAAGGTGTGCGGGTCCCGGGCCCTCGGACGGCAAGCGTGGCTGCCACGGCGTCGTGGCCCTCCCGCCATACGTCTGCAGACACCGGAAAAGCTTCGCCCACCACTGCTTTGGCGGGGTACTTTCCGGTAGCCGTGTCAGGAAGGACATTGTCGATACCGAGTCGACCTGTCACTTCACACTCCGTTCTTCGCTTGACCGCGGCCGCAGGTGCTGCGACCGCCGTATAACTGATGGTCGGGTAACCGATGGTCGGCGTGCTCTACCAACAACCGTAGTGCAGTATCGGTAGCTGTGCCCTCGTCGAACGAGTTTGGGCCCTTGTCGAACGAGATCGGCAAGTCAGTCCGCTCCAGCGCTGTGGGTGGGTAGGGTTCGTGCAGTGAAAGCTTTGCGTCGGTTCACTGTCCGAGCCCACTTACCCGAGCGTTTGAGTGCCCTCGACGAGCTGTCGACAAACCTCCGCTGGTCGTGGCACACGCCCACCCTGCAATTGTTCGAGGAAATCGATCCGTTGCTGTGGATAGAAACCGAGCGGGATCCGATCGGATTGCTCGGCGCCGTGGCTCCGGCTCGACTCGAAGAGTTGGCCTCCGACGAAGGCTTTCTTGCACGGCTCGGTGGCCTGGCCGCGGACCTTCGCGATTACCTCGAGCGGCCGCTCTGGTACCAGAAGCAGCAGCAGGACGGAAAGTCGTTCCCCGCCGGGATCGGCTATTTCTCGATGGAATTCGGTGTCAGTGAAGTCCTCCCCAACTACTCCGGTGGTCTGGGGATTCTGGCCGGCGATCACCTGAAGGCAGCATCCGATCTCGGGTTGCCGCTGATCGGTGTCGGCTTGCTCTACCGCTCGGGATATTTTCGGCAGTCCCTCACTGCCGACGGGTGGCAGGCCGAGCGCTACCCATCGTTGGATCCACAGGGTCTGCCGCTTCGGCTGCTCACCGACTCATCGGGTGCTGCCGTGCTTGTTCACGTCTCGATGCCCGACTCCCGCGTACTCCGCGCGCGGGTATGGATTGCGCAGGTCGGCCGGGTGCCATTGCTGTTGTTGGACTCCGACATCCCCGACAACGACCCGGAATTGCGCGGTGTGACCGACCGGTTGTACGGCGGTGACCAGGATCATCGAATCAAGCAGGAAATTCTCGCCGGAATCGGCGGAGTCCGGGCATTACGGGCATACACGCACGAATCCGACTTGCCGGATCCAGAAGTGTTCCACATGAACGAGGGCCATGCAGGGTTCCTCGGTGCCGAACGAATCCGTGAGTTGGTGACCGCAGGCGGGCTGGATTTCGATTCGGCTCTCGCGTCGGTTCGTGCCGGTACCGTCTTCACGACGCACACTCCGGTACCGGCCGGAATCGACAGGTTCCCCGCCGATCTGGTTCGTCATTATTTCGGTAGTAGCGATGGAAACCCCGATTCTGCTTTGCTGCCGGGTCTTCCGATGGAACGGATCCTTGCGCTCGGCGCCGAGGGTGACCGGTCGGTGTTCAACATGGCGCACATGGGGTTACGTCTGGGGCAGCGTGCAAACGGAGTGTCCAAACTCCACGGAATCGTCTCGCGTGAGATGTTCAGTGATCTATGGCGCGGATTCGACACCTCCGAAGTGCCGATCGGCTCGGTGACCAACGGTGTCCACGCCCCCACATGGGCGGCGCGCGAATGGATGGATCTGGCGCGCGACGTCGTCGGTCCGCAGGCGCTGGAGGAGGCCCGCGGCTGGGAGCAGCTGCACACGGTGCCATCGGAAACGCTGTGGGCTACGCGCAACGAACTACGCGGGAAGCTGGTTGACGAGGTACGCCGTCGGGTACGCCGATCCGCACTGGAGCGAGGTTCGACGCAGGCCGAAATCGGTTGGACTGCAGGTGTATTCGATCCGAACGTGCTGACCGTCGGCTTCGCGCGACGCGTGCCGACCTATAAGCGTTTGACGCTGATGCTCCGTGAGCCCGAACGGCTCAAACGTATGCTGCTCGATCCCGAGCGCCCGGTGCAGTTGGTCGTCGCCGGAAAGTCTCACCCGGCCGACGACGGCGGCAAGGCACTGATACAGCAGATAGTGCGCTTCGCCGACCAGGCGGACGTGCGGCATCGAATCGTTTTCCTCCCCGATTACGACATGTCGATGGCCAGGTTTCTGTACTGGGGATGCGATGTGTGGCTGAACAACCCCCTGCGTCCGCTCGAGGCCTGCGGTACCTCGGGAATGAAGTCCGCGCTCAACGGCGGTCTCAATCTGTCCATCCGAGACGGGTGGTGGGACGAGATGTTCGACGGCGAGAACGGTTGGGCGATACCGACAGCCGACGGTGTAACCGACGAGAACCGCCGCGACGATCTGGAAGCGGCTGCGCTCTACGAGCTGCTGGAGCAGTCGGTGCTGCCGAAATTCTACGATCGCACCGATGGCGTGCCGACTCGGTGGATCGAAATGGTGCGTCATACACTCGAGCATCTCGGTCCGAAAGTGTTGGCTTCCAGAATGGTTCGTGACTACACCCTCGGCTACTACGCACCTGCCGCCGAGGGTGCGCGCAGCGTGAATGCTGATTTCCACTCGGGAGCCAAAGATATTGCGGCCTACCGTCGCCACGTGGAGGAGTCCTGGCAGTCGGTCGAGGTGGAACAGGTCGACGCCGAAGGATTACCGGACACGCCGGTGATCGGGGCGAAGCTGACTTTGCGCGCGTACATTCGCCTCGGCAGATTGTCGCCGTCGGACGTAGTGGTCCAAGCAGTGCTGGGACGGGTGACCGAAGACGAGGATCTCACCGATTCTCGTACCGTCGCGATGACTCATACCGGGACCGATACTCTCGGCGAGGTGTTCGAGGCCGATACCGAACTGCCGGTCAGTGGCTCGGTGGGCTACACGGTTCGAGTGTTACCGCACCACCGGCTTCTCGTGGGAGACGCCGAACTCGGTCTGGTCAAACTGCCTACGCTTTAGCTTTTACCTGCCAGTCGAGCCAATGCTTTGCGGACGACTTCAGGGTCGGAAGTTTCCCAGAATGGTGGAAGCGAGGCCCTGAGGTAACCGCCGTACCGAGCCGTCGCCAAACGTGAATCGAGCATGGCAACGACTCCGCGGTCGTCGACGCTGCGCAGGAGTCGGCCGACGCCCTGGGCGAGAAGAAGCGCCGCGTGATTGGCCGCCACGGCGAGAAAGCCGTTTCCACCGCGTGACTGGACAGCCTGCTGACGTGCGACGAGAAGTGGGTCGTCGGGCCGAGGGAACGGGATCCGGTCGAGAATCACCAGGCTCAGCGATGGGCCAGGCACGTCGACGCCTTGCCATAGCGAGAGCGTGCCGAACAGCGACGTCGCTTCGTCGGCGGCGAACTTGTCCACCAGCGCACCCGTTGCGTCGTCGCCCTGGCACAGGACAGGAGTGTCGAGGCGCTCGCGCATGGCTTCGGCGGCTGCTTTCGCTGCGCGCATCGACGAGAACAACCCGAGGGTGCGCCCACCGGCAGCGGAGACGAGCGATTCGATCTCGTCGAGATACAACGGCGACAATCCGTCGCGCCCCGGCGCTGGAAGATGCTTGGCAACATAGAGAATGCCGGCCTTGGCGTGATCGAACGGGGACCCGACGTCGAGTGAGTTCCAATGGAACGACGCCGTATCCGATGGCGGCTCGACTCCTGATGCCATTGCCGTGTCGCTACGGCCTGCATTCTCGGCGGGCAGTCCCCAGTTCACGGCGAGGCCGTCGAAGGAACCACCAACCGTGAGCGTCGCCGACGTGAGGACCACCGTCGACTCGGCGAACAACCGCGTACGAAGCAGACCACCCACGGAAAGCGGAGCTATACGGACCGTGCGCTTGACGTTGCCGCGGAAATCGTCGACGGCGTGCCAGACAACATCTTTGCGCTTCGCGGGATCAGGTTCGTCGAACGCTTCGAGTACTCGAACAGCGCTGTCGTGGACCTCGTCGATCGCGACGAGCGCGGCGTTGCGGGCCGCAGCCGCTTCCGGATCCGATGCGGCCATGCCCGGCTTCTGCGGACCGATGGCCGTGCGCACGGCCCACGCCGAATCTCGGATCGACGCCAGCGCGGGCGCCGCCTCGTCCGGTATCGAGGCCCACCGGCCGGGGGGCATGTCGTCGAGAACGGCGGCCCAGTTCTCCGCGGCACCGTCGAGTGCGTCGACGATCTCTTCCTCGATCAGCTTGCCGCAGCGACGCGCGGCCGCAGTGACCGTCGCAGCGGACAGCTCGGAGGTGGCAACGCCGGTCACCCGATCGACGAGTTCGTGGGCCTCGTCGATCACCACGACGTCGTGCTCCGGCAGGATCTGGATTCCGGTGATTGCATCGATCGCGAGCAACGCATGGTTGGTGACCACGACATCCACCTGCGAGGCTTCGGTTCGTGCACGTTCGGCGAAGCAATCCTCGCCGACCGGGCAACGAGATTTGCCCAGGCATTCACGCGCGGTGACGCTGACTTGGCGCCATGCTTGGTCGCTGACGCCCGGCACGACATCGTCACGGTCGCCGGTCTCGGTGTCGGACGACCATTGAGTCAGCCGTACCACTTCACGGCCGAGTCGCGAGATCGCGAAGGCGTCGAACAGTTCGGCATCGGGCGCTTCCTCGGATGCGCCGGTGTGAATCTTGTTCATGCAGAGATAGTTGTTGCGGCCCTTGAGGATCGCGAACTTCGGCCTTCGCCCGAGTGCACCGGTGAGCGCATCGGCGAGGCGGGGGAGATCTCGGTCGACGAGCTGGCGTTGGAGCGCGATCGTGGCAGTGGAGACCACGACGGTGCGTCCCGACTCCACGGCGTGTCTGATGCTCGGAACCAGGTAGGCGAGCGACTTACCGGTGCCGGTACCTGCCTGCACCGCGAGATGCTGACCGGAGTCGATCGAGTGAGCGACCGCCGACGCCATCGTGAGCTGGTTGCTTCGCTCCTTCCCCCCGAGGGAGTGCACCGCGACCTTCAGCAGGGCGGGCACGGTGGGGAGTTCGGATGACGGCACCGAAGTAGGGTACTGCTTTCCGCCGAGGGGAAGGCCTTCGGCCTTTGTGAGCGGAAATACGCCGCAGGGAGCCTGTTGCTTAATTGAGGGTGTTTCGCTCGAGTGCTGGTGGGTGCGGGTTTGAGATAATCGTGTGGTGGCGCGCGATTACCGACCTTCGAATCTGGATCAAGGGTTTTTGATCCCACCCGATA
>NZ_JASISW010000003.1 GCF_030063335.1 Rhodococcus sp. G-MC3 | reverse complement strand
AGCGCGATCCCGCTCGCAACCGGCGAAGACGCCCGTACATTCGCCCGCCGCTACCTCGCCCCGTTACTTACTGCCTGAAGCAGGCAGCCGCTACCTCCGTCAGGTTGGAGCGCGAAGTCTACGGCGGCCCCGGCAATCGGGCAGACAGAACTTGCGTGCTCAGCGCGCACCGAGGTCGCGAAGGAGTGCAAAGAGGTGTTCACCGAGGAGATCTCGGGCGGCGAACCCGAACAGGTCCAGACGGCGGGTGTGCGCAAGCAGGAGGAGCCCGGTGGCATGGGCAAAAGCATCAGCGGTGACCTTGCGCGCGGCCTCGCCGTCGATACCGAGGCCCCGGGCCGCATCGGTGATCGGACGCAAGCTGGCAACAAGTTTGCCGTTGAGTTCGGCGTCGAGTTCGGAGGTCAGTCCGCGGGGTTTGATGCCACCACGGAACAGGTAGAACCCCAGGTCGAGATCGCGGGGATTCTCGTCGTAGTAGTCATAGAACGCTAGGCCTGCGGCCACAAATCGCTCGGGAGCAGACAGTGTCCTCACGTCCGCCTCCTCGATGGCCGCGGCGAGCCGGGTGAGGGATTGATCGAGCAACGCCGCGTAGAGGACCTCCTTGGACGAAAAATACGCGTAGATCGCACCTGCCGTGTAGCCGGCTTCTTTGGCTATGGCACGCATACTGGCGCCGTCCAACCCCTCGGTTTCGAAGACCCGACCGGCAGCCTCGAGTATTGCCGAAGCTTTGAAGTCACTCACCGCAGCACGGCGGTTCGCTTTCACAGCCTCGCTCATCGGAGGACTTCCTTTCCATCGCGAATCTATTACGCTACCTTGTCTGAACACTGTTTAATTTACTAAACAAGCAAAGTGCTCAGCTATGCCAGAGAGGGCCGGCAGTGCCGAGAGACTCTGCGGGGGCCGGATCGCCTCGACACACTGACCCGAGACCGCCGAACAACAACCGATTCGAACGAGGCACAGATGACAACACACACCATCAATCCCGACGGCAACGCTGCATCGTGGCGACAAGGATGGAACGAGGGTGAAGATTCACTGTTCGCAGGCCGTCCCGCCCCTGGCGCTAAATCAGCGGACTACCGGACGCTGACCTACGAGGTGACCGGGCGGATCGCCAGAATCACCTTCAACCGACCCGAACAAGGCAATGCAATCACCGCCGACACCCCGATCGAACTGGCAGCTGCGGTCGAACGCGCCGATATCGACCCTCGGGTGCACGTCATGGTTGTCTCAGGTCGGGGGAAAGGCTTTTGCGGGGGATACGACTTGTCGATCTTCGCGGAGAACGCTTTCGACAGCGGTACCGCCGACCCCGTCGCCGGTACCGTGCTCGACGGGGTGGTGCAGGCCTGCAACCACAACCCCGCCGGCACGTGGGATCCGATGATCGACTTTGCGATGATGAGCCGATTCAATCGCGGCTTCGCATCGCTACTGCATGCCAATAAACCCGTCGTGGCCAAACTCCACGGATTCGCCGTGGCCGGCGGCACCGACATCGCCCTCTACGCCGATCAGATCATCTGCGCCGACGACACCAAGATCGGCTACCCACCTACCCGAGTTTGGGGCATCCCGGCCGCCGGCATGTGGGCACACCGGCTCGGCGATGCCCGAGCCAAGCGACTCCTGTTGACCGGAGACTGTCTATCCGGGGCACAGGCCGAGAAATGGGGACTGGCCATCGAGGCGCCTCCCGCCGCCGAACTCGACGAGCGAACCGAGATCCTGCTCGAACGAATCGCGGCGATGCCGATCAATCAACTGATGATGGTCAAACTAGCTCTCAACAGCACCCTGCTGGCACAAGGCGTCGCGAACTCGACGATGATCAGCACCGTGTTCGACGGCATCTCCCGTCATACGCGCGAAGGGTACGGTTTCCAGCAACGCGCGGCCGAGACCGGTTTCCGTGGCGCCGTCCACGAACGCGACGAACCCTTCGGCGACTACAAACGTGCCCAATTCGAGGCACCCACCAGCACGGCGCGGTAAATTCGGCCACAAGCCACCTCGCCGAGAACGGCTGGGCACGGGCCGGTTCGTGCCCGAAGCGAATTCGTTGATTACATGTTGGTGTAATTCTTACGGTGAACCACCCCGCACGACAGCTCGCAAGGAGCAACACAGTGCTGAACTCTGCGATCGACTTGGCGAGGGCAATCTTGCGTTCTGGCATATTACGGCCTTCAGGGTCGGCGCACCTCGCGCAAATGGGAATTGCGGCTGCGAGGTGGGATGTCACACCCGCCACAGCCCTGGCCGTCACCGCGCGACGGTTTCCCACCCGCATCGCGCTCATCGACGAAGCCGGACCGGTCAGCTACCGCACGCTCGACAACGAAACTGATGCGCTAGCACGCGCGCTTCTCGACCAGGGTGTCGGTCGAGAAGCGCGTGTCGCAATTCTATGTCGCAACCATCGCGGGTTTCTGCAGGCCGTAGTCGCCGCTGGCCGGGTCGGGGCGGACCAGATCTTGATCAACACCAGCCTGGCCGGCACCCAACTGACTGACGTGTTGCGGGAGCAGCGAGCCGAGGTCCTCATCGTTGATGCCGACTTTCCCGATGCCGCCAAATTGGACGAAATCGAGTTGATCCAAGCATGGACACCGGCAGACGGTGCACGGTTACGGCCAGGGATTCCGACGGTCATGGAGCTCATCGCACGCCGTTCGCAAACCCGGCTGCCATTCCGGCCGAGGGTGGCGCAGTGCATCATCTTGACGTCCGGGACGACCGGTACCCCCAAGGGCGCGCGGCGCTCCGTACCTCGCAATCCATTGCCCGCGGCCGCGTTGCTGTCGCGAATTCCGCTGCGGTCCGGGAACGTCGGATTGATAAGCGCACCGATCTTCCATTCTTGGGGCTTCGGTGCACTGATCAGCAGTATCGCTTTGGGATCAACAGCAGTACTTCAGCGCCGGTTCGCGCCGGATGACGCGTTACGGGCGATCGAACGGCATCAAGTGCAAGATTTGTACGTCGTGCCGATTATGCTCGGCCGGATTCTTGATCTACCCGACGCGGAGTTGTCCTCAGCCGACACATCCTGCTTGCGCACTATCATCGCGTGCGGATCGGCCATTCCTGCCCCGTTAGTTCGTAACACGTTACGTCGGTTCGGCCAGATCCTCTACAACATTTACGGGAGTACCGAAGTATCGTTCGCTTCGATCGCGACCCCCGACGAACTCGCCGCGCATCCCGCCACGTCCGGGAGGGCGCCGTTTGGGACGAAGCTTGCGATTCTCAGTGTGAATGGAACGCCGGCGGCGCGCGGGGCTATCGGTCAAGTATTCGTCGGCAACTCCATGCTCTTCGACGGATACACCCGTCCGGGTGAGTCGAAGCAGGTGATCGACGGACTCATGGCCAGTGGTGATCTGGGCCGGATCGGCGCGGGTGGACTTCTATTTCTGGAGGGTCGAGTCGACGACATGATTGTGTCCGGCGGCGAGAATGTCTACCCGCAGGAAGTCGAACGAGTGATCGCCGAGATGCCCGGCGTCCGGGAGGTGGCGGTCACCGGCGTGTCCGATCCAGAATTCGGGCAGCGTCTCGCTGCGTTCGTCGTTCGTGAGGACGCCGGATCCGATTACCCCACTGCGGAATCGGTCACGGCGGAGGTGAAGGGCAAACTCGCGCGGTTCAGTGTGCCGCGCGATGTCTGCTTCATCGACGCCCTGCCCAGAAATTCCACCGGAAAGGTCGTTCCGCGGCTGCTGCGCAAGCTGGATTGAGTTTCCCACGAATGTACGGCAACGACGTTGCGCTTCTCAAAACTAGTGAAGCTGATCCCAAGCGGTAACGCTGAAAATCCTGATCCAGCAACTACGCGCTCTCGAAACCGCCCGCGCCGTCGAACGATCACCGCTTCTTCGTTAGGTTCCGTAGGAGGATTCTTCGCGTGCAGGTCGGACCGTATGACGAGAATGGTTGCACCGTTGTGACTTTCGTGGAACGTACGGTGCGCATCGCGATAAGTTAGAGCCTCCGAGGCTACCGATGAATGACACTCCCACTCGGTGCGGGCCATCGGCGAACGTCTCGAATTTCGAATTCGATTATGAGCGCAACATAGCAGGCTCGAAGTTTGTAGCGGATCGCGCGACCGGACCACGGTGACAGATCTGGGGCTGAGGCATTCCCCTCCGCCGAACCGTCGAACCACCAAGCGCGCCAACTGCGGTGAACACTACTCGACCCGCTTCTTGATAACGACCATATTCGGAAGGTGTTGCTATACCGGCAGCGGCCCCGCCCCGCGGAGGAATCCTTGCCCCGCGGCAGTGGCTCATCACGGATGGTTGACGTTGATCTCCAGCCGAATTTCACCGTCCGGGCTTACCATGTTTACGGCTTGACCGATCAGGTCCGATAGGTCGACCCCGACCAGCGAGTTACCCGCTCGGGTCAGCAGTGGCCCCATAATCGGATATAGCTGTTGCAGATCGGGCCCTACGCGCGCGATGTAGTCGCTCAAGCGCGGAATGAACTGAGCGAGACCATTACCCTCGGTGTAAGCGGCCGGGACCGGGCGCGCGTTCAGAAGGCGCTGAACAGCGCTGATGACGTCGGCGACTTTGACGCCGAATTGATCCCATATCGGCCCGGCGGCCGCCATCTGCGCGCCGGCTTTCGCGACGTCCGGGCCCGGTACCTGCGCATTGGTCAGCAAAGCGCGAATCTTTGGCTCGCGGCTGAGTATGGTAGCTGCCAGGAGGTCCGAGGCGTGTGTCAGTTGCGGCAGAACCGGCGCGGTCCCGGCCATCGATGCGCTGAAAGTATCGATTATCGAAGATGTCGCGTTGGGATCGATCTGCTGGAGTATGTCGATGACGTTGGTCGCAACTTCCGGTAGCGACTTCGGGTTCCGGACGAACTGCGTCTGGATCAACTGACCGTCATGGATGTACGGCCCGGCGCCGGACTTCGGCTGGAAATCGATGTATGGCTCACTGAGCGCCGAAAGAGTCTCGATGACGACAGGGCTGTCCGCTGGAATCATTGTGGCGGAATCGATCTGGAATTGTACTCGTACTCCGCCCACGACGTTTTGAACGGAGGTGACTTGTCCGGTTCGAATACCTGAAAGCAGAATAGGCGAGCCCGGCACGAGGTTCGCGGAGTCGGGTATGACCATCGTGACGTTGTAGTGGTCTGCGAACCAGTCGACGCGCGCTATGCCGAATAGGAGGTAGGCGGCGCTGACCACCGCCAAAACGAAGATCGCGGTCAAGGATACGACCGAACTTGGTCTGGGTAGTCTCATCGCACCATTCCGATCATTCGCAGGACGCCGACGATCTGGTCTACCTGGTCGTCGGTCGAGACCGGACTCTCATTCGGCGGGGGATCGAGGTGAACACCCATGATGTCCACCTGCGGACGCTGGGCCCACGGGATCAACTCATCTCGCACCAATGCGACCAATCTGGTGAGGTTGGACGGCGCCGACAGGTTGAGCGGGCGACCTGGATTGAGCACCATTGGTACGAACGCCCCTGCTGCGGCGTTGCCGGCCGTAGCGAGCGGGGCAATCCATTCGAGCGCGCGCGCAATGGATCCGAGTGCGCCGATGACACCGATGAGCCGGATCAACGAATTAATGATCGCTGCCACAGTCACCACGCCCTGTGGGGTCAGCAGCTCGTTCAGCGCGACCTTGTTGTCGAGCACCATACGGGTGTTGGCATCGATAGCATCGAGGAAGGCGCTCAGATCTGCCTGGTGGGCCGCGACATCGATGAGATCGTTCTTCAAGACATCGGAGATACGTTGAGTCTCAGCTGGTTTCGCGGGGAGAACACCGTTGAGCCGGTTCACAACATCCTGAGCGGCCTGGATCGCACCGCCAGAAACAAAGGTCGCCAAGCCGGACAGTAGGTCCTCGACTTGTAACGCCGGTTCAGTCTGCGCGATCGGGATCGTCCCATCGGGCGGGATCTGTGCGCCGCCACTGGGTCCGAGCTCGAGAGCGATGTAGATGTCGCCGAGAATCGTGTCCTGCTGGAGCTGGGCGGTAGTCGTACTCGGCAGCGACACGGACTGCTCGATATCGATATCAGCGCGCACCTCGCCGGCCGAGGTCGACGTCGGGTCCGTGAGCGACACATCTGTCAGCGCGCCAACTTCTACACCGTTGGCCATGACCGGCGCACGCAACGGCAAGTTGAGCGCGTTCGCAAATTCGATGTGAATCCGGTAGGTCGATCCACCGGAGCCATTGCCGGGAGTCGGAATATTGCTGGGATCGATGCCGCACCCAGACACGAGCAGAGTCGCCACGACCATGAGCGTTACCCCCGTGAGTGCGCGCCGAACCGGATCGTAGGCGCTCATGGTCGGGCTCCGGCGAGTGTGAGCACAGTGGTGACTAGATCCGATGATGCCAGACCGTCAGCTGAATTGGTGCACCGACCAGGTGCCATGGCGTTGATCGCGCCGCACACCAGCGCGGCGTCCGGTGTCGCCAGCGCCACTCTCGGCGGCTTATAGCTGATCTTGGCTCGTCCCGTTTCCGGATCTGCAGTCGATCGGAACGCGTCGGCGTAGACGGGGATCATGTCGATCAACTTCTGCAGGGTGCCCACATTGGCTGCGACCAGGTCGAGCGCAGGCACTGCCTGATTCAGCAGGTCCATGATCGGACCGCCGTACTTGGTGGTTATGTCGTTCAACCACGGAAGAATCACGGCAAGCGAGTCAACGATCGTGATGACCTGCTCCCAGACGGTGTTGACGAGCTCCAATACCGGCGCCAATCCATCCAGCATCAGGCGCAGGTCCCCCCAGCCGTTCGCAACGCTCTGTGACAGAGACGAGAGGTTGTCGATGAGCGAGCCGAGGTCGGAGATAGCCCCGTCGGGATTACGGAGCGCCGAGGCCAGATCGGTGGTAACCGTACTAATTTTCGGTCCGATTCCTTTTGTGCCGGAATCGAGTTCGCGTACTGCTTCACTCAATGTGTTCTGCTTTGCCGGATTGTCGCCGCCGTTGAGTTGTTCGGCGAGTGTGGTGAGGGCATCCAACGTCTGAGTGATGCTCTTCGGAGTCGCTGTCGTGGTGACACATGTTTGTGGGTTCCACAGCGCGCCCTGTGTGCTGTTTACCGCGAGAAGACGATCTGCGACGATGGTGTCAGAGACGGTGGCGGCCATGACGTCCCCGCGTAGAGGATGGTCGGCGTCGACCCTAAAATCGACGCGCACGTTGGCGCCGTCCGGATGAAGCGAGGTAACGGAGCCGACCTTGATTCCTCGCAGGGCAACGTCGTTTCCGACATAGAGTCCGATGCTGTCCGGCATCGTCGCGCAGTATGCGATGCGCTCCTTCGTCGGCTGGAGCAAAACAAACGCTCCCACGAGGGCCACTATCGCGACCAGCGCCACGACGGCGACGCTGGTGAGTCCACGAGAGCCCGCTAAGCGTCGCAACATCAGCACGACCTCCCTGGCACCGGCACGCACATCGCCGGCAGTGCGACTCCCGACTGATCCACGGTGATGCCATCGGGTGCTATTACCGCGCGCAGTCGCTCGCCGGCGGCGGCGAGATCCTGCGCGACGCCGCCAAGCTTGCCACCGAGTTCGCGCAGTGGGGGCGCGAGTTCGATGAGTTTGTCCACCAGTGGCTCCAGCGACTCGCGGTAGCTGGGTTCGATAGCAGCGATGCGCGCCAGCAATTCCGACAACACCTGCAACGACGCCATCACCTCGCCTCGTCGATCGAGAATTTGGTCCTCCATCTGCCCGATCTTGGACAACATGCCTCCGATCACCGACCGCGAGTTACTCAGTACCTTGACGTATTCCTCGGCGACGTCGAGAGCACGACCGACATCGTCCTTTTGTTTGTCAAGCATGCCCACCAGGGTGGTGAGCCCATCGGCTGTAGTTTTGACCGAACCTGGGCTTCGCTGCAGCGACGCGGTGAGATTCGCAAGGGAGTCGCGGAGTGTATTGCCGTCGACGCCGGAGAGGGGACGCTGGGCGTCCTGCATCGCATTAATCAGGCTGTATGGCAGATGGACCCGGCTCTCGGGAATATCGTGCGAACCGAGCCCGGTCTTTCCGGCCGGGAAGACCGCGACATAGTGGCCTCCGACCACAGTGAGCATCCGAATGTCGAGTGCCGTCGAATCGCCAATGAACACGTTGCTCTCCACTGTGAACGTCATCCTTACCGATTCGTCCAGCAAATCGAGTCCTTTGACGGTTCCGACGGAAATCCCGGCAATCCGAACGTCATCACCGGAATGCACGGAACCGGCTTCGCTCAGCAGAGCCGAGTAGGTGGTTTTACCGAAGGGCACGACGTAGACGATGACGCTCGCGGCCAGCACGCACACCAGTGCGGCTACGCCGGCGACACCGAGCAGTCGCTGCATACGGGGATCGGTATCCTGCCCGTAGCGGAGCGCTCCCAGCGACCGCGCTATTTTCCTCAGCCTTTGCATACCGAGATCCTCTGTCCCGCAATCAGTACCCTGACAGCAGTCGGCACGTCCGCGGAGCCGCGGGCGCATTCCATGTTTACGTGGTTATCCCTCGACGGGATAAGCGCGGTGAGAGCCTGTACCAGTCCCGGAAGTTTGCCGAGCTGATCAGCGGTTGCCTGCGGGTCCGAGTTCAGCATCCGCAGAGCGTTTTGAAGATCTGGGTTGTTCGGCTGGGAGAAGCCGAGCGCCGCCATCAGGCTGTTCAATGGCCCCAGGACTGGCGGAGCGACAGAGACAAACTCTAGCAGACCGTCGAACTGCTTCTGCAGGTTGACGAATACGTCCGCGATACCTTCGATCAAGATCGCGGTTTCCGGCGACTTGCCGCCCAGTTGCTCGGAAACACGCTCGAAGTTCTTCAACAACAGCGAGATTACGGCCTGTCGATCGGTCACGTACGATGCGAGCTTTCCGACCGCGTCCAGCGTGGCGCCCACCGCTTTACCATCACCTTCGATGACTGCGATCGCGTTGGTCATGAACTGGTTGAGCGCTTCTGGCGAGAATTCGGTCAGGACCGGCTCCATGCCGTTGAACAGCGATGTGATGTCGAACGATGGCACGGTGTGATCGATGCCGATCGTGGCGCCCGGCCGCAGTACGCCACCCGAGAGGTTCGGCTGTTTGATATCGACGTAGCGCTGGCCGGTGAGGTTCTGATAGCGAATGGAGAGCGTGCTCGTGCCGTACAACGGCCGGTCCCCCTGAAGCGAGAAGCGAACCCGGGCTTCGTTTCCCTGCAGGTCGATGGCCTCGACCTTGCCCACTGAGACACCGAGCATACGTACGTCGTTGCCGGCCTTGAGTCCGCTGACGTCGGTGAACACCGCATCGAAGGTGGCGGTTGGGCCGTCGACCGGTCGCTCGATCGCAGAGATAACACCGACCAGCATTACCACGATCAACCCGGTGAACAATGCGATCCGCACGATGAGAGAGGGAATCGACTTCGGCTTCTTCACTTGGTACCTCTCGACTGCACGGACTCTCGCGGGGAGTGCGTGCCCAGCAGGGGTACCGCGAGAACTGGCGTTTCGCGCAACAAGATGTCCAGACCGATCGCAGGTCCGTCAATCGTCGGCCGAAAGGAGCGGTCCAGCCGGTCGAGCAAGGCCGACAGATCTGCATGCGATTGCCCCGGTTCGGGCACGGTCTGCGCGACCTGGCCCACAAGAACAGCGAACGTGTCCGCGTAGCCACCGAGGTAGCTATCCGCCGTGTTCAGCAACCCGGAGATTCCTGGGAACAAGTCATCGATGACAAGACTCACCCCGGTGTCGAATCGCTCACGGTCGTTGCGCACCGCATCGATGTTGTAGATCCTGTCGACCAGTTTGATCATGCCATCGGTGAAGCCGCCCACGCCGACGAAGAAGGCGCCGTACTGCTGGATCAGAAAAGATGAGGGGTACCGCTGTGTGTCGGCGATCGCGGTGGAGACGCTCACCATCGCCTCGAGCAAAGGGGTGAACGAGTCAAGGCTGGATGCGAACTGATTCAGTGTGTCGGTCAGTTCCGGCGTAATCACCGTCAACGTGGTGTCGGACAGGGAGCGCAGCAGATTACCCATCGTCACGTCGCGTACGCGCGCCGACTTGGTCAGATCGACCAGCGCGCCATTCACAAGCGGGTATCCTTCTGCCTCCTCCTTCAATACGACCTCGCTGATGCCGAACAGGTTCGACGGCGCATAGTCGACGTGGAAGCTATCGGTCAGTCCCGCCACCTGGGTTCGGTCCAGAGCCAGTGTCAATAGTTGCGTTCCACCAAGCTTAGCGTCGACGGCGGCCACCGTACCGATGTGCACGCCGTTCAGCCGAACACCCACGCCGGGAGCAATGCCGTCTCCGATCTGGCTGGTGCGCAGCTGTATTTGCAACGGATCAGGCTGCCGGGCGTTGTTCACCGAGCGCACTGCGAAGACGAGCACTACACAGGCGACAAGGGTGAGAGCACCGACGACGATCGCACTATGACGTGTCGCGGTTGCTCCGGGTAATCCGTATGTTGGCATGGTCGGTCACCCCGTAAATTCGATTGCCGAGTTGACGCCCCAGAACAGCAGGGTCAACAACATGTCCAGGGTGATGATGGCGATGAAACTGGCGCGCACCGCCCGCCCGCTCGCCACACCGACACCTTCGGGACCACCGGTCGCAAAGTAGCCCTGGTAGCAGTGGATCAGAATTACCGCAATGCTGAACACCAGCATCTTTATTGTGGCCGCGATAATGTCGAACAGGTTCACGAACTGGAAGAAATAGTGGTCGTAGACGCCGGCCGATTGTCCGTGCAGGATCTCGACCACCGCCCCGCAGGCGAAGTAGCTCAGTAACAACGTGACCAGGAACGTCGGTACTACCGCGACAGCACCTGCCACGACCCGCGTAGTCACCACGAACGGAACCGACCTCAGTCCCAACGACTCCAGGGCATCGATCTCCTCGGAAATCCGCATCGATCCAATTTCGGCGGTCATGCGGCACCCAGCCTGCGCGGCGAACCCGATCGCCGCTGCGATGGGCGCCAATTCCCTGGTGTTGGCGAACGCGGAAACGATCCCGGTGAGCGGGCCCATACCGACCATGTTGAGCGAAGTGTAACCCTGGATTCCCACTCCAGCGCCTATGGCGACGCCGAGGATGACAAGGACAGGGACTGTGCCACCGCCAACGATGAGCGAACCTCTACCCCACGTCATATCGGTGATAGTGCGCATTGTCTCGGGACGATACTTGCGCAGCGTCAAGGGGATTGCCGCCAACGCCTGCCACACGAAACTAACCGCGAATCCCAGCGATTCGATAGGCCCCATCAGGCGCCGCAGCAGCGTGAGAGCCCACCCGAATCCCCTGGGTGTGTACGTCGACGCCATCACGCGACCTGCATCGGATGGAACATCGTGGTTAATTGTGTGATTAGGACATTGACGATCATGATCGCCACCACCGACAGCACCACTGAGGCGTTCACCCCCTCGGCGACCCCGCGTGGTCCGCCCCTAGCCTCGAGCCCGCGCTGGCAGCCAATGATCACCACCAGGAATCCGAATATCAACGCTTTGACTATCGAAATGACCACGTCAGTGGGCGATGCAAAGGCGCCGAACGTCTCCCAATAGCTACCGGGGGTTACACCCTGCGGCCCGATCGCGACGGCATAGCCCGCCCCGACGCCGACGAAGATGATCAAAATATTGAGCAGTGGCGCGACGAAAAGCATCGCCACCATGCGCGGGATCACCAGCCGATGCACGGGGTTGATACCCATAGTGCGTAGCGCGTCGATCTCCTCGCGAATAGTTCGTGCGCCAAGGTCGGCTGCGATTGTCGCCGTTCCGGCACCACCCAGCAACAGCCCGGTGGTCAGCGGAGCGCCCTGCTGGATCACGCCGATTCCGCCGGCCGCGCCCAGCAACGAATCCGCTCCAAGTTGTTTGATGAGGTTGCCGATCTGGATCGACACGACGACGCCGAACGGAATCGCCATGAGCACAGCAGGAATGGCGGTAACTGTGATCATGAACCAGCACTGCCGCGTCGTCTCCGCCCATTGAAATCGCCGCGTGAACAGATCGGTGAAGGTGCCAACGACCGCTTCGAGGGCGAGAGCAACCACACGACCGAATGTTTCCAGGCTGGATAGGGAGACTCCCCGAAAGTTCGCCGACAGTACCCCAGCCAGCGACTGCGGGGTCCGCATGATCGGCGTGTCCTGCGCCTTGTCGCCCCCGGCGTCCGCTTGGCCTTTGATCACCTGAGTCACTCCGGTTCGCCCCTTCGCTCGATAGCAATTCGCCGCGGGATACGAGTCGAATGACAGCTGCCACCCATTTGAGTGACTCGCTTTTCGGAATACGGCGCCATCCGAGAGCTGATTGCGCTACCACCCACGTTCGCGCCCTGCCCTTCGTCGCCGAACTCGGTGATCAGTTCCTGCGCCCCCACCGGATCGATTGCGTGAACTGCACCGACACCGCGTCGGGTATTGAGCCTAGGTAGTGCCAAAGCTATCGGCAGAGGAATCACGGTCGAGTACGCCCCTCGATTGGCGAAACCGTCGATCACTGCCCAGCACCGAGCGTGGACCACCGCGTTCAAGGAACACTCGACCATTCGGATCTCCTGACTGAGACAACGGCTGTGAGCAGAGTAGCCACAAATATTGCAATTATCTAAATATTGGCGATATTTCATTGTATTGTTCAAGGCGATGGACATCGATACAGGTGGGTACGCGCCAGCCGCAGGGTGTGGACAGCCTCAGACATTTTCCTGTACCGCCCATAATCCCCCGACGGAAGCCCATGATGACCTCGTCAGCCAAGCAATCAGCAATGTCGCGCGCCCTCGCGCTCGTCGACCCCGTACGCTGCCCACGAGTCGAGGCAACTAGCGATGGGTATGCCGACACTCTGGGAGGCGACCCTCCACCCGTTCGTACGCTCGCACAGCGACTCATGCGCACACGGTTGTATTCGGCGGGGTATCAGATCGGCAGGCCGATTGGACTGAAAGTTGCCGGTGGTGCCGCTGCCCTGAGCCGCGATGAGGACCGCGGACACATCTCCCGACAATTGTGCCTGCGCCCTGGCGCCGTCACACTCGACATCGGTTGCGGGCCCGGCAACTTCACCGGATGGTTCGGATCGCAAGTGTTTCCTGATGGACTGGCCGTCGGTGTGGACGCATCACACGAAATGCTCCGCCGCGCCGTCGCAGACAATTCCGGGCCGAGCGTCGCCTATCTGCGCGGTGACGCGGAGTGCCTTCCATTCGCCGACGGTATTGCTGACGCAGTGAGCTGCCTCGCTGCCCTGTATCTGATCAACGAACCCTTTCTCGCCATTTCCGAAATCGCCCGCGTCCTCAAACCGGGCGGCCGAATTGTCATTCTCACCAGCCACGCGCCCGGCGGCACCCGGACAGGGGTACGCGCGTCGATGATGCAGTCGGTCGGCGGCGTACACATGTTCGGGCGCGACGAGATCACAGACCGTCTGCACGATCTCGGATTCAGCGATGTGGAGCAACGCATCGGCGGGCTGGCGCAGACAATCGTGGGTACACGATGATCCGATCCGCGCAGGTTCGCGACATACGATCAGCCGAACACTGATAAATGAATCAACGTCGACAGCCCACCCATCGATCATACGGAGACCCTGATGGAATCTGCCAGCACTGAGAAGACTACTCAAAGCGGCACTAACGATGCTGTCGATGTAGGGGACACCTCGCCCGAGCCGGCGGCACGGTCGGTTTCAATTCGGATGTCGACGGCCGTCTGGATCGTGACCACAACGGTTCTCGCGGTCATCGCAGTTGTTCTCGCCGTGCTGTTGCTGGGCGCGCGCGGTGAACTCGCTGATCGCGACTCCACCGCCGCTGATAGTGCACACGCCGAACAGGTCGCTAGCGACTACGCGGTCGGTGCCGCCACGGTCAATTACCAGAAGTTCCCCGACTGGGTCGCAGCACTCAGGACCAACACCACCCCTGCACTCGGCAACAAATTCGACGCAACGGCACCGAAACTCCAGGAGATCCTCACACCTTTGCAATGGACCTCGACGGCCAGCCCCATCGCCGCGAAAGTGATGTCCGAAGACAATGGCGTGTACAAGGTAAACGTCTTCGTCACCGTTACCTCCACCAACGCCCAGAACCCCGAGGGTACCCAGACGACCGTCACCTACAACGTGACGGTCGATCGCAATGTGGGCTGGAAGATCAGCGATGTCGGCGGCGTCGACGGAGCACTCCCGATCAAATAGCCGCCACTCCCGAAAGGACCAAAATGACGACACCACAGCCGAATCCACTTCTCACCGAATTGCGTGGCCCGCGCGGAGTCCTCGAAAAACTGACGGCCGACGAGTCGCAGCACCTGCTCGATTTGCTGCTGCGAAGCAAGGAAGTGGAGAAGCGGCGTCTCGACGCGGCGATCGACGTAGGCCTCGGAGTGCTACCCCGACTGTTGCGGATTCCCGCCAAGAAGATTCTTTTCGGAAAGTGAGCCGACGATGACCGATGTTGCGACCAGAGCTCAGGTGTCGTTGCTTGCCCACCTGCTCGGTACAGAAACCGACACCCTGGCGGACCTCGAGCGGCTCGGCGCCGAGGGCGTGAAGGCGTTGCGTAAATTTATGTCCGATGAGATCTACGATCACCTCGCGCCGACTTTCGCCCGGGTGAGCAAGCTCGCGCCGTTGGTACCCAACGCTGTCGTGGTCTCGATCGCCCTCAAGGCAGTACCACCCGAGGTTGCCGGACGTGCGGGAGGAGCCGTCGGACGCGACCACAAGGATCGAGCGACGGCGATTCTCTCGGGTCTCACTGCCGACTATCTCGCCGACGCTGCACCCTACGTCGACCCTCGCCTCATCCCCCACTTCGTACCCGCCATCGATGCAAGTGCCTTGATCCCGGCCGCGAAGGAACTTCTGCGCCGCGGCGACTACCTCACAGCGTCGCTGTTCGTCGAATTCGCGGACGAGCAGTTGATCCATGAATTCGAGAACGCCATCGACGATGACGAAGGAATATTGCGTACCGCTGCGCTGGTGTCATCGACCGATCAGCTCAACCAGATAATGCGAGTAGCCTCACCAGCTCGACGGTCTCGGATGATCATGGCGGCCGCTGCGAGTGGCGGCCAATCCTTCGCCGCGGCATTGTCCCTGTTGTCACGCCTCGACCCCGAGTTCAGCGTGCCCCTGGGCGCTGAGATGTTCGGTTCAGCGGATGCAGACCGCACCGCGGAGCTGATTCGAAACGCGGTGGTGGCCTGTGCCGCGGCAGAGCTGCTCGATGCCATAGACAACCTCGGCGACGACCACCTCCAGCGTGTCGTCGCCACCAACGTGTTCGCCGACGAACCGATCAGACGTGCAGCGGAATCGGCGGCCGATACCGACAGGCGCCGACGTGCCCTACTCCGCGTGGAGACCGTTTCCAGAATCCGCATCGGATAGGTTGTCCACGCGGACGGTTGACGCCGCTACAGCATCTGAGGTTTATCGTGACGGTCAGTAGGACCCAATAGCGTCTGGGCGGAGCAAGCTCGTGAACGAACGAATATCCAAAGTGCGGGTCACTCGCGGAACGAATCTCGGCCGACTCGCCGCTGGCCAGGCCGTCAAAACCGCGGGCACGCGGCTGTCGATGATCGGTCGCTCTGATCACGCCAGAGCTGTCCTCGCTGAGCGGTCGACAATGCGATCGGCCGAGCAGTTGGTCACGGTGTTGGGGAATATGAAGGGTGTGGCCATGAAGCTCGGCCAGATGCTCTCCATGCTCGATGTCGATCTCATTGCCGAGCCATATCGTGAGCCGTTTCGCGAAAAGCTTTCCGCCCTGCGCGATCAAGCGCCAGAAGTCCCGTTTCCGATAATGCGCAAGGTAATCGAGGCGGACATCGGACCGCTGTCGAAGGCGTTTGTCGACTTCGATACTGTGCCGATTGCCGCGGCGTCGATCGGCCAGGTCTACCGAGCGACCATTCGCGACGGTCGCCAAGTCGCCGTCAAGATTCAATATCCCGACATCGACAAAGCAGTCAAGGCTGACGTGCAGAACTTGGCCCTGTTCGGCAAACTCATGAGACCGTTGTGGCCCACACTGGGCGACAACGCAATTTTCGATGAGATTGCACGCAATCTCGAGACCGAACTCGACTATCTACGCGAAGCGCGCACGCAGCATTCCCTGGCGCGCCAATATTCGGGCCATCCGTTCATATCGATTCCCGACAGCATTCTCGACCTGTGCACACCCCACGTTCTGGTCACCGAGTTCGTCGACGGCGCTCCCTTCGAACAGATGCGCGCGCTCCCCAGCGCTGAGCGTGACCGACTGGGCGAGGTGATCTACCGCTTCTACATCGGATCGATGTTCTCCAACAACGAATTCTGCGGCGACCCACATCCCGGCAATATTTTGCTAGCTCCCGACGGAAAAGTCAGTTTCATCGACTTCGGCCTGTACAACCGAATGGACTCGGTCAACGTCGATTTCGAACGGAACTTACTCCGCTCGTCAGCAGAACAACGTGCAGATGACTTGTACGAATTGTGCGTCGGCCGCGGCGTAATCGATCCCGCGTCGCAAACCTCTGCGCAGGACTTTATCGACTATGTGTATGCGGTTGCAGGGTGGCATCTGGTGGACGAAGAGATCACGATCACCTCTGAAATAGCGACGAGCGCGCTGGTCCTTGCGATCGATCCGCGAAGTTCGCAGTTCGGCGGAATTTCACATCAGCAGCTGCCACCGGAGCATGTATTCTCCAGGCGCGCCGATTTTCTGACTCTTGGTGTGCTGGGCCAACTGTCAGCGACTAATAATTGGCACCGGATCGCCCGCGAATGGCTCTACGGCGAGCCACCCACGACGGAGATCGGCCGCGCCATAGCGCAATGGCAGAAGTCGACTGTTCCACAGCGACCGCGGTTCACTACATCTGCCGAATGAATTCGCGAGACCCGCGGCCGAGTTGCACCCACTGGGATAAGTCGGATGTAGCAGAATTGGTACCGATAATCCCGTAGCTGAATCTCGACGAGACCGGTCAGTCCCCACGTCTGCTACTTGTTCCTTTCGCCTACTCCATCTGCTCGCGGATATGTGATGGTGCCGTGGAAGCCGGGCGGGACGATGGCCCGCGAGGGCAAGCGTGCCTATCGCCGTGGAAAGGGGTTACCGACGTGGCGGCTGGTCCGCTACTGCGATGGCTTCGTCGTGCTGGTCCACGGGACCAAAGACGATACGTGAATAGGTCGGCGAAGTTCTCGCGCCGATGAATCTTCGGCTCTCTCCGGAGAAAACAAGGGTGCGGCACCTCCGCGAATGGGCACCTACGTCAGACGTACCAATGCACCGCGCGGAGCCAGTCATAGATTCGGCCGACGATCCGATTATGACGTGCTCGATAGTTCTCGATTGTCGCTGGCGAAGTATGCAGCCGTGCTGCTAGCGGGCGTACCAGGGTGTCGTGAATCATCATGTGGGTCTCCTCGATTCGGTTGATCCCCACCTCGAGTCTTTCGTGGAGCGGATCAATCGGTTGCCACAGCCGCGGGATCGGGGCGGGCAAGCGTCCAATTCGATTGGTCAGTCGTGACCTAAAGGCTGGCTGGGGCATCGGGGGTCCTGTCGATGGAATTTGATACCGCGCCCGGGGACTTCCGGAGCGGTGTTGGCATGCGATAGGCGGCAGGGGGCCGCATTACTACCTCAGGGGCAGCGGCCGTCTGCGATATTCCTTGCCATCTCAATGCGCATAGTTATACTATTCGAATAGTAGAACTATGCAACTCTGAATCTCTCAGCGCCCGCTGAAGGTTGGGCTGGAGAGGCAAACAAAGGACGACGATGTTCTCGAAACGGATCAAAGAAACCCATCGAGCTCGGGCCGTAGTCACCGGCGCGGGAGGTGGGATCGGCCGCGAGATCGCCGTCGAACTCGGCCGCCGCGGCAGCGACGTCGTCTGCGCCGACATCGACCTCGACGGCGCCGAAAACACCGCTGCCGCGATCCGGGCGCTCGGGCGCACCGCGCGCGCGGTGCGGTGCGATGTCGCCGACCGCAGTCAACTCGAACTTCTCGCTAAGAACGCTGAAGAGATGCTCGGCGGCGCCGTCACTTTGCTGGTTAACAACGCTGGTGTCGGAATCGGTGGACAACGCATCGGCGAGATCGGCCAGACCGATTGGGAATGGGCGCTCGGAATCAATCTCTGGGGCATGATCAACGGCTGCGAACTCTTTCTGCCGCAGATCACGCGAGCCGGTCACGGTGGGATCATCAATGTTTCCTCGGCCGCCGCATTCGCTGCAGCCCCGACCATGGCTCCTTACAATGTCGGCAAAGCTGGCGTGCTGGCCTTGTCGGAAACCCTCGCCGCCGAATTGGCCGGCACACCGCTCTCGGTCACCGTCCTGTGCCCGACCGGTGTCAAAACGAACATCGTCGCCAATGCCCGAGCGACCGACGGTGAGCGCAACCTGGGCCAGCTGGCGCTTCGTCTGATCGGGATGAGCCCCGAACGGGTCGCCCGGAGAGTGCTGGACGGATTCGACGCCGGGCGGCTTTACGTGGTGCCCAACCCCGACGCGAAACTGGTGTGGGCAGCCAAACGACACTTTCCCCGCACTTATCTCGCGGGAGCCGGAGTCCTCCAGCGGCTGATGCCACACGCCAGCAGCCTGGCCGCGCGGGTCACGAACCGCGGGACGGTAAGCAAATGAATACTCTCGGCACAGAGACGCCGACTCCTCGGAGCTGGGTGGACGAACCGCGAACCGAGTTCCTCGGAGCAGCGAACTGGTGGAGTCTGCTCACGAACCATGTGTTGAGTGTGATCGTGCGACCCGTCATTACGGTGGCGGCCTGGTTGGGCGGCATTCTGCTCGATAAAGCGCCGTCGGTATTTTCCCGCCTTCCGCTGCACTGGACCGACTACGCGGCGATCGCGGTGGTTCCGCTGCGAGGTACGACAGTCCGGGCCGATCGACTGCCGCACTGTAAAGCGGAATGGGTTACCGCCCCTGGTGTCGCCCCGGATGCGCCGGTGGTGATCTACTACCACGGCGGTGCGTGGGCGGTATGTGGCTTGCGAACGCATCGGCGCCTAGTCAGCCGCATCTCCGCGGCAGCAGGCGTGCGGGTGTTCAACGTCGACTACCGGATGCTGCCCAGATACACGATGGACGATGCCATCGCCGACGCGGTCGACGGTTACCGGCATGTACTCGACCTCGGGGTCTCCCCCTCCTCGATCGTGCTGGCCGGCGATTCGGCCGGGGGCTACCTCGCGATGATGGTCGGGATCAAGGCGAAGGAACTTGGCCTTCCGGTACCTGGTGGGCACGCCCTGCTCGCCGGAATGTACGAACTGACCTCGGCACCGAAGTTGGCTCTCTTGGAAGTGACGCGGGACGTGTTGTTCGGCCCGAACGTCGGCAAGTTCGTGGAGCGGTTTCTCACTAGCAACGGTGCCGTGGACGTTGTGTCGGTGACAGATTGCGATCTCACCGGTCTCGGCCGGGTCCTGATCCAGGTCGGTTCCCACGAAATGCTGCGTCACGACGCGGAACTGCTGGCCACCCGCCTCGACGAGGCTGGGGTGCAGCGTTGGCTGCAGATCTGGGACCGGGCTCCGCACGTGTTCCAAGCCGGCGCGGACCTGCTCCCGGACGCGAGGCGCGCCATCGAGAATATCGGCTCATTCATTGCCTGGGTCACCGAGCAGTCGCCGTACGACTCACACGGTGACGTCACCGAGCAGGCCGTGGGTTAGCGGGGTCGGCGGTTGACGCGAGTGAACGTCCAGCGCACAACGTCGAGAGCGCGTCGAGCGTGCTTCGACAACAGTGAACGCGCACGAAAGCCCTGCCCGTTCACCTGTAATCGCAAAGGAGCACCATGACCACCTGCGACACTCGGGAAGCTCTCGACCCACAGCGTATTTGCCCCGATTCCGAGGCACCGGTCATCGGTGCCGGACCCATCGCGGGCGTATCGGGATCGGACCGCCGACGATCATGACAAAGCCGAACCCGAAACTGGTCGTCGTCATCGGCGCCAACAATCCCGTGGGTCGGGCGATTGCACTGCGCTATGCCAGGATTGGCGCCACTGTCATCGCGGCCGCAACCAGCGCTCGAGATCCTCGTACCAGCGCCCAAATGGACACCGAGCCGGTTCACACCCAGGATGTCGACGTCGCTGACCCCAGCGCGGTGGCGGCGTTCGCGGCCCGGGTGCACACCGAGCATGGGGTACCCGATCTTGTCGTCACTTGCGCCACGGTTCAGTTGACAGGTCGGTTCGTCGATCACACCACCTCGGACTGGGAGCAACTGTTCCGAATCAATATTCTGGGGGTAATCGAGTGCTGCAAAGTCTTCGCCGAGCAGATGGTGAACGACCAGAACCGTGGACAGATCGTGAATGTCGTGTCGTCCGGCGCTTACGTGCCGATCCCGCTCAGCACACCGTTTTCGGCGAGTATGTCCGCCGTCCTGATCGCCTCAGAATGCCTTCGAGCGGAGCTATCGCCGCATCGCATCGGAGTAACCGCAGTCTGCCCAGGCTTCGCCAACACAACCTTCGACACATCGATCAGCAACCTCGACCATGGGACTGCAGACTTTTATTCGACCGAACCCGACGCGGTGGCGGCTACGGTCGTCCACGCCGCGAAGGCCAACCCGGCAATTGCGTTCGCGGATAGTCAAGCGCGAAACGATTATTGGCAATCGCTGCGGTCACCCGCGGCGACGCGGCGTCGGGTTGCCCGACACAATGGGTACGGGCACGACTCCAAACCGGCACAGCGTGGCAAAGATCGACGGTTGGTGTTCATCACCGGCGCTGGCAGTGGGATCGGGCGCGCGGCCGCCTTGAGATTCGCCGCCGAGGGCGCGGCGGTGATTGTGACCGACATCGATCCCACCACAGCCCAGCAGACTGTCGAATTGATTCGTGCTCGGGGTGGCACCGCATTCCCCTATGTGCTCGATGTGTCCGACGCCGCGGCGTTCGAATCACTCGCTGCCCAGGTTCGAGACGTCCACGGAGTCCCCGATGTCGTCGTCAACAACGCCGGAATGGGTTACGGAGGAACGGTTCTCGAGCATTCCTATCGTGATTGGGAGCGCATGCTCGGCGTGCACTTGATGGGTGTCGTGTATGGCAGCACATTCTTCGCCGCGCAGATGATCGACCGCGGCGAGGGCGGGCACATCGTGAACACCGCCTCGGTCGCGGCCTTCGGCGCACTGCCGCTGGCATCGTCGTATTGTGCCGCCAAGAACGCGATCAAGATCGTCAGCGACGGACTCCGTATGGAACTGGCGCCCCACGGAATTGGTGTCAGCACCATGTGTTACGGCCTGATCAACACCAACCTCGTGACCGACGCTGTGCTGCTGAACACCGACCCATATCTGAGCACTACCGCCAGATCCATTGGGACGCGGGTGATGCGAATGCTTGGATGCGACCCCGACGTCGCTGCCCGAGCCATCATCAGAGCTGCGGACCGTGACTTGGCCGTCGTCCCGGTCCGTCCCGAAGCCTGGGTCAGCTACGGTCTCAGTCGGCTGTTCCCTGGCCCCAGCCGTCGGCTGCTCGGACTCGCGACCCGGAGAAACGTCGACCGCCTCGAGCGGGCTCTTCCAGATCGTCTGCTGCGCACTCCCGCCGCGCCAGCGCAACCCTCGCGACGACGGAGTCCGTGATGACCCACACGTCCATGTGCTGTAGGCCAATCGCCTCCCACGACGATGGCGGTTCCGTGACCTCCGCAGCACTGTCGCGACTCGAACACGCGAACAACGATCGGCAACACCAGAGCAGCAGGGCCGTATTGCTATCCATACCGATATCGAAGGAGCCATCAACGATGATGTTTCGTCCGCGCTACGAGCGCGCACACGCCGGAATCGGCAAGTCATGAGCGTATGTGTGATTACCGGAGCCGGTAGCGGAATAGGCCGAGCGACCGCGCTCAGATTCGCGCGCAAGGGTGCCACCGTGGTGGTGTCCGACATTGACGACAAGTCGGGCGCAGAAACGGTCAGGTTAATCGAAGCTGCGGGCGGGCGGGCTGTGTTTCGTCACCTCGATGTCACCGACGCTGCGGCGTGGGACGACTTCGCGGAATGGCTGTGCGACGAGTGGGGCGTGCCGGACGTACTCGTGAACAATGCAGGCATTCTGATATCGGGGGGTTTCCTCGAGCAGACCGGCGATGACTGGCGACGCATGATTGCGACCAACATGATGAGCCCGATGCTAGGTTCGCGTGTCTTCGTGCAGCGTATGGTCGACGCCGGTGTACGGGGGCACATTGTCAATGTGTGCTCGGTCGGCGCCTTCGCGCCGACCCCGTTGGCGCCGTCCTACGTTACGGCGAAGGCGGGCGCCTGGTTCGGCACCCAGGCGCTGCGAGCAGAGTTCGGGAGCAGCGGAATCGGTGTCAGCGCCGTCTGCCCCGGTCTGATCAACACCGAGCTATCCGCGAACAGCACCCGCGGCGGGGCGGACGAACACGACAACGCCGATTGGGCGAACAAGCTCAGCCGGGGCCAACACATCTTCGGCCGCTCGCCGGACAAAGTCGCTGCAGCAATCGAGCGTGCGGTCCGCTGGAACTTTGCCACCGTCCCGGTCGGCATCGAAGCATGGGTGGGCTGGTATCTGTACCGGCTCTCCCCCGGCCTGTCGCGAGCCCTGATAGGGATAGTCGCAATGCCGTTGGCCGACAAAGTCGTCGGTCTTTCCGACAAAGCACTGGGAGGACGACGATGAAAACGGTGATAGTGACCGGCGGTGCGGCCGGGATCGGGCGCGAAACCGCACGCCTGTTCGCCGCCAAAGGTGACCGGGTTGTCATCGCAGACCGCGACATCTCCGGAGCCGAGGCGACGGCGGCGGACATCACAACTGCAGGCGGCCAAGCACATGCGTTTCAGCTCGATGTTGCCGACGAGCAGCAGTGGGAAAATTTCGCCAAGTGGGTTCATAACGAGTTCGGCGCCCCGGAGGTACTGATCAACAACGCCGGCATCATGGACCTCGGCGGGTTCGTGGAGATGAGCGCAGCGCAGTGGCAGCGCACTATTGACATCGACGTGATGAGCGTTATCTACGGATCACGTGTGTTTGCCCGGCAGATGATCGATGCGGGTGTCCGGGGACACATCGTCAACCTGTCGTCCGGTGCGGCGTACACGCCGATGGAGATGGTGCCCGCCTACGGTGTCGCCAAGGCCGCTGTATTGATGGCATCCCAAGCCTTGCGCGTGGAATTGCGTTCGCACGGAATCGGGGTCACCGCGATCTGTCCCGGTGCAATCCGAACCGATTTGCTGGCACACGGTGAACGCGCCGGTCTCAGCGACGAAGAACAGGCTGTGTGGCGCGGTGATGTCGCAAAAGTGCAGTCCTATGCGATCGCGGGACCGGAGAAAGTTGCTCGCGTAATCGAACGATCCGTGCGCCGCAACTGGGCAATCGTTCCGGTCAACCCGGAATCCTGGTTCGGGTTCATTGCGTTCCGGGTCTCCCCCAGCTTGCTGCGCGCAGCACTCTCGGTGATCTCCTTCGATCGCGCCGAGGGCGCGCTGAACCGCGCCCGTCCACTTCTTGCCCGCTTCGAGAAATGAGTGCTCACATGAGTTCCACCAACGGCTCAACTGCTCAACCGACCTACGAGGTTCTCGTCATCGGCGCCGGCTTCAGCGGTATCGGCTCCGGCGTCGCACTGCACAAGGTCGGCGTGGAAAATTTTCTGATCATCGACAAGTGGGACACGGTCGGCGGTACCTGGAACGCAAACACCTACCCTGGTGTGGCGGTGGACGTTCCCTCACCAATTTACAACTTCTCCTTCCAACCACGCTCGACGTGGTCCCGGTTCTTCGCGCCGGGAAGCGAAGTTCAGCGCTACGCCGAGGAAGTCGTCGACAAGCAAGGCCTTCGGGGCAAACTACGGCTGGGTTGCGGTGCGAAGAAAGCTGTTTTCGACGACGCTCACCACATGTGGCGGATCACGACCGACGCGGGAGACGAACTGACCGCCCGCTATGTCATCAACGCAGTGGGCATCCTCGAGCAGCCTAAACTGCCCTCGATCGACGGTATCGAAGACTTCACCGGCAAGATGATGCATACGGCTCGTTGGGACCACGACTATGACTATCGGGGCAAACGCGTAGCCGTAATCGGCACCGGGGCGACTGCCCTGCAAGCAATTCCGAAGCTGGCCGAACAGGTAGAGCAGCTGACGGTGTATCAGCGGACCGCGATCTGGGTGGCACCGAAACCCGACTTCGCGATGGGCAAGGGCTGGAACCGGATGCTCGACATTCCGCCGGTTCAGCAGGGTGTGCGGCTGATCGGCAACCTCGTGGTGAACGCATTCCTGGGACTCGGCTTCGCACTATCGGACCATCCGCGGGCCGCCTCGGCGCTGCTGGGTACCGGCGAGCAGCTCATCAAGGGATATTTGTTCACCCAGGTCCGCGATCGAAACCTGCGCCGCAAACTGATCCCGAACTACCGGCTGGGCTGCAAACGTCCTTCTATTTCCAACGTGTACTTCAAGACCTTTACCGAGCCCCAGGTCGACCTGGTGACCACACCGATCGCGAAGTTCACCGAGAGTGGCATCGTGACAGCGGACGGTGAACAGCGCGACTTCGACATGGTGGTCAGCGCGACCGGATTCAAGGTCATGGGCAAGGGTTCGACACCCCCATACCCCGTGTACGGCACGGACGGCATCGAGTTGGGACAGTTCTGGGACGAGGACGGCTACCAGTCCTACGAAGGGGTGTCGGTTCCCCGCTACCCGAACATGTTTCACATCATCGGGCCTTACAGTTACGCACCCGGTTCGGTCATACCTTTGATAGAGGCGACATCGGCCCACGCCGCCCGCGTAATCGCCGAGTCGCGTCGACGCGGCGCCACGCGCGCCGAGATCCGGCAAGAACCACACGACGAATATTTCCACCGGATGTTGGCGCGCAACAACAACACCTACCTGTTCGACGTGGGTTGCACGGACTCCAGCACCTATTACATCGACTATCAGGGCAATGCCGCCGGGCTGCGGGCGACCACCCAGTTCAACATGAGCTGGACCAACCGGCATTTCCCGCTCGACCACTACCGCTACACACGCTCGAGCCAGACGGACCGCGCCGCAGTGCTGGCGGACCGCGTCACGGGATCGGATCGTGACAACCGGGATCAGGCTTCCCCGCATTTGGCCGAATATGCGGTAATCGAATCCGATCAACCGTCTTCCAACTGATCTAGCCACGACTCGGGAAGCTGAATTCATATGACCTCAACAGAGCAGAAACCACGCTACGAGGTGGCAGTCATCGGGGCGGGCCCCGGCGGCATCGCGGCAGGGGCGAAACTTCGCAAGGCCGGGATCGACGACTTCATCATCCTCGAGCGCGCCGACGATGTCGGCGGCAGCTGGCACGAAAATCATTACCCCGGACTGGGCGTAGATGTGCCTGCCCTCGCGTACCAGTACTCCTTCGCGCGCAACGCCAACTGGAGCCGCTTCTTCCCCCGCGGCGCCGAGGTCAAGCAATATCACGTCGACGTCGCCCAACGGTTCGGGCTGTATCCCCAGATCCGCTTCGGCAGCAACGTCGAACGCGAGGAATGGAACGACACCGGCCGATTCTGGACGTTGCACCTCGACGACGGTTCGACGATCACGGCCCGGTTCCTGATCAGTGCGGTCGGCGCCTTCGTTCGCCCGAAGGAAGACGTCGGCATCATGGGCGCGAACACGTTCAAAGGCAAAGTTCTTCGACCGAGTTCATGGGACCACGACTACGACCTGCGCGGCAAGACAGTTGGCATCATCGGCACCGGAGCCAGTGCCGTGCAGATCATCCCCACCATCGCTCCCGACGTCGGTGCGCTGACCGTCTTCCAACGCACCCCGGTCTGGTCACTGCCTAAGCCGGACTTCGCCGTTCCGCGGGCACTGCAGCGCACGTTCGCGATACCCGGGGTCCAGCCGGCGTTGCACGGGGCAGTTCTCGTTGCAGTGGATCTGTTCTTCCGTGCAATAATCGCGCCGCCCGCACGATTGGTCCATCCGGCCATGGACAAATTCGACACGGTCGCCATCAATGCCTATCGGCGCTATATCAGGCGGGTCGTCACTGATCCGGCTACAGCGGAAAAGCTCACACCGAACTTCGGCCCCGTAGCCAAACGCCCCACCATTTCCACCGGCTACCTCAAGGCATACAACCGAGACAACGTCGCGTTGATCACCGATCCGATCGACAAGATCACTCCCACCGGCGTGAAAACCCGCGAAGGTGTCCTGTACAAGCTGGACGCGTTGATCCTCGCCACCGGATACGAAGTCTTCTCCGATCCCGAAACCTACCGCCCCGACACGGTTCTCGGCCGCGACGGATTCGACCTGGCCAAGTTCTACAACGAAGAAGGCCTGCAGGCCTACGAGAGTGTGTCGGTATACGGGCTGCCCAACCGCTGGACCCTGTGCGGGCCGTATTCGTGGACTGGATCCGGCTGGCATTCCTTCGTCGAAATGACCGCCGACCACGCGATCCGGGCCATCACAGAGACACGCCGTCGCGGCGCCGACGTCTGCGAAATCCGCAAGGAAGCCGCCACCGCATATCACGAAAAGATCTACCGCCAAGGCGAATCCCAACGCTACTACCTCGCTGAACTCAACGGCCATGTCCCGACCTATTACCGCAACTCCCAAGGCGACACCACGTATCTACGGCCATCGGGATTCTTCGAGGCCAGCCGGGGGCACCGCAAGTTCCCACTCGATGACTATCGGTACGAGGGCGCGCACCAGAAGGTCGAGCCGGAAACAGCTTCTGTATCCGCCTGAAGATATCGCGCACATCGGTACTGGTAAACGGGGGTGACAACCCGATCGAGCGGCTCAACAAGGAAATCAAATGATGCGCCGATGTCGTGGAGATATTCCCCAACCCGGCGGCTTTCCTGCGGTTGACGACGGCGGTGGTGATCACTGCGAAGGATCGGTGCCCGGGCCCGCCGACACGAGCGCCGATCCAATTTACACCATGCGCGCACATAGTTGCGCGCACCGCGCCGCAACCCGAAAGGCCCTAATGAACATTCGACAAGACCTCGCCGCATCGCTAAGGATCGCAACCCCGGGGAAACAGATGTATCACGACGCGCACTACCTGTCTGCGACGATGCAGATCGAAGACCCGACGACGATGCGCCGTTACCTGCCGTCCGGAGTCACGTTGGCCAAGCAGATGCAAGCCGACCTGTTTGTCGCGTACTTCCCACACAACCCGTTCCACCCCGGCTATCTCGAAGCAGGACTATTCGTACACGTCAAGGCAGGTTTTCGCAACGGCGGGATCCACTGCCCGTGGATGATCGTCGACAACGACACCGCCCTGATCCTCGGCCGAGAAGGCGCCGGATACCCAAAAAAGCTAGGACAGATCGGCTGGGACCACACTGGTGACACAATCTCGGCCAGTGCCGAACGTCGCGGCACGACACTCATCGATGTGACCGCCCACATCGGCGACCGTATCGACAACCCGCCGCCGTTCCTCGGCCGCCCGCACCGCAACGTCATCGGGCTACTCGGCATCCCCCTCCCGATGTTGCTCGCGTTCACGCCGAATGAACGACCCATCGCCGTGCACGACGTCCAATTCGACCTCAAAGTCGGTGGCTCCGAAAGCGACCCACTCGACCAGATGGGGCTCGGCGATGTCGTTCATGCTCGGTTGCACCGCGTCGATATCACAGCTCCGCTCTTGCCACCGCTGCCTATCCGCCCGATCGCACCGCTGTTCCTTGCCCGCCACCTCGGGCTGAGAGCCCTCTGATGGCGCCAACAGCTTGACTCGGAACAACTTAGCGACGCACATTGCCCTTCTCGCGGCGTCACCAACCCATCCCAGATCGCAGAACAGCGAAGAGCGAACATCTCACCAACATTGACCGAGCGCCCTCTCAGGAGCTGCCCGCTTCGCAGCTCCTGAGTCGGCAGGTGCGCTGACACTCCCCGTCGGCGGAGTAGTTCTTCGTCAATATTTTTGTGATTTCGATTGAGCATTGGTCGTGGAAGTCGCGCCGTCGTCTCCAATATTTCATTGGTCCCCTTCAGTTCTCGACTCTCGGTCCCCAGTTGTCGAATGCCTGCCACCTCGTCGGAGGTGACATCAGGACGGTGGCCGGCGTCGACCTGAGCACGTCAGACCTCGTTCAGGAGGGTCAGGGTCAACCTGGCTCAAAGCCTGTCTGCAAAGAAATCGGCGAAATGTCGGCCCCGAGGTGTCTCCTTCAGACAAGCCGGTGCGGTTCACGTTCCAGCAGCTGCAGCAACACCCACAAAACACTTGACGTACCTCCGCAATCTGCATAGCGTAATTATTTGTACGAGGACGAGTCTCCGAGGGCAACGGGAGTGTGTGATGAAGCTGGGACGGCGAGTGGCATCGGCCGAGAGTGCGGTTGTGATTGCGACCGGAGGTGCGCGCGGGATCAGTGTTGGCACCGAAAAACTTCTCGTCACGCGTTGGGCACCTGTGTGGAACGCTGATGTCGACCCCACAGTTGCCGGAGAGGCTGCGGGTGCGATACCGCGAGCCCGAGCAAGGCATCTGGACGTGATGGACCCGCAACCTTGTCGATCCCTTACAGACGAGGTGCCTGCAGCGCTACAGACCGAGCTGGTCTCCGCCGCCGCGTTACGCGGGTCACTACCGACGGCCGAACTCGACGATATAGCGCGCCCAAGAACCTTCACCACGCTGCGAATTGGGGGAGGACGAACCGCGGTTCGCTGTTGGGTGGCGCCTACGTGGGATGTGACTGTCGCACGTGGCCCCGAATTCGCACAGACCGCCGCTCGCACCATGATCGACGACCGCGTATTGACGTCTATTGATTTGGCCGGTCGCCGCGACTACCTCGACCGGACCGATCGACACGCGCGCGATCGTTCGGTGTCCTCGAGGTCAGGCCAGGTAAGCCAATGACGAAGTACGCGGTGGCGATCGGGTGTGGGGGAACAATCGGCGCGGCCTGGTGTGCCGCGGTACTCCATTCTCTCGCCGAACAGACCGGTATCGACCCCCGCGAGGCAGACGTGTTGCAAGGCACTTCTGGAGGTGCCGAGATGGTGACGATGCTCGCGGGCGGTGTCGGTGTGCAGGAACTCGTCGACATGCACCGCGGGGTCGCACGCGATGTGCGGTTACAAGCGCACATCGCAGCAACCCCTCGGAGCTATCCGCTTGTCCCAAGGCCAGGAATGCTGAACCCGCGCCTATTGTGGACGCACACCGGTCACGCGCGGGCAACAGGCCTCGCACCCATCGGCCGCAGCGACCCCACTTGGCTCCAAGACCTCGCAGACGCGTTCAGCGACAACGCTGGCCGGCTACCACACCCGAATACCCGAATGGTGGCTTTTGATTTTCTGGCGGGTGAGCGCGTGGCCTTCGGCGCCCCTGATGCGCCGTCCGCGACGGCTGGAGAGGCACTGCGCGCATCGTGGGCAGTACCCGGATGGATGCCACCCGTTGCGATCGGTGATCGCAGATTCGTCGACGGTGGTGTCGCATCCACCGCATCGGTCGACCTGATCAATGCGGCTGATGCCGACACGGTGTTCGTGATCGCCCCGATGGCATCGCCCGCCGGGTGTCGCGCCCCCGGAGTTGCCGGCGTCACCGAACAAGTTCTGTTGCGGCGCCCGATGAGTCGCGTGCTCGCGACCGAGATCGCAACTGCACGTAAACGCGGAATGCACGTCGTGCCGATCCTCGCCTCACGTGCTGACCTGGCAGGCCTCGGCGCAAACTTTATGAATCGTGGTCACCGTCGCGCCGCGTTCGAGGCAGCAATGATCAGTGCCCCAACGACGGTACGGAAAGCGCTGACGATCAGCGAGGATTCATAGTCCGGCGAAGCGAAGCGCCGCCGGCAGGTATTGGAAACGAGCGCTGTCACGCATTACATCAGGAGCTACGCCGGAGTGGGGCACAGCTTTTCCAATCAACTACCCCGATGGCGAGGCTCGCGCATGGGATCGGGTCGCAGCTTTCTTCCATACCCACCTGCGCGATTTTGCCCAGAACCCCCAAAGAGGAGACGATCAAGCATGGTAACAACTTCAGACCGGATCAGAGATTTGATCAGTCCGAACACACTCGTCGGCGACCAGTCAGGTGGCTACCTAGATTTGTTGCCCCCTTCGCCAGATAACCGCCCACGAGCCGCACAGTGGGCGATGAACAGCCCCCTGGTGGCAGCAATCTATGAGGGGCCCTGGCGACAGGGCGGTGCACTGCTGGCGACTGGGCTCACCAGGAATGCGGAATTGGATCGCGCCAGCACGGCGCTGCATCTGGCTGGCTCAGATCGCCTACTCGATGTAGCTTGCGGCCCAGGCAACTTCACGAAATTCCTGGGTGAGCAACTCGGCACCGAGGGGCTGGCGGTCGGTCTCGACTTCTCGACGCCTATGCTCGCAAAGGCAATTGCCGACAACTCAGGCGCACAGGTCGGGTATATCCGAGGCGATGCCCGATCCCTGCCGTTCGATGATGAATCCTTCGACGCGGCTTGCTGCTTCGCGGCGCTATATTTGGTACCCGAGCCGTTCGCGGTGGTGGACGAAATGATCAGGGTGCTCAAACCTGGTGGCCGATTCGCACTGATGACGAGCTGCTTCCGCGGACCTACGACCGTTCGTCGGATTTCCGGTGTGGCGGGAAGACTGATCGGACTTCGCGGATTCCACCGCGACGAGCTCACCTCCGTACTGTCGGACGCCGGATTCCACGACATCGAGCAAGAAGTCCGGGGCATGTCACAGTTCATCAGCGCACGCAAAAACATTCGGTAAGTCAACTGATCGAGCCTGCTGACACTGACGTGATCGCCGGTGACACTCCTGGAGGCCCACCACTGGCACGATGCTGAACTCGAGATGAAATCGACTGTAAAATTGTGGATGTCAACAAGTGAACATGCAGGTCGGGACGGCATGTTCACCGTGTTGGCGCCCGAGAGTGTGTCGGTATACGGGCTGCCCAACCACTGGACCCTATGCGGGCCGTATTCATGGACTGGATCCGGCTGGCATTCCTTCGTCGAAATGACCGCCGACCACGCGATCCGGGCCATCACAGAGACACGCCGTCGCGGCGCCGACGTCTGCGAAATCCGCAAGGAAGCCGCCACCGCGTATCACGAAAAGATTTATCGCCAAGGCGAATCCCAACGCTACTACCTCGCTGAACTCAACGGCCATGTCCCGACCTATTACCGCAACTCCCAAGGCGACACCACGTATCTACGGCCGTCGGGATTCTTCGAGGCCAGCCGGGGGCACCGCAAGTTCCCACTCGATGACTATCGGTACGAGGGCGCGCACCAGAAGGTCGAGCCGGAAACGGCTTCTGTATCCGCCTGAAGATATCGCGCACATCGGCAGTAACAGACACGTCCACTATTCATTCGCCGATATTCACAACGATGTGAAGGGCCAGCAATGACAACTCCCCCCTGCTTGTCAGCCGTCGCTCCGATACGTGACACCGTTGTCGCGGACCTGCCCCGCCGTGCGAGTCGTCGGCTGCGCATCGCCCACGCCGTGCTCCACGCGACCGTGCGGAAGGGCCTCGACGCAGCGGTATGGGGCGATCGCCACGACATGCTCAACCCACGGGTAGCGCTCGCGATCAGCACTCGGGTCGACCACCTGTTGTGGCCGTTGCGCCCGCGGCGGGGGACCCGACTGCGCACGGTCGACTTTCCGAAGTTCCGCGCGGAATGGGTGTGGGACCGAACGGTCGCCGATCCCAACAGCGAACAGCGCGCGGCGATCATCTACTTCCACGGCGGCGGACTCCTCGCATGCGGGTTGAACTCGCACCGCCGGTTGGTCGCGCGTATCGCCCGCACCGGCGGTGTTCCCCTATTGAACGTCGACTACCGGCAGATCCCCGCTGCCCACGTCACCGAGACACTCGAGGACTGCGTCGAGGCCTATAGGTATTTGTTGGACCAGGGATTCATGGCCGAACGGATCGTCGTGATGGGCGACTCGGCCGGGGGCGGGTTGTCGTTCTCATTGGCGATGGCCGCACGCGATCGTGGGTTGCCGATGCCGGGCGCGATCGTCGCGCTCTCGCCGTGGGCGAACTACGACTCGACGATTCGGCAGACACATCCGAACAACCGGACCGATGCGCTTGTCTCGGCCGATGGCTACGCGTTGCCCGCACAATGGGGTATCGCCATCGACGGCGAACTCGATCCGTCATGGTCGCCGGTCAACGGCAACTTCACCGGGCTCCCCCCGACGCTGATCCACGTGTCCTCGACCGAAGTCCTGCTGCCGGACGCCGAAACCCTGGCCGCTCGTTGCGCCGAAGCCGCTGTCCCGCTCACGCTTCAGATCTGGGATAACGCCTTTCACGTCTTCCAGGTTGCCGCCGATCTGCTTCCAGACGCCCGCGACGCGATCGCCGAGATCGGCGCATTCGTACAGCGAACACTCGACACCCCGATGCCCGCCGAGCGTGCCGCAGCGTTGCTGGACACACGCCGGTCCGAATCGATCGACGTCAGGGGTAACGGCTAGACTGTGTCATGGCACACACCGGAGGGATACGCCTTCCATTACGTTCTGCAACAGCCGATTCCATGTAGTCGTCCGCGAACGGGTCGAGCCTTTCGGTGACTACACGCGAGCCCAATTCAGCACACCTCAGGATCCTGGAGCCTGAACGCAGCTGGCTTCGCCAGGAATCCGCGCACGTCAAATACCACTCAAGAAAAGGATTGCAATGTCACTCGAATTCGGCGATCAAACGGTCATCGTCACGGGAGCAGGCGGCGGGTTGGGCCGGCAGTACGCGTTGGAATTTGCGCGCCGCGGTGCGGCTGTCGTCGTCAATGATGCCGGTGGCTCCGTTGCCGGCGCCGGCGGATCCGATGTACCAGCGAGCCGGGTGGTCGAGGAAATAGTGGCCAACGGTGGTCGGGCGGTGGCGTCGTTGGACAGCATCGCGACGCCCGAAGGCGGAGCAGCGGTCGTCGACGCCGCGATTGCGGCGTTCGGACGGGTCGACGTCGTCGTGCACAACGCGGGAATCCTGCGGGACAAGTCCCTGGTGAAACTGGACTGGGCAGATCTCGATGCGGTTCTCGATGTGCATTTGCGGGGCGCGTTCTACGTCAGCAAACCAGCCTTTATACACATGAAGGACAGCAAATACGGCCGGTTCGTGTTCACCTCTTCGAATGCCGGAGTGTTCGGCAACTTCGGTCAGTCGAATTATGGTGCGGCAAAGGCGGGCCTCGTCGGCTTATCGAACGTGCTCGCCATCGAGGGCGCCAAGTCGGGGATCACCAGCAACGTGATCATGCCCGTCGCACGCACCCGGATGACCGAGGACCTCCTGGGTCATTTCGCCGATCAGGTCGCGCCCGAATTGGTCACACCGATGGTGGTATTCCTCGCGAGCGCAGCATGCGAGCTGACGCACGAGTGTTTCTCCGCAGTTGGTGGTCGGTACGCACGGGTATTCACCGGACTCACGCAAGGGTGGTACGCGGGGAAGGGTGTTGTTCCCAGCGCCGAGGACATCCTGGTCCATCTCGACGAGATCGAGAACCGCGACGGCTACACGGTGCCATTGTCCACCGCCGACGAGCTCACGGCGCTGCTGCCGCTGCTCGCACAAGAATAGGAGCAAGGAAATGTATCGAGAACCGGAAGCACTCGAGTACCGGCAATTTCGCGAGACAGTCCGTGCCTTCGCCGAGAAGGAATGCGTGCCACACCACAAGCAGTGGGTGGCCGACGGAATCGTGCCCCGTGAGCTATGGAAGAAGGCCGGCTCCGCAGGCCTCTTGGCAACGGCGGCACCTGAGGAGTACGGCGGCGGGGGGCAAGACGATTTTCGATTCAATGCAATCATCAACGAAGAGTTGACGAAAGCGCGAGTCCACGGACCCGGATTCATCGTCCACAACGACTTGGTCCAGCCATACCTTCTGAAGTACTGCAATCACGAGCAGCGGGAGCGCTGGCTTCCGGGATTCTGTTCCGGAGAGACCATCACGGCGATCGCGATGAGCGAGCCCGGCGCGGGCAGCGATCTTCAGGGCATCACCACGAGGGCCGTTGCCGACGGACAGGATTACGTCGTCAACGGATCGAAAATTTTCATTACCAACGGAATCAACGCTGATCTGGTGATCGTCGTCGTCAAAACGGACTCTGGCGCGGGGGCAAACGGAACGAGCTTGCTCGTCCTCGAGCGAGGGATGCCGGGATTTGAACGCGGCCGCAGTCTGAACAAGATCGGCTTGAAAGCACAAGATACCGCGGAATTGTTCTTCCGCGACGTCCGCGTGCCGAAGACCAACCTACTCGGCGAAGAGAACCAGGGTTTCATATATCTGATGGAGGCGTTGCCCCAAGAGCGACTGGCTATTGCCGTCGTCGCGGTGGCAGCGATCGAACAGGCGTTGGCGGACACGATCACCTACTGCAAGGACCGCAAGGCGTTCGGTCGTTCAGTCGGATCATTTCAGAACACACGATTCGTGCTGGCGGAGCTGGCAACCGAGGCCACTATTGCGCGGACCTATATTGACCGGTGCGTCGAACTACTCACACAGAAACGGCTGACCGTTCCCGATGCAGCCAAAGCCAAGTGGTGGACCACGGAACTGCAGAAGAAGGTGATCGATGCCTGCGTTCAATTGCACGGTGGATACGGGTTGATGTCGGAATACGATGCGGCACAGGATTACATCAACACCCGGTTTCAAACCATTTACGGTGGCACCACCGAAATCATGAAGGAAATCGTGGGGCGCTCGCTTGATTTGTAACGCTCCACGTACCAGCCAAGTATTTGTTCTTTGCTGCCGCAAAACCGGTAGATCGTGCCTCGCTCAACCGCTGCATGTTGCGCCACCTTCGGTATGGTCGTCGCATCGAATCCGCGCGAGCTGAATTCGATATATGCCGCATCGGTGTTCACATTCACCTTCTCGGGTCTCGATTTTGCGTGCGGCCTCGTCTGACCGTGATTCGCCGTTCTGGCCGACTGTTGGTGTTGATTGTGGCGGATGGGTATGACAGGTCGGCCGGTGTCGCGTCGGGGGGCGGGCTGTCCGGGCCGGGGTCTTTCGTCTCGTTCGGTCAGGAATTCTGGGTTAGGTGACCGCGGCGCGGATCCGGGTCCAGGCGGTGGCAATCGCTTTCGCCCACCAGATCGGTTACTGCCATGATGATTTCGAGTCAGGCGGCGTTGGAATCGAAGCAGTGGAACGGAAGGTTACGCAGCCTGCTCGCTTTGGCTTGGCGGATCCGGTCCTCAACGCGGGCATGCTGGCGGTGGCGCAGTTCGAGTCCGGGGAGTTGACCGGCCACGACCCGGGCGGGGGTGTCGGTGATGAAGGCGGTGACGCGATGCCCGTCGGAGTCGGTGGAGCGTACTTGTGCACCGGGGTGCGCGCGTTCCTTACGCAGGACCATTCGGGTGCCCGGCCCGGTCAGGTCGGCGACCTCACGCAACTGACCTACCCCGGCGTCCGACACGACACCTCTACCGTCCGCGGAAACTGCCGGCCGAGAACGTGCTGCGACACTTTTCACCCTGAGAGTGCCTTCCTATTTGGAATCATGGACCGTTGAGAAGTCTCACTATTCCTTGCAGGCCAGGCACTTTCACCCATTCAAGGCATATGCCGCACCCAATTTCACGCAGAATTGAGGTTACCCGCGAGCGAACGGATGGTCCGTCACGGGTAGAAATAGGGTTGAGGGCAGCACCGAGCGGCCGAGGTCGTTAGCCCATCGTGGTGTGTAGGCGGTCCCCATGGTTGGTGGTCGATCAATGCGAGAGGTCGGCGACGAGGGCGTGTTCGGCCGGTCGGACCAGCAGTCGAAGAACGGGCCCGAATTCATCGGTGGTGGCGGGGTCCACGATCCGAGGGGCGACGAGTACGGCGGTGCGCCCCAGTCGTTGGATCGACGCACTCTGGTGATGCATAACGTTGCGAACCCAATCGGAGTGCGCGCCGTAGTGAAGAGCGACCACGATCCGGCCGCGGCTGCGCCACGCGAGGACCGGGGTCCGGTATTCCCGACCGGAAGTTCGTCCCTGGTGGATGATGATCGCCCAGGGTGGTATCAGCCACGCCCAGCTCTTCTGCACCCGGTTGTTGACGTACTTGTTGAACAGCGCGAGTCGGCGTGGGAGTTGCATGAGTCCTGCACTTTCGGTCAGAGGGTGTGAAGGTCGGCGCGACGGCAGCGGGCGAGCAAGGCGCCGACCACGAGCACGGTGAGATTGCGGGTCGTGGCGTCACGTAATCGGGTCATGGTTGCTGACTTTCTGGGTCGGGAACGATGAGGGATCTGTGGTGTCACATCTTGTCGCGGCGGTCGCTCCCGTCGGTCACGCATTACATATCTTCCCACAATCGCTGTTCACATGTAATGTGTCGGGCAATGTACATGTGACAGACAGTCACAATCACTCTGAGCCGGAGGCATTGCATGCCGGATACGCACGTAGTCGATAACCAGGTTCCGCCGTTCGTCGGACATAACACCGCGCAAAGCCCGGTGCTGCTCGAGGCGTTGCACCGGGAGGGCGGCGGCTGGGCCGAAGCGGAGGTGAGTGCACTCGGCGCGCTGGCAGGGTCCGAGGAGATGGTGGCGTGCGCGGTCGCGGCCGAACGAAACGCGCCGATTCTGCGCACCCACGACCAGTTCGGTCACCGGATCGATGAGGTGGAATACGCCCCCGAGTACCACCGGCTGATGAGTGTCGCCGTGGAGAGCGGATTGCACGGTGCACCCTGGGCCCAGGATCGGATCGGCGCACACGTGGCACGGGCAGCGAAGATGTCGGTCTGGTCTGTCGACGCCGGCCACTCGTGCCCGATCTCGATGACCTATGCGGTGGTACCGGCATTGCGGGCTGAGCCGGCCCTGGCGGCGATGTACGAGCCCCTGCTGACGAACCGGCACTACGACCCGAGCGTGGCGCCCGCACTGGCCAAACGAGGCCTCACCGCCGGAATGTCGATGACCGAGAAGCAGGGCGGATCGGATGTACGGGCGGGAACGAGCGTCGCCACTCCGAATGCGGACGGTTCCTACTCGTTGACCGGACACAAGTGGTTCACCTCGGCACCGATGTGCGACCTGTTCCTGGTACTCGCCCAGGCCCCCGGAGGGCTGACATGTTTCTTGCTGCCGAAGATCCTGCCCGACGGCACCCGCAACCGGATGCATCTGCAAAGACTCAAGGACAAACTCGGCAACAAGTCCAACGCATCCTCGGAGGTAGAGTACGACGGCGCACAGGTGTGGCAGGTCGGGCCGGAGGGCCGCGGAGTACGCACCATCATCGAGATGGTCAACCTCACCCGGCTGGATTGCACACTGAACGCGGCGACCATGATGCGCAGCGGTGTGGCCGCTGCCATGCATCACATCACCCACCGCAAGGCGTTCGGCGAGTATCTGATCGATCAACCGTTGATGCGCAACGTGATCGCCGACCTCGCCGTGGAAGCCGAAGCATCCACGATCGTGGCGATGCGGATGGCCGGCGCAACCGACCGAGCCACCCGCGGCGACGAATCCGAGGCGCTGCTACGACGAATCGGGCTGGCAGCCGGCAAGTACTGGGTGTGTAAAGGGGTGCCGCGGCATGCTGCCGAGGCGATGGAATGCCTCGGCGGAAACGGCTACATCGAAGACTTCGGAATGGCCCGGCTGTACCGCGAGGCACCATTAGGCGGCATCTGGGAAGGAACGGGCAATGTGTCCGCGCTCGACACCCTGCGCGCGATGGCCACCAAGCCCGAAACTGTCCCAGTACTCTTCGATGAACTCGACCTCGCCCGCGGCATGGACACCCGGTTCGACACCCATGTTGCCGCGTTGAAGAACAGCCTCGGCGACTACGACGCCATCGAGCATCGGGCCCGCAGCATCGCCGAAAACATCACCGTGGCATTGCAAGCCGCGTTGTTGCTGCGCCACGGACACCCCGCAGTGACCGAGGTGTTCTGCGCCACCCGACTCGATGGCCGCTGGGGCAACGCCTACGGCACCCTGCCCACCGGACTCGATCTCGGACCGGTCATCGAACGCGCCGCTGTCAAACTGTCCTGAAGGGACCACTACCCATGACCACAACTGAACGGGCCGCAAACGCCGAGGCTTCAAAACTACCGCGTGTCATCCGTCGCACCTCGGCGGGTTTCCCGGTCCGCAAAATCGGCAACGACTACCGCGATGTCGGTCTCGCTCCCGATGCGCTCATACCCGGCAATCCAATGATTGCCCAACTCTTTTGCGGAATCTCGATGTTCTTCCCACCGGGAGAACGTTTTATGATTGCAGCGGCGAAGTCGGTGCAGGATCGTATCGAAGATCCGCAGTTGCGAGCCGAGATCGACATGTTCGTACGACAGGAAGCCCAACATGCCACTGAGCATTCCAGGGCCAACAAATACCTCGCGGGACTGGTAGGCCTCGACAACGCCACGATCTGCCGCGAGATCAACGCGTTGTGGCAGTACATCGGAAGGCACGGCTCAGCACGGCAACGTGCCGGATTCACGGCGGCGACAGAGCACTTCACCGGCTTCATCGCCGAGGTCATCCTGGCGGACATCGAGTTCATCGACTCGATTCCCGAAAGCAAAGCCAAACAGATGCTGGTGTGGCACGGCATCGAGGAATGTGAACACAAGGCCGTAGTCTTCGACGCCTACAAAGAAATCGGCGGATCGGAAATCGAGCGGATCGCGATTATGGCCGCATACACCGGTCCGGTCTTCATCGCGGCACTACTGCCGGCGTTCCGGTTGATCGCCGCGCACGGCCAACTGAGCAACCTGGCGGGCTGGCGCACCGGATTGTCGACGATCGCGCGCCGGTGGACGGTGCCAATGGTAAAGGGGTACCTGCAGTACTACCGCCCCGGTTTTCACCCGAATCATTCCCCGACGCGGCATCTCGAACAGTACTGGCGCACGAAGCTGCAGATAGTCGACGACGGGCAAAGGACCAACGCATGAGCAGCAACGGGCCGACGGGCACACCTACCGCCGACGAGTTCGCCGAGGCGCGAGCTGCGTTGGCGCCCGAGCCGGTCGATCACGAGGTGATCATCGTGGGCGCCGGCTTCGGCGGCCTCGGCGCAGGCATCCAGTGCGCCCGCCTCGGGATCGAGGACTTCGTCATCCTCGACCGCGACACCGGTGTCGGCGGCACCTGGCACACTAATACCTACCCGGGGGCGGCGGTCGATATCGCCTCGGCGACCTACTCCTTTTCGTTCGAACCGAACCCAGACTGGACTCGGGTCTACGCGCCCGGAGCAGAGTTGAAGCAGTACGCCGATCATGTGGCCGACAAATACGACCTGCGCCGCCACATCCGCCACGACACCAACGTGATCGGGGCACGGTGGGACGAACTCGGCCAGTTCTGGACCCTCGAGATTTCCGGCGACCGGTCGATGACCGCCCGGATCGTGATCGTTGCGACCGGAATTCTGTCGCAACCCAAGAAGCCGAACATCCCAGGCCTGGACGACTACCAGGGCGAGGTGATTCACACCTCCCGCTGGCCGAAGTCCTGCGACCTGACCGGCAAACGGGTGGCCTTCATCGGCACCGGTGCCACCGCGGTACAAGCCATCCCTGTGGTAGCCGAAACCGCGGCGCAGGTGACCGTATTTCAGCGGACCCCGATCTGGGTGACGCCTAAACCGGATCTGCCGATCCCGAAGGTCGTCCGGCGGCTGTTCCGGGCTGTCCCAGCGACGCAGAAAGTGGCCCGTGCCGCCAACGGCGTGTTCATCGAATACATCGCGAGCGGACTGCTGTATTTCCACCAAGCACCGTGGATTCTGCAATCCTTGGAGTCGGTCTCCAAGGCGCATCTACGGCTACAGGTGCGCGATCCTTCGGTGCGGGACGCGCTGACCCCGGATTACAACTTCTTCTGCAAACGTCCGACGTTCTCGAACACGTATTTCGCTGCGTTCAACCGCGCGAATGTCGAGCTGGTCACCGCACCCATCGATCACGTCTGTGCGACCGGCATCGTCGCCGAAGATGGTCGCAAAACCGAGGTCGACGTTCTCGTCTTGGCGACCGGGTTCAAGCTGCAGGAAGAGGGCAATTTTCCGGCCTTCCCGATATATGGACGCGATGGCGTCGAGCAGGGTGCGTTCTGGCGCGAACACGGTTACGAGTCCTACGACGGCATTACCGTTGCTGGGTATCCGAACATGTTCGGATTGAACAACCCGTTATCGTTCACTGGTTTGTCGTTCTTCTATCAGGCCGAATCCCAAATGGCGCACATCGGCCGCATCGTCACCGAAATGCGCAAACGCGACGCAGTGACCTTTGAGGTGAAGCCACACGCCCAACGCCGGTTCGTCGAGAAGATGGACTCAACCGCGCAGAACACGGTCTGGTTCCGGGGTGACTGCGCCTCCGCTAACAGCTACTACTTCAATGCGGCGGGCAAAACCAGACTGGGCCGACTCGAACCCACGTTGTATGTGAAATGGCGCAGCAACCACTTCCCGTTGTCGGACTATCGATTCGACACCGTGACGGACCCGATTGTCCGGTCCGCCCACCGCGCTACGACAACCGATGCGCCCTGAACGGCGCTACCGGCTGCCCACCGGCGGGCTCGGGCGCCCAGGCTCGGTTTCTACGCTGGCACGCTTGATCCGTTCCCGGATCGGTGCCCGCCCGGACGTGCCGCTGATCAACGCCGCCGCGCTCGCACGGCGCGTCGACAGGGTTCTCGCCGAGTCCGGTGCGTCGGCCACCGTCGCCTCGGTGGCGGTTACACAGAAGGCGGGGTGGGTGAGCAGCGGCGTCGTAGTCCACCGTGGTGATCACATCACCGTGCTGGCGACCGGAATGCTCTGGGCTGTGCGAGGACTCGGACTCGGTATCGGACCCGACGTCGCAGTGTGGGTGCGCGTCGGCGAAGGTGCGGTCATCTCGATGCTCGGCACCGGCATGGTCATCGTCGCCGACACCGATGGCCCAGTCTCGTTTCTCGCCGCCGAACCAGGCAGCCTCGACGAGAACGGCGCACTCGACACCGCCGTGCGCCGGATGCGGTTGCGCGGATCGTTCGCCGTCGCCGTGGCGCGCTGGGACACCGACCCGGACGCGGGACTGGTACATGCAGCACGGATCGACCCAGCGTTGTTCGGTCCCATCGCTGCCCGCTCATCCCGACCTGCACTCGCCGGGTGGCACTACCACCCGCGCCTCGGCGCAGCAGAGATATTCCGCACCCGCGCAAGCGATACCAGCGACGAGATCGACTGTGTGACCTCCGGTGACGTCGGCATCCTGTGTCACCCGGTCGACGTCGAAATCACACCCGAACTGCGCATGTCGTGGTCCTGGCTGGTCACCGCGTTGCCCTCGATGCTTCCGGAGAACATCGAACCCACTCACGACTACCTTTCGGTGGCAGTCGAATTCGACGATGGTCGCGACCTCACGTGGATGTGGTCGAGCGAACTCAACATCGGCACGGTGTTTACCTGCCCACTGCAGTATTGGCGCGACCGCGAAACCCACATGGTGATCCGCACAGGCACTATAGAACTCGGCGAGTGGCTCGATGAGCGACGCAGCATCGTCGATGACATCCGCGCCGCCCTTGAACCGCCCTACCCCCAACGGATCACCGGGATCTGGTTGATCGCCAATTCCAGTTTCCAACGCGGAACCGGCGCCTGCCGCTACCGCGATCTGGATCTCGCCGAATCCGCACTCGGCGAGATCGCCGACCCCATTGTTCTCGACAAGGAGCACCACCGATGAAGACCTTCACTCACCGCACCGCTGCCGTCACCGGCGCCGGCTCTGGAATCGGTCGCGCACTGGCTGTGCGCCTGGCCAATGAGGGCGCCGACCTCGCCCTGTCCGACATCGACGGCGCCGGACTCGCGCGCACGCAAGCCATGATCCGCGATACCGGCGTCGAGGTCACCGGGACCGTCCTCGACGTCGCGGACCGCGGCCAAGTCGATTCCTGGGCCGCTGATTCCGCTCAGCATTTCGGGGCGGTGCACCTTGTGTTCAACAATGCTGGAGTCGCGCAATCGGGGTCGGTGCAGGGCAACTCTTACGCCGACTTCGAGTGGGTGCTCAACATCAACCTCTGGGGCGTGATTCACGGCACCAAGGCTTTCCTGCCGTACCTGATCGAGGCCGGGGAAGGGCACATCATCAACACCTCCAGCGTCTTCGGATTGCAAGCCCAACCCGGAGTCAGTGCCTACAACACCAGCAAGTTCGCGGTCCGCGGCTTCACCGAGGCGTTGCGCCAGGAACTCGACCTACTCGACGACGGAGTCAGCGCCACGTGCGTGCACCCAGGTGGGATCCGCACTGAGATCGTGCGCTCTGCTCGTGTCGGCGATGGGCTCGAGGAAATCTTCGGTCAAGGTGGCGCCCAGGTGATGGACCTGTTCGACACCATGCTGCTGACCAGCGCTGACCGCGCCGCTGCGGTGATTCTCAAAGGGGTACGCCGCGATGCGCGACGCGTCCTCATCGGCGCCGACGCGCACCTGCTCGATCTCGAACAACGACTGGTTCCCGGTGGGTACCAACGCGTCAACACCTCGATCATCACCGGACTGGGCTGGATACTCGATCGCCTCGCCGGGTCTGGTACCGACGCGACGACGACACACGTGACAACAGTTGAGCCCGTGGCTGGTCCCCGCATGAGCGCCCGACCTGTTCACTAACGCGGGGGGATAGGCGTCGCCGTCGTCCAGCAAGTTCCGAGCCGCTACGCTCAATCCGAGAACTCAGTACGCCTACCGATGAAAGAGAACAATGAAGTCGTCGGCGCCCGAGCCCGTCACTTCGATGCTCGGATTACGTCCGCTATCTGCGCGGTCGGTCATTCTCAGCGTCCTGCTGGGTACGCACCCACCACAAGCACCTGTCGCTGAGATCGTCGATCTCGCGGAGTCGTTCGACATCCACGCTATCAACGCGCGCGTCGCGTTGACCAGAATGGTTGCGGCCGGAGACCTGGAACGATCCGACGCCATTTACCGACTCAGCCCCCGCCTGCTTCAACGCCAGGAACGCCAGGACCAACTATTGACTGCCGCCACGGCTGAACCTTGGGATCACCAATGGCACATGGCGGTCGTGGTCGGCGCCGGGGCCGCACCCGACGCTCGGGCAGCACTTCGCGCCCAATTACGCGACCAACGATTAGCCGAGCTCCGCGAAGGCGTTTGGATGCGCCCAAACAACGTAGACATCCGCTGGACCCCCGCGCTCACTCCCCGAGTCGAAATGTTCACCGCCAAACCTGACGCCGATCCTGAGGGCCTCGCCCGCCGTCTATTCGACCTCGATGCCTGGGCGCATGCCGCAACCGAACTGACCACCGCGATGGACAATGCGTACACACCGATGCAACGTGTCACGGTCGCGGCCGCGACCGTGCGGCACCTGCTCTCCGATCCATTGATACCCAACGAACTGCTCGACGAAAACTGGCCCAGCACAGCCCTGCGCGCGACCTACGACAACTACCTTGACGAAATCGCCGCTATGCGGGCAACGCTGAGCAGCGACAACTCGACCCCCGATAACTCAACGCGAATTCGAACTTAGCCCTGGTCTAGTCCTGTCTAGCCCTAATACCGTTCAGTTAGTGTCTAGCGCGGTAGCATGAGGTATGCCTCGCATTGGATGGGTAAAGGGCTCTTCGATCTTAACCGGGCAGCTCAGCAGGAAGTCTGAATGTTGGCCCGCGCGGAGCGGGTCGTGTGAAACCGTATCCGACGGGCCGAGTTGTCGACGTTCCTGAAGCCGCACGCGGATCGTTTCACCTGCTTGACCAGTCGGTTGTAGCCCTCCGTTTTTGCGTTCGTGATGCCGGTGGTGATGAACGCGTTGATTTCCGGCCACCACGTGTCGACCATCTTCGCCAGCGTGATCAACTCCGGGATCTGCGAATCGATGCACCATGCGAAGAACCGATGCAGCCGATGTGAGGTTCGATGCCGATCTCCACCGTCGCGGACTGTGGAGAGCAGCGTTCGTAGTTCTTCTTTCGCGATGTACGCCGACAAGATCTGCGCACTGGGGTCCTGCGCGTCGATTTCATTCCACATCCGAGTAAACCCATTGTCGGACATACGTTCCCGACCGCGCAGCAATCGCCATCGGTTTGCCCATTCCGGATCGATCGCCCGCCCACGCCGGGACCGCTGATCCCACGTCACCCGTTGCCGGACCTTGGTGACCGCCTCGTTGGCTTTGGCGACGAGATGGAAATGATCGACCACCAGCACTGCGTTCGGCAACAGGTCCGGGGTGCGGACTGCGGAGGCATAGACGGCGGCGGGGTCGATTGCGACAAACGCGATACCGTCTCGAAACTGCGCACTGCGGGCACGGAGCCAGCCCACCACTGTCGCCGACGTGCGACCGCTCTGCTGCCCGAGCAAGCCCTGAAGGCCGCTGATGTCGACGAAGCCGGTGTCCCACGGATCGGTACGCACCCAGGTGCCGGTCCTCTCGCAGCGGTCCCACCTGGGCTTGCCGCGGCGGGTCTCATCGATCCCCAACACCCGCACTGGGTTCGGTTCGCTCAACGTCAGCTCGGCCAGGGCGACGAATCGGCGGTGAGCGGTCGGCCACGACACGCCATGACTGGCGGCAACTTCGGAAACGGATCGGGCGGCGTCACCGACAGCCCAGCCCATCGCGCGACCGAGCCGGCCGGTCACCCTCGACCGCGGTGGAAGCTCGCCGATGCTCTCTGTGAACGATCCGCGTTGACAGTAGTCCTCTCGGCATCTCCATCGCGTTTTGTTCCACTGCAATGTAATTGGACTATCGCCGTATGGGATATCTTTCGGTCTGGTGACCGCATGCCCCTTCACCGATGTCGACACCACCCCGCAACCCGGGCATGCCGCTGCCCGTTCGTCGTCGGTGAAGAACTCCACCAATCGCACTCCGATATCGTCGATGGACACACGGCCCACGCGTACTCCGGGCAACCCGAACAGCACTGTCGTACTCTGATCCACGCCCTTGGTTCCTTCTGCAGTCGGAATGTGTCGCAACATCCAGACTTCAGGGGCCAAGGGCTTTCAGCTGGTAGACGCGCCGAACGAGCTCAGGACCAGGGTTGCCCGCTCAAGATCGAAGAGCCGGGTAAAGCCGGTGTCGGATCGCCGGTTGTCGGATGTGGTGTCGGTGGGCTTGCTGACCAGGGTTTTCTCGCCGGACGTCGTTGATTCGGTGATCGCGGAGTGCGGTCGGACCGAGCAGCGGAGTAGGACGTTGACGGCCCGGGTGACCGCCTATTTCGCGATCGGAATGGCATTGAACGCTGACGGGTCGTACGAGGAGGTCTTCGAGCAGCTCACCGACGGCCTGTCTTGGTCGTCGGGGTGGTCTCAGGAGGTCTCCTCCTACGAAATCGGCTATCTTCCAGGCACGTTCACGTTTGGGATCGGAGCCGTTGGAAGCGTTGTTCCGTCGCGTTGCGCAGCCTGTCGCGGTCGCAGCCACACCCGGTTCCTGGCTTGCAGGGCGACGGCTGGTGGCCATCGACGGTACCTGCCTGGATCTGGCCGACACGCCCGCCAACACCGAGTATTTCGGTAGACCGGCCTCGAGCCGCGGGGAACAGTCCGCGTACCCACAAGCACGACTGGTGGCGGTCGCCGAATGCGGCACACATGCACTATTCGATGCCGCCATCGGCAGCTGCAGGACCTCGGAGCGAGAACTGGCCACCGCACTGATCGATCGACTCGAATCAGGGATATTACTGCTGGCAGACCGCGGCTTCTATGGCTTCGAGATGTGGACCAGGGCGGCAGCGAGCGGCGCCGACCTGTTGTGGCGGGTCAAATCCACCCTCTCGCCGAAGCATATCGAGACCCTCGACGACGGCTCCTGGCTGGCGCAGATCATCCCCACCTCCGGCACGAAGCGCCAACACCGCACACCCCTGACAGTGCGGGTTATCGACTACACCCTCGACGACGGACGCGAGAACCCTGAGCAGTACCGCCTGTTGACCACGATCCTCGACCCCGCCGGCGCACCCGCGAAGGACCTGGCACTGGCATACGCTCAACGCTGGGAAATCGAGAACGCCTTCGACGAACTGAAAACCCATCAACGCGGACCGCGAGCGGTACTGCGCTCGAAATCCCCACCACTGGTACTCCAAGAAATCTGGGGCCACCTGTGCTGCCACTACGCCATCCGGACATTGATGGTCGACACCGCGCGAACAGGCGGCCACGACCCCGACCGAGTCTCATTCGTGGCAGCACTGCGAATCACGCGAAGATCGCTCTCGCACAGTTTTTTTCCCCCTCACAACCATAAAGCGGTCACCCGGATGTGGAACCACGCCATCGCAAAACTGCAACACCGATTCAATCCCGCACGCCGCCTACGAGCGAACCCACGCGTCGTCAAACGCAAGGTCATCAAATGGGCAGCCAAACGCTCCCGCCACCAACACCATCCGCAACCCACCACGTCACCCGAATGCACGATCATTCAGTACTAACTGAACGGTACTGGTCTAGCCCGGATGCGCCGCAGGAACAGCTTTGTCCACTTACGTGATTTTACTTTCGGCGTCCTGTCAGTAGACATCGCGAATGCGCCGTTTGAACAACTTTCCGGATTCCTCGCGTGGCAACGCGTTGTCGAACACGATCACCTTCGGGATCTTGAAGCCGGCGAGTCTGCCGCGCAGAAAGCTGCGTACTTGCGCCTCGGTAAGCGGTCCAGAATCGTAGGTTCAATATGGGCCGCAAGGGATTCGCCGTATTCTTCGTCTGGAATGCCGAACACAGCGCAGTCGCGAACACCTGCGGCGCAGGTGATAGTGGCCGGTCGCGGTGGTCACAACCTGGTCGGCGCTGTCGCGCAGGACGCATTCGACCTCGTAGTTCGCCCGCTGCCGGTCGTCGAGTTGAGCGGCGATGCTCGCCACCTGTGCGGCGTCGAACCACGCTTCAGCGCGTAGCGCAGTGGTGGCTACCGTGTCGAACGAGATGGTGACATCGCGGACCGCGACTGATCGACACGACGAAAACGGGGTGGGGACTTTCAGCCGGCCACCAGTTGGGGACCTCGACCTGGCCACCAGTGGATACTCTTTCATGGCCACGGACAGGCAAAAACAGGTCATCATCGGCAACCGCTAACACGACCCTCAACGACGTTGCGCCGGGTAGTACTCGACAGCCGAGACTCACGCCGAATAGCCCGGTCCTCTGCCGTGTAGCCTCTATGCCTACTCAACAAGGCAGCCCTGACTGGATTCGTCCAGGGCTCTTCACTACGCTGGCGTGACCGATGCGATGAGATCGCCTAAAATCAGTCGCAATGTCGACGTAAAGATGGTGACTGAATCATCGCTGCCGATAACCCCGGCTGCCTGGCCAGCGGACAGACCAACCCCGGTGAAAATTAACGCTTGCGCCGCCTCCATTGCCGCATCATCGGAGGTCGTGAGACCCTCGGGGAGGAACGTGGCAAGCAGTTCGCTCAAAACTTCGATAACTGTCTTGCAAGTGCTAACCATCTCGGCTCGCCGAGCGAAATCGCGAAGAATGCTGAGCATATACTCGGCGACCAAAATTACCAGATTTGAGTTCGCTGACACACCCGCCCACCATGCCGTCAAAACAGCGACACGTGCGTCGACGTCGTCTCCGGACGAAGTTGCAAGGTCGGCCGCGAGACTCGCTACTTCAGCTGAAACCCAACGCTTCAACACCTCGAGACACAGGTCTTCCTTGCTGTCGAAATTGCTGTATATAGCACCGACTGTCCTGCCGGCCTCCGCTGCGACCGCAGCAATCGACGTTGTTCGGTAGCCGTTGACGAGGAACAACTGCTCTGCGGCATCGATCAGCTCATCCCGCGTGCGAGCGTGAGCTTCAGCTCGAGTCAAAACCTTTCGGGCCACCATAACCGTCCTCGAATACCCGCGGTCCACCCGCTTTGCCACCACTGACCGGACGACCCTGAGGATCTCAATCCGTGCGTAACGCTACCAAAGTTCGCGTCGTAGGTGTCGCTTGCCAGGGTGATGACGGCGCTCATCGAAATTCTCTAGTCTCGCTCACTGAAATTCCCTACCCGTGTGGCACCGCCAACGAGGGCGGGCCTCCCACGATGCTGGTGGTCTCTGACCACGCACCAGCTACTCGAAGGAGGCCCGCTCCTCATGCTTACACGGGAGGAAGACATGGAAGTACACGCCCTACGCAAACGAGGCTGGTCGATCTCAGCGATCGCCCGCCACACCGGCCGAGACCCCAAAACGATCCGGTCCTATCTCAACGGCACCACCTCCCCGGGGGTGCGGAAACGCAGCATCGTCGATCCGTTCGACGCGTTCCTCGCCTACGTCACCGCACGCCTCATCGACGACCCGCATCTGTGGGTGCGCACGTTGTGCGACGAACTCGAAGATCTCGGCTATGCAATGTCGTATCAAACCCTGCACCGCAAGATCCGCGAGCTGAAACTGCGGCCGATCTGTCAGGCCTGCCTCACCGCCACCGAACGCCCCAACGCAGTGATCGATCACCCGCCAGGTGAAGAGACACAATGGGATTGGGTCGATCTTCCCAACCCGCCTGCTTCGTGGGGGTGGGGTTCGATGGCACATTTGTTCGTCGGAACATTGGCATGCTCGGGTAAGTGGCGCGGGGTTCTCGCGCCAGCGATGACTCAGCCTCAGGTCGTCGACGGCCTCGATCGGATTTGCCGGGGACTCGGCGGAGTGAGCCGGGTGTGGCGATTCGACCGGATGGCCACTGTGTGTCATCCCGATTCGGGCAGAGTCACCGCGAGCTTCGCCGGCGTCGCGAAACACTATGGGGTGTCCGTCGCGATCTGCCCACCGAGACGCGGCAACCGCAAAGGGGCAGTGGAGAAGTCCAATCACACTGCCGCCCAACGATGGTGGCGAACACTGCCCGATCACCTGAGCGTCGAGCAAGCCCAGGCGAGTCTGGACCGCTTCTGCCGCGTCCGCGGCGACACCTGCCTGCGGCCGACGAAGGACGGCAGAGCGTCGGTAGCGACCGTCGCCACGGCCGAAGGTCTGCATCCGATGCCGTCCACGGCGTATCCGGCGATCCTGACCACCGACCGAACGGTGTCTCGGCAGGCATTGGTGTCCTATCGCGGCAACCGTTATTCGGTGCCGCCCGAACTCGCATCGGCGCAGGTCGCGGTCTCGCAGGTCCTGGGCACCGACGTCATCGACATCGTCACGACCTCGGGAATCACCATCGCACGGCATCGTCTGGCCGGCGACGGAACGGGTGCGATGGTGCGCGATCACGGCCACATCTACGCCCTCGAACAAGCGGCGATGGCAGGTGCGAACACCGGTCGACCACATCGCCGCAAAGAACGCATCCCACCCGGAGCAGACGCCGTCGACGCGGCCACACGACTTCGGGCAGCACTGGATCCAGCCGCATACCACACGCACGACAATGCTGAATCTGATTCCACTGCAACAGTATCCGAGTCCACTGGCGCTACGATTCACGACCTGTCCATCTACGAACGAGCCGCCCGCGGAAGGAACACCCTGACATGAGCATCCAGAAACCGGCCACCTCCAACGACCGGATCCCGGCACCGAACACCGCCGAAGCTGCCAGTCTCTACCAACGCCTGCGCGGGCATCTCGCGGTCCTCAAACTCAATGACGCCGCCGCAGCATTGCCCTCGGTTCTCGATCAGGCGGCAGCGGAAGAATTGTCGATGACAGCAGCGTTGGATCGACTGCTCTCGATCGAGGTCGAAGCCACCGAGGCCCGGCGGTTGACCGGCAGGTTGCGGTTCGCGTGCCTGCCGACGCCGGCGTCGCTCGAGGACTTCGACTACGACGCCGCAGCGGGTGTCGATCGCAAGTTGATCGAGGAACTCGCGACCTGCCGTTACCTCGAAACAGCTACGAACGTGCTGCTCATCGGCCCGCCGGGGGTCGGCAAGACGCATCTGTCGGTCGGGTTGGCGCGGGCCGCAGCGCACGCCGGGTATCGGACGTATTTCACCACCGCCGCTGATCTCGCGGCCCGCTGCCACCGTGCCGCATTGGAGGGTCGGTGGGCGACGACGATGCGATTTTATGCCGGGCCGACACTGTTGGTGGTGGACGAACTCGGGTATCTGCCGTTGCCGGGTGAGGCAGCGTCGGCGCTGTTTCAGGTTGTCTCTCAACGGTATATGAAGACATCGATCGTGATGACAACCAACAGGGGCGTGGGCTCGTGGGGTGAGGTCCTCGGCGACAACACCGTCGCCGCGGCGATGCTCGACCGACTGCTGCACCGCTCGGTGGTACTCAATCTCGACGGCGATTCCTACCGCCTACGGGACCACAACGCCCGCTCGGAAAAGCTCCGCCAAGCCACCACCGGAACCCGCCAACCACTACAGTGAAGACCGCTCACGGGTAGGGAATTTCAGTGAGCACAACTGCGGAATTTCGCCGAGCCTCGTCAGGTGATGGGACCACCTGATTGCCAGAGGGCAGGGACCACCGTGGCGCGTTATTGAGGATGCTCGTTTCGGTGTTTGCGTCAACTGTTCCGGGTCGGGTCCGTTGACGGTAGGACGGTCCTTCGATGACGAGGGTGTGGGCGGTGGAGGTGAGGCGGTCGATCGCTGACTGCGCGAGCAGGGTGTCGGCGGTCATGGTCAACCATTCATCTGGCTCACGATTGGATGTCACGATCGTGGTCTTCTTGCGGTGGCGTTCGACAATCAGTTCGTAGAAGTCACTGGTCTCGGTGGCATCGAGGGGTCCAAGTGCGAAGTCGTCGATGATCAACACGTCGATGGCGGTCAGTCGGCGTATCTCCGCCTCGACGGCGTTGTCCAGACGTGCTGCTCGGAGCCGAGTGAACAGTTTGTCAGATCGAGCGAACAAAACAGTGTGCCGCCGCCGGATTGTTATGTGCCCCAATGCTGTTGCCAGATGTGTCCTCCCGACCCCGACTGGACCGAGGATGATCGCGCACTGGTGCGCATCGAGGAACCGCAGCGATGTCAGATCACCGAGCAGGGTTCGGTCATAACTCAGGTCGTCGAGGGCGTTCCACGCGTCGAACGCCATCGCCGGATCGAGCCGGCTTTGGTGGCGCGCAATGTTGCCGAACGTGATTCGCGGCGATTGACTTCGTCGGCGAGGAGCACTTCGAGGAACCCGATGTGGCTGAGTTTGTGTTGGCGGGCCAGGGCTGCGCGGTCTGGCAGGGTGTCTGCGAGTGCACCGAGTTTGAGGGCTTTGAGCAACCGAACCAGATCGGTGCCGACAGGTTCGGCAGTGGTATTGCGGGTGGAATTGGCGGCGTTGGCAGACGACACTGAAGCTCCTTCAAGTGACAATGGGACACGCCTCGATCACGGTCACCGCAAACACCTAGGCGGACCTCTACGATTCCGATCTGGACCGCGTTGCGGATGCGCTCGACACACTCGGACTCGACTGACAATTTGACTGCCGATAGCGCATGGCGGATATTCGACTCCGGCTCGGTCGCCTTACAGCCAGCGAGAGTCGCGCGAACACCCCCTGAACTGCGCAAACGTGGTGGCCAGAGTCGGGATCGAACCGACGACCTTCCGCTTTTCAGGCGGACGCTCGTACCAACTGAGCTACCTGGCCGGGCGGCACCGTGACAATGCCTCGTAAAACTGCGCCTCTTGAAACTGTCGCAATCCGGTGCTTGCGCACCGGTGTTGCGACCCTGACGGGACTCGAACCCGCGACCTCCGCCGTGACAGGGCGGCGCGCTAACCAACTGCGCCACAGGGCCTTGAAGTGGAACTGGCCTTGCATGAACGAAATGCTGTAACTTGCCCTTGCCGTGAAGCTTTACCGCCGCGAACTCTAGCAGTAGATCAACCCGCTTGGAACCGCGCCAGCCTGCAAGAGACTGCTTTACTACCAGCCGGTTTGTCAATTCCGACCATGTCTTGCTTTCCTATCGACTTACGTACCCCCTACGGGATTCGAACCCGCGCTACCGCCTTGAAAGGGCGGCGTCCTAGGCCGCTAGACGAAGGGGGCCCGCCGAACTGCTCCGACGTTACCCTCAACGGCGTTCCGTTGGGAGCTGGGATAGCTTAGGACACTTTCAGAGAAAAACTCAAACCGGCAGGTCAGAAGCGGTTTCCACGGTCCCTAGCTCGTTGGACGGCCATCCCGAGACCTTCCACTCGTCCAGCCATTGCTGCGAAGCCATCGCATAAAGAACTACTTCGAGTGACTCTTCGAACATCAATCGCAGGTCACGACTGTCGCTGACCAGGTCCGCCATGTACCGCTGACCTGCCAACGATGCCGCCAGCACCCTGATGAACTTCTCGGGACTGAACTCGGACCTGAGGTCGCCTGCCTCCTGCGCTCGGCAAGCCAGCTCGTAGCCCGCCTTCCCCCAAGCTTGACCGGCGCCGGTCTGCACTTCGCTGTAGAACTCGGGCTCGACGATCAGCCGGAATTCCGCTCGCACGACCACATCGTTCTGAAATCCACTGGCGATGTCGTCGATGATCCCGTGCACCACGAAGTAGGGGTGCAGAGTTGATCCCTTCCACTTCTCGGTGATCGCTACGTATCTCTCGAGCGCAGCACTGAGCACCGCCCTAGCCAAATCCTCTTTCGACTGAAAGTGGAAATACATCGCACCCTTCGTGGCATTCGAGCCCTCGAGGATGGTGTTCACCGACGCCGCGGCGTAACCGCGACGCGCGAACTCCGCTGCCGCTGCTTCCACGATCGCCGCCCGGGTCCGCCGTGCGCGCTCTTGTTGTGCCATTTCTTTCGTGCCTCCGAAACCAAGCGCCCTGCATCTATCAGCAGGCAATACTGCTATTCAGCGTACGTCACAAACCTGCCCTCAGACCGACTACGCGCTCGGAATATGCCGCAGAAACCGGAATTCGGACAAAAACCCACGCCGGACCAAACAATCCGAGTGGTATGATCCATCCGGCTCGAGTGCGCTGCAGGGGGTGCGCACTCGAGCCACTTCAGTGTCCGATGACGTCTGTCGATCGAACAATATTCGCAGCCCCAGCTCGCTTTACAAATCGGCCTTACCGTAAAGCACGTGACTGCGAGGCCGGGCGCTTTCGAGACGATCACCACATCCTCACGCAACAGCCGATCAGCTCATAGGGGCCTTACCCACCCCTACCCGGCTCGACCCGACCAGCATCGTCGAACCGGATCAAGATCGACATCGCCCACCTCACAGCCGCCGAATGGGCGTTCAATAACGTCCAGTCGCAGGGCATTCCAGACGACCCGGTGACGGCACGCCATTCGAGTGGTCGGCATCGGAAACGCGACGCTGCTGTCGCATCGCCGACTATTTCGATGATTCGAACGTGCCCGTTCAATTGAAAAGAAAATCACCGCGAAGCACCGATCCAAGTATTGCAACCGATTCACTGTCGGTTTCAGCCGAGCCATCCGGAATTGCCTGCAACAAACCCGAATGCATTCGAGTGTTCCCTAACCCTTTGCGCCGTAGCGTTTCTCAGAAGGGGTTCGTATAACATTTAGAGCTCGACGCGCGACGGATGCCGCGTACAACTCCCCGTTGACCCTATTGTGATCTAGAGCATCTCGGGTCAACGTGGACTACGAATTCAGGTGAGAGCATGACTCTTCGAAACCTCTTCATCCGTTCGGCAAGAACCATTCTCGCACTCCTCTCGGTCTGCCTCCTCGCAGCCGGCACGTGCGCGACGGTCGTTGCAGATCCGTTGGAAAGCTTCCTCACTCCGGCACAGGATCCATCTCTAGCCGCGGCCACACCACTGGGCGAACCTTGGTTCGATCCGCCACCCGGATTCGAATCAGCGACCCCTGGAGCCGTTTTGAACACGCGGATAGTGAACGTCGGTCCGCTGATAACGCCCGTGGCTTCCACTCAGATTCTGTTTCGAACGAACGACTCCAAAGACCAGCCGGTCGCAGGCGTCACCACCGTGATAGTCCCCACCGCGCCCTGGACCGGTAAGGGCTCGCGGCCGGTCGTCGCATACAACATGGCAATCGATTCACTGGGGAACACGTGCGCGCCATCCTGGACTCTGCCACGCGGCATTGCACCGGAAATCGCTGCAGTACAACTGTTTCTGGCGAAGAACTATGCGGTTGTGGTCACCGACCACCAGGGCCCGAGACAGGCATACGCTGCCGGTCGAATGGCGGGGCATGCCGTACTGGACGCTCTCCGCGCCATGGTCAATCTTCCACAACTCGGACTCCCCGCCGAGTCCCCCATCGCAATAACCGGTTACTCCGGTGGCGCAATCGCATCAGGATGGGCTGCTCAATTGGCACCCTCCTATGCCCCGGATGTAAATTTGGTAGGAACTGCGTTCGGCGGAGCGCCGATCGACTATCGAATTTTGCTCGGTTCGATGAACGGAAACAATGCCGCATCGACTTTGTTCCTCTCGGCCGCTATGGGCGTCGCCCGTGAATATCCAGAAATGTTCCAACTCATGAATGCGAACGGGCTCCGCCTCGCTCAGATCGCAAAAGACATGTGTGTCTATCTATTGGCGCCGGGCGGGCTGGTGGCACCGATTCCGGTACAGGCCTTGTCGGACGTCCCGGACGTCGATCACACCCCCATCGCCGAGGAAATCATCCGGCAGACGCGCATGGGCGGCGATCTGGCTCCGTCTGCGCCGGTATTCATCTACCAGGGACAGCAAGAGTTCTGGGTACCCCGAGAAGGTGCCGAGCGACTTTACGACGAATGGTGTGCCCACGGCGCAACCGTCAGGCTGGAGGAGTACGTCGGCGAACACATTGTCGTCGCCGTCTCGGGCCTTCCCGGCTCACACCAGTGGATCGACGACAGACTCGCAGGAATTCCCGCTCCCGAAGGTTGCAGCAGCTTCGGTCGTTGACTCGGCACGGGCGGCGGGGGCGCGTGGGCAACTCGGATAGGGCACCATTACACTTTCGATCCGCGCCCCTATAGCTCAGTTGGTAGAGCTACGGACTTTTAATCCGCAGGTCGTAGGTTCGAGTCCTACTGGGGGCACCAACGCTGTTCCGCCGGTCCGTTCGGCGAATACGCCGGCGGCGTGACGGAACGAACATTCAGGTTCAACATTCAGTGGCTGGAGACCCGAGCCGCGCACCTGGCCTGCGGAACTCGATCCGAATCGACCGAATTCCCAGCAGACCGGCAGCTTCGCCACCGACAATCCTGACGTGCACAGTCGTACACTCGATTATGGTTCGGAACCGGGGGCACGAGCCCAACCTGGGGAAAAATCTCCGAAATACCAGTACAAAGCCACGGCACGCCGCTGGACTCACGAGAGTTCCCAGCGTTGTTACGGTGCCGTAGGCTGTGCCTGGTTATCGACAATGTACGGAGGCAATGTAATGGCGAGGGATCTGACACAGCTGGAGCTGCTGCACGAGCTCGTTCCGGTTGCGGAAGACAACGTGAACCGGCACATGTCGATGGCAAAGGAATGGCACCCGCACGATTACGTTCCGTGGGACGAAGGCCGCAACTTCGCCGAACTCGGCGGAAAAGACTACGACCCCGAGCAGAGCAAGCTCTCCGAGGTCGCAAAAGCCGCGATGATCACCAACCTCCTCACCGAGGACAACCTGCCCTCCTACCACCGTGAAATTGCCGAAAACTTCTCTCGGGACGGTGCCTGGGGAACCTGGGTGGGCCGATGGACCGCCGAGGAGAACCGCCACGGCATCGTGATGCGCGACTACCTCGTTGTCACCCGCGGGGTGGATCCCGTCGCCCTCGAAGAAGCACGCATGATCCACATGACCAACGGATTCGCATCTCCCGTCGGCTCGGCCACCGGTCTGTTGCACTCGGTGTCGTACGTGACGTTCCAGGAGCTCGCGACGCGTGTATCGCACCGCAACACCGGCAAGGTGTGTGACGACCCGATCGCCGACCGCATGCTTCAGCGCATCGCAGCGGACGAGAACCTGCACATGATCTTCTATCGCAATATCAGCGCGGCTGCTCTCGACATCGCACCGGACCAAACGCTGACCGCGATCTCCGACATCGTCACCAATTTCCAGATGCCCGGCGCAGGAATGCCGAACTTCCGTCGCAATGGTGTGCTGATGGCCAAGCACGGAATCTACGATCTGCGCCAGCACCTCGAAGATGTCGTCTGGCCGGTTCTGCGTAAGTGGAGAATCTTCGAGCGCGAAGACTTCACCGGCCAGGGCGAGAACAAACGCGAAGAGTTGGCAGTGTTCCTCGAAGATCTAGAGAAGCAGGCCACCAAGTTCGAAGAGATGCGCGACCGTTCACTCGCTCGCGAAGCCAAGAAGGCCGAGAAGCGGGCCTCCTGAGTTGTAGAGCCTTCAGATCGCGCCCGGCACCGACCTCGGTGTCGGGCCTCGATCGTGTGCGGCCCTTCCAACCATCTACACCGAGTCCCCGAACATAAATGAGGCGTTACCCATGACACTGCGAATCGGTTCACTGGAACTGGACAGTCCCGTTGTACTTGCACCGATGGCAGGCGTGACCAATGTGGCTTTCCGGACGCTGTGCCGAGAGCAGGAAATCGCGCGCGCAGGCAGCACATCCGGTTTGTACGTGTGCGAGATGGTCACTGCCCGAGCGCTCGTCGAGCGGCAACCCGCAACGATGCATATGACCACGTTCGGACCCACGGAAACTCCGCGGTCATTGCAGCTCTACACGGTCGACCCCGACACGACGTACGCAGCGGCGAAGATGATCGTCGACGACAATCTTGCCGATCACATCGACATGAACTTCGGCTGTCCGGTGCCCAAAGTTACCCGCAAAGGTGGTGGAGCCGCACTTCCTTACAAGCGGACTCTGTTCGGCCGAATCGTGGCGGCGGCAGTCAAGGCCACCGAGGGGACCGACATTCCGGTCACCGTCAAATTCCGAGTAGGAATCGACGAGCAGCATCACACGCATCTCGACGCCGGACGGATCGCAGCGGGCGAAGGAGCAGCGGCCGTCGCCCTGCATGCGAGAACTGCGTCACAGCGATATTCGGGAACGGCCGACTGGAACGAAATTGCTCGGCTCAAGGAACACGTTACCGAGGTGCCAGTCCTCGGAAATGGAGACATATTCTCCGCATCCGACGCTGTGCGGATGATGTCGGAAACTGGCTGCGACGGAGTGGTCGTCGGTCGAGGATGCCTCGGTCGACCCTGGTTGTTCGCCGAACTCAGCGCTCGCTTCGCAGGCCGACCGGAACCGACCCCGCCGAATCTCGGCGAGGTGGCCGTCATCATCCGTCGTCACGCAGAATTGCTGACCGATCACCACGGCGAAAACAAGGCGCTTCGCGAGTTGCGGAAACATGTCTCGTGGTATCTGCGTGGGTTCCCCGCGGGGTCCGATCTTCGTGTCTCGATGGCATTGGTGAAAACCCTGACCGAACTCGACGACCTCCTCGGCCAACTCGACCCGACGGTCGCCTTTCCCAAGGACGCCGAGGGTCCTCGCGGACGCCAGGGATCGCCGGGGGCGGTGTCACTGCCCGACGGCTGGCTCGACGATCCCGAGGACATTGCAGTTCCCGTCGGCGCTGATCTGATGCACTCAGGCGGCTGACCTGGCCGGATCGTTCGGCGTCCTCGCCGAACTGGACCACACAGATTTCCTCAGTATCATTGCTGGGATTGCCCAATTGAGGGTGACGTTTGAAATGTTCGAGGAAGGCCGGGAAAGAATCCGTGGGTGACGATCGAGATTCGGGGCCACCTGCGCCCGAAAGTCGCGCGCCGTGGGAACGCCCGATCTCGCGAATCCATCAACCTTCGGACTCCGCGGCGCCCCGCGATCGACCCGCGGCGCCCCGCGATCGACCCGCGGCGCAGCCCGATCCCGCGGTGCAGCCCGATTCCGAGTCACGGAGCGGCCGCCTTCGTCGTTTGGGTAAGCGTTCCCCGAACAAACCCGACACGATCTCGGTAGCCGAACTGATGGGCCGCAAGGCAGAAGACGACACACCGGTATCGCGTCCGGAGGTCGAGGCTCCGACCGAAAAGATCGCCCCGATCACGGATCGAACTCCGCCTCCGGTTGCAGCACAGCCAGAGGCCGTGGGATCTCCCGCCGAGGATCGCCCGGCACTCACGCGCCTTGCGATGAGCAAGGTTCGTCGCCGAAAGCGCATTCTGAACGCAACCCGCGGCCTCGTCTCGATCATTGCGATTCTTTCCGTGGCGCTCACCGGCGTCGTCTGGGGTTATCTTCGCAGTACCGATCAGGGCTTCGCACAGGTCGCAGCTTTGGATCCCGACTCGACCGATGTCATCGACGCCGCAGGCCAGTACGGCGACGAAACCTATCTGATCGTCGGCACCGACACTCGTACCGGAGCAAGTGGTGCAGTCGGCGCGGGAACGGTCGATGACGCCGAAGGCGCGCGGTCGGACACCGTCATGCTCGTGAACATCCCTGCCGATCGCAGCCGTGTCGTTGCGGTGTCGTTCCCGCGTGACCTCGACGTCGAACGACCGGAATGCGAAGCCTTCGACAACGACACCAACACATACACCGATGAGATCTACCCCGCTGCCGACGGTGACAAACTCAACGCCACTTACGCCCTCGGCGGTCCGAAATGCCTGGTCAAAACCATTCAGAAGATATCTGGCCTGAAAATCGGTCACTTTGTCGGCATGGATTTCGCCGGTTTCGAATCGATGGTCAACGAGGTCGGTGGCGTCGATGTCTGCACGCCCCAGCCGCTTGTGGACTACGAACTCGGGACCGTATTGCCGAACGTCGGCGAGCAGCACGTCGACGGCAAGACCGCGCTCAATTACGTGCGCGCACGCCATGTCGAATCCGAAGGCAACGGTGATTACGGTCGCATCAAACGGCAGCAGCGATTCCTGTCGTCGCTCCTGCGTTCGGCACTGTCGAACAAAGTGCTGCTCGATCCGGGCAAGCTCAGCGGATTCGTCAACGCGTTCACCCGCGACACATTCGTCGAGAACGTCAAGACCCAGGATCTGATCACCCTCGGACGCTCACTGCAGGACGTAGATGCCGGTGCCGTCACATTCCTGACACTTCCCACCGACGGAACGAACGACTGGGGTAACGAAATCCCCGTCGACGGTGCGATTGCTGCGCTGTTCCGAGCAATCATCGATGATCAGCCGCTGCCGGGCGAGGAGCGCAAGGAACCGGCTCCCACTACCGAGGCGTCGACCGAACCGATAGCGCCGACTCTCGCAGTGGACCCGACTACCGTCTCTGTTCAGGTCTCGAACGCATCCGAGGCCGCGGGTATGGCTGCGACAGCCTCGTCCGAGTTGTCGACCTACGGATTCCAGATACTCGATGTAGGCAATTTTGCCGGTACCGCCGCTGCCACCGTCGTCCGATACTCCCCCGGCCAGGAGTCCGAAGCGGCCACCGTGGCGTCCTCGATTCCAGGGGCCGTCGTCGAGGAGGCAGCGGGACTGGACAGCGTCGTCGAGGTCGTCCTCGGCTCCGACTACCCGGGTTACACCAACGCTCCGACTGCATTCGGGCAGCCGGTCGAGGCCGCTCAGGGGCAAGGCACTACCGAAGCAGCTCCTCTACCCGAGAACCTGGCATACACCAACGCCGCCGACGACACCTGCGCCTGAGAAAATCCATTCATGCCCCGTTCACCCGCGGGACTTCGAATCGGTCGGTGCGACCCACTAAACTTGCGATCTATGCGCGTCGCCTACAACGAACAGATGAACGAATTGGCCGATCTCCTCGGTGAGATGGCCACCCTGGCCGGCTCTGCCATGGACAAAGCCACCCAGTCACTCCTCCAAGCCGACCTGGTTCTCGCCGAGCAGGTGATTTCCGACCACGACAAGATCACCGAACTCAGCGCAATCTGCGAGGAGAAGGCATTCTCGTTGCTCGCCCTGCAGGCTCCCGTCGCAGGCGATCTCCGTTCGGTCGTTTCCGGCATCCAGATCGTCGCCGATATCGACCGAATGGGCGTCCTCGCCCTCCACGTAGCGAAGATCACCCGTCGTCGTCACCCGAACCACGCACTCCCCGAAGAGGTCAACGGCTACTTTGCCGAGATGGGTCGGATCGCCATACAGCTCGGGGCATCGGCTCGCGAGGTACTGGAGACCCGCGATCCCGAACGCGCAGCGAAGCTTCGCGACGAAGACGAAGCGATGGACGACCTGCACCGCCACCTGTTCACTGTTCTGATGGACCGGGAATGGAAGCACGGTGTAGCCGCGGCCGTCGATGTCACACTCCTCGGACGCTTTTACGAACGCTTTGCCGACCATGCCGTCGAGGTCGGCCGTCGTGTCATCTTCCTCGTCACCGGCGAGCTCCCGGTCGAGTTGAGAAAGACCACCAAGCTCCCCAGCGCCTGAGGAATTCTTGTCGATCTGTTCGATGACCGAACGTCTCATTCGGTCTCTTCCCCAGAGACCGAATGAGACTTACGGTCACGCCAGAGACCGAAGGAGGCATTCGTACACTCAGTAGTGCCCCAAGGACGCATCCGGTCCCCAGCGCCCACAACCCCACTCCGCCCAACCCCCACCGCGCACGAAGAACCCCCGGACACTCCAGTGGCCGGGGGTTCTTCGTGCAAGCGGGTCTACCCGAAGCGTCCCGAGATGTAGTCCTCGGTTGCCTTCTGCGTTGGGTTGGAGAAGATCTTCTCGGTGTCGTCGATCTCGATGAGCTTGCCGGGCTTGCCGGTCGCCTCGAGGTTGAAGAATCCGGTCTGGTCACTCACACGCGCAGCCTGCTGCATGTTGTGCGTGACGATGACAATGGTGAAGTCCTTCTTCAGCTCGCCGATGAGGTCCTCGATGGCGAGCGTGGAGATCGGGTCGAGCGCCGAGCACGGCTCGTCCATCAGCAGAACGTCGGGCTGCACGGCAATGGCTCGAGCGATGCACAGACGCTGCTGCTGGCCACCGGAGAGTCCGCCGCCCGGCTTGTCGAGGCGGTCCTTGACCTCGTTCCACAGGTTGGCACCCTTGAGGGAACGCTCGGCGATGTCGTCGAGCTCCTTCTTTCCTTTGCCGCCCTGCAACTTGAGGCCTGCGACGACATTGTCGCGGATCGACATCGTCGGGAACGGGTTGGGCCGTTGGAAGACCATACCGATCGTGCGGCGCACACCGACGGGATCGACGCCGTTGCCGTAGATGTCCTCACCGTCGAGAAGCACCGAGCCCTCGACGCGCGCTCCTGGAGTGACCTCGTGCATACGGTTGAGCGACCGGAGAACGGTCGACTTGCCGCAGCCCGAGGGACCGATGAACGCCGTGACTCCGCGAGGCGGGACCGCGAGGGTTACCCCGGCGACGGCCTGGAACTTGCCGTAGTAGATGTTGACGTCTTTGAGGTCGAGACGCTTTGCCATGGTCGGCTCCTGTAATTCTCTCGGCGTGAAGTGTCGTAGACGGGACGAGCGGTCAGAAGCTCTTGGGCGAAAAGAACTTCGAGACCAACTTCGCGCCGATATTGAGCAGGGCAATGATCAGGATCAGCGTCAAGGCCGCTCCCCACATGCGCTCGGAGGTGAGCGCGCCGGTTCCTGCTTTCTGCAGGTCGACCATCATCAGCGGCAGAGACGTCTGCGGCCCGGAGAACAGATTGAAGTTGATCGCGGTGGCGGATCCGACCAGGATCAGCACCGGAGCCGTCTCACCCATGACGCGGGCGAGAGCGAGCATGATGCCGGTAACGATGCCGGACAGAGCCGTCGGGACGACGATCTTGGCGATCGTCTTCCACTTCGGGACACCGAGCGCATACGACGCCTCGCGCAGATCCTGAGGGACGATCCTCAGCATCTCTTCCGAGGACCGCACGATGACCGGGATCATCAGCAGCACCAGAGCGAGTGCCACGGCGAGACCGGACCGATCGAAGCCGAACGTCGCGATCCACAGCGCGTAGATGAAGAGTGCCGCGACGATGGACGGAACGCCGGTGAGGATGTCGACCATGAAAGTGGTCACCCGGGCGAGGCGAGTTCCGGCGCCGTATTCGACAAGGTAGATGGCAACGAAGATGCCGATCGGAATCGAGATCAGTGCGCAGAACAAGCCTTGGGTCAGTGTGCCGACGATGGCGTGATAAGCACCGCCGCCTGGGATGAACTGGGTGACGCCTGCCTGTGAATTCTGCCACCATGTCGGTGTGAGGACAACGGAGATTCCGCGGGATACAACGGTGTAGAGGACCCACACGAGTGGTACCAGTGCGATCAGCACCGACAGGCTGACGAGCACGGTCGCCAACCCGTTGGTGAACTTGCGACGAGCACTGACGCCCTTGAAGGTCGGTTCCTTGACCGGTCGATCCATTGTTGCGGTCATGACCTAGTCCTTCTTTCCTGCGATCGCGGCGCGTGCGCCTGCGTTGACCACGAAGGTGAGAACGAACAGCACCAGGCCTGCGGCGATGTACGCACCTGCCTGCAGTTGATTATTGAATTCGCCTGCGGCAAGGGCGATCTTGGTCGCAAACGTGCTGCCACCGTCGAACAGTGTCCATCCGAAGCTCGACTGAACGCTCCGAATGATGATGTAGAGCGCGATGGTTTCACCGAGGGCGCGTCCGAGACCGAGCATCGAGCCGCTGACGAAGCCGGACTTACCGAACGGGATCACGGTGGTGCGGACAACATCCCAGCGCGTTGCACCGAGAGCAAGCGCTGCTTCGACCTGGCCCTTGGGGGTCTGGATGAACACTTCGCGGGTGACGGCGGCGATGATCGGAAGGATCATCACGGCCAGCACGATGCCGCCGGTGAAGATGGTGCCACCGCCTGCAATCGATACCGAACCTGTGGCGAAGAGCGGGAACCAGCTCAGATTTTGGTTGAGCCATTCCGCGAACGGGCTGATCGCCGGTGCGAGAACGTAGAGGCCCCAGAGACCGAACACGATGGACGGGACTGCAGCGAGCAGGTCGATGATGTAGCCGAGAGGGCCTGCAACCTTTTTCGGTGCGTAGTTCGTCAAGTAGATCGCGATGCCGAGTGCGACGGGCATCGCCAGGATCAGAGCGAAGATCGACACCGTCGCGGTCACCAGGAACAGATCGCGGATACCGAACACCATTGCCGCCGTGTTCGAGGTGTCCCACTGCCCGTTGTAGGTGAGGAAGTTGACCGTGTTGTTCTGCAGCGACGGGATCGCACGCCACAGCAGGAACCCACCGATCGACGCGATGAGAACGATGATGAAGACACCCGAGCCGGTGGCAAGGGTAGAGAAGATCCTGTCACCAGGGCGAGTAACGGTGCCGCCCTTGGCCTTGTTTTCCGGCAATTGCTTGGGTTCTTCCGTGTTCCGCGGCACGCCGCCCGCGGAGATGCTGGCCGCGGATGGACTGCCGGTAATCGAGTGGGTGTCGCTCATACCGCTCACGTCTCTCGTGTGGTGGTTGACGACGGCGGTCCCGCTCCGGCACCACAGCGGTCAGGCCATGGTGCCGAAGCAGGATCTCGTCTCATTTAATCAGGAGATGGCATTGATTGCAGTGACCAGACGCTCCTTGAACGACCCGGGAAGCGGCACGTAGCCCGCTTCCTCCAGGCCCTGCTGGCCCTCGTTCGCCGCGCTGAGCAGGAACGACTTGACTGCCGCGGTGGTATCGGCGTCGTAGCCCTTGGAGCAGACGATTTCGTAGGTAGCGAGAACCAACGGGTAGGTGTCCGCTGCGTCGCTTCCGTAAAGAGCGTCGATATCGATGACGAGGTCGTTGCCCTCACCCTTGAAGGTGGCGGAGTCGATGGCTGCAGCGGCGGTCTCACTGCTCAGCTCGACCGGCCCGCTGCCGAAGTCCACGGCTGCGGTTCCAAGGCTTTCCTGATCGGCGAAGCCCTTCTCGACGTATGTGATCGAGCCGGGGGTCGCGGACACGGCCTGCGCAACACCCGATGATCCGTTCGCACCCTCACCGACGCCACCGGCCCAGTCAGAACTGTGGTTCAGGGTCCAGGCCTCGGGAGCAGAGGCTGCGAGGAAACGCTGGAAGTTGTCGCTGGTGCCCGAGGAGTCGGAGCGGTAGATCGGGGTGATCGCGGTGGTCGGGAGCGTTGCACCCTCGTTCAGTGCTGCGATCGCCGGGTCGTTCCAGGTCTTGATCTGCCCGGTGAAGATGCGTGCTGCAACCTCGGGCGTGATGACGAGCTCGTCGACCCCGTCGAGGTTGTAGGCGATGGCGACCGGCCCGAAGACAAGCGGGAGGTTCCATGCCGGGTTGCTCGCGCACCGCTGTGCCGCTGCGGCTGCCTGCTCGTCTTTGATGGACGAGTCCGAACCCGCGAAGTCGACGAGCCCTGCGACGAACTGCGTGCGGCCGTTGCCGGAGCCGCTGGTCGTGTACTCGACCTGCTTGCCGGCGCAGACACCGGAATAGATGGACGTGAAGTTGGACATCGCATTCTGCTGAGCCGACGAGCCTTCACCGGTGAGAGGGGACTTGCCCTCGCACGTGGCTGCCGAGTCTGACCCTGAAGCCGCTTCGACGTTTGCGTCGCTGCCGCATGCAGTCAGTAGCATGGCGCCGATCGCCACTGCGCCTAATAAAGACGCGCTGCGCTTGAGCTTCACCTGTTTCCTCCGGAAATCTTGTGCCGTGGTCGCCGATCGGGCCGACAAGGCCGAGCAACGGGACGAGAAGGTGCCGGCCGCAAAGGACTCGCACCGGGCAGCGTCTGTGCCGCCCAGAGAAAAGGTAAGGGGAGCCAGTGGACGGCTACCCCCAGAACGGTGAACGGAAGATGAACAGAATGGGCAATGTGCCCGATTCAACTACGCGAGTAAGCGGAGTCGACGTGAAAGCTCGTAAAACCGAGACGCGAGTATGTATGCGTGGCGGCCGTGTTGTCGGCTTCGACGTACAGGAGGGCACTTCCCAACGCACGCCCGCGTAGATAGTGCAGTCCTGCCAGCGTGAGGACGCGACCCAACCCCCGGCCCTGCGCTTCGGGATCGATGCCGACGATATACACCTCGCCGATTTCATCTTCGCCGGCTTCCGCGGCGTGCACCTTGGTCCAATGGAATCCGAGAAGAGTGTCTGTTCCTTCTTCGAAAGCGAGAAAGACCCCAGCGGGGTCGAACCATTCTTCGGCGCGCCGCTCGGCGATGTCCTTCTCGGTCCACCCGCCCTGCTCGGGATGCCACGCGAACGCAGCATTGTTGACGCGGAGCAACTCGTCGTCGTCCTGATGCCCACGATAAGTTCGGAGCGTTATCCCCTGCGGCACAACCACATCGGGAAGCTCCGGGCCGGCCAGTGAACGCCGCATCTGAAGAAGTTCCCGTGCGATCGACAGCTCGAGTGCCGCCGCGAGCGCCCGAGCAGCGTCCAAGTTTCCGTGGGCCCAGATTCGAGCGCCTTCACCTCCGTCGGTGAGCGCACGTTCCACGAGCGTGCGGCCGATTCCTCGGCGTCGAAACTCCGGATCCACGACGGCTTCCGACATCGGCGGATTCCCCGGCGTTCGCGGCGTCGTACCGGCATATCCGACGATCCGGCCCCCGTCGACCGCAACGAGATGACGGACATCGCTGTCGGAGGACACAGCCTTGACGGCCTGCTCCGAGAGCGGTGCGGTGCCGTCGTGTTCGGTGGCGTGTGTGACGATCGCCCGAATCTCTTCGGAAATCTCTGTTGTGATTGCCGCGGAGTCGATGCGGGCGACGTCGAACTGGGAGGTCATCTCTTGTCAGGCCGTACTTCCGTTTGGTGCGCCGCCCATCGAACTGAACTCGACGTCGTCGGCCTCGTTACCGTTTTCGCCGTCCTGAACGAGCGCTCCACCCTTCGTGTTACGGCTCGGCCGTACGGCTTTGTAGCCGACGTTACGGACCGTTCCGATGAGCGACTCGTACTCGGTGCCAAGTTTGGCGCGCAAGCGTCGGACGTGGACGTCCACCGTCCTGGTGCCGCCGAAGAAGTCGTAACCCCACACTTCCTGGAGCAACTGGGCACGAGTGAACACTCGGCCGGCATGCTGGGCCAGGTACTTGAGGAGTTCGAACTCCTTGTAGGTGAGGTCGAGCGGTCGGCCGCGCAACCTGGCGGTGTAGGTCCCCTCGTCGATGACGAGTTCGCCGAGCGTGATCTTTCCCGACGCTTCGGGACTCGCGACGCCGCCCGCACGCCCAACGAGCAGGCGAAGCCGCGCGTCGAGTTCGGCCGGACCGGTGCCCGGCAGAAGAATGTCGTCGAGGCCCCATTCCGAGTTGACGGCGACGAGGCCGCCTTCGGTCAGTACAGCCACCACCGGAATTGCAGACCCGGTACTGCCGAGAAGCCTGCACAATCCGCGGGCCGCGGCAAGGTCGGTCCTGGCATCCACCAGCGCAACGTCCGCCGAGCCTGCTTCGAGAAGCGAGGACACTTCGGTGGGAGCAGGCCGTACATGGTGCGCAAGTAGCGCAAGGGACGGCAGAACAGCCTCCGGATTGGGATCGGAGGTCAGAAGCAGGAGCTCCACACAGCCTCCATTCTTACCGCTGTCCGTCGACGTGGCGTCGAGTCGTAGGTCGAGAAGCTGCGACTCCCCCGTGGAAGCCGACTGCTTGTTCAGTAAGTAAGACTAGCGTGCTCCGGCGGCGCACCGCCCGCCGCCGTGCCCGATTAGTCGGTCACAATGGTCGTCATGCGCAAACTGATCATCGGACTCGTGAGCCTGCTGGCTCTGGCCCTCGTCGTCGACTTCGGGGCAGCGGCGTACTCCGAGTACCGGGTATCACGTGCCATTCGAGAGGGTGGGGACTTGTCGTCCGACCCGCAGGTAACTTTTCACGGTTTCCCCTTCCTTACCCAGGCCGCCGACGGCAAGTACCAGAACATCGAGATCAAGGCGTCGGACGTGCCGACCGACTACGTCGGATCCACGACGATCGAGGCAAATGTTCGTGGCGTGTCCGTGCCCCTGTCCGACCTGATCGACGGGACGGTGAACACGGTGCCGGTCGACAGACTCGAAGGACGAGTACGCATCGAGGCAACGGACCTCGGCCAGTTCCTGGGCATCGTCGACCTGCAGGTTTCTGCGCCACCAGCCGACAAGTCCGACGGCACCGGCGGTTCCGGCGGCTCGGGGATGACCACCAACGGTGGAGTCGTGCTGACCGGCACGGTTCCGGTGGGCCCGATCCAGACGAAGGTCAGCGTCCAGGCGGATCTGGTGCTCGATGGTGACAGCGTGAACATCGTGGCGAGCGACTTCTATTTCGGGCCGGAAGGCGACGCCGATTTCTCCATTCCGGACTTCGCAAAACCTGCGGTACTCGGACTGTTCACCAAGACCGTCGACAGCCAAACTCTGCCGTTCGGGATACTGCCGACCGAGGTCCGCGCGGAAGGTTCGCAAATCGTGATCGAGGGTAGCGTCGAGCACGTGACGATCGACCTGGATCAAATCGAGCAGCCGTGATCGGGATCACAATCTTGGTGGCGGTTTTGGTCGCCGGAACCGCGTTCGGGCTGGTTTATCGGTCCCGCGCCGGGAGGGTGCGGACCACAACGACGGACGCGTCGCCCGAGACTCGCACGCTCTTGATCGCCGCGGGCGCATCGCCGGGTTCGACAACGGTCCTGCACTTTTCAGCGGACTGGTGCGGACCCTGCGCCGCCGTCCGACGCGTCGTCGGGCAGGTCGTGGACGACGTCGAGGGAGCCGTCGAGTTGGAACTGGACATCGACACCAACCCCGAACTCGCCCGCGCACTGGGAGTGCTGTCGCTTCCGACCACGTTCGTCCTGGACGAACGCCTGGTGGAGAGGGCTCGGATCTCCGGCGTACCCAAAGCAGGCGACCTACGATCGACGCTCGCCGGCCTCTAGTTCTGCTGGTCGCGGTTCTCCGGTAGGATGCTTTCTTGTGTTGACCCGCCACGAGCTGCTACTCACCAGTCGCCGCACAGTAGACCTGTGCCGACTGGGCGGTTGTTGCTGTCGCCGCTGCTGCTGAGCCCTCGTACGCACGTCCCTCGAACTCAGAGTCCCTCGAACGCACAGTCCCGAACGCACAGTCCCGAACGCCAATGCACCGTCGTCGTGCAGCTTGGCCGTGGTTCGAGAAATGCAGGGTTTGAGAAATGCAGAGTTCGAGAAATGCAGGGTTCGAGAATCGCAAGGCCGAAGCCCATCCGGTGAACCACCGTTCACCTTCTGGCGCAGTTCACTTCCTTCGCGCAGTTGCCTGTTCACTCATCGAACGCAGGAGCTACACACAATGTCTGCTGATATCTCGCCGTCTGCCGATGTCTCGACCTCGGCCGAGCAGGTCGACGTACGCGGGCCACGCTTCGCGGCGTGGATCACCACGGTCGTTCTCGTTGTCGTCCTCGCACTGTCCACCTTCCAGACCACCGTCGCTGCCGTCCTGCTCGCCCTGCAGGCTGTCGTCTTCGCCGCAGGCGCAGTCCGCGGACCTCGACGAAGCCCGTACGGCACGTTGTTCGCCGCTGTCGTGGCACCGAGGCTTGCACCGACCACCGATCGCGAACCCGTCGCTCCGTTGAAGTTCGCTCAGCTCGTCGGCTTCGTTTTCGCCGCCGTCGGGGTGCTCGGCTTCGCGGTGGGAGCACCGATCATCGGTGCCGTTGCCACCGGCTTCGCACTGTTCGCAGCCTTCCTCAACGCGGCGTTCGCATTCTGCCTCGGCTGCCAGATCTACCCACTCGTGGCGCGACTGCGGACACAATCCGCTCGCGTCTGACCGCTCGATCCCACAACACCCGACCCGTTCCCGAACCTAGAAAAGAAACACCGAAAGGATCCCCATGGCTCGCTCCGACGTCCTGGTCTCTGCCGACTGGGCCGAGCAGAACCTGAACGCTCCGAAGACCGTCTTCGTCGAGGTCGACGAGGATGCAAGCGCCTACGACGGCGGTCACATCGAAGGCGCAGTGAAGCTCGACTGGCGCAAGGACCTCCAGGACGCGGTCCGCCGCGATTTCCTCAACCAGGATCAGTTCTCGGACCTGCTGTCATCCAAGGGCATCGCCAACGACGACACCATCGTTCTCTACGGCGGCAACAACAACTGGTTCGCGGCGTACGCGTACTGGTACTTCAAGCTGTACGGCCACCAGGACGTCAAGCTGATCGACGGTGGCCGCAAGAAGTGGGAACTCGACGGCCGCCCGCTGTCGAAGGACGTGGTCACCCGTGAGACGACGCAGTACCGCGCCGAGGTACCCGACCTGTCGATCCGTGCATTCCGCGACGAGGTCATCGACGCCATCGGCAACAAGAACCTCATCGACGTGCGTTCCCCCGACGAATTCTCCGGCAAGATCCTCGCCCCCGCGCACCTGCCGCAGGAACAGGCGCAGCAGCGCGGACACGTCCCCAGCGCTATCAACATCCCGTGGAGCACCACCGCCAACGAGGACGGCACGTTCAAGGATGACGACGCTCTCGAGGCTCTGTACAAGGACAAAGGCTACGACGACGACAAGGCCACCATCGCCTACTGCCGCATCGGCGAGCGTTCGAGCCACACCTGGTTTGTTCTGAAGGAATTGCTCGGCAAGTCGGACGTGAAAAACTACGACGGCAGCTGGGTCGAGTACGGCTCCCTCGTCGGAGCACCCATCGAGTTGGAGGTTCACTGATATGTGTGGAGCACCCGTACAGGGCCAGACCATCCCCGCAGGAGTCGACGTCGAGAAGGAAACGGTCATCACCGGCCGCGTCCTCGCCGCCGACGGTGAGCCCGTCGGCGGCGCATTCGTGCGCCTGCTCGACGGCTCCGGAGAGTTCACGGCCGAGGTCGTAGCGTCCGGCACCGGAGACTTCCGCTTCTTCGCCGCACCGGGCACGTGGACTCTGCGTGCACTGTCTGCTTCGGGCAACGGCCAGTCGGAGATCACCCCCGAGGGCGCAGGCGTCCATTCGGCGAACGTGACCGTCGGAGTCTGATTTTCTCGTAGGCACCGATCTACTTGTAGTAACGAGAACCCCCGCACCAACACGGTGCGGGGGTTCTTCAGTCGATGTCTAACCCTGTGTGGTCTCCGGCGCACCGGTCGCGGGCTCGGGCACCGTCGAGAGCTGTGGAGTGAACACCCCAGGCGGCACGATGCCGAGCGACTCGAGGAAGGCTCCCACATCGCTGTCGCGGGTGACGGTGCCCGGTGTGGGCAAGACCTTGGGATCAGGCTCTCGCACAGCCTCCGGCAGCGGCACAGCATCAGGCAACGGCACGGCCTCCGGCAGCGGCACGGCCTCCGGCAGCGGCACAGCATCAGGCGCCGGAGCGATCGGTGCAACGTCGGTGTTCTTCTTCTCGCGTTCGGTCTTTGCCAGGTCGGTCACCCACGCAACAATCTTTTCGCTTTCCCAGTCGCGTCCGTCGTTCGGATTGTTGTTCCAGTACAGGAGATGCTGAAGGAATCCGATGAAGATGTACGGAGCAACCACGACATCGACGATGCCCCTGTTGTTTTCGACGAGCCCCTCGCCCTCGGCGCGCAGCTTCGCCTGCACCGTCTCGGCACCCGGGCCCATCGCCCAGTTCAGATCTGCGAGAAGCTGATCCGGAGTCAGTTTGTCCCATGCCTTCTGCTCGTCGACCCGATAGGTCTGGTCCGAGACCTTCAGCAGAACCTCGAGAAGAGTCTCATCCGACTCGGCCCAGTTCTTGTTCACTGCGATGTCGATGATGGCCCGAGTCGCGATGGATGAGACCGTGCGCGCGAAATCCGCAATAGTTCGAACCGGGTCGACAAGCGTGATGCGCATCTGACCGAGCACGCCCAGCGCCAGTTGCAGAGCGACGATGTTGTCCGGCGCGTCGCACGCGAGGTCGTAGGGACGGCACGACCACGTCACCTTCTCGTTCAGTGAGCCATAATCTCGTGGCGCCTGACCCTGGAAACCTCCGCCGCTCGGGCCAGGTTGATCAAAGTTGGGAACACCGGCAGGTCGGTACGGGGCTCCAATCATGACGACGCCCGCGATGTCCTCACCGGTGACCAACGCGTCCGACGCACGATGACCGATGTCCTGGGTCACGCGTTCGATCACCTCGCCGCCGACGCTGTAACCGAGCAACACGAACTTGGTGTTGTCGCCGCATTTCGTTTTGTACTCGTCGAGTAGACGATTCGTGGAGTCGACGCCTGCGATGGTCGATTTCTGGTACGGATCCACCTCGCCCAGTACGTCGAGACCATAGGTCGACGGGTAAGGGACATAGACCCACCCGACCGACCCAGGGTTGGCGCTGTTCGCCTGCCCTGTCGGCAGCGTGACATTGCCAACCCAGTTGGAAATCGGCGAACGCGATTCCTCGTTGAGGGGGTCACGATCGGCGTCGGAGTCGGTCGCTCCCGACACAGACACCATCAGCACGTCCGGGCAACCCTGCGCGTAGTTGTTCGGGTCGATGTTCGGACCGTCCGAAGAACCGGATTCACTGCCGGTCGATCCTGTCTCCGAGGAGCCCGAATCGGGAGCCGCGGACGCCGCCGCAGGCACGATCAGCAGCAACGTAGCCACAATCGTCACGAACATGGACATGGTCGAGCCAGCACGTGATCGGCGCCGCATTTATGGATCCCTCCCCAGAGCTGAATACCTTCGGACACGCCAGAATCGCCCGGTATTTCCCACCCCAGCCCGACGCCGCCATGGAAACGTACCCCCTCCAGGACGATCTGTAGACAGCCGATGTGACATGAACCACCCGAAGGGGAAATCGTTGGGAAAAGCCACTATTGGGTAGGGCTGACACGAGGCTGCGGTTCGAACCTGAGGCCGCATTCGGAACCGCCGAGGGGCTGGGTCTAAACTCATCGCCGTGGTCATCTTCTTCGAGGTACTGCTCGCGCTTGCCGCAGTCGCCATCATCGCGTTCTCGCTCTATGTCGTCTACCGCTTGGTCACCGAAGAATCGTGAGCGATCGCGCCGCCGACGAACCGGACGACACTCGGTCTGCCAATGAGGCTATTGCCGAGGCAGCCGAGAAGTTCGCGTCCACGTCGACGCGCAACATCCCCGGTCTTCCGGATCTACCGCATCCGGAGGACACCGCCAATCTGCGGCTCGGTCCGGACCTGAACCCAGCCCTGCTCGCATTACTTCCGTTGGTCGGAGTGTGGCGAGGCGAGGGCGAGGGCCGCGATCCAGAGTCCGGCATCGAATACCCCTTCGGACAGCAGATCATCGTCTCGCACGACGGTGGTGCATATCTGAGCTGGGAGTCCCGATCCTGGCGTCTCGATTCGGACGGTAACTTCGCGCATCCAGATCTCCGCGAAGTCGGGTTCTGGCGTGTCAGCGGTGGTGAAGGTGTCAAGGGCGCCAAGGACGAGGAAACTCTCGAACTGTTGCTGACGCACAGCACCGGCATCGTCGAGCTGTACTACGGTCACGCACTGAATCAATCATCGTGGGAACTGGCCACCGACGTGGTCATTCGCACCACCTCGGGCGCCCTTGTCGGCGGCGCCAAGCGGCTCTACGGCATCGTCGAAGGCGCCGACCTCGCGTACGTCGAAGAGCGAATCGGCGCCGACGGCGAATTGGCACCGCGGCTCTCGGCGCGGCTCTCGCGCTACATCGGCTGACGCGGACCTTTTCGCGCCCCCCGACGGTCATTTCCAGCCCTGCCCAGCCCAGCCCAACCGACTCCCCCAGTACAGCGAGCGACCCCCGAGCTGTACCTGCGTACAGGTGCCGGTCGGACAGACCGAAAGCTCGGGGGTCGGGTAACTGCCGGGGATTCGCTCGCCGCTCGCGGGGGGTTGAATCCATCAGCGGTAGCGGCTAGCTGGCAGCCACCTCACGCGTCCTAGGGTTCATCAACTTCAGACCACCTCCTCTCTCGTGTAAGGCCCAAGTTACGCTCCGATTTATCGCCCCGCAAAGGGTTTTTCTCAGAGAGAACATCCGAGGTCTACCACCTGGTCAGCGCGGGTTCCTATGGGCAATTGATGGGTAACGACCACGACAGTTTTGGCTCGATCGACCACGCCGCCGTCGCGGTCGAGCAGCCGTCGCAACAGCTCGCCGCCACCCGCGTCGTCGAGGTGTTCCGTCGGCTCGTCCAGCAACAAAACCGGCGCATCGGACACCAGCGCTCTGGCGAGCAGAAGACGTCGCCGCTGGCCGCCAGAGACTGCGCGGGCACCGCCGATCAAGTTCGTGTCGATACCGCCGGACAGTTCCGAGATCCACTCCCCCAGCCCGACGGCCTCCAGCGCGGCGAAGGCCTCGTCGGCATCCACTTCGCCGCGGGCCACGCGCAGGTTCTCGAGAATCGACGTGTCGAACAGGTGCGCGTCCTCGGCGAAGAATCGTGCGCCGTCCAGATGCTTCTCCGACGGAATCAAGCCTGCCAGCTGCATGAGAAGGGTCGTTTTGCCCGCACCGCTGGGTCCGACGACAGCGATTCGGCTTCCAGCCTCTAGTTGACCCACTCCGGCGACCGGACCGAGTGCCCGGGAGCGCAGCTTCTCGCGGAACTGGCTCTCGTCCAACAAACCCACGATGCGCGATGCAGACACACGTGCCTTCGTCAGCGCGACCGCCGCACCGGGCAGAGGCGCCGTTGCCTCGAACGCTGCCAACGGCACGAGCACGAGAATGGCCAAGGCCATCGGCGTCATGCTGCCTGCAGCGCCTCCGGAAGGACCGAACAGCACTGTCCCGACGAGAAGCGACCCGAGCACCGACGCACCGATCGACAGCGGCAGTGCCGCATCGGCGAACGCACCGGGAATTGCCGCGCGGTCCCTGGCCCGCACCGACAGACGGTTCGACACCGACGCTTCGGCGAGCGTCTCGTCGAGCCTGCCCGCCACCCGAAGCTCGGCTCCATGGTCGAGTGCCCGTACAGCTGCCTCGGTGAAATCGGCGCGAGCGCTCGCGCCCTCGGATTCGGCGATCGACGCCGACCGTGCCGCCAGAACCGGTGCGAGAACTCCCGCCACCACGAGTGCCAGAGCGAGGATCAACGCTGCAGTGGGCGAGATGAACGCGAGCAGTCCGACCGCTGCCACCATCATCACGGCCGATACGCAGATCGGGACGATCGCCCGAATCACTACGTCACCGAGTACGTCGACGTCGGCTCCCGCGCGTGCCAACACATCGCCGCGGCGAAGCGTCACAGTCGCACCGGCATCGCCGTCGGCGAGCTTCTCGTACAACCGTGTTCGCGCCGAGACCATCCCCCGCAACGCCGTGTCGTGGGTGGCAAGCCGTTCGAGATAACGGAAAACCCCACGTGATATGCCGAGTGCACGAACGCCGACGACGGCGACGGTCAGATCGAGCACAGGCGGCATCTGCCACGCCCGCGTGATCAGCCACGCGGACACTGCAGCCAGGGTCAGCGCACTGCCCAGAGTTGCGACTCCTGCGGCTACCGCCATCAGGATGCGCGATGGGGCCAGTTCGAACAGGCCGAGCGCACGACGCAGGTCAGTGAACATGATGCGCGCTTACCTCCACCAGGGTGTCGGCGGCAGCGAGGACCGCGGGCCGGTGCCCGACCACGACGACTGTCCGTCCCCGAGCCGCCAGCGCCCGTATCGCGTCGAGAACACGAGCCTCGCTACGCTCGTCGAGGTGCGCTGTGGGTTCGTCGAGCAGCACGACCGGTGCCGCAGACGTCAGTGCACGGGTCAGCGCGAGCCGCTGAAGCTGCCCGAGCGACAACCCGACTCCACCGGATCCGACGAAGGTATCCCACCCGAGTGGGAGTTCGCGCAGCACCTCGTCGAAACCCGTTGCTGCACAAATCTCGTCGAGATCGTGGTCCGACGGCCGTTTGCCGGTCAGCGTGAGATTGTCGGCCAACGTCCCCGGCAGGAGTACGGGACGCTGGGGAAGCCACGCCACCTGACGCCACCACGACGACTGCTCGATATCCCCAAGTCCGACACCTGCGACGGTGACGGTTCCTTCGATGGGGATGGTCAACCCCAAGAGAACTTGCAGCGCAGTCGATTTGCCTGCGCCGTTGACGCCGGCCAGCACGGTGACGGCACCCGACTCGAACACCGCCGACAACCGGTGAGGAGCCATCCCGCCTCTGGCATCGGCGGATACCGCGGACATCACGATGCGCGCACCTGCCGCATCGACGGACTGCACGCCCGGCCGTTCCTCCACTCGCCGATCCAGCACCCCGAAGGCTGTGTCCGCAGCGGCGACTCCATCCTCCGCGGCGTGGAACTGGGCACCCACCCGGCGAAGAGGAACGTACACCTCGGGCGCGAGTACGAGAGCAATGATGCCCGCCTCCAGAGCCATGTCGCCGAACACCAACCGCAGTCCGATGCTCACCGCGACGAGCGCTACGCACAGCGTCGCAAGAAGTTCGAGAACCATCGACGACAGGAACGCAATTTTCAAAGCGCGCATCGTCGCCCCCCGATGCGCCTCACCGAGTGCTCGCACCCTCGCTGCCGGCCCGCGCTCACGCCCGAGCGCGCGAAGCGTCGGGAGTCCGGCCAGGAGATCGAGCAGTTGGGCGGACAGCCTCGTCATCGACTCGAGCGTCCTCGTAGCCCTGCCCTTGGTGAGCAGGCCGATCAGGATCATGAAGATCGGGATGAGGGGCAACGTGAACAAGATGATCAGCGCCGAAGTGAGGTCCTGAGTGAAGATCACCACGAGGGTCAGCGGCGTCAGTGTTCCGGCGAGCACGAGCGAGGGCACGTACCCGGTGAGATACGGCGCAAGGCCACCGAGCGCCAGTGTCACGACGGTCTGGAGGGAGTCACGTTCGGCATCGAGGTACCGGGGGTCCATTCTCGATGCTGCACTCAGGACGTCGTTTTCTATTTCTTCGACGATCTCCGATGCCGCACGATGGCCGTACCGCGACTGCAGCCAGGTGGCGAAAGTTCGAATCACTATCGCGCCCGACAGAATCCACAGCTGTGGCGCCCAGTCCGCGATGGTCCGAGCGTCGGTGCTGATGACACCCGCCAGCACCGTTCCGATCATCACCGCACTGACGATGATTCCCGCAGTGTCGACGAGGGACGCTACGACGGTCAGAACCAGATATTTTCGCGTGGACCGCGAATAGCGCCACAGCCGTGGATCGACAGGGCCACGTGAGGGCCGCTCGGTGGTGGTCATCAAGGGCGACCGAGCGACAATCCGATCGACTCCGGGATGTGCGCGGTGGAGATCCGTTTGCGGAACACCCAGTACGTCCACGCCTGATAACAGACAACGACAGGTGCAGAGAATGCTGCGGCCCAGGTCATGACCTTCAGCGTGTATGGGCTCGACGACGCGTTGTCCACGGTGAGGCTGAACGCCGCGTCCGTGGTCGAGGGCATGACGTAGGGGAACAGTGAACCGAACAGCAGCACGACGACGGCGATGACAGCGATGGTGGTGAAGACGAATGCCCACCCCTCACGCACTCGGGCGGTGAGCAGGACAACCGCAATCAAGGACACCGCCGCGAGTCCGACCATGATCCACGTCCAGCTCTTCCCGTACGCCAGTTGAGTCCACAGTGCGAATCCGCCGCCGACGACAACAGCTGGAATCGACAACCGCGCCGCTATTCTCACGGCATCCTCGTGCACGTCACCGGATGTCTTGAGTGCGATGAACACCGCCCCGTGCAACGCGAACACCAACGCCGTCGTTGCACCACCGAGCAGCGCGTAGGGCCCGAGTAGGTCGAAGAATCCGGCGGTGACCTTCTTGTTCTCGTCGATCGCCACACCGCTGACGATGTTTGCGAACGCGACCCCCCACAACACGGCGGGGATCCACGAGCCGATCCCGATGCCGAGATCACAGCGCCGTCGCCACACGGGATCGTTGATCTTGCCGCGGTATTCGATGGCGCAGATGCGCACGATCAATGCGACGAGGATGAGCAGCAACGGCAGATAGAAGCCGGAGAACAGGGTCGCGTACCACTCGGGGAAGGCCGCGAACAGGGCTCCGCCTGCGGTGATCAGCCATACCTCGTTGCCGTCCCACACCGGGCCGATCGTGTTGAGGACGGCCCGTCGGCGCTTCTCCCCCACCGCCGCGTCCGTATGCCTGCCGAATACGGGCATGAGCATGCCGACACCGAAGTCGAATCCTTCGAGCACGAAGTAGCCGACGAACAGAACCGCGATGGCTACGAACCAGAATTCCTGTAGTCCCATGGTCTCTTCCCTCAGTAGGCGAACGACAGTTGCGCGGTCTCGTCGTCGTCCGAGGAGTCCGGATCATGCGGGTGTTCGTCGTGTTCCAGCGGCCCTTCGACGACGTAGCGGCGAATGAGGAAGAACCAGACGCACCCGAGGGCCGCGTAGAGCAGCGTGAACGTTGTCAGCGATGCGATGACCAATCCCACCGGGTGATCGGACACACCTTGGTCCACGGTGAGTCTGATCTGGTCGATGCCACTCAGGTTGGGTGCAACGACCCAGGGTTGACGCCCCATCTCGGTGAAGATCCAGCCTGCACTGTTGGCGAGGAACGGCGTCGGGATCGCGGCGATGGAGAGCCATGAGAACCATTTTTGGTCGGGCACCCTGCCGCCACGAGTAACCCACAGTCCGGCGATGGCCAACAGCGCGGATCCGGCAGCGAGGCCGATCATCATCCGGAATGCCCAGAAGGTTACGAACAGGTTGGGCCTGTAGTTTCCCGGGCCGAACTGCTGCTCGTATTGCGCCTGCAGCTGATTGACGCCCTGCACCGTCGCGCCGAAGTCGTTCTCGGCAAGGAACGACGTCAGTCCGGGGATGGAAATGAGGTGGGTGACGCTTTCGCAGTTGTTGTGCGTTCCGACGGTAAGCAGAGAGAACGAGGCACTTGTCTCGGTGTCGCACAAAGATTCAGCAGACGCCATCTTCATCGGCTGCTGCTCGAACATCAGCTTGCCCTGGAGGTCGCCAGTGATCGCCAGAGCCCCGCCGGCGACAATCATCACCACGAAGGACAGGCGTGCAGCGGGCCGAAACATGCTGCGCGAGTCTTTGTCTCGATTTTGACGGGCTTCGCGCACCATCCACCAGCCCGAGATACCTGCCACGAACGTCCCCGCCGTCAGGAAGGCGCCCGCGACAGCATGCGGAAATGCGGCCAATGCCGTGTTGTTGGTCAGCAGCTCCCAGATGCTCGTCAATTCGGCGCGTCCGGTGTCAGGGTTGTACCGCGCCCCGACGGGATGCTGCATCCAGGAGTTGGCGGCGATGATGAAGTACGCGGAGGCGTTGACGCCGATCGCAACGAGCCAGATCGTGGCCAGGTGAACAAGTTTCGGGAGTCGATCCCAACCGAAGATCCACAGGCCGAGGAAGGTCGACTCGAGGAAGAACGCAACCAGTCCTTCGAGCGCCAGCGGTGCACCGAAGACGTCACCGACGAACCGCGAGTACTCGCTCCAGTTCATGCCGAATTGGAATTCCTGCACGATTCCGGTGGCGACACCGAGCGCGAAGTTGATCAGAAACAGTTTTCCGAAAAATTTTGTCAGCCGGTACCAGGAGTCCTTCTTGGTGATGACCCACATGGTCTGCATCGCCGCGATGATGGGAGCAAGGCCGATCGTCAATGGAACGAGGATGAAGTGGTAGACGGTGGTGATGCCGAACTGCCATCTCGAGATGTCCAAGGTGTCCATGGGCTACTCCGAACTCTTCGGCCTGCGGCAAAGGTAACCGCAGCGTACCGCTGCACAACGGCTTCGCCGCAGCGAGTTCAGACTACTACTACGCGTAGTAGTAGCTCAAGCGTCCGGCTCCTCGTCTCCCACTGTTTCGACAGCAAGATCCACCAACGCCGTGATGTCGTCGGCGATGTCAGGGGTGCCGAGAACGACCCCGTTGAGCGAGACGACTCGTGCCGCGAGGGTGATACTGGAGATGAGCCAAACACCATCCGCCGCAATGAGATCGGCTGGGAAAACATCCGACCTCTCGCACGTGTATCCCTTGTCTGCTGCGACCTGGAACAGTGCGTCGACCGTGGTTCCCGCCAGGATCCCGTGCTCCACCGGTGGTGTGATGAGGGTCTTACCGCGAGAGATCAACACAGTGGACCGCGGACCTTCCAGCACCTTTCCCTCACTGGAGGTGTAGATCACGTCGTCGGCACCCTGGCGCGCCGCATGGCGCAACGCAGCCATGTTGGTCGCGTAGGACAGCGTCTTCGCTCCGATCAGCTGCCACGGCGCGTCGACCGCGAAATCCACCGAATACCCGCGGGCGAGCGTGATTGCCGCAACACCGTCGGCACGAGCCTTGGCCACCCGCTCGTGCAGCGGCCCCACCGTCGCGAACCCCGTCGGATCGCCGCCGCTCTCGCGTCCACGACTGAGCACCAGCCGCAACGCACCCTCGTCCTTCGAAATCCGCGTCCACTCGTCGACCGCCAAACCGACGAGCAACCGCCACGCGTCGAGATCAGGAGTGGGCAGGTCGAGTGCGGCCGCAGACGTCATCAGCCGGGCCATGTGTAGCTCGACGCCGCACGGAGCCCCGCCTCGAACGAGAATGGTCTCGAACACCCCGTCGCCTCTCACCACGGCGAGATCATCGGCACGCAACAGGGGCGCGTCGACATCGTGAACCTGGCCATCGAGTGTCACTACTACGCGGTCCAACATGCTGGCCAACCCTACTGGTCCCTCCACAGGCAGCGCTCGCGCTCGATGCTCCTACTATGGACCTTGTGTCCGATACCGTCGCGAACAGTCCGAGCCCGCTCCTCATGCTTCCCGACGCGGTGCCGTCACCGGAAGATTCCGCCGAGCGCCCTGCGTCGTTCGACAGCGCTGTGGCCTGGCACTACGGCAATCCGTTCGGCGAACAACGCGATGCGACGTCGGGCGCAGCCGTCATCGACCGATCCCATCGCTTCGTCCTCGCGATCAGCGGCGAGGAACGTTTGACGTGGCTCAACACCATCTCGAGCCAGCTCGTCTCCCACATCGGAGACGGTGGTTCCGCCGAAAATCTCTCGCTGGACGTCAACGGCCGAGTCGAACATCACTTCGTGCAGACCGATCTGGCCGACGTGACGTGGATCGACACCGAAGCAGCGAACGGTCCCGATCTCCTCGGGTTCCTGAAGAAGATGGTCTTCTGGGCCAAGGCAGAGCCGGTCGAGGGAAACGAACTGGCCGTGCTGAGTCTGCTCGGATCACGTGCCGAGCAGATTCTGGAATCGGTAGGGGCTGCTGTTCCTGCAGCGATCTACGACGCCGCCGCGTTGGACGGGGGCGGATTCGTCCGCCGGATGCCATGGCCCGGTCCCAATGCATTCGACCTGCTGGTTCCCCGGCCCGCTCTGACCGAGTGGTTCACCCGCCTTCGGGACGCAGGCGCCACCCCGGCGGGAACATGGACATACGACGCCCTTCGCGTCGAGTCCATGAGGCCGCGAATTGGCATCGACACCGACGAGAAGACGATTCCGCACGAGGTCCGCTGGATCGGCGGCATCACCGAATTCGGCGCGGTCCATCTCGAGAAAGGGTGCTACCGAGGCCAAGAGACGGTCTCGCGCGTACACAATCTGGGTCGACCTCCGCGTCACCTTGTTCTCCTGCACCTCGACGGGTCGGCAGATGGCCGTCCGGCAACGGGTGATCCGGTGACGGCCGGGGGTCGCGCCGTTGGACGACTCGGCACCGTCGTCGACCACTTCGAGCTGGGCCCGATCGCATTGGCGCTGCTCAAACGCACCATTCCAATCGACACCGAACTGGTCGCAGGCCCATGCGCGGCGTCCATCGATCCCGATTCCATCCCCAGCTACGACGACGTCCAGGCGGGTCGCGCTGCGGTGGACAAGCTACGCGGACGGTGACAGGACTGGTCGAGGCCGTCTGCGTCGTTCATGCGGATGTTCCGGTCGGCCGCCGCGGTGTCGAGCTCAGTGGTATCGACAAGCGGCCGGTTCAGGGCCCGATCGATGTGCACGAGTTGGGTTTGGCAGGCGATCACAGCCGAGACACCAAGTTCCACGGCGGCATCGACCAGGCCGTCTACGTCTACGACGCCGCCGAAGCCCGACGTTGGGCAACGGAACTCGGTCGCGAAATTCCGCCGGGCTGGTTCGGGGAGAACCTGCGCACGTCGGGGGTTGCCGTCACCGATTCGGTGGTCGGGTCGCGGTGGCGTGCGGGGAACGTCCTGCTCGAGGTCACCATTTCCCGGAAGCCTTGCGGAACGTTCGCCCGGTGGGCTGCCGAACCGCGGTGGGTGAGGAGATTCACCGAGCGCGCCGACGTCGGTGCGTATTTTCGCGTGGTGGAGCCGGGCACGCTGCAGAGTGGGGACCTTGTGTCGATCGAGTACGTGCCGACCCATGGGGTGACCGTGAGGGATCTGTTCCTCGGCGCGAACCCTCGCGGCATCGAACTGCTCCTCGAGCAGAAAAATCTTCCGCCGAAGGTCGAACGTGACGCCCGCGCAGTGCTCCGAAGCCCTCCACGTCGTGATTGTTAACAAGACTCAGCACTCCGTGACTGGTACATGCCCTGTTCAGCGGGTTCGAGATGAACCGAACAGCCGCCACACGGAGTCCGTATGAGCATCTCGGCCGTTCGCGCGCTAGAGTGTGTTCCAGGAAGTAATACCAAATCTAACGGGGCGCCCAAATTTCCCCAGGCCGCCCCGCAAGTCCGCGAGGGGGCAACGCCATGGGCCGAGGCAGGGCTAAGGCAAAGCAGACAAAGGTCGCTCGTGAGCTGAAGTACAGCTCACCGACAACGGACTTGGAGAGTCTGCAAAGAGAACTCTCCGGCGGTCCGTCCAACTCCCACCGTGGCGGTATCACCTCGGGCGGCATCTCTTCTTCTGACGCGGATGGTTATACCCGCGTCGAAGAAGATGAATACGAGGATTGGCGACGCTGACCAGCGACTGACGCACAACTGAGGGGGAGCCGCACTGCGGCTCCCCCTCAGTTGTGCGTTCAGTTGTTCAGAACCGCGGGTGGTTGCCCAACAGCTGAGCACGCATCGTCGTCTCGGTCTTGTCCGTCGACTTCTTGACCGTTCCCAAAGTCCAGCAGTCGATGTGTCGCGCGGTCAAAACGGCCAGCGCACGGTCGACGTCCTCGGGCGCCACGATGGCAACCATGCCGACGCCCATGTTGAACGTTTGCTCCATCTCGGCGCGCTCGACGCGTCCACGCTGGGCGATGAGTGAAAAGACAGGCGCTGGGCTCCACGTTGCACGGTCGAGTTCGGCCACGAGGCCTGCAGGCATGACGCGGGCCAAGTTGTTGGCCAGACCGCCGCCGGTCACATGGCAGAACGTGCGCACGTCGGTCTCGGCCGCGAGAGCCAGGCAGTCCTTCGCGTAGATCTTGGTCGGCTCCAATAGTTCCTCACCGAGGGTCCGGCCGAACTCTTCGACGTGCCCACCGAGGTCCATGTGATTGATCTCGAGCAGCACCTTGCGCGCCAACGAGTATCCGTTGGAGTGCAGGCCCGAGGATCCCATTGCGATGACGACGTCACCCGGACGGACACGGTCGGGTCCAAGGACCGCGTCGGCTTCGACGACGCCGACTCCGGTGGCCGAGAGGTCGTAGTCACCGTCGGCCATCAGGCCTGGGTGCTCGGCAGTCTCCCCGCCGAGAAGTGCACATCCGGCGATGATGCAGCCGTCGGCGATGCCCTTGACCAGTTCGGCGACCATTTCCGGTACGACGCGTCCCACGGCGATGTAGTCCTGAAGGAAAAGCGGCTCGGCGCCGCAGACGACGAGGTCGTCGACAACCATGGCGACGAGGTCCAGTCCGAGGGTGTCGTGCTTGCCCAGGGCCTGCGCGACGGCAATCTTGGTGCCGACTCCATCGGTCGATGCAGCGAGGATCGGCTCGCGGTAGTCACCCTTGAGGGCGAAGAGCCCCGCGAAGCCACCGATTCCACCCATGACCTCTGGTCGGCTCGCCTTCTTCGCAAGCGGCGCGAACAGCTCGACTGCTCGGTCACCTGCGGCGATGTCAACGCCGGCCGCTGCGTAGGAAGCACCACCCGAGGAGGTTGCGCTCGTTGGTCGGGTTTCCTCGGTCATGCGGCTCCAGCCTTGTACTCGTTCTCGTTGCGCGTATCTACGCACAATTGCGCTCTAACGGTACCGGAGCCGTGCGCGCAGCGCCTCAAATCGTCGGAATCGCCGCCAGCAGGCGTTTCGTGTAGTCCTCCTCGGGCGAGCGGAGGATCTTCCACGGCGTGCCCATCTCCACGAGTCCGCCATCTTTCAACACGGCCACTTTGTGCGATACCCGGTCGACAACGGCCAGATCGTGGCTGATGAACAGGCATGCGAATCCGAACTCCTGCTGCAGACCTTCGAACAGGTCGAGCACCGCAGCCTGCACCGAAACGTCCAGAGCCGACGTGGGCTCGTCGGCAACCAGCAGGTCAGGCTGCAGCACAAGCGCTCTCGCCAAACTGATGCGCTGACGCTGCCCGCCGGACAGCTCGTGCGGATATCGCTTCTCGGTTCCCGCAGGCAACTGCACGGCATCGAGCAGTTCTTTCGTTCTCGCCTCGATCTCGGCCGCGCTGCCGTACTTGTGCACCACCATCGGTTCGGCGATGCATTGACCGGTTGTCAAGCGCGGGTTCAACGACGTCGCCGGGTCCTGGAAGACGAAACCGAACCGTTTACGCATCGGCCGTAGCTTTCGCTGCGACAGGTTCGAGATTTCCTGCCCCATCACCGATACGGTGCCACTCGTCGGCTTCTGCAGCGCAGCAACACATCTGCCGATCGTCGACTTTCCGGACCCGGATTCACCGACGAGGCCGAGCGTCTCGCCTTTGTGAATACTGAACGAGACGTCGTCGACTGCTCGGAAGGCCTTCGATCCCCCACCCGAGGAGAACTGCACGACGAGATTGTCGACCGCGAGCACCGGCTCACCCGTCTTGTCGACGAGCTTGTCCGATGCCGCCGGGGCAAGTTTCGGCACGGCCGCAAGCAGTTTCTTCGTGTAGTCCTCGGTCGGGGCGTCGAACAGTTGCCGGACCGGCGCCTCCTCCACGACTCGTCCCTGGTTCATCACCACTACTCGATCCGCGAGGTTCGAGACAACACCCATGCTGTGGGTGATGAGTACGATCGCGCAGCCGAGACGATCTCGCAGATCCCGAAGCAGGTCCAGGATTTCCGCCTGCACGGTGACATCGAGAGCTGTGGTCGGTTCGTCGGCAATGATCACCTTCGCCTCGCACGAGATCGCGATGGCAATCATGACGCGTTGCTTCTGCCCGCCCGAGAGTTCGTGCGGGAAGTAACCGAAACGTTGCTCGGGACTGGGTAACCCGACCGTCGTCAGCAACTCGATCGCACGCGCTTTTGCTGCCTTCTTGTTCATCCGTTTGCCGTCGCCTCGTGGATGTGCGCGGAGCGCCTCCACGATCTGGAAGCCGACCGTGAACAACGGATCGAGCGCGCTGCCCGGTTCCTGGAAGATCATCGAGATGGCGTCGCCGCGCAGACCCTCCCACGCCTTGTCGCTCAGCGTCGTGACGTCGGTGCCGCCGAGAACGACGTGACCGTCGACGCGGGCCGTACCCGGCAGAAGTCCGATGGCGGATCGCACGCTGACGGACTTGCCGGATCCGGATTCACCGACGACAGCCAGAACCTCACCGGGGAAGACCGAGAACGAGACTTCCTCGACTGCTCGAACGTCGCCGCTGTCGGTCGCGAAGGTGACCGACAGACCGGTCAGCGCAAGTGCTGCATCGGTCATGGCTTCACCCTCTTCTTCCTCGTTCGCAGCAATGGATTCATTGTCTCGCTGGCACTTTCGCCGACCATCGTCATACCGAGCACGATCAGGACGATGCCGAGACCGGGGAACACCGATGTCCACCAGATACCGTTGGAGATGTCCGGCAATGCCTTGTTGATGTCGTATCCCCACTCCGAGGCCGACGTCGGCTCGATACCGAATCCAAGGAATCCGAGACCGGCAAGGGTCAGGATCGCTTCGGCGGCGTTCAACGTGATGATGACGGGGAGTGTCTGGATCACGTTGGACAGAATGTGCCGAAACAGGATTCGGACGGTGCTCGCACCGGTAACCCTGGCAGCGTCGACATAAGGTTCGGTCTTGACGGCCACCGTCGCGTTACGCACGACCCTGAAATACTGCGGCACGAAGATAGCGGTGATCGCGATGGCCGCCGATGCGATACCGCCGAAGCTGCTCGACTGACCACCGGCAACGACGATCGAGATGACCACTGCGAGTAGCAGCGACGGAAACGCATACATCGCGTCCATGAACAACACGAGCACACGGTCGAACCAACGACCGATGTAGCCCGACGCCAGGCCGAGCGGAACACCGATTGCCACGGACAGTATCAACGAACTGGCGATGACCATCAATGCTGTTCTGGCTCCGTAGATCACCCTCGAGAGCACATCCTCCCCGCGCACCGAGGTACCGAACAGGTGCTGCGCGGACGGCGCGGCCTGACGAGCGAATTCTCCGCTGTCGTTGCTGGTCTGCGAGAAGCCGTACGGAGCGAGCAACGGTGCGAACACGGCGGCCACAAGGAACATTGCCATGAGCACGATGCCCACGATGAGGGTGGCACGCTGCACACCCGACGTCGATCGGACGAACGCGAGGCCCGGGAAGCCCCTGCGGTGCGGCCTACCCGCATCCACCTGGGTCAGAACCACTTCGGTACTCATCAGAACCTCACTCTCGGATCGATGAGGGCAACGATGGCGTCGGTGACGAAGCTGACCACTGCCACCACCAGCGCGAGGAACGTCACGATGCCCTGGACCGCGACGAAGTCCCGTGCACTGAGGTAATGCGCGAGCTCGTACCCGAGGCCTTTCCATTCGAAGGTGGTTTCGGTCAGAACGGCGCCGCCGAGCAACGTGGCTATCTGCAGCCCCATCACCGTGACGATCGGAATCAACGCGTTGCGGAAAGCGTGTCGCAGGGTGACAGTCCTGCTGCTCACCCCGCGTGCCCGCGCAGCTTCGACGTACCCCGACTGCAGTGTTTGCAGCAGATTCACCCGCACCAGACGCAGAAACACACCGGCAGTGAGCAATCCGAGCGCAACGGCAGGCAGCACAGCATGTTTCAGTACGTCACCCGTGTAAGCCGGTTCGCCGTACAGGAACGAGTCGATGATGAGGATGTTGGTCTTCGGCGACACGTTCTGCAGTGCCAGTTCGACGTTCGTGCTCGCCCGACCTGCGACGGGTAGCCACCCGAGCTTCACGGCGAATAACAACTTGAGCAGCATGCCGACGAAGAACACCGGTGCCGCGTACGCGAGGATCGCGAAAATGCGCAGCGAAGCGTCACCGAATCGGTCACGGTGCGTGGCCGCGAAGAAGCCGAGGGGCACACCGACGGCGAACGCAACAAGCAAAGCCCAGAATGCGAGTTCGAGGGTCGCAGCGCCGTTGGTGAGAAGCACGTCGGCAATCTCGCGGTTGTCGGTAGCGGATGTACCGAAATCACCGGTGAGCAAACCTTTGAGGTACTCCCAGTACTGAGTGAGGATCGGCCGGTCGTACCCGGCCTCGGCTTTGCGTTGAGCGATCTGCTCGGGAGGCAGTCTGCCTCCGAGAGCCGCCGTGATCGGGTCGCCGATCACACGCATGAGAAAGAAGACAACGGTGACGAGAATCCATGCCGTCGGAATGATCAGGAGAAATCTGATCCCGAGATACCGAGCGAGCGCGCCGTACCGAGACGGCGCGCTCGCCTGCTGGAGAAGCTTCTCTTCGTTGCCTTCCACCCCGCCGACAGGCGCGATGGTAGACACCGATCAGCCCCGAGCGAGTGGGGTGAAGCGGAACTTGAACGAGGCATCCAACGTGTCGTCGACGCCGCTGATCTCGTCGGTGGAGACCGCGATCTGCTTGCCCTCGAGGAGCGGGAGCGTCGGGATGTAGTTGGTGGCCAGTTCGGTCTGGATCTGCCCCAGGATCGCATTACGCGCCGACGGATCTGCCGTCGTGCGCTCCTGACCGAGCAGTGCCGTGATCTCCGGGCTCTCGAAGTGCGACTGCAGGAAGTTGTCCGGCGCGAAGAACGGCGTCAAATAGTTGTCTGCATCGGGGAAGTCCGGGAACCATCCGAGCTGATAGACCGGGTACGCGTCCGCGACACGTTCCTTGGTGTAGGTGGTCCACTCGGTCGATTGCAGGTTGACGTTGAACAGGCCGGTCGCGTCGAGTTGGCTCTTGATCGCGGCATATTCCTCGCTGGAGCTGGAGCCGTAGTGGTCCGGGTTGTACTGGAGGTTGAGCTGAACTGGAGTGGCCATGCCTGCAGCACTGAGGAATCCGGCTGCACCGTCCTTGTTGGGCGTCTCGCCGTACACTTCACCGAATGCCGGGGTCGAGCCTTCGAGGCTGCCTGGCACGACGGAGTAGAGCGGGGTGTACGTGCCCTTGTAAACGCCGTCCGACAGCGCTTGACGATCGACGGACGCGGCAATCGCCTTGCGCACGGCCAACTTCTGCTCCGGTGTGTCGCCGGGCATGGTGTTCATGTTGAACACCATGTATCGGCTTTCGCCACCGGGACCCTCGTGCACGGTCACACCGTCGACGGTTCCGAGCGAATCGATGTCCGTCGGCGTGAGCGAACGCCACGCGACATCGATTGCCTTGTTCTGCATGTCGAGCTTCAGGTTGTCCGAGCTCGTGTAGTACTTCAGCGAGACGTTCGACGTCTTCGGTGCGCCGAGCACACCCTTGTAATCGCCGTTCGCCGCGAAGCTGACGAGGGCATTCTTGTCGTAGCTGCCTACCGAATACGGACCGGCGAAGGGATTGCCCTCGACGATCGCATTGTCGTCGAGCACTGCATCGGCCGGGAAGATCGTCTGATCGACGATCGGGCCTGCCGGCGTCGCCAGAATCTGCGGGAACGTCTGGTCGTCGGGGGTTTTCAACGTGAACTCGACTGTGGTGTCGTCCGGTGTCGCGATGCTGCCGAGGTTGGTGAGCAGCGACGCGGGGCCGTTGGGGTCGTTGATCGCGACGATGCGGTCGAACGAGAACTTGACGCTCTCGCTGGTGAGCGCATTGCCGTTGGCGAACGTCAGACCGTCTTTCAAAGTGCACGTGTAGACCGTCGGCTGCGTGAAATCGCAGCTGTCGGCGACATCGGGCTCGAGCTCGGAACTGCCGGGAGCGAAGTTCATCAGGAACGGATAGACCTGGTTCATGATCATGAATGAACCGTTGTCGTAGGAACCAGCGGGGTCGATGGAGGTGACCTGATCGGTTGTACCGACGGTGATGGTGTCGCCACCACCGTCGGCTCCGCTGGATGCGCCGTCGTCGGTACGACCCGAGCCGCATGCGGCCAAAGTCAGCACGGCGACGGACAGAGCCGCCACCCCGACGATCTTCTTGTTGCGTGTAATGCCGGGCGCCATCTGTGTGCCTTCTTTTCTGCTCGGTGTTGTCCTTAATTATTCCGGACAATACCGATCAGCTGTTTCGAATATATGGCAAACAGGAAACCTGACGGACATTTTTCTTGTGTAACACAGATCTTACGGTCGGCTGAGCGCGCTGACGTTCACGTTGGTTGGGTCAGTGGCTTGACCGGCAGCCGAAGCAAGCATCCCTTCGAGTACGTGCTTGCCGAGTGCATTGTCGGCAGGCAACTCGATCGGGTACTTGCCGGTGAAACAGGCAGTGCAGAGCCGTGATTCAGGCTGCTCGGACGCCGCGATCATTCCTTCGGTGGAGATGTAGCCGAGCGAATCGGCACCGATCGCCTGACGGACGCCTTCGAGAATGCCGTCCTCGGAGTCGACGCCGTTGGCGATCAGCTCTGCCGGAGAAGCGAAGTCGATGCCGTAGAAGCACGGCCAGCGAACCGGCGGGGATGCGATGCGCACGTGAATTTCCAGCGCTCCAGCCTCGCGCAGCATCCGGATGAGCGCGCGCTGGGTGTTGCCGCGCACGATCGAATCGTCCACCACCACCAGGCGCTTGCCTCGAATGACCTCTTTGAGCGGGTTGAGCTTGAGACGAATGCCGAGCTGTCGAATGGTCTGAGACGGCTGGATGAATGTACGTCCGACGTAGGCGTTCTTCATCAGGCCCTGGCCGTAGGGGATTCCCGAGCCCTGCGCGAATCCGATCGCTGCAGGCGTACCCGACTCGGGTACCGGGATGACGAGGTCGCCTTCGGCCGGATGTTCCTTGGCAAGACGACGACCGATCTCGACGCGAGTGGAGTTCACCGAACGGCCGCCGATGACGCTGTCCGGCCGGGCGAGGTAGACGTACTCGAAGATGCAGCCCTTGGGCTCCGGCGCGGCGAAGCGCGAGGACCGCACACCGTCGGCGTCGATCGCGAGAAGTTCACCGGGCTCGATGTCCCGCACGAATGCGGCGCCGACGATGTCGAGAGCCGAGGTCTCGCTGGCGACAACCCAGCCGCGGTCGAGACGACCGAGGCAGAGCGGACGAATACCGTGCGGGTCACGCGCGGCGTAGAGCGTGTGCTCATCCATGAACGTGAGGCAGAACGCACCCTTGAGCGTCGGCAGCAATTCCATTGCGGCCTGCTCGATGGTGCGGTCAGCTGCTTTGTGCGCAAGTAGCGCCGTGACGACGTCGGAATCGGAGGTTCCGTTGCCCTGCAGGCGGTCGTTGATGAGACCTTCTTCACGAGCGCGCGTCGCCAGTTCGGCGAAGTTGACGAGGTTGCCGTTGTGACCGAGCGCAATGCCCGTTCCCGCGGTGGTGGTGCGGAAGATCGGCTGCGCATTCTCCCAGGTCACCGAACCGCTGGTGGAGTAACGACAATGCCCGATCGCGACGTGCCCCGGCATGGCGCCGAGTGTCTGCTCGTCGAACACCTGACTGACGAGACCGAGATCCTTGAACACCAGGACTTGAGACCCGTCGGAGACGGCAATACCTGCAGCCTCCTGACCTCTGTGCTGCAGCGCATAGAGCCCGTAATAAGAGAGCTTGGCCACATCCTCCCCAGGGGCCCATACTCCGAATACGCCACACTCTTCGCGAGGCTCGTTTTCGGGTTCGTCGATAGGTTTACCTACCGGAAGATTTGGACTTGTCACCGATAGATCGGCTGAGGTCACAGCACTGCTCCCTACGAGGGGTGGGCGGGGGGCCAAGCCCAGTCTACGGGCACACAGAGCGAGTCAACGCATCGTGGGCGAGCGGCATTCCCGGGAAGTCCATTTTCCGGTCATCTCCCGTCCACGCACCAGCATGTGCGTCTGCCTGGAGGAAAGAACTCAGGCCCGCAGGATCGGCAACCAGTGACCCACTTCGGCTGCTCGGCTGCCCGACGCGGTGATCGAACCGTCGGCCAATGCATCGTCGAACGCTCGGACTCCGGTGGCAACTTCGAGCCAGGTACGCGGATCGGTCTCGACGACATTGGGCGGAGTCCCCCTCGTGTGGCGGGGCCCGATGATGCATTGCACGGCGACGAACGGCGGCACCCGCACTTCGACGCTCGATCCGGGTGCTATCTGAGCAAGGGTGCGGGCTGTTGTGCGGACTGCGTCAGCGACGGCTGCGCGCTGCGGCTTGTCCACCGAATCATCACGAACCCAATCCGCGACGGCGAGCACCGCTGCCCGTACCTGCTCGGGGGTGACGATTTTGCTCGGAGCCATGAAGTTCAGCCTAGGACTGACTGGTCCGAACAGGAAAACTACGGGCTGCCAGCACTGCGCCCGAGGCATTGACGGCGTAGTGCAGCAACGCGGGCGCCAGCACACTCCCACTGCGGCGGCGCAGCCACGAGAACAACAGACCTGCAAGAAATGTCCCCGCGACCGTTCCGACAACAGAATCTCCCGCCGAACGCGCAGGGTGAATGTGCCAGAGTCCGAAGAAGATCGGCGACAGCGCAGGCGAGAGGGCGTCGAACACGCTGCGGAACACCAGCTCCTCGGTGACCACTGTCCCCACGGGGATGAGAAAGAGCACCCACTCCGCCAGATCGTCGTCCGAGCGCCTCACCCGCTCGGCCAACGCAGGAACTGCCGCGACGACCACCGAACCGAGCACTGGCACAACAGCAGCCCCGAGTCCCCACCGAAGACCGCTGCGCAGCCTAACCAGCCCGAGATCCGAAGCTCGCATACCGCTCAGCGCGACGAGCGAGACCCCGAAACCGGCATTCGCCAACGCTCGCTGACGAGCCGACAAATTCAGAGCAGGCACGACGGCCGTGCTCCACGCCGTCGCGACAGCCCCGAAGACCAACGGTCTCGGTCTCACTTCTCGGGGCCGTCCCGGCCTGCAAAGTCCTCCATGACGGCGCGGACCTTCTCGGTGTCGTCTTTGGTCCAGCCCTCGGGGGCAGCGACGGCGACCCAGCCGTCGAGCACGAGGGTTCCGTAGTTGTGGCCGTGGCCGTCCGGGACGCCTGCCGCGTTGGTGAGGTCGGCGGCGACCTGCCAGAAGGTGACGATGGGGAACCATCGCATGTCCGGTAAGCGGTCGGGTCCTGGAGCTTCGGACAGCCAGTCGGGCCGCTCGAACAGCAGGTCAGGGGACCACCACACGACGGGGTCGGACGCGTGCTGGACATACAGAACTCGGGGACCGAGCCACGGTTGGCCGTCGGGCGGAATTCCACTCGAATTGTCCGCGAAACGAACGACGAGGCCATCGGCGTAGACGGGCCGTACCTCCGGGCTACCGGGGTCGCGGCGGGTCACGAACTGCGACCAGAGGTTGTTCGCGTTCGGTGGCCCGACCCACAGGACACCGTCGACACTGTCGCGGATTTCGGCCAGTCCGCTGAATGCGCCCTCACCGGACTGGGTTCCGAGGCTTTCTCCATAGACGTACAGTCGCGGACGGGTCTGCTCGGGCTCCTGCAACCAACGCGCACGAACCTTGTCGATCAGCGCTTTGCCCGCTTCGGCCGCCTTCTCACGCTCGGCGAGGAACGAGATCCAACTCGGCAGGTACGAGTACTGCGCTGCGACGGTGGCCACGTCGCCGCCGAACATCAGTTCTTCCGCTTCGATCGCCGTCGGATTGACCCAGCCGGTGCCTGTGGTGGGAACGACGACGAGTGCCTTGCGCTGGAATGCGCCGGTGCGTTCGAGTTCCTGCACGACGATGTCCAGTTGTCGGTCCTGGGTGTCTGCGGTTTCCAGCCCTGCATACGCCCGGATCGGCTCCAGCGCAGGCTTGCCGAGCCCCTCCGAGATTTCGTCGCCGCTCAAGCCGCTGGAGACGAAGTTCCGACCCTCGAATCCGAGGCTGTCCCAGGACGCCAACGAACCGGGGCTACCGGACCGCTCAGCCGCCATGGGCTGCACAGCGCCCTCGCGCGTTTCGCTGTTCTGCGAACTGAATACCCAATTGGTGACGGTAGAGACGCCGCGCAACAGCACACCCTGAACCAGCGCGATGACAAGAACTACCACGATGATCACGCCGACGACGTTGGCCACCTCACGAGGCATCTTCACGAATCTGTTGATCTGGCGCACTATCAGTCGAACGAAGTCGCGCACCACCCGCATCAACGAGATAAACAGAGTTGCGATGAGAAGGCTCAGCGCCCCGGTCCTGAGGTAGCCGGTGGTGGTGGTTCCTTCCGCGTCCATCAACGCCGCAAGTTCTCGTTGCCACCCCGCGGACAGATACAGCATGTACATCGACGCGATCACCGCGATCGGCGCAATGGCGTACTTCAGCCGAAGTTCCCACTTGCGGGGCAGCGGCCACCACGCCTTGTTCGCGAGAAACCACCGTCGTACAGCCCATCCGAGAACAACGCCGAAACCGTAGCCGATCGCTGTGTTGATACCGCCGATGATTCCCTGAAACAGCCAATCACGCGGCAGCAGAGACGGAGTCAACGACCAACAGAAGAACAGTGCACTGAAAGCGATGCCGGTGAAGTCGAGTTTCAGCAGCCCCCACAGCCACATGACGAACAGGTGCTTGTCGGGAGAAGGTACCGAAAAGTCGATGGGGAGCCGGTAATGCGTATGTGCGCGTTCTACCGTGTCGTGATTGTTGTGGTCGACGCTCCCCGACTGCCCTATCGATGCTTCTGCCCTGGACACTGCCCTACCCGAAGAGTCGCGGAAGAGTGCTTTCGAAGGTGTCGCGGATCTCGGTCATCTTGACCGAGAACTGCCCCTGAACCTCGATTTCGTCCGAGCCTTCGTCGACGACGCCGATGCGCGTCCACGGCAGACCACGGGCGGTGCACATGCCGGTGAAACGAGTCTCCTCGGTGCGCGGCACTGCGACGAGCACACGTCCCGATGACTCGGAGAACAGGGCGACAAATGGGTCGACACCCTCGGGAAGCAGTATGCGGCAACCGGTTTCACCGGCGAGCGCGGCCTCGACGACTGCCTGCGCCAGGCCACCTTCGGACAGGTCGTGTGCGGCACTGACCAGGCCATCGCGCGAGGAGGCAAGCAGGATGTCGGCGAGAAGCTGCTCGCGAGCGAGATCGACCTTCGGCGGAACGCCCCCGAGATGGTCGTGCTCGACCTGCGACCAGATCGAACCGTCGAGCTCATCGTGGGTGTCGCCGAGCAGGATCAACGTCTCGCCGGGTTCGAGACCGAGTCCCGTCGGGATTCGGCGGTGAACATCATCGATCACGCCGAGGACGCCGACGACGGGCGTCGGGAGAATCGCTTCCGATCCGGTCTGGTTGTAGAAGCTGACGTTTCCGCCGGTGACCGGAATGCCGAGGGTGACGCAGCCGTCGGCGAGACCGCGTACGGCCTGCTGGAACTGCCACATGACGCCAGGGTCCTCCGGCGAACCGAAGTTGAGGCAGTTGGTGACGGCCGTCGGCGTCGCACCGGTGACGGCAACGTTGCGGAATGCCTCGGCCAGAGCGAGCTGCGCACCCTGGTACGGATCGAGCGCGGTGTAGCGACCCGACGCATCGGTGGCCAGCGCGATACCGCGTCCGGACTTCTCGTCGATGCGAATCACTCCGGCGTCAGCGTTCTCGGCAAGCACGGTATTCCCGCGGACGTAACGGTCGTACTGCTCGGTGATGAACTTTCGGCTGCACAGTTGCGGCGAGCCGATCATCTTCAGCAGTGTCGCCTTCAGTTCGTCGGCGGTTTCGGGTCGCTTCAGCGAGCGCGTGGTGTTCGCGATCAATGCGTCCTGGTTCGCCGGACGCTTCACCGGGCGCGAGTAGACCGGGCCGTCGTGCGCGACGGTCTTCGGCGGTACGTCCACTACCGTTTCGCCGTGCCAGGTGATCTCCAGGTTGTCGCCGTCGGTGACCTCACCGATGACGGTTGCCAGCACGTCCCACTTCTTGCAGACGGCCATGAACGCATCGACGTTGTCCGGGGTGACGACGGCGCACATGCGCTCCTGCGACTCGCTCGAGAGCACCTCCGCCGGGGTCATGCCGGTGGCGCGCATCGGAACCTGCTCGAGCGCAATGTGCATACCGCCGCTGCCGGCAGACGCCAATTCCGAGGTAGCGCAGGACAATCCGGCACCGCCGAGATCCTGGATACCGACGACCAGCTTGTTGGAATACAGCTCGAGGCACGCCTCGATGAGGACCTTCTCGGCGAACGGATCGCCGACCTGAACTGCGGGCAATTTTTTACGACCGCCACCGGTCTCGTCGCCGTCGAAAGTCTCCGACGCGAGAACAGACACGCCGCCGATGCCGTCGAGACCCGTGCGAGCGCCGAACAGAATGATCTTGTTGCCCAGGCCCGACGCGAACGCGAGGTGCATGTCCTCGACGCGCATGACGCCCGCACACAGGGCGTTGAGCAGCGGATTGCCGGCGTAGGAGGCGTCGAACACCGTCTCGCCGCCGATGTTGGGGAGGCCCAGCGAGTTTCCGTAACCGCCGACGCCGGAGACGATGCCGGACAGAACACGGCGAGTGTCGGGGGCATCGGCAGCACCGAACCGCAGCTGATCCATGACGGCGATCGGACGGGCACCCATGGCCATGATGTCGCGGACGATGCCGCCCACACCGGTCGCGGCACCCTGGTAGGGCTCGACGTACGACGGGTGATTGTGGCTCTCGACCTTGAACGTGACGGCCCAGCCGTCACCGACGTCGACGACGCCGGCATTCTCACCGATGCCGGCGAGCATGGATTTGCGCATCTCGTCGGTTGTCGTCTCACCGAAGTACTTCAGGTGGACCTTCGAGGACTTGTACGAGCAGTGTTCGCTCCACATGACCGAGTACATCGCCAACTCGGCGTCCGTCGGCCTGCGGCCGAGGATCTCCTTGATGCGGGCGTACTCGTCGTCCTTCAAGCCGAGTTCTTTGAACGGCTGCGCCACATCAGGAGTAGCTACTGCAGCTGAGACAGTGTCAATTTTTACAAAGCTGTCGGACACGAGGAGTGGGGTCCCTTCCTGGAGCGAAATGCCAGGGAGAGTCTATCCGTGCAGGGTGACAGGCCCAAAAGCACCGTGCGAACATAACCCGATGGACATCGCGTTGACCGAGGACGATCTGGACGAATCGGGCGTCCTGACGCCTCAGATGGTGGTCAAGGGTGTCGATATTCCCCGCAAGGCGCTGGTCTGCTTCTTTCAGGAAGTGATCGAATCCATAGCTGGTCAGGGTCGTGCACGGGTGTTGTCGGTGCTCAGATCCGAGCACGGTGAGCATCCCGTGTACGAGATCGAGCGCGGTGGCGAGCGCCTTGCTGTGTTTCACCCGGGCGTCGGCGCACCCCTGGCTGCGCTCTTCCTGGAAGAAGCCATCGCACTCGGATGCACCGAGTTCGTGGCTGTCGGCGGCGCAGGCGCTCTGACCGACGACCTCGGCATGGGCCACGTGATGGTGGTCGAGAGCGCACTGCGCGACGAGGGAACCTCGTTCCACTATCTGCCGCCGGGACGCATCGTCGAGGCTGATCCCGACGGTGTCGCGGTGCTACAAGCGGTGTTGAGTGAGGCGGGGATCGACTTCGTCACCGGTCGGTCGTGGACCACCGATGCGATCTATCGCGAAACCAGGAGCCGAGTGTCGAGGCGCGTCGACGAGGGCTGCTCGACGGTCGACATGGAGGCGTCGGCGTTCTGCGCGGTCGCCCAGTATCGCGGGGTTCGGTTCGCGCAGCTGCTGTACGCAGGCGATTCGCTCGCTGCCGATTGGGAGCACCGGGGGTGGACCAAAGCCCAGTCGGTTCGCGAGCAGTTGTTCTGGCTCGCGGCCGATGCGTGTCTGCGGCTGGCGCCGCCCGTGCGTGTCTGAGTACCGCCGGACGTACGTTTCCGCTCACCGCTGCCGACCTGCCCGTGCGTGTTTTGGTACCGCCGAGCGTAGCAAAGCACTCACGGGCCGAAGGCGTTACTGAGCGGGGGCGAGGAACGCCGCCAACGCATCCGAATACGACGCGACGTCGGATGCTCCCATCAACTCTCGCGCCGAATGCATCGCCAACTGAGCCGCGCCGACGTCGACGGTCGAGAGCCCGGTGCGCGATGCCGTGATGGGACCGATGGTCGAACCGCACGGCAGATCGGCACGGTGGACGTAACGCTGCATCGGTACACCAGCCTGATCGCATGCCAGAGCAAAAGCACCGGCACCAGCGGAATCTGTTGCGTACCGGAGGTTCTGGTTGACCTTGAGGACGGGTCCACCGCCGAGCTCGATGCGATGAGCCGGCTCGTGCCGGTCTGGATAGTTGGGATGCGTCGCGTGCGCCATATCCCCCGAGGCACAGATGGATCCCGCCATCGTCCGCAGGAAGTCTTCGCGGCCTCCCCCGCGGCCCAACACGATTCGCTCCAGAACGGTATTGAGCAGATCCGAGAACGCACCTCGGTCGGACATACTGCCGACCTCTTCGTGGTCGAACAAGGCCAATACCGGTGTGTGAGCGGTCGGATTCTCTACTGCGGCAATCAAGGCTCGCGTGCCGGCATAGCAGGTTCCCTGATTGTCGAGCCTTGGCGCGCTAACCAATTCGGCTTCGACACCGACGACCGCACTGGGCGCCAGATCGTGCGTCATCAGTTCCCAGCCGAGAACGGCCGACGGATCGACGCCTTCTTGTTCGGCAATGAATCCCAAGAACGAACGAGGCGAATTACCTACTCCCCAGATGGCATTGACGTGACGCTGCGGGTCGAGGGTGACGCCCTTGCGGTCTTCGGACAGGTGGATCGCCAACTGCGGGACGCGCAAGATCGGTTCGTCGACCTTGACCAGCACCTCGCGCAGGCCATTGCCGTCCCGCACACTGAGGCGGCCGGACAAACCGAGATCACGGTCGAGCCACGAGTTGAGCCACGCGCCCCCGTACGGCTCGAGCCCTACCATCTGCCACCCAGCCGATGTCAGATCCGGATGCTGCTTGACCCGGAGGTTCGGGCTGTCGGTGTGACCGCCGACGATACGGAACGGTCCCTCGCTCTCGGTGCTCCACGCGACGAGCGAGCCGCCCCTGATGAGGTAGTACCGACCTGCCTCGGTCGGCCATGCCTCGGTCTCGTCGACCTCCACGAAGCCGACCTCTTCCAGCTGCACCGACACCGTGCGGCAGACGTGGAAGGGCGAGGGGGACACGTCGACGAAGTTGCACAAACCAACAGCGGAAGCTTTAGACGGCATGGAACCATTCTGTCATTTGCCGCCGCACGTGCGCTCCGCGCATGTGCGTGAAAATACGTCGCCTGGGACGTATTTCCGCGCACATGGGCCGAAGGCCCCTACGCAGAAACGATTGCGTCCAACGCAGAGTAGAAGATGCCGAGCCCGTCGTCGCTCGGTCCGGTGAGGGGCTCGGTGGCGTGCTCGGGGTGCGGCATTATTCCGACGACGCGGCCGTTGGCCGAAGAGATGCCTGCGATATCGCGCTGCGAGCCGTTCGGGTTGGATCCGCTGTAACGGAACACCACGCGGCCGTCGCCTTCGAGCTCGTCGAGTACCTTCGGCGATGCCTGGAACCGGCCTTCGGCGTTCTTGACCGGCACGAGGATCTCGGCTCCCGGTTCGTATCGCGAGGACCATGCAGTGTCGGTGTTCTCGACCTTCAGCCACTGGTCACGGCACACGAAGTGCAGCTTCTCGTTGCGGGTCAACGCACCAGGAAGCAAGCCGACCTCGCACAGGACCTGGAAACCGTTGCAGATTCCGAGGACGGGCATGCCGCCTTCGGCTGCCTTCACGACGGATTCCATGACGGGGGCGAACCGCGCGATGGCCCCGGCGCGGAGGTAGTCGCCGTAGGAGAAGCCGCCGGGAACGACGATGGCGTCGACATTCTTCAGGTCGGCGTCGGCGTGCCACAGGCTGACAGCTTCGCCGCCTGCGAGCGTGACGGCGCGTGAGGCGTCGACGTCGTCGAGAGTTCCGGGAAACGTGATCACACCGATACGAGCACTCATGAGAGTCGGGTGACCTTCCAGTCCTCGATCACGGTGTTCGCGAGGAGCGACTCGGCGATCTTCTCGAGCTCGGCATCGTCGACGCTGTCGTCGACCTCGAGCTCGAAACGCTTGCCCTGACGCACGTCGGAGACTCCGGCGACGCCGAGGCGACCGAGCGCACCTGCGATGGCCTGACCTTGAGGGTCGAGAATTTCGGCCTTGGGCATGACATCGACAACAACTCGGGCCACGTGGGAGCTCCTTGAAACGACAGAAATGATCGGTACCGGCAGGTCGGAGTCTACGCAGACCCGGCAGGACCTGTGAAACCGCGCTTACTGTGGAGTTATGCGACTGACTCACTTCGGACACTCGTGCTTGCTGGTCGAACTGAACGGCACAACCGTGCTCTTCGACCCGGGCAACTTCTCCCACGGTTTCGACGGCATCACCGGCCTCGACGCCATTCTGATCACCCACCAGCATCCAGATCACGTCGATCAGGGGCGCCTTCCCGCTCTGCTGGAAGGCAATCCGGGGGCGGCGCTGTACAGCGACCCGATGACGGCGTCGCAACTCGGCGGACGTTGGACCGCGACCCACGCCGGAGATGTCTTCACCGTCGGCGGCATTCAGGTGACCGGCATCGGGGGCACCCACGCGGTGATCCACCCCGAACTTCCCGTGATCGACAACACTGGCTTTCTTCTCGGCACCCCCGAAAATCCAGCGGAGCTGATGCATCCGGGCGACTCGCTGTTCGTGCCCGAGCAGACGGTCGACGTGCTGGCACTGCCCACCGCGGCGCCGTGGTCGAAACTGTCCGAGAACATCGAGTTTCTCCGCGCGGTCGCACCGCGGGTTGCGTTTCCAATCCACCAGGCCACGATCGCCGAGCAAGCCCGTGGCATCTATTACGGCCGGTTCAAAGAAATGTCCGACGCCGATTTCCGAGAGCTTCCGGAGGAATCCTCGGTCTCGATCTAGCCGGTGACTTCGGTCGGCAGAGTATCGCGCATGGTCACCGTCGAGCCGTCCCACTCGTAGCGGATGGATGCAGGCCCTCCCTGCGGATCGGCGAAAGCCTCGTCGCCGACGAGCCACCGATAGCCGATTGTGATGGTGTCCGCGGTCTGACCGGACACCGACGAGAAGCTGTAGGGCTCGAGCGTTGCGGTGCCGAGGTAGACGCCGTCGGCGAAGAACAGATGGTGGTCAGGGGTGCTGGATGTCGCCATGGGCGCGGTCGCGGAGACCCAGGTGAACAACGCGCAGGGATCACCCATGTCGTAGGCAACCCATGGGGTGCCGTCGAAATACGCGGGAATCGTTGCCAACGCGTTCGTCACCACGGGCGATCCCATCGAGATGCACTGCGCGGGCTGGGCGGGCGCTGCCTGGGGCGATCCGGCATCAGCGGTCGGAAGCAACCCCGGCGCGGGCACCGGCGCCCCGCTGACCACCGGCGGCAGGGCAGGGATCGACAGCTCCGGGGTCTGGGTGACGCTTTGCCTGCCCGGCGCCGCCGAGGATTCCGCCACAGCCGTCGCGTCACCGTCTTCGGAGTTTCCGCAGGCCACCAATGCCATCACGCTGATCGCCACGAGCAGAAGTTTCTTCATCTTGCCGCCTCGAAATCGGTTGCACCGTCGAGGAGTACATCTTCCGTACCGAAAGGTCCGTTACGTCACAATTGCATAAAGGCGACGGCTACGCAGCCTTGCGGACCGGACGTGGATGCTCGTACACACTCGGGACGGCACCGCTGTACATCGCGAGGTCGACGGCGTCGAGCATTGCCTGCCGAGGACCGGTTCTTCCCAATTGCTTTGCACTGATGGCCAATCGAACCAAGCCACCGCGCCGAGCGGTCCGGCCCGCCCCGATCACGAGTGCTCGGCACCACCACGGTTCGGCCTTGAATCCTTCACCGATACCCAGAACCCTCGCCCGCGTCACCGATCCGGTCTCGAAATCGTGAATTCCACTGATGCCCGCGATCATTCGGAATCCCGCGTCCGGGAGGGCGGCAACCGCACCGGGCGAGGCGATCCACCTCGGGGCCGCAAACACCCGGGTGCGCAGCCCGGTCTGTTCCATGACGCGGTCCGCCGCCATCAGCCGCAGCCTGGCCTCGTGCCGGGGTAACGCTGCGAACTCGGCGCGACGGTGTTTCGTCGCGGCCTGGTCGTACCCGTGCAGGACGATTGCATCGCCCCCGTCACGACGGTTACGCAGCCAGTCCTGAGTGCTCTCGTCCTGCGTCAGGCGATATTTGTCCTTCAAGCGAGGCGCAACGAGCAGCGACAGCGCGACGCCGCGCCTGTCGAGTTCACGCGCAAATTCTGCTGCGTGCTCGCAGGTGTCGTTGTTGATTCCGCTCACTGACACGATCAGTGCTCCAGACATGCCGCGAGCCTCGCACACCAGGGTGAACGAGGCTCGACGGGAGAATTGACCGCGTCTAAACGGCGATGGTTTCCTTCGGCAGGATCTTGTCGATCGCGGCCAGCACCTCGGGTGCGTCCGGCTCCGTGCGGGGACGGAAACGGTTGGTGACGACACCGTCCGGCGAGATCAGGAACTTCTCGAAGTTCCACTGAATGTCGCCTGCGTTGCCTTCGGCGTCCTCGGTCTTGCTGAGCTCGGCGTACAGCGGGTGCTGGTTCTCGCCGTTGACGTCGACCTTCTCCATCATCGGGAAGGTGACGCCGTAGGTGGTCGAGCAGAACGATTCGATTTCCTCGGCAGAGCCTGGTTCCTGTGCGCCGAACTGGTTGCACGGGATGCCGATGACCGACAGGCCCTGGGCAGCGTATTCGGTGGCCAATTTTTCCAGCGTGGCGTACTGAGGAGTCAAGCCGCACTTCGAGGCGACGTTGACGATCAGCACTGCCCTGCCGGCGTACTCATCGAGCGTGGTGGGCGCACCGCCCAGCGTATTGATGCCGATGTTCTGGACTTCAGTCATCATCCGAACTTACCTGTGAGCACCCCGTGAAGAAGAATTGACCGTACGAAGAGCAGAAAGAACGGCCCCTTGATGTGGGGCCGTTCCATCTGTTCTTTTCCGAACCGGGCGCTGGGGGGGTGCGCAGCGCCCGGCAGGTCCTAGGCCGTGGTGGCAGTCTTCTGTAGCTCGACCCGCTTGTCGTCCTCGGGCAGGTGATCGTCGATCATCGTCGCCTCGTCGAACGGCAGGTTCCCGTCGAGCACGGTTTTGACTCTCGATGCATCGAGCGTCTTGGTCCACGTTCCCACCAGAAGGGTTGCAACGGCGTTGCCGGAGAAGTTCGTGACCGCGCGGGCTTCGGACATGAACCGGTCGATACCGACGATCAGGCCGATACCGTCGAGCAGCTCGGGGCGGTGGCTCGACAGGCCGCCGGCCAGGGTTGCCAGGCCGGCACCGGAGACTCCGGCTGCACCCTTGGAGGCGATGATCATGAACAGCAGGAGCGAGAACTGCTCGGGAATCGACAGCGGCAGGTTCATGGCGTCGGCGATGAAGATCGAGGCCATCGTCAGGTAGATGGCGGTGCCGTCGAGGTTGAACGAGTAGCCGGTGGGAACGACTATGCCGACGGTGGTGCGCTCGACGCCGACGTGTTCCATCTTGGCGATCAGACGCGGCAAAGCCGACTCCGACGAGCTGGTCGCGACGATGAGCAGATACTCACGTGCCAGGTACTTCACGAGCTTGAAGATCGAGAAGCCGGTGACGAAGCGCAAAATCAGGCCGAGGAAACCGAAAACGAAGATGATGCAGGTGATGTAGAACGCCAGCATCAGGGTGCCGAGCTGGATGACGGCGTCGAATCCGGTAGCACCGACGACTCCAGCGATGGCACCGAAGGCGCCGATCGGGGCAAGCCACAGGATCATCGTCAGGATGCGGAAGACGAGCTTCTGCACGGCGCCGATGCCCTTGAGGATGCCCTCGCCCTGCTTACCCATGGCCTGCAATGCGAAGCCGACGAGGATGGCGACGAACAGCGTCTGCAGCACTGAACCCTCGGTCAGCGACGAGAGCAGCGACGTCGGGATGATTCCGGCGATGAAGTCCATGGTGCCGCCGGCCGCCTCCGCGGTCTTCACGAGGTCGTCGGCTCCGCCGCTGGCCGGGATGTCCAGACCGTCACCGGGTTGAATTAGGTTGCCGACGACCATGCCGATGCCGAGCGCGATGGTCGACATACTCAGGAAGTACGCCAGTGCCAAGCCGCCGACCTTGCCGACGCTGGCGGCCGCTCGCACCGATCCGATACCGAGGACGATGGTGCAGAAGATGACCGGGCTGATCATCATCTTGATCAAGCTGACGAACAGGGTTCCAAGAACGGCGAGTTCGACGCCGACGTCTTTCCAGAGAAGGCCGACAATGACGCCGGCGACCACGGCGATGATCACCGCGATGTAGAGCCAGTGAGTCTTGTCGCGCTTCTTCTTCGGTTCCGGTGTTGGGTCCTGGTGTCTGTCAGCGTCGATGCTGGTAGTCATGAGTACGTCCTTTGTGACTAATGGAGTGAGTTGGATCACCCCTCGCTAAGGACGATGTTGGTTGAAATCGTGACGACAGTCACGAATACGTTCATTCTGTTCACAGGTTCGAGGAAAGAAACGAGGCACGACAACGTGGCGAAGCGTCCGACCAGCGTCGCGGGGCAGGTTCTTGTCCTGCAATTGGTCGTGACAGCCGTCATCGTGCTCGCCGGCGGGATCCTCACCGTCATCAACGAACGATCCAACAGTGACGATGCGACGCGGCGGGAAGTCATTGCCGTGGCGGCCAGCATCGCCAACGAACCGTCGACCCCACTGGCGATCGCATCCAATGACCCCACCGCCTATCTGCAGCCCGAGACCGAGCGAATTCGGAAGGTCACCGGTGTCGACTTCATCGTCGTCATGGCTCCGGACCGGACCAGGTTCACCCACACCACCGTCGACCTGATCGGTAAGCCGTTCAGCGGGAACATCGATCGCGCACTTGCCGGTGAGACGTTCACCGAGACCTATGTGGGATCACTCGGCCCTTCGATTCGGTCGGTCACTCCGGTAACCGACGACGGTGGTCGGATCGTCGGACTCGTGTCGGCGGGTGTCACAAGGGCGAAGATCAGCGATCAATTCGTGTCGGGGTTGCCGCTCATCATCGGCGTCGTGATCGCCGCGTTCATCGTCGCGACGATCGGTTCGGTGCTGCTCAGCCGCCGTCTGCGGCGGCAAACCCTCGGGATGGCGCCGGCGGAGCTGCGCACCATGTACGAGCATCACGACGCCGTCCTGCACTCCATCAGCGAGGGCTTGGTCGTCTTCGGGAAAAACGACTCCGCGGAGATCGTCAACGACGAGGCGAGGCGCCTTCTCGATCTGCCCGACGGCCCGGTGCGCCGGGAGGATCTGCCGGAATCCTTGCAGCACTTGGAACCTGGATCGTTGAACGGCGAGCTGCATCTCACCAGCTCCCGCATCCTCGTCGTCAATCAGGATCCGGTCATGTGGGAGGGGCGACGTCTCGGCGACGTTCTCAGCATCCGCGACCGCACGGAACTCCAAGGCGTGATGGGCGAACTCGACTCGATACGCGGCTTCGCCGAATCGTTGCGCTCACAGGCCCACGAGTCGGCCAACCGCCTGCACACGGTGATCACGATGGTCGAACTCGGACGCCCGAACGAAGCCGTGGAATTCGCGACGGCCGATCTGGAACTCTCGCAGCATCTCATCGACCGACTGATGGGAAACGTCAACGAGCCTGCGCTCGCTGCACTGCTGCTCGGCAAGGTCGGTCAAGCCGCCGAGCAGGGGGTGGAACTGACGATCACCGAAGACACTGCACTCGATCACGCGGGTATCGTCACTCCACGCGAATTGGTCACGCTGGTCGGCAATCTGATAGACAATGCAATCGATGCGTCGAAAGAATCCGATCAGCCGTGGGTCGAAGTGACAGTACGTGATTCGTCGTCGGAACTGGTGGTAAGGGTGTCCGACAGCGGCCCCGGTATGGATGACGACGTATTGAAGACGGCTCTCACCCGCGGCTACTCCACCAAGGCAGGTTCACGGGGACTCGGGCTCGCCCTCGTCACTCAGGTCGTCTCGCGGTATCGCGGTGCGCTGACCTCCGAGGTCACCTATGGCTCGGTGCTCACAGCAAAAATCCCGGTAGGGCATTCGTCGTGATCAGGGTGTTGATCGTCGAGGACGAGGTGCTCATCGCCGAGGCGCACAAAACGTACGTCGAACGCGTACCCGGGTTCACCGTTGTCGGCATGGCGCACACGGGATCGCGTGCAATGCGTGCGGCAAGCGAGGCGGAAACGCCGATTGATCTGGTACTGCTGGACATCGGCTTACCCGACGCCAACGGCATCGATGTTGCCGCTGCGCTCGGTGGTCTGCGGCCGAGCCCGGACGTCATCGCCATCACCTCCGAACGAGATCTGGCGGTAGTGCGGTCCGCCGTCGCGCACGGCGTGGTGCTGTATCTGTTGAAGCCGTTCACCTTCGCGGCTTTTCGAGACAAACTGGAACGCTACCGCGAGTTTCACGACGCCCTACCGGCAGGTGAGAACGCAGCCAGTCAACGAGATATCGATCGGGCAATGTCGCACCTGAGGACCGCCGACGAGCGGGCGTCCACTCCCAAAGGTATTGCACCGCAGACGATGGACGGGGTCACCGCCATCGTCCGCGATGCACCGGGCGGACTGAATGCATCCGAGGCCGCCAAACTCGTCGGTGTATCCCGAGTGACGGCGTGGCGGTACCTCGAACGACTCGCCGACGACGGCCTGGTTACCCGGAACACCGAGTACGGCAAGGCCGGTCGGCCTCAAGTTCGGTACGTCTGGCGCTGACGCGCATGTGAGTGGAAATACGTCACAGGCGACGTAGTTCCACTCACATGGCGCCGGTCGCGCTCACGATCCAGGCGTACTCGAACGCCGCCTCTTTCCACTTCTCGTAACGCCCGCTGACACCGCCGTGCCCTGCGCTCATCTCGGTCTTGAGTAGCAATTCCGAGTCGCCGGTCTTGGTTGCACGCAGCGCCGCAACCCATTTCGCGGGTTCGACGTACAGCACACGGGTGTCGTTGATGGATGTAATCGCGAGGATCGACGGGTAGTCCTTGGCTTCGATGTTCTCGTAGGGGCTGTACGACTTCATGTACTCGTACACCTCCTTGTCCGCCAACGGGTTACCCCACTCGTCCCATTCGATGACCGTCAAGGGAAGCGACGGATCGAGGATCGAGGTCAGCGGATCGACGAACGGCACGTTCGCGAGGATGCCGTTGAACAATTCCGGCGCCAGGTTCGCGACGGCACCCATCAACAGCCCACCGGCGCTACCACCGTCGGCGACGAGATGCTTCGGCGCCGTACGACCGGAGTCGATCAGATGCTCTGCGGCAGACACGAAGTCGGTGAAGGTGTTCTTCTTCGTCAGCGTCTTGCCGTTCTCGTACCAGTGCCTTCCCATCTCACCGCCGCCGCGCACGTGTGCGACGACGAAGACGATGCCGCGATCCAGCAGCGACAAGCGGGCTACCGAGAACGACGGATCCATCGACGCCTCGTACGAGCCGTAGCCGTACAGAAGCGTCGGAGCAGGGCCCTCGGGGACGTCCTTGCGGTGCACGACCGACAGGGGAATTCGTGTTCCATCCGGCGCCACGGCCCAATCCCGATGCTGCACGTAATCCGAAGCATCGAAATCCCCGAGCACCGGCTGCGACTTACGCAGCAGCAGCTCGCCTGTCGCGAGCACGTAGTCGTACACCTTGCCGGGCGTGGTGAACGAGGTGTAGGCCATGCGCAGCAGTGGCTGCGTCCATTCGGGATTCGAGCCGGAGCCGACGGCGAACAGCTCCTCCTCGAACTCGAGCTCGTGGTACTCGCCGTAGCCGTCGGGACCCAACGGCCAGATAGCCAAGCGCGTCAATGCTTCCCGGCGGTAGCTGAGCACGAGGTGATCAGCGAAGGCGTCGGCATCTTCGAGGCGCACGTCCTCGCGATGCTGGATGAGAATGGTCTGATTCGCTGGATCGTCGACGGGTGCGTCGGCGAGCAGAAAGTTCTCGGCCTTCTCCCCGGCGGTTCCCCAACCGTTGACGGAACCGTTGTGCTGGATGAGGAATCGATCCTCGCCCTTCACCACCGCATGTTCGACGCTGTACTCCACGCCTTCGACTCGCGGCAGTACGACGCGGAACTCGCCCTCGGGATTCTCCGATTCCAGGACGAGGCATTCGGAGGTGATCTTGGAGCCGACCCAGATCATCAGGTACTTCTCACTGCGAGTGGACCCGAAGCCGACCCAATAGCTCTCGTCCGGCTCGTGGAAGACCTTGACGTCCTGGTCAACCGGGGTGCCGAGTTTGTGGCGCCATACGGTGTCGGGGCGCCAGGATTCGTCGACAGTTTGGTAGAAGACGTGGCCGTGATCGATCGAGAAGGTCGCACCAGTGGAGACCTTGTCGATGGTGTCGCTCAGCAACTCACCGGTGCGAAGATCCTTGAAGCGCAGTGTGTATCGCTCGTCGCCCTCGGTGTCGGTCGAATACGCCAGCAGGTTGCCATCCTGGCTGATCGAGAACGCACCGAGGGAGAAGAAGTCATGGCCTTCGGCTTCGAGGTTCGAATCGAGCAGGATCTGCTCCTTCGGAACGTGGCCGGACAGGGTCGGAGGTGTCCAGTCGTCGGGGGAATCGACGGGGCAGCGGCACGAGAGCCCGTAGGACTTGCCCTCGATGGTGCGCGAGTAGTACCACCACTCGCCCATGCGCGTCGGTACCGAGAGATCGGTTTCCTGAGTACGCGACTTGATCTCGTCGAAGATCTTTCCGCGGAGCTCTTCCAGACCGGCCGTCTGCTGCTCGGTGTAGGCGTTCTCGGCTTCGAGGTAGGCAATCACGTCGGGGCTTTCCTTGTCCCGCAACCATTCGTAGTTGTCGACGAACGTATCGCCGTGATGTGTCCGCTCCAGCGGAACCTTTTTGGCGATCGGCGGAGTAACTGTCATGGCTTGACCCAATCCTCGAAGTTGAGACCCGAAATACGTTCGTAGGCCTCGATGTACCGTGCACGCGTCGCAGCGACGACCTCTTCGGGAAGTGCGGGCGGCGGGGTGTCGCCGTGGCGATCCCAGCCCGATTCGCCGGTGAGCCAGTCACGGACGTACTGCTTGTCGAAGCTCGGCTGGATGCGCCCTTCGGCATAACCGTCGGCTGGCCAGTAGCGGGAGGAGTCGGGAGTGAGGACCTCGTCGGCGAGCACTAGGTTGCCGTCGACGTCGAGTCCGAACTCGAACTTCGTGTCGGCGAGAATGATTCCGCGGTCAAGCGCGAAGTTCGCCGCGCGCACGTAGATTTCCAGCGTGTCCTCGCGCAGCTTGAACGCCAACTCCGCGCCGACCTTGTCGACGACGGCGTCGTAATCGACGTTCTCGTCGTGCTCGCCGAGCGCGGCCTTGGCTGCCGGAGTGAAGATCGGCTCCTCGAGCTTGCTCGATTCGACGAGCCCCTCGGGCAGTGCGACGCCGCACACCGCTCCGGTCCGCTGGTAGTCCGACAGGCCGGAGCCGGTCAGGAAGCCACGCGCGACGCATTCGATGGGCACCATCTGGAGCTTTTTGACGACGAGTGCGCGGCCGAGGAGTTCCTGGGGAATGCGTACGTCCAGCGGATCGCCCGCAAGGTGGTTCACTCCCCCGAGTTCCTCGAAGAAGAACACACTCATTGCCGTCAAGACGCGTCCCTTGTCGGGGATCGGCGTATCGAGGACGTGGTCGTAGGCCGAGATGCGGTCGCTCGCGACGAGGAGTAGGTGGTCGTCGTCGACGATATAGAGATCGCGAACCTTGCCGCCGGCCAGATGCTGGTAGCTGCTGAGAGTTGGGCGCACGAAGTCAACCCTATCTGGGCCTGATGAAGCTCCGCGTGTGTGACAGGAGAACAATGGTTGCTAATGGCAACGAACAGTGAACACGAAAGCAGCGGCGAAGTGGCGGCCGTCGGGTTCCGATCCGAACGTGGCCCGGTACTCATCGCGCTGATGCTCAGCACATCGCTCGTCGCCCTCGATTCGACGATCATCGCGACGGCGGTGCTCTCCATCGTCGGTGACCTGGGCGGCTTCAGCCAGTTCCCGTGGTTGTTCTCCATCTACCTGCTGGCCCAGGCCGTCTCCGTTCCGATCTACGGCAAGCTCGCAGATTTGTTCGGACGCAAGAAGATCATGCTGTGGGGCATCGGCGTGTTCCTGATCGGGTCGATTCTCTGCGGGCTCGCGTGGAGCATGCCGGCCCTGATCGCGTTTCGAGCAATCCAAGGGCTGGGCGCGGGGGCTGTCCAGCCGATGTCGATCACCATCGCAGGCGATATCTACACGCTGCGCGAACGCGCCAAAGTGCAGGGGTACCTCGCGAGCGTGTGGGCTATCTCCTCGGTGCTCGGGCCTGCCTTGGGCGGCATCTTCTCCGAGTTCCTGTCGTGGCGCTGGATCTTCTTCGTCAACATTCCGCTGTGCGGCCTCGCGGCGTGGATGCTGATCAGACGATTCCACGAGGGCGAGATGACTCGTCGCAAACCGAAGATCGATTATCTGGGTGCCGGCCTCCTCACGGTCGGAGCCGCGGCAATACTGCTGGCGCTGCTCGAAGGCGGTCAGTCCTGGAGTTGGTTCTCCGCGATCTCCATGTCGATCTTCGCTCTCGGCATCGCCTCGCTCGCACTGTTCGCCTGGCAGCAGACACGCGCCGAGGAGCCGATCCTGCCACTATGGGTGTTCACCCGACGCGTACTGGTGGTGTCAAGCACGGTCTCACTGCTCGTCGGCGCGATTGTGCTCGGGTTGACGTCCTACGTTCCGACGTTCGTGCAAGGCGTCCTCGGTACCGGGGCGATCGTCGCGGGGTTCTCGCTGGCGACCTTGACGATGGGGTGGCCCATCGCGGCGTCGATGTCGGGCAGGGTCTATCTCCGTTTCGGATTCCGCGCGACGGCGACGACCGGCGCGGCGATCACCGTGGTCGGGACCGCAATGGCGACGCTCATCACGGCCGATTCACAGATTTGGCAGGTCGCGGCGATGTGCTTTGTCGTCGGCCTCGGGATGGGTCTCGCAGCGAGCCCCACGTTGATCGCCGCGCAGTCCAGCGTCGATTGGGAGGAACGAGGCGTCGCGACGTCGACCAATATGTTCGCTCGGTCGATCGGGAGCGCAGTGGGGGTCGCGATCTTCGGCGCGGTTGTGAACTCGCGCATCTCCGGGCCGGGTGACCCGGATCCGAGCCAGCTCTCCGACGCCATCCACCTGGTTTTTCTGGGTATCGTCGGTGCTGCGGTGCTGATGCTGGTTGCGGCGACGCTGATGCCCGGCCACGTCAAGACCGGTGAACCCGACCCCGTGACACCAGATCGACGGTCAGCGTGACGGCGAGGGTCTGAGCCAGCAGCAGACCTGTCAGAACAAGAATTTGCACTGCGCCTGCTTGAATGGCCGATCCACTCGCCAACAGCACCCCGACGAACGCGCCGGGCAACGTCACCAGTCCTACGGTGCGAGTCTGATCGAGGCCTGGAAGCAGTGCATCGGATGCAGTCGGCCGAACCACTTCGAGGCGCGAGTCACGTTCGAGAAGGCCGAGACTGAGCGCTGCTTCGACTTCGCCGTGCCGGTCCGTCACAGCATCCAGTGCTCGACGGGCCGACAGAGACGTCGCGGTCATCGTTCCGCCCAGAATGATGCCGCCGACAGGAACGATTGCGATGCCCTGGATGGGAACGACCCCGGTGAGCAAGCACAGGGGCATCACGACGCCAACTCCCACCCCGAGAGGGAGGATGAGCCACAGCCCGGACCGGCCGGCTTCCGATCGCCGGATCGACGTGAAAGCGGCCGCCCCGAACATCACCAGCAGAACCAGCAACGACGACCAAAGATGTGCCAGTGCCGCAGCGAGAATCAGCGACACGGCGGCCAACTGCAGGAACCCGCGCACCGCAGCAGACGGAACCGTCCAGACCTCCCCGATTGCCGAGATCCGGTACACCAACGCCGCCAGCAACACCATGACAACGCACAACACTGCCAACGGAATGCCGGGCTCGGCCAGGGAGGAACTCACCCGGTAAGTCCACCATGTGCGTGGAAATACGTCCCAGAGGACGTATTCGCGCTCACATGGCTAGAGCCCGACCCGCTCCAACATTGCATCGAATTCTTCGCTGGCTTCGCCTTCGGTACGGCCGGCTTCCAGCGCGCCGTTGTACACCGACAACGCCTCTTCCTGGTATTTCTTGTACTTCTCCAACCACAGCTCCGAGTTCGCCCGCCAGTATCCGATGATCTCGAATTGCGTGACCGGGTATCCGAGTTCCTTACGGAAGTACTTTCGGACCGTGCGCGAGCACGCCGCCTCGCCCGCGAACCAGATGTAACCTTCGCCGTCCGGAAGCTCGTACTGCTTCGCCGCGTCGTCGAGCACGCTCGCCGAATCACCGTTGCCGGATCCGATTCGCCAGTCGTAGGTGACATCGCCCGCGGTCTCGAACTGCTGGATGTCCCCGCGTTCGAGCACCTCGACGATGGCGTGGGCTGTCGCGCCTGCCGGTAATTCCTCGATGATGCGTCCGAGCGCCGGAAGCCCGGTCATGTCGGCAAGGAACAATTGCCAGTCAGCGGTCTCGGGGACGCCGTACCAGGATCGTGGGCGTGTCCACACAATGGTTTGTCCCACCGCTGCATTCAGTGCCCAGGTAGCTGCGACGCCGCCCTCGTGCGCGAAAAAATCGATGACGAGTTGTCCTGCGGCAGCATCGAATCGACGGACGGTGTAGTTGCGCCCCTCGGGGACGGGCTCGACGTCGTAGTACCACCACTTGCCGTCGACCTCGGTCATGGCAGGCGGTACGTCCTCACCGGCGCGCGCGAAGAACAGCGTCACGCATTCGTCGGGTGCGCCGATGGATACGTACTGCGCGACGTCCTCGCCGCCGAACGTCACCCGCACCATGTGCGTCGTAAGCTGTTTCACAGCAACGACATCGGCAAAGTAGAAACCACGCTTGCTATCGGTCATCGTATGACCTCGCTGGACTCCGAAACTCGACCACTGTCGAACCCCACCCCAGGCTGCCGAACCGTACATCGCCCCCGACCGATGCGCTGATCAACGCACGTAGCTCGGCTTCCGTGCGACGACCGGACCCGTACAGGCACAATCGAAGCAAGTCTTCCTCGGTGTCGTGATCGTCGGATGTCGCCGGGTCGAGTACGTCGGTGATCACCACCACTCGTTCGGCCGATGCTGCGAGCGACGAGATCAGCAGGCGTGCATCGACATCAGGGTGAGCATCAACGAGATCGACTGCAATCGCCAGGTCCACCGGGGTTGCCAACGCAGTGAACTCACTGGCGTCGACGCAGTGCACCGCATCGCGGCGCGCCTGCGCGACGTCCGCGATGTTGCGCTGGTTCGAGGCGGGCAGCCCGACGAGCCCGATCTTCAACTCGGGGCGTTGACGGGCCAGCGTGTCGGCATATACCCCCGCGCCTTCCCCGTACATCGCGACGGTGGCGACACCGTCGAGGTCGACGGCGTCCAGCAACGCAGGCGCTCGGTAGACCGCACCGAAAGCAGCTTCTTCGTGGAAGTCTTCCGCGAACCCCGGCTCTACGGACTTGACGGCAAAACTGTGCGCCGGGGCGGCCATTCCGGTTCGCACAGTCTCGGTCAGCCCGAGAAACGAGAGTTCGAGCCGCGTGTGGATACTGCCGTAGTGCAACGCTTGGCTCGTGAACGTGTCCTGATCGGCGAGTATGGAACCCATCTCGGTGAGTGCGAACAGCTCACCGTCGATCGCCAGCAGATCAAGAAGAGTCAGGTGGCGCAGCAGCTTCGCCGTTGCTCCGGGATGCGTAGCGCATTCCGCAGCGATGGCATCGACCGTGTCGGCGCCGCTGTCGACGGCAGCGAACACCCCTAGCGTGACTGCCGTCCTGATGACCAACGGAGGCAACAGCTCCGACATCTCGTGCAGCTGCGATCCAGCGTCTCCCCCAGCATCGGCATCGACGACGGGAGTGTCTGCGCTCTGCTCACGCCTGCGCCAGTAACCTGCGATCTCGACGAATCGCTTGTCGATCTTCTTGTCCAGTTTCGCCCACCGCCGCAGTGGCTTGATGGTCAGCGCCTCTCCGGCCACCCACAGATACGGTTGACCCGGCCGCCACTGCGTGTTCTGTACCGCCTCGACGAGCCGAGAATCACCCCCGGACTCGGATCGGTACAACCATGTGATGTCCACGGCGGCAGCCGAGGTCAACTCTTGTCGGTGTGACGGTTCGGCCACCTCGACGACCACGGTCGCCTGCAGATCCGCAGGTAACTTTTCGAGGCAGTGCGCAATGGCAGGCAGGGCTGTCTCGTCTCCGGCGATCAGCATCCAGTCCACCTCACGAGGGAGACTCGATGAGTGTTTGGGCCCTGCTACCAGAACCTTCTCACCAGGGCGCACCGTACGTGCCCACGTTGCCGCGAGACCACCTTCGTGGGCGGCGAAGTCGAGAACAAGTTCGCGCTTGTCCTCGTCGAAGCTGCGCACGGTGTACGTGCGCCCGTATGGGAACGACCCCGCGGGCCAGTCGACTGTTCCGTCGTTGCAGTTCTTCGGCACCGGAAACGGTAGCGTCCCGGTTGCTGGGTCGACAGGGAGTACCTTGACGTCGTCGTCGAATCCGGTCGTACGGACCGGAGGTAGCTCGACGCCGTCGCGGACGTGTCTGTCCATCGACGGTCCGCCAACGGTGACCCGCCGCATGCCGGGGGTCACGTCTTCGACGCGGAGAACGTCCAACTCTCGAAGACAGATCGGAAACACTTGTACTTCACGGACGGTCCCCGCCATCTGAAAACTCCTCTTTCTCTCGATCGATCAATGTTCGCCGAGCGCGACTGCAACCCAGTGCGCCACGGTGGGGTCAGCTGCCAGCGTTGGGAAGTCGACGTCCGGTGCACCGGCAGACCGCCACCGTTCCACCAGACCCATGATGCGGATCGAATCCAGGCCCTCGTCCAGCAAATTGAGGTCGTCACCGATCGATTCCGGTAACTGATCCAGTGCGACGGCGATGTCACCGATAACAATTTCGCGGGTGAGCACGGTGAGAAACCTTTCTGTATGGGCATCTCTGTATGGGCATCGAGAATGCCGAGCACAGGGTCGGCAGGTGTCCGCCGACCCTCCAACGACTACGTGGCGAACATCTCCTGTATATCGTCCAGCGTTGCGATGACCCCGTCGTAGTCGGGGCGATAGCTCGTCGCGGGCAGTTCGTAGACCTTGTTGCCGGCGAAGGCGGGGAGGCCGGTGTAAAGCGGATCCTGCTGCAGCTCAGCGAGTGTGCGACCCGCGACCGGGACGACGAACATTACCGGTGCGGTGGCGACAGGTGCGAGCAACTCGGGACTGACGATGAACGAATCGCCCGAGCCGTACAGCTCCGGATTACCCGCTTTGGCGATGATGTCCTCCGGTTCGAAACCGACCTCGGACAGCAGTGTCGGAAGCGCCGCGGTCTGCGGAATGAACGACGGCTCATTGGTGCTCAGCGAGAGGAAGTACGCGACGGGGGAACCGGGAACGGTGATGGAGCCCTTGACCTCGGCGACCTTGTCCTCGTATGCCTGCAGCAAGCCCTCGACCTTGTCGCTTTCGCCGGCTGCCTCGGCGACCGCCTCCAACTCTCCCTGCCAGGTGTTCACCGTCGACGGGATCAGAACAGTCGGCGCGATTGCAGTGAGCTGGTCGTACGCCTCGCTGGCCAGAACTGCCGAGTAACCCTGTCCGCCAGCGATGATCAGGTCCGGCTCGGCCTGTGCGATTGACTCGATGTTCAGCTCTTCACCGGCGGGCAGTTCCTTGGTTCCCTGCGCCTCGGCCTTCTCGGCCCACTGCGGAGGGAACCCGCCATCGAGGTTCGTCACTCCGAGCAGCCGGGTGTCGGTGATGGCGATGGGAGCGTCGAGCGTGTACAGGTATCCAGCGAAACCGGCGGAGAGCACCGCGATGCGTTGCGGGTCGGCCGGAACCGTCACATCGCCTTTGTCGGTGGAGACCACCCGAGTCTCGCTTACTGCCGGTTCGCTACCGGCAGTGTCGTTGTCGGAGTCTGAGCTGCAGGCGGTCAGACCGAGGGCAACCATCGCCACCGACACACTGGCAACGAGGCGAAGGCCTCGTCGTCGAAATTCGAAATCGGACACTGCGGATCCTTTCGAGATCATCATCTTCGGTATTGCCGGACGGTTCGGTCGCCGCCCGGTCGTATTTTTTCGCGCCGGGTTCACACGGGTAGTCGTGGCACGATTTCTCGCCAACCTTCCGCTGTGACAATCCCGTCGTGATCGAAGTCCACCGAGTGGACCACGAGTTCCGCGTCGTGGATTCGAGCCCATCGTTCGGCGAACCCACGAACAGGCCTGTGTCGCTGCGCTTCGAAGAGCGTCAGCGTGCCGTCGTATTTCGGCAGTGTGGCTGTCTGCAGCACCAAGGCGGTGTAGGCGAAATTGCGTGCCACCGCATCGGCGAACTCCTCGGGCACATCGCGTGGCCCGCGGTCGAGCGTGCCGCGCTCCGCACCCGCACGGTCGTCGCCGACCGGTGCCGAATCCACCACACCCACGAACGCAACGCTTTCACCGTCCGCCGTGAGGTGTGCAGCCAGCGCGTAGGCGATGTTGCCGCCGAACGAATAGCCGAGCAGGTGACAAGGCCCATGCGGCTGCTGCCGACGAACGGACCTGAGATGGTGCCCGACGAGTTCGTCGAAAGTTCCTGGCCGATCTTGCGCTGGTAGTTGCAGCCCGACAACCGGTCGATCCAGCATCGATGCCAGCGGAGAGAACCCGAACGCAAATCCCCCGGCGGGATGGATACAGATCAGCGGATCGCCGGTACGCGCACTTCCCCAATGGATTACCTCGCTCTCTACTTCTGGGCTCTCGGCTTCCGCGCTGCCGCCTCGCTGTTGGTCTACGTACTCCGCCACCGACGTCACGGTCTGTCGAGTGAGTAACTCGGCGACCTCGATCCGGACTCCGACCTCGCGCCCCAAGCGTGAGACCACACGCATCGCCGAGAGGGAATCGCCGCCACTGTCGGCAAATCCGTCGTCGCCGCCCACATCGTCGCGCCCGAGTACTTCGCGATACACCGCGGCGACCGCTTTCTGGGTGTCGGTGTGCAGCGTTTCCTCGACATCCCGTTTCGGCGGCGCCGGCAGCGCTGCCCGGTCGAGTTTGCCGTTCACCGTCAATGGGATCGATTCGACGACGACGATCTGCGCGGGGACCAGATGCGCCGGCACACGCTCTCGCAGCAGCGCGCGGAGATCACCGGTCTCGGTGCCGTCGACGACGACGTATCCGATCAGCCGGGTCGCCGAGTCGCTCGTTCGCACGGTGGCGGCCGCGCGTGACACTCCGTCCAGGCTCTCGAGGGCGGACTCGACCTCCCCGAGTTCGATGCGGATGCCGCGGATCTTGACCTGACGGTCGGCGCGGCCCAGATATTCGAGCCGACCACCGCGGATGTACCGCACCAAGTCACCGGTGCGATACATCCGCGCCCCGGAGCCGAAGGGATCGGCCACGAACACGGAGCTGCTCATACCAGTGCGGCCCAGGTAGCCGTGCGCCGTTCCGTCACCGGACATGTACAGCTCGCCCGAGGCTCCGGTCGCGACGGGACGCAGCCCTGAATCGAGAACCCGAGCAACGGCATTGCGCACGGGACCACCGAGACACGGGCTTTCACTGTCCGCCACGGACGACCCCATCGCGTTGATCGTGAACTCGGTCGGGCCGTACAGGTCGTAACCGGTGACGCCAGGTTGCTCGCGCAGCCTGGTCCACAACTCCTGTGGTACCGCCTCGCCGCCGAGCATCACCAGGGAGGGCCCGCGATCGTCGTCGAGCAACCCTGCCGTGATCAATTCCCTTGCGTACGAGGGTGTCACGTTGACCACATCGATTCCCACGGTCCGGTAGTGCTGGACCAGTGCCCGCGGGTCCACCCGCATCGTCTCGTCGATGACATGGACGTGGTGACCTGCCAACATCCAGAACAGCTCTTCCCACGACATGTCGAAGGAGAACGACACCGTGTGGGCGATTCGCAGTTGCCGTCCGCCGACGGAGTTCTCGGTGGGAGCGAAGATCTCGTCGCGATGATTGTGGTACATCGCGGTCAATCCCCGGTGGCCTACCTGTACGCCCTTCGGCTTGCCGGTCGAGCCCGACGTGTAGATCACGTACGCAAGCTGATCGGCGTACCGCGGCCCCCGAACGCGTGCGTCCGGGGCAGCGACCCTTCCATCCAGGATCGCGCGCAGAGCATCATCGGCCAGGTCGAACACCGTGACACCGTCCAGCTCTACCCCGACGGCCGAATCGCCGATAGTGACGACCGCGCGTGCACCACTGTCGGTCACGATCTCACGCAGGCGCTCGGCCGGGTTCTGCAGATCCAACGGCAGATACGCTGCCCCGGTGCGCATCACAGCAAAGATGGCGACAACGTGATCGGCGATACGCGGCAACAACAACGCTACGACATCTCCAGGCCCCACGCCCGAGTGAGCGAGGCACCGAGCCATGGCTGTGACACGATCGTCGAGACCACGGGCGGTGAGGGTCTCGGTTCCGCAGGTCAGCGCCGGCGCATCGGGGGTCGCCGCGGCCCGTTCGCTCAACAGCGTGTCGATGCTTCCTTCTCGCTCGCCCGGTACGGGAACGGACACGCGAACGGGATTCAGTGCCGTCCGTTCGAGCTCGGTTCGCGAGCGTCCGGTGTCGGCCACCGTCCTGGTTGCGGTGTCGCCGGTGAGCACCGCGATCATGTCGATCATCGTGCGCAGCAGCGACTCCGCAGCGTCGTCGTCGATCAGATCGCGGCGGTGTTCGATCGTCACCTCGAGCGAACCGCTTCGGCTGCTCGGATCGACGTCCACGGTGACGGCGTAATGGGTGGCGTCGGTCGCCTCGGCCGCGGTGATTCCCGCTCGCTCGAACGTGGAGAATCGGACAGCGTCACCGCCCACGTTTCGAAACACCAGCAAGGTGTCGAACAGCGTCGCGAATCCGGCGGCGCGGGAGATCTCACCGAGTCCCAGATGCTGGTGGTCGATGAGGCCACCTTGCTCGGTCATCATCCGTGACAGCAGGTCGCGTAAGCGGGCGCCGGGTGAGGTGCGCACTCGGACCGGAACCGTGTTGAGCGTCAAGCCAACTATGCGTTCTACTGCAGGCACCATCGGGTCGCGGCCGGACACCGTCGACCCGAACACGACGTCGTCGCGCCCGGTCACACGGCGCAGCGTCAGTCCCCACGCAAGCGCGACGATCGTGCCGACCGTGACGCCGTACTCGGCGGCGCGGCGGGCGAGGGCGTCGCCGATCCGGGCGTCGACTTCGCGCGTGATCCGATTCGGTAGCGACATCGCTTGTTGGTCGGCACCAGGAGCGAGGATCGTCGGCTCGGCGAGATCGGCAAGGTATCTCGCCCACGCATCGGTGGAATCCGCCTTCTCACGCCCCGCGAGGTGCCGGAGGTGGTCGGTGAAATCGGCGGGTGGGTCGAGTACGCGCGCCAGGGCAGCCGACAGATCCGTTCCGATCGGGTACAGGCCCGCACTCAGGCGCGCCACCCCGTAGAGAACGAACAGTTCGCTGAACATGATCGATTGCGACCATGCGTCGGTCAGGATGTGATGCTGAGTGAGAAGGAGAGTCTGCCTGCCCTCCGGTTCCGCAACGATGAGCATCCGGAGCAGCGGTGCACGGTCGAGCGCGAAGGGGCGTGCGAATTCGGCAGCAGCCAGAGCTTGTGTCGTCGCACATGATTCGGCGCTGTGCTCGACGATGGGGACGGTGGCCCGGCCGATGATTGCGACAGGCTCGTCGAACGCGGTATGGCTGAACGCGGCGGCGAGATTGGGATAGCGCTCCAACAATGCGGCGGCAGCGCTGACCAATGCCGGGCGGTCGATCGGTTCGGCGAATGTGAACTGGTGTTGGACGTGATAGTTGTCGGTGGAACCCACTGCGCCCGTGACCGACTGGAAGTACATGCCGCGCTGCAGTGGCGTGAGCGGTACCACCTGCTGCCATCCCGGGTACGACGCGTCGAGGAAGCTGCGTGCGTCGTCGTCGAGAGCCACCAGATCCGATTCGCGGTCCACGTTCGGAAGCAGGGGTTCGGTTCGCGTTGCGCGCTCGGCAAGTTCGGTGAGGCTGGCAGCATCGAACACGTCGGCCACCGCGAATCGAACACCGCGGCTCGTCGCGGCAGCCGCGAAACGAACCGCCGCGATGCTGTCCCCGCCAAGCTCGAAGAAGCTTGAATCGGGGTCGACAGTAATGCCGAGCACGTCAGCAGCGGCATCGACGAGATCGTCGAAAACAAGACGCGACGCGGAGGTTCGCCCCGTAGAGACAGCGTCGACGGGTTCGGGAAGAGCTGCACGGTCCAATTTTCCGTTCAGTGTCCGAGGCAGTCGATCCACCGCCGTGATCGACTGTGGAACGAACTGGTCGGGGACCGACTCGGCGAGTGCACGGCGCATGCGCACCGAGTCCACCGCGGTGCCTTCCTCCAGTACGACGTAACCGAACAAGCGGGCGGTGCCATCGGCGATCTCGGCAACCTTGGCGGCCGCGTCGAGCACACCCGGTAGGGACCGCAGGACGGTGTCGACCTCGCCGAGTTCGAGGCGGAATCCGCGGACCTTCACCTGGTCGTCGGTGCGTCGCAGGTATTCGATGCGGCCACGTCGGCGACGGACGAGATCCCCGGTGCGGTAGAGCCGTTCGGCCCGATGATCGGGGTCGGCCACGAATCGGGTCGCCGTATGCCCTGGCCGGTTCAGGTATCCACGCGCCACCTGCGCCCCACCGAGGTACAGCTCACCGGCAGCTCCTTCGGGGACTTCACGGAGCAAGTGGTCCAGGATTCGTACTCCGACATCCGACCACGGCGCCCCGATGGTGACCGGGGCACCAGCAGCGAGCTTGTCGGCGGTGGCCCACACCGTGACTTCGGTGGGGCCGTATACATTCCACACCTCGCTGCACTGAGCGGTCAGCTGGTCGGCAAGTTCGGTGGGCAGCGCCTCACCGCCCACCAGAGCACGCAGGGCGCCGAAGCCCCGGGCAGGGTCGACGGCCGCGAGCAATCGCCACAGGGACGGCGTCGCCTGAACGAGGGTCGCCCCGGAGTCGGTGACGAGCGAGGACAGCGCGTTCGGATCCACCACGGACGCGCGAGGTGCGATGACCACCGATGCACCCACGGTCAACGGGCAGAGCAGTTCCAGTACCGCGATGTCGAAGGATACGGTCGTTACCGCGACGATCCGGTCGGCGGGTAGCACCCAGCCCTGCTCGGTGACCGCTGCCGCGAACGCCGCCAGGTTCGCCGTGGTGACCATGACGCCCTTCGGTTTTCCCGTCGTACCCGAGGTGTGGATGACATACGCGAGATCGTCACCGACGTCCCGGATCGAAGGCAGCGCCGCATCACCGGGTCGATCGGCGCGATCGGCGCGCACGAACGGGGTGTCCATCCACGATGCCGCGTCGACGGTGTCGGAGGTGACCAGCACGCAGACGGGACTGGCGTCGTCGATCATGTACTGCAGTCGCTCGCGCGGATAGTCGACGTCCAGAGGCAGGTACGCGGCGCCGCATCGTAATACTGCGAGCAACGAGACAGGCAGGTGATGGTCACGCCCGACTGCCACACCGACCACCGATCCGGCTCGGACCCCGGCCGCGGTCAGGCCGCGAGCCAGCCCGTCGACCATGCGACCGGCATTGCCGTAGTCGATCTCGTTGTCGCCGAATGAAATCGCCGGCCGAGTCGGGTGGGCACGCACCTGTTCGCAGAATCGTTCGACCACCGAGAGCGGACGATCGTTCCGCGTCGCCCCCGAGGTGGACGCGCCGGCGCCGATGGCCGAGACAGATGCCTCGGGCCGGGTCACAACGTGCTCGAGCACTGCGAAAACCTCGTCGAGAAGGTGCTCGAGAGTCGCTGCGTCGAACAGATCTGCGGCACCGCCGAGCCGTAGTTCTGCCCCAGATGCGCTCTCTCGCAACCACACGACGAGATCCATTCTCGCGGGTGGATCGAGGGGCTCGATCGGAGTGGCAATTGCTTCGCCCAAGTGCAGCGCACCACCTTCGACCTCGTGTCCGACGAGAGTCTGGAACAGTGGATGACGTCCTTGCGCACGACCGGGTGCGAGCGCGTCGACGACCCGGTCGAAAGGCGCGCCGCTGTGTTCGAGGGCGTCCAGTCCCGCGGTTCGTACTCGGTCGAGCACCTGCGATGTACTCGGGTTCCCGGACAGGTCAATCCGATGGACCACGGTATTGACCAAGTAACCGACAGTATCGCGGAAACGCCCGTCGCCGAGTATCTCTCGATCGGACACCGTGGTACCGAGCGGGATGTCGTCACCGGCCCCGAACCGATGCCACGTCAACGCCACTGCTGCTTCGACGATCATCAAAGGGCTCACCCCGTGCCGAACCGTTGCCCCGCGTATCTCCGCCAGGAGATCGCGGGAGAGAACACGACTCGCGCCGACCGATCGGTGCGAGGCGGTGCGTGGCCGCGGACGATCGAGCGGCAATTCGAGTTCCGACGGCAGATTCGAGAGCCGCGAACACCAGTACTGCAATTCACGTAGGCCTTCGGCGGACTCGGTGCGCGCACGATCGACGGCAGCGAACTCGGCGAATTCCGGGGCGGACGCTTGCAGCTGCACCGGGTTGCCGTCGATTCGGGCACGGTAGGCAGTGGCCAGCGCGTCGAGCAGGATCGGGACCGAGGCGCCGTCGATCGCGATGTGGTGAACGACGAGAATTACTGCCGCCCAGTTCGCTCCATGGACGTGCGCTGCACGGACGGGTGCAGCGGCGGCGATGTCGAATACTGCCTCGGGGTCCTCCAACACCTCCCGGATCGCTTCATGCATCGGCAGTTCGGTGACGTGATCGGTCAGCACAGGAGCGGAGTCTGTCTCCAAGACTCGTACCGTCGGATCACCAGCCGGAGTCGGCGGGTAGCACGTCCGCAGAATCCGATAGTGCGCCAGCAGATCCGACCACGCCTGGGCAAGTGCGCTCACGTCCACCGAGCCCGTGAGTTCGAGCACCACCGGAACATCGTGGGTGTGGCTCGGCCCCTCCAGCTGAGCAAGGACCCACAGCCGTTCCTGAGCCGACGACACCACGGGGGCAGCAGGCACTGCGATGGGGGTTTCACCCAGCGAGTCCGGACCGACCTGTCCGGACATCGCGGCGATCGCCCGCGGGGTACGCGCGGCGAAGACGTCCGCCACGGTGACGACGACGCCGGACTTACGCAGGCCGCTCACAGCGCGCATTGCCGCGATCGAGTGCCCGCCACGTTCGAAGAAATCGTCGTCCGGGTCCAACGGTGTGTCGAGCACCTCGGCCAGCAGTCTCGTCACAGTCGTGACGGCCGAGGTCGGTGCGGCCGTAATCGACGAAGGCCTGCGCCTCGGTTCGACCCGAGCGCGGCTCCGGTCAGGCAGCGCAGGAAGGGACTGCGGAATCAGTTCCAGCGCTGGGCGATCGAGTCCGAGAAGTATCTGTTCGAGAACAGTCGGCAAGGCCTCGGTCACGGCCGAGGCGATCGCGGTGTCGAGGACGGTCGGGTCGTGATCGACGACGAGCCGGAAGCGAGTGCCGGGCGGGGCCAGCAGTGACAGCGGGTACTGGGTGAGACTGAGATTGCCGATGCCGACGACCCTGGTGTGCTCGGGGAGCCCGACGTCGTCTCCCCCGAAGAGGTTGGGATAGTTCTCGAATACGACGAGGGTGTCGAACAGTCCGGCGTCCCGACCGATGTCACGGGGAATGTCACTGCAGGCAATGATCTCCGGCAGCGGCAGGTGTTCGGCATCTCCGAGGTCGTACTGTTCGCTCTGACTGCGCCGCAGCACGTCCCTCAACGGTCGCTCGTCCAGGTGAAGCCGAACCGGGACAGTGTTGCTGAAAAGACCCACCATCTGTTCGACACGGTCGAGATCGGCGGGGCGCCCCGAGACCGTCGTGCCGAAGACCACGTCGGAGTGGCCGACGAGCGCGGACAGAATCGCGCTCCACGCGGCTTGCACCACAGTGTTTGCCGTCAAGCCGTTGTCCTGTGCGAACTCGGTGAGCCTTTCGCCGAGCGTCTCGGAAATCTTCGCTTCCTGCGCGAGGGTGCTTTCCCCTGTGCCCTCTCCGCGCGCGACGAGGGTCGGTTCATCGAGTCCGCCCAGTCGATCGCGCCACGCCGCAAGCATCTCGCGCCGTTCACGCGTGGCAAGCCAGCGCAGGTAGTCGCCGTAGTCGGGTGCGGGTGGCAGTGGATCGAGGTCGCCGTCGAGGTGGTTGTAGACGTGCACCAGTTCACGCAGGACGATCGGCGTCGACCAGCCGTCGGTCACGAGGTGATGCGCGTTCAGGACGAGCGTGGTCCGGTTGCCGGGCAGGAGAAGGACGTGACCGGCGAGCAGTGGACCCGAGCTGACGTCGAACACGCGACCGGCCGCCATACGGCCTGCCTGGTCGGCGCCGGCGCGGGCGCCGGCCTCGGTGAGCTCGCGAAGGTCCGTTACTCGCCAGTCGATGCTCATGCTGCGGGGGACGGCCTGCACGGGCGTATCGACAGTGTCGAAGTGAAAGCTCGCTGCCAGGTTGGGGTGGCGGTGCACGACTGCGGTGAAGGCGCGCCTCAGACGGTCGGCGTCGAGGCTGCCGTGCAGATCGACCACAGCGGTCAACGTGTACACGTCGTGGTCGCTGTAGCGAGCGGAGTGCGCGAGCAGCCCCTGCTGCAGTGGCGACAGTGGCAGCAGTCGATCCAGCGGTCCGTTCAGCGATTCCAGGTGAGTGATCTGGTCCTGGCTGACGTCGACGACGCCGGTGTCGACGGCACTCAGTCCACCGGTGAACAGCGCGGCATGTGCGGCCATACCTTCCAATGCCTGCCTGAAATGTTCCTGCAACGCAAGAACATCGTCGGCTGCGAGCAGCTCACCGGCTGCGGTCCATTCGACCGACAGCGTCGAGCCGCCGCCCCTGCCGTCCCCGTCGCGCACGAACGCGTTGAGTGCCAACACCTCGGTAAGCATCCGATCCGGCGGCTCCACAACACCGAATGCGTCGGCGGAGAGGGTCTTCCAGCCCTCCCCCGACATTGCACTCGCCTTGCCGAGGTAGTTGAGCACGATCTGCGGCTCGGGCAGCGCCGACAGCGAACTGCCTGCGTCGTCGAGGTATCGCAGGACGCCGTAGCCGATTCCGTTGTCGCGGCCTGCCCGACGCCGCGCCTTGATCTCGTGCAGCAGCGCAGCCACCACTGCGCCTCCTCCCTGCGCTTCGCCGACACGCTCGGCCGAATTCAGTGCGGCAGCAGGCACGGACACCGGGTATTCCGTGGTGAACCAGCCAACGGTCGGACCGAAGTCTTCGGTGGCGGCACCGTCACCGTCGCGACCATGGCCTTCCATCAGGACCGGGAAGTCGCCGAGACCCTCGCCGCGGAATGCGCGTACGGCCACCGTCAGCGCCACGAGCAGGACCTCGTCCGGACGGCAGCGGTACTTTGTGCACAGATCATCGATGACCGCGGAGGTGACTGCCGCGGAGTAGCCGGTGCGGGTGACGGACGAGGTGGCGTGAGTATCGATGCTCGGCCGCAGTGCGGCGTCGACGACGGGTTCCTGCTCCCCACCCAGGACTGTGGTCCAGTGATCGAGCTCGTCGAGGTACCGGTGGGCCGATCCGCGTTCGGCCAGATCCACCGCTCGGCGACGCCACGACGTTCCGCTGACCGCCGGCAACGCGCGGGAACCGACGGCACCGATCAAATCGCTGAGCAGGACAGGCCACGACACCGCGTCGATAGCGAAATGGTGCACAACCGTGAGCACTCGGTCTTGCCCGCCGGATGTTCTGATCACGGCAATCTGCAGCATGCGCCCGGTACGCGGCGACAGGTCCGCAGCGAGTTCGCGCGCGAGTTCGACGACAACCTCGTCGAATCGATCGGTGTCCACCGGACCGTATTCGGTCACGTCCGACTCAACGACGGCCTGCTCACGCGCGATCTCGACGGTGTTCTCGTCGGCGACGCGGATTCTCAGTGCCGCATGACGTTCGAGCATGACCGATACGGCCGAACGCACTGCGGCGAGCTCGATGTGCTCGGTTACCTCGACGACCGTCCACTGCGCGTACGCAGCCGTCGAGTCCGGGGGACTGCCCTCCAGCACGCGACGCAGGATCGGGGTTGCCGGTGATGGTCCGAACGCAACGTCTTCGGCAGCGGCCGCGGCGATCCGCGAGGGGGTTCTGCTGATCGCTGCAAGTGTCGCGAGATCACGTCCGGTGAGAATCTCTTTGGGAGTGAGAAGCACCGAATGTGCGCGCAGTCTGCTGCTGATGCTGATTGCGGCAATGCTGTCGCCGCCGAGGCTGAACAGATCTGAGCCCAGCGAAACCTCGTCGTGGCCGAGGACGTCTGCAAGGACGGTGCACAAGGCGAATTCTGCGGCCGTGCTCGGGGCACGCCCACCGGAGACATCGGCCGCCTGCGGCGCGGGAAGCCGTGCGCGATCCACCTTGCCGTTTACGGTGACCGGCAGCTCGCGAAGTACGGTGACCAGCGAGGGGACCATGTGATCGGGTACCCGGGTCAGCATGTCGCGCCGGATGCCGTCAGCGGTCAGCAGATCGGCTCCTGCGTCGACGACGACGTAGCCGAGAAGCTTTGCCGCCGTGCCGCTTCCCTCCACAATCGCGACCGCGGTACCGACGCCGGTCGTCGCGGCCAGTGCCGCCTCGACCTCGCGCAGTTCGACGCGGTGCCCGCGAATCTTGACCTGATCGTCGGCTCGCCCGCGGTACTCGTATCCCGCCGCCGCGTCCCAGCGGGCGAAATCGCCCGTGCGGTACATCCGACCGCCCGCCGGATCGAACGGATCCGCCAAAAAGCGATCGGCCGTGGCTGCGGGCATGGCCAGATAGCCACGTGCCAGTTGCGGTCCCGCGAGATACAACTCGCCCGTCTCACCGTCGAGAACCGGTCGCAGAGCTCCGTCGAGAAGGTAGGCCGCGGTCCCCTCCAGCGGCCGTCCGATCCGCACGTCCACGCCGGTGACCTCACCGCCGATAGCGTCGACAGTGGCCTCGGTCGGGCCGTACATGTTGTGCACCACAGCCTTACTCGCGCTCAGCTGCCCGGCGAGAGCGGGCGGCAACGCCTCGCCGCCCACGACGATCGTGCTGACGGAACCAGTGCTGACGGAACCAGTCCTGACGAGTCCTGCATCCACGAGGAACGATGCCATGGACGGAGTCGTGTCGACCACGTCGATGCCGTCTGCCGAGAACAACTCGACCTGAAGATCTGCATCACGCTGAACTTCGCTGTCGTACAGATGAATACGGTGACCGTCGAGAATCCACAGTAGCGGATCGAGGGATGCATCGAAGGCGAAGGATGTCGTATGGGCGACCCGGAGCCTGCGGCCGCCCACGCGGCGCGTGGCGTCGGCATACAGAGTGCGGCGGTGCCGGGCGGCGAGGTGCGCTAGGCCGCCGGCGCGGACGACCACCCCCTTGGGGGTTCCCGTGGAGCCGGATGTGAACAGAACGTAGGCGGTGTGATCGCGATGCCGGGCCTTGAGCAGTTCGTGAGCTTCGAGTCGTCCGGCGGGGAAGGATGCCAACTCGACCCGAACACGTTCGTCCGCCAACGCAACAATGTCCACGTCGACATTCGGTACGGGAGAGACTCTTTCGCACAGAAGGATCGACGGAGCCGAGCGTCGGGCAAGATCGTTCAACCGCTCGGCTGGGTAAGCCGGATCGAGTACGACGTATCCGGCGCCCGCCGTCCAGACAGCGAAGATGCTCGCGACAAGGTCGACCGATCGGGGAAGCGCAAGGGCGACGATGTCGTCCGGTCCCACTCCGCGTGCACGAACGAGACGTGCGATCGCGTGCACCCGGGCCGCCAGTTGCGTCGCGGTCCAGGACGTAGCGGATTCGGTCAGCACGATGTCGCCGCCATGGGCGGCGACCATCGCGTCGAACATCTCAGGGATGGACCATTGCTCTGCCGCCGGAATCGGAGCTGCAACCCAGTCCCGATCGAGTCCGCTCGTCCGAATATCTATGCGGCCCAGGCACGGTTGCTCGGGTGCGCACAGCGCCGACAACAATCCGGCCAAGCCCTCGACACGGCCGCGGACCGCGGTTTCGGTCATCTGCCGCGCGTCGACCTCGAATCCGAGCATCATTCGGCCGCCGTCGATGGGTGTGGCGGTGAGACCGAGTTCTTCGGGCGGACCACCGGCGACGTTGCGCAGCGTCCCGACCGCACCGGCGAAGTTCAGATCGAAGTCGAACGCCTTGAGATTGATCCCCACGCCGTGCAACAGGGCGCCGACACCGGGCGCCGCGAGGTCGCGCACAATGTCCTCACCGCGGTACTGCTGATGCTCACGAAGATCTTTCAGTACCGCTGCCGTCGCGATCGCCAGGGCGGTGATGTCGTCACCGAGTCCGATCGACACCCGCAACGGCAGCACGTTGACGGCCATCGACGGCGTGGTCAGGGACGTCCGGGTGGTACGCACCAACATCGGGAACGCGATCACCACGTCGGAGGTGTTCAGCAAGCGTGCGACAAATCCGGCGTATCCACCGATCAGCACGTCCGCCCAGGTGCACCCGCACTCGTCGGCGATCTGCTTGATCCGATCCATGGCGCCGGCGTCGACGACGGCTCTGGCCGAGTACGTCCGCTCTGCCGGGCTGTCGCTCGAGCCGCCGCGTCCGTGCCGCTCCGGCAGCGGGGTCAAAGCGGCGGACCAGTACTCGCGATCGGTCGCTGCCTGCGCGGACTCTCGATAGGTGACATCCTCGGCCACCACGTCCGTGAAAGATCCGAATGAATTGGGACGCAAAGGCTTGTCGGCGACCGCGGCGGTGTAGCGAGCCGCGATCCGGCGCGAGATCATCGCAGCCGAGTAGCCATCGACAACCAAGTGGTGATAGAGCTGCACACACCACACCTCGGTGGGTGAGAGCTGCAGCAGGGTATAGGCGAACAATTCGCGGTCCACCATCTCACGGCACATCTCAGCGGCCTCGGCCCTGCACTGCACGACGAGCTCCTCGGCGCTCGCGCGAGGATCGGGCCGTTCGGACAGATCCACAACAGAGATCGTCAACGCGCCGGCCTCGGTGATCCACTGACGCGGACCGTCTTCGGTGTCGATGAAGCGCAGGCGCATCGTGTCCGCTTCACCGATGGTCGCCTCGATGGCGTCCACCAGCGCGACGAGATCGATGGGCACCTCGGTAGCGGTACCGACGATCTCGAGAACCTCACCGACGAGGTAGTACGGCGAATCCGGTTCGAGACGTTGGGCATTCCAAATACCCCACTGCGCTCCGGTGAGCGGCAGCAGCGTCGTGGCCGCGTCGGTACGGGTGTCGTCGGTGAGAGTCATATCGTCTGGGCCTTCTTGTCGATCTTGCCCACCGAGGTCGTCGGGAACTCGATGACGAACTCGAATCTGTCGGGGACGGTGTATGCGGCAACCTTGCGTTCGGTACGCAGAAATGCTCGCAGCTGGGATGCTGTCGGTGATTCCGACTGCGGGTCACGACGAATGACGTACGCGCAGATCTTCTCGCCCAGTTCGGAATCGGGTGTTCCTACCACCGAGACGTCGTGGATGCCCTCGTGGGCGAGCAGGTGGTTCTCCACCATCGCGGGCGCGACCTTCTCACCGCCGCGATTGATCTGATCCTTCGTACGCCCGACGACCTGAAGATATCCACGGTCGTCGCGTATCACTACATCCCCGGTGCAGTAGAAGCCGTCGGGGGTGAAGCACGTGCTGTTGTGTTCGGGCGCGGCATAATACCCGCGGATCGTGTAAGGCCCCCGGGTCTGGAGGTTACCCGGCTCGCCGTCGGGGACCACCTGGCCTGCGTCGTCGACGACGCGCACCTCGTCGTCGGGTGAGATGGGACGCCCTTGAGTGGTGAACACCGTCTCGTCGTCATCCCCCAGTCGGGTGTAGTTCACCAATCCCTCCGCCATGCCGAAGACCTGGGTCAAGGCGCAGCCCAGCTCCGGGGTGACCCGCCGCGCAACCTCTGCGGGGAGCGTGGCACCGCCGACCCACACTCCGTCGAGCGAACCGATGTCGCGCAGTGCGCGCGCCGACGAATTCAGCCACGCCACCAGCAGCGGTGGCACGAGAGCGGCGTGGGTGACCGAATACTTCTCCACCAGGGCGAAACACGTGTCCGGGCTCGGATCGGGAGCCATGACGACGGCTCCCCCGGCCGCGACCATACCCAGCAGACCTGGCGAGCTCATCGTGAAATTGTGGGAGATGGGAAGTACGGCAAGCATTACCGACGTTTCGTCGATCGCGCAGATTCGTGCACTCTCGCGGACGGAGTAAAGATAGTCATCGTGCGTGCGCGGAATGAGTTTCGGGGTACCCGTCGTGCCACCGGACAATTGCAGAAACGCGACGTCCGATGCCAATGAGCGTCTGCAACGCGGCAACGCGGGCCCGCTGGCCCAACTCTCGTCACCGATCGGAACCACCACTGCAGTGAGATCCGGATGTGTCCGCGCGATTTCGGCGGCGATGGTCGAGTAATCGGTGCCGCCGAATCGGTCCACGGTGACGTACCCGGCAGCCGAGGTTGCCGAGCAGAAGCCGGTGATGTCGCCGGCGCGATGCGCAGCCAGCGCGAACACCGGAAGCGCGCCGATCTCGAACAGTGCGAACACGACCTCGACGTACTCGACGGTGTTGGGCATGTGCACCACGACGCGATCGCCGCGCGCGATACCGCCGCGCGCAAACTCGCCCGCGACCAACTTCACGCGGTCTGCCAGCTCGGCGTAGGTGAGGCTGCGACAGGCATCGACAACCGCGAGACGGTTACCGAATTGAGCTGCAGTGGAGGCCAACAGGTCCGAATGAGTCTGATCGACCCAGTATCCCTTGTCGCGGTACAGCGCTGCGAATTCGTCGGGATAACCGACGACGCCTGGCACATGCAGGGGCTCCACCGACGACGTGACCGTTGCGCTCAAGACGCCGCTCCGGCGGACGCCGGTTCGCGCTCGAGCGAGTGCAGGACGGTATCCGTGGTGACAACCGCACCGCAGCGTTTGGCCGCATATGTCGCCGCCATGATGTGCTCTTCCCGCGTGAAGTCCGCTGTGGCGTCGAGCACCAAGAACGGACTCACATCGGACATGAATGCCTCTGCGGCACTGAGCATGCACCCCATGTGGGTATATACACCGGTCACGATCAGCTGGTCGCGCCCGTGGTGGCCGAGCAGCTCCCGCAGGTCGGTGCGCTGGAACGCCGAGTAGCGCCACTTGGTGACCTCGATGTCGCCCGGCTCGGGACGCAGTGCCTCGATCACCTCGGTATCGCGGCCGGTGCCCAGGCCTGGTCCCCAGAAATCCGCGAGAATGCCGCGGCGCGAGGGATGCTGATCTCCTGGCTGCATGGTGAACACCACAGGGATATCGAGTTCGGCAGCCAATGTTCTTATGGCCCTGATGTTGTCGACGACCGGCACGATCAGCTCCGCGGCGTCCACGTACGCGTCGATGAAGTAGTTCTGCATGTCGTGCACGAGCAGTGCTGCGCGTCCCGGGTCGAGTTCCCAGTCGACCACATTGTCCGCAATCTCGTCCCGTGTGGGCATCGTGTAGCTCGAAATTTTCGGTATCGCCATTGCCGTCCCTTTCCTTCGTCTTGTGCTTTCCGGTAGGCCTGTACCTTCAGGCCGGGCCTCGTCGGTGACGACTCCACGCTTCCCACAGCTCTGCGTATCTGCCGTCGCGGGCGATCAGCGCCTCGTGCGAACCCGCCTCGACGATGACCCCGCAGTCCATCAACAGGATTCGATCGGCATGACGAGCCTGACCCAGTCGATGCGCCACGACGAGCGCACTTCGTCCGGCGAGCGCCGCTTCCGCCGAACGTTCCAACAGGGAGGCTCCAGCGCTGCCTGCGTCGGCAGTTGCTTCGTCGAGAATCGCAACGGGCGGATCGACGAGTACCAAGCGCGCCAACGCCAACTGTTGGGCCTGCATCGGGGTGAGCGGATGCCCGGCGTCACCGACCTGTGTATCCAACCCGGCGGGCAGCAGATCGAACCAGTCTCCCGCAAGAACTGTCCTCAGCGCCGCTTCCATCGTGGCGTCGTCGGCGCCCGGATCCGCCAATGCGAGATCACTGCGCAATGTGCCCGTGAAAACGTGCACTTCCTGAGTCACCAATGTAATTCGTTTGGCACGTTCGGCATCGGACATGGCGGCCAGATCGACACCGTCGAACTCGATTCTGCCCCCGTTCGGCGTCCGTACGCCGGCGAGCACGGCGGCGAGCGTGGTCTTCCCCGCTCCCGAGGTGCCCACGAGCGCCACTTTCTCACCGGGTTCGAGTCGGAGATCAATTTTACGTAGTACCGGCCGCGTGCGCGAGTAACCGAACGTGATGTCCGTAGCTTCCAGGACGGCCTTGCGAGTTGTCACCGCACCGACTGCACCGACTGCACCGACTGCACCGGTCTCGATCACCCCGACGATGCGAGTCAGAGACGCCAGCGCCGACTGCAGTTCGTCGACAACGAGTAGCAACTCGTCGATCGGCTCGAACAGCCTGAGGAAGAACAGCATTGCCGTCGTCGTCGCACCGACGGTCAGTGCCTCTGCTCCGACGAGGAAGTAGCCGATCACCAGCAAGCTAGCCATGGCGATGAACTGGGCTGTATTCAACCTGCCGTAGAAGCGGTTCTGCACGATGCGGGCGCGCATCGTCCAGCGCACCACTTCCCACGAATGAGTGCCGATGCGATGTGCCAACGTGGGGGCCAGGTGATACTCGTGCACCGTGCGCAGTCCACGAACCGAACCAAGAACCTGCTGTGCTCGCATGCCCATCGCCGCCCGCTCGGACGCGTAAATGCCAGGGGCGTTGCGCAGATACCACCGCACCGCAAGTGCGTACACCGGCAATACCAACACGATTGCGCCGAGAAATCGCCAGTCCAACGCGGTGAGCCCGACGGCGGTCAGAACGATGGTGAACAACGATGTCGACACTGCCGGCACAACGGTGTTGATCGCCGACGAGACCTCGTCGACGTCGTCGGTGGCACGGGAGATCAGATCACCGCTCCCTGCTCGCTCGACCCGCTCGAGCGGCAATCCGACGCTGGTCGAGAACATCCGCTCACGCAGATGGGCAAGGGCAGTCTCGAACAGCCTCGATGAAAGCACGACTCCCAACGCCGTGAACGCAGCGAATGCCACTGCAGCACCGACCATCACGAGACCCAGCTGCCATATTTGCTGTGCACTGCCGTCGCCGATGACGGTGTCGACCATCCGGCCGAGGGCCCAGGGGGCGACGAGTCCGAGGGCGGCACCGACGACCATTGTGGCCACCACCCCGAGCAGCCGAGCGCCCTGCCCGCGAAGCGTACGGGCGATTTCCGCGCGCACTGCGCGGGCGTCGGCGATCGGGAGCTTGTCGGGCTGGGTGGGAGCCATCGCAGCGGTCACAGCGAACGCTCCAATACCGATGTCTCGCCGTTGAAAGTCTCGCCGTTGGATGTCTCGCCGATTCTCAACCGCCGTGACGCGGCGGCCAACAGTGCCGGCGCCGAAGTAAAGATCACCGTGGTCCGACCACGACGCGACTGCGCGATACGTTCGGCAACAACCGCTTCCGTTACCGAATCGACTGCTGTGGTTGGGTCGAGCAGGACGAGGATCTGTGGATCTGCGGCCAGAGCGCGAGCCAACGCGACGCGTTGGCGTTGGCCACCGGACAGCAATCGTCCGGCTTCGCCGACGTCGGTGTCGAGCCCGTCCGGCAACGCTGCCGCGACATCGTCACAGGCGGCGGCCATGAGAGCTCGTGCGACTGCATCGCCAGGGATATCGCCGGGCATCGATACGTTCTCTGCCACAGTGCCTTCGAACAGATCGCTCTCGTGTGGCGCGACGATCAGACGCCGTCTGCGGTCCTCGCCGCTCAGGGACCTTGCATCGACACCTCCGACCGTGACCGCACCGGCAGCGGGGCGTATCACTCCGGCAAGAACGCCGGACAGAGCACCAGCCGTCGCTGAATCCGTTTCGATGGCCATGAATTCACCCTCGCGCACAATGATGTCGACGACGGGTCCTGCTCCGCACCGGACACCGGAGAATTCGAGAGCGAATCCCTCCGGCGCAGCCGAGAACGGTGCCCTCTCCGTTCGATGGGGCGCCTGCACTATCGTCAGGACGCGTTCCGCGGATGCCAGTGCGCCAGCCCAGATCGTGCCGAAGTTGGACGCGAATGCCTGCAGCGGCCCGAGTACGAACTGCGTCACCCCGACGACAGTGATCAGCTGACCCACCGTCATTGCACCGCGCAAGGCCATGAGCCCCGCGGCTACCGCGACGCCTGCGATGAACAGACCTGCGACGGTCTCCATCGATCCGAGGTAGCCGGCCCGGGCGAGATTGGCTTTCAACGTTCCCTGCAGCGCCCGCTCGCTGGCAGCGCGGTATCGCCTGCTTGCCTCGGGTTCCGCGCCGAGGCCCTTGACTATTCGGAATCCCCCGACAAGATCTGCTGCCGTTCCGGCCGCTTCACCGGCGACCTGCTGTTGCTGCACGCTACGTCGGCGTAGCGGACCGCCTGCTCGGTCCATCACCCAGAGCATGACCGGCGTCGCGACAGCGATCGCCAGTCCGAGCGGCCACGAGATGTACAGCAGGATTATCGCGGCGAACAGCACGGCTGCGAATTCGCCGAGCGGATAGATGACGATCGCGACGGCCATGGCCATCTGACGGGCGTCCGATGTCGCGATGCTGAGCAACATCCCGGGTTGACGCGCCGGACCACCCATGCCCTCGGGGTCGAGGATGCGGTTCGTGATCTTCGTTCGCACCTTGTGCGCAATGGCGTTCATTCCCAGGAAGCCGATGCGGCCACCGAACCGGAAGGTGAACGATACGAACGCGTAGTCGACCGCCAGCAAGGCTGTCCACAGAACCAACTGTTTCGGGTCACCGGTACCGATCGCACGGTCGATCGCTTGGCCCATGATGACAGGTATGAGGGCAGCGCCCAGTTGATGCGCGATGAGGAGCATTCCTGCTGGAACCGTGTACTTCTTCGCGGCGAACATGGTGCGAAGAGTCAGTTGGCGAGGTGTCGTCGTCGCCGTGACCGTGATGTCATCGATGGCCAGCGGCTCGGCAGGTGCGTCGAAGAGGATCGGCAGTTTCATCAGCGCGTCAGGACCGCGTCGAGCAACGACCGTGATGCCAGCGAATCGACCAGCTCACCCGAACGCACAGCGATGTTCGACAGCAGGGACGACGTCAAACCGTGCGAATGCTCGGTTCCGCCCTGCAGGTAGATACCACCGAATACTGCATCCGTGGTGCGTAGCCGATAATCGCGCTCGACCTCTGGGGTGCCGTCGGCGGAGAACACGCACTCGTGCGCCAGTGGGCCGAGAATCCCGTGAAGGTCGAGTGGCCTGAAACCGGTCGCGAATATTACTGCATCGCACTGCATATGCTCGTCCCGCCCAGTGGGGCGGTGACGAACTCGGACGTGGGCGCCGGAGTCGGAGACCACCGGGGTGGATACTTCCGAAGCTCCATGGACGAAGAGTCGACGCCGACCGCTCACTCGTTCCCCGTACTCACGGTTGTACAGATCCTCGATCAACGGCAGATCCACCGCCGAGTAGTTGGTACTGCGGTGGTAAGCGATCAATTGATCGCGCAGTCGCGGAGATGCAGCATAGAAATCGTCCACCGCTTCCGGGTCGAATACGCGATTGGCGTACGGGCTGTCGTCGGCAGGGCTGTACCCGTACTTGCCGAACACCGCGTGCACCTCGGCGTCGCGATAGCGCTCGTGCAGATGGGCAACAACTTCGGCGGCACTCTGGCCGGCCCCGACGACGACGAATCGACCGTGCTGCAGATCGGGGAGCGCTTCCAGATGGTCCAGAACCCGGTGGTTGTGGAACACCCGCGGGCCCGGGTGGACACCGTCGGGCAACTTCGCGGTCAGTCCGCCTGCCAACACGACGTTGCGAGCACGCAGGACTTGGCGCTCGCCGCCACGGGAGTCGACCGTGACCTCGAAGTACTCGCCCTGCCACTGGACCGAGTTCGCGACGGACCCGTAGTGCACATCGGCCGCGACCTTGTTCTCTGCCCACGTCAGATAATCGTGGAACTCCACACGTGAAGGAAAGAACGTCTGCAGATTGATGAAATGAGTCAGCCGGTCGCGTTCGGCGAGGTACTGCAGGAACGTGTACTCGCTGCGGGTGTTGCGTTGGGTTGCAAGATCTTTGAGGAACGATATTTGCATCGTCGCGCCAGGAAGCAACATGCCAGGGTGCCACTTGAATTCCGTTTGCCGTTCGACGAACACCGAAGTGAGCCGGTCCGCAAGCGCGAATTGGGCATTGCGCTCCTCTAGGGCGATCGCCAACCCCAGGTTCGACGGCCCGTAGCCGACTCCGAGGATATCCACTACGTCGGAATTGTTGCTGGCCATGGGTAACAATGCATCCTTGTCGGTTGGAAGATAATTTAGCCTAACCTATTCTACGACATCCGGTTTAGGCTAGCCTTTCCATCATCGAGCACCACCAGGTGGGTCGAAACCGACGAAACGAGGCAACGAGATGACTTCGCATATCGCTGCGGCGACGCCCACCATCGACGCCGTAGCAGCAGGGACGCCAGGCTCATTCGTCCTCTCCCGCCCGCACGGAAGCGTGACCGCAACGGGCGTCCGTGCACAGTTCGATGACGCCGCGGCCGCCGCCGATGCCCTGCGTTCGGGCGATGTCGATGCCGTCGTCGGCGCACTCCCCTTCTCGCGCCAGACTCCGAGTGCGCTGACTGCACCGCTGAATCTCACAGTCTCGCCGCTCCCCTGGCAGCCACCACTCGTGCTGACCGATCTGCCGGAGTTCGTCGTCGGGGACCTGTGCGAGGACGACCACATCGATCGCGTTCGTACAGCAGTGAACGTTCTGCGTACTGCGTCGACGCCGCTGCAAAAAGTGGTCCTTGCCCGGAGACTCGCACTGCGTACCGACGCCGTCGTCGATCCAAGATCGGTACTCGCCGCTCTGGTGGCAGGCAACCCGTCGGGCAATGGGTACCTCGTCGACCTCGGCGCGGCCGGTGGATCGTTTGTCGGTCGATCGCTCGTCGGTTCGAGTCCCGAGGTGTTGATCCGTCGACAGGGGCGAATAGTCACCTGCCATCCCTTGGCCGGTTCGGCTCCACGCCATCGGAACGAAACAACCGACCGCGAGATCGGTCGCAGTCTCGCGGAATCACCCAAGGATCGACGCGAGCATGCGTTCGTCGTCGACGCCATCCGCACAGCTCTCTCGCCATTCTGCAGCGCACTCGATATTCCACGAGGACCCACCGTCACGCACACACCGCAACTCTGGCACCTCGGGACCCCGATCAGAGGTGAGCTGCACGAAAAGTCCACCACCGCTCTCGATCTCGCGCTCGCCCTGCATCCAACGCCTGCGGTGTGCGGAACCCCGACCGATCTCGCCTACTCGACCATCGACGAACTCGAAGGCGATCGAGGCTTCTACGCAGGCGCGATCGGATGGTGTGATGCCAACGGTGACGGCGAATGGATGGTTGCCATCCGATGCGCCGAGATCAGCAGGCACGGTCGAGAGGTGACCGCATACGCAGGAGGAGGAATCGTGGCCGAATCCGACCCCGATGCGGAACTGCGCGAAACCATCACCAAGTTCGGCACCGTGCTGAGCGCACTCGGAGTGTCGCTGTGACGGTCACTCTCGTAGTCGGTGCCGCGAACGGCATCGGCCGGGCGGTCGCCGTCGGGCTGGCTGCGTCGGGTCACCGTCTCGCACTGGCCGACGTCGATGCCCGCGGACTCGCCGAGACCGCGCGTGCGGCCGGTGCCCCGCAGCAACCGATCAGCACCCATGTTCTGGACATACGCGATTCCAACGCCGTGAGGTCCGCGGTCTCCGACATCGAGTCCGTTCACGGTCCCATCGGTGCTCTCGCCCACGTCGCCGGAATCCTTTGCACCGGTAGCGTTCTCGATTCGAATATCGAAGAATTCCGAAACATTTTCGATGTCAACCTGTTCGGTCTGCTCAACGTCGTACAAGCGGTCGGTCGCTCGATGCGTGAGCGCCGCGCTGGTTCGATCGTCGTCGTCGGCTCCAACTCCGCAGGCGTACCGAGGATGTCGATGGGTGCGTACGGATCGTCGAAGGCTGCGTCGACGATGTTGACCCGAATAGTAGGGCTCGAACTGGCGCAGTACGGGATTCGGGCGAACATCGTCGCGCCAGGCTCGACCGACACCGACATGCAGCGCGCGATGTGGGCGGACCCCACCGACGACAGCAATGCGCGGGCCGTCATCGACGGCGACCTGGCCACCTACAAAGCAGGAATTCCACTGGGCCGCATAGCGTCACCCGAGGACATAGCGGATGCCGTCGAGTTCCTGCTCTCCGACCGAGCACGCCACATCACCATGCAATCGCTGTACGTCGACGGTGGAGCGACACTGCGTGCGTAAACCGCAATCACCTCGCTCGGCGTGCAACGACAGTCACGACCTCGCCAATGCCGACGCGATCTCCACTGCTCTGTGGTCGAGTTCGGCCCGCGCAGGCGATGTCGGACGCGCCCGCAGCCCGAACCCGTCACCCGTCGTCCGCGGGATCACATGAAGATGAACGTGGAAGATTTCCTGGCCGGCCACTTCACCGTCGGCGAGGAAGAAATTGACGCCTGCGCATCGGGGATCGCTCGCCCGCAATGCGGCAGCAACCTTCTGCCCGACGACGAACATGTGCGCACCGATCTCGGGGTCCAATTCTGCCAAGGACCGAGCTTGCGTCTTCGGAACGACCAGCACGTGACCACGAGTGACCGGCCTGATATCGAGGAACGCCAGCACAAGGTCGTCCTCGTACACCCGACTGGATTCGGCGGTCCCGGCAATGATTTCGGCAAAAATTGTGTACGGATTCATAGACGCACAGTCTAGGACTGCACAGGGGCGGGCCCGCGACTAAAGTCTGGCCATGGGTTTATTGGGAGGCGTTCTCTTCGACATCGACGGCGTACTGGTCACATCATGGAAACCGGTGCCGGGTGCAGCCGAGACGCTGGACTTCCTGAACAGCCGCGACATCGCGCGGGCGTTTCTGACCAACACCACATCCAAGACACGGGCCCAGATCGCCGACGCGCTGACCGAGGCAGGCATGCCGGTCCACGCCGACGAGATCGTCACCGCTGCGAGCCTCACCGCCGATTACCTGCGCGAGACCTACCCGGGAGCGCGAACGGTGCTGATCAACAACGGCGACATTGCGGGCGATATGCCCGGCATCGAATTCGTCCCCGAATCGGGCGGCGATCCCGAGGTGGTCGTCATCGGCGGCGCAGGACCGGAATTCACCCACGAACGACTCAGCAGGGTCTACGACTGGTTGTGCCGCGGCATCCCCGTCGTCGCCATGCATCGCAGCCTCATGTGGACCACCGGCGCGGGACTTCGCATCGACACCGGCATGTATCTCGCCGGGATGGAGAAGGCGTCGGGACACACGGCGAAAGCCGTCGGGAAGCCTGCGCCGCTGGGATTCCAGACCGCAGCCGAACGGATGGGCGTCGATCCAGCCGATGTGGTGATGGTCGGCGACGACCTGGACAACGACGTGCTCGCAGCCCAGGTCGTCGGCATGACCGGAGTACTCGTGCGGACCGGAAAGTTTCAGCAGGACGTGCTGGACCGCCGCGCCGAGCAGGAGTTCGGATTACAGCCGAACCACGTCATCGACTCGGTGGCCGATCTCCCGGACCTGCTCGCCGCCCGTGAGTGAAAAGTGACAGGGGAGCGTACCGAAACGCGCACGGGCGCCGCAGGCGTCCTACAGGATCGGTGACGGCGTGTACTTGGCTCCGGCGGGGAACTGACCGACAAGGGTTTCAACCTCGGAGACGACCGCTGAGACCTGAGCCTGCGCAGCACCGATGAACGCCGACTTGTCGGCGAGGGCAGCGTCGAGCCCGGCGCGATCGAGCGGAATGCGCTCGTCGGCGGCCAGCCGATCCAACAGGTCCGGCTCCTGCCCCTGCTCGCGCATCGCCAGTGCCACGGCGACGGCATGCTCCTTGATCGCCTCGTGCGCGGTCTCGCGGCCGACGCCTGCGCGTACCGACGCCATGAGCACCTTCGTCGTCGCCAGGAAGGGCAGGTAACGGGTCAGTTCCTTCTCGATGACGGCCGGGTACGCGCCGAATTCTGCGAGTACCGTCAGGAACGTCTCGATCATGCCGTCGATGGCGAAGAACGCATCGGGCAGCGCGACGCGCCGCACGACCGAGCAGAACACGTCGCCCTCGTTCCACTGCGCACCGGCGAGCTCGGCAGCCATCGAGCCGTAGCCGCGCAGGATGACCTGCAGGCCGTTGACGCGCTCGCAGGAGCGGGTGTTCATCTTGTGCGGCATCGCCGACGATCCGACCTGGCCCGGCTGAAAGCCCTCGGTCACCAGCTCGTGCCCTGCCATCAGGCGAACGGTGTGGGCGAACGAGGATGGACCGGCACCGAGTTGAACCAACGCCGAGACGACGTCGTGGTCGAGTGAACGCGGGTACACCTGGCCGACGCTGTTGAGCACGTGACGGAACCCGAGGTGGTCGGCGACGAGGCGCTCGAGCGCGGTGAGCTTCGCGGAGTCGCCGTCGAGCAGGTCGAGCATGTCCTGGGCCGTGCCCATCGGGCCTTTGATTCCGCGGAGCGGGTAGCGAGCGATGAGTTCCTCCAGCCGCGCGAGCGCGATCAGGATCTCGTCGGCGGCAGAGGCGAAACGCTTGCCGAGCGTGGTGGCCTGAGCGGCAACGTTGTGACTGCGGCCAGCCATCACCAGCGAGGAGTACTCCGCTGCGCGCTCGGCCAGCTTCGCGGCGACGGCAACTCCGTGCGCGTGGACGTGCTGCAACGAACGCAGGATCTGCAGCTGCTCGACGTTCTCCGTCAGGTCGCGGCTCGTGAGGCCCTTGTGGATCTGCTCGTGGCCTGCGAGGGCGTTGAACTCCTCGATACGAGCCTTGACGTCGTGACGGGTGACCCGTTCGCGCGCCGCGATCGACGCCAGATCGACCTGACCGATCACGCGTTCGTAGTCCGAGATCGCAGACGACGGCACGTCGACGCCCAGGTCGGACTGGGCTTTGAGGACGGCGATCCACAGCTGACGTTCAAGAACGATCTTGTGTTCCGGAGACCAGAGGTCCACCAGTTCGGGGCTTGCATAACGGGTGGCGAGGACATTCGGAATGGTCACGAGAACTCAGTTTACGTTGGCAGCTCTGCTTGGCGAGCGCACGGCATGTTCACTGGGCAGGCGCGACCACGTCGATGACCTCGAGCAGCATGCTGCGTGCCATTGCCCTCGGCTCGGGATCGACCTCGCCCAGCGCTCCGACGACGGCACCGTCGACCACCGCCACGAGACGTCGGAGTTGCTCTTCGTGGACGATTCGTCCCGATCGGCGGAGCACGTCGGTCAGCAGGTCGTCGATCTGCGCTCGCAGTCTCAGTTGCACCTCCCGAAGCTGCGGATGACGTGCGGAGGCGATGAATCTCTCGTAGCGCGCGACGAGTCGTTCGTGTCCTTCGTCGAGGCCGTCCTGCGGACCGATGAGCAGATCCACGATGAGTTCGACGGTCGACTCCATGTCGCGACCGAGGCTTCCCAGCTGGTCGATTCGCCCGCGCATCACTTCGAGTTCTCGGTTTCCGAGCACCTCTACTGCGCAGGCGATGAGATCGTCGAGCGATTCGAAGTAGTAGGTCGTGGACGCAAGCGGAAGACTCGCCCTTGCCGCAACCGCTCGATGGCGAACCGCGTCGAACCCGCCCTCGACCAGTAGATCGGCTGCGGCACAAGCCAGAGCGTGTCGTCGACGCTCTCCTTTTGGAGTCGCGCCCGACACCTTGTGCGGAGTCTCGGACGATACGGCTGACATTGGAGCCATCGTGCCAGTCCGCGCCCATCTGTCTGAGGTAAACGGGTCTTTCGCCCATGTGCAATCGTGAACTACATGACCGTTCGAACCATCGACCTCCGCTCCGACACCGTCACCCGCCCCGACGCCGCCATGCGACACGCGATGGCCGACGCCGACGTCGGTGATGACGTCCTCGACCGCGACCCGACGATGGCACGACTCGAAGAGCGCGTCGCGTCGATGCTCGGTTACGAGGGGGCACTGTGGGTTCCGAGCGGCTCGATGGGCAACCTGATCGCGCTGATGCTGCACCTGCGGCGCGGAGACGCCTTCCTCGCTCCCGAGCATGCGCACGTGCTCGGCTCCGAGCTCGGCACGGCCGCCTGGCTCGCCCAGGGGATGCCGCAGGTTCTCCCCCACGACGCCGGGCCAGGGCGCCCGACGCCCGAGACCGTCCGCGCGGCCGTCGGAACCGGGCCCTACTTCACGCTGTCAACGACGCTGCTGTGCCTAGAGAACACTCACAACTTCGCGGGCGGGGCGGTGTTCGACGCCAACGAGTGGAACTCGCTCGTCGAGGCCGCGCGTTCCAAAGACTTGTTGGTTCACCTCGACGGCGCTCGGGTGTGGAATGCAGCCGCTGCGCTCGGGGTCCCGGTGTCGGATCTGACGCGCGGCGCGGACACCGTCCAGGTCTGTTTGAGCAAAGGCCTCGGTGCACCCGTCGGCTCGATGCTGGCCTCCGATTCCGCGCGCATCACCGAAGCCCGACGGATCCGCAAGATGCTCGGCGGCGGCGTCAGGCAGGGCGGGATCCTCGCCGCGGCCGGCCTGCTGGCACTCGACAACGTCGACTCGCTCGCAGCCGATCACGCCAATGCCACACTCCTCGCCGACGGCCTCCGCGAGCGCGGCTGGATCGTCGCGGCGCCGCAGACCAACATCGTGCTCGCAGACGGGTCGCTCGGCATTGCCGAACTTGCCGAACTGGGAATCGCTGCCGTCACGGTGACCGGGAAGATCCGCTTCGTCACGCATCGCGATGTGAGCGAGTCCGATATCCGCGAGGTGCTCGGGCGGCTAGGAGAGGATCGGCGTTAGGCGCACCAGGGCCTCGGTCACATCCTCGGTCGTCCCGGCGAACGAGAATCTGACGGTCTCTAGGCCGTGGACAGTATCGAAGTCGACGCCGGGGGCGAGCGCGACACCTGTGCTCGCGAGCACGTTCTCGCACCAGGCACGCGAATCCTGCGTCAGATGCCCGATATCGGCGTACGCGTAGAACGCTCCGTCGGCTGGCGCGAGATCGGTGACGCCTGCTTTCGTGAGTCCGTCCAGCACGATGTGCCGATTGCGGGCGTAGCGCCGGACGTGGCCGTCGAGTTCGGTTCGCGATTCCGCGGTGAACGCAGCAACGGCAGCAAGCTGAGAGATCGCGGGCGGGCAGACGGTCATGTTGGACGCGAGTCGTTCCACGGCCCGGCGGAGCGTCGAGGGCAACAGCATCCAGCCGAGGCGCCAGCCCGTCATCGAGAAGTACTTCGACACCGATCCGATGACGACGGATTCCTTCGACGTCTCCCATGCGCTGGACGTGCCGACGTCGCCGTAGGAAATGCCGTGATAGATCTCGTCGGAGATCAGCAGGGTGCCGTTGTTCTCGCACCACCGAGCGATCGCGGCAAGCTCGTCGGCGTCGATGATGGTGCCCGTCGGGTTCGCGGGGCTTGCGATGATCAGTCCCTTCGGCGGCTCGGGTAACGCGTCGAGCATCGCCACGGTCGGTTGGAATCTCGACTCCGCGGCGCAGTCCAATTCGACGACGCGACAACCCAACGCCGCGAGTGTATTTCGATATGCCGGGTACCCGGGGCGCGCCATGACGACGGTATCTCCGATGTCGAACGCAGCGAGGAACAGCAGAGTGAACGCGCCGGATGATCCGGTGGTCACCACGACGTCGTCGGCATGAACGGTGACGCCTGCCTCGAGCGCATGATGCTTCGCGATTGCCTCCCGTAGCGGCAGGATGCCGAGCGTCTCGGTGTAACCGAGCAGGTGCGTCTCCAGCGCCTCCCTCGTCGCTCGCAGTACCGGCGCGGGAGCGGATGTCGACGGCTGGCCTGCCGCGAGCGACAGCACGTCGCCGTGCGTGCGCGTCCTGACGGCTGCGGCTTTGAACACGTCCATTACATGGAACGGCTCGATCCTGCTTCGCCTCGACGGGCTTCTGTTCGACTCGGTAACCACGAGTTCGAGGCTAACCTCCGTGGAAGACTGGACCGATGCCGGAACCAACAGCTCAGGATGTAGCCGATGCACTGGACGCACTGCGGTCGTCGACTCCGCTGGTGCAATCGCTGACCAATGTCGTGTCCGCGAACTTCGTCACCAACGTTCTGCTCGCGGCAGGAGCGAGCAACGCGCACATCGACAATGTTCACGAAGCCGCAGGGTTCGCCGCGATAGCCTCCGGTGTACTGGTGAACCTCGGAACACCGGACGACGGCACAGCGGCAGCGTTCACTCTCGCCGCGAAATCTGCACGCTCATCGGGTACACCATGGGTTCTCGATCCAGTCGGCGTCGGCGGTCTACCGTGGCGGACCGAACTCGCCGCTGAGCTGCTCACCCTCGAACCCACAGCCATCCGCGGCAACGCATCGGAGATCATCGCGCTCGCCGGGCTCGGAAGCTTCGGTCGTGGAGTGGACAGCTCGTCTGATTCCAAGGCTGCCGTACCGGCGGCAGTTGCGTTGCTCGAGTCAGCCCAGGTGGTATCCGCATCGGGCCCGGTCGACTACATCGTCGGTCGCGGCAATTCGGGGCCGGTGGGTGTGTCGGTGACCGGTGGCAGTCCGCTGCTCACGAAGGTGACCGCGACCGGTTGCTCACTTGCAGCGTTGGTGGCGGCTTATCTTAGTGTGTCGCCCGATCCGCTCGTCGGAATCACTGCCGCGCACGCCCACGTCATGGTCGCGTCCGAAAAAGCTGCGAAGAACGCTACCGGCCCAGGATCTTTCGCGGTGGCCTACCTCGATGCCCTGGCGTCGGTCACCCCCACTGACCTGCGCGGAGCACAGATCGAGCCGTTGACTCTGTAACCCGTTCATCCACAGGCCGACTGGTTGTCCACAGCTGACTGTTTTCGAGGGTCTTCGGCTGCCACCGCAATGCACAGTTGTGAACATGGGGGTCTACACACGCACGCAGTTGGAGGAATCGGGGATCTCGCGCTCGGGCATTGCGCGACGGATCAAGCTAGGAGCCCTGGTGCGCATCCTTCCGGGGATCTATTCGGAGCCGGAGCCGAGCTACTTCGAACTCTGCACGGCGGTGTCGCTGTGGCGCGGAGATGCGGTGCTCAGCCATGCGAGCGCCGCGTGGCTGTGGGATCTGTCCGTACTCGAACCCACCGTCGTACATGTGACGCTGCCCCGCTACGTCAGGGTCACCGGATCGCCATTGGTTACGGTGCATCGTAGGGATGTTCCGGTGTTCGAGCACCGTGGAATGCCGGTGGTGTCGGCGGTGCAGTGCTTCGTCGACGTGGCGGCAACACTGACTGGAATCGCGCTGGAACAATTCTTCGACGGGAACATCGGAGCCCGCGTGAGCTGGCGCGCCGTGACAGATCACTGCGAGACCGCGCGCGGAATGGCCGGGATACGCGAGGTACGTCGCCAGCTTGAACTCTGCTGTCCCGGAACGTTGTCGGAACCGGAGCGACTGGTCGCCAGAGCGGTCCGTGCGCGAGGAGTGAAGATGGAGATCAACGCACCCATCGGCCACTATTACGGCGATCTCGTCGACGGCCCATCGAAAGTGGACGTCGAAATCGATGGGCGGAAATACCACATCGCCCCAGAACCGTTCGACAACGACCGGAAACGTCAGAACTGGATGGTGCTCCGCGGGTGGCTGGTGCTGAGGTTCTCGGCTGCAACCGTCTATCGGAACGTCGACGCGGTTGCGGACGAAATAGTCGCCGTTGTGCGAAGACGTAGAAAGAGCAGGGGTGCATAGAGCTCCACTATTGCGCGAAACTTCCCGAAACCCGGAAATTTTGCGCAATAATGGAGGAAAGCTCCCGGTCCTACAACTGAATACGCCCTTCTTGCGCCGCCAGGCCGATATCGGTGCGAAAGTGGCTGCCCGGCAGACGGATCGACTCGATCTTCGAATACGCATCCGCCCGCGCTGCGGCCAGATCCGCACCCGATCCCACGACACTGAGCACGCGACCACCTGCGGAGACGACGGCATTGTCCTTCAGCGCAGTGCCAGCATGGAACACGCCGACTCCCTCGGCGCCGGTGATCGCATCACCGGTACGCGGACGGCCGGGATAGTTCTCGGCGGCGAGCACTACGGTCACCGCGGCGCCCTCCTTCCACCGCAACGGGGAAAGCGAAGCGAGAGTGCCGGTAGCCGTGGCATTGAGTGCTTCACCGAGCGGGGAATCGAGCAGTTCCAACACAGCCTGAGTCTCGGGATCACCGAAGCGACAGTTGAATTCGACGACAGCGGGGCCTTGCGCACCGATCGCCAGTCCCGCATACAGCAGACCGGAGAACGGGCAACCTCGCTTGACCATCTCGGCGGCGACGGGTTCGACGACCTCGCTGACGATCTGCTGGACCACGGCGTCGGGTAGCCACGGGAGTGGGGTGTATGCACCCATGCCGCCGGTATTGGGTCCGGTGTCTGCGTCGCCGACGCGCTTGTGGTCCTGCGCGGGCAGCAACGGTACGACAGTCTCGCCGTCGACGAGGCAGAACAGCGAGACCTCGGGTCCGTCGAGGAAGGATTCGAGCAGCACCGGATGTCCGGTCTCGAGCAGTTCGGCAGCGTGATCGCGCGCCACGAGACGGTCGGTGGTGACCACGACGCCTTTCCCCGCGGCCAAGCCGTCGTCCTTGACCACCCAGTTGGGCCCGAAGCGGTCGAGCGCCGCGTCGAGCTTCGCCGGAGAATCGACGATCTCACTGTGCGCCGTGCGGACTCCTGCCGCCGCCATGACGTCCTTGGCGAACGCCTTCGAGCCTTCGATCCGAGCAGCTTCGGCTGACGGCCCGAAAGTGGCGATCCCCGCGGCGCGGAGCGCATCGGCCACACCGAGAACGAGAGGCACCTCGGGCCCGATGACCACCAGGTCGGCTTCGACCTTGCGGGCCAGCGCAGTGACGGCCTCGCCGGACGCGACGTCGACGGAATGCTGCTCGGCGAGTGTCGCCGTGCCTGCATTCCCCGGAGCCACCAGCAGCTTGCTGACCAACGGGTCCTTGCTCAACGCAAGAAGGAGGGCGTGCTCACGAGCACCGGAACCTATGACGAGTACGCGCACAGTGGACAAGAGTATCGGCTCGACCCGCTCCGAGCGAAAAGCTAGCTCAGGTCGTACAACGTGACCCCGTCGACCGTGGTCGCTGCGTAGTTCGCAATGACCCATTCCGAGATCTCGGCCGAGGTGCCCGAGCTGGCGCCACCCATTCCTCCGCCTGCGATGAAGTAGTGGATCTGGCCGTTCTCCACGTAGTCCTGGAACTGCGCGAGGGTCGGCGACGGGTCGGTGCCGTTGAAGCCACCGATAGCCATGACCGGATCCTCGGTCGCCAGCTGGTAGCCGGAGGCGCTGTTGGATCCGATGGCTGCCGCGACCCAGGTGTACGAGTCGGCGTCGGCGTCGAGGAGCGAGGTGATCGCGGCGGTCGGCGTGCTGCCACTGAGCAGGCCGCCTGCGGCTCCGCCCATGCCGCGTATTTGGCTTGCCCCGCCGTCCGTAGCAGCAGCACCCGTAGCAGCAGGAGGAGCCATGGGTATCTGACCGCCCGGCATCTGACCGCCACCATCACGTGCGCCGCCCACGCCGCGTCCGCCGCCGAATCCGCCCATGCCCGTCGAGGGTCCTGCGGTGACGATGGATCCGGTGTGCGGGGTGTTGACGGTGTCGATCGCGTAGGCGGTCGGTCCAGCCAGGCCTGCGAACATCACCGCGAGAATCGACGCGACAGCCAGTTTTCCGCGCGTCATTGCCGGGATCAGCAACAGTACGGCGCCGACCAGGCCGACGACCAGAATGGTCCAGCGAAGCCAGGGTACGAAGTCTGCGCTGCGCCCCAGCATGACCCATGCCGTGACGACGGCGGCGAGAGTGCCCGCAGCCATGCCGATCCGAACCCAGTACTGCTCACGGTGACGCCAGGCCAGCACACTGCCCGCACCGATCAGCGCGGCAATCGCCGGAGCCAGAGCCACGGTGTAATAGGAGTGGAAGATGCCTGCCATGAAGCTGAAGGTCAGCCCGGTTACCAGCAGCCACAGACCCCACACGGCCAGCGCTGCGCGCTGCGGGTCGGTACGACGAACACGTCCGCGCAGTGCAAGTCCGAGCACCAGCAGGATCAGCGCCGACGGGATGAGCCAGGCGATCTGACCGCCCTGCGAGGAGTCGAACATCCGGGTGATGCCTGTTTCGCCCCACATGCCGCCGCCGGCCGCACCGCCACCCGCTGTTCCACCAGCTCCGCCAGTGGCGCCGCCACCCGGTGTCACGCTGCCGGTTTCGTCACCGCTGAGACGACCGAGTCCGTTGTAACCGAGGGTCAGCTCCAGGATCGAGTTGTTCTGCGAGCCGCCGATCCACGGCCGCGACGATGCGGGCCACAGTTCGACGACGAGGAGCCACCAGCCTGCGGAGACGATTGCGGCGCCCAGGGCTGCGAAGAGCTGGAGCAGTCGTTTCACGAACTTTGGCGGACCGGCAACGATGTACATCAGCGCGATCGGCGGTATCACGAGCATGACCTGGAGCTGCTTGGTCAGGAACCCGAAGCCGACGAACACTCCGACGAGAACGAGCCAGCGTGTGCGGCCGTCCTCGACTGCCCGCATCGAGGCCCAGACCGCTGCGATCATGAGCAGCACCAGCAGGGCATCGGGGTTGTTGAAGCGGAACATCAGGGCTGCGACTGGCGTAACAGCAAGAGCAAGTCCCGCGAGAAGTCCTGCAGCCGAGCCGAACTGACGGCGAATGGACGCCCACAGCAGTGCGACGGATCCGACGCCCAGGAGTGCCTGCGGGATCAACATCGCCCACGAGCTGAGGCCGAAGATGCGCACGGACAGCGACATCAGCCACAGGGACATCGGCGGCTTGTCGACGGTGATCGAGTTGGCGGCGTCGGACGAGCCGAAGAAGAACGCCTTCCACGACACCGAACCTGCTTGCACTGCAGCGGAGTAGAACGAGTTGGCCCACCCCGAGGCCCCGAGTCCCCAGATGTATGCGACGGCGGTGCCGACCAGCAGTGCACCGAGGCCGATCCACTCCACACGGGCACTCTTCTGAGGCACCGGAGCGTCCAAGTGCCGTTCCATCAAGGTGGTCACTGCTGCGCTCCTTCACTGCTGCGGAACACCCAGCGCAATGCAACGAAACGACACACTGTCGCAACGAGATTGGCTGCGATGAGCACCACCAGTTCGACGTGGCGGGATACGTCCGGAACCCAGGTGTGCAGGATCGCGAGCGATCCACTGGTGACGACGAGGGCGAACCCGAAGACGAGCAGCCCTTGAAGCTGATGCTTTCCGGCACCCTCGGATCCACGGACTCCGAACGTGAATGCTCGGTTGGCAGCGGTGTTCAGTACAGCAGTGATCAGAAGACCGATGAAGTTCGCGGCCTGCGCACCGATCACTGGATGCAGCACGAGATAGAGAAGGCCGTAGGCGATGGTGCTGGCGACACCGATGATGCCGAAGCGCACCAACTGTCCGACCATTCCGTGCGGCACTCCGGCCACGAGCGGCTCCCGTCCAAGACTTGTGCGTAGTTCGGCGACAGGCAGCGCGCCCGACGCCAGGGCGCGCCCGACACGCCAGCATCCCTGAAGATCCTTCACGGCGGTGTCGACGATGTTGACGCTACTGTTCGGGTCGTCGACCCAGTCGACCGGAACCTCGTGGATCCTCAGGCCTACCTTCTCGGCGATGACGAGCAGTTCGGTGTCGAAGAACCAACCGGTGTCCTGAACCAACGGTAGGAGTTCGCGGGCCACATCGGTGCGCATGGCCTTGAACCCACATTGGGCGTCGGAGAACCGCGCACGGAGCGAGGTTCGCAAAATCAAGTTGTAGCTTCGCGAGATGAACTCACGCTTCGCACCGCGCACGACACGGGACGAGCGGCTGAGCCGCGAGCCGATCGCGAGGTCGGAATGTCCCGACATCAGCGGGGCGATCAGCGGCATCAGCGCGTTCAGGTCGGTGGAGAGGTCGACGTCCATGTAGGCCACGACGTCGGCGTCGGAGGCGAGCCACACTGCTTTCAGTGCACGTCCGCGTCCCTTCTCCTCGAGGTGATGGACTCGGACGCCGTCGATCTCCTCGGCGAGACGCGCGGCGACGGCAAGGGTGCCGTCAGTACTGGCGTTGTCGGCGATGGTGATCTGCGCCCTGAACGGGATGTTGTCGCCCAAGTGAGCGTGGAGCCGCCGAATGCACTGTTCGAGGTCGGCTTCCTCGTTGTAGACGGGAATGACCACCTCGAGCGAGGCAGTGGCCCTGGTAGCGGAGCCCGAGCCGGACCGGCGGCCGTCTGCTCGGAGTAGCGAGTTCGATGTCATGGGATCAAGATTGGTCTCCGCGCCTGCGACCACCCTGCATCCGAGCTGGCAGTTTCCTGGGTACAGCTCCGGGCCTATTGTGGGCTCATGGCATCCGTGTTCAGCAAGATCATCAGCGGCGAGATTCCGGGACGATTCGTGTGGGAGGACGAGGACGTCGTGGCGTTTCTGACCATCGCTCCCGTCACGCAGGGCCACACACTGATCGTTCCTCGCGAGGAGATCGACCAGTGGCAGGACATCGACGGCGCTGTCTTCGGCAAGTTGACCTCGGTGGCTCAGAAGGTGGGCCAGGCCGTGCGGAAGGGTTTCGGCGCCCCGCGCGCCGGCTTCCTGATTGCGGGTCTCGAGGTTCCGCACCTGCACCTGCACGTGTTCCCGGCCTACGACATGGGCAACTTCGACATCTCGGGCGCGGATCCCAGCCCGTCACCCGAATCGCTCGACGATGCGGCCGCCAAGATCAAGGCTGCGCTCACCGATCTCGGACACAGCAAGAACGTCCCTACCTGATCGGTTCCAACAACCGTCACGTCGAACGCAGTGCGATGGACACTGCGTTCGGCCGCACCCTGTCACCGATACCTGGTCCCGGCCGCATCGATTCGTCCGAAGGACGAGGAACCACTCCGCACGTCGGGCACAGTCCTGCCCTGATCAGCAGCGTCCACCGCTCCCCGACCAGAACCAGATTTGCCAGCATAAGGTTCGCTCACCGAACCGAAAAGGAACTCGATGACACACGCTGAGGTCCAACGTCGAACGCTCACCGTCGCTGCGCTGGGCACACTGCTGACCCTCGTCGCGTTCACCGCCCCACTGGCGACGATCAACTCGACGGCCGCCACCCTCGGCAGCGATGCAGCAGGCAAGACCTGGATTCTCAGTTCCATGAGCATCGGGCTCGGCGCAGCACTACTGATCGCAGGGACCATCGCCGACGACTTCGGCAGGCGCCGGACGTTCGTCATCGGTGCCGTGGTCCTCGCTCTCGGGTCGGTGGCATGCGCAGTGGCACCGAACACGCCGGTGTTCGTTGTTGCCCGAATCGTGCAGGGACTCGGCGGCGCGGCGTTGGTCGCCTCCGGCCTCGGCCTCATCGCCCACACACATATGGCCGGTCCGCTACGTGCTCGGGCGAGCGGAATCTGGGGTGCCAGCGTCGGGGCAGGCATCGCACTCGGTCCGCTGGCCTCCGCGTTTCTCGATCGTGTCGCAACGTGGCGTGACGCGTATTGGATCCTCGCCGTGCTTGCTGCGGTGCTCGCGGTGGCAGCGAATCTGCTGGTTCCCGAATCGCGGACCGATACTCCGCGAGGACTCGATCCAGCGGGCGCGCTACTTCTCGGCATCGGTGTCAGCGCACTGCTCGCAGGCCTGGTCGAGGGTCGCCGTGGATGGACGCAGCCCACGCCGATCGTGCTGTTCGCCGCGGCGGTACTCTTGTTGACGCTCTTCGTAATTCATGAATCTCGCAGCAACGTGGCCATGTTGGACCTAAAGCTGTTGATGCATCCACCGTTCGTCGCCGCGACGGTCGCCGCGTTGGTGACGGGCATCGGCATCATCGCGCTGATGTCGTTCATGTCGGGGTTCCTCGGAAACACCTACGGCATCGATGCTCTCGGCGCGGCGTTCCTGCTGTTCGCGTGGTCCGGCACGTCTGTCGTCACAGCTCTGCTTGCCCGGCGGATTCCGCCGAGTGTGAGCGGTGGAGCTCAGCTCGCCATCGGGTTGCTCGGTGTAGCCGTCGGGCAACTCGCGCTGCTGGGTGTGTCCGAATCCTCCACGTGGGTGAGGTTCTTACCAGGTTTGATCGTTGCAGGCATCGCCAGTGGTGTGCTGAATGCGGCCCTCGGACGCGAAGCGGTGGCCAGCGTGCCAGCGGGTCGAGCGGGCATGGGCAGCGGCGCCAACAATACTGCGCGGTACGTCGGCTCGGCGATCGGCGTGACCGTAGTGTCGGTCCTCGCGCTCCCGGCCGGAACGCCGACCCCGTCGAGCATGGTCGACGGCTGGAACACCGCGGTGCTGTTCACTGCGGCCGCATCCGTCGTCGGCGCGTTGGTGGTGTTGGCAACGCGCAGGCGTTGAACCACGCCGCCGTCAAAGAACCCCGCCGTCATAGAACCCTGGGTAGCTCCACGCGGAACGTCGCCCCTTCACCAGGGACGCTGTCGAGAGTCACCGTTCCGTTGTGCGCGGCAACCAATGCCGACACGATCGACAGGCCGAGACCACTGCCGCCGCTCTCGCGTGTGCGCGACGAGTCGGCGCGATAGAACCGTTCGAAGACATGGCCCGCTTCCTCGGAGGACAAACCGGGTCCGGTGTCGCGGACCTCGAGGAGTACCGATGTGTCGGTGGTTGCGACGCCGATAGCGATACTTGCATCAGGGGGTGTGTGCCGGATGGCATTGCCGACGAGATTCGCGAGCACCTGCCTCAACCGCGCATCGTCGCCGACAACCTCGGGAATGCCTGGCCCCGGAAGCACCTTCAGTGAGATATCACGCTGCGGAGCCACTGCTTTGGCGTCGTGTACCGCGTCGGCGGCGATCGTCAGAATGTCGACCGACTTGGTTTCGATCGGTCGCTGGGCATCGAGGCGAGCCAGCATCAGCAGATCCTCCACAAGAAGGCCCATGCGAGCGGATTCGGATTCGATGCGGTTCATCAGCAACGTGATATCGCTCATCGCGCCCTGTCGGTAGAGCTCGGCGAAGCCGCGGATGGTGGTCAGCGGAGTCCTGAGTTCATGACTGGCGTCGGCGACGAATCGTCGCATCTTGTTCTCCGACGCCCGTGCCGCTTCTTCGGAGGCTTCACTGGCAGCAAAGGCGCGCTGAATCTGAGACAGCATGCCGTTCAGTGCAATCGAGAGCTTTCCGAGTTCGGTCCGAGAGCTTCGCTCGGGCACCCTCTCGTGGAGATCTCCTGCTGCGATGGCTGCCGCGGTCTCTTCGACTTGGACGAGCGGCCGCAGACTTCGGCGCACCACAAAGTACGTCACCACTGCCAGGATTCCGAGAACGATTGCACCGATGATCAATTGCAGTACGAGAAGTTTTTCAACGGTGATCTGCGTTTGTGTGAGACTCTGCGCGACGATCGTCGTTGCCTGTGCTCGCCCGCCTTCCATACCTCGTGGGTGTCGTCGTCGAGCTCGATGTCCGCGAACGAGATCCGCGACGGCGCGGGCTCCTCGGTCTTGCCGGACCTGCGGAGAATGACACGCAGGCGCGCGACGACCTCTTCGAGGCTGAAGGGCTTGGTGACGTAGTCGTCAGCGCCGAGCGTAAGTCCGGACACCTTGTCCTCGACCGAATCACGGGCTGTGAGAAACAGTGCAGGTGCGTCGACACCGTCGGCGCGCAGCCGACGCAACAGGCCGAAGCCGTCCATGCCAGGCATCATGACGTCGAGAATCACGGCCTCGGGCCGGAAGGTCCGCGCCTTGTCGAGTCCTTCCGGCCCGGACGCAGCAGTCTGCACCTCGAACCCTTGGAACCGCAGACTGACCGACAGGAGTTCCAGAATGGTTGGTTCGTCGTCGACTACCAATACGCGTGCCTCAGGTGTTTCGCTCACCGGACCATCATGGTCCTGGTACCTGCGTGGATGCTGGACTCTTGCTGTGAGGTTTCTGTGAGGAAAGCAGTGAAGACATAGCAGTGGAGACATGATGAAGTGGTACCCTGGTACCAGTCTAGATGACTAACGGACGAGCGCACCGTACCCGGCCAGCGACAAGACGGTGCATGGGAGTGTTGTCTCATGGCTTGGCTAATTTTGGTCGTCTCCGGGTTCCTCGAAGCAGTGTGGGCCACCGCGCTCGGCAAATCCGAAGGTTTTTCTCGCCCCATCCCGACCATCGTGTTCGGTGTCGCGCTCATTGCCAGCATGGGCGGGCTCGCATATGCGATGCGCACCCTTCCAGTTGGAACCGCCTACGCGGTCTGGGTCGGCATCGGCGCGACGCTCACCGTTGCATACGCGATGATCACCGGCGACGAGACTGCATCTTGGATCAAGGTCGCCCTGCTCATGGGCATCGTCGGGTGCGTTGTTGGGCTGAAGCTGCTGCACTGAGTGGTCGAGCGGTTACAGTAACTTCTATGAACTGGGTGTCCGCGATCACACTGCCCGCACGCGCTGGAATAGCTATTGCGGAGACCGCCCTGGAAGTGACGGGAGCAATACTCTCGACCACTCGATTCGCGTTGGAATCGGGCGTCGCGACGCCAGGCAACATCGGCAATATCGCGACGCTCACCAATCCCAAGGGCGGCACGATGCAGCTGCTCACTCAGCTCGGACAGCTCACCTCCGAAGATCGCGCACTCGGCAACGCCCTGCGCGAGGGCGGACCGCTGGACCGGCTGCTCGCGTCCGGCGGCGTCGTCGATCGGTTGACATCGGAGGAAGGAACACTCGATCGACTCCTTGCCGAAGGCGGCCCGGTCGATCGAGTCACGGCCACCGGTGGCCCACTCGACCGGCTGCTCGCCGAGGATGGCCCCTTGGAGCGGCTCCTCGCCGAGGGCGGACTTTTGGATCGCATCACTGCCGTCGACGGTCCACTCGAACGCCTCACCGCCAAGGACGGACCACTCGAACTGTTGACGCGCGAAGGCGGGATCATCGAGCGGTCGATCGCCGAGGGCGGACTGCTCGAAGAACTGCTGGCCGAGGGCGGCGCGGTCGAGCGGCTCACCGCCAAGGGCGGCCCGCTCGACCAGCTCGTCAGTCTGTCCGAAACGCTCGCTCAGTTGGCGCCGAACCTCGAACGCATGGGTATCAGCATCGATATTCTGCAAGATTCGGTCGAGATCCTGTCGCAGGCCGTCAATCCGCTCGGCGAGCTGGTCGGACGGCTGCCGAACCGCTGGCTCAAGGGTAAACAGACGGTCCACGAGCTTCAGTAGGCTACGCATGTGTGCGGAAATACGTCCCAGGTGACGTATTTCCACGCACATGTCATCGCAGGTGAGTCTCGAAAAACGAGAAAACTCGCCCGAACGCATCCTCGGCTTGCTTTCCGCGCCAACCCATTCCAGTGATCTTGACGAGCTTTCCGGCAATGCCTTCCGGTAACGCGTTGGCGAATCCATGGCTCGCACCGGGGTAAGTCTTGACGTCGTGCGCGATGCCCTTCGCGGACAACACTTTTTCGATCTTCTTGCCTGCACCGATCAGCGACGGATCGTTCTTGCCGTAGGAAGCGACAATCGGGCAGGCGCCGCCCAAGACCTCGTCGACCTTCTTGGGCGTGATGCCGTAGAACGGTGCGCTGGCATCGAACCCGTTGGGCGAGAGCAACAATGCGAAGCCGCCGCCCATGCAGAATCCGACGATGCCGACCTTGCCGGTTACGTTCTCCTGCGCCGCGAGGAACTCGCGCGCCGCCAGAAGGTCGTCGACAGCCACACCGCTCTGCCCCAGCAACGCGCGGAAAACGCCTGCCACACACTTCCTGGCACCTCCGCGCGTGTAGAGGTCGGGGGCGAGCGCGACGTAGCCCTTGTCGGCGAAGCGTCGGGCAATGTTCCTGATGTCCGGCGAGAGACCGAACACATCATGAACGATGACCACCCCGGGCCACTTCTGCTCGGAACCCACCTCTCCCGACGGAGTCTCGAGCACTGCATCGATCGGGCCTGCGGGTGTGTTCACCTGGATGTCAGCCATGGACGAAGGCTAGCTCAGGACCGCAAGCTTCGTGCGATCACAAGCCGCTGAATCTGGTTGGTGCCCTCGAAAATCTGGGTGATCTTGGCGTCGCGCATATAGCGCTCGACTCGGAAGTCTCGCGTGTAGCCGTACCCGCCGAAGACCTGAACAGCGTCGGTGGTCACCTTCATCGCGGCGTCGGTAGCGACGAGTTTCGCGACGGACGCGCCCCGCGAGTAGTCGAGGCCGGCGTCGCGCCTGCGGGCAGCATCGATGTAGGTGGCACGTGCGGAGTCGACGGCGGCTGCCATGTCAGCGAGCAAGAATCCGAGACCCTGGTGGTCGACGATCTTCTTACCGAACGTGGTGCGCTCGTTGGCATACTTGACAGCGTCGTCGAGAGCGGCCTGCGCAATTCCGACGGCCACTGCAGCGATACCGAGTCTGCCCGAATCCAGTGCACTGAAGGCGATCTGAAGACCCTGACCTTCCGTTCCGATACGACGCTCAGCGGAGACGAAGGCGTTGTCGTAGTTGGCCGAAGTGGTGGGCACGGCGTGCAGACCCATCTTCTCCTCGGGCTTGCCGAAGGACAGTCCCTCCTGACCCTTGGGGATCAAGAAGCAGGACACGCCCTTGGAACCCTCACCGGTACGCGCGAACAGATTGTAGAAGTCCGCGACGCCGCCGTGCGTGATCCACGCTTTGGCACCGTTGACGACGTAGCCGTCATCCTTGGGGGTTGCCTTGCAGGTCAGCGCGGCCGCATCGGATCCGGCCTGAGGCTCGGACAGGCTGTAGGCGCCGATCAGGTTGCCTGCGAGCATCTCCGGGAGCCACCGCTGCTTCTGCTCTTCGGTGCCGAAGGCGAGCAGCGGCGAACAGGCGAGGCTGTGCACGCTGACGGCCACCGCGACGGATGCCCAACGAGCAGCCAATTCTTCCAGTACCTGCAGGTAGACCTCGTAGGGCTGACCGCCGCCGCCCCATTCCTCGGGGAACGGAAGGCTCAGCAGCCCTGCCTCACCGAGCGTCGCAAAGACGCCGTCGGGGTAGGTCTCGCTCTTCTCGTGCTCGTCGACGATGGGATCGAGAACCTTGTCCGCTATGTCGCGGGTGAGCTGAATGAGGTCACGAGCCTCTGCGGTGGGCAGCAAGCGATCGACGGGCATAAATGAACTCCTGACAGTACTGGGGACTCTTCGACAGTACTGCACACAGTACTGGCGAGGCTAGTGCAGTACTATCTACCGGCATGACTGCCGCTCATGCGACTGCGCGACGTGCTCAACTGTTCGACGAGTTGGTCTCCCTCTTTCTCGCCGAGGGCTTTACCCATCTGACTCTCGACGACATCGCCGCACGTCTGCGCTGTAGCAAGTCCACGCTGTACACCCTCGCGGGGAGCAAGGAGCAGTTGGTGCGGGCCGCGACCGTGCACTTCTTCCGAGGCGCTACAGAACGGGTGGAGTCGTCCATCGTCTCCACCGTCGGCACTGCCGGGCGGCTCACCGCGTACCTGTCGGCCGTGGGCGCCGCGTTGCAACCGGCGTCCCGGCAGTTCATGGACGATCTCGCGGCGTTCGCACCAGCCCGTGAGGTATACGAGCAGAACACCGCCTTCGCGGCAAAGCGAGTGCAGCAGCTGATCGACGACGGCGCAGCCGCAGGCGACTTCCGCAGCGTCCATGCCGCTTTCGTCGCCGACGTCGCGGCGACGACGATGGCACGTATCCAGACCCGAGAAATCGCGGCTCGGACGGGGTTGGACGACTCTCAGGCCTATGCCGAGTTGGCCGCGCTACTGACCACAGGGTTAACGGCAGGAGGCATCACGGCTGGTTCCCGATCCTGAGCTGAAGCTCGATCAACAACCGATCATCTGGGTCGCTCAGATCCGCACCGAGGATCTGCTCGACGCGTTTGATTCGGTACCGCAACGTATTCGGGTGCACCCGAAGCTCCTCGGCGGCGGCCCTGACATCGCCGAAGTGCGCAAGATAGACCCGCAGACTGCCGGTCATCGTCGACGCGTTCTTCGCGTCGTACTGCCGAAGGCTCTCGATTCGTGGATCGTGTAGGTGCTCGTGGTTGGCGACGAGTTCGACGATTTCGCCGAGCAACACCGAAGTCCTGGACTCGGCTAGCGTCGTCACCCGCAGGTCGCCTGTCGTTCGATCCAGGACTCGGTCCACTTCGAATCGTGCAGCGGCGACGTCGGACAACGCGGCGACCGGGGCGACCAAGGCCGCGCGCAACGCGATACCCGTCCGTTGTTCGATTCGCACGATCGCCTCTCGCGTCCAGGATTCGAGCGAGCGCACCGCGATCTCTCCAGGAAAGAGCACGTAGATCCTGCCTCCGAGCGCCGTCGCCAACGAACTTCGATGAAATGCGCTGGCGTGCAGCCGTATCGGAGCCGAGAATGGTGCGACCTCCTCGTCCCCGATGGCGGCGAATCCGATGACTGCTGCGGGTCCTGAATCCGAGATCGACAGCGCCGCAGCCAGCGACGGCACGTCCACGCGTCCGCCGCGAGCACCGAGCAGCCGCTGAATCTGCAGTGCTTCGTTGGTCGGGGCGTCGCGATTTCGCTTGATCAATCTCGCGGCGACCGCCGCCGCTCCGCGCAGAACCCCGTCGGCGTCGGCCGAGATCGGCTGCTGCCCCTCTTGGATCCAGATGGAGCCGAGCGTGGTGACCGCACCCGTGGCGTCGGGAATGGATCTGATGCCCACGACGAGCCGTCGCCGAATACGCAGCGTCTCGTCCGCGGGCACTTCGACGATGTCGTCACTTCGCCTGATCCGGTCGAAGACCCCCCACTCGTCGAGGCGCCGAAGATAATCCGCCGGTCCCTCACGGCCGAGTATCGACAGTGTTCGCAGCTCGTCGGCGGCGTCGTCCGCGGCCGAATACGCGAGAACGTGCGAGCGCTCATCCTCGATACTCACCATCCCTTTGGTCAGGGTGGCGATCGTGCGTGCAAGCCCGTAGAGGTCAGTGTCGTCGCCGACAGGGTCGAGAGGGGTGCGCACAACCGAGTGATCGAGCACCCCTCGGATCATCGAAAGTAGCCGCTCCCAACGAGCTTGGGTATGCACGGACAAGAGCGCGATACCGCACTGCCGCGCAGCGTGATGCGTCGCGACAGTGACGCCCTTGACCATTACTGCGCGTGGCCGATCACCCGAAGCGCGGAGTGCCAGCTCGTCCAGCCATGCCACGACCTGAGCGTCGGGGACGCCGACTACGAGACACAGGTCTGCCGTTGCCTGGGTATCGGCCAGATCGGCCGCGTCCAGCAGGCTGACCGATCTGATCGAGACCTCGGGGCCGGGAGGTACGAACACAAGCTCGACGAACGCGCCGTGAAGCGCGCTCGAGACCGCGCCGAGTGGTACCCCTTCATCCATCTGACCAAGTCAACCACAGAATCTTTGGCCGATCGGAAGAATACTTGCACTCGCAATCCGACTTCAATGATGGCAACCAGTCGAGAAAGAAGGACCAGCATGGACGCCGTCACCTCGGTACCGACCCCGACCAACGAGCCAGTCAATTCCTACGCCGCCGGCAGCCAGGAACGAAGCCGCCTCAGGATCCAACTCGACGCATTGCAGTCGAACCCGACGGAGATTCACCAGGTCATCGGGGGCGTCCACCGAGTTGCCGCCGGGTCGCGTGAGAACGTCGTCGAGCCTCACCGGCATTCGTCCGTCATCGGTAGCTTCGCCAATGCCACGCATGACGATGTCCGCGATGCCATCGAAGCAGCCTCCGCGGCAGCAGCGGGCTGGCGCGACCTTTCCTTCGACGACCGTGCAGCAGTCTTCCTTCGCGCGGCCGATCTGCTCGCCGGGCCCTGGCGCGAAAAGATCGCCGCAGCCACGATGCTCGGGCAGTCGAAGTCCGCGTACCAGGCCGAGATCGACGCCCCGTGTGAGCTCGTCGACTTCTGGCGCTTCAATGTCGCGTTCGCCCGTCAGATCCTTGCCGACCAGCCTGTGTCCTCGCCGGGTGTGTGGAATCGTGTGGAGTATCGGCCGCTGGAAGGGTTCGTTTACGCGATCACGCCGTTCAACTTCACCGCCATCGCAGGCAACCTGCCCACCGCACCTGCACTGATGGGCAACACCGTGCTGTGGAAGCCGTCGCCGACGCAATCTGTTGCCGCATACCTGACCCTGCAACTGCTCGAAGCCGCAGGATTGCCGCCCGGCGTCATCAACCTCGTACTCGGTGACGGGCCTCTGGTCTCCGAGGTCGCACTGAACGACCCCCGCTTGGCCGGGATCCATTTCACCGGATCGACGGCGACCTTCCAGCACTTGTGGCGCGAGGTGGGAAGCAACATCTCGAACTACGACACCTACCCGCGGCTCGTCGGCGAGACCGGCGGCAAGGACTTCGTTCTCGCACATTCCTCGGCGGATCCAGAGGTTCTGACGACGGCTCTCATCAGGGGAGCTTTCGACTACCAAGGCCAGAAATGCTCGGCAGCATCGCGGGCATTCGTGCCGAAGTCCGTCTGGTCGAAGATGGGCGATCCCTTCGTCGAGCAGGTCTCGCAGCTGAAGTACGGTGACGTAACAGACTTGTCCAACTACGGCGGTGCCGTCATCGATCAGCGGGCGTTCGATCGCAATTCGGCTGCCCTCGATCGCGCGAAGTCGACGCCGAGCCTCACCATTGCGGCCGGCGGAACGTGTGACGACACCGAAGGCTACTTTGTCTCCCCCACAGTTCTTCTCGGCGACGATCCATCCGACGAAGCCTTCAGCACCGAGTACTTCGGGCCGATCCTCGCGGTGCATGTCTACGACGATTCTGCCGCCAATTCCTATGCCGACATTCTGAAGAAGGTCGATGCGGGCTCGAAGTACGCGCTCACCGGAGCCGTGATCGCCCAGGATCGCATCGCGGTCGCCGAGGCGCACAAGGCGTTGCGTTTCGCTGCAGGCAACTTCTACATCAACGACAAGCCGTCGGGTGCCGTCGTCGGGCAGCAGCCGTTCGGCGGGGCCAGGGCATCCGGAACCAACGACAAAGCCGGTTCACCGCAGAACTTGCTCCGCTGGGCGTCGGCTCGAACGGTCAAGGAGACTTTCGTGCCGCCGACAGCGCATGCCTACCCGCACCAAGACGGAGATGGATCCAAGTGACCACTGTTCTGAGCAATCCGCTGCGTCCTGCGCTGTTGGCGGCAGCGCGATCGCCTCGGCTCGGGGCAACCATGAGCAAGATGCGGATCACCAGGCAGCTGGTCGACCGGTTCGTCGCCGGGGAGTCCGAGCCCGACGCCGTCGCCGCGGTCGCATCTCTACTGGCGTCCGGCCGATTCGTCTCGGTGGACTATCTGGGCGAGGACACCACCGATGCGGCGCAGGCTTCGGCGACCGTCGACGCGTATCTGTCGCTCCTGCACGCATATTCGGCTCTCGACGCCGGCGAGCGAGCGTTGGAGGTGTCGGTGAAGTTGTCGGCTCTGGGTCTTGGAATCGACAGCTCACTGGCATTGGAGAACGCGCGGATCATCTGCAGTGCAGCCGACAAGGCCGGAGTGTGGGTGACGGTGGACGCCGAAGACCACACCACTACGGATTCTGCCCTGTCCATCGTTCGCACTCTGCGGCAGGATTTTCCGGATCTGGGGACTGTGTTGCAGGCTTACCTAAAGCGCACCGAGGCCGATTGCCGCGAGTTCTCGGGCCCTCGGTCACGGATTCGGTTGTGCAAGGGCGCCTACAACGAGCCGCCATCGGTTGCATTTCAGAAGCCTGCCGACGTTTCGGATTCGTATGTCCGGTGTCTGCAGGTGCTGATGGACGGTCAAGGGTATCCGATGGTCGCATCGCATGATCCCGAGATGATCGACGCGGCAGACCGTTTCGCCGTCCACACCGGCCGCTCGGTCGATTCGTACGAATATCAGATGCTCTACGGAATCCGCGACGCCGAGCAACAACGTTTGGTCGGCGACGGCAAGCATGTAAGGGTGTATGTGCCGTACGGGAACCAGTGGTACGGCTACTTCATGAGGCGGCTCGCGGAGAGGCCCGCGAATCTGATGTTTTTCGTGAGGTCGCTCGTGTCGAGGGGGTAGCCGGGCTGGTAGTCGGTCGAGGGACCGCCGGTGACTCGGTGGTTGCTTGCCGTCCCGACAGTGCTGTACACCGCCGGTGTCGTGGACTGCTGCGCATTTCAGGCCCGCGGCATCGTCAGAAGGGTGGGGGTTCGGCGTTCTTGCGGAGCTTTCGGATGGTCTTATGCTCACGAAGTCGTCGGCGTAGCAGTCGGATTCGGGTGCGGGCATCGTCTGTTTCCGCGGCGCGTTGATCGGCTGCGGTCGGCTCCGGTGTGTCAGCGGGCATGTGTCTCTCCCACCAGGTGAGAGCATGTATATCCAGTTCCGGATCGACGGCTTTGCGGCGGCGCTTGCGGCTGCGCGGAGGAGTAGGGCAGCCGAGTTCGGGGAGGCTGATCGCGCGAATTCCGGCGCGGCTGGTCCACAGGATCGCACCCCCGGCCAGATACGCGATGGTCCAGTTTCTCGATGTCTTCAGTTGATGGTGACCCCCGCAGGCAGGATGCAGATTCGTCTCGATACTCCACCCACCGCGCGAAGGACTGTCGTGGTCGAAGGGCACAATGTGGTCGAGTTGGCAGCGTGTCGAGGGGATTTCGCATCCCGGATGGGTGCAGCGCCGGTACGTCATACGTACTCGTGCGGCGACTGCAGTGGATGGCGTGTAGGTCAGCGCACCTGCAGGAGGCCTGGCCAGTCCGCCGTGGCCGTCAGGAAAAATTCCGTTCGCGAGTGCCGGGTCTCTATCGATCGCAGAGAGTAGCGCCGCGATCGCGTGTGCTCGGACAGCGCCGTTGACCGTCCCACTGGTCGAGGCCGGCGGCCGATTCGGGCTGCCGGGAGTGCGCTCAGGTCTGGGTGGGACCGTCGCCGCCGGGCGGATCCGGCCGCGATACAACAGCCGCGGAACCCTGATCCCGCCCTTCGACGTCGGGCCGGCGGACTCAGCTTCGGCGGGCTCGGCATCCGTGGGCTCCACATCAGCGGGCTCGGCACCGGCGGGCTCGGCGTCGTTGCTCTCGGCACCGGCAGGCTCGGCACCGTTGTTCTTCGCATCGCCCTTGCCAGGCGTGGCGGCATTTTTTGCATCTTGCATATCGGTACGCTCTGCGTCGGGGTTATCGGCAGACTCAGCACCAGCTGACCCCGACTGTGCACCAGCTGATGTCGCGTTCGCGGGATTAGCGGTATCAGCCTTCGCACCGCCCGCCTTCGCACCGCCCGCCTTCGAGCTGCTCGGCTTCGACTGTCCAGCTTGTGAATCCCCGGCCTTCCCGGCACCGAATGGTGCTGCGTAACTGTTACCCGCACCGTCTTCCGGGTTGGTATCGGTGTTGTCGCTTCCATGTGCAGCGAGGGCAGTGATCAGTTCGGTCAGCAACCCCTGCCACCGCGCATCCTCGGCCAAAACCCGAGCCACCTCCGAATCGAGCGGAGTGCCATCCGCCAAACGAGCTGGTGTCGAAGTCAATCCAAGCAACGTCTCCACATCGATCACGATCTGCAGCAAGTGCCCACGCCGTCCATCGGAGCGATCGGCCACCCCGAACTGCGGGCAGTTCTCGCCCAGATCGCACCTGCATTCGAGGGCATGCTCCCCGTGAATCAACGCCAACAACCCATCGGCACGCAACGACTTCGCAGACCGCGGATCCTGCGCGCACACAGTCCCCGCGATTTCTTCCACCAACTCGTCGGCTTCGGCACCCTCGATGTCGGTCAGCGTCGCCTCGAGCATCGAAGTCCCGTCACCCTCACGTTTGATCGATACCCCCCGAGCACCCTTGACCGCAGTACCCTTCGCCGCCGACGCTTCCGCCTCGTCGAGCTCCGCCCAGAGCGCCCACAATTCCAGCCTCAACGACCGAGGCCCCAAGAATTCCGCTGCAGCGACCGCCTCGAACTCGAGTGCCTTGATCGTCGCATCGCACGCTTTACCCAACACCTGCGCGATCACCTGCGTCCGTGCCCAATCGAGGTTGCCGTACACGAACCGCACCGACGTCAATGGCAACCGGTCCAATGCCGACCCCACCTCCACGAACGGGCTCGCCACTTTCTGCGACACGTTGAGCCCCGCCGCGACCTCGCACACCACCGACCGCATCACCGTCGCCGGATCGTCGCCCTCGTCCTCACCGGCAGCAAGACGGATCTCGGCCACTTCGCATGCCGACTCCACCACCTTCGCCCGCGCGATGTTCTCCGCGACCCGGCTGCGCGCCGAAAACCCCAATAGTCCTGCCGCGACTGCGTCATCGACAACCCGCGAGCAAGCAGCATCGACACCCACTTCACCACTCGCGACGTCCCCCGCCGAAACCCCCGTATCGAACATACTTTCGAATATACGCCGGAGGTCCGACAAGAACTCGCGGCATGCCCCCACAGCCGCCGCCAACGCGAGGCTAGAAATCGCACGGCAACACGTGCGGGCCAGGACTAATTCAGCTAGCCTCGACGACGATGACCACCGGGACGGCCCTGCGCCACACACAGATCGGTTACCCGGCGCCCTTTTGAGCGCCACACGGGCCGGCAAGGGCCTACAGCTCGATCCAGCATCTCTCGCAGTTGCGCGAGCCCCACCCCTTTCGTGTTGATTGAAAACATTTGAAAAATCAACTACGACAGGAGACTTCATGATTACCAAAACTCTGAACATTCCCACTGACGACGGTCGAGCCGACGCATTCGCCGCCTTCCTCGACGACGGCGAGCGGCACCCTGGGGTGCTGATGTACACGGACGCCTTCGGCGTGCGACCTGTACTCGAGAAAATGGCCTGCGATCTGGCCGAGAACGGGTACTTCGTACTCGTCCCCAATCTTTATTACCGGCATGGTCCGGCACCGGTTCTCGAACTTCCAGAACACATTGGAGAAGAGATCCGGCCGGCGGTCATCGGTCAGCTGATGCCTTTGATCGAGACGCACACCACCGAGCGCGCTCTGCGAGACGCCGACGCCTACCTCGGCTTCCTCACCACCCAACCCGAGGTCAGCGATGGTCCGTTCGCGGTTGTCGGCTACTGCATTGGTGCCGCCTTGGCGATCCGGACCGCAGCTGCAAACCCCGACCAGGTGGCCGCCGTCGCTGGATTCCACCCAGGCTTCCTGGTAACCGACGAGTCCGACAGCCCACATCGACTCGTCTCCAAGGTCGCCGCTCAGGTCTATCTGGGCCTCTCCGAAAACGACATGTCACTCGAGGCGATGAACGAGCTCACCAAAGCCTTTGACGCCGCGGGGGTTGGCTACACCACCGAGATCTATCCCGGCACCATCCACGGCTACAGCATGTCCGACACCGATGCTTTCAACCCCTCCGCACTTCAGTGCCACTGGGACCGACTGCTCCCGCTGCTCGCCGGCACCCTCGTCGACAGCTGAAAGTCCGGATCGAAAGTCGAACCTCGAACTAGGACAGCTTCCCAAATGCGTACTGCCAGGCGCGGTCCCGCATTGTCGCGCTTCGTCGTCGTACCCGCGCAGTTCCATGCCCAACTCGAACCTGACACTTCACTTCCGTCGGTACAACCGCTCCGGCCGCCCGACGTTCCCGTAGTCCAACGACACCGTGACCCGCCCGATGCCTGAGAGGTACTCGAGATATCGTCGCGCACTGGAGCGCGAGATCCCCGACCTCTCGGACATGTCGGTGGCCGAGATCGGCGCGTCCACACCGCGGAGCGTCGATTCCACCAATACCAGCGTCTCACGCGAAAGCCCCTTGGGCAGATCTGCTTCCGCGCCCGACACGCCGAAGGCCTTGTCCACTGCTGCCTGCTCGGCTTCATCGGTAGCACCCAGACTCTGCCGCGTTGTCCGGTATTGATCAAGGCGCGCTTGCAGTACCGAGAATTTGAACGGTTTGATCAGGTAGTGCACGACCCCGCTTCGAAGAGCCTTCTGCACCGAAGCGACCTCACGCTCGCTGGTGATGACGAGAATGTCGACGTCGGGCGCCGATTCGCGAAACGCGGAGATCAAATCGAGCCCACTGGCGCCGGGGAGGTGAACATCGAGCAAGATGAGATCCGGCCGCAGCGAACCGACGGCTTCGACAGCCGCCTCAGGGCTGTGCGCGATACCGCACACCTCGAAACCCTCTGTCTTGCCGACAAACCCGGAATGAACCTTGGCGACCATGAAATCGTCGTCGACCACCAGAACGCGTATCACCTGAAAAACTCCATCATTGCAACTCCTCGACGTAGGCACGGAACACGGTCCACTCGCCGTCCGAGCTCACCGAGACGTCCCCGCCCCGACGTCGGCAGACCAGCCGCACGAGCGCCAGACCGAATCCATGACCGGTATTCGCCGAACCTTTTGTACTCCAACCTTGTTCGAAAATCTTTCCTCGGTCGCCCTGCGCGACCCCCTTGCCGTCGTCGAGCACCCTGATCTCGATCTGCCGGTCATCCTCCCGGAGTGAGATTCGCACTCTGCCCTCGCATGCGGTCACGGCATTGTCGACGAGATTACCGAGCACGGTGCACAGGTCACGGGAGAGGGCTCCGCCGTGGGGACCGAGCGTCGAACCGTCATCGATGGACACCACTACCGAACGATGGGCAGCCGCACCGATCTTCGCGATCAGGAGCGCTGCGACGCTGACGTCGGACACCGAATCGGTCACCGCGGAAGTGGCGTCGTCCCGCCTGGCCGTCAACCCATCGACGTAGCGCACCACCTCGTCGTACTCCTGCAACTGCACAAGCCCTGAGATGGTGTGGAGCTGATTGTCGAACTCGTGAATGTGTTCACGTAACGCCGTCGAGCTGGTTTTCGTCACGCCGAGTTCCTCTTCGACGTCGGTGAGTTCGGTGCGGTCACGGAACGTGGTGACGGTACCGACCGCTCTACCCTTGGACACGATCGGAACTGTGTTGAGGACGAGAACCCGGTCCCCGACCAAAACGATCTCGTCGGCTGTGACCTCGATGCCGACCAGGACGTCGCGAAGTCGATCGGTCAACCCGAGTTCGTCGACCGTGCGCCCTTTGCTTCCTCGTTCGATTTGTAACAGGTCGTGTGCACTCTCGCTCATCAACAACACGCGCCCATGCGGATCCAGTGCGATGACGCCTTCCTTCAATCCGCGGAGCATGGCTTCGCGTTGGCCGACGAGGTCGAGGATCTCGCTCGCTTCCATGCCGAGCGTCTGCCGCTTCACTCGCCGGGCCAACAGCACCGACCCAACACCGCCCAGCACCGATGCGACGGCAAGGTAGACGATCAGGTTCGGCGCGGCCTGCAGGAAGCGGTCGAACGCCGACGGGTAACGATCACCGACCACTGCCGTCCCGACGAGTGTGCCGGTGTCGTCGAGCACGGGTACGTGCGCCTCGACAGCTTTCCCGAAGGACGTATCAGTCAGCCCGACCGTCGACCCACGAGCAGAAGACGGGGACTCCGAACCGACCTGTTCTGGCACCGTCGACAGCACAACAACACCGTCCACACCGGTGAGCTGAGCGTAGTCGAGTCCGGAGACCGCACGAACCGACTCCACCGCGCTCTGCAGTCCGGTGCGGATACGCGGCTGCGCCGAAGGCAACAACTGACGTACGACGGGATTGGCAGCCAGCGTCTCCGCAGCCGATTGTGCCCGCCGGCCCGCGTCACGCTGAAAGGCTGCCGACGATTGAGCGAGGGACAGGCCACCGATCGCAACGAGAACAACCACCACGATGAGCAGCTGCAATCTGAGCAGCTGGGTGGCGAGCGTGGTTCTGCGCACCAATGGACCCTACGTCGGGGTAGCCGAGGCAAATGCCGAATCCGTACGACCACAGTGACGAAAGACTGTGAGCACAATGGACACAATAGAAACTGTGGCCGCAAGGGTGACCACAGTCACAAAGTGTTGTTCACTTCGAGGGTGCCCACAATGAAGCGTCGAAACGCAGCAAGCGCCCTGTGCGTCTCGCTGGCGATACTCGTGGGTGGATGCTCTTCGGAACCGGCCGTGTTCTCCGGTTCCGAGGGCAACGCGCGCGTCCGTTTCGTGGTGCCCTCCGATGCAGGCGGTGGTTACGACCTCACCGCTCGTAATCTCACTCAGACTCTCGCAACCGATGACACCGATTACGACGTCGTCGTGCTTCCCGGATCGGGAGGCGTCGTCGGGCTCGGTCGCTTGGCTCTCGAGGTCGGCAATCCCGATCTCGCGATGGTCATGGGCTTGGGGTTGATCGGCGCGTTGGAGACGACCATCTCGGACCGCTCGATCGCAGACGTGGCACCCATCGCGAAGCTGCTCGAAGAACCCGAAGTTGTTCTGGTCCCCGCGAGCTCACCGTTGCAGACCATGTCGGATCTTGTATCCGCCTGGCGCGCCGATCCTGCCGGACTCAAGTTTGCCGGTGGTTCGGCAGAGGGCGGCCCGGATGGTTTGTTCCGTGTACTGCTCGCGCGAGCAATCGGCGTCGACGCCGAGGCGTCGTACTATCGACAGTTCGAAGGGGGCGGACAATTGCTGCCCGCTCTGCTGACCGGCGACATCGACGTCGCGACGACGGGCGTCAGCGAATACCTGGATCAAATCACGGCGGGAACCGTTCGTGCACTTGCGATCAGCACCGCCGAGCGAGTCGAGGTGATCGATGCCCCGACGGCTCGCGAAGCCGGAGTCGATGTCGTCTTCGCGAACTGGCGCGGCCTCCTGGCTCCGCCGGGCCTCACCGACGAGCAACTCGATGTCTGGACCGACCGCATCCGAGATCTCGACGACTCGGCCGCCTGGCAGGACGTCCTCACCCGCAACGGATGGCGAAGCTCCATCCTGACCGGCGACGACTTTGCTGAATTCATCAGCGAACAAGCAGCATTCGTGCACGAGACCCTGCCCGTCTCGTCCCACAGCTGATCTCTCCACATCAACCTGCTCGTACAAAGGAGTACTCCCATGCTCGTGATACTGGGCTTCCTCATGGTCGCCGTCTTCATGTATTTGATTCTCACGAAGCGCGCAACGCCTGTCGTCGCACTGACGTTGGTACCGGTGGCATTCGGTCTCTTCGCCGGCGCCGGGCTCGGTATCGGCGACATGATCACCGACGGCATCAAGACACTTGCGCCCACCGCGGCCTTGCTGTTCTTCGCGATCATCTTCTTCGGAATCATGATCGACGTCGGACTGTTCGATCCGCTGGTCCGCGGCATCCTCAAAGTGGTTCGCAACGACCCCATGAAACTCGTGCTGGGAACTGCGATCCTCGCCATGGTCGTCTCGCTCGACGGTGACGGCTCCACCACGTTCATCATCGTCACCTCTGCACTGTTGCCGTTGTATCTCAAACTCGGTGTGAGCCCGGTGATCCTGACGGTCGTCGCCGGCCTCGCCAACGGCACGATGAACATCATCCCGTGGGGCGGCCCGACGGTTCGCGCTGCTTCCGCGCTCGGCATCTCCCCCTCCGACGTCTTCATCCCGATGGTGCCCTCGATGATCGCCGGACTCGTCATCGTCCTGCTCTTCGCCGTACACCTGGGCATCATGGAGCGTCGCCGCATCGGCGCACTCGTCTACGAGCCCGAGTTGGTCGCCACCGGCGGTGGCTCGACCAGCAAGGGCGGCCGCGGTAAAAAGGGCAGCGGTGAAAACGGCAGCGGCAAGAACGGCAGCGGCACGTCCGGCGGCGACGCAAAAGGCGAGTCGGGACAGTTCTTCGACGGCCTCGATCCCGAACGCCCCACCCTGCGCCCGAAGCTGCTGTGGTTCAACGCTGCTCTGACGGTTTCGCTTCTCGTCGTCCTCGTCATGGACATCCTGCCGATCCCGGTTCTGTTCATGATCGCCGCGTCGATCGCGCTGACCGTCAACTTCCCCCGCGTCAAGGAGCAGGGCGAAGCCATCTCCCGTCACTCCTCGTCGATCGTCTCCGTCGTCGCCATGGTTCTCGCTGCTGCAGTACTGACCGGAGTCTTCCAGGGAACCGGCATGGTCGAGGCCATGGCCGAGTGGCTGCTCAACGTCATCCCCTCCGCGATGGGCCCCTACCTCGCCGGCATCACCGGGGTTCTGAGCATGCCGCTGACGTTCTTCATGACCAACGATGCCTTCTACTTCGGCATCCTCCCGGTTCTGACGGAAACTGCTGCGCAGTACGGCATCGAGCCTGTCGAAATGGCTCGTGCCTCGATCACCGGCCAGCCGGTCCACCTCCAGAGCCCGCTGGTGCCGGCGATCCTGCTCCTGGTCACCCTCGCCGGTGTCTCCCTCGCCGATCATCACAAGAAGGTGCTCTGGCGAGCCGCGGTCGTCTCGCTGACCATGCTGGTCGTGGGTATCGCCCTCGGACAGATCCCCTTCGGCTGATCCCGACCCACTACTGAAAAGAGTTCATCATGACCGTCGCCGTCGTACACAATCAATCCGACGAGGGCCGCTCCGCACTCGTCGCGGGCGTCCGAGAGGCACGCACCCGCGCTACCGATCTCGTTGTGGTACATGCACTGTCGGGCTCCCCTGACCCGGGGGCTCAGGCCCAGGAAGTTGCGGCTGTGCAAGTTGCAGTGCGTGCCGTCGCCCCCGATGCCCGCGTCGAGGCCGCGCAACCCGATCCCGACTCGACGTCGACCCTTCTCGCGTTGATCGACAAGGTCGACGCCGAACTCGTGGTCATCGGATCTCGTCACCGCAGTGCCGTCGGCAAGTTCTTGATGGGCCAGACTGTGCAGCGACTGCTGCTCGAGATTCCGGTGGAAATTCTTCTCGTGAAGTCTCGCTAGTTTCTGGGTAACAGCGATCCCGCAGGCTGTGTGTTCAACCCGCGGGATCTGATACCCAATCTCGTCCGGACGAGATCGGGTACTACTGCTGTACCTTCCCGATCGAGGTGTGAGCGAAACGCGGTTTCGTATCGCCGTGTGGTGGGCAACCGCCAAGGATGGCGACAACACGGGAATCATCGGCAACGGTCGAGCAGGTCTGGGACGTACTGGCTGACGGCTGGGCGTACGCAACGTGGGTGGTCGGCGCCTCGCGTATCCGCGCGGTGGATCCGGCCTGGCCGTCCGTGGGCAGTCGTATCCATCATTCGGTCGGCATCTGGCCGGTGGTCCTCAGTGACCACACTCGGGTCACCGGACTGCATGAGGGCCGTGAGCTTTCACTCGAGGCACGAGCTCTTCCTTTCGGTGCGGCAAGTGTGACGATTCGCCTACTGCCCCTTGCCGCCGGGTGCCGAATCGAGATGATCGAGCATGCACTGACTCCTCCGATCAGCCTGGTGCCCGACGCCGTCCAGCACGCGTTGGTGCACCCTCGTAACCGCGAGGCCCTCAGGCGTCTGGCACTTCTCGCGGAAAGGTCGTCTTCGCCGTCATGACCACCACTACAGCCGATGCCGTCGTCATCGGGGCCGGACACAATGGTCTCGTCGCCGCAGCAGCCCTTGCCGATGCAGGCTGGGACGTGGTGATTGTCGAGGCCGGTCCCGAACCCGGTGGTGCTGTGCGCAGCGCCGAGCTGGTGCCCGGATACACGAGCGATCTGTTCAGCGCGTTCTATCCGCTCGGCGCATCGTCTCCTGCCATGACCGCCCTCGACCTGGAGAACCACGGTCTCGTGTGGTCACGCTCGCCGGCAGCATTCGGCCACGCTCGTTCCGCTGACGACGAGGACGCACCCGTCGTGCTGCCGAATGTCGCCGACACCGCTGCCGCGCTCGCCGAATACGATCGCCGCGATGGTGATGCCTGGTTCGAACTGTTCGAGCAGTGGACAAGAATCAAGAAACCGCTGGTCGACGCGTTCTTCGGCCCCTTTCCTCCGGTGAAGGCTGCGGCCTCGTTGGCGCGAGAACTCGGCGCCGCGGACACACTTCGCTTCGCTCGCTTCATGTCGCTGCCTGCGCGCACGATGGCACACGAAACCTTCCACAGCACGGCTGCGCGTTGCCTGCTACTCGGAAACGCTATGCACGGAGACGCTCCGATGGACGCTCCGGTGAGCGGTGCCATGGGCTATCTGCTGACGATGATGGCCCAGGACGTCGGCTTTCCGGTTCCCAAGGGCGGCGCCGGGGAGCTGACCGCCGCGCTCGTCCGACGAACTGGATCCGCGCAGCTACGGTGCGGTAGTGCAGTGACGAGAATCGGTATCGAGAACGGCAGAGCAACCACCGTGCACACTGCTTCCGGTGATACCGTGCGCGCTCGTCGGGCAATCATCGCCGACGTCTCCGCGCCGATGCTCTACCAGGATCTGCTCCCCGCGGATGCAATTCCGCGGCGGATGCACGACGATCTCGCCAAGTTCGAATGGGACACCCCCGTCGTGAAAGTGAACTACGCGCTCGACCGTCCCATCCCGTGGCGATCGAAGAGCCTGTCGCTCGCAGGAACGGTCCACCTCGGTGCCGACGACGACGGCCTCCTCCGGTGGACGACGGACTTGTCCACCGGCGTTCTGCCGAAGCGCCCGTTCATGTTGTTCGGGCAAATGACAACGGCGGATCCGACGCGTTCGCCGATGGGAACCGAAAGCGCTTGGGCGTACACGCATCTACCGCGGGGGGTCACCGATGATGCGTCGGCCGACACGATCGCCGAACGAGCACGGGAAGTGCTAGAGGAGCATGCTCCCGGGTTCACTTCGTCGATCGTCGGGCAGGTTGTTCAGCGCCCTTCGGATCTCTTCGATGCCGATTCGAATCTCTACGGCGGTGCGGTGAACGGCGGAACCGCGCAGCTTCAGCAGCAACTGATCTTTCGTCCGACACCAGGACTCGGACGTTCGGAGACACCCGTCGAAAACTTGTTCCTCGGCAGCGCATCGGCGCATCCAGGGGGCGGGGTGCACGGCGCGGCGGGGATGAATGCGGCGCGAGCAGCGTTGGGGCAGCAAGGGCTGCTGGGTGCCGTACGCAAAAAGGTGACCAGCTCCTTGCTGGAGCTGGTCACCCGTTGAAGCTGATCTTGCCGGTAAGCAGGGGTCAGGCGAGTGCGTCTTCCACTCGCCTGAACCGCTGGACACTCGGAATTGCAGATGCGGCTTCGAGCAACCGGAACACTGGATGACCTTCGACGAGGCACCAGCTCGAGCCCGCCGCTTCGACAGCGTCATCGAGGGCGGTGAAGACAGTCAGACCTGCGATACCGAAGAAATCGACATCGGACAGATCGAACACCAAACGGACGCCGCTTTGGACTCGCGAGCACACGTAGTCGGACAGTGTGTCCGCGCTTCGCATGTCGATATCACCGTGCACGGTGACCAAGAGAGAATCCGAACCGGCAGGGGTTGAGCTGAAAATTGCACCCGTTGCAGCCACGGCAACCGAAGTTTCCGATGCCTGCGAGCGCGATGCCTGCGAGCGCGTAGTGCCTTCGTCGTTCAAGTTCTGTGAAGTAACAGTCATAGCTATCCCATCGTCGATCGACAGGGAGGAACTGCATAGGGGTGTGGCGACAGACCGTCATGCGACTGAGGAACACCCTGGGAGTTTCTCCCGACAACGGCTGTTAGCTCAACCAGTGATCACCCTACTGCAAAATCGACGTCTCGTACAGCTTTCGAAAGGTGTATTCGAGTTCGATCCTGAACCGTTTCAACCGGCCTGCAATTCGTTGTGATGAACACGCATCGCGTCGATCAGAACGCCGAAAACACGATGTGCCGCAGCAAGATCCGCGTCAGGAAGACCCGCAAGCGCACCGCTGGTTCGGGCGCCGAGTGGCCCGAAAAACCCGCGCGCGACCTCCATGCCATGGGCGTCATAGCGGAGGATTACCTTACGACGGTCCGCTGCATCCTTCTCTCGCCGAATGTGGCCGGATTCGATCATCCGCTCGACGAGGTAGGTCATCGCAGCGGACGAAAAGCCAAGCTTGTTTCCGAGTTCGCCCGCGGTCAGCGGAGCACCCTCGACATCGGCGACCATGATCAGCAGAAGTGCTCGAAAATCGTTGGACCGCAACTCGTGCTGCGAAGCGAACACCCGGCCGATCTCCTCGGAGACAGCAGACAGCGCGCGCACGTCCGATGAGATCATCGACTCGAGCTCACTACGCTTTGACACTGTCTTCCCTTCGCCGCACTGGAACAACGGACAGACTATCCCGCGGGAACCACCCCGCATCCCTCAGTTGCTTAATAGTTAAGTTTCTGAGATTGTTTGCGGGTGGACTTCTGGATCCGATTCGCCCGAATTGTCACTTCTCGCCGCTCGTGGGCACTGTCTCTTGCCGTCGTCATTGTGTCGCTGGGCTTCATGGCGCTCGTCGGAGAGAACGATTCTGCAGGTCAAGCGCCATCCTCGGTACCCCCGGCGGCCGAGTCCGCGCAGGTCACGGAGCTACTGACGCAGTTCCCCGGTTCCGACTCGCAACCTGTCCTCCTTGTTGTCACCAAGGACGACGGATCCGAACTCACCCCATCCGACCTGGATGCAGGCACGGCGGCGTTGGGGCGCCTCGATGGGTCGGGGCTGATTCCTGCGCCCGACGGCAAGGCTGCTCTCGGTATCGTGCAGGTCGACTCGTCGTTGTCCGGCTTCGATCTGAACGACACCGTCACCTCACTACGGGAATCTGCTGGCGACGGCTTACCTGATGGCCTCCTCGCCCAGGTCACCGGTGGCCCCGCATTCGGCGCCGACATCGCGAACTCTTTCTCCGGTGCCAACTTCGCGTTGCTGGCCGTGACGGCACTCGTCGTCGCGATCCTGCTGATCGTGACGTACCGATCGCCGATCCTGTGGCTGGTACCGCTCATCGTCATCGGTCTCGGCGACCGCGTCGCATCGTCGGTGGGAACAGCACTCTCAGAGGTAACGGGCCTGTCGTTCGACGGTTCCACCTCCGGCATCACCAGCGTGCTGGTCTTCGGCGCAGGCACCAACTACGCGCTGCTGCTCATCTCGCGTTACCGAGAAGAACTTCGACGAGACCCCGACGATCACCGCGTTGCACTCGCGCGCGCCGTCCGACATGCGGGCCCCGCCATTCTTGCCAGCAACGCAACCGTCGTACTGGCACTTCTCACCCTGCTGCTCGCCATCCTTCCCAGCACGCGCAGCCTGGGCGCTCTTTCGGCTGCGGGACTCATCGTCGCAGCAGTGTTCGTCCTACTCGTGTTGCCGCCGCTGCTCGCGCTGTGTGGACCGAAACTGTTCTGGCCGTTCATGCCGAAGATCACCGACAAGGACACCGCCGAGGAAGGGCGCTGGCATTCGGTGGCCGCCGCCGTGGCACGTCATCCGAGGCGCACCGCGTCGATCACGATCGTTGTGCTGATTGCCTGCGCCGCAGCACTGTTCGGAACCGAGATCGGACTGTCGCAGACCGAGCAGTTCCGAGTCACCGCGGAATCCGTCGAAGGATTCGACGCTCTCGCCGAGCACTTCCCGGCAGGGCTCGCGGATCCGACCACTGTTGTCGCCCCGACGGATTCGGCAATGCAGGTCGAAACCTCTCTCGGTAGCGTCGACGCTGTGACCTCGTTCGAGCGCGTCGCGGATTCCGGCAACGGCCTGACGAGATGGTCCGTCGTCACCGATACGGCACCGGCGTCGGCCGAGGCGTTCGCCGCGGTGGAAGACCTACGCGCACACTTCACCGACATCGACGGGGCTCTCGTCGGCGGCAGCGACGCTCAGGCCCTCGACACGAGCGACGCCGCGGCCCGCGACCGGCTCGTCGTCGTGCCCGCGATTCTGATCGTCGTCCTGGCCGTCCTGATCGCTCTGCTGCGGTCCCTGGTTGCCCCGTTGATTCTCGTCGGAACGACGGTGTTGAGCGCTCTTGCCGCACTGGGGATCGGAAGCCTGGTGAGCAGCAACGTCTTCGGATTCCCGGCGCTCGACGACAACGTTCCCCTCTACGCGTTCCTGTTCCTGGTGGCGCTCGGCGTCGACTACACGATCTTCCTGGTCACGCGCACCCGAGAAGAGGTGCCAGGGCACGGCACCCGCGTCGCGATCGTGCAGGCAGTCGGTGCGACGGGCGGTGTCATCACCAGCGCAGGCATCGTGCTCGCTGCAGTGTTCTGCGTTCTCGGCATCCTGCCGCTGATCACGTTGACGCAGTTGGGGATAATCGTCGGCCTCGGCATTCTGCTCGATACGTTCGTCGTGCGCACACTGGTCATTCCAGCGATGTTCACCCTTGTCGGCCCGGGGATATGGTGGCCGAGCAAAATCGATTCCAGCGGTGGCGAACTGGTGGGACAGAAGGAGTGAGATTCATGAAGACACGTTCGACGATCTTCCGAGGTTTCGCACTGGCTGCAGCCACCGTTGGCCTTCTCGCCGCAGGCGGGACCGCCCAGGCCGCGCCGGCACCGTCCGGATCTGCAGGATTCGAGCCTCTGACCCCGGTTCCCTCCCTCGACGTGGCGCGGTACCTCGGCACGTGGAACCAGGTGGCGGCAGTGCCGCAGCCGTTCAACCTCGAATGCGCGCGCGACACCCAGGCGATCTACTCGCTGATCGACCCGATGAACATTCGCGTCGAGAATACGTGCACCACATGGTCGGGTGAACAGAACCGAATCATCGGCAACGCTCGCGTCAACGACACCGCCACCAATGCGCAGCTGCACGTGAGCTTCCCAGGCGTCCCGACGCAGGAAAACCCCGAAGGCGCCACCAACTACATCGTGGCGTACATCGCCGACGACTACTCGTGGGCACTCGTCGGCGACCCGCTTCGGACGTCGGGATTCATCCTCTCGCGTTCACCGGAGGTAAGCCCCGACAAGTTCCGTGAGATCCGCTCGGTCGTGGAATCGAAGGGCTACAACTCGACGTTCGTTCTCACGTCGCCTACGCCGGGTGGAGCCACCGGCATTCAGCCACTGTCGACGGTGTAGGCGCTGCGCGCACGTGCGCGGAAATGCTTCCCCTGCGACGTATTTCCGCGCACATGCGGCGAAGCCGCACTACTCCACATTCGACGCAACTTTCCGCAGTAATCCTGCGAGAGTTGCCAGTTCGTCGGTATCGAGCCCCTCGAGCAGTTCCCGGTCCCGCGCGAGCCGGACCGGGAACACTCGATCGACGAGATCGCGGCCGGAATCGGTGAGTGCGAGCAACACCACCCGTGCATCTCGTTCGAACCGCAGACGCTCGATCATGCCGTCCTTGACGAGGCGCTCGGAAATTTTCGTCGTCGACGCTCCACTGAGGAGCGTCACGGACGTCACCTCGCTTGCGCGCAACGGCCTGCCCGCGCGGCGGATAGCACTGAGGACGTCGAACTCGGCGCGTGAGACTCCCAGCGGAACCAGCGTCAGATCGAGAAGGTGGTTTGCCTTCGACGCAATCCGGCCGATCCGCGCCAGCACCTCGATTGCGGAGGTGTCGACATCGGGAAACGTCGCGGTCCACTCTCGACGGACATGGTCGACGAAATCTCCGCCTGATTGCTGCGCCGGGATCATGGGGACACGCTACGTCGAACATCACAGTCTTCAGAATTCATTTTACTAGTGAAACATATGTAAACTTTCAGAAGTGATTACACCCATCGACCGCATCGCACACTCCCGCACCGCGCTCGCCCATGTCGTATCGGGCCGAACCTGGCGTCAGGCACTGTCCGTCGGGCGAGCGGACGCCACCATCGCGCCTGCGCTGAGAGTCGGCATCATCGTTGCTGTGGTTCTGATCGGCGGCGGACTGTTGAACCGCCCTGACCTCGCAGGCTTCGCCGCACTCGGTTCTCTGTGCTCGGCATTCGGCCGGTACGAGCCCTACCCGCGCCGCGCCGGCAAACTCGCCCTGGTCGCCGCGCTCATCGTCATCTACGCCACGCTCGGCGCTGCGCTGGGAGCCGCGACATCGTCGTCGGCCCTGCAAGTAATTCTGATCTCCGTCGGCGCCGGAATCGGCACTCTCACGCTCGCCGCGTTCGCCATCAACGGACCCGGTGCAATCATCTTGATCTTCTCGACGACGGCAGCCGTCGGATTCTCGCATTCAGCGGCCGACATCCTGACCGTCTTCCTCACCGTGGCCCTCGGCGCAGTCATCGGCTGGACGATATCCATGCTGCCCGCCCTGCTTCACCCTGTAGGCCCAGCTCAGCTCGCCGTCGCCCGGGCGCTCGCCGCTGTCGACTCCCGGCGCGACGAGCCGGCACGGGCCGCGATCGCGCGGGCCAGAACGGTCGTCAGCCTCAACGGCGGCCGCAGTGCTCACAGCCTGAGTTTGGTGACATTGCTCGACGACGCCGAAGCCCTGCTCGACGCCTGGGCCCGCGGCGACGATCCGACCCACGCCACAAACGTACTGGCCCACGAACGCAAGCTCCGCCGCATGCGACGTTACGACGCCCTGCCGGTTCGCGCCGACGAACTCGACGCACGTCCCAGGAACTTCTTCGGCGACGGTCTGGGCCGGCTCCGCACACGCTCACTCGTCGTGAATGCGCTTCGCATTGCTGCTGCCGCGGCGCTGGCGGCCTGGTGTGCAACAGCTTTCGGATTCGAACATCCCATGTGGGCAACGATGGGCGCAATGGCTGCCATGCAGGGCATCACGTTCAGCACCACCGTGCAGCGCGGAATCCAGCGACTGTTGGGCAATGTCGGCGGTGCCGCCATCGCTGCTGGACTCATCGCACTGTCGTTCGGCTACTGGCAGACGATGGTCGCGATCGTGATCTTCCAGGTCGCCGCCGAACTCCTCGTGGTGAAGAATTACGGCCTCACGTCGCTGGCGATCACACCGATGGCTCTTCTACTCACCGGTCTGGCCGGGCACCTCGATCCAGCCGTCGCCCTGAGCCGCATCGGCGACACCCTCATCGGCGTTGTCATCGGCATCGTCATCGCGGCGGTCACTATCGAGATCGGGGATCGCCAGCATCTGTCTTGAGCTCTCGCCCCACCAGCATGAATGGACCATTGCAACCGTCTAACCGTTGCCATGGTCCATTCATGCGAGAAGCGGGGGCACCGATCAGCCCAGAATGCCGGCCACCGGAGACGAGCTACGGCCGATGAGCTTCTGCAGGTCACCCGAGTCCGTGTCGAGCTCTCCGCGCGCGATGCCCGCGTCCGCGCTCGCGAGCATTTCGGCGACGAAGCCGGGCAGACCCGCGCCCTTCAATACCTCCGTGTACTCGGCCTCGGAGACATCTTTGTACTCGACGGGCTTGCCGGTCACCTCCGCGATGACGGCAGCCAAGTCGTTGTAGGTCAGACGCTCGTCGCCGCCGAGCTCGTAGATCTTCCCTTCATGGCCGTCGGTCAGCAGCACCTCCACGGCTGCTGCCGCGAAATCGGTGCGCGATGCAGCAGCAATCTTGCCGTTTCCGCCTGCGCCGAGCAGTGTGCCGCTGTCTGCAGCCTGCTGCACCGAGCCCTTGTAGTTCTCCCAGTACCAGCCGTTGCGCAGGAACGCCGCGGGGATGGACGATGCAGTCAGTCGATCCTCGGTCGCACGGTGTTCGGCGGCGAGGCTGACGCCTGACGTGTCGGCCTTCAGGATCGAGGTGTAGGCGATGAACTTCACGCCTGCAGCTTCTGCAGCCTCGACAACGTTGGCGTGCTGCGCAATTCGCTGGCCGATGTCCGATCCCGATACCAGCAGGAGCTTGTCGACGCCGCCGAGCGCCGCCTTCAACGCATCCACATCGGTGTAGTTCGCGACTCGAACCTGCACTCCCCTGTCGGCGAGCGACTGAGCCTTCTTCTCGTCACGGACTACGACCACAATTTCGCCCGCCGGGAGACCGCGTGCAAGCAGCCCCTCCACAACGAGTGCTCCGAGCTGTCCGGTTGCTCCGGTTACTGCTGTTGTCATGTCCGCTCCCAGTGTTCGCGCTTGCTTGTAACTTCAAGTTCATTGCCGAGTATGCACTTACTATTCGTGCAGTGCAAGCCGGAATATTAGTGCGAACCAAAATGCATGCGCTAACATTGAACGCATGACCGAAGTGCCCCACCTCGATGTAGACGCGAACTTGGAAGCAGATGTCTTCGCGCGGAACTGCTCGTCGCGCGAGGCGCTGCAGAACGCCACCAGCAGGTGGGGAATCCTCGCCTTGGCAGCACTCGCCGAGGGCGACTATCGCTTCAACGCTCTACGACGGCGCGTCGACGGAGTCAGTGAGCGCATGCTTTCGCAGACGCTGCAGACTCTGGAGCGCGACGGTCTCGTCGTGCGCACCGTCCTCGAAGCCATCCCGCCGAAAGTCGAATACAGTTTGTCGCCACTCGGGCGTGAGGTCGCGACGGCGCTGACCGGCCTCATCGAACTCGTCGAGTCGAACCTTCCCACCGTGCTCTCATCACGCGAGGAACACGACAACCGCTGATCACGCCGGCCCAGAAAGCCGCCAGCACAGCCGGTTCGGTGCAGTCGAACACCACTTCGTCGATTCGTCCGATCACGATCGGATCGTATCGGCACCGCCGCTCACGTGCGGTGTTAACGTGCACAGCGTGAATCGGGACATGCGCAGACGAACGTTTCTGACCGCAACGGGCGCAGCCCTCGGAATCGCTGCGCTCAGCGCGTCACCGGCGCGGGCAACCCCTACAGGCATCGACGTCGGTCGCGGCATCGGAGACATGACCGGCGAACCGCTCGGCGCGGGCATGAACGGGTACGCGGTGCTCGAACAATCGTCCGCTGGGCTGCATCTTCGCCAGCGCGCACGCGCTTTCGTCTTCGTGGACACCGCGACCTCACAGCGACTCGTCCACGTGACCTGCGAGGTCGGTTTGATGTTCGAGAGCATCTTCGAAGAAGTTCTCACTCGTCTCGCCGAGAGGTACGGCAACCTCTATCACCGCGGAAACGTATTGCTGTCGGCGACGCACACTCATGCGGCCCCCGGCGGCACCGACGGTCACCTGCTTGTCGACATCACTACGCTCGGGTTTCGTCCGATCACGTTCGAGTCCAACGTATCCGGCATCGTCGACGCCATCGTCCGTGCCCACGACGACGTCCAGCCCGGACAACTGACGCTCACCTCGGGATCATTGGACGACGCGGGAGTCAACCGCTCACCGGTCGCCTTCGATCGAGATCCTGATGGCGCACAGTTCCCGCGCAAGATCGACCCACGATCGGTCAACCTGCAGCTCGAACGCGGCGGTTCACTCGCCGGAGTCATCAATTGGTTTGCCACACATGGCACCTCGATGAGAGCGGAAAACCAGCTCGTCAGCACCGACAACAAGGGCTACGCCGCCTGGCACTGGGAACGCGCCGTTGAACACGTCGACTTTTCCAACCCGTCGTTCGTTGCAGCCTTCTGCCAAAGTACTCCCGGCGATGTGACGCCCAACCTGGACAGGCAACCGGGGACAGGCCCGACGACCGACGAGTTCGAGAACACCAGAATCATCGGCCTACGCCAATTCGACACTGCGCATGCGCAAACCGAATCGGACGGAACTTCGCTCGATGCTGGGATAGGTGCGCGGTCCATCTACGTCGACTTCTCCTCCTACACCGTTCGGGCCGAGTTCACCGGCGACGGCCGCACACACACCACCGCCCCAGCCGCACTGGGCGCAGCGTTCGCCGCATCGAGCCAGGAAGACGGCGGCGGCGTGCCTGCCCTCGGCCTCGAAGAAGGCGAACGTGGCGGCAATCCCGCTCTGGCAGCACTGAGTTCGGTCATCTTGCCGCAGTGGTTACGCGAAGCGCATGCACCCAAAGACGTCATCCTGCCGGTCGGTTTGATCCCGGGGATCGTGCAGCAGGTACTTCCGTTCCACCTCGTCCGAATCGGAGCGTTCCACCTCTTCGCGTGTCCGTTCGAGCCGACGGTGGTAGCAGGGGCGCGGCTACGCACCGCATTGGCCGAGACCCTGGGGATCGACCGTGACCTGGTCGTCGTGCAGGGCTACACCAATGGCTACGGTCACTACCTGACCACTCCCGAGGAGTACGCCGAGCAGGACTACGAAGGCGGTGCAACGGCGTTCGGGCCGTGGCAACTTCCCGCCACTATCCAGATTGCCGTCGACCTTGCTTCGGCACTGCGTGAGCGCAGACCCGTGGAACCGGGTGGCCCACAACGCGATCTCACCGGCGCCATACCGTCGGCGATCGGCGGCAATCCGTTCGTCGACATCGCCGCTTCAGGAACAACTTTCGGTCAGGTTCAGACCCAACCTGCACCGGAGTACGGCGTCGGGCAGCAGGTTGTCGTGCGCTTTTCCGGAGCGAATCCCAATTCGAATCTGCGCCGCGACGACACGTATCTCGCCGTCGAGCGCTTCACGAGTACCGGATGGGTTCGCGAATACGACGACGGTGATTGGTACACGAAAATCCTGTTCGACAATGCAGGGCCGATCACCTCGACCACCGTCATCTGGGACATACCGCAGGGCCAATCCGCCGGGACGTACAGGATCGTCTACTTCGGCGATGCCCGCTCGCTGGACGGGCATCTCACGCCCTTCGTCGGCACGTCGGCTTCGTTCGAAGTCTCCTGACGCAGCTCGAACTACGGACCCAGCAACGATCCGAGCATCGCGGCGGTAAGCCGGACGACGTCTTCCTGGTCGGCGGACGCGAGTTCCTCCAACGTGCCTGCCGACCGCGCGAGCGCAATACCGGACAACGCGGCAACCGCGAGTTGCGCACGAAGCCGTGGTGATTGCAGTTTCTCCTCACGCATCCTCGCTTCGAGGCCCTCGGTCAATCGTTTGTCGACGCGGTCCGATGCGGCCGCTTGCACGGAGGGCTCGTCATGGGCCCTGATGACGGCCTGCAGCACCGGGCCCGGCCCGAGAAGATTGACCCGACGTAACGTCTCCTCGATTCTGGCCGGGTCGAGAATGTCAGCCAACGCGGGTCCGGTGTCATCGGTGGGGAGGGTCTCGAGGTAGAGCCCGGCTTTGTTGCCGAAGTAGCGTGCGATCAAGGCGGGGTCGGCGCCCGCGCGTTCCCCGATCTCGCGAATGGTGCTGCGCTCGTAGCCTCGTTCGCCGAACAGTGCAGCGGCGGCGTCGAGCAGATCCTGCCGGGTGCGGCTCGAGTTCCGAGCCCTGACCTCACTCATCGTGCGCCCCTACTGCTCTCGATCTCGTACGCAAACGAGCCTGCGGCCGAGGCGTCCACACTCTCGTCGACCAACTCGCGTGATGCACGGCGCTTGGCGTACGGAATGCCCAACGCCAGCAGTCCGGTCAGGATCCACAGGGCGATGCCGGCGAGCGAGGTGGCCGAGTAGCCGTCACTGTCCGGGTAGAGGGCTCCGGGGACGGTGTAGGCCGCGAGAACCGTTGCACTGAGTGCACTTCCGATAGCACCGCCGACGGTGCGTGTCACCTGATTGACGCCGAGCGCGCTTCCGGTTTCGTGTGCGGGCACGGCGCTGACGATGAAAGCAGGCATGGCGGCGAAAGTGAACCCGACTCCGAGCCCTGCGATTCCCATTGCCACGAATACGATCCAGAGATCCGATCTCCCGAACAGGAACAGTACGAGCGCGCCGACGAAGAAAAGCGCTCCGGTCGGCATGATCAGGTTTCGCGGCATCCATCCGCTCGCCAGCGGGAGGAGCTTGTTGGCGAGGACGCTCGCGAGTGAGAACGGTACGAGGACGAGGCCTGCGATCATGGCCGAGCGCCCAAGCCCGTAGCCGGTGTCGACAGGAGTCTGGACGAACCTGATCACCGAAGACGACAAGATGAACATTCCGATACCGGCAAGCAAGCCGGTGGCGTCGGCAGTGAGAACCGATCGGTTGCGAAGTAACCGGAGTTGGACGATGGGGTGCTCGGCGCGCAGCTCGTGCACAGCCCACGCCGCGAGCACGACGGTTCCGACCACGGCGCATGCAATGAGAGGAACAGACGTCCAGCCCCATTCGCCCCCGGAGCTGATCGCCATCAGCAGCAGCGTCAGCCCTACTCCGAGAGTTACGGCACCGATGATGTCGAGTGGATGTCCCGGCAGATGACCGCTCGACGGTACGACGAGAATCGCGGCGATCAAGACGACGAGCGTGGCGCCCGCAGCAAGGACGAAGCACGCGTGGAACCCGAAGTAGTGGGCGATGACACCGGTCAGTGGATAGCCGAAACCGATACCGGCGACCGCTGTCACCGAGAGCGCGGCCACACACGAGCGCGCCCGCCCCGGACCGAGATGATCCCGTGCAACGGCCATGGCCAGCGGCATCAGGCCCAGCCCGACGCCTTGGAGCCCACGTCCGATGATCAGCATCGCAAAGTTGCCGGGGATGGCGGCAAAGATACAGCCGAGGAACACGACCACAAGCGCCCAGATCACGACGGGGCGACGCCGTGGACCGTCACCGAGCCGTCCGAGCACCGGGACGGTGACGGCGCCGGTCAACATGGCGATGGTCAACGACCACTGAGCGCCGGTGAACGACACACTGTAGGTATCGGCGACCGTGGGGATCAGCGGGGCTCCGACGCTGCTGACCACCGCAACAATGGCGCAGATGGACACGAGCACCGGTACCAGACCTCGACGCTCATCGACTCGTGGTGTGTCATCGATCGATGTCATCAGCTGATGATACGCCAGTCATCGGCCGACAAGACTTCGGTCGCGCTCCGATTTCCTTCGCTCTCCGGTTGCGGAGCGCGACGAAGGCTTTGGCACCGAACGGTGCCGCGAACAGCATGATCACCAACCGAACAACCTGAACCGCAGCAACGAACGTGACGTTCACCCCGCTCGCCGCCGACACCGCGAGCACCGCGGACAATCCGCCTGGCGTCGTCGCAAGGTATCCCTCCAGCAGAGTAATGCCCGCCGCATGCGAGAGCACGAGACCGAGCAGCGCGCAGATCACGCCCACCGCGGCGATCAGCACCACGGCGTAGGGAAAGACGCGTCCAACGGCGCGGACACTGTCGCGGGTGAACGCGAGCCCTGCCTGCCAGCCGATGAGCACGAATGCAATCGGGAGCAGCACCATCGGCGCCGACACCGAGTCGATCCACCCAGACAGTTCGAGAGCCATCGACACTGCCAACGGACCGAGCGTCGCCGGCGCCGGCAGACGGATCAACTTCGCCACTCCAACGCCGCAAGCGATGCATGCCGCGACAACGAGAAGATCGAGGTACCAAGCAGTTCCACCGGTCTCCCGCGCTGAACCGGAACTGCTGCCCGCGCCGAAAACAAGAGTGGCGACAAGAGGCATCGTGACGATGATCAGACCGACTCGCAGGTACTGGACGACGGCCACGATGCGTTCGTCGCCACCGAGTTCTCGGGTGACTGCCACCAAACCCTGAGCTCCGCCCGCGATCATCGACAGCGCACCGGTCAAAGCATCGACATCCTTGTGGGCGGCAAGAAGGAAGCCTGCGGCGACGGAGACAACGAGGGTGGCGACGCAGACTCCGAGCGCGGGCACCCACGCCGATCCCAACGCAGACAAAGTGTCGGTGTCGACCATCAATCCGATACTGACGGCAAGAATCCCCTGTGCCAACATCCCAGCAGGCTTGGGCACGCGACTGGGGCCGATCCCGCGGACGGCAAAGAAAGCAGCGACGACGAGCGAGGCGAACAGCGCCGAGGCGGACAAACCGAGAGCGGCGAGAACGGCCCACACCACGGCGGTCACGCCAAGCAGAGCAGTCCAGCGGAGCAGGGCTTTTCGCACACGATAAGGCTACTCTTGTCAATCTGTGCGTCAAACCCGCTAAACAGTGGTAGAAAGCTACTGTTGTACGTACTAATTAGATATGCGTTTATAGGTGACGCGGCGGGGGGAGGCTCTTTCAATGAGCGCTACGGAGATACGCGAGGCGATGCTGGCGCTGACGAGGCGACTGCGAAGGCAACGCCCGCGCCACTACTTGACCCCGAGCCAGATGCAGATCCTGGGCGACATCGAACGGTGCGGTGGCGCCAGCGCTCCCGTCGACCTCGCCACTATGCAGGGTGTCCGCATCCAGTCGCTGACCAGCAACCTCAACGCTCTCGAGACCGAGGGCCTGGTGACCCGCTCCCCCGACCCTGGCGACCGGCGTCGACTCATCATTCGGATCACTGCCGGAGGCATCGAACTCGTCGCCGCCGACCGCGAGCAGCGCGACGAATGGTTGGCCTCTGCCATGAGCACCGAACTCACTCAACTCGAACGAGACGTTCTGAATCTGGCCGCGCCGATTCTGTGGAAATTGGCTCGACGTCCGGAAAGTGGCGAACCTCTGGACTTTCCACCCCGTTCTGAGGAAATATAGCGGGTGGCAAAGCCCTCTTGCGGCCTCCCCGGTCCGCACCCAGAACAGGAGTTCGAGTTTCTATGATGTCCTACCTGCTGTACGACGCGCTGCTTCCCCAGGTCGGGCACGATGTTGCCACCTACTGGGCCACATTGCTCGTCGTGAACCCAACCTGAGACGCACTCGAACGAAGAGGGCCGCACCGACGAATCGGTGCGGCCCTCTTTCTTTTCGCTTCGACCGGTCAGGCAGTGACCGCCGCTGTCGGCAACAGTCGTGACAAAACATCCGACAGTGTCACCACGCCGACCGTCTTTCCACTATCTACAATAAGAGCCAGGTGACTGCTCGTCTCGCGCATCGACGCAAGCGCGACATACACCGGAGTGCTCGATTCGAGGGTGAACACCGGACGGGTGATGTCGGCGAGGGATGCATCGCCGTTCAACGTGTCACGCACATGCACGACCCCGCTGACGGTGACGCCGTCGCGCACGAGAATTCGCAGGTGACCCGATTCTCTCGATGCAGCCTGCACGTCGGCGAGCGACTCTGTGGACTGCACCGCGGTAGGAAGACCCGATATCCGCACCAAAGCACCCACCTCGAGATTCTGCAGCTCGAGTGCGCCGGAGAGCTGCGCAGAGTAGCGCGCGTCGAGGGCTCCGACGTTCACCGAATGCTCCACCAGCTGACGGAGATCATCCGGATTCTGGCCCGACGCAACCTGATCAGCCGGTTCGACGCCGACCCGGCGCAGGCACCAGTTGGCCATGGCGTTGAGCGCAACGAGAATCGGCCTGGTCAGGAACATGAAGCCGCGCATCGGAATTGCCAGCAACGTTGCCGACCGCTCGGGGTGCGCGATCGCCCACGACTTCGGAGCCATCTCGCCGACCACCAGATGCAGGAATGTCACAATGATCAAGGCGAGTACGAAACCCGCGACGTCGGCGACCCAGTACGGAACTCCCCAGGATTCGAAAGCCGGTGTCAGCCAGTGATGCACCGCAGGCTTCGTGGTGGCTCCGAGCGCAAGGGTGCACAAGGTGATGCCCAGCTGTGATCCCGCGAGCAACACCGTCAGCTCGCTCGCGCTGCGCAGAGCGGCACGTGCGGATCTGCTCGTCATCGCCGCATCTTCGAGGCGATGGCGCTTGGCCGCAAGAAGTGCGAACTCGACGGCCACGAAGAACGCACTGGCCGCGATCAGGCCGACGGTGACGGCGATGACGATCCATGGATTGCTCATCGGTGGCTGTCCGTTTCTCGGTCACCTGAGGTGTTGTCGACTTCGTCGGCGCGCTCACGCTGCCCCAGCTCGAGGCGCACGGACGACGGTACGTAATTGTCGATCTCGAGCACCTCGACGGAGACGAACCGCACGGGTGCATCGTCGTCGTCGCCCAGCAGATCGTCCGAATCGGCGGGGAGAACCACCTCGATGCGCGTTCCGATTGCCGGTAGCGATCCGTGGTGTGCGATGACGAAACCGGCGATCGTCTCGTAGTCACCATCAGGGAGATCGTGATCGATCGACCGCTCCACCTCGTCGATGTGGATCGCACCCGCCATCGTCCACGTTCCGTCCTCACCGGCGACGGGAGTGAAGTCTTCCTCGTCGTCGTGCTCGTCGGTGATCTCGCCGACGAGCTCCTCGGCGAGGTCCTCGATGGTGATGACACCGGTGAGACCGCCGTATTCGTCGATGACGCAGGCGAGCTGATTGCTCGATGCCTGGAGCTCACCGACGGCGTCGGGCAGGGTCTGGGTCTCCGGGAGGATCAGTGCAGGCCGGACGAACTCGCGAATCTCGGCCTCGGGTCGATCATCGGCAGCGAGAATGTCCTGCAAGTGCACGACACCGACGATGCCGTCCTCCTCGTCGAGCACCGGATAGCGCGAATGCTCCTGTCCCATCAGTTTTTTGACCTCGACGAGAGTGTCAGTGGCGCGTACCGTTGCCGCCCGCGAACGCGGAATCATCGCGTGCTCGACGGTCCGAGTCGGGAAGTCGAGAATGCGATCGAGGAGATCGGACAACTCGTCGGGCAAATCTCCCGAGCCCTTGGACTCGGCGACGATATGTTCGAGGTCGCGAGGGGTCGCCGAATGCTCGACATCGTGCACCGGCTCGATCTTCAGAGCCGCGAGCAGCAGGTTCGACGCGCGATCGAAGATGGTGATGAGCCAGCCGAACACCTTGAGATAGATGGTGGTCGACAAGGAGAGCCAGCGCGCAACCGGCTCAGGGCGTGCAATGGCGAAGTTCTTGGGAAACAATTCGCCGAAGAGCATCTGCACGAACGTGGAGAACAGCAGAGCCAGTACCGCGCCGATGCCGACTCCGACGCCGGTGGGGATGCCGACCCCGCCCAGCATGGTGCCGAGGGACTGGCCGATGAGGGGTTCGGCGACGTAACCGACGAGCAGGCCCGTCACGGTGATACCGAGCTGGGCACCGGACAGCATGAACGATGTGCGCTTGGTGACTTCCAATGTACGACGGGCACCTGCGTCGCCGGCTGCGGCGCGAGCCTTCAGCCGGGAGCGGTCCACGGTCATGTACGCGAATTCCTGCGCCACGAAATAGCCTGTGACAACGGTGATCAGGAAGACGACGAGGACGCCGAGCAAGAGAGTGAGAATCACGCTCATTCGCCGGACACCGCCTCGCACGTTGTTTTCGAAAGATACTTCTTCGAAGTGCGGGGGGCCGTGTCCGGCCCGGGTTTATCGCTGTCCATGAATCCTCTGCTTGTGGTGTGGCGGTAATGTCCGATTCTAGCCGGTGTTTCCGGCCTCGGACGTTTTCACCACCAAACAGGGACCGCGCTACGCGCATGTGAGCGGAAATACGTCGCAGGGGACGTATTTCCGCTCACATACCTACAGGATGTAGAGCATCTCCTGGTACGTCGGGAGCGGCCAAAGATCGTCCGCGACGATCGCTTCCAGTACATCCGCAGCTGACCGGACGGCGGCCATCGCGGGCAGCAGTTCGTCCTTCGCGTATGCCGCTTCGACGAGAGCGTCACCGGCAGGATCCTTTTCCAGCGCCGTTTTCAGCGCCGCCAAGGCGGACCGGATTTCACCCAGGGGAATCGAAACCTCTTCGAGCGGTGACATGTCCGCAGCGACGCCCGCAGACTTCAATTCCGTGACGTTCTGCGCCAGCTCGGTCTGGTGCCGTACAACTGCGGGCAGGATGGACGTCTGCCCCATCTCGAGTGTCAAACGAGCTTCGACGAACACGGTCAACGCGTACTGTTCGAGACCGATCTCGTAACGCGAGTGCATCTCTCGGTGGTTGAAGACCTTGTACTTAGCGAAAAGTTCCATTGCAGGTTCGGTGATCAGTTCGGGCAGAGCGTCGAGCGTGGTCCGCAGGTTCGGAAGTCCACGCGACTCCGCTTCGACCTGCCAGTTGTCGGAGTAGCCGTCACCGTTGAACACGACGGCGCCGTGCTCGGTAATGATTTCCGTCAGCAGGTTTTGGACCGCGGTGTCGAAGTCGGTGCCGTCCTCGACCGACGCCTCCAGGCTGGTTGCCATGTAATCGAGTGCCTCGGCCATGATCGTATTGATCGTGACCATCGGTCCGTTGACGGTCTGCAGCGAGCCCGGCGCTCGGAACTCGAACCTGTTGCCGGTGAAGGCGAACGGACTCGTACGGTTTCGGTCGCCCGGATCGGTCGGCAGAATGGGAAGAGTGTCGGCACCGATCATCATGGTGCCCTTGTCCTTCGACGACGTGGCCGCACCCTTGGCGATCTGCTCGAACACGTCGGCAAGCTGGTCACCGAGGAAGATCGAGATGATGGCCGGCGGGGCTTCGTTCGCGCCGAGTCGATGATCGTTCGTTGCCGATGCCACCGACGCCCGCAGCAGGCCGCCGTACTTGTGGACTGCCCGAATGACCGCCGCGCAAAAAACCAGGAACTGGGCGTTGTCGTGGGGATTGTCGCCGGGAACGAGCAGCGAGCCGAGCTCGGAGTTACCGAGCGAGAAGTTGACGTGCTTGCCCGATCCGTTGACGCCCTCGAACGGTTTCTCGTGGAACAGGCACTCCATGCCGTGCTTTTTGGCGATCGTCTTGAACGTCGTCATCAGCAACTGCTGGTGGTCGGCCGCGATGTTGCCACGCTCGAACATCGGCGCGATCTCGAATTGTCCGGGCGCGACCTCGTTGTGACGGGTCTTCGCCGGAATTCCGAGCTTGAACAGTTCACGTTCGGTGTCCATCATGAAGCCGAGCACGCGCTCGGGGATCGCACCGAAGTAGTGGTCGTCGAACTCCTGGCCCTTGGGCGGCTTGGAGCCGAACAGCGTGCGACCGGAGTTCAGCAGATCGGGACGCGCCAGGAAGAAGTGCCGGTCGACGAGGAAGTACTCCTGCTCCGGGCCACAGAAGGACACGATGTTCTCGATGTTCTCATGTCCGAAAAGCTTCAGGATTCTTTCGGCGTGGCCACCCATTGCCTGCTGCGAACGCAGCAGCGGCGTCTTGTGGTCGAGCGCTTCACCGGTCATCGAGACGAACACCGTCGGGATACACAGCGTGTTGCCGTTCGGGTTTTCCAGCACGTAGGCGGGGCTGGTGACGTCCCAGCCGGTGTATCCGCGAGCCTCGAACGTGTTGCGCAGTCCGCCGTTGGGGAAGCTCGATGCGTCGGGCTCGCCCTGGATGAGGGTCTTGCCCGCGAATTCGGCGAGCGCGCTACCGTCGCCGACCGGGTCGAAGAAGCTGTCGTGCTTCTCCGCCGTCAGGCCGGTGAGCGGGTAGAAGACGTGCGCGTAGTGCGTCGCGCCCTTCTCGAGCGCCCAATCCTTCATCGCCGACGCCACCGCGTCGGCAACCAGTGGATCGAGCTTCTTGCCCTTGTCGATGGTCGCCATCACCGATTTGAAGACCGATTTCGGCAGACGCTTCTGCATGACGACCTTGCTGAAGACGTTCTCCCCGAAGATCTCGCCCGGCATCTCGTCGTCCATGAAACTGACTGCAGGGGGCACATAGGCCTCGACGTCCTTGATTGCCTGAAGACGAACGGCATTTCCACTCATACGCTTCTACCCCTCGGCCTGTGCCCCACGCTGTTTTGCGGAGCCAACCAGCGAACTGTACGAATTCCGCGTGGCGGTCGTGTTTCGTCGCTGTGTCTACTGAGGTGCAATTGTCGATCCCCACGCTCTGAGAGGAGCGAGAGCCGGGTGACGAGCTGACGGGCTCACGACGATGAGCCGTTCCCGGCGAAGTCATGCCTGTTTCCTCGCGATTCGGGTAGACAGGGGTAACTGTCCTCCGACGGAAAGCGAGTTCTCCTTTGTCCGAGCAACTGATTGTCCGACGTGTCATCGGCGCCCCGGCCACCTCGGTGTTCACCGCGCTTGCAAACCCCGAGGTCCAGTCGTCCATCGATGGATCGGACATGCTCCAGGGTGCTGTCGACCCGCAACCGCTCACCGCGGTGGGTGAGAAATTCGCGATGGCGATGTATCAGCCTGCGATCGGCGAGTACGTCATGGAGAACACGGTGTTCGTGTTCGAACAAGACCGCCGCATCGGCTGGATCCCCAATCGGGAGGGAATCGAGCCCCGAGGGACCCGCTGGTCCTGGGAATTGGACGTTCTCTCCGAGGACCGCACCGCGCTGACGCAGGTGTACGACTGGTCCGGTGTTACCGACCCCGAGTTTCGCAAGGTTGCCGGGTTCCCACGCGTGAAGGAAGAACAGATCGTCGGGACCATGCGCAGGCTTGCCGATCATCTGGGTGTCGCGCTGGAGGACTGACGGCCCGAGTCTCGTTTTCGCCGCGCCTAACGATTGCTGTACACGCGCTCGATTCGGATGAGGACGACCGACCTTTTCTGTTCCTCCATGACTCGGTCGTACTCGTCCCAGTCGTCGTGCGCACCTCCGGCGGCGGCAAACACATCGCGCCGGAGCTGACGTAGCGTCTCCCCGGTCTGCTCGACTATCTCGGCAATCCCCTCGACCGTTGCCCACTGCCATCCGTCGCGAAAAGTAACAGTGACCTGTGGGCGTGCGCGCAGGTTCGCGAGTTTGGCCTTGCCGTACGTCACGAATCCAAGGACCTGCGCATCCGAATCCGGGTGCTGCAGCAGACCCACATTCACCACCGACGCCTGAATCGTCCCTGCTGCGTGCAGTGTCGCGACCACCGCGAGCCCGTTTTCCGACCGTGCGAGCGCCACCGCTTCTTCGATAGTCGTCATGACGACACCCTACGTGCGAACTGAGTCACAGTAATTTGTACAAATCTGCACATTTGTCTAACTGGTTGACATTTTCGGTGTATTGTCAGTTAAGAAGTGATGAGCACCACCGAATCTGATCTGTTCCAGAAAAGGAGTTCAGTCGTGGCAACCCAGATGAGCCAGGGGCCGAGCACGCCGGTCGACGAGTGGCATGACAAGAAGCGCTATCTCTGGCTGATGGGACTTGTCCCGCCGACAGCCATCTTCATGGCGATCGGCCTGATCTGGGCGTTCAACCTGCTCGGCTGGAACGCCGTCTCACCGGTCTTCTGGTGGATCGGACCGATCCTCGTCTACGGGATGCTCCCCACCCTCGACCTCTTCTTCGGGCCCGACGGTCAGAATCCACCGGACGAGGTCATGGAGCGCCTGGAGAACGACAAGTACTACCGCTACTGCACCTACATCTACATCCCGTTCCAACTCGCGAGCCTCGTCACCGCCTGCTACCTGTGGACAGCGGACAACCTGAGCTGGCTTGGCATCGACGGCGGCCTCGGCCTGATTTCCAAGATCGGACTTGCGATCAGCATCGGCGTCATGGGCGGCGTCGGCATCAACACCGCCCACGAAATGGGCCACAAGAAGGCAAGCCTCGAACGATGGCTCTCCAAAGTGACTCTGGCGCAGACGTTTTACGGTCACTTCTTCATCGAGCACAACCGCGGCCACCACGTGCGCGTTGCGACGCCAGAGGATCCCGCGAGTTCCAAGTTCGGCGAGAGCTTCTGGCGCTTCCTGCCGCGCAGCGTATGGGGCAGCCTGAAGTCGGCGTGGGGCCTGGAGAAGTCACGCATGGACCGCCTGGGCAAGTCCACCTGGAACATCCACAACGACGTCCTCAATGCTTGGCTCATGTCGATCGTACTGTTCGGCGCCCTGACCATCGCCTTCGGTCCAACAGTGCTGCCGTTCCTGGTAATTCAGGCCGTCTACGGGTTCTCGTTGCTCGAAACGGTGAACTACCTGGAGCACTACGGGCTGCTGCGCGGCAAGACTGCGTCCGGACGGTACGAGCGATGCGCGCCTGAGCACAGCTGGAACTCCGACCACATCGTCACCAACATCTTCCTGTATCACCTGCAGCGGCACAGTGATCACCATGCAAACCCGACTCGGCGATACCAGACTCTGCGCAGCATGGAGGGCGCGCCGAACCTGCCCAGCGGCTACGCGAGCATGATCACGGTCGCCTACTTCCCACCGATCTGGCGAAAGGTGATGGACCACAGGGTGTTGGATCATTACCTCGGCGACATCACCTCTGTCAACATCGAACCGAGCAAGCGCGAAAAGATCCTTGCCCGCTACGGCGCAAACCCGGAGGTGCAGTGATGGCCAGTTATGAATGCCCTGTCTGCAACTACATCTACGAAGAATCGGCCGGTGCACCACGAGAGGGTTTTCCGGCAGGAACAGCATGGGCCGATATCGCCGACGATTGGCCGTGCCCCGACTGCGGGGTGCGCGAGAAGATCGATTTCGAACAGAAAGCAGTGTCCTGAGATGTCGACCGATTTCAAGCTGTACCAGTGCATTCAGTGCGGGTTCGAATACGACGAGGAGATCGGCTGGCCCGACGACGGCATCGAACCCGGTACAAAATGGGATGACATCCCGGAAGATTGGAGCTGCCCGGACTGCGGCGCGGCGAAAGCCGACTTCTTCATGGTCGAGATCAGCAGGCCGTGACGGCCGCCTCCCGCATCACCGCACCGGACAGATCGGCCGCTGCAGATAGACTGATGGATGTGACGACCCGTCCGGTGAACCCGAGCCCCTACAAGAGCGCGGCGACCGACCTGATGCGCACCACGATCCTGGACGGCCTCCACGATCTGCTGTTGCAGAGGACTTGGTCCACGGTCAACATGGCCGATGTCGCCAGTGCCGCGGGAATCAGTAGGCAGACGCTGTACAAGGAATTCGGCACCAGGAAGGGTCTGGCGCAAGGCTACGCACTTCGGCTGACCGACTCCTTCGTCTCCGCCGTCGACGACGCTGTCTATTCCAACGAGGGTGACAGTCTCCGAACCCTGTACATCGCCTTCACCGAATTCTTCGCTCGTAGTGCGTCGGATCCGCTGGTGATGTCCATGCTCACCGACGATCCTCCACCGGATTTGCTCAGACTGGTGACCACCGAGAGCGGCATGTTGATCGAGCATGCGGCGTTGCGACTCGCGCAGACCTTCGAGCGCAGCTGGCTCAGGGCCTCGGCGCACAACGCGGATGTTCTGGGCCGCACCGTTGTCCGGCTCGCGCTCAGTTACGTGTCCATGCCTCCGAGCAACTCGTCCGATGTCGCAGCCGACCTTGCGTCATTGCTCACACCGTTCGTCGACACGATCAAGGGCGATGCCTGATGCCCGAGCTGCATTCCGCTCCGTTCGCCGAGCTGAACGGCCATGAGGTGTACTCGATCTGCAAACTTCGGGTCGACGTGTTCGTCGTCGAACAAGACTGCGCGTACCCCGAACTCGACGGCGCCGACGAGCACCCCGATACCGTGCATTTCTGGCACAACATCGACGGGCGGGTCGTATCCACGCTGCGTGTGCTCCGCTCGAACGGCGAGACCCGTATCGGACGCGTGTGTACAGCCGCCGACGCACGCGGCCGCGGACTGAGTGCACAACTCATGATGGCTGCGCTCGAACTCGCCTCGGGCGAGGCCGTCGTCATCGGAGCTCAGAGTCAGCTCGAAAAGTGGTATGGCGGTTTCGGTTTCGCCCGAAGCGGACCGGACTACATGGAAGATGCAATCGCGCACCTACCGATGACGAGATCTGCAATTCTTTGATCCCCATGATTCACCAGCTATCAAGTAGCTGATTTCACCGCCGCCAATTCAACAGCAGCGTCGACGATGGTGTCCTCGGACAGCAACACGTGCAGGGCTGCGTCGCCCAAAGGGATGAAGCTGTCCTCGCTCGTCACCCGTGCAATCTGTCCGTCGAAGCCCGCGTCGACCAGAGCGGCGATCACGCCTTCGCTCACTCCACCGGACCTGCGGGTCTCGTCGACGATGAGCACGCGCCCGCTCGCGCTGGCATGTTCGAGGATGTCGGCGACGGGCATCGGCGAAATCCACCGCATGTCCACCACACGTGCCTCGATGCCGCGGCCCGCCAACCTGCGGGCCGCGCGCAGGCTCATCCCGACGCCATTCGCAAACGTCACGATGGTCAGATCATTGCCCCCGCCGTCAGCGCCGTACGTTCTTGCCTGTCCGATCGTCACCGGCGACACAGTCCCGCCCGCGAGCCGGCCGCCGTCACCGTCGTCGTAGAGATCCCGACTGTGGTAGAGCGCAATCGGTTCCAGCATCAAGCACACCGCTCCCTGCTCGGAGGCTGCAGCCGCACAGGCGACGAGCATCGCGGCTGCATCGTCGGGACGCGACGGCGAGGCGACGACGATGCCGGGGATATCACGCAGCGCCGCAATTGCGTTGTCGTTGTGGAAATGTCCACCGAAGCCCTTCTGGTAGCCATAGCCCGCAATTCTGACGATCATCGGATTCCGATACCGGCGGTCGGAGAAGAATTGCAGCGTCGCCGCCTCCCCACGGATCTGGTCCGCGGCATTGTGAAGGTAGGCAAGATACTGGATTTCGACGATCGGAAGTAGACCTGAAACACCTGCGCCGGTGGCCAATCCGAGGATGGACTGCTCATCGAGCACCGTATCGAACACCCGCCTCGATCCGAATCTGGACTGCAGTCCCCTGGTGACGCCGTACACCCCGCCTTTGCGGGCGACGTCCTCGCCGAACAGGACCGCGTTCGAGTAACGGGTCAGTATGTGCTGAAGCGCGGCGTTCGTCGCCTGCGCATAGGTCGACTCGGGCGGCAACTCGATGCTATCCGCAACGACTTCGGCGAGAGACTCGTTCAGCTCGGTCAGAGGTCTCATCACCGCTGCTGCATCGGCCAGCTTCGGTGATGCGATGACGTCGCGCGCGATATCCATGACCTGGGTTCGTTTGGCCTCGTACAGTTCCGCAGCGCCTGCGGCCGTGATGACGCCCGCATCGATCAGCAACCTGGCGGTACACGCTACTGGATCTCGATCGTGATCGGCGCTCACCTCGGCGGCGGTGCGATACGAAGATTCGACGTCCGAGCCGGCGTGACCCATCAGCCGCACGGTCGCGATGTGCAGGAACGCCGGACGGCGATGCTGCCTGACCCAGTTCGTGGCAGCGGTCGATGCCCGATGGACGGCGACGAGGTCGTCACCGTCGGCATGGAAGTATTCGAGTCCTGGTCGTGTTGCGAAATTGAACGCGATCCACCCCGTGGGCGTCTTCACGCTGATCCCGATGCCGTTGTCCTCGCAGACGAACAGCAGCGGCATCGGCAAGCCCTGATATGCCGTCTGCACAGCGGTGTTGATGGCACCCACCGCGGTGGAGTGGTTGGCGGACGCGTCGCCGAAGCTGCACACCACCACCGCGTCGGATGGCCACGGCGATTCGACCGCCAAGGCGCGCGCACGCCCGATCGAGAACGCGACGCCCACGGCCCGCGGCAGGTGCGAGGCTATCGTCGAGGTCTGCGGAATCACGGCCAGGTCGGCTCGGCCGAATACCTTGTGTCTGCCGCCGGAGATCGGATCGTCCGTCGCCGCGGCCAGGCCGAGCAGCACATCCCTGATCGGATCGCTACCTGTGCGATCACTCCCCGTTGAATCGAACGCGCCGCCCTGCCTGGCGCGTTCGAGGAAGAACGCACCCGAACGGTAGTGCAGCAGTGCAGGATCCGTCGGCCTAGAGGCGCCGGCGACCACTGCGTTGCTTTCGTGCCCCGAGGATCCAATGGTGTAAAAACCCTGCCCCTTCGATCGAAGCCACCGCGCCGCGAAGTCCAGGTGCCGACTACCGAGCTGGGCGTCGAACAGCTCGAGCGCGCGTGCGGGCGTAAGGTCCGGGCCGAGTGAACGAGGCTCTCGCACCGGGGCGGCGACGGTGTCGAGGAAGTGTTCGTCGATCGCTTCGGCCATGCTGCCGAAGTCTATGCGGCTTCGCCGCCAGGCACATCAGATCGCGTCGTCGAGCCTGACCAAGTCGCGTCCGCGGGTCTCCGGCGAGAGGTAGGCCGACACCAGCGTGATGGCGGAGTAGACGACCAACATGGCTCCGATCGGCCACCAGCTTCCGGTGACGGCGGTGAGCGTTGCAGCCATCAGTGGTCCGATGGCGGTAGCAAGAATGCCACCAATTTCCTTGGCCAGTGCAAGCTGGGTGAATCGTGTTCGTGCACCGAATAATTCGGCCATCGTGACACTCTCGAGCGAGAACAGGCCGAGCACGCCGATGTTGAGTGCGAACACCATCGCCAGAATCAGGGTGGCATTGTTACCGCTGGTAACCAGGTACAGCAGCGGGAACGCGAGCACCATCGTCGCGCCGCTGAGAATCATGTACATCGGTCGTCGACCGAACTTGTCCCCGAGTATGCCGACCACCGGAATGGTGACGAAACCGAGCAGGGAGCCGTAGACGATGGCCGTCGTGGCGATCGACTTGTCCAGCAGTAGCGTCGAGGCTATGTAGCCCACCAGGAAGGTCTGGATCAAACCGGAGTTACCGGCCTGACCGAATCGCAAGCCGAGGGCGACGAAGAACGCGCGGCCCTTGCGCTGCTTGAGTCCCGACTCCAGAACGCTTTCTTTGGTCTCTGCATCCGCCTGCTCGACCTCGGCGTGTGAGAGTGCAACGCCGTCGACGACATCTGCGCGGTTCTCGAAAACAGGGCTTTCCTTGAGATTGGACCGCAGCCAGATCGCGAACACCATCAGGAAGAAGCTGGCGAGGAACGGGATGCGCCAGCCCCAGCTGACCAGCTGATCCTCGGTCAGTACCACCAGGAGAATCGCCCAGATACCCGAAGCCGCGAGCGTGCCGGAGTTGGTTCCGAGAGACACGAGCGAACCGATGAGCCCTCGACGCTTGCTCGGTGCGTATTCCACGAGCATGACAGTCGCACCGGCAATCTCGGCACCTGCACCGAAGCCCTGGATGAGGCGCAGTGCCACCAGCAGGACGGGGGCGAGAATGCCGATCGCGTCGTACGTCGGGAGTGCGCCGATCAGCGTGGTCGAGGCACCCGACGTCGAGCGCATCAGGAAATCGAGCCCACACCTGTTCTCGGACAGCAACGAACGTCCGACACGTCGTGTGATCGCGAGCTGGTGAACACTATTTTCGATGCCCGGCCTGGACGCTGTTCCGCCAAGCGAGCAACACGCCGTCGCCTTCCGGTCGTCCCCACGGCAGGAATATCGCGACGGCAAGTGCACACGCCATCGCTGATCCGACGGTGACGAACGAGGCCAGCTGAAAGCCTTCGAGCGATGCAGCTTTCATCGCGTACACCAGATCCGCCTTCTGGGTGGCGAAGATGGAATTGCTCGGCGACTTGACGATCTCGATCACGCTGACAACGGTCTCACGTGCGAATGCCTTCTGATACGGCTCCATCAGTGCGTCGGGAACAGCGTCGACGAGAGGCGAGACCTTTGTCTTGTAGACCGACGCCACGATCGAACCGAGGACGGCCACACCCAGTGTGCCGCCGACCTCACGGGTCGTATCGTTCACCGCGGAACCCGCCCCTGCCTCGTCGAGGGTCACCGAGGACATGATCGACTCCGTCGCTGGTCCCTGAACTATTGCTAGCCCGAGTCCCATCAGAACCATCGAAATGACCACCGGACCGACATAGGGTGTCTCGACCTCCACCTGACCGGCGATGAACATTCCGACACTCATCACAACCAGGCCGAAGACGATCACTGCGGTGGTACCGATCCGCTGCGCGATAACGGTGGCCAGCGGTGCGCCGATCGCGATGGATACAGCGAACGGCAACGAGTGAATGCCGAATTGCAGTGGACTGAGTTCCATCACGCCCTGGAAGTACTGGGTGATCATGAACAGGAAACCGAACATGGAGAAGTACGCGACGGCGATTGCCAAGGCAGGCAACGCGAATCGGCGGATGCGGAAAAGGTTCATGTCGAGAACCGGCGACGGAGTGCGAAGTTCCCACCAGACGAACACGGCGAGACACACTACTGCTCCTATGTAAGCGGCAATACTGATGGTGGACAGCCAGCCGTGATGCGGCGCTTCGATGATCGCCCACACCAGCACGGTGATGCCGACGAGGGACAACGCAATACCGAGCGGGTCGTACTTGCCGACGTGCGAGGATCTCGATTCCGGTACGAACAGGTAGGCCCCGACTACGACGACGGCAGCGACCGGCACGTTGATCCAGAAAACCGAGTGCCACGAGAAGTGTTCCAGCAGAAACCCGCCCGCGGTCGGGCCGATCGCGATGGCGAAACCTGCCATCGCCGTCCATGCTGCGATCGCGAGGGCGCGTTCCTTGCCGTCGGTGAAGATATTGATGATCAGCGCGAGTGTCGCCGGGAATACCGCCGCGGCACACACCCCCATGGCCGCCCGTGCGATCACAACCTGACCGAGGTCGGTGGCCAGGGCGCCGCCGACCGACATCACCGCGATGCCGATCAACCCGATCATCATGACTTTCTTTCGGCCGTATCGATCTCCGAGGTGACCGAAGGCGAGCAGCAGTCCCGCAAAGGTGAGTGTGTAAGCGTCGACCACCCACTGCAGTCCACTGATGCTCGACCGCAGCTGGAGCCCTATCGAGGGCAATGCCACGTTGACGACGGTGTTGTCCAGCACGACCAGAAGTTCGGCGACGCAGATCACCGCCAACGCCAGATATCGCTGTCGTGCAGACAGGCCAGGTCCGATGACTCGAGATTCGAGAGATTGCGGCATGGGAGATTCCCTTCGACTATGACGCTCAACATAGCGTGATAGACAGAAGATATCTGTGACTTCGAGTAATAGCAATATTTTCGTCAGGGGCGAGAGTTGCTAGGTCCTGTTCTCGACAGATTCCAGCGCGGCATCCAGCCAGGCGAGCAACTCGGCTTCGACTCGATCGAGCGCCACGGTGCTGCGCTGGGCTTTCGCGATGATCAATGCGCCCTCGATGGCGGAGATGGCCATGGTCGCGATTGCGCGCGATCGATCCTGGGACAGTCCGCGCTGCCACAGTGACGCCGAGATCGTGTCCTCCCACGATGTGAACGACTCCCCCGCCGCCGCCAGTGCCGCCGGCGAGTTCGTACCCTCGAAGGCGGCGGGCGCGACCGGACACCCTGCGGTGTAGTCGGTCGATTCGAGCTGGCCACGGAAGCCGCCGATGATCGCTCGCAAGGTTTCGGCGGGTCCGCTGTTCGCGAGACCCGCAGAGATCATCGACCCCATCAGCGCACCCGCCGTCCGTGTCGCCTCCTCCACGAGCTGCGGCTTTCCGCGTGGAAAGTGGTGATAGATCGACCCGCGGGGTGCGCCCGCATGCTCGATGACGTCCGCGAGGGAGGTCGCCTCCACCCCCCTTTCACGGAACAGCATGGCCGCGCTGCGCAGCATGTCCTCGCGTGCAGTACTCCTGCTCACGTTCACTCCTGTCGATAATCCGTCTCTGGCAACCATTGACGTAACCGTGGGTCACACATAATGTTGCCGGAATATGTAATCCAGCATAACTGCGAACCAGGAGCGAGCATGGTCATCGGCGAAGTCCGCAACACACACCCTCTTGCCGTTCCACTCACTCTTGCGTGCGGCCAGGTGCTGCCGAACCGAGTGATGAAGGCTGCGCTCAGTGAGGGCCTCGGCAACTCGTCCCACAGCCCGGACGTTCGGCTCGAACGGTTGTACGCCCAGTGGGGCGCCGGGGGCTACGGACTCGTCATCACCGGCAACGTGATGGTCGATCGCCAGCATATCGGCGAGCCGGGCAACGTCGTCATCGAAGATGATCGAGACCTCGACGCCCTGGCGCGTTGGGCCACATCCGCGCGTGATGGCGGCTCTCCCGTGTGGATGCAGCTCAATCACCCGGGTCGTCAGGCCAATCCGCTGGCAACCCGCACGAAGCCCGTGGCGCCGTCGGCGATCGCTCCGAACATTCCAGGAATACCTGCACCTCGGGCCCTGACCGATCACGAGATCGAAGACATCATCGAACGATTCGCGACGGCTGCCGTCCTCGCCCAGACCTCCGGCTTCGACGGCGTACAGATCCACGGCGCGCACGGCTACCTGGTCTCCCAATTCCTCTCTCCCGCAGCCAACAAGCGCGAGGATCGGTGGGGCGGCGATATCGACGGTCGAATGGCTTTCGTACTGGGCGTTGTTCGCGCCATCAGAACTGCGGTGTCGCCTGGCTTCGCTGTAGGAATCAAACTCAACTCGGCAGATTTTCAGAAAGGCGGCTTCAGCGAGAAGGAATCCCGGCTCGTCGTCGAGCGCCTCGTCGACGAACACATCGATCTGATCGAAATCAGCGGGGGCAGTTACGAATCACCCGCGATGATGGGCAGGCCGGTCCAGGTCGCTGACAGCACGAAGCAACGCGAAGCCTACTTCCTTGATTACGCACGGGAAGTACGCCGGGCCGCCGGTGACGTGCCCCTCGCCGTCACCGGCGGATTCCGGACCCGAGCGGCAATGAACTCCGCCGTGGCATCCGGTGATTGCGACCTTGTCGGATTGGGGCGACCCACCGCTGTTGTTCCGCATTCAGGTCATGCGTTGATCCGCGACCAAGCGGATCGCCTCGTCTCCCCCCTCATCACACTCGGCCTACCGAAGAAGTACGCGCCACTGAAGTCGCTCGACGGCGCACTCGATCTGCAATGGCACACCGATCAGTTGCATTTGATCGGCGACGGCGGAGCACCGGATCCAGAGCGGCCGGTATGGCGAACGGCCCTGACCACCCTGCAGCGGAACGGACTCGATGCCTTCCGAAGCAGGCGCAGTGGAACGGGTACCGATCCTGCGGTACGCAAGTTCACGCAGGAGCGCTTCGTCGGGCGGTACCTCGCCAACCCGGTGATGAACGGGCTCACCGCCATCGGCATACGAGTTCCACTGATGACCGACATCGAGACCGTGGGCCGCAAATCGGGCTTGACCAGACGAGTTCCGGTGTCTGCGAGCTTCGACGACACCGGCGCATGGATCATTTCGCAGCACGGCACCAGATCCGGTTGGGGCGCGAATATCGGTGACGATCCACGCGTCCGCATTCGGGTGGGTAACCAGTGGCGCCCCGGCATTGCGGAATTCGTACCCACCGACGACGTCATCGCCCGGGCGCGCACCTTCACCACCAATCCGGTCCTGGGCCGTGTGGTGGGCGCGACATTCGGTGCGCTGCAGACAACTCCGGTGTCGGTGCGGGTAACGTTCGAGGGTCCCCCGCGCTCACGGGCGGTGACGCCGCTTCACCGCAGCGCGTTCCCCAACTCGGGCGCGCGCTCGATCAGTTGACGAGCATCACGCGCGGTCACCACACCGTTGCACACCTCGGCGTACTCGCCCATTGCACAGGAAGCCTGAGTCCAGTACCGCTGATGTTCCGGCGTCACCCACGCCAACCGGTGCACCTTGCGGGCCAACTCCTCGAGCTTGTCGACGCGCGGAGGCAAGCCGTTGCAGCGTCCGTCTCCGACGATCAGCACCGAGGTGCGGGCTGTGACTTTGGATCCGTGCGTCGTCAACAGTCCTTCGAAGGTGCGGCCGTAGTCGCTACTCGCCTCCAGGTCGAGTTCTGGGGCCGCGAGCACCGACGCCAAAGCGTCATCACCTGTACTGCGGGCCAAAAGGTCGGTGACATCGACGGGATTGTCGACGAATGCCAACACCGTGCATCTGCTGGTCCGGTGTCGCATCGCCTGCGCGAGGCGCAACGTGAATGCAGTGATAGGCCGGACCGACAGAGATACGTCCGCGAGAATCAGTAGCCGAACACGTTCTGGCACAGGAGTATCCACCATCAGATGAAACGGGACTCCGTCGGTTCGCATACTGGCGCGAACAGTGCGACGCATGTTCAACCGCCCGTTGGTCGCCTCGCGCGGACGAGGACGCGGTGTTCCGCGCATACGGCGCAACAGTTCTCGGCAAGCATTGTTCACCTCGGCGCGCGACGGAATATCGGTGGTGCCGCCAACCGGAGTGGGCGTTGCAGTTTCTCCGCCCGAAATCGCATCGACGAATGCTTCCACTGCCTCGACAAGTTTCTCCAGCTGAGACTGCGTGAGCTCGTCGGCGTCGCCTTGATCCCCATAGAGCGCATTGGGATCATATGAATTGAGCCAGCCCAGGATGCCCGCCGGGTCGTCCCATTTCAGAGTGCCCTGCGAGACCACGGCCTGCGCCGACGACAGATCTCCGACGGTGGCCGAGTCGGCTCGGTCGACGTCGACAGTGAAACTCACACCACGAGTGCCACTGTCACTGTCGGTGTCGACCTCCAGATTCGAGTCGCTACCGGTGATGGACAGATCGTCGTCGTCCTTGTGCGGATTGAAGCCCTTCTCGGCGTCAGGCGTATCGAAGAACTCGCCGACCTCGGCAGCGCGCTCGTTGTAGTCGGCGTACTTGGCGGTCTCGTGGTCGTCGTTCGATATTTCGAGATCGGTGGGCAACCCTTCCGATGCCATGGCTCGGCTGGTGCGGCGCTCGTCCAGATCGCTGACCGGTCTCGGGTCGAACAGAGCGTCGAACGCTGCATCGAAACCCTCTTGCTCATAGGTGTACTTGGCGCACGTTGCGCGCAGTGCAGACCTCAATACATCCAGGTTCGAGGCCCCGATCAGACCGAGCACCCGTCTGACCTCGATGATCTCGGCCGGCGATGCCGCAACGCCGTGGCGCCTGAGCAACCTACCGAAGACCGCCGAGATCACGTCGAGGACGTGGGCAGCAACGCCGCTCATTGTCTGTTGATCCCGCCACTTCGTGCGGCCCTGGCTACGTCGGTACCGCCCCCGCGTCCGCGGAACGCCGCTGTGGTGGTGTTCGGAGGCTTCGACGCCATGCTCGCGCGGGACGCGGACGACACTTCCTGTGCCGGTGCGGTGTAGCGCTCTCTTACCAGATCCACGTCGCTGCCGTACTTGAGCAGCGCCGACATCAAGATCTCGCGTGTGCGTTCGGCGTCGGGTCCCTTGACTTGGCCGTTGCCCTGCAGCAGCATCGCTGCTCGCGCAGCGTCGATCACTTCGGAGACCGAGGGGCTCTTACGAAGTGGCAGTTCTCGCAGCGAACGAGCGAGTTCGACGACGTCGGCGACGGTCTTCTCCTCCACTTCGGGAGCCCGAGAAGAGACGATCTCACGCTCGCGCTCCGGCGTGGGGAATCCGACCGAGAAGTGAAGGCATCGACGCTTGAGCGCAGCGGACAGTTCACGAGTGTCGTTGGAGGTCAATATCACCCATGGATCGGAGCGGGCGGTGAAAGTTCCGACCTCGGGGATGGTTATCTGCTTCTCGGCAAGAATCTCGAGAAGCAATGCTTCCATGGACTCTTCCGTTCGATCCACCTCGTCGATCAGCAGCACGACCGGCTCCTCCGAGAGGATCGCGTCGAGCAGCGGCCTGACCGAGAGGAACTTCTCGGAGTACAGTCCGAAATCTTTGCTCGCCAACATCTTCGATGCGGCTTCGGTGGTGTCGATTTCAGCGAGCTCGGCACCGATTCGGTCGCGCAGCATTTGCACGTGCAGCAGTTGCTTGGCGTAATCCCATTCGTACAGCGCCCGGTTGTCGTCGAGCCCCTCGTAGCATTGCAGCCGAACCAGCCGACGCCCACCGGCAACGGCGAGCGCCTTGGCCAGTTCGGTCTTGCCGACGCCGGCCGGTCCTTCGAGTAGCAGTGGTCGATCGAGTGCGATGGCGAGATGGACTACGACGGCAAGATCGTCGTCCGCTATGTAGCCCGTCTCGCGCAAACCGTCACGAACGGTATTCGCACTGTCGGAAAAGATCGAATCACCGCATGCTTCCAGGCCGGCCGATGTCATTTTTTCTGCTCCTTGTGCTGGAATGGATCAGTACGCGCCGTTTATTGCGTGGTCGACCACCGGGATCATCGAGCCGATCGTCACTTCGCGCGGGTTGCCCGGGGTGCACCAGTCGTCCTGGATGTGCTCGGAGATCTTGAGCACGGTCTTCTCGTCGCCCGGGATGACTTCGCCTCGGCCGTTGTACTTTCCGGTATTCATCCGATTCTTGTCGTATGACCCGGTGTTGACGGCGCCGAAGTTGTCGGGGATGCCGACATCCTTGGAAAGCCTGATCGCGGCCTCGACCGCTGCATCTGCCGCCTGGACGGTCGAGAGGTTCCTCGTGTCCACTCCGAGGGCACCCGCCAACTGTGCGTAGCGCTCGTAGCGCGCGGGGAGGTTGTACTCCCACACTCGCGGCAGAGCGATGGCGTTGTTCAGTCCGTGATGCGAGTCGAAGAAGGCACTGACGGCGTGCGAAATGGAGTGCACGATGCCGAGGCCGCCCGAGTTGAATGCCTGGCCGGCAATATACTGCGCGTTCATCATTCCCTCACGGGCCTTCAGGTTGCGCGGCTCGTACACGGCTTCTCGGAGGTTCTTCGCGACGAGTTCCACCGAGTACAAGGCGTTGCCCAGTGACGGCGCAAAATCAAGCCGCGAGACGAAAGGCTCACTGCCGTGGGCCAATACGTCGAACCCGCAGTACGCAGTGAAGTGCTGAGGGCAGGTGTAGTACAGCAGCGGGTCATCGATCGCGACGGTGACAATCGACGCCTCGTCGAATGCAACCCACTTGTGCGGCTTGTCCATGTCCGAGGTGTCGGTGATGACGTAGGCCCAGGAAGTCTCCGAACCCGTGCCAGCGGTGGTGGATACGGCGATGTGCGGAGGGTTCTCCTTGTTCGTGGTCTTCGAGAAGCCTTCGAACTCGTTGATGTTGCGACCGTCGTGGGCGATGACGATGCGGGCGCCCTTGGCCGCGTCGTGGCTGGATCCGCCACCGACGGAGATGATGCTGTCGCACTTCTCCTTCTGGTACATCGCCGCGGCATCCATGACGTTGTAGTCCTTGGGATTCGACTCGACCTTGTCGAACAGCACGACCTCGACACCCTGGTATTCGATCTTGCCGATCAGTTCCTCGATGATGCCGGAGCCGCGGAGGCCGGTGGTGACGAGAAGCGAACGCTTGAAGCCGAGATTCTTGGCTTCGACGCCGATGATGTCGTGTGCGCCCACCCCGAGGAGTGCGCGGGGAAAGGGGTGGAATTCCTTGATCGGGAAGTCCCAGATCTGATTGAGCTCGATTGCCATCGGTTCCTCCTGGTGAGCGAATGTGACTGCGCTCACTCTGTCCCCGGAAGGTGCCCGGGAACAAGGGATTCTGCCGCTAACCCTACGAGTGCCGACCCGAACTACCCGATCGGACAGGAAGGGGCACTGTTCGGTCGAACTGCTCAGCGCCGGGAGAGGTCTCGATCACTCGAATGACGGTGCCTCAAAATGACCGTGCCTCAAATGACCGTGCCTCAAATGACCGTGCCGACGTCCTCGACGACCAGTCGATCCAGCGCACGCTCGGCGACGGCGGCGATCGTCATCGACGGATTGCACGCCGCCGAGTTGCCCGGCATCAACGCACCGTCCAGCACATACAGACCGCGTTGGCCGTGGACGCGTCCTTGGAGGTCGCACACCTGCCCCATGTTCGCGCCGCCCAGCGGGTGCCAAGTTGTCGGGACGATGGCGTTGCTGTCGACCAGTAGCCCGGTGGGACCTGCGATCGTGTGCGCCACCGGCCCGATCTTCGACTGAATCACGGCGTCACCCTCGTAAGGCCATCGCAGCGCGGCGTCGTCCGTGGCCGAATCGTAAACGAATCTGCCTCTGCCGGCACTGACTCCGTATCCGACCATCGTCGTGCTTCTGATGTCGATCGGTGTAGAACCCAGCGCCAATGGCGGGAACGACGCTTGGATGACGGTGATCGCCGCATTCGGATCGTCCCACTGCAAACTGCCGTAGACGACGGGCCCGCCCTGCGTCGGACCGAACCCGCCGGTGTCCGCCCAGACATAGATGCGATCGGCATTGGTACCCCAGCCCTCACCCAGAGCGTCGGGCATATCGGGAATGCGTCCCGTAGAGGAGGCGCGGAGCAGCAGCTTCGTCGTATTGGCGCTTCCCGCTGCCATGACCAGAGCGTTCGTCGTGAGTATCTTGTTCTCGAGCACGGTGCCGGACGCGTCGGTCCGATCGACGTAGACGGTCCATCGCCCGTCGGGAGCTCGTTCGACGTCACGGACTTCGCGCAGCGTCTCGAGCGTGACGAGGCCTGTTGCTTCCGCGGCCGCGATGTAGGTGACGTCGACCGAGTGCTTACCGCCGTTGTTGACGCCCATTGCGTCGTCGCCGTTGGTGTACGACGGCTTCATCTCGCCGCGCAACTCCGCAAGAGCGTAGTTCCAGTCGATCGGCATCGGTATCTTCGATACCGGATATCCAGCGCGAGTGGCATTGGCGGCGAACATCCGTGCCGCCTGATAGTTGGGACTCGCGATCAATTCGTCGGGCGCGGTTGCCAGCCCGAGCATCTTCGCAACTCGCGGGTAGTGAACACGATTCATCATTGCCCAGTCGAGTTCTTCTGGGAAGTTCGCGTTGAACACGTGTTCTGCGGGCTGCAGCGTCATGCCCTGATAAACAAGCGACCCACCGCCGACGCCTGCCGCGCAGACGGCCGTCATGTTGTCGCCGATCACCGCTTCGAGCAGACCCGCATATGGATCGAACGCAACCGACTGCCCGAACACCTGAGGGTTTGTGCGATGCCACAGTAGGCGTTTGTCAGGAGTGGACACGTGCGGGAATGTCTCGGCGTTCGGCCCTGTAGGCCAGCGCATTCCGCGCTCGAGCAACGTGACCGGAACGCCGGCTTCGGCCAAACGCAGCGCCGTGACGCCGCCTCCGAACCCTGTTCCGATGACCACGACTCGATGATCCTCACGAGTCAGCGGAACACCTTTTCGGGCGGGTGAGATGCTTGCCGAAGCAGTGCTGGCAGAAGCAAGCGTCGCCCCGCGGCTGCTGCTCCTGCACCGACCAGAAATGACCGCCTGCTGATTCCCACGACGCTGTACCCCCCACATCCCCTCGGTCGTCTGACCGTGTGGCTACAAACTAGACAGTTCCAGGTATTAGTGTCAAGAAGCAATAGTCGAGTGAAGAGATTTCAGGGAGTTGGATTTGTAGGGAGTGCAGGCGCGAGCCACTTTCGCAAGAAGGCGCGAAGCGCATCGTCGGTTCGAACAGCATCGCTGTCGAAGGAGATGATCGATAACCCTAGCCGCACCACGATCTCGACGATGTCGCCGAGCTCGTCCCTCGTGGCGAGTCCGCGCTCGACCATCGGCTCGAACAGATGCCGCGCAACGGGATTCGCTCGTGCCATCATCTCGAAGTCGAACACCGGATTGCCCTGCTCGGCAACCAGGAGCGAAGCGAGCACCGGATGAGTACGAACGGCAGATCGTCCCGACACGACAGCTTCGACGACGTAGTCGCATGCCGTGCAGGCCGATTCCAATCGGGCTTCGATTCCTTGGAATATCTCGATGGCGAGGCCGGCCATCGCCTGCGAGACGACCTCTTCTCTCGAACCGAAAATTGAATAGACGGTCTGCCTCGACACACCGGCCGCACTCGCCACGGCCGCTACATTGACACCCTCGAATCCGCCGGTCTCGATCAGTCCGAGAGTGGCGTTCAAGATCTTTTGTCGGGACCGCATGCGCCCAATTATGCGTCGAGATCGTCCCCGTGGGTGAATCCGCCACTGGATGCGTCAGTGAGTGAGCGTCACTTTCAGGAGCACGATGACTGCGGCCAGCGCCGCGGTGCACAGGCCCGCAACGAAGATTCCACCGTGCCGCCGCTCTTGCCGGAGTCAGCGGCCCCTGCGATCGGTTGGCCGCGAGCTTGTAGAGTGCCGTATCGCCAACCCGCTGCTTCAGAAATCCACTCATGAGCGTGAAGTGTATTGACGGTAATCAGAACGTCGCCGTTCGTCGATCGCCGGACTCGGTCACTCGATTCTTCCTCGGTCTCGAAGTGCTGGAAGAAGATCTTCCAGTGCCGGCAGAACCTGGTGTCCGCACGGTTGAATTCCGTCCGTACCGGCTATGCGTGCCTCATGACGGACAACAAGGCCCCAGACAACGACACACCAGCAGACATCACACCTGAAATACCCGAGGACGAGCCGAAAGGCGGACACCCCGGCCCGTCGGACAAGGGCAAGAACGGCGGAATGGCGACCAGAGAGCTGACACCGGAGGTGACCGAAGACAAGTAGCGCCTGGCGCCATCGGAGTGGAGGGTGACATCGCAGCTGCTGGCGCTGTGGGCAACGTTTACTCGGCGACGCTCGCGTGCATCTCCCAGACGATGACCTCGGCGCCGGCCTCGGTGGTCATCTGCTGACCGCCACCCCCGCTGATTCTGACCGCGTCGCCCTCCGCGAGGACCCCGACACCTTCGAGCGAAGCACTGCCGCTCGCAACGAAGATGTGCAGGAAGGGGCTGTCCGGCAGCGTAGTCGCGGGCCGGCCGGGTTGCATCCGAGCGACGTGCATCGCCGCGTACTTGTTCTTGATGCGGATGGCCGAATGGTCCGCGTACTCGTCCATCCCCGATGCCACCGGAACCAGCCCGCCCGCCAGCAGTTCGTGGTCGATCTCGAGCTGCTCGTAGCCGGGCGTGATATTCGGCTCGTCAGGGAGCACCCACATCTGAACGAAGCGAACCGGTTCCCTGTGCTTGCCGACGGATGCGTCGGCACGCCAGGAATCGTTCTTCTCCGAATGACGAACACCAGTCCCCGCGCTCATCCGCTGGGCAAGACCCGGATAGATGATCCCGTTGTGGCCCATGGAGTCCTGGTGCACGAGCGAACCGTGCAGGACCCACGTGACAATTTCCATGTCTTTGTGAGCGTGAGTGTCGAAACCCTGACCAGGAGAGACGATGTCGTCATTGTTGACCAGAAGCACACCGTGGTGGGTGTTCTTCGGGTCGTAGTGGTGACCGAACGAGAACGAATGCTTGGAATCCAACCAGCCGATGTCGGTCTTGAAACGGTCATCGGCGCGACGGACATCGAGGGCTGGAAAGGCAAGAGTCATGACGAAGATCCTCAAATCGTGGGCGAGAGAAAAGTTGTCAGCTGTTGAATTTGCCCGCGATGGTCACCACGCGAGTCGCGAGGTGATCGAGCGCGGCGAGTGCGGCGTCGTCCAGCTCGTTCTGATTGTTCGGCCCGGTGACATGGCCGACGCCGTAGGGATTTCCGTCGGTGAACTTCAGCGCGTCGGTGTATCCCGGGGGAACCAAAATTCCGCCGAAGTGCATCAACGACGTGTACAGGCCGAGAAGAGTCGATTCCTGACCACCGTGCGCAGTCTGGCTCGACGTGAAAGCCGCGTAAACCTTGTCGGCAAGCTTGCCCTGCGCCCACAATCCACCGAGCGAATCCATGAACGCCTGGAATTGGCTTGCAGTGCTGCCGAAACGAGTGGGTGAGCCGAAGATGACCGCGTCGGCCCAGACTATGTCGTCGCCGGTGGCAGCAGGCTTGTTCTTGGTCGCCTCATAGTTGGCCGACCACGCGGGGTTCTCCGCGAACGTCGACGGATCACGAGTTTCGGCGATGTGCCGCACTCGAACTTCCGCGCCTGCAGTCTCGGCGGCGGCGGCCAGACGGTCGGCCATCGCGGAGCCGTGACCGGTCGCAGAGTAGTACAGAATGGCGAGCTTGGTCATATCAAGAGTCCCTTCACTGAAAGTGCTGTGGTCAGAGAACTTTGGAGCCGTACATTTCACCGAGCGGGTCGGCGATGAGTTCGATCCGGGCGCCATCGGGATCGCGAAAGTAGAGGGACACGTCGCTGTGCTCGGCGAGTTCGATTCCGGCGTCGACGAGCTTGACGCGCAACGCTTCCCACCGCGTGGGTTCCACACTGATGGCTACATGATGGAGTCCGCCAAGGACTTCCCGGTACGGACCGGCGTCGAGTCCGGGAAAGTCGAAGAAGGCAAGCAGATTGCCGTTGCCGATGTCGAAGAAGAAGTGCGAGGAGCCGGGGTAGTCGCGGTTTTCGATCAGTTCCGTCAGCGGGAACTCGAGAAGCCCCTGGTAGAACTCAACGGTTCGTTGGACGTCGCTGCTGACGAGAGCCGTGTGGTGCAGCCCGCGCGCCGACGACTGCGGGCGTGATTCGGGCGAAGTCAAGTACTCGGCACGAAGCCTTTCGCGCTGCGCTTCGAAATGATCGGAACGCTCTTGCTCGGCTGCGGTGATGCTCATTGGCCGACCTCTCCTCGAACGACTCGTTGATTGCTCCGTCAACTACATTACCGAATATAGTTGCTTTGTCAACCAATCGGCTATGGTCTTGGTATGGACACACCGAACTGGCTCGACGACGAAGAACAGTTGGCGTGGCGGGCCTACCTCGACGCGACGCGACTCTTGTTGCAGACGCTCGATCGGCAGCTCAGCCGTGACTCGAACATCTCGTTCACCGATTTCGAACTACTGGTGCTGTTGTCAGAGGCTCCGGACCGCCGAATGAGGATGAGCGATCTCGCCGACGCCGTCACCACCACGCGCGGCGGGGTAACGCGCGCGGTGACGCGACTCGTGGACGCCGGATGGGCGCAGCGCGTGCTCTGCGAGGACGACAAGCGCGGCACCTTGGCCCAACTGACCGACGCCGGAGCGAACAAGCTCGCCGAATCGAGTCCAGGACACGTTGCGACCGTCCGCGCGTGCATGTTCGACGCTCTCGGCAAAGACGACGTCAGGGTGATCGGGCGCGCATTCAGCGACATACGCACAGATATGCAGCACAAAAAGTAAGACAACAGCTAGAGCGCACGCGAGTGCGCCGGGCGCTGACCACCCCACTGCGAGAGCGCGTCGTGCCACCCCCCGGCGCCTGCGGCACCCGAAGCAATCGAACCGGCCCACGCTACGTAGCCGTCCGGACGGACCAGCAGCGCCGGACCATCTCCCGGCACCCGTAGGACAGGCCCCTCGAAAACAACATCAGGATCGTTGGTTTGGCAGACAAGCACGAAACGCCCGGCTCGCAGCGCCTCGGCGAGCCCCTCGTCCTGGGGCGCTCGGGTCCCGATCAGTCGATGTGGGCCGCCGTGCCCGTACTCGATTGCTACCCCGGAGAACATTGCGGCGATCCTGGTAGCGATGCGCGGTGTTCGAAGCGCCTTGCCGATGACATGATTCCGCACCCACTGTGCGACCCGCGACTTCAGCAGAAGCATGCGGATGGTCGCACCGGATGTCTTCAGCACAAGCTTTCCAACCGGATGCCGCTCGGATTGATAGGTATCGAGTATCGACTCGTCCGCTCCGCCGAGAACAGCGGCAAGCTTCCACCCCAGGTTGAACGAATCCTGGATTCCCGTGTTCATCCCCTGCGCTCCCGCAGGGGAATGCACGTGGGCAGCATCGCCGACGAGTAGTACTCGCCCGATCCGGTACTGATCGACTTGCCTCTCATCGCAGCGGAATCGCGAGGTCCAGCGTACGTCCGTCCACCCGAAATCCGTGCCCAGAGCTCGGGTGAGAACATCACGCATCGACGTTTCATCGATCGGGTCCTCGTCGCTCGATGTGTCGGCACGGTCCCAGGTGATCACTCGGTACCACCCGTCGCCGAACGGTGCAACGAACGCAAAGCAATCGCGGCCCGCGTCGATGTTGATGACTCCCTGCGGCGGGTTCGCCAGTGTCACGTCTGCCAGCATGATCGATTGCAACAGTGCCCGTCCGTGAAACTCTTGCCCGATGGCCTCGCGCACGACGCTTCGCACACCGTCGGCGCCCACGACGTAGTCCGCAGACCACGTCGTTGCCTCGCCTCGGGCGGTGGTTCCGTGTACGCGCGCACCGGCATCGTTCTGCTCGACGCCCGTCACGGTGACGCCCCGGCGTATCTGCGCACCCGCGCCTCGGGCGTAGCGCTCGAGCAGCGAATCGACGTTGGTCTGCGGCGTCGAAAGCAGGAAGGGGTACTTCGACGGTAGAACCGTGAGGTCGAGCGTGGTGTCGTTCCACAGTTTCAACCCGCCCACCCGGGCGCCGGTGGTCAGTAGTTCATCGGCCATTCCCCGGGAATCGAGCACCTCCAGGGTGCGGGCATGAACCCCGAACGCCCTGCTCAGAGGAGAGAGAGCCGAATGCTTGTCGAGGACGAGCACAGATCGACCGGCAGAGGCGAGCTCCCCCGCGAGCATGCATCCTGCGGGTCCAGCTCCTACGACGATGACGTCTGCATGATCCATGACGAACTCCTGGTTGTCGGTCAACGGTTGTTGACTTCCGACGTTAGACCTAACCTGCCGTCAGGTCAACGAGTGTTGACTACGCTGGGGGCCATGTCCCGAATCCGCTCAGCAGAGACCACACGTGCAGCGATCCTCGACGCCGCGCGCATTCGGTTCGGCGCCGAAGGCTACGAACGCACGACGATGCGAGCCGTCGCAGGCGACGTCGGAGTCGACGCCGCCATGGTCGTTCGCTACTTCAAGACCAAGGACGCCCTGTTCGCCGAAGCCGCGACCTTCGAGCTTCGGCTACCCGATCTACGGGGTCTCGCACCCGAGGATCTCGCCGCAGCCCTGATGCCTACGTTCTTCGATGTCTGGGAGGACGACGGCACCTTCCTGTCGCTGCTCCGCGCATCGGCCACGAGTTCGGTTGCAGCACAGACGATGCTGGCAGTATTCGTCGATCAGGTCTCCCCCGCGCTCACTGCGATCACGCCCGATCGCCATGGTGATAGGGCCGCACTCGCCGGATCCCAGATACTCGGACTCGCGTTCTCGCGTTACGTGCTGCGCGTCCCGCCCCTGGTGAAGATGACGCACGCCGAGGTTGTCGAATGGGTCGGTCCGACACTCACGCGGTACTTGACCGGCATCATTGTCTGACCGGACGTTTTTCGGCAGCCCCTTCAGAATCACAGCCCCGTCAGAATCACAGCCCGTCGCGTAGTCGCGCTGCCTGCATCGTCAGATGGTGACGTTCGGCAAGGTTCGGGGCGCGCTCTGCGGCTTCGGTGTACAACCGGGCGGCAGCCTCGGCGTCACCGGCCTTCTCGTGAAGATAGGCGGATGCGGCGCAATGACGAGGAACCGTCGGGTCGACGTCGCGTAGCGCTGAAAGACCTGCCGATGCACCATCGGCCTCGCCGATCGCCACAGCCCGATTCAACTGCACCACAGGGCTTTCCGATATTCGCGCCAACTCGTCGTACCATTCGACAATCTGCACCCAATCGGTCTCCTCGGCGCGTGGCGCATCGGCATGCAACGCCGCGATCGCTGCCTGGGCCTGAAACTCTCCGAGGCGGTCGCGTCGCAGTGCATTCTGCAAGACCACAACACCTTCCGCGATGAGTGTGGTGTCCCACCGGGACCGATCCTGCTCGGCAAGTGGAACGAGGCTGCCGTCGGGGCGAGTGCGTGCACTTCGTCTCGCGTGATGCAGCAGCATCAGCGCCAGCAGCCCGCAGGTCTCCTCGTCGTCGGTCATGGATTCGACCTGGCGAGTGAGCCGAATCGCCTCGGCCGAAAGGTCGACGTCGCCCGTGTAACCCTCGTTGAACACCAGGTAGAGCACTCGCAGAACCGTCGCGAGATCACCGTGGCGGTCGAACCTCACATCGGCAACCGTCTTCTTGGCCCGGCTGATTCGTTGAGCCATCGTCGATTCCGGCACCAAATAGGCTTCGGCGATCTGCTTGGTGGTGAGTCCCCCGACCGCGCGCAACGTGAGAGCTACCGCCGATGCGGGCGTCAGCGACGGATGCGCACAAGAAGAAGAGATGCAGGGTGTCGTCGGCGATCTCCGACGGTCCAGGTGCAGGCTCGGCCCACGTCCGCTGCTCACGATCGCGACGTGCCGTTTCGGCACGGTGAGCGTCGAGGAACTTGCGCCAGGCGACGGTGACGAGCCAGCCCTTCGGATCTGACGGCATCTTCTCCCGCCATGCCGCAGTTGCCTGGATCAGTGCCTCCTGCACGGCGTCCTCAGCCGTCGCGAAATCCAATCCGCGACGGGTGAGAACGCCGATCACTGCGGGAATGAGATCCCGCAGCAGAAGCTCGTCCACTTATTCGTTGATCGTCATCGGGTTACCCATGAGCGGGCGCACCTCTAGCCACTCGTGAATCGGCTTGCCGTTCGCGCCGGGCGCGGCCGACAACTCCCCTGCCAGTTCGAGTGCTCGCTCATAGGTGTCGACGTCGATGATCATCCACCCGGCGATCAGGTCCTTGGTCTCCGCAAACGGGCCGTCCGTGACCGGAGGCTTGCCCTCGCCGTCATAGCGGACGAACGTCCCCTCTGGCCGCAGCGCCTGACTGCTGACGAACTCGCCGGTGGTCCGCAGCTTGTCTGCGAAATCGTTCATGTACTGCATGTGATCGTCGACCTCCGCAGGTGTCCACTGATCCATCGGCACCCCGTTGATCGAGTCGGGAGCCCCGCGGTAGTGCTTGAGAAACAGGTACTTCGCCATGATGGTCCCCTTCGGTCGTTGCAGCCATTCTTGCTGCATTCACCCCTGGGACGAAGCAAGACGGCGGTTCTCGACACGACTGACGAAGAATTCTGGACTGTTTACTGATCGTAGGTCACGACGATGTCCTGGAAACCTTTGTTGCGCTGCGCTTCCGCTTGGCCGGTGTAGGAATTCCTGTCGCCCTCGGTGAGTTCGACGTTGTCGGTGAACGGCGTCAGGAGCGCACGGGGATACAGATGATCGACCCGAACGGCATTGATCTCGATACAGAGCACGACGAGCATCGATGCGACGTATAAGAATCCGAGCAGCCCGAGAACGATCGCGAAGATACCGTTGCTGGTGCTGACGTTGCCCACCACGTAGCGAATATAGATACCGCCGAACGATTGCAGAGCCTGCCAGATCACTGCGGCGATGATGGCGCCGGGGAGAACGTCGCGGATGGTCAATGCACGGGCCGTCCCGATTGTGAACGCCGCCGAGAAGACGAGGGCATTGACAACGACTGCGCCGACCAACGCCAGGGCGCCTCCGGCGAAACCGAATACTCCTGAAGATGCAATACCGTTGAGAACGGTCAGGCCGATGATCGCGGACCCGGTGGTGGAGAGCAAGAGCAGACCCCGCAGCCGCGCTCGCAGTGGGTCGGGTTGCTCGTTGCGCGGCACCGACCACGCTGTGTTCATCGCGTATTGCACCGCAAGCGATATTCCGAGGCCACCGTAGAGCGATCCGACGACGCCGATCACGATCGCGGTGACTCCGCCACTGAGGCGATCCGGTTGGCCCAGTTGATCGCCGATCACGGGAATTTGGCTCATCGCGGAATCGAGAATCTGCGCCTGCAGCTCCTGATTACCGGAGAGGACAATTCCCAGGAGCGTAGTGAACAGCAAGAGCAGCGGAAACAGCGACAGGAAGGCGTAGTACGCGATCAACGCGGCAAGGTAGCCGCCTCGGTCGTCGAGAAATTTGTAGATCACTGCGAGCGGAAATCCTGCCGACGGATGCCTGCGCTGGAACTCGTCTACTCGGGTGACCATCATCGGTCGATTCCAACGCTCACGTCATAGCTCCTGATATTTCATGACGCGTCCGTCCGACACCCCCCTCGAGTGCCGGACGGACGCGATGTACTGCGCTGCCGGGACTCAGCCGCGGGCGGCTTCGGCAAGCTTGCGCACTGCGCGAGGCGCTTGCGCCAGAACCTGCGGGATGTCGCGACGACGATTGCGACGGCGAAGCACCACGGTAACTACCGCCGCGCCGACGACAGCAGCGGCAATGACAGCGAACTGCGGTGACTTGGCTGTCTCGACCGCGTCGTGGACGTCGTACTGGCGAGCGTTCGACGCTGCCTTGTCCGCGAGATCGGAAACCGTGTCGACGGCTTCCGACGCGGTGGTGGTGGCGGTATCGGCGATCTTCGAGGCTGTCTCCTTGGCTGTGTCGAGCGCGTCGGATGCCCCAACTGCGGCCTCGTCTGCAGTTTGGGAGACCGTCTCGCGCGCAGCGTGGGCGCCCTCGGAGACCATGTCGGCTACCGTCTCGGAGCCGTCGGAGATCTTGTCCGCAGCCTGGTGAGCATTGGCCTTCACCTTGTCCGAAGCCCCGTCGCTGCGGAGGTCGTCGTTATCGGTCGCCCTTCCGGCTTCCTCTTTTGCCTCGCCCGCGAGTTCTTCGGCCTTGTGCTGTGCCTTGTCGATGAAGTCGGCCATTGCCTGCTCCTTTGCAGTCGTCTGATGTTTCGGGGTTCGGCCGATTGGCGCGTCACCGTCGAAAGGTTGGTCGGATCTCGTCGTCGCACACGAACGTCGACATGTAGTGATCTACAGCACATCACGCGCGGCGACGACTGGTTGTACATACGTATCGACCACAGTCGGCGTTTCGACGGTGATCGAATCCAGCTCTCTGTACCCGGCCTGGTCGAATGGAAACGTCGAATGGAAACACTCAATGCAACAAACGAGACCGGAACTGCTACAACTCACTCAGTTTCGCGGCCACTGCCTGCAACGTTCGAGCCGGTTCCCGGCCCGTCACCTGTTGGTGTTCGACCAGCAGAATTCCGGCCAGGTTCACGAGTCCACTGACCAGCGTCGAAATGCCGTCGTCGTCCTCTTCGGCGATTCGCATGATCTGTTCGGCCGAAAACACCACGCCGTCCGCGCCGTCGGCCCACGCTGTCATCACTGCAATTGCCTCGCGCGTGGAATCGTGACGATCACTTTCCGCTGGCATCTCCTCGGCGCTCATGACGATCCAGAGTAGCGGGCCGAGCCGGGACGTCCGCGCTTCCTCAGCCGCGCCCTACGTAGGGCATCCGGTTCGCCATGATCGTCAGCGTCGGGACGTTGACATCGAGCGGCAGATCGATCAGGTGCACGACGGTGTCCGCGACATGCCGGGGGTCGAATGTCGGTTCCGGTCGAAATGTCCCGTCGGCTTGCTTGGCAGCGCGTCCGATACCCGCGGTCATGTCGGTGGCCGCATTGCCGATATCGATCTGACTGCAACAGATGTCGAAGTCCCGACCGTCGAGCGAAATCGACTTGGTCAGACCTGTTACCCCGTGCTTGGTCGCGGTGTACGCAACGCTCCCCGGCCTCGGGGTGTGCGCCGAGATCGAGCCGTTGTTGATGATGCGGCCGCCGCGAGGATCCTGCGCCTTCATGATCCGAACCGCTTCCCGTGCGCAGAGGAAAACGCCCGTCAGATTGGCAGCAACGGCCGCGCTCCACGCTTCGGGTTCGATCTCGTCGATACTTCCCGACGGGCCGAACGTCCCGGCGTTGTTGATCAGAACATCAAGCCTGCCGAATTGCTCGGACACCGACGCGAACAGCTCGCGAACTTCCTCGACCGAGGACACGTCGGCAGAATGGACCACTGCGCGCTCGTGCCCGACGGCCGTTGCCTCGAGATTTTCGGTATTGCGGCCCACCAGTACGACATGATGGTCGGCGTCGAGCAGAGCCGTCGCCATCGCCCGTCCGAGGCCGGACCCAGCCCCGGTCACGAGCACAACCCGTTCACGTGTGGTCAATGCGACCCTCCACATCCAGTGTCTTGAAAATCAGTGTCTTGAAAATCAGTGTTTCTCGAAATACAGAGTTTCTCGAATACAGAGTTTCTCCACACCGTAGACGCCGTCACTCGGTGCCGGTGGCAGCCTCGATACTGCACAGCCCGCGCGGGCTTGCCTCTGAAGCAACCAGTACGCAATGCTGGTGAGGCTGCGGGACTTACCCGGCGGCCTCGTCATCGAATCGGAGTCGTGGGCATGCGTGAGATTTTCAACGTAGCCAGTCTCGACCTCAATCTACTGGTGTCCCTCGACGCACTGCTACAGAACCGAAGCGTGACCAAGTCCGCGCAGCAGTTGGGCCTGAGCCAACCCGCGTTGTCGGCTGCACTCGCTCGCCTGCGTCGTCACTTCGGAGACGAACTGCTCTACCGGGCCGGCAACGAGTACCGATTGACTCCCCTTGCAGCCGATTTGCGCAGCCGAACCCGCCTTGCACTCGACGGCGTCGAGCGAGTTTTTTCAGCGCAACCCGATTTCGACGCAGCTGGTTCGACTCGCGAATTCAGCTTGATCGTCAGCGATTACAACATCAGCGTCATCGGCGACACACTGGCAACGCTCATGAGCGAAACGGCGCCGTCCGCTCGACTCCGGTTCGCCCCCACCAGTCCTGACGTGGTGGCGCAGGCGGACAAATCGCTGCTGGGAGCCGATTTGATGCTGATGCCTCACGGTTTCGTCACCGATCTACCGCACCGCGACCTCTACACCGATCGATGGGTCATCGTGTTTGCCTCGGACAACACCGAGATCGAGGACGAGATCACCGATCTCCATTTACGAACCTTGCCTTGGGTTCTCGTCTATCACGGTCAGACGGCATCGACGCCTGCTGCCCGGCATCTTCGGCAGATGGGTATCGAACCCACGGTGCAGGTGATCACCGAAAGCTTCCTCACGGTGCCGTCCTTGATCGCCGGGAGTAGGCGCATCGCACTGCTGCAGGAGCGGTTGGTCAACCTGCTACCACTCAACGTCGGCCTGCGGAACCTCCCGTGTCCGGTGGACGTGGGCCCGTTGGTCGAGGCCATGTGGTGGCATCCGGTGTACGACCGCGACCCGGAGCATGCTTTCCTGCGCAACCTGGTCGTCCGTGCTGCGGTGTTGGCCACCGAAGCACCGTAGGTATCGATTGTCCGGTCACTTGACGGCAATCGGATTGACCGGCGCACCTACCGCACCCGTCACCGGTATCGGTGCTGCAGTCAGAAAGAACTCGTAGACATGGTCTTGCGAGCAGTCGGACGCCAATGCATCCAGGTCCCACATTTCTCCGAGGAACAATCCGATGTTGGGGATGGCCACCTGATGAAGCGGCTGGAACGCGTCATCGAACTCGTTGGGCCGCACTTCGAAACCCCACGTGTCCGTCGCGATGGCAGCGATCTCGCTGTCGTGCAGCCAGTCTGCGGTGGTGAAGGACAGGCCCGGCGCCGCACCGCCCGCGTAGTCACCCCACCCGTCCCGTCGAGCTCGCGAGAGCTGCCCCGTGCGCACAAGAACGAGGTCTCCACGACGGATTTCGGAGGAGGCTCCCTGTGCTTCGATCGTGCTCCGAAGATGCTCGGTGGTGATGGCGAAACCGTCGGGCAGCTCGCCGTCGATGCCCAGATGACGACCGACATCGAGAAGCACTCCCCGCCCGGCGATGCCGTTGGCCACCGTTTCGATGCCGGTCACACTGTCGCCGAGCGACGTCACGACTTCGTTTGCGGCGCGCCCGTTCCAAGCTTTACCGTGATCGAAGATGTGGCCGAGCCCGTCCCATTGCGTCGAACACTGCAATGGCATCGATACCACGTCGTCGGCGCCGCCGATCCCGTGTGGAAAGCCCTGAACCCCGGCCACCGCATCCGTTCCGGTGTCGAGCATCGTGTGGACCGGGTTGGTCCGTCGGCGCCACCCCTTCTGTGGCCCTTCCATGCTCACGCTCCAGCCCGAAACGGCCGATCAACCCGCAACCCCTCATCGGCCGCACGCGCTCGTCTTTCGGTGACCTCCGGGTCGTCCATCAGATTGAGAGTGCGTCGAAGGAGTTGTTCGATGCGGTCCTCGACGTCGTCGACGAGCGAGGGGATTTCGGCCAACTCGGTGTGCGCACGCCAGCGGGCAGCGACACCGGCGCTGTAGTAGCCCGCATCGAGATCGGCCGACACCTCGATCACCGCGGCCGGCAGAGTCGACTCGTGATCGTTGTCGAGCTGGCAGCGTGGCGGAGGGATGCGGCCCGGGGTACGTCGGGGTGGTTGCCCGATCGTATGTGCGCGCACCACGTCGGCAACCGAAGCCGGCGACATCGAGGACGGTGGGAACGGCATGTGTCCCCATCCATCGATCGACACCGCGACCGGGCCTGCCCGGTCCGGCGCTGCGGTCATGTCCGGAAACGTATCGACCCGAAGGTGCTGGGACAGCAGTGTGGTCGAGGGCTGCGATCGCGGTGTACGACAAACCTGCACCGGCGAGCAGCAACAGGACCGCGTCGCGGCGCGCGAACACTGCCTCCATCGACCCCGTCCACGGCAGCGCCGACGCCAGCGCCCCGAAATGGGCAGCGCGTCGGGCCAATCGGACGCATCGCGCCGATCGGGCGAACAGCTGCCATTCGTAACGGTATCCGCGCAGCGCGGCTGGTGGTCTCGCAGACACGGAGTGCGAAGCTACCCGCAGACGCACGCAACTGCTTCGTCGATTCCTGTAACGAACGGCTCGATGGCGGGACTAAGTTCTGACAACATTTTTTGCAGACCTCGTGTCGCCAGAGACGATTTTCAGCCTCGGCGACTTGGCGTCTGCATCACCAACGGCTGCCGCGCGGCCTCTCACGAAGGAACAGAATGATGAAGAGACAAACTGACACTGCCCAGGTACTTCAGTCGGTCGGAGCTTCGTCCATGCGTTACGCACTGGCGATGAATGTAATGTGGATCGGCACTTTGAAGTTCGAGGACTACGAGGTGGCGAATATCCAACCCTTAGTTTCTTCGAGTCCACTGTTTGCGCCCTTCCTGAGGAAGTTCGGTCAGAAGAAGCTGTCAAAGATGGTGGGAGTTACCGAGATCGCGTTGGGAGCGTTGATCGCAGCGAAGCCACTTGCGCCCAGAGCCACCGTGGTCGGCGGGTTGGGAGCAGTTGGAATGTTTGCCACAACCCTGAGTTTCTTGTTTACGACACCCGGGGTCTGGCAAGAAGACCACGGCGCCCCGAAACTATCGATGGTGGGCCAGTTCCTGATCAAAGACAGCGTGTTTCTCGCTGCTTCCCTCCTCGTCACCGCTGAGTCGTTGCAAGCCATCCGGCAGAATTAGTTCGTGCGGCGTTCTTTGTCGGCTGCGAGGAAGGACCGAACCGCATTCAGGGATGGGTGCGTGCGAAAGCCACGTTGCGGAGAGCGGCAGTGAGCTGATCGACCAATTGCGGCGATACATTCGGAACTATCCCAACGGTGACGTCGAGAACGCGTTGCACTTGAGCGACATATCCCCTGCACGAACCGCATCCCGCCAGGTGATCCTCGACGCTGTCCCGCATTCCCCTGTCGAGGCCCCCGTCGAGGTAGTTGGTCACTAGCTCCACAAGCTGCCTGCACACCAGGTTCTCGCCGGGCACTGCACGACGTGGTCCGGGCCACGCTATCGAACGACTCTCCCGTGCCGTCTCCGATTCGAACGACTTTGTGTTCGGATACTCGGTGCTCGTCGCCTCGTGAGTTTCGACAGCAGCCCTGACTTTGCCTCGGGCTCGGTGCAGGAGTACCCGTTGATTGCCAGTGCCAAGTCCATATAGCTCGCCGACTTCGTCAGTCGACATGCCCAGCACGTCCCTGGCGATCATTACCGCACGTTGACGTGCCGATAGCGCCGCAATGGCACTGTCGATGACGCCACGCAACTCGGCGGACGTCAACTGCTCCTCGGGCAGCAGATCCCACCGCGGCAGCGGCGACGCCCAGTGCCCGGTTCGCGTATCAAAGCGTGCAGGATCGACAGCAGGAGCTTCGTCATCGCGCTCCGCTCTCTGGATCGCGGAAAACGGAATGGTGCGGCGTTCCCGTCCTGCCGCGCGACGGGCAGTGTTGATGGCAATCCCCAGCACCCATGTACGCAGCGCGCTACGACGCTCGAAGCGTTCGATTTGACAGAGCACAGTAATCCACGCGTCTTGCACTGCATCTTCCGCCGAGGCATCACTTGACACGTACTCGCGGGCCAGGCGCAACATGCTGGGGGTCCACGCCTCCACCAGTTGACGGACACCGACGTCGTCGTGACTCTTCAGGGCAGCAATAGCACCAGCATCCCCCAGCGAGGTATCCGCTCTGCCGACTCCGCGCATGAACCACACCATAACAAGCTCCGGACTCGCCGGTGCGGTTCAGATCCTGCAGTTCCCCTTGATCTGTGTCGACTCCGACAACGACAGCGAGTTCGTCAACCATCACCTGCTCGATTGGCGTGAAACGTGCAGTTACCGCAACGTCAGGAAGACCTGACATCAAGTCAATAACGAGCCGGCGGTTCACCACCGATACTGAATTCCTTATGTCGACTAGTCGATTGGTTGTCCGCAGCTCGCGCGAATATCCCCGTTTCGTGTAAAAGCCGCTGATCGATTCGAAAATTCTTCTGAACTGCACCAGTGCCGTCCACCTGCTCGTCTCTCGCGTTCATTGCATCACCGAGTCGAGCCACCCCCTGAATGGGACTTGTCCGTCTGGTCGACCAGCCGGCTCAGGATTTATGAACTTTCCAGTAACCAGCAGTGCTGAGCAGTGTTCGTGCTCATACGCTTACGCGTCCGACCGGTACTCGACTCAGCGCGTTGCTGCGCGGCGACAGCTGGGATTTCGGCCCTAACCTTACGTCCGTAAGCAACACGCGCAAAGAGGCGATCGCGATACCGGTGAGCTCAATCCTGTCGACGCCTGCATTTCCCAAAACCTCCATGCCACGGGTCATTGCAACGAAGAAGGCGGCCAGCGATCCCGCGTCGACTCCCGGGCCACCTCAGAAGACTCTTGCGCATCGCCTATGCAGCGACGATAGGTCTCACGCAATGCCTCGTAGGCGGCGTAAGCCGTGCCAGCGACATCCGAATCGCACTGCACCATCTCCACGGTGGCGGTGATGAAGAGTGAGCCGACCTCGTGTTCACTGCTCAACGCGCCCGCCAGTTTCAGCATCTGAGCGCGAATCCGCTCGATCGGGTCAACTCGGCATTCGCCAATGCCTCGTCGACCGCCGCCACCGCATCGGCGGACTCGGCCGTGAGTGCTTTCAAGAACTGTTCTCGCTTGCCCCGAACGTGTTGTTGCGGCTCCGCTTCCCCAGTCCGGTCACTTTCACGAGATCGTCGAGAGTAGTTCCACCGTAACCGGTGGCCATGAATTGCGAACCCGCGAGAGCGACGACATCCGCTTCGATAAACTTGCGTGGGCGTGCCATGGCAATGCCGTACCGGTTATTGACTTATCAGACTGAAATTGCAGTGGTGGATGTCGTCGTGTCTGTCAATTTGGTAGTACCGACGGCGCCACCGTGCCCGTGGAGCCAGACCGTTCGTTCGGCCGAACCGCTGCCGGCGCGTCTCATCGGTGACGGCACGCGCGAGCCGCAAATTCGGTGGTGAAGGCCGTGATCTCTGCTGACATTCTTCGAGCCGCCGGTTCCCCTTCCCACAGAGTTCCAGGCTGGCTTCGACCTGATGCAGTCCTCGTCAGTGGTGGCCGAGCTGTTCCCGTACCGTGCCTGCGATCCGGGCCAGCGCCGCACCGAGGTTGCGCTGCTGCGCCGCGGTGAGCCGATCGAACACCAACTCGTTCACGCGATCAACATGGCCTGGTGCGCTGTCGACAACCTTGCGCATCCCGGCGTCGGTCAGCGTAGCGAGCGTGTACCGACCGTTGCCCGGGTCGGAGTAGCGACGAACCCATTCGTTGCGCTCGAAGCGCGCCATCACCTTAGACAGGCGCGGCTGAGTGCAGTCGCACAGGGTCGCGAGGTCGCTGAGCCTCATCGTGCGCTCGTCCGTCATCGAGAGACGGGCAAGAACGCTGTATTCGAAGTTCGAGGTGCCCGAGTCGCGCTCCAGTTGCTGATCCAGCAGCGCGGGCAGCCCGATGATGATCGAGAGCAGATCTTGCCAGACGACCTGCTGATCATCGTCGAGCCATCGAGGGGAAGTTGTCATGGCATGCGAGCGTACCTCCAGTCGGCCGGCTTGACTTGCCTAGGCAAGTTAGCAATGCTGTTCTGAGTTGCCTAGGCAACTCAGGGTTATAGGTACCGATCCACACAATTTCGAGGAGTCACATGAAAGCCATCCGCTATCACGAGTTCGGGGGAACCGACGTTCTTCGCGAAGAGACAGTGAACCGGCCCATCCCGGGTCCGGGCGAGGTGCTCGTCCAAGTCGCCGCGACATCGTTCAACCCTGTCGACGACCACATCCGACTCGGACTGTTGGCGGAGGCGATTCCCACACCGCTTCCGATCACACCGGGACTGGACGTCGCGGGCACCGTCGTGGAGCTCGGCAACGATGTCGACGGCTTTCGAGTCGGAAATTCCGTTGTCGGCATGTTCCCGCTCGACGCGCACGGCGGTGCCGCAGAGTTCGCGGTAATCGCGGCCAACCACATCACCGCTGCGCCGAGCACGATACCGCTCACGGATGCGGCGGCGCTGCCCCTCACCGGACTTGCAGCGCGTCAGGCCGTAATCGAGCTCGGCGGTATCAGCGCAGGCCAGACCGTGCTCGTCAACGGTGCCGGGGGTGCCGTCGGCAGCCTCGTAGTGCAACTCGCCGCAGGTGCCGGCGCCGCGGTGACTGCTGTCGATGGTCCGCAGCACGCCGATCGACTTCGCGCCCGCGGGGCATTGAACGTCGTGGCCCCCCTCAATCTCGATGCCAAGCCGGATGTAGTCGGCGGGCCGTTCGAGGTGGTGATCAACCACGTCCGCCTGGCACCGGAAGATCTCGCGAAGCTGACCGCGTTCGTCGCCGACGGCGGAATCGCGGTCAGCTCAGCCGGAGCCATTCCGACCGACGACCAACGGTCCACCCGGTCGGCGAACGTGTGGGTGACGCCCAGCGGTGAGCACTTGGCAGACCTCGTCGCCCACATCGATCAAGGCCGCCTCGTGCTCGACATCGCCGACCGACGCCCCCTCCACCAGCTGCGCGCGGTCCACGAGGACGCGGCGGCGGGGCGACTCGCGGGCAAGACCGTCCTCTCACTTAGTTGAGGAAGTCCCGTCGGACGGTCTACCGGACCTAGAAGTGTCACCGACATGTACGGGCGGGATTAGGTCGCGTGTCGTGGATCCTGGACCGCGCAGAACGACGGGATGAAATCAGTGCAGGCATCGATGGCCCGATGGCATACAGCGCTGCCGTCGGGCCTGTTTGCCGTGAGAATCGGGCACCGAAACCGTTCAGCAATCGGCTGCAGGTTCGGCGCCGATTGTAAGAAATCTATACACTGCAACGACACAGGGCCCGAAAGTGGTTCTGCGACAATTGGTTTTGAAGAGTAGCCCTGAGACTTCAGGACCTTACATAAGAGTCTTGCAGTGTAGGCGTAGGTTTCAGCCCATCCCGGAGGGGATTTCGGGGGCTACCAAGAGACGTTCTTTCGTCAGCCGAAAACCGGTTCGACGTCGTGCCGGCGGTCACGTTCGCGCCGCCGGAATACCCCTTCCCGGGCATCGAGAACGGCGACTGCTCCTGCTGCCTTTTGCATATACGCAGTCGCGATCATAGCCGAGCCGATTCCCAGCGCATCGACATCAAGTTCATTGGAACGGCGCGGGCTACCGGAAGACGACTCGTCCAAATGGTCGCGGAGCTCTCGCTTCGACCATGTCGCGAGCTCCGTCGCGGGCTTGACGTCGATGGCGCCGATCTCTAGCTCTCGGTTCGCTGCGAGGCACCTCATCTCGGATGCCAGAACTGGCTCTGCGTCGAGAAAAACCTCGTGGTTTTCGGCCCATCGTGGGGTCGGCACCGAACGCCCCGCGCAAGCGCTCGTCTACGCCGGCTGCGTGCTGGACGCATCGACGAGGTGCGGTCCGCCGATCATGTCGATCGCGCAGTTCGATCCTGCGCGTCTTCGACGATGTAGGCGTACAGCGAATCCTCGCCGGTGGGGCAGTATCCCGCGATATATCCGGCTCCGCCGTAGATCAGATCGGTTCGGGTGACGGACGGGGGCCGTGGGCCGGTAAGGCGCCAGATGCCCATGCCCGTCGGGGTCGGCTCCAGATCGATCCCCACAGCGCGACGAGTCCACGAACGCACTCCGTCCGCGCCGATCACCACGTCGTAACGCCCGCGGCCGTCGTCCGAGAACTCCACGTCCACACCGGAATCGTTCTGCGCCAGCGAACGGACGGTGACGCCGAACCGCATCTTGACCCCGGCCTCCTCCGCCGCGTTTCGCATGATGCGGGCCAGAACGGGGCGTTCCATCCCCATCATCGCCGGTAGATCTGGTCCACCGGTGCGTGCGTCGTTCAATTCGACGATCAGCGTTCCGTCGGCGTCCGGTGCTCGGAGTCCGAGCGCTTCGAATCCGTACCCGGACGCCTCGGCGGCAGTCCACACTCCGATATCTTGAAGAACTCTGAGCGCATTTCCCTGCAGGGTGATGCCGGATCCACAGTTGTCCGTGCGTAATTCACGTTCGACCAGATCGACGGTGACGCCTTCCGCGCGCCAATCCGATTGCAGCAGCCGTGCCGGCGATTCCGCCACCGATCACGAGTACGGAGTGCAGTGCCGATGTCATCTCGTCGTCCCGACCACTGGTGTGCGCTGGGCGCCGAGTCCGGTGATGGTCGATGTCATGACGTCGCCGTCGCGCAGCAACCTACCCCAATGCATGCCGTTACCCGCCGGGCTACCGGTCAGAACGAGATCACCCGGTAGCAGGGTGATGGTCTGCGAGACCGCGGAGATCAACTGGGCGACATCGAAGAGTATGTCCTTGGTCGACTCGTCCTGCATGACCGTGCCGTTCAATTCCAGCGTCAGACGCAGTTCCGAGAGCGGACCGGTTTCTTCACCAGGAACGATGAAGGGGCCGACCGGGAGGAAGCCGGGAGCGTTCTTTGCGCGGAGCCAGTCGGTGCCGATTTCCGGCATGTCTCGGCGAAAGACCAATTCACGGTAAGTGAGGTCGTTGACGATGGTGTAGCCGGCAACCGCGTCCAGTGCCTCGTCGACACTCAACCGGCGCGAACGGCGACCGATGACGGCAGCCAACTCCAGTTCCCAGTCGTTTTTCGTTGTGCCCGGTGGGAGCGTCACTGTGTCGTAGGGCCCGGTGACCGCAGAAGGCAGACCCACGAAGAAATACGGTTCACCCTCGGATGCGCGCTTGTCCATCATTGCTGCGGTCTCGGCGCGCACCTCGTCTTCGGTCCGCCCGTTCGAGATGTCGGCGTGCTTGACCGCCAGGTCGATGACGTGGGTTCGGTAGTGCGCGCCGGCCTGCACAATCTGGCGCGGCTCGACCGGTGCCAGGATCTCGGCTTCGTCGAACGCGACCCACGTTCCGGTGGACGCACCGGCGAGCGATCGCAGGATCGGCAATGTGCGCTCCCAGTCGTCGAGGACGTCACGGGTACTGATGGGTGCGCGCAACTGCAGTTCGGAGGCGACGCTGTCGAGATCGAGGAACGCGCCGCCTGCCAGCAGTGCGGCATGCGGTCGACCGTCGATAAGCACGGTGGCGAGCGCGAAGGTGGGAATGGGCAGTGCTGCGATATCCACGGCGATAGCTTCTTTCACGAGTTCGCTCGACGCTCCCTGGCGGTGATCGAGCAAGGCGAATGTGTGACCTCCTCCACTTTCGCGTGCCTCCGGGCATCAGGGAACAGTCAATTGCTGATCTTTGGTATCACTGGTGTTTATGGCGGTCGATATCAATCCGACTGATACCGGCACCAAGAAATTGTGATTTCCACCGACCGATCGACTCGATCACACTTCGAATACCTCGTGATCCGAGTCACTTCGTTCCGCATCGCCAGTGGAGCCCTGATCTCAATGGAGCCTGCATGACACACGAAATTTCCCAACCTCGGCAGATGACTGATTCGCAGCGAACCGAAGGCCCACTGCAGGGGACACTTCTCATTGCGATCAGTTGCCTCTCGGTACTGGGCGCCGTCCTTCTCTCGCCCGCACAACCGCAGATTCTCGACGAGTTCTCGCACCAGTCCTCAGCGACATGGCTCGTCCCCTTGGTCATCACCACACCCGCACTCATGGTCGGACTGTTGGCGTTCGGTGCACGCCGGATCGTCGACGCCGTCGGCCGCATTCGTTTGATGAAGATCTCGCTCCTGATGTACGCACTGTTCGGAACCGCTCCGCTCTATCTGGATTCACTCGTCTCCATCGTGGCGAGTCGAGTCGGGGTCGGTATTGCCGAGGCAGCGATCATGACATGCGCCACGACCTTGATCGCCGACTATTTCGAGGGAAGAACACGCGCACGCTATCTTGGGCTGCAAGTCGTTTTCAGCTCCCTCTCGGCCGTCGTCTTCATCGGCTTGGGCGGCGCTCTCGCACAGTCGAGTTGGCGGACGCCGTTCTGGCTGTATGCGTCGGGAATCGTATTCGCAGGCTCGGTCGCGGTGCTGCTGTGGCAGCCGAGTGCACCGACCGAAGATCAGACGCACCCCACCCTGCAGCCGGTCCAATGGCGTCCGCTCCTGGCCCCCTTGACCGTCACCCTGTTCGGCGGGATTGTGTTCTACATACCGATCGTCGAGATCCCCTACGCCCTGTCGAACGTCGGCGTCAGCGGATCTGGGGCCATCGGTGCGGTAAGTGCTCTCGCGGCACTGGGCACAGCGCTCGGGGCGATCTCGTTCGGCAAGCTCGGGACGTTCGGACCAAAGAGGTTGCGCCGAGCGCATTCCTTGCCGCAGGCGCAGGCGTCGTCGCGATCGGGCTCGCACCGAACACCGCGATGGTGGTCGTAGGCGGTGTGGTCACCTCCGCGGGCGGCGGAATCCTGCTCCCCACGCTGCTGACCTGGGTACTGGGAGCCATGCCGTTCGAGGAGCGTGGACGAGGCACCGGTGCGTGGACCGGTTCGTTGTTCATCGGTCAGTTCCTGTCGGCGTTGGTGATTCTCGCCATCGGCACGGTGACCGGAGGATTGTCGTCGGCTCTCGTCGTTGCGGGTGTTCTCACCCTCGTGCTCGCGGTGGTCGCGGCGCGCTTGCCATCGGTGCGCCACTCGATCCCGGCCTTCTGATGTCGGCCGATCCGCGCTCATCGCGAGCAGACCGGCAGCAAGTGCGTTCTGACTCCGTTAGGTCACCACTGTGCGCCCGAGGCCCGGCTCCTGTTCCAAGGTCGGACGCGTCGTGGCGAGCCCGGTTCTCACCAGGTTGAGGATTCCGGGGTTGCCCTCGGGGGTGACGAGACCCACAGCAACCAACGTTTGCCCGTGAGTCCTGCGGGTACCAGCGTGCCGCGCCCCTCACCCGCCACCCTTCGTTCGATGAAAGATGCTGCCGTGCTAAAACGCGACGTTTCCGCCCGCCTCGATGTCGATATCACCGCCGACACCACCCTCGAATTCCAGATCGCCGTGGCACCGCACCCGGGCACCCAGGTCATCGAATCGCTGTCCTTCGTCCTCGACGGTCAGTCGATCTCGGCCAAAGAGGTCTCCGGTGTCCACGGGAACCGCATCCACGTCTTCGAGGCCGGAGTCGGCAACCTTCAGGTGGCGTACGACGCCACCATCATCGGCAACACCGACCCCGCGCCGGTCACCGACCACGACATGTCGGTGTACCTGCGTCCGAGCCGCTACGCCGAGGCCGACAAGTTCTACGGATTCGCAGCCTCGGAGTTCGGGGACTACGCCGACTCGGAAGAACTGCTCGAGAAGGTTGCATCCTGGGCGGGTGCGCGTCTCAACTACGTGCCGGGCAGCAGCGACCCGATCGACGGAGCCGTCGACACCCTCCTCGCGGGCGCAGGAGTGTGCCGCGACTACTCCCACCTCGTCGTGGCCATGCTTCGCGCGCTGAACGTTCCAGCTCGCCTCGTTGCCGTCTACGCCCCCGGCTGCGAACCGATGGACTTTCACGCCGTCGCCGAAGGCTTCGTCGGTGGAACATGGCGCGTGGTCGACGCCACCTGCCTCGCCCCGCGGTCGACACTGGTCCGAATTGCCACCGGCCGCGATGCGGCCGACACCGCTTTTCTCGACAACCGCAAGGGCGCAATCACTCTCAACAACGCAGTCGTCACCGCGGTCGTCGACGGTGAGCTTCCCACCGATGACATCACCGAGCTGGTTTCTCTCACCTAGCTCTCGAAGACGCTGGTGGGCAACAGCTCACCATCTGTAGGTGTGCGCACCCAGCTGCCAATCGACTGCCAGTTTCAGCTATTTACCAGGCGGATCCGTCATGGCAGCCTGCTAGCGATGTTGACCCTTCGACCGCGCGGTGGGCAGGTACGTTGCGGGATTCGAGAACTCAGGGTCCGAAGTCTCGGGACAGATCACAAGCCCTTACATCAACTCTCCGACTGTTGCCAGGCTCGGCAACAGATGAGTCAGCGGCGACTTGCTCAGTACATCCTCGCCGAAGGACCCACTGAGTACACCGACGACAAATCCCACACCCGCGTTGTATCCGGCCAGAACATCGTTGGGAGTGTCCCCAGCGACGAGGACGCGTCGAACATCGGTCACGCCCGTGGCCTCCATGCAGCGGAAGATCAGGTAGGGCGCTGGCCTGCTTGCCGCAACGAGATCCGACGTCACGAGCGCGTCGACCGTGTCATCGTCACCGGCGCCGACGGTCCATCCCAGCCCGACGAGGATCGCATCGGCGATGTCCGCGGAATACCCGGTCTGCAGCGCTACTTTCACGCCCTGCGCTCGAAGTGCACGCAGCGCTTCCGGTACACCTGCCACGGGCTTCGGTGAGGTCTCGCGGTAGGCGGTGATCAGGCGCGCACGAAAGTCTTCGAAAACCGTGTCGACGGCCTCGGAATCGGCGGGCGCATCCAGGGCGTCGAGCAATCCCGCGATCGCTTCATGCTTGCTGGTCCCCTTCCACATCCCCAGCAGCTCGGCTGGAAGGGGCCTGCCAACGGCGGCGACGACGGTCTGCGAGAGCACCTCGTACACGAGGCCCCCCTCGTCCACGGTGGTGCCTGCCATGTCGAGGGCGACGAGGTCGAACGAGCGTGAGTGGGTCACGAAATCTCCTTGACGATGCGTAGGTCGTGCGCGGATCGGGTGTTGTCGATGGTGAACGCAACTCGGTCGGGTCGATACCGGTCGTCGGCGTATTCGAGTGGAGTTCCGGAAAGATCCAGGGCTCTGCGTCTTTCGCGAAGCAGAGGCGCGCCGGGGTCGATGTCGAGGTGCACCGCGTCGACGTCCGTGGCAGCAACGGCATCGATGGTGTGCTTGCCTTCGTGCAGTTCCACCCCTTGACCGATCAGATACGCGTAGATCGAGCCGGAGTCGGGATCGAAGTCGAACAGTGTGCGCCCGACCGATTCGAGAAAACTCGATCGCTCGAGCATCGCCGGCATGCCGTCGAGTGTGCGAAGCCGAATCACTTCGATGACGGGAGTGCCCACCTCCAGGCCGAGGGCCGCCGCTGCCACCGAGCTCGCCCCGCGGCGTGCCACCTCCAGAGTTCGCTGGCCGGCGATTCGGCCGATCGCCTCCGCCCACGCTGTGAAGGACATGAACGTCTCGAAAGACTGCGCGACGGCGGTATCGCACACCACCGGCGGACGTCCCCGGCCGCCTGCGATCATCCCCTCGTGACGTAGCGCGGCCAGAGCCGCTCGCACCGTGCCGCGCGATGCCTCGAACCTCGCGCACAACGTGGCCTCGGACGGCAGAGCTGCTCCGACGGCAAGGGTGCCGTCGACGATCTGCATACGAAGAGCATCGGCGACGCGGGAATGCAACGGAAGTGTCACTGAGACTGGCCTCCAACCTGACTGAACAACTCTGTGCCATTCAGTCCATTACTTGAACCTGACTGTAAACGATGCTGCATGATGGATGTGAACGTGCGGTGAACTTGTTCAAACAACTCACTTTCAACCGTTGACGGGTAACTCCACACGAGGAACTGTTACCTCTCGTGATGATCGACCGAACCCCCCACCATCCGTTCGACCTCGTCGTCGTCGGTGCCGGCATCGTCGGCCTCGCCCATGCCGTCGATGCGGTGCTGCGCGGCATGTCCGTCGCAGTGATCGAACGCGACGACCGCGCCGTAGGCGCGTCCATCCGCAATTTCGGACACATCTGCACCACAGCACAATCCGGACACGCGCTGACACTTGCACTCTCAGCACGAGAGCGGTGGCTGACGCTCGGCAGAAAGGCAGGATTCGAGGTACGCGAATGCGGGACGCTCGTCATCGCCCGTGCGACAGACGAACTCGCAGTACTCGAGGAGTTCGCCGCCGAACGCGGATCCGAGCAGGTGACGCTTCACGACGCCGCGGGGCCGATCGGTGGCCTCGGAGTTGCACACCTTCCCCTCGACCTGCGAGTTGATCCGAGGGAAGCAGTGCCGGCGATCGCGGAGTGGCTGACATCGGAGGGAGTCGAGTTCTTCTGGAACACCCACGTAGGCGAGATCACAATGGACACAGCCGAACCCATCGTGCATACCTCGCGCGGTGACATTCGCGGAAGGCACGTGGTTCATTCCGTCGGCCACGACGTCGACAGACTCTTCCCCGACATCGCAGCCGAATGGAACGTCGAACGCTGCCGCCTCCAGATGCTCGAAATCGCCCCACCGGGAGGCGTCGTCATCGACCCGGCCATACTCACCGGGCTGTCCATGCTGCGATACGACGGGCTCGCGGCCATGCCGTCGGCCACCGCTGTGCGCACACGAATGGAGACCGATTCCCCGGAATTGCTCGACGTCGTCATGAATCTCATGCTCACCCAACGCCCCGATGGCGCCATCGTCCTCGGAGACACCCACCACCACGCACGGACCCACACCCCGTTCGAGGAGGAACGCAATGCCGAACTGCTGCTGCGCGAAGGCGCACGACTGTTCGGAACACCGCTGACCGTCCTGCGCCGGTGGCGCGGGATTTACGCCACCAGCCCGCGCACCGACTTCCTCACCGCCTCCCCCGCGCCGAACGTGAGGGTGGTGTCGGTGACCTCCGGCATCGGCATGACCACCGCGTTCGGCCTCGCCCCCACCATTGTCGACTCGTTCTGACCTCTAGGAGAACCGATGTTCAAGCCCCGGCATGCAGCCCTCGTGCTCGCCGCCCTCGCTCTCACCCTCACCGCCTGTGGCGACAGCTCGAGCTCCGCCGCCGAATCCCCCACCTGTCCCGGTGGCAAGATCCGCTTCGGTGTGGAGCCTTTCGAAGATCCCGCCAAGCTGACCCCGGCCTTCCAGGTCATCGGCGACGCTCTGTCGGAGAAGCTGAATTGCCCCGTGGAGGTGACCGTCGTCGACAATTATGCCGCCGAGGTCCTCGCCATGCGCAACGGTCAACTCGAGCTCGGCGTTTTCGGCCCCCTCGGTTACGTGTTCGCGAGCCAGGAGGCCGACGCCCGCGCGCTCGCCTCCTTCGGGACGGCCGCCGGACGGCTTTCCACCTACACCGCCGGTATCTGGGTGCCCAAGGACTCCGATATCGACTCGATCGACGATCTACGCGGACGCACACTCGCGCTCTCCGAGCCCGGCTCCACCTCCGGTGATGGGCTTCCGCGAATGGCATTGCGCAACAGCGGCATGCAGGACTCCGACGTCAAGATTACCTACGCCGGCGGACATCCCGAAGCGCTACTGGCATTGGCCAACGGCAAGGTCGACGCCGCCGAGATCAATTCCCAGCAGCTGGCCACCTCGACCGGGGAAGACCAGTTCGACACGTCAGAGTTCCGTCAGGTGTGGACATCCGACCCGATCCCCAACGACCCCATCACCGTCGCAGGCGGTACCAGTGAAGAGTTCCAGAAGGCCGTCGCCGACGCGCTGGTCGACCTGCCGCCCGACGCCGTCGCCGAGGCAGGTGCGCTGCTCGACGTCGACCCGGCCGGTCAGCTCCTGCCCGTCGACCAGAGCACGTATCAGCCACTTTTCGACCTCGCAGACGCACTAGGACTGACATCGAAGGACGCGGGATGACCACGGACATCCTTGCCGGAAATGTCAGCGGCACAGTCTCGTTCGTAGGATCACGGGACGCACCGGCTCTGTCGATTCGCGGGCTGCGCACATCCTTCGGCGCGCGCACCGTGCTGCACGGTGTCGATCTCGACGTCCATGCCGGCGAACTGGTGGGAGTCCTCGGCGCGAACGGGTCCGGCAAATCGACGATGCTGCGATGCGTCGTAGGTCTGACGTCGGTGGACGGTGGAACCATCGAGATCGGCGGTGAGTCCGCACTTGTCAGGGATCGTGTCCGCAGGGCCGCGATGGTGTTCCAGCAGATTCACCTCGTCGGCCGACGGTCGGTGCTCGACAATGTCTGTGCAGGCGCACTGGGCCGGTTGTCGCTGCGGAGGTCGTGGTCCACCGCAGTTTTCGGCCGCGACCTGAGGGAGGAGGCGATGGGATGCCTCGACCGTGTCGGGCTCGCCGACCGTGCACACGATCGCGCCGACCGACTCTCCGGCGGCCAACAACAACGCGTCGCCATCGCCCGCGCACTGTGCCAACGCGCACCCGTCCTACTCGCCGACGAGCCCGTCTCGGCACTCGATCCGGCATCGGCCGAACAGGTGATGACCTTGCTGGCGTCATTGGCGTCCGACGGTATCGCCGTCGCCGCCGTTCTACATCAGCCCGACCTTGCCCGGCGTCACTGCCACCGCATGGTCGGGCTCGATCAGGGACGCATCGCATTCTCCTGCGCCTCTTACGACTTGGACGACGACACCATCACCGCGCTGTACAGTCCCGACACTTCGGAAGGACGCCACCAATGACCACTCTCGACGTCAGGCGCCTGAAGGTACCCCCACACCCTCGTCGCCGAATGGGCCTTGTCGTCGGCGCAGCTCTCGTCGCCGGGTTGATCGCGGTGCACATCTGGGCAGTGGAGGAGACCGACGTATCCGCAACTGCACTCGTCAGTGGGTGGCAGGGCATCGCCTCGTTCCTCGGATCCGCTTTCCCACCAGATTTCTCCTGGACAACGGTGGTCAAACCGGGCATCGAGGCATGTCTCGTCACGTTCGCGATCGGACTCGTCGGCACGACGTTCTCCATCCCGCTTTCCATCGTTTTCGCCGTACTCGGCTCCCGCTCCACAAATCGAAACCCGTTCGTATACCAGGCCGCTCGTAGCATCATGTCGTTTCTGCGAGCTGTGCCCGACATCGTGTTCGCGCTCATCTTCGTCACCGCCGTCGGGCTCGGACCGTTCGCGGGCGTACTCGCGATCATCCTGCACAACACAGGGGTCATGGCCAAACTTTGGTCCGAGGCGATGGAAGAGATCGACCAGGGTCCCATCGAGGCCCTGCGCGTCGCTGGCGCGTCGAGCACGCAGGTGGCCATCCACGTGGTCCTGCCGACCGTCGTTCCGCAGTTCGCCGGACTACTGCTCTACCGCCTCGACGTCAACGTCCGGTCCTCGCTCGTTCTCGGCTTGGTCGGGGCAGGTGGCATCGGATTCTTGATCAACCAATCGATTTCACTGTTCCGATTCGACGAGATGATGACCTACATCTTGATGGTTCTGGTGCTCGTCGTCGCTGTCGATCTGCTCAGCGGCGCAGTGCGCAAGCGGCTCGGAGCATGACGGCTTTCGCCGCCGTGTGGTCGGGCAGCGAATTTTCCCTCCTGCCGGTGCCGTTACCGGACCTGGGCGACGGCGAAGCACTGGTCGAGGTCGAACTGTCGACGGTATGCGGAAGCGATCTGCACACTGTGGCCGGACATCGCACGACACCGGTACCTACTGTTTTGGGCCACGAAAGTGTCGGGCGCGTCGTCGGTGTGGGTCCGGGAGCGACCGTCGAGGTCGGAGATCGGGTGGTGTGGACCGTCGGGACGGCGTGCGGCACATGCACGCGCTGCGCCCGCGGAGTACCACAGAAATGCCTCGACGCCCGCAAGTACGGGCACGAACCCATCACCGACCGGTGGACTTTGAACGGCGGCTTCGCAACTCACGTACACCTCCTCGCCGGGACTGGAATTGTCGTCGTCCCGGAAGATCTTCCCGCTGCACTACTCGCACCTGCGGGGTGCGCCACCGCTACCGTCGTCTGCGCGGCACGGCGAATCGGATTGGCCGAGGGCGACGCCGTGGTGGTCCTCGGCTGCGGCATGCTCGGACTGACTGCCATCGCATATGCGCTCGACCGCGGAGCTGCCTCGGTAGTGGCCTGCGATCCGGACCCCTCACGTCGTGCATCCGCGTCGGAGATCGGCGCGAGCGCAGTCTGTACGCCGGGTGAATTGGCCGACGTGGGGCTCGGAGCCGATGCGATCTTCGAACTGTCCGGCAGCACGTCCGCCGTGGCCGCTGCACTCGACGTCGTCGAACTGGCCGGACGGATCGCGTTGGTCGGATCGGTATTCCCCGGTGCTGCGGTCGAGTTGAATCCCGAGTCGATCGTGCGCAATCTCGTGACGGTCGTCGGCAGTCACAACTACGCGCTGATCGACCTCGTCGAGGCCATCGAGTTTCTGCGGCGCACACCGTCAGGGGGGCTACTCGCCGGCGCCGTCGGTGAGCCCTACGCGTTGGAAGAGATCGGCACTGCCTTTGCCTCGGGTGCGTCCGAGGTCCGCAGTGCCCTCCGACCCGAGTCCCCCTAGATCACATGCCAGTGTGCGGATGTCGTCCCGCCGGGGGCTTGTCAGATCAGGTCGGCGCGCACGATCGGGAGCGAGGTCGGTGTCGATGACCCCCCTGCGGGTTCGATCGTGACAGCGAATGTCGTGGCGCCGCCGAGCAGTGTCGTCAGTGGGTGGTTGCCGTCCGGTTGGGCTCCGAACAACAATCCCGCCGAGTGTGGGGTGCCGTCGAGAAGCCACATCTGATAAACCGAACCGTCGGGCGGGGCGGGGACGCCACTGAAGTTCACCGACGCTTGATGCTGGTTACGGGAGTAGTCGATGCGCACCGTCCCGCCTCCGTCGACGGGAGTGGTGATGGTTCTCGTGTCGTCGGCAACGATCACACTGCTCGATCCATCCGACCCTGTCGGGGCCGCAGGTTCGGGGGCGAACGGTTCGGTTCCAATGACAACCGCGCCCAGTGTGATGACCACTGCGGCCGCAGCAGCAACCGGGATACGCCACCGCCGTCCGGCCGATGTGCGCGAGTCTCGCATGTGTGCGTTGATGGCCGGGTTGCCGTGCCGTCGATCCTGGGCAGGTTCGTTGGCCAGTACATGCAATGTGCGCAGGCGTAGTTGGACCGGAGGCGGGTACTGGCCCGGCGCCGCAGCGAGCGCGAGGGCCTCCCGTAACGCCCGCACGTCGCCGTAGAATGCTCGGCGAGTAGCACTGTCGGCGGCGGCGAGTTGGATGTCGATGTCGGCGCATTCGTCGGCGTCGAGGCAGTCGAGTGCGTACAGGTATGCGGAGTCCAGAAGCAGACGTCGGTGGGGTTCGGGAAAATCGACGACGTTGGTCATCACCGCACTCCTCGTGGGGCTTGACCCTTCGGGTACGTCGGAGGTTGAAGTCCTGAACCGATCACCGGGCACCTCCGCGCGTATGGGCATCCATCGGCGAAGAACTTGCGACGACGGGATGCGTACCAGTGATTCGTTGCTGTGCCGCAATCGGATTGAACTCGCTCCGGTGCGGTCACGCGCCCGTACCCGCGGTGCGCCACGACTTCAGTGCCGTGTTGCGAAGACGAGGTGCCGCGCACCGACGGAGAGATGGTCCGTGAACTGGAGTCGAACTGCGGGCGCGTGTGCGGCCAGGCTGTCGGCGTCGACGCTGACCCACGGAAACCACGGCCCGATGATCGTGTCGGTGTGCCAACGCCTGCGATGGTAATGGTGACCGGTACCGGGGGCGTCGACCTCGATCACCGCGCGACCCCCGACCTCCAGCGCGTCGGCAACCTGTTCGAGCATGAGGCTCAGATTGCCGCCGATGCCGACATTTCCGTCGGCGAGCAGTACCGTCGACCATCGCCCAGCAGCGGGTAGCGGCCCGAGGACGTCACTTTCGACAGCACATCCTCCGCGTGCACGAGTCATCGCTACCGCAGCAGCGCAGGTATCCATGCCGACAGCCTGAGTTCCGAATCGTGTCAAGGCTGCAGTGAACCGCCCGGGGCCGCACCCGAGATCGAGTGTCGGGCCGGAGCAGGCATCGAGTATCACCTCATCGAACGCGCGGTCTTGTGGAGTGGACCAGGTACCGCCCATCCATCGCCCGGTAGGCAGCTCCGATCGATGTCCGTCCGAGTGCTGCATCCAACTCGGTTCACCGGCAATCGCGCGCGTCAGGACCGCATCGGCTACATCGTCGCCGATGTTGGCCGCCTCGTTCTCGGCAGCGAACACAGCAGTGCGCGCGCCGGTGGTGTCGGCGGTGGTGGTGGTGACGGCATCGCTGCCGAGGGATTCACTCACTTTCGATTACACCGCCGACCGGGTAAGGGCGCGGCGACATCGGTGCAGTCTCTGCATTGCATGTCCTTCTCTTCTCTGCCTCTCAGGTTCAACAGCCCGAGGTGTTGCGTGAAATGTCATGCCTTGTGCCGCGCGCTCTGGTACCACGAGTGCTCAAGCTGCTGAGTGGTATTCGGCATCCAGGCGGCCACACTTCCGCCACGGTCGATGATCAGGCCTAAGGCGACCGGAAGCTCAGCCTCGTAGCGGGCGTCGGGAGCCCTGCGGAATTCACCCGGGCACGTTCAGCTCAGGCCGTCAGCCCAGCCCGATCGATGTTCCAAACGCGTTCTCCGGTGAAGGTGCGGCGTCATGCGCACCTTCACCGGAGAAGTCCGTGCCGGTCTCACCGAACGACAGTTCGGCTAGGAAAATTACTTGGTGTTGATCGTGATGGTGGCGATACCGACCAGCAATCCCGGGGTCACGGCGTCGGTCTTGAAGGTGTCGTTGAGCAAGCCGGCGGCGGTTTCAGAGATTTTGACCTCGGTGCCCTGCAGGATGGCGGTGTCGTTGGGTCCGGTTGCCAACGGCTGCAAAGTCCGTCCGTCCAGGTCGAACAGGACAGCGTCCGCTGCAGCTTCTGCGCCGTTGACCATGACGTCACCGGTCAGAATGGAGGTACCCGGGTCGATGTCGAAGTTGGTCAGTTCTACGACGGTGTCACCCGCGGTCAACGACAAACCGCTGCCGTTGTGGATGACTTTGCCCTGCACGTAAGGGTCGACGGTGCCAGGCTCCCAGTACTTGACGTTGCCGCCGGTGATCGGGAAGTGCAGCGACCCATCGGTGAGCGTCGCGGTGCCGACAGTGCCCGGAGTCAAGCCGAGACTGGTCAGCGCGCCGGTGAAGCCTGCATCGAGTGCTACCGCGGTGTCGACACCGGTCAGCGAAGCGACCTCTGCGGCAGGTTTTGGCTCGGCTGATGTCGTTGCGCCAGAGGAAGACTCGGATTGACTCGAGGCGGCGGTCGTCTCCGGCGAGGAAGAGGAGGAGTCGTCGGAGGAGCAGGCAGCCAGGGGAAGCAAGCTCAGTGCACTGATAGCAGTGACAGCAGCGGCTTTACGGACGGTGAACATAATGTGAGCCTTTCGATCATGCCAGTGTTGTGGGCGGCGGATATGAGTCATTCGTCGCCCAGGCCGCCGCGGATGGTCATCTGCCGGAAACCGCTTTGCTGTCCGTCCCCTCGGTTCGTCGAATCACGCCCTGATGTCAGGCCCTGACCGCGAAGGAAGAATTCTTTCGACTTCATGGTGCTGACAATCGTTCGAGACGCTACTGTTATCCCGTCCGCGGGGGCGCCAACATGCATTTCCCCTTCGGACGAGAGGCACGACCGCATAATGTTCGACAGAACTTTCATCACCAAGGCCATCACCAGTAGCTCCGAGAACGGTCTCGATCGACGACGTTTCATGCGGGCAGCCGGACTGACAGGCTTGGGTGCCGGTGTCGCGATGACTGCGGGCGCAGGCGCCGCATCCGCATTTCCCTTCGGATCGTCCGACGGTCCGAACATCCCTGGAATGCCGGGTCAAGGACCTTCCGACGCAGCGATTTTGAACTTCGCCCTCAACCTCGAATACCTGGAAGCCGAGTTCTACCAACGGGCCGTTACCGGGGCCGGACTGCCCGACACCCTCGTGGGGGGCACCGGAACTCCGGGCCCTGTCACCGGAGGTCGTCAGGTCAAGTTCGACAGTCCGCTGATCAAGGCCTACGCCGAGGAAATTGCATTCGACGAGCTCAATCACGTTGCCTTCCTACGCGGAGCGCTCGGTAGCGCGGCAGTCGCTCGCCCTGCGATCGATCTCGACGCCAGCTTCAATGCGGCAGCGATGGCAGCCGGACTGATCGGCGCTGGTGAGACGTTCGACGTCTACGCCAACGAGCAGAACTTCCTGCTCGGCGCGTTCATCTTCGAAGATGTCGGCGTCACCGCTTACAAGGGAGCAGCCCCGCTGGTATCGAACAAAACGTATCTCGAAGCCGCCGCTGGCATCCTCGCAGCCGAGGCGTACCACGCTGGCATCATCCGCACGAGCCTGTACTCGCTCGGGCTCGAGACTCCGGCGAACGCAATTTCCGACGCCAGGGACAGCCTCGATGGACCGGACGATCTGGATCAGGGAATCTCTGTCGACGGCGCCGCAAACTTGGTTCCGTTGGACGCCAACGGAATAGCGTTCTCACGCTCACCCGGTCAGGTCCTCAACATCGTGTACCTGAACCCGGCGCCGGTCAGGTCGGGCGGTTTCTTCCCGGCCGGTGTCAACGGCGAACTCAACACCAGCGGAGGATAATCCGACATCGTCATACTTCGGTCAGCGGCCCAGAGTATGACGAAACGCCGCGCGCACCTCACGTGAGCACGGCACAACGGCTCGACTTGCTGGTCCCGTCGTCGCGGCGGTACGACGGGACCAGCTCACCATCGAGAGCTCAGGCGCGTGCGAGTCGCCGAGATTTCGCGTTTCCGGGACTGCGCCCGGCCACCCGTTGCTGGGCTGGGTCGACGATCTTGACCCGAGGTCGTCCTGTTCGACTTCCATGCTCCCGTTCGGCGGAGTCGAGGCGTCGCCAACCGGCCAGGTCGCCGGCATCGGGGCACGTCGCGGCCGGCAGCGCATCGGGCAACCGAGTGGGCTCCTCGATCGCACTGTCGAAGTGATCGAGTATCTGCTCCACGGTGTCCTGGGCGCACGTCTTGTTGGTTCCGATGAAACCGCGCGGGCCGCGCTTGATCCAGCCCACCACGTACACACCGGGCGCCACCCGTCCGTGATCGTTCGGGACTGTCCCTGTCTCGGAGAACGGCAAGCCGGGAATCGGGGTGCCGCGAAACCCGACCGACCGGATCACCGAGCCTGCCGCGATGGTCCGCTCATCCGCCGTCGGTGTGGCGGTGACGGTGCCGTCAGGGTGGCAGGTGAGGTCGTTCCGCACGACGCGAACTCCGCTGACACGGCCGCCGTCTCCAAGGACTTCCACGGGGGAGCACGCGAAAGTCAACACGATACGACGGCGGGTCGAGTCGTCAGGGCGGGGCCGGGCGGCCAGGTCCGCGAGTAGCTTGCTGCGCTGATCGGAACCTTCGAGCATGGCGGGGTCGGCATCGACGACGATGTCGATGTCGGGAAGCGAGCCCAGTCCGATCAACTCCGGGGCGGTGAACGCCGCCTCGGCGGGGCCACGTCGTCCGATGATCTGGACCTCTCGCACATTCGATGCCTTCAACTGGCCCAGCGCTCCCGGAGCGAGATCAGTTGCTGCCGAGAGCCACTCAGGATCTCGGGTGAGGACGCGGGCGATATCGAGCGCGACGTTGCCATTGCCGATGACGACGACGCGTTCGTGGCTGAGCGGAACGGCGGCGCCGCTGTGGTCGGGGTGGCCGTTGTACCAGCCCACCACTTCGGTTGCAGCGAGCGAACCCTCCAGGCCCTCGCCGGGAATCCCGAGCGCGCGATCGGCGCAGGCCCCGACGGCGTATACCACCGCGTGGTACGCGGAGCCGAGCTGATCGACGGTGATGTCGGTGCCCACCTCCACTCCCAGCACATAGCGAAAACCCGGCTGATTTTCGATCGATTCGAAGAGTTCGGTGACCCGCTTCGTGCTGACGTGATCTGGCGCAACGCCGTGTCGCACCAGCCCGTGCGGCGTCAGTAGCGCGTCGAAAACGTCCACGGACGCTACTTCTGGATGCTTGAGCAACTCGTCCGCGGTGTACAGCCCGGCCGGTCCGGCACCGATGACCGCGACGCGGAACGGTCCGCGTCTACGCAGGCGACGCTACTGAGGCACAAGTGCCAGCGGGGCGCGGTCGGCGTGCGGCGACGTCTCGTAATACTCGGCATTGAGGACTGAGAACGGTAGTTGCCCAGGCGACAACGCGGAGTCCGGGACGATGGCACCGACCGGGCACGCAGTGACGCACGCGCCACATCCGACGCAGGAAGCCGGGTCGACGAACAACATCTCGGTTTCGCCGAACCCTGGCTCCCCAGGCGCGGGATGAATGCAGTTGACCGGGCACGCAAGGACGCACGAGGCGTCGGCGCAGCAGGACTGGGTGACGACGTGTGGCATGGTGTCGGTCAGGCCGCAGCGGACGCAGGCTCGCTACGGAACCGTGACGGACGACCATCGATGCCAGTCGCTCGCCAGACACGACGTGAAACGCGGTTCATCAGGCCCAGATCCTCCGACAGCATCCGGACGTCTCCAAACATGTCGCGCAACACCTTCCGCGACTCCTCGCTGTTCCACCACACCTCTTTCACCACCGCGCGGGGAATGCCCATCTCGCGCTGCACCTGTTTGCTCGGCTTCATGATGACATCGCACAGCACGCGCATGATCACCGGTGTGAGGACGGACATGATCATCCGCTGACGTTTGCTCAGCTTGGGCGCCTTGTACTCGAGATACTGGTGCGCGAAGCCGATGTGCCGCGCTTCCTCGGCAACGTGAATCTGCGTCACGCGAGTCATCAGGGGGTGCTGCGCACTGGCGGCGCGGAGAACCGCTTTCTGTGCATGATCGATAGGCTCCTCCCCCGCCAATACGCCGACGAAGAAGCCGAACGGCACCGGCCCAGCGGCGACGGGCAACAGCGGTCCCAGCGCGCGGAACCATCGCGGACCACCAGGCACTTTCACTCCGATTCGATTCACCAACTCCTGAAACATCTGGGTGTGGTGGCACTCCTCGGTGGCCTCGTGCGTGGAGTAGCGGAACTCCGGTGAACCGTTGGGAAGCCGGAGCGCGAAATTCATGATGCCGGCAATGAGGATCTGCTCGAACTGCAAACCAGTCTTGAGCATGTTCGCCTGCCGATACATGCCGATCTCTATCTGCCGTTCGAGACTCTGTGCTCGGTACCACTGCGTAGCACCGAGTGGATCCGCCGCCGGAAGGATCCAGCGCGGATCGTTGGGCACTATCGCGTAGTCAGGATCATCCCAGGGAATGTCGATGAAGGCATCGAAGTGCTGGTGAACGGATGCGTCGGACAGTACTCGCAAAGCCTGCTCGTAGTCAGCACGGGCCGTGGCCGAAGTCGTCATGGCAGGTGAACCTTCCGTTGGACGAGCCGAGTCAATGCGACAGGCTGTCGCAGTAAAGTTACTGCAACTCTGTGTAGCGTGCAAACAATCACGTCGCGGCTAGATGTTCACGGCACCTGACGTACCCGACATGTGCGACGTGCAGATCACACGCAGGACACTGTTGGACGAGGACTCAAAACTCAGAGTCGAGCACCGTTGTACAACCGTTCCAACGGCACTTTGGGGATGTGAATCCCCCGCGATGCACCCAAGCCTGTGATTTGCAGCCAAATGGTGTCCGCGATGAAGGCGGCGACGGTCTCGAGGGGAGGTGCATCGCGCTGCGTCCGCCAAGTCCGCACGGCACCGACGCCTCCGGCGATCAGGCTCGATACCCACGGTCCTACCAGTTTGAGATCGGCGCTGGTGAGCTGGGCGTCGACGAGCACAAGGAAGCCCTCCACCGCAGTCTCGATCTGGTCGGCGACACGAGCAATCGTCTCCTGCAGTGGTGATTCGGTGGTGCCCGCCACGTTCTGCTCGATGACGTAGGTCCACGCCGGGTGAGCTACCACCCATTCCACATATGTAGCCACGGTGCGTTGCACCACCGATCGCGGCATACCTTCGAGAACTACCGACGCGGTCAACGTGTGCTGAAGTTGGTCGCAGATTGTGCGCTGGATAGCGATGTCGAGGTCGGCTCGGTCGGCAAAGTGCCGATAGATGCCGGTGCGATGAATGTGCGCCTCGTCGGCAATCTGCTGGGCAGTCACCCATTCCCCTGGTCGGTCATCACGTTCGAGCACCGCCAGGGCAGCGTTGATCACATCTCGGCGACGGTCGGCATTGTGCTGCGTCCACCGATGCTTTCGACCGTCGCCGGATTTCGCATGCTCGGTGTTCATCACACCGAATCATCTCACTGCTGCCGAGAATCGACCACCGTCGCGAGGAAATACCCTAACTCGCAGTTACGGCGCCGGCTGAAACGTGACTTCGCTTCCCCGCAGCGCGGGCGCACCGACCGAGGTCACCCAGGAAGGGACTTCCTGCGGGGACTTTCCTGTTGCCTCGCCGTAGATCACGGCCAGGGTGTCACGCTCGAAATCCGAACCAACGTAGCTGACTTCGGTCGAGTCCGTGATTCCGGGCAGTGCTGCGTACTGCGGGGACGGAAGCTTCGGAAGGTCCTGCGGTCCAGGATTTCTCGACGGCACCTGGTAGGAGCCGTCGTTCGGTGAACCACCCGGGTACTGCGGAAAGAACTCCCCGGCATCGGTATCGGCCGGCGTGTAACAGGCAGGTCCGCGATCGTCGAAGAAGCGCGGCTCATCCTGGTTGGGCAGGTATCTGCCGCGGGGATTGACCAGTGGCATCGTCACATTGATGCCTGCATGTTCGTCGCCGACGCCGATGACTTTCTGTGCGCGCTCCACGATAGGCACGAACTGGGCAAAGGTGCAGCCGAAAGCGGGTGAGTACTCGGCCAGCAAATCCAGTGCCTCTCGCGAGTCCGCGGAGATGCGAATCAGATTCTGAGAATTCGCTTGCAGGAAATCGGCCGTGGACGCGCTCGTCGCCGTCAGCGAGGAGATCAACGTATCCACTGCCGGACGCTGCTCGACGATTGTGTTTCCGGTGACAGAAAGGTTGTCCAACGCGTCGATCAGCTGTGGGCCGGCATCGGCGTACGTCTGCGTGAAGTCCGCCACACCGCGCAAATCTTCTTGGATGTCCGGTAACTCGGTGTTCAGGCCCTTGAAGATGTTGTCGAGGCGGTCGATGGTCATTCCCAACTCGGTGCCGCGGCCACCAAGACCCTGGGCAAGCGCGCCGAGGGTACTCGCCAGGTCCTGCGGCGGTACTGCTTCGAGCAAGGGAAGGAGATTGTCCAGCAGTTCGCCGACCTCGATGGCGCTCCCGCTGGTGTCCTGCTCGAGCACGGTGCCGTTGGTGATCGGTGACGCGGTGTTGTTTTCGGGAATCATCAACGCCACGTAGCGCTCGCCGAACAGTGTCTTCGGTAGCAACCGTGCGGTGGTGTTCGACGGGATCAGCTCCGCCTTGTCGGGGTCGATCGCCATGTGCGCGGTAACGACGCCGTCGGCCGAGGACGCAGACCTGACCTCGCCCACGATCAGACCGCGAACTTTGACGTCGGCGCTGGAAGGTAGCGCGTTCCCCACCGAGTCGGTGATCAGGTCGACCCTGACGACTTCTTCGAACGTCTTGCTGTACGAGGTGATCGACCATCCGACGAGCACCAAGATCATCACGAACAACAACACACCCAGCAGGCGCCGCTTGATCGTTGCCGGCTCGTCGATCATTCGGCGTCCCCGCTGAGGTGAACCCCAGCATCGACATCTGACGAAGACGGATCTCGTTTGGTCATTTCACGGATATTAACGTAACCGTGTGTTATACACACTTTCGCATTTGGATAGGTTGCTCGAGGTAGCCGCCAACACCGTTGTGTCGTGTCGTAGCGCTAATCGATGACGATGTCGACGGTGTCGGATGTCGGGACGGACTGGCACGCGAGCCTGATGCCCTTGTTCACTTCGTAGTCGTCGAGAGTCTCGTTGACACGCATGTCGACCTCGCCGGACTTCAGAGTGAAAGCGCAGGCACCGCAGGTGCCCTCGCGACATACGAACGGGGCGTCGATCCCCTGCTCGAGCATCGCATCGAGAAGCACGGTCTCGGGTGGACAAGAAAACGAGTATTGCTCGCCTTCGACCTCGGCAGTAACGGGCGTACCGACTTGGGACGGGGTGCCTGGGCGGCTTTCGGTTCCGGTTCGGAACGGGTTGGTTTGGATCGAGGTGAACACTTCTCGGTGGATGGCGTCGGGCGAGAGTCCTGCGGCGATGAGGGCAGTGCGCGCGAGATCCATGAACGCTGGTGGGCCGCAGAGGTAGGCGTCGGCGTCGGGCTCTGGGTCGATGAGGTCCCGGAGTCCTTCATCGGTCGGCAGACCTCGGTCGGATTCGAACCAATGGATCACCGTGAGGCGGGTTGGGTAACGGTGGAGCAAGCTATCGAGTGTTTCGGCAAACATCACCGAGTCCGAACCGCGGTTTGCGTAAATCAACACGACGTGTTGGTCGTGGACCGCCAATGCGGTCTTGAGTATGGACATGACCGGGGTGATCCCACTTCCGGCGGCGGCGAGGACGAGTGGCTTGTCCCACCTCGGCGGCACGAACGTGCCCGCGGGCCGGAGTGCCACCAAGGTGGAGCCGACGGTGATGTTGTCGCACAACCAGTTCGAGGCGTAGCCGCCGGTCGTGCGCTTGACCGAAATCGCCGGTAGATCGTCTACGTCGGGGCTGCTCGAGAGCGAGTAGCAGCGGGCGAGGGATTCGCCGTCGCCGTGCGGGATCTCGAGTGTCACGAACTGTCCTGGCCGGTAGTCGAACGAAGGATGGCCCTCGTCGGAACGGGCGAAGACGAGGGTGACAGCGTCGGACGTCTCCGGGACTACCTCGGCGACCTCCAGGCGAAGTGTCCGCGCATCAGTGCTGGCGGCAGCGCTCACCGATTCAATCGTCACGATGGATATCCCCTCTTGTCGCAAGCACTCGGCCCGCCGATGTTGGTTCCCTGTTTCAGCCCGAGCCGATTCCGCTCAGGACTATTTCAATAAACTATAGGCCATTGACAACTGGCACAGTTGGCTGTGACTATATGAGGCATGTCCACGAGCACAACACGCTCCAGCCTGCCGTTGCGAGGATCTTGGCGATCACGCTGCGCGGCGCGCACGACGGCGCTGACGCTTCGCCCGATCGCCTCACGGCTCCCGTACGACCGGGGCGGCGTGAAAATGGCCAGAGTGCTGGTCGAGGTTGCGATGCGGGCGAGCGGCGGCGTTGCACGCGGAACTACGATCACGGCCGTCGACCACGAAAATATCGTCGGCGAATGGGTGGACGCCACCCGAAACAACAGCCATGAGGTGTCCGGCACCGATGCCGGTGTGATCCTGTACCTGCACGGCAGCGCATTCGCGATCTGTTCCGCGCGGACGCACCGAGGTCTGGCCTCACGTCTCTCGCGTGAGACGAATCTGCCCGTTTTCGTCGTGGATTACCGACTCGCGCCGGAGCATCCTTTCCCATCCGCCGCCGACGACATCGAGCGGGCGTACCGGTGGCTACTCGAGCAGGGCTACCAATCCGGCAACATCGTCGTCGCGGGCGACTCGGCCGGCGGACACCTCGCACTCGACCTCGTCATAGACAACGCACGGCGGTCCGTGCCTCAGCCCGCGGCCGTGGTTCTCTTCTCTCCACTAATCGACCTGACGTTCGAACTGGCGGAGGGCCGCGAGCGCACACAACGGGATCCGATGATCTCCGCTGCCAGTGCGCGAGCGCTCACCGGCCTCTATACCCACGGCCAACAATCCGATATTCCGCGCCTGCGGTTGGCGGTCGAGGCAGGAACGGTATTGCCGCCTTTCATGGTGCAGGCCGGCGGCGCCGAGATGCTGGTCGCCGACGCCGAATATCTGCGCACCCTCGTCGAGGCCAACGGCAGCACGTGCGAGCTCGAAATCTGGCCCGATCAGATGCACGTCTTCCAGGCGCTCCCCCGTATTTCACCCGAAGCCGCGTCGGCATTGCGGCGGACATCGCAGTTCATTCACGCCCAGCTCCACGGTACATCGTCTGACTCGTCGAAACAGTCTGCGTCATAACATAATACGAAACGAGAAGCCATGTTTGGACTACGATCGACCCCATCGCCGTCGTATGGCGCCGATGCCGTGGTGACAGGTGCCGGCAGCGGCATCGGTCGCGCGTTCGCGATCGAACTCGCACGGCGCGGAGGCCGTGTGGTGTGCGCCGATATCTCCCTCGCGCGCGCCGAGGAGACCGTTCGCCTTCTCGAAGGGCAGGGTTACGCAGTGCAGTGCGACGTCTCCGTGCAGACGCAGGTGCAGGACCTCGCACTCTTCGCCGAACTCGAGTTCGGCGGTGCCCCCACCGTGGTAATCAACAACGCCGGCGTCGGTATCGGCGGACAACCGGTGGGCAACATCGGTTTCGAAGACTGGAACTGGGCGCTGGGCATCAACCTGTGGGGCGTTATCCATGGGTGCGAGGCCTTCGTCCCGCTGCTGCGCGCCGCCGGCCGCGGCGGAGTCATCAACGTCGCTTCCGCCGCCGGGTTCGCGGCTGCGCCGACGATGGGACCGTACAACGTCGGCAAGGCCGGGGTCATGTCCCTTTCCGAGACCCTCGCAGCGGAACTGTCGGGAACCGGTGTACGCGTGAGCGTGCTGTGCCCCACGTTCGTCAAAACCAACGTCGCGGTCGATGGCCGCATCACCACCCAGAAGTCGGAACTGGCGCAAAAACTCATGCGCTGGACCGGGTTCTCGCCCGAACGCGTCGCCGTCGGCACGCTCGACGCCTTCGACGCAGGCCGTTTGTATGTCGTTCCACAGCTCGACGCCAAAGCGATCTGGCTTGCCAAGCGACTCGTCCCGACCTTGTACACGCGCGGCGCCGGTCTGCTCAACCGCCTCATGGCGACCGAACCTGATCAACAGTCCCTTCCCGAATTACGCTCTACGACAGGAAAATGACGATGTCAGAAAATTTCGATTTCGACGCCATGCTGGCCAAGATCAAAGACCGTCAATGGGCCCTTGCCGATATCGACTGGGACGCTCCTGGCGCCGAACTGATCGGCCCCGAACTGCACGCCAAACTCAAGCCCTTCATGGCCGATCTCATGTGGATCGAGAACGTCGGTGCCCGCGGCTTTGCAGCCATGGCCCGCAAAGCTCCGACCGAGACGCTGCGTGATATCTACCGTCACTTCCACGCCGAGGAGCAGAAGCACGCGAACGCCGAGCTGGCTCTCATGCGCCGCTGGGGAATGCTCGCGAACGACGAGATCCCGCAGCCGAACGTCAACGTCAAGCTGATCATCGACTGGCTGGACAAGTACTCCGATCGGACGCCCCTCGCCGTGTTGGGCACCGTCATCCCGATGCTCGAGGTCGCGCTCGACGGTGCGCTGGTCAAATTCATCGTCGACGAGATCGACGACCCGGTCTGTCAGGAAGTGTTCAAACGCATCAACGCAGACGAGTCACGACACCTCGCAGTCGATTTCGAGGTGATCGAGCTTCTGGGTCACGCCAAGATGCGCAAGATTCTTGTCGAAACCGTGGGCGCCTGGCTCAACCCGTCACTGATCATCGGCACACTGCGTTACATACCGCTGCTGAACAAGATGCGCGACAACATCGTCGAGATGGGTGTGGACGAGGAGCGTCTTTACACTGCAATGAAGAGGTTCAAGAAGGTCGGTGAGCGCTCCCCCTTCCCGAAACGACTGCCCATGTATCGCTTCATCAGCTGGCACGGAAGTGTCGTCATCAACCGCGCCCACCCGTATCACCGCTTGGCCGACTCGATGGTCACCCTGACCGCCAAATACCCCAAGCGTCTGCTCCGAAGCCAGCCCACCTGGTCGAAGGAACTCACCTACGAGCCCGTCGCATGACCGCCCGTGAAGAACTGTCCGTCGCAGTCATCGGCGGCGGGTTCGCCGGCATCGGCGCCGCTGTCCGATTGAGCCAGCAGGGAATCGGCAATATTGCCATCCTCGAGCGCGGGACCCGGCCCGGTGGTACGTGGCGAGACAACACCTACCCCGGCGCGGCCTGCGACATTCCCTCGCGTCTGTATTCCTACAGCTTCGCCCCCAACCCGGACTGGTCGCACACCTACTCCGGTAGCGAGGAGATCCTCGGGTACATCGATTCGATGATCGACAAGTTCGACCTGGGTCGGTACTTCCGATTCGAACACAACGTCGTCGATCTGACATGGCGTGAGGAATTGTCGCTGTGGGAGATCACCATCGACGATCGCGAACCCGTGTTCGCTCGCACCGTCGTCATGGCATCGGGACCCCTCGCGAACGTCAGCCTCCCGAAAATTACCGGTATCGAGACATACGAGGGCGAGAAGATCCACAGCGCCCGGTGGAACCACGACTACGACTTCACGGGTAAGAAAGTCGCCGTCGTCGGCACGGGCGCGAGCGGGGTACAGATCGTGCCGGAGTTGGTCCGCGTCGCGGAATCGGTGAAGGTCTTCCAGCGCACACCGGGATGGGTACTCCCACGTGCCAACCTCGGAACCCGGCAGATCACACGGACCATGTACCGACGACTGCCGTTCACGCAGTCACTCGCCCGCAAAGCCTGGTTCTGGGGCCATGAATCCGTCGCGCTTGGCGTGGTCTGGAAGTCGCCGCTGACGCGTGTAGTCGAGGGTGTGTCCAAGCTGCACCTGCGCCGCCAGGTCCGTGACCCGTGGATGCGTCGTCAGCTGACACCGGAGTTCAGGGCCGGCTGCAAGCGGTTGCTGATGACGAGCCAGTACTACCCGGCTCTGCAGAAGGACAACTGCACGTTGGTCACGTGGCCTATCGCCGGCATGTCAGCCAAGGGAATTCGCACGGTCGAGGGTATCGAGCACCAATTCGACGCGATCGTGTTCGCCACCGGATTCGACGTGTCGAAGACCGGCTCTCCGATTCCGGTCACCGGACGGGACGGCCGCGTCCTCGGCGATGAGTGGAGCAAGGGCGCGTACGCCTACAAGTCGATCGCTGTGTCGGGATACCCCAACATGTACTTCACATTCGGGCCGAACTCGGGACCGGGCCACAGCTCGGCGCTGGTCTACATGGAAGCGCAAATCGACTACATCGTCGATGCCATCGCTACCGCGGTGAACCAGAACTTCGTGCTCGACGTCCGTGCAGGCGTGCAGAAGGAGTACAACGACGAGCTGCAAAAGCGGCTGACCAAGACGACGTGGAACTCCGGCTGCTCGAGTTGGTACCTCACCGAAGACGGGTTCAATGCCACTATGTTCCCCGGCTTCGCGACGCAGTATGTCAAACAGCTCGAGACGGTCGTGCTGCCCGACTACTCGGTGACGGCTGCGAACGTTGCGGCCCCCGACGACGATCTTGTTGCCGGGACGATCTGATCGCGGCAGGGCACCACAACGGCGGCACGGGCACGTGAAAGGGGTTGTTCGATGACGGACTATCGCATCGACGAGCTCGCCCGTGCCGCCGGGACCACAACGCGCAATGTGCGGGCATACCGCGAACGTGGCCTGCTCCCGCCGCCGCAAAAGCGGGGGCGGGTCGGCATTTATGACGATTCGCATGTGGCCCGCCTGCGTCTGATCGACATTCTGCTGCAGCGCGGATTCACCTCGACGCACATTGCCGACTTCATCGACGGTTGGGAAAGCGGCAAGGACCTCACCGAAGTGTTGGGCCTGCAGCGCGCTGTCACCGAGCTGTGGTCGTCCAGCGAGGATACCGTCACCGTCTCGATCACCGATGCCGAGGCGATAGTCGGAGATCCTGCTCAATTCCAACGCCTGATCGATTTCGGGCTCGCGCGCGTGGACTCCGACCAGTGCACCTTCACGGACCCGAAGTTGTTGAACGGCCTCACTTCCCTGATGGAACACGGCTTCGGTATCAGAGAACTGTTGAACATCCATGCGCGCGTCCATTCTGCTGTGGACGCCATCTCCAAGTCCATGATCTCGACCGTCAGAGAACACATCGTCGATCAGTATGGCGATGGCTGGATCCCGCAGGGAGAGGACGTGCGGAGGGTGACGCGCATGCTCGAGATCATGCGAACCCTAGCCGTCGAATCCGTGCACTCCATCCTGGGCCGCACCCTCGACGAGAACTTGCACGAGCAACTCGGCGAATATCTAGAGGTCGCGGTGGACAACATGCCGAGATCGGTCCGCACCACAGCCTCGTAGAGCCCCGGGCAGGATTTACCTGACCGGGGTTTACTGCTGTCGAGAAGGCGCGTCCGCGCCGACTGCCGCGGCGAGAACGTAGATCGTCTGGAACAAGTGGTCGGCGGTCACCTGTGGGTCGATGATCTTGCGGACCGCGAGTCCGTATGCGATATCCAAGATGATTTCCGCGATTCGGCGAATCGGCACGGGCCCGTCGGTGAGCGCGGGCGCGAGCCGCTCCAGGGAACTCTCCAGGTTGCGGGCCGCATCGCGGTTGCGCTCACCCTCCCGATCCACGAGCGCTGAGTCGCCGCGGCTGGCGAGCGCAAATTCGAGCTCCAGCCTCGGCCACCCCGACGTCAGAGTTTCCTCGACCCAGGTGTGCAACGCGCCGATGCGCTCGACGGTGTTCTCGACGGCGAGAATCTTCTCCAGTTGCTGCTGGGTCTCGGCCTGCAGGTCGCTCAGCAGTTCAAGGGTGAGCTCGGCTTTGTTGGCGAAATTCGAGTAATAGGCGCCGGTGGTGAACCCCGCGCGATGCGTAATCTGCGCGATCGAGGTAGCTGCATAGCCGTGGTCGAGCAGCAGTTCTCGTGCGCACGTCTTCAGTTGCGCACGGGTGAGCGCCTGGGTCGCCAGACGGGAGTTCGCGGTCGAAGTCACGGCCGTCATCGTACCGCGCCGCAGTATGTTGACTAGTTTCAGATAATGCCATAATCTCAAATTATGACGCTATCTGAAATGGCCGGGACCACCGGTATTGCACGTTTGATGGACCGCGCCGTGCTCGCGCTCATCGGGCCCCGGATGGAGCGCAACGACGCACGCATACGCCGGACAGTTGCGGGCAAGACGGTGCTGATGACCGGCGCGTCCTTCGGCCAGGGAGAAGCGACGGCCCGCCTGCTCGCCGCACACGGAGCGATCGTCGTGATGGTCGCGCGCAGCGCGGAACGGCTCGACGAGGTGGCCGCGGAGATCACGGCCGCGGGCGGGATCGCTCACGCGTGTCCGCTCGATCTATCGGACATGCCTGCGATCGACGCCTTCGCGAAGGAGCTCCTTCGCACACACGGCCCGATCGACATCCTTGTTCACAACGCTGGAAAATCGTTGCGCCGCAGCATCTATCGGAGCGCCGAGCGAATCTCGGACATGGACGCGATGGTCGGAGCCAATTTCACCGGCCCGATGCGGCTCACGCTGGCGCTGCTGCCGAGCATGAAGGCGAACGGCGGTGGTCAGATCGTGAACATTGCCACTGCCGGTCTGTGGATGACACCCGCGGCACCTCGCTGGGGTTTCTATCTCGGATGCAAAGGCGGATTCGACATCTGGCTGCGCTCGGTGGGCTTGGAGGCGAAGCGCGACGGCATCGACGTAACGACCGTGTATGCGGGACACATCAAAAGCAGGATGGTCGCCACCGGGTGGGTGAGCAAGTCACCGGGGCACACCCCCACCCAGGCGGCGCGCGTCCTCGCGTACGCCATCACTCGGCGACCGCGAGTCATGGCGCCGCGCGGCACCAGCCTGACTCACGTCCTGGGGGTGGCGTTCGAGGGCCCGATGAGTGTGGTGCTCTCGCTTTCGGACCGGCGCAGCGGTGAGAGCGCGGCGTCGGAGGCTGCATTCCAGCGCGCCATGGCAAAGCAGCGAGATGCCGCAGCGGCCGCACCGGAAAGCGTTGTCTGATGGCCCGCGACGTATCGAGTCGAGGCAGCCGGCGGCAGTGGCTGCAGGCGGCAGCCGCCGCTGCACGCTCGGGCGCCCTCACCCCACCCCCCGCCGCGCTCGCCCGAATGGGCGCCGCGCTCTGGCGCCACGGGGCCACCCCGGCCACTTTGCTCGCCTTGTCCGCCGCCAGGTATCCCGATCGCACGGCAGTCATCGACGATGACGGGGCCATAACTTTCGCCGAGCTGTACGAAGCAACGCTGAGCCTGGCCGCCGAATTGGGCGCGGCCGCGACCCCGGTGCGGTCGGTGGGCGTGTTGTGTCGCAACCACCGCGGCTTCCTGATCGGCTTCCTTGCCTCTGGGATGATCGGGTCCGAGACGGTGTCCATCAACACGGAACTGACTCCGGCGCAGCTTGCTTCACTACTCGAGCGGCACGCGCCCGACGTCCTTGTGTACGACAGTGAATACGCCGAGGCGATCCACGCCAGTGCATTCGCCGGACTGCTGATCGTTGCCGACCTCGACCCGGACCCGCGCAGCGGCCACTCTCTGGCGGCGATCCTCACGCGTCGAGCGACTCCGACTCGCCTGGCGCGGCGGCCCGGCCGCATCACGCTGCTCACGTCAGGGACGACTGGACTGGCGAAGGGAGTGCCACGTTCGATCCGTCCGATGAGTATCGTTCGGCTCGCTGCCACCGGCGCCGCCCGTGCGGACCTTCGAGCAGGCGACGTCGCCCTGATCGGGCCGCCGTTCTTTCACGGCTTCGGGCTACTGGCCGTGCTGGGCTCCATCGCACTGGGGATCACGACGGTGACCCACTGCCGGTTCGACGTCGACACTGTTCTCGACGACCTGATCCGCCATCGCGTCACCGTCTTGTTCGCAGTACCGGTGATGCTGCAGCGCATTGTCGCGTCATCCACCGTGGCGTCCGTGGCACCCAACGCGCACCTACGGACGGCGGCGACCGGTGCCGCCCCGATCACGGGCGTGACCGTCTCGGGGTTTCAACGCCTGTTCGGCGACATCCTGGTGAACGGGTACGGCTCGACCGAGGCCGGGGTCGTCAGCATCGCGACATCGGACGACCTATTACGTTTTCCGACGACGGCGGGCCGCGCCGCACTCGGCGTCTCGATCCGCATCGTGAATGAGCGGGGCAGCCTCGCCGCGACCGGCGAGCCCGGCCGCATCCTGGTCCGCGGCCCGCTCGGGTACTCCGGCTACACCCCGGACCCACGCACACCGACGCCGCCCAAAGACGTGATCGATGGGTACGTCGATACCGGCGACGTGGGCTACGTCGACGAGAGCGGGCTGCTGTTCCTCAGTGGCCGCTCCGACGACATGATCGTCTCCGGCGGGGAGAACGTCTTCCCTCTCGAGGTGGAGCACGCGCTCGCGGATCACCCCACCGTCGCCGACGTGGCTGTGATCGGCGTCGATGACCCTGAATTCGGGCAAGTGCTGCGGGCGTTCGTCGTTCCTGCCGAGCACGCCATCGTCGACCACGACGCGCTCACCACGTACTTGCGTGGCGTCGTCGAGCGGTACAAGGTCCCCAAACGGTTCGTCGCGCTGACGGCGATTCCCCGCAACCCCAGCGGCAAAGTTCTGCGACACAAGTTGATCGACCACACGAGTAGCAAGGATGTCTCCCGATGAACCCGCTCAACCTCATTCGCCCCCGCGTCGACCTGCAGGGTAAAACGGTCATCATCACCGGCGCGGCTCGCGGAATCGGCGCAGAAACCGCCCGCCGCTTCGCCGAGGGCGGTGCTGCTGTATTTATCGCCGACGTCGACGCCGATATTGCCGCCGAGACCGCGGCAACTATCCCTGGCGCCCACGCGATCCACTTGGACGTCACCGACCGCGACTCTTGGGCTGCGGCGACGGCGAAAGTTCTCAGCGCGCAGGGGCACATCGACACCCTCGTGAACAACGCCGGTGTCATGCCCCTCGGCCACTTCCTGGAGGAAGACGAGGCGACAACCGACTTGATCCTGGACGTCAATGTCCGAGGCATGCTCAACGGCATGCGCGCTGTGCTCCCGTCGATGATCGCCCGCGGGCAAGGACACATCGTGAACATCGCCTCCATGGCGGGCCGCATCGCAATCCCGGGAATGCTTACCTACAACGCCAGCAAGTACGCGGCCCTCGGCGCCTCGCTCGGCGCGCGACGCGAATACGACGGCACCGGCGTCAGTGTCTCTGCCATCCTCCCCGCAGCAGTCCGCACCGAACTCAGCTCCGGCACGAAGCTGGGCGGCTCACTCCCCACGGTCGATCCCTCGGACGTCGCCGACGCCGTGATCGGGACCCTGTCGACCAAGGCCGCCCAGACTTCGGTGCCCAAATGGGTCGGCCCCGGCTGGACCCTGGTGTCAGCACTGACGCCCGAGCCGATCGAACGCTTCGCGCGCAAGCGCATCGACGACCGCAGGGCGCTCACCACCGACCCCGTCGGCCGCGGTGCCTACCTCGATCGCATCGCCCGCCACGCCGCGCAGCACAGCGACGAGTCGAAGCAGATGCGCCGATGACGCGAGTCGGGCTGGCCATCGGATGCGGAGGCACGATAGGCGGTGCCTGGGCTATCGCAGCCCTGTCAGCACTCGCGACCGAGCTCGAGTGGGACCCGCGAACCGCCACCGTCCTCCAGGGAACCTCGGCAGGTTCGGAAATCGTCACGATGCTGGCCGGCGGGTACTCCGCAGAAGACCTCGCGGAAATGCAGGCGGGGCGTTCCGTAAACGACGTCTTGCGGCGACACATCGAAGCAGTGCCCAAAAGCTTTCCGCCCCTGCCTTTTCCTGCGTTCACCCATCTCGGAACCGTCCGGCACCGCGGCGCGGGCGGGCACGCGGCGATCGCCGGCCTCGCCCCCAGGGGCCGCGGTGACACCACCTTCCTGCGCGAGCTCGCCGACGACATCGCCGGCCCCGACGGTTGGCTCCCCCACCCGGGCGCGCGGCTTGTCGCATTCGAGCCTGCGACGGGAACCCGCACCGCCTTCGGTGCCCTTGGCGCACCGAAAGTGGCCGCGCACGAGGCACTTCGCGCGTCATGGTCGGTGCCGGGCTGGATGCCACCGGTCACGATCGGCGGGCGCACCTTCCTGGACGGGGGCGTCGCATCCACGGCGTCTGTCGATTTGATCGACCCCACCGAGATCGACGTGCTCTACGTCATCGCGCCCATGGCGTCCGCGCCCGGCGTGCGCGGCCGAGGCATCGGCGGGCGGTTGGAGCAACTCACACTGCGCCGACCGATGTCAGCCGTCCTCGACCGCGAGATCGCCGTAGCGAGAGAGTCAGGTCTTCGCGTGGTCCCGATCCTTCCCGACGCCGACGACCTGTCAGCCCTCGGCTGCAACTTCATGTCCCGTGAACACCGAGCTACGGCGTTTGCCGACGCCATCGAGACCTCGCGGCGAACCGTCACGAGGGCGCTTTATGCCGAGGAGGTCATGTCGTGACCGTTGTTCGCGAACCCGAGATCGTCGTGATCGGTGCAGGCGTCGCCGGCATCACGATGGCATACACACTGCAGCGGGCGGGATTCAGTCGATTTCAGGTGCTGGAGAAGGGATCCGACGTCGGTGGCGTCTGGCACTGGAACCGCTACCCCGGCCTCACCTGCGACGTGCCCTCGCAGCTCTACCAATTCGGCTTCGCGCCGAAGCCGGACTGGTCATCGATCTGGGCTTCGGGACCGGAGATTCAGAAATACCACAGGGACGTCGTCGAACGTTTCGGCTTGACGGATCGAATTCGACTGAACACGACGGTGGTGTCGGCCGACTTCGACGACGCGTCCGGGCGGTGGACTATCGTCACCGACTCGGGCGAGCAGATCGGCGCCGACTTCGTAATCTGCGCTACCGGTGTGCTGCACAATCCCGCGACGCCCGACATCCCGGGCCTCGACGAGTTCGGCGGCGAGGTGGTGCACACCGCCCGCTGGGACGACGCACTCGAGACCGACGGTAAGCGAATAGCCGTCATCGGCACCGGATCGACTGGGGTCCAGGTGGTCTCGGCTCTGCAACCGGCCGCGCAGTCTCTGACTCACTTCGTACGTTCGCCGCAGTGGGTGCTGTGGGCACCCATGAAACTGCGGCAACCGCGCATCGTTGCCGCGGCGTTCACTCGAATGCCTGGCCTACAGAACCGGTTGTACGACATGATGTTGTGGGGCTCGGCGATCTTGCCCGACCTGGTCATACACGACACCTGGCGGCGGCGCACGGCCCAGCTGTACGCCCGCCTGTCCCTGCGCGGACAGATCCGGAACCGGCGACTGCGCGAGGATCTCACACCCGATTACCAGCCGCTTTGTAAGCGGCAGGTCATATCCGGCACCTACTACCGCGCGGTGCGTGCGGCCAACGCAGAGCTGGTCACGGACAAGATCGATCGGATCACTTCGAACGGAATCCGGACCGCCGATGGGCGCGAGCACCCCACCGACGTCATCGTGCTGGCCACCGGTTTCCGGGCGCACGACTACATGCGTCCGATGCGGGTAACGGGGCGCGACGGGCGCGGGCTCGACCAGATCTGGGCCGACGGGCCGCGCGCATACCGGATGACGGCCATTCCCGGGCTGCCGAACTTGTTCACCGTACTGGGCCCCAACTCCCCCACCGGCTCCATATCCCTGCAGTACTCCGCAGAAGTCACCGCTCGCTACATCGTCGAGTGGCTGGAACGATTCCGCCGGGGCGAACTGGATACCGTCGAGGTCACCGAGGAGGCGACCGCCGAATTCAACCGGCAGGTGGCCGAAGCCATGGTGCCTACGGTCTGGAACACGGGCTGCAACTCGTGGTACTTCACCGAGGGCGGAAACATCGACCTCTGGCCCTTCACCCGGTCCACGCTGACCACGATGTTGAAAACTCCGGACGATGCGCACTTCCACTTCGAGTGCATCACCTCGACGGTGTCACCCACGGCGTGATCTCGTGCGCCGGCCCGCTACCGGAATACAGGCCCGAGTGGTCGCGGAAGTCGAGCCTTCTCACTCGCAAGGGTCAACAGATCTCCACTTATCAGAAGGGCATCACACCGATGACCGGAAGTCGCCGAACTCGAGCTACACGTTGGTTAGCACTCGCCTCCTTGGTTGCGGCCGCGATCCCGGGGCTGGTCTCGCCGCCCACCGCGTCCGCGGTTCCCGCTGCCGCATCGGTCGGTGAAGCCTTCTACACGCCTCCCAGCCCCCTGCCGAACGGCGAGCCGGGTGACGTGATCCGGTCGGAACCGATGACGATCGCGCTCGCGTTGCCGAACGCGACCGGGCAGATCCCCGGCACCGCGACCCGGTTGATGTATCGGAGCACCGACGCCAATGGGAGTCCGAACGCGGTGACCGGTACCTATATCCAGTCGAGTCAGCCATGGAGTGGTCCAGGGCCGCGGCCCGTCGTCGCGGTAGCGGTCGGAATCCAAGGCCAGGGCGACCAATGCGCACCGTCGAAGTTGATGAGCCAGCTGATCCACTACACCTTCCCCCTCGACGTGATGGCCGAGTACGAAGCGGTGTCGATCTATCCACTGTTGGCACAGGGGATGTCGGTGGTAGTGACCGACTACGCAGGCCTCGGCACACCCGCGATGCACGACTACGTCAATCGCGCGTCCGAGGCACACGCCGTTCTGGATTCGATCCGTGCGGCACAACGACTTCCCGGTTCCGGAGTCACGGCGACAACACCGACGATCGTGTTCGGATACTCGCAGGGCGGTGGCGCCGCCGCTGCGGCAGCCGAGTCGCAGGCAGAGTATGCACCGGAGCTGCCGATCCGCGGCACGTACTCTGGGGCACCGCCCGCTGATCTGGTGGCGGCCCTGATCAATTCTCAATCGGTAGTCAAGGGGCCGTTCGGCAACGGTATGCCCGGCGGAGTGGGAATTGGGCTGGTCGGCTACGTCATCAACGGAATCTATGCCGATTATCCCGACACCCGCGCCGAGATCGATTCAGCCATCAACCCGGCCGGACAAGCCATGCTTCGGGAGGTCGCCGATACGTGCATCATCGAGACCGTCCTCAGAACTTTCTATCGGTCACTCCCGACGTACACCACGGGCGGCCGTTCAGGTGAGCAACTCCTCGCGGTACTCCCCAACTTCAGGAAACGGATCGAGGAGCAGCGCATCGGGAACCGCAAGCCGATGGCGCCGGTGCTCGTGGCATCCGGAGGTAGTGACGATGTGATCCCTATCGGACAGGTCCGCCAATTGGTACGCGATTGGTGTGACAAGGGCGCCGATGTCGAGTATCAGGAAACCCGTTGGATCCCACCGGTGTTTCCGAGCCTGGCGATCGGCCATCTGCTCCCGTTCCTACCCATTACGGCTGAGGCGATTGGCTGGGTCAACGACCGTCTGTCCGGCGCACCCGTCGCGAACAGCTGCGCGGGATCGACATCCGAACTGACCGGCCCCTGATCGCTCGTTAACCAGCGACCAGACGGTCTGATACGGGATCCCGTTGCCGTCGATCACCGTTCGGGATCCCGGTTTCTGACAGCTTCGACGCTGCGCCAGGTACCTGGGTAGGAGATGCAGACCGGTGCGCGGCCGCCCTGGGGCGGAGGAAACGATGGTCCGAATCGCAAAGACTGGTTCGAGAACGTCGGGATACCCCCGATACCCCAGCTCGAACGAGGAACCCTGTGAACCAGCTATCGAGAAGACACTTTCTGACAGGCCTTGCCGCGACACCGGTCGTGATCCTCGCCGGATGCGTCGTCACCGAGAATGAACCAGCGAGAGCGCCGACAAATCGGCCGCTGCCGATTCCGCCCCTAGCCGAGTCCGTTGTCGACGCGAACGGTACCCGCCATTTTCACCTCGAAGTGGCGGCAGGCACAACTGAGATGCTCGCAGGTAAAACGACGGCCACGTGGGGATACAACGGCTCTGTGCTGGGGCCGACGTTGCGTGCTCGTCGCGGTGAAACCGTGGCTTTCCGTGTCAAGAATTTGTTGCCCGAACCGACAAGTGTGCATTGGCACGGAATGCACGTACCGGCCCGATTCGACGGCGGCCCCCATCAGACCATCGAACCCGGCGCTCTATGGGAACCGACCTGGACCGTCGACCAGCCCAGCTCAACGCTGTGGTACCACCCACACCCGCACGGTTCGACGGAGAAACACGTGTACCGAGGGCTCGCGGGGATCTTCCTCATCGACGACGATAGTTCCGATTCCGTCGGACTCCCCCAGGAGTACGGAGTGGACGACGTGCCGCTCATCATTCAGGACCGTCGGTTCGAGCCGGACGGCAGCCTCGACGAATCGGACTCCACCGATATTGGTCTGCTGGGTGACACCATCATCACCAATGGCGTAGCCGGCGCGTCCCTTACTGTCACGACCGAGCGCATACGTCTCCGCGTCCTCAACGGATCATCTGGACGCTTGTACAACCTCGGATTCGACGACTTCCGCGAATTTCATCTTCTGGCGACTGACGGCGGTCTTCTATCGGAACCCCTGCCGTTGAGCAGGATTCAGATCAGCCCGGGCGAACGCGTCGAGGTGCTAGTGCACATCGATGCGGGGACCGACTCGATGTTGCGGACGTTTCCAATCGATGGTCGCGGTGGTGTGGATCAGGAATCCGCAGATGCCTTCGGCTTCGAAGACACCTTCGACATACTCGAATTGCGCGCAGAACAACAACTCGAAGCTTCACCGTCACTCCCCACGGTTCTGGCGGTCCTACCGCAGTTGGAGGTCGAAAGCCCGGCGGCGGAACGAGATTTCGAATTGCAATGGTTCATGATCAATGGCCGACGGATGGATATGAACCGAATCGATTTCACATCCGTCGTGGATACCACCGAGGTGTGGACCGTAACAAACGTAGACAACTGGCCACATAACTTTCACGTACACGATGCCCAGTTCCAGATCATCGACATCGACGGAACGCCTCCGCCGCCCGAGCTCAGCGGATGGAAGGACACCGTGTACACACCGCCGGGTCAACGGATTCGGTTAGCGCTCACATTCGGCCGTTACGCCGACTCGACACAGCCCTACATGTACCACTGTCATCTACTCATGCACGAAGACCAGGGAATGATGGGACAGTTCGTGGTGGTCGAGCCCGGTGCACAACCCGCGCAGACCATTCCGCTCAGCACGGGAACCATGCCGAATCACGTCGACATGCACAGCTAACCAGTGCGTTGCGCGAAGATAGCGAGACGAACCCGGTTGTCGCACCCGGTCTTCTCCATCAGATTCGAAACGTGTGATTTCACCGTGGTCACGCCGATGTGCAATCGATCTCCAATTTCTTGATTGCTCAGACCTTCGCTTACGAGCTCCAGGACATCGTGCTCGCGCGCGGTCAGTGAAACTGGCGCGAATGCCGTGGTGGAATCATCGGGGGCGGCGGCGAGGGCGCGGTCGACGATTCGACGCATGAGCTGTGGCGAGAACAGGAACTCGCCGTCGGCCGTTCGCCGGATAGCGTCCAACAAGTCCTCCGGCGCAGTGTCTTTGACCAGGAATCCGGCGGCCCCCGCGGCCAATGCCGGATAGAGATGCTCGTCGTCGTCGAAAGTTGTCAGCACCAGAACTTTCGACCGAGGGTACGACGCGACGATCTGCCCCGTCGCCTCTACGCCCCCTAGACCGGGCATGCCGAGATCCATCAGGATCACATCGGGTGAAAGTTCGGCAGCCAGCCGAATTGCCTCCACACCATTGGATCCCTCGCCCACCACTCTCAGATCCGGTGTCGACTCGCACAGCATGCGCAGGCCGGCTCGGACCAACCGCTGATCGTCGATGATCGTCAGCCGAATCACAGCTCGTACCCGGGCAAACCGGCAGAGGCCTCGGCCCGGGCAGGGATCCACGCATCGAGTTCCCACCCGTCAGTTGTTGCCGCTGTAGCAAGTTGCCCGCCCACCAGTGTGATGCGCTCCTTCATCCCGATAATTCCGTAACCTTCGCCGATCAGCCGATTGGTCTCAACTCCGTTGTTGACGATTCGGACCGCAAATCCTGCGCCCCTACGAATCGTCTCCACGTTCACCGTCGACCCGCTGGCCGCGTGCTTCATGACATTGGTCAACGACTCCTGGACAACCCTGAGCAGCGAGAGTCTGCTGATCGCATCGAGTTCGCTGATATCCGCGTCGACGTGTGCCATCACCTCGTACCCGCCGCGCCTGGTGCGTTCTATGGCCGCAAAGATTTCGGATCGCACGGCCCCTGAGTTTACAAGAGGCACTTCGTGCAGGGACGGATCGCGGAGCGCGGTAAGGAGTCGGCGGATGTCGGCCAACGCGTGGGACGCCGTGAGATAAACGTCATCGAAGACTGCATCGACCCGTGGGTCAGCACCTCCGAGCACGTGTCGTGCCACGTTTATCCGCAGCACGATCGAAGCCATGTGGTGCGCGACAAGATCATGCAATTCTCTTGCGACGGCCGTCCGCTCAGCTGAACGTGCACCGGCCGCCGCGGTTGCAGTCCGAGCTTCTGCGTCTGCGGCGCGTTCCCGATAGGTCGCCGCCAGCTCGCGCTGCGACCGAATGTAGAGGCCGAGTATCAACGGTAGCCCGACGAACAGCACAGTTGAGACGACCGTAGCCCAGCGCCAGAAGAGACCGGGGTCGTCGAGCCATGTCCCGAGAACAAACGCAGCAGACCAGACCGCAGCCGCGATCACTCGGGATCCGAGGGAGGCTCGAATCGCAACTTCGCCAAGAGACACCGCACCCAAATACGGAACAAGCTCCGAGACTCCCCAGGCCTGTGCACCGAACATGGGAACCGACAGCACCGACAACGTGATCGACACGGCCAGCGGCGCCCGATCACCGACGATGAACATTGCCGCCGACACGCACCCCAGAAGCCAGTAACTCAGCGACACCCGAAACTCACCGGGGAAGGTGCTGCTGAGCAGCAGAAGCGGAACCAGCACCACAGGAGCAAAGCGAATCACCCTGCGCAGCCGAATGTCCATCATCACACCACAGTAAGGACCCACCGTGAGCTGGAAGAATAGGGGTGTCATCGTAGTCGCAGGAGTACTCGCCGGACAGGGCACTAGTGTTCTTGTGCGAGTCGGTAGTCCACCTGCTTCGACGGCAAACCTGAATCATCATCGAATACTGTGCCAGTAGCAAATGGCGTATAGTTTGGTCGGTTGAGCCGGTGAACTCCATCGAAGGGAATTCGAGCAGTGACGATCGACTCCGTGGGCGTTGCCGTCCGCACGGCCGGGCGCGCGTTGCTACTCGTTGTCGAGCAGTCCAGCCACCGACGACCGCCCGCCATTTCGGTGGAGGAACCGCGGGAAGCCTCGCAGCCAACTGGCTGCACGGTTCCCACCTCGAGTGATCAGCCCACCGAAACAGAAGGAATCGCATGCCTATCATCACCAGGAACATCGACATTGCAGCCTCAGCGGCCGAGACGTTCGATTACCTCGCCGCTCACGAAAACGTCCCGGACTGGATGTTCGGTGTCACCTCGTTCACGCCTGTCGGGCAAGTGAACCGTGCCGTCGGTGACCGCTTCGACGCCGTGATGAAGCTCGGCCCGAAAACTCTGAAGTCCACCGTCGACATCGTCGAGTGGGTCGACGGATCGGTGTTCTCCCTGTCCTCGGTCGCTGGATTCGAGACCAGTTCGCGCTGGAGCGTCACCGCGATCGACGACGGCCACTGCACCGCCAACGTCGAATTCGGGTACGAATTCCCCGGAGGGTTCACCGGCAAGGCTCTGGCAAAGGTTGTCGAGCCGTTCATCAACCAGGGAATCTCGTTGACGGACCGCACACTGCGCGAACGTGTGGAGACTCGCCAGAACTCCTGACAGATTGTGAGTCAGCTTCAGTTCGACCCATTGGTGCCGAAGCACCAGTACCGCACCGATATACAGAAGAGAGCACATGACGCCCGAGCTGACACCGACACGCTCGAAGCGGGTGCCGTCCTACGCGTACGTGGAGGAAGCATGAACGAGGTCGACGACGTGCCCGCACAAGTCCGTTCCATGGTCGGCCACAGCTACCGCATCGACGATGTCTACGACGTGGGCGCAGCCAAAGTCTCCGAGTTCGCGAAAGCGGTGCAGAACTTCCACCCAGCACACTTCGACATCGACGCTGCCAAAGCGCTCGGTCATCCCGCGCTCGTCGCACCGCCCACATTCATGTCCCTCGTCGCATTCGTCGCCCAGCGCCGCATGTTCGAAGAGGCATTGAACTGCTACGCGCTACCGCAGGTCCTCCAAGTCGATCAACGATTCGCATTCCACCGACCACTGCAGGCCGGTGACCGGCTCAGCTGCGAAGTCACCCTCGTCTCGGCACGCCGAGCATCCGGTGCAGATCTGATGATCGTCGAAAACGACATCTTCGATCAACACAATCAGCCGATCCTCAAAGCGACGACCACACTCGTTGCCTCCATCGAAACGTCCATGCCCGACGGGTTCATGGACGTCGTCGATCGCATCATGATGGCTAGCCCACCCCCGAACCCACCCGGGTAAGCATCCACCGAAATCTCCGGGAGATGGACGAGAAAGGCCTTCATAGCGAGAGCCTGTGCGCCCGGCGTTTCAGTTCAGCTCGCCTGAGGCTGTCGTGGACCCGCGTGCATTGTGGGAGTAGGCGTGTCAGGTCTCGGTCGTGTCGACGGCACTACGGCGACGCCGGACGATACCGGTGGCAACGGCGAATACGGAACCGACTGCGAGAACGATCGCCGACGCGAATGGCGCTGCACTGTCGACGAGCCCGACGATCAGGACTACGGGTATGGCCAATGCGGGCCACGGAACGATGGTCTTCCAGTTGCTCGAACTCGACCCGAGGATGGCGCACACTCCGGCGACGAACACCGCCACCCCGGCGCAGAGGACCCACCGCCCGGCAGCGGTCAGCTCCCCAACCGGATGCAGAACGTACTGCTCGATCCCCACACCCAGCAAAGCAACACCCATGGTGATCGGCAGGTGGCCGTAGACGTAACCGTCGGCGCGCCCGCTCTCGACGGCGCGGTCGTCCCCCTGAATCTCCGTCTTGGCCTCGGCCCCACCGATATCGAAGTACATCCACCACACCGATGCGGCGAGGGTGAACCCGAGCGCCGCCACCGACAACGACGACCAGGACCAGTGGGTCTCCTTCATCCCGAGCACGATGGCCGAAATGGACTCGCCCAGAACCAGAATGACGAAAAGGCCAAAACGTTCCGGTAGATGGTCGAGATGCAACGGAACATTCGGACCCCACCGAGTCGCTGCCAGCGGGGCCATCGCCTCGATTGCGATACCGATCGCCCACAGGATGTAGGTGATCGGTGCGGGCGTGAGCAACGAAATTGCCCAGATCATTGCGCTGAGAACCGTTGCCGCGAAGTACAGGTTGATCGTGGCACGCACATCGGCGACGTGCCGCCATGCGCGCAAATACAACCCGGCCAGGATCACGCGTGTCGCGATGTAACCGATTCCGAAGGCCACGGTTCCATCGCCACCGACGGCAGTGGACGCGCTCGCTGCCATCACTGCGACCGCGAAGGTGGCGGCCAGTTTCGCCACTCGATACAGGATGTCATTGGTGTCGAATCGGTTGGCGTAGAGCGTGGTGGTGACCCACGACCACCAGGTGACTGCAAACAGGCCGACGAAGACGGCGACTCCGTGCCATCCCAGATCGTCCTTCAGCGCCAGCGCAAGTTGGTGGATGACCAACACATAGGCGAGGTCGAAGAACAGCTCGAGTCTCGTGGCCGCGCGGTCGTCTTCGGTACGAACTTGTGGCGGTTCGACGAGGGGGGTGGACTGATCGGCCCCGCTGTCGTCGTTGCCTTTCGCGTGCACCTTGCTCGACTGCTTCCCGCGGCGATTTCCCATGGCGGCAGATGTCCTCACTGTTGGTCGTCCGTCGCGCATCGAGCCAAACCGAACAACGACGCCTCGGCGCGTAATACCCGCCGCCAGTCGTGATAAACCGGACAGCGAGTCACGTTCGCCGATACCCCGTCGTCGAACCGCACAGTGGTGACACCGAGAAACGATACTGACAGGTCTGAACATGGTGCGGCGAGGTCGGTTCGAATGCCGCCCAACGTCTTACGGGGGACGATGCATCATGTGCCATCGGTGAGAACGCGGAGGGTTTTCAGCTCATCGGCGAAGAGCAGAGCGGGGTCGAATCCCATGCCGGCGAAGTGACCCGCCAACTCGAGGGAAAGCACACCGTGCAACCGCGTCCAGAATGACAGACACCGATGAAGGGTAGTTGCCGGTATCGCGTCGTCATCCGCCCAGTCTCGATGGCTCGCGAGGTGGGTATCGAACTCGGTGGGTGGTTGATCCACCGGAAGCGCTGAGAAGACCTCGATGAGCACTGTCATGATCTCGGATGAAATGCGGGTGGTGTCCTGCGGCGCGTGATAGCCGGGCACAGGAGTGCCGTAGATGAGGAAGTACCTCTGCCGATCGTGCAGTGACCACTCCCGCACCGCGTAGGCCAGCGCGGTCACGTCGGCCCCGCTGTCAACTGCTGCCCGCATGGTGTCGGCGAGGCTGCGGTACGCGTCGCGAATCAGTTCGGTGATCAGCTCGTCGCGGCTAGCGAAATACCGATACAGCCCTGGCCCGCTCATACCGACGTGCTTGGCGATCGCATTGAGAGACAACGCCGAAATACCTGCGCTGGCGATCTGCTCCCAGGCGCGCGCCTTGATCTCGTCGATCACGTGCGACCGGTAACGCTCACGTGCACTTCCGTTGGCTGCCATCTCCAGTACCTCCAACACTCGCCCGAACTTAGTTAGAGGGTATCACTGGACCTATTGACTCTCAGGAAATGCAGTTATAGGTTCTAACTCAAGTGATCGGCGCTCACGCTGCCGGCAATCAACTGAGGAGAACACCACCATGACCACGACGTCACTCGTCCACCGTCGCAGAACCACCCTGCCGCTGTTGGCAATCGCCGGCGCACTGGCGCTGACCACCGTCACCGCGTGCACCAGCGACGCCAGCGACATCCCGGTCGCCACCGCTCCGGCCGCCATCGACCCGGCCACAACAACAGCTGCTGACACGGCCGTTGCGACGCCACTGACGTGCGCAGGGGCCGGGATCGACGCGGATTCACCGATCCATTACCGGAGCGAGATCATGATCGATGCCCCGATGAGCACCGTCTGGGATCTACACACCGACGCGGCCCGGTGGCCGTCGTGGCAGCAACCGGTCACGAGCATCAGGCTGACCGGTCCCGAACCCCTCGCAGTAGGTTCGCAGTTCCAGTGGACGACCCCCGCCCCTGCCACCCCCACAACGCCTGCCACCACTTTGACCATCACCTCCACAGTCCATGAGCTGCAACCGCATTCATGCGTCCGATGGAGCGGGCCAGCGATCGGCGACGGCCTGAACATCGACAACGGAGTCCACGTCTGGAACTTCAGCGAGGTCGACGGCGCGGTACTGGTGCAAACAGAAGAATCATGGACCGGCTCGCAGGTCGAAGGCGATGTACCCACCTCCACCGCATTCCTCGGAGCCGGCCTCGACGCATGGCTCAGCGAGCTCGAGGCAACCGCCGAGTCGAAGCCGTGAACTACCCCACCGAAAAGGTCGACTCCATGAAGCATGAAACCTCGATCGTCACTGCACAGCAACGTTTTCCGCGCTACTTCCAGATCAGCTCTTGGGCGATCCCCGTCATGGTGGTCGGACAATTTTCGATGATCGCACTCCTACCGGTGCTCGTGCTGGTCATCGCCAGCCTCGCCGACAGCAGAACCCGTGCACTACGCCCGTGGACACTCGGACTCGCGGTTGCGTACTTCATCCCACTCGCCATCATGAAACTGCGGGCCGATCCGGCCCAAAGCCTCTCCAAGGACATGCATCCGATTCTCCTCGCCCTGATCGTCGCCGCAGCGGCAGTCCTCCTCGCACGCATGTATCGGATATACCCGCGTAGGCCTCGGCAACTGCACGGCAGACAACGTGGCTGACGTCATCGCCGCCGCTACGATCGCGCACTCATTGCGCGGCGGCACCAGTCAGTCGCGTCAAAGAGGTCACGAGCGCACCCTCCAGTTCGCTCGGCCAGGGAAACGACGGTGCGGTCTGCCGGAGGGTGGACAAGCCATGCAGACCAACCCAGAGCGCGATCGCGTCAGCGGAAGGATCCACACTGCTCGACTCGCCTGCCTCGACGCATTCCGTGATTGCCGCGATCAGCACCGCCAACGCGTCCTGTCCGATCATCGCGCGCGCATCGAGCTCCTCCGCGGACGGGGCCATAGTTCCGGAGGCGTTCCAGTCGACGCCGAACATCACGCGATAACGCTGTGGATGCTCGCGTGCGAAGGAGAGATACGCCGCGCAGACAGTGCGCAGGCGATCGACCGGCCGCTGCCCTGCCGGTGCCGCCCGCAGCACAACTTCCAGCTCGTCGAAAGCAAGGTCGACGACGGCACGGAAGATCGCGTCGAGATCGGCGAAGTGTCGGTAGATGGACGGCGCGGCGATTCCGGCCGCACGAGCGACCGCCCGCAGCGTCACGGCCTGCGCCGGAACGCTTTGTAGCAGGGATGTCGCCGCTGCGACTATCTCGTCGCGAAGACGGTTTCCCTCTCCGCGCGCGTTGCGGGATCGAATCGGCTCGGCCTGAACAACGTTCATAATTTTCACTTTACGCTTGTCACCTTACAAAGTAAGTTTACGTATGTTACCTTACAGTCGTAACTCTAACAGAGTGCATGCCATGACCGAGAACCTCGATACCGCCCCCACTACGTCGGCCACTGCGCACAGTCGGACCGAGATCGTCCTACCAGGAAAGGTCGAGCCGGACGGTCTACAAGTCCGTACCACCGTCCCGCCGGCGCCAACGCCGGGGCGCGCACTGGTGCGCATGGAGTGCACCGGCGTCGCATTCGCCGAGCAGCAGATGCGGCGCGGAAAGTATTACAAGCAGCCACCTTTCCCCTTCGTTCCCGGCTACGACCTGGTAGGCGTCGTCGACCAGGTCGGCGCGGGAGTCGACCCCACGTGGATCGGCCGCCGCGTCGCCGCCATCACCAAGGTGGGCGCATGGTCCACGCTCGTCGATGTCGCGGCGCTCGACCTGCTCCCCGTGCCGGACGACCTCGACGCCGCCGCCGTGGAGACCGTAATCGTCAACGGCATCACCGCCTGGCAAATGCTGCACGAGCGGGCCCGCGTCGAGCGCGGTGGCACCGTCGTCGTTCTCGGTGCCAACGGCGGCGTCGGGTCGACACTCGTACAGCTCGCACACCACGCCGGAATCCGGGTGATCGGGACAGCTGCCACCCGTCATCACGAGCTGGTCCGCACACTCGGTGCCGAGCCGGTCGACGCCCGCGACCCGCAGCACTACGAGCACATCCGGCGACTCGCACCAGGCGGCGTTGATGCGGTGTTCGACCACGTAGGTGGACCCGGGATACGCGAGTCCTGGTCGCTGCTACGCCGCGGCGGTTCACTCGTCGCCTACGGCACCGCGTCGACGATGAGCCAGGAAGGCAACTCGCAGTTGCCCATACTGCGACTCTTCGCCCGACTCACCAGCTGGAACTCCATTCCGAACGGGCGCCGCGCAGAGTTCTACGACCTCTGGTCAGGCAAGAGCCGCCGACCTGAGCGCTACCAGCAACAACAGGCGCACGCGTTCGCCAATGTGCTCGAACTGCTGCGCAGCGGCGCATTGGTACCGCAGATCGCCGGCCGGTTTCCGCTCGACAGGGCAGCTGACGCACTGACCCTGGCGGAAAGCCGCACTGTCGCAGGCAAAGTCATTCTCCAGCCGCGCTGACCCGCCACCTCCACGCCGCTTCCGACCCCACAGCACCAGCTCCCTGATCGCCTCCGCATGAGACCTCCGATTGCTAAGGACACCGCCATGACCACGACCGTGCCGACCGCCAGCCTGCCCACCGCCAGCCTGCCCACCGGCACCCTCACTGCCGCCTCCTTCCACCAAGCCGAAGTTGCAACAAAGATCCCACCGGGCTGGGCCGACAATCGGATCGCGTATCTCGGTTTCGCTGCCGCTTACCTGCTTGGACACGGCGGGACGGCCCTCACTGTCGGCTCGACGCCGCTGATCGATGCTCCGACCTGGATCCCGATGATCTTGCTCGGGGCGGGACTCCTCCTAGGCACGGTGGCAGCAACCGTCGCGGCGACACGCTCGCAGCGCGGACTCACCGCACATGAGGCGTTGCCCGGCAAATTGCTCGGGCTGGCATGGATCACCGGTTTCCTCGGCTTGTTCCTGGCGATCACCGGCCTGTCTGCCGCGACCGGCGACGCTGGTCTTCAAACGCTGCTCTGGCCGAGCGGATCCGGTTTGATCGTCGGCCTCATCTACGTCGCCGAGGGCGCGATGCGCCGCGATACGCTGCATTACGTACTCGGCACATTTCTTGTCGTGGTCGCCACCGCCGTACTGCTCCTACCGACAACCGCACTCACCGTCGGGACCCTCGCCGTCAGCGGCGGAACCGCATACATCACAGCAGCAATCCTCGATCAACGGCGGCGCGCACGCGCCTGATCAGCCGCCTCACCGAGAGGCCCGAGATCAACGCGCCAACTATCAATCGATCGATGGATTTGCCGGCTCGAAAGTTGGCCGGTTCACCCAACAAAGGAGCACCCATGACCAAAACAATCGCCAACGATTCATTGCGGCCGCTCGGAGCGTTCGAGCGCACGATCGACCTGTACATGCACCGCAATCCAGTGCAGTTCTCCATCGTGCTGAATGTGGTTGGCACGATCTCCGAAGACCGACTCGAAATCGCCCTCCGGCACCTGCAGACCGTGCACCCGCTGCTGGCGGCAGGGATCCAGCAACCGGTTGCCGGCGTCGAACCCTCTCCGCCATCCACTTTCTCGTATTCGAGCCGTCCCATTCCCATTCGGATCGCAGCGAATTCGACGTGGGAGATCGAAGCTGCGCAGGAGCAAACGATGCCGATCGAAACAGGTCCGGGTCCGCTCGTTCGGGCCACCTTGATCCCTGCACTCGACACCGAGTCAGCGAGCACCATCATTCTGACCTTTGCCCACCAGATCACCGACGGTCGAGGCGCGCTTCGGGCCGCGCAGGACCTGGCTGCCATTCTCGACGACGCTGTACTGCCCGAGGGAAACGTGCCGCCTGCACAGGAAGATCGGCTCCTGAACTTCACAGCCGCCGACGCCCCTGCGTCCAGTGAGCCTCCGTTCGACGCAGCGGCCGGAGAGCACCGCCACGTCGACCCCCTACCGCCTGGCCGACTTCGTGCCTTCGATGCTTCGGTACCGGTGCTCCAGATCAGCGAGCTCAGTGCAGAGACCACTCGTGCGCTCGGGGACCGTTCGCGGGCGGAGTTCTGCACGGTCCAAGCAGCACTGTGCGCGGCAGCGGCCTCGACCCTCTTCGAATCAGGCGAGCGCACTCACGTACGGATCAACGTCCCGATCGACCTCCGTTCAGCGGTGGACGCCAATGATGACGTCGCTATCTGCTTCGGAGCAGCCATGATTCACCTCGAGCGCACCCCCTCGGCTACATTCTGGGTGTTGGCCAGAGATGCTGCGGAACAACTCGAACGAGCCCGGCAACCACACACCCTGCGAGCAGGCGCACTCGGCCTCGCCGCAATTGCACCCACCACCGCCGACGACGCCGAAACACTCATGCTCACCGCAACCACGGCCGACATCGAGATCACGAACCTCGGAGTAACCGCTCCAACACATCAGAACATCGAAACCCTCTGGGGCCCAACCATGACCACCCAAGTCGAAAACGAGCAAATCCTCGGAGTGATCACCCACGATGGTGTGCTGCGGATGGTGAACACCACCCACAACCCGATAGAGGGCCTCATCGAGGGTATTCACGCCAACATCGTCGACGCATGCACATGCTGAACGGCAGCAGGGCCCGCGTTCTTCACATTGCCCTAGCAGTTGGCCTCGGATCATGAGATTCATCGTGCTCTCGACCAACACCGCCGATGTCAGCGACCTCCTTGCCGCCGAGGGCGCGCGAGCCGGAGAGCTGATGGCATCCGGCATCTTCGTCGACATCTGGCCGAAGGCCGACATGTCAGGTGCCGTCGTCCTCGCGGAGACTGCCGACGAGGCAGAGCTACGCCAGGCCGTCGAGACGATGCCCACGATTGCCGCCGGCGCCGGTACCTTCGAAGTCATCGCGCTGCTGAACACCAGCGCCCCGGCGTAACGACAGGTGCGCCGGGCGGGCCCGGAGCGATTGCCTGCTAGTCGCTGAGGCTGACGTGGCCAATGTTCGTGAGGGCAGCCGCCAACGCTTGCCGCACCTGCCTGCGTAACCACAGGTGGGGCTGATCGCTGTCGTTTCGCCTGTGCCAGAGCATGATTGCCGGAGTGTCAGGAAGACCGAAAGGCAGATCTCGACCGACGACTCCCAACCGGCGCATCGCAGTGGCGCAACTGCGCTCGGCCACCACGGCTACGGCATTCGATTCGGCCACCACCTCGAGTGCCGTCGTGCTGGTGGGGACCACCGCGAACGCACGACGTTCGACGCCGAGACCCGACAGGACGTCATCGATCGAGCCACGAGTACGGCCCCGCCTCGACACGATGACGTGCCGAGCCGCCGCGAAACTGGCGGGTGTCATCGATTCGATCGCCAGCGGGTTATCCGGGCGCATCGCCGCCACCAACCGATCCGTTCCCACCATTTCCGACAAGATCTCCGGCGCCGGCGACGACGATGCCCCAATTTCCACATCGACGTAACCCCGTTGCAGCTCGTGGCTATCGTTCGCCGCTTCTCCGACGAACCGGACCGTAGCCAACGGCATCGACTCGGTGACCACGTCGAGAAGCGCGGGTGCCAGCCCGGCGAGCAGCGCGTCATGGCATCGGATGACGAAGACCCTGCTCACCGCAGCGAGGTCGATCTGCCGTTGCGGAGTCAGGAGCGTGGTAGCCCGTCGAACGACATCTTTTGCCTCGGCGCGTAATTCGAGAGCTCGGGGCGTGGGGACCATCACCTGCCCGGATCGCACCAAAATGTCATCGCCCGTCGCGCGCCTGATGCGACCGAGAGTTCGACTCATGGCGGGCGCGGAAAGCCGCAGTCGGTCGGCCGCCCCCTGCACACTGTTCTCTTCGAGCAGGGCATCGAGTGCGGTCAGCAGGTTCAAATCCACATGCGCCAGAGTAAACTATTCATTGTAAATAATGCACTGGAGTTACGCCGGGATCGACTCTACGGTCTGATGCATGGACAACTACAGCGCGCTTCTCCCGCAGGTCGAAAAGATTGCACACACCGCAGGGGACGCACTTCTCACCTTGTACGAACCCGGCAGCCGACCCTCTGACCGAGCCGAAATGTTCGCAGCGATGCAGCGAAACGAGCAAGCGGTGTCCGGACTTGCCGGCGAACTCACTTCGCTTCGCCCACAAGCGAGATGGCTTCCGGACGATCTCGAGGCGTCCGCGCTGCCGGACGGTGAATGGTGGGTCGTCGACACGGTGGAAGGAAACGTCAACCACGTTCACGGAACCGCCGACTGGTGCGTGAGTATCACCCTCGTCGCCGACGGTGCGCCGGTACTCACCGTCGTCCGTCAGCCAGTCGGCGACAACACCTATACGGCGACCGTCGGCGGCGGCGCACACCGCGGCACCGCGTCGTTACACGTCGCAGACAAGCGCAATCTCACCGACGCCATCGCCATGACGGGCCAAGCCGAACATGGCCAGACGGACACCCACCGCGCGATCGCACGATCGGTTGGAGCCATGTTGGGCGACAGCTTGCTGGTACGAGTGGGTGTCCCGTCGACTCTTCTGCTACTTGCGCTGGCGTCAGGTCATGCCGATGTCTTCTGGCAGTACCACCCAACCCTGCCCGGTGTGGCCGCTGGAATGCTGCTCACAACCGAAGCCGGCGGCACCGTCACACGCATCGACGGAGCACCGTGGACCGCGGGCAGCCCCGACATCCTCGTCTCCAATGCCGTCCTAGCTCCTCAGGCCACCGGCACACTCACTCGAATCTGATTACTACAAAGGATATTTCGATGCACATCACCGTACTCGGCGCATCCGGTGCAACCGGACGCCACCTGACCGAACACGCACTCGAACGTGGGCACACCGTGGTGGCCATTGCACGAAACACCGATCGAATAGACCTTCCGGACTCGCCGGGTTTGACCAAGGTGTCCGGCGACGTCTTCGACGCGGCATCCATCGTTCGTGCAGTCATGCCCGGCACCATCTTGATCTCAGGTCTCGGTGTCGCCATGGGCAGCAGGGGAACTCTCGAAGCGGGCGCTCGCGCTGCCGTCGACGCGCGCCCGGACCGGATCATCTGGCTGGGCGCCTACGGAACCGGGTCGTCCGCCGCCGCAGCCGGTCCACTGACCCGATGGGTGCTGCGCCGGGTCATGGGGAAAGAACTGGGCGACAAAGTCGCTGCCGACTCCACCGTGATCCGGGCCGGCGGCACCGTCTTTCACGCTGGACCGCTGACCGACAAACCTCTCACGGTCCCCGGGAGAACGGTCGACCTGGCGGACGCGCCGCACAGGGTGTTTCCAGCGACCATCAGCCGCGCAAGCGTTGCCGCAGCGATGATCACCGAGGCGGAGTCGACGACCCACCCTGGCGCAACGGTCGTCCCGCTGGCGGGCTGAACGTAGAAGTTGCTTCATGCAATCGGTAGACGGTGCGGTGTTCGCGCCCGGTCTTGGCGTCGATGGTCGTGATGTTCACGGTGCGAGCAGAGACCGATGACGACGTAATGATGTTGAGTGCGCGCCGGTAACGTTCATCCTTGTGATGTCCCTCCAAAACCCGGTCGGTGCCGGGGCCGGGCGGTCACCGAAGGAGCACTCGTATCGAACCGTGTCGAACGAGATGGGCGTCGGACCCGGCGTCTCCGCCAGTATCGGTGGATACACGATTCGGGCGCACCGCCTGTCCGCGACAGTGTTCGACGCCGAGTTCAACCTGGATGATCGCCCAGTCAGGTGCGCAGGTAGGCCACCACAGCCACCACGCGACGACTCAACCCGGAGGAGTTCGCCAGTCCGAGCTTCTCGAAAATTGCGTTTATATGCTTCTCCGTAGAGCTCACAGAAATGTGCAGATCAGCTGATATTCGCGCGTTGGTGAGACCCTGGGCCATCAGCTCGAGGATATCATGCTCGCGCGGAGTGAGTCGTTCGAGGGGATTCGATCGGGTCGTGCGCGACAACAGCGCTCGCACCACCTCCGGGTCGAAGGCGGTCCCGCCGTCGGCGACCCTGTTCAAGGCGTCCAGGAACTCGTCGACCTGGGCGACGCGGTCCTTCAGCAGGTACCCGACCTTCCCTCCTGATCCGCTGAGCAGCTCTGCCGCGTAACGGTTTTCGACGTACTGGGAGAGCACGAGTACCGCCACCTCGGGCCATCGACCCCGAATGGTCAGTGCCGCCCGCAGTCCCTCGTCGGTGTGATCGGGAGGCATTCGGACGTCGGTGACGACGATGTCTGGACGCTCCTGGTCAACGGCGCTCAGGAGCGCGTCGCCGTCTGAAACGGACGCGATCACTTCGTGGCCTTCGTCGACGAGCAGTCGGACCAGACCCTCACGCAGCAACGTCGAGTCCTCCGCGACGATCACTCGCACGGGACGCTCACTGTCACGACGGTCGGACCGCCGACCGGGCTGTGCACGGTCATGGTGCCGTCCACGGCCGCGACGCGGCGGGCCAGTCCGGACAGGCCGGTGCCGGACGGATCGGCCCCGCCGGGCCCGTCGTCGGTGATGGTTGCGAGCACGCGGTCGAACCTCTGCTGCGTGACGGTGACCTCCACCAGTCGGGGGAAGGCGTGCTTGGCTGCGTTGGTCACCGCCTCCGAGATGACGAAATAAACGACCGTCTCCACAGCGGGTCGCAATCTCTCCGTCAGGTCGTATGTGAGTCGGATGGGAACACTCGTCCGCTCGGCCATGGTCTCGATCGCTGTGTGCAGACCGTCCTGATCGAGTGCGATCGGATACACCCGGTTGGCGACCTCGCGCAGCTCGCTGATCGCCCCCTGGGATGTGACATGGGCTTGGGCAAGGAGTTCGAGCAACTTCTCGGGCTTCTCGGCGCGGCGGGCCCGGCCGATGAGCATCCCCAGCGCAACCAACTGCTGCTGTACACCGTCGTGCAGGTCGCGCTCGATACGGCGGCGTTCGTCGTTGACGGCATCGACGACGTGATCGCGGCTGCTCGTCAGTTCGGCAACCCGCTGGCGGAGCAGCCGCTCGGACTGTCGTCCGAGTACTTCGATGACGAACCAGCGGTCCAGTGATCCGACCCCTGCCACGCCGACAATCGCGACGAAGATCAAGAGGATTCCGGGCAGCGCCGCTACCGCTACAAGTCCACCGTCCACCCGGCCGGAGTTCTCGATCAGGCCCCAGCCGCCGTTCAGAACCCATGCCGACAGCATCGACCCCGCCACGACGATGAAGAGCGTCAGTAGCAGAACCACGCCGATTCCGAGTAGGCCGATCGTCCACCTCATGCCGAGATACCAGCGGCAGCGGCGCGGGGTCAGCACGTCCGTATGGAGCCGGCCGTGAAAACAGGTGATCCGCCGGAGCTCGAGCTCGGTCAACGCCAGTGCGCCTTCATCGACTGCCATCCGCAGTGGTCCTCCCCACCGGCCGAGAATCCGCGCCAAACCGAGGGCGAGTGACGCGACCACAGAGAACAGGAGGGCCGAGAGCGCCGTGAGGCTTCCGAGTAGAACCCCGGCAAGCGCGATCAGCCATCGACGAAGAAGTGAGCTGACGGCAATCCGATCCGCCAGGTCGGGTGGACGCACGACTTGGTTCACCAGCACGCAAGCAGCCTAACCGAGCCCGAGGCCACGGATAATGCGGTAAACCACAGGGTTTTCCTGGGAGCAGCCCCGGGATAGGTCGACGGCTTTCCTCGATGTGCCCCATTCGGGAAGTTTCTAACGTTGTCAGCGTCCTTCCTGATAAGTGACACCAACGAACAGGGGAATTGCCATGTCCGACTTAATGATCGCTGCAACGACTGAAGCCGAGCAACTCGACGGGTTGGCCGGATGGGCGGTGGGCATCATGGATGCGCTCGGCGGCCCTGGCGCCGCCGTCGTCGTCGGTGCGGACAACCTGTTCCCGCCGATCCCAAGCGAACTCGTTCTGCCTCTTGCCGGGTTCTCGGCAAGTCAAGGAGTCTTCTCCTTCGGTGCCGCGCTCTTCTGGACGACGCTCGGGTCGGTCCTGGGCGCGGTCATCGTCTACGCGGTCGGCGCGCTCATCGGACGGGAGCGCACGCGAGCACTGGTGGTGCGGATCCCGCTGATCAAGGCCACCGACTTCGACCGATCGGAGGCATGGTTCGCCAAGCACGGCTCGAAGGCAGTAATCCTCGGCCGCATGGTCCCGCTGTTTCGTAGCTTCATATCCCTGCCGGCTGGAATCGAGCGAATGGGAATGGTGAAGTTTCTCGTACTCACCACAATCGGCAGTCTGATCTGGAATACCATATTCGTCACCGCGGGATACCAGCTCGGCGAGAACTGGCACCTTGTAGAGGGGTATGCCGGAATCCTGCAGAAGATCGTCATCGTTTCGGTCGCAATTGCATTCGTCGTATTCGTGGCCATGCGGTTGCGGTCCCGCCGCCAGGCCGGGAGAACTGATCGCTCCGCCGAGCATCGGTAGAACAGCGTCCCTGCGGCCGTAGCGGTAACCCCCACACTGCGCGGTGATGCTTAGCCGCCACTCGAACGACAAAGCCGGCCGAGTTGCCATGCCCCCGTGCTTCGTAAGTGGGAGAATCCAGAGATGACCCTCTGGGCGGCATGTAATGCCGCTGGAATTGGCGTGGTTTCTCTCAGCGAACACTGTGGCCGGCCGCGTGTTCACCGAGCGCTTCCTGCGCTCGACGCGCGGCTGGTCATGAGCCTCGACGCGCCCTTGGAAGTGAACTACGGTGGCCGCGTCCAAATCCCAACGCAGTGGTGACCGGGCTCATGAGACCTGAGCTGGCATCCCCGCGGCTACTGCTTCGGCCACACCAGCGGACCGTCTACGTCGAATTGTCGCTGGCGGCGATGCAACGGCTGACCCGACTGCCACTTCATCGAATAGATGCGGGCGGCATCGAGGCCGATCAGGTTCTGCCATGGACAACTGATCTCATCGAAGAACTGGCCGATCAGCCCTACGAACGACGAGAACAGACCCTGCGAGTTCACCTGCTCGACCGACTGGAGCGAGCCGACCACGTGGAGGTCCCCCAGGATGTCCTGGAATCACTGAAAACCATCAAGGCCCATCACGGCAGAATATCCGTCGAAAAGCTAGCTCGTGATGCACATGTGAGTCCGCGGCACTTGCGGCATCTGATGCGCCGATCCGTCGGTATCGGCCCAAAGTTTGCTTCGCGTGTCGCGCGCCTGGCAGCTGCGGTCAGCTGTTCCGGTGACGGCGCCACGTCCTGGGCGCAGGTCGCGGCCGAAAGTGGTTACCACGACCAAAGTCACCTCGTACACGATTTCTCGGACCTCATGGCCACGACACCCTCAGCCTGGCTTGATGAAGAGGGCCGAAATCTACAAGGCAAAACTCGCGGTGCGGGGCAATCATCGACACATGAACAACAGTGAGATCTATCCGAAGCTCCTCGTCGCCGATGCCGCTTCAGCGATCGACTTCTACTCCAAGGCGCTCGACGCGGAATTGACAACGCAGGCAACCGATTCACAGGGAGTGGTGACTCACGCCGAACTGACCGTGGGATCAGCAACTCTCGCTTTGGCACAGAGCGTTTCAGAGTGGGGGTGGAACGATCCTCACCAGCTTTCCGGCTCACCGGTCCTCATCACAATCAATGTCGACGATCCGGACTCGGTGGCGGATCGCATGGTGCAGCATGGAGCCGTAGTTGCGATCCCCGTCGAAGACCGTCCGTATGGGAAGCGACAGGGCAGAGTCCAAGACCCGTTCGGGCACCTCTGGGTGATCAGTGGCAATCTCCGATGATGCGCTTTACTCGGATGTCGCTGCGTCCGCAGCATTCCAGGATACGGCCCCTTTCGCATCAATCGCCCAGTGCCAGAATGCCTTCTGCCGACGCTACGCAGATTGCGTCGAATTCACGCGGTATGAATTCGCCGACGATCGGTCGGATCAAGCCGTACGGTCCCTGACGGGTCGCGAGCAGAGCAAGACGGTACCGGCGATCGGTGAAGCGGCCGTATCGCCGTGCCGTGGTCGCGCGCAACGCCACGTCGATGTCGTCGTTGATGGATGCCACGGTGTCTCGCATCGATTCCGGCACCAGGCGTGCCAGGTCGGCCTTGCGGTACAGCGTCATCGCCTTGGCGTCGTGAGGATTGGCCCTGCAGAACCGTGGTATTTCTCTCGCCAGGCTCGCCATCGCCTCGAACGGATCATCAATCCGCGAAGCTGTCAGCAAGCCTTCGTGAAAGCGGTTGATCGCGCGCACCCAGAGAGTGCCGAACAATGCATCGCGCGAGTCGAACCGGTGGTAGATCGATCCGGTCGGAGCCCCGACTGCGGCGGCCACGTGCGCAATGGTGGTGTCTCGCCAGTGTTCCACGCAAGCCAGCGCGGCCGCGTCCAAAATTTGCTCGACGGAAAACTTGCTTGGTCTTGCCACACCTTGCACCGTAGGGGTAATTTTGCGAACATGCCAACTAGAACGACAATTCTAGAACCCCAGCCTCCATGGTGGCTCGTACGCGTGGCGTGGGCAGCCTTCGCCGTCACGGTTCCCTCCGCGGTGTGGCGCGTGCTGATGATCGTGGGAGCGATGCCCGGAACGGGTGAGCTGCGCAACTTCGAACTCGGTGACGATCACGTCCTGGCTTACGTCTACGTATTCGGACTCAGCGTCGTCCAACTCGCGGCGGCGTTTGCGACCGTCGGTCTCGTCAGGCCATGGGGAACCACGATCTTCGGTCGAGTCGTACCTCGGTGGCCGGTCATCGCGGTGGCGACCATGGGCGGGCTCGCAGTCACCTGGTTGTTCACCATCTCCATGTCGACGCAGATCGCGACCGGCCACCGCCCCGACGCCGGCCACGTCAGCGGCATACCGCTGGTGGTGATGGTCATCTGCTACGCGCCGATCGTATTGTGGGGACCCCTCGAACTCTGGGCCACCTACGGCTATTGGAGATACACCTCGGGCCGCACCAGTCAGGCGCCGGCGACAGTCTCGGTCGACCGGTAATTTCTCAGCACGCCTGCACCCCGGACGAGGCGCACGCCGGTCACACCGTGTCGCAGCCTTACCCGCAACGAACGCAGCGCAGGCCCGAGATGCTCGCTTGTGACGGTCTGCTTCACTGCAGCCCAACGGGGACGTCCGTACCGTTGAAAGAGTGCGTGGTGAATGGCGATGGTTGGCAGTGGTGCTCGGCGTCGCCGTGCTCGTCGCGACGCCCTCGGTGATCGAGCGATTGCCCGTCGGTGCGTCGGATATCGCCGCGGCCGACCTGCTGGCCCGCGTCCAGTCCTCGACTGCGACCCCGTACTCCGGCTACGCCCAAGCTGTCGGCGGCGTTGTCCTGCCGGTGACCGACGGGCTCGGCGGACTGCCGGATCTGCTCGGGGACACCACGAGCATGCGCGTCTGGTACCTCGGGCCGGACAGCTGGCGAGTCGACAACGTCCGCCTCGCCGGTGAGCGCGATCTCTACCGAACCCCGACGCGATTGTGGCGGTGGGACTACGAGCAGAACACCGCGGTGTCGACTCCGGTCCCCGAGCCGAGCCTGCGCTTGCCCCGCGAGGCCGACCTGCTGCCCCCGGAGCTCGGGCAACGGCTGCTCAGCGAGGCCACGGCGGACGAGGTCAGCCGGCTGCCGGCCCGGCGGATCGCCGGTCGGGACGCCCCCGGCCTGCGGCTGGTCCCCGGGGAGCCGCAGAGCACAATCACCGAGGTCGACGTGTGGGTCGACCCCGACACCGGACTGCCGCTTCAGGTCGACGTGCTCGGTGCCGGATCCACCCGCCCGATCGTCAGCACCACCTTTCTCGACTTCTCCGGGGCGACTCCCAATGCCGATATCGTGCGCTTCCGCCCCCCGCCCGGTGCCGACGTGCAGCAGCAGGGCGGCACCGACATCGCGTCGTTCGCCGACCGAATCGACACCGCCGGCCTCCCCGCAAGCCTGGCGGACCTCGGCCTCAACGGCCGCGACGGCCAGGGTTCGGTAGGCATCTACGGCCGCGGCGTGACCGAGCTGGTGGCAGCTCCCCTACCGCGCCGCGCCGCGGGCAGCCTCGTCGACCAACTGCGGGCCGCCCCCGGTGCTGTCGTGACCGGCAACAGCGTCGCGGTGTCGATCGGTCCGCTCAACGTCCTGGTCACCGAGCCCATCGCCGACGGGCTCCGCTACTTGCTTTCGGGCACCGTCACCCCGCAGACCCTGGCCACCGCCGCCCAACAGCTCGGAGCAGACACATGATCCGCACTACCGGCCTGACCAAGAGCTACGGATCGGTGCGGGCGGTCGACGGCGTCGACCTCGACGTGCGCGCCGGCGACATCTACGGCTTCGTCGGTGCCAACGGCTCCGGCAAGACGACGACAGTACGGATGCTGCTCGGCCTGGTGCTGGCGACCTCCGGGCAGATGCAGGTGCTCGGCGAGGAGATGCCGCGTCGACGCACTAGCGTGCTGCCGCGCGTGGGGGCACTGATCGAGAACCCCGCCGCGTACCCCAACCTGTCCGGACGGAGGAATCTCACCCTGTTCGACGCGGCCGGACCGGGAGGTTCCCGGCGCACCCGGACTACCCGAGTCGGCGAGGCCCTCGAGCAGGTGGGTCTGAACGGGGTAGGACGGCGACCGGTCAAGCAGTACTCCCTCGGCATGCGGCAGCGTCTTGGCCTGGCTGCGGCCCTGATGCGCACCCCCGAACTGCTGATCCTCGACGAACCGACCAACGGCCTCGACCCCCAGGGAATCCTGGAGATCCGGGAGCTGCTGCTGGGCCTGCACGCCCAGGGCACCACCGTGTTCCTCTCCAGCCACCTGCTGGCCGAGGTAGAGCAGCTGTGCGACCGGGTGGGAGTGCTCGACCGGGGTCGCCTCGTCCTGCAAGACCAGCTCTCCGCGATGCAGCAGGCCACCGGCCGGGTGCTGCTGCGCACCCCGGACCCGGCCCAGGCCGTCACCCTGCTCTCCGACGTCCAGGGCGCCACGGTCCTCGAGCGTTATGGCCAGCAGCTCGTCGTCGAACACTCGGACTCGACCGTGCTGAACCAGCTGCTCGTCGAGGGCGGGGTGCGGGTGAGCGAGCTGAGCCCACAGCGGATGAGCCTCGAGCAGTCCGTGCTGGCCGCCACCGGCGAGAGTGCCGACCGCGTCGACAGTGCCCACCGTGCACCACGCCGCACCTCCCGTACAGGGGCGACCGCATGATCGGCGTCGAACTGCGCGCGATGTTGAGCCGACCCCGCACCTGGGTCGTCATCCTTCTGCTCACTCTGCTGCCCACCATCGTCGCCGTCCTCCTGGCCCTGACCGACGTCGGTCCGCGGCCCGGGGAGGGCCCTGCCTTTCTCTCGGCGGTCCTCAGCAACGGCCAGCTCTTTCCACTCGCCGCACTCGCCATCGTGCTGCCACTGTTCCTGCCCGTCGCGGTGTCGGTCATCTCCGGCGATTCGGTCGCCGGGGAGGCCCAGGCCGGCACTCTGCGTTACCTGCTCGCCCGCCCGGTGGGACGAACGCGGCTGCTGGTCGCGAAATTGATCTCGGTGGCCGCCTTCGTGCTGCTGGCCGTCGTCGTCGTTGCCGTGACCGCGTACTTCGTCGGCACCACGCTGTTCGACACATCGACTCTGGCGGGCGTCGCCAGTGTCTCCGGCACGCCGTTGACCGGAGAGCAGGTCGCCGTGCGCACCGTCATCGCCGTGTTCTACGTGACCCTGTCCATGCTTGGGGTGGCCGCCATGGGGCTGTTCCTCTCGACCTTGACCGACTCCCCGCTCGCCGCGACGCTGGGCGCGCTCGCCTTCCTCATCGCCAGCTCGCTACTGCTGACTCTGGATGCCGCCGACGCCATCGCGCCGTATCTGCCGACGCGATACTGGCTGGCCTTCGTCGACCTGTTCCGCGACCCGGTGCCGATGCGGGACCTGCTGCGCGGCGTCGGATTACAGGCGGTGTACGTCGTCGTCCTGCTGGGGGCGGCGTGGGCGAACTTCACGACCAAGGACATTACGAGCTGAGGCTGTTGCAGTCACCCGCTCCCAGCTGGCGGGTGGAGTTGCCGTCCAGCTCGGCGGACACGATCGCGGCGATGAGCGGATCACGGGGCAGGTTGCCGTGGTCGACGGTAGAGTCCGCGCACACGCTCTGGACGGGGATGTTCACTGCGCCGTCCAAGCCGGCCGTAGTCGGCGGCGTCACCACCTGATCCACTTCCGTCCAGATCGACACCCACTGCGGCCCCGCCGGCGTCTCGTCGTCGGAGTTCAGTGCGGCGAGCACAGAGCTGCCCGGGGCGAGCTGCTGACAGGCCGTCGGGCACTGATCGGGCGCGAGATCGGCCGCCAACCCGGCTACCTGGGTGCCGTGGTGCGGGGAGCCGAGAGTCACGATACGGCGGGCCTGTTCGGCACCACCGCGGTCAGCGGCCCAGATCCGGGCAACCACTCCGCCCGCGGAGTATCCGACGACGTCGACCGACGTCGCTCCGGTCCGGGTCAGCGCATCGTCGGCGGCGCCCGCCAGGGTGCCCGCCTGCACGGTCAGGTCCCCGGTGCCGCCGTCGGGTAGCGCCACCACGGTGGCGTCGCGGCCGCCAGCCCGCAGCCCGGCCGCGAGCACGTCCAACGCATCGGTGGAACCGCCGTACCCGGGGACCAGCAGCACCGGCCCGGGCACCGACTGGTCGACGCTGGCGACGGGGTCACTCGTGCTGCGCGAGCCCGCAATAGCCGCCGCGGCAACGACGACCCCGATCAGGACAAGGGCGAGTACACCGAAGACGAGGCGGCGGCGAGCCGGGGCGAGGGAGGCGAACACTCCATCCAGTGTGCCCTTGAACTCCGGGCCCACTCGCTGGTCGCGCACGTCGGCGCCGGCTCGCGCCTCCCCTTACGGGCCGAGTCTGTCGCTGCGGGTGAACGAACGACTGCGGGTGATCGAACGGCTGTGGCCTATCTTGATGGGGATGCGTATCGGTGTGGTGGAGGACGACGACGGTGTCGGTGACGCGCTGGTCGACGCGCTGACCGAGGTCGGAAATGTGCCTGTCCGTATGCGCCGCGGTGCCGATGTGCTGCTCCGATACCACGACCTGGACGTCATCCTGCTCGATCTCGGACTGCCTGACATGGATGGCCTGGAGGTTCTTCGCAAACTGCGGACGTTGAGTTCGGTCCCGGTGGTGGTGCTGACCGCGCGCGACGATGAAAGGTCGGTGGTGCGGGCGCTACGCGGTGGTGCGGACGACTACGTCGTCAAACCTGCTCGGCTCGGGGAGCTGCACGCGCGTCTGCAGGTGGCGGCCCGTCGCCGAAGTGCGTCGACCGATTTAGACGCCGACGGGTTGATCCTCGGCGATGTCGTCGTCGATCTGGTCGGCCGCAGCGTCGAGGTCGGCGGTAAAGAGATCACTTTGACCACCAAAGAGTTCGAACTGCTTGCTCACCTCGCATCTCGACGCGGTGAGGCGGTCAGTCGCGAACAACTGATGGATGCCATCTGGGGCGATGCTTACGTGGCGATTTCCCGCACACTCGACGTCCACATGACGGGATTGCGATCCAAGCTCGGGCGCTCCGGCATCATCGCCACCATCCGTGGCTTCGGTTACCGCTGGGACACCTGACGTGCGACGGCGTGTCCTGATGGTGCTGATGATCTACTCCACCGTCGTCGTGCTGGCACTGTCGGTTCCGTTGGCGGTGCTCGTCGGCCGGGAAAGAGTTCAGAGATTCGCTGAAAACCGTTCCTCTGCAGTGACATTCTTCGCCGAACTCAGCTCGCGAGAGGACGAGTCCGGAGTGCCGCGGCTGCGAGAGTCGCTGCAACGCTACAACAATTTGTACGACGAGGGGATCGCCGTCGTCGACCGAAATGGAACGGTGCGCGCTCTAGCGGGCCTCGACGTCGACCGGGCCGATGTTCGGCGATCGATCGCCGGAGCTCTGCGGAACCAGCGTGGTGACGTCCCTTCGGGTTTGGCGCCGTGGTCACCGTCCTCGGTGTTGATCGCTACTCCGGTGGGCGGGGGAACTCAGGTCGACGGTGCCGTGGTGATCGATGCATCCACCGCTGCCGCCCGCAGAGATGTCGCACTGGCATGGGTGGTGATCGCTGCCGGAGCCCTGCTGATTCTCGTGACCATCGCAGTGATCGCTGCTGCGTTGTCGCGCTGGGTGGTTCGTCCACTTACCGCGCTGTCGTCACGCGTGAACTCGTTCGGCGACAAGTTCAACAACTCGGTACCGGCCGAAGAGACACGACCGCCCAAGCCGGCTGCGTACGTCGGGCCACCCGAGGTCCGGGAGTTGTCCGGCGCTTTCGACGCAATGGCCGACGACGTCGAGTCGGCCACGACGGCGCAGCGTCGACTCGTCGCCGACACAGCTCACGCTCTGCGTAACCCATTGGCAGCATTGAGAATTCGACTGGATATCTTGGGAATGCGGGTGCCGGAATCGGTGGCCGAAGCGCACCTGAAGACGACACGCGAAATCGACCGGCTCAGCACCGTCGTCGAAGATCTGCTAGTCCTCGCTGCTGCCGAGACGCCCGCAACAGGGATGGCCGGAAACATGCAGGCGATCGGGTGCGACGTGGGCGCTACAGTGGCCGGCCGCGTCGAATTCTGGTCGAGCACAATGGCAGCGGCAGGAATCAGCTCGCGGGTCGTAACCACTGACGAACAGGACAATTACCATGCTGCGCTTCCGGAAGACGACCTGATTCGTATTGTGGATGCTCTTCTCAGCAATGCCACGAAGTATGCCGGCGACGGCGCGGACGTGGAGATCGGGGTGCAAGCTCGACAAGGCTCTATCGCCGTGTGGGTTTCCGATTCCGGACCGGGAGTGCCCACCGACGAGCTCCCGTTGGTCGTCGACCGGTTCTATCGCGGGTCGAGTGCGGACGGCGAGGGAACTGGTCTGGGACTGTCGATCGCTGCGGCTCTCAGCGAGCGTGCCGGTGGATCTCTGGAGGTCCGTGCAGCGCGACCGTCCGGGCTGCGAATCGATCTACGGCTACCCAGGATCGTAGAGAGCAGGCCCCTTTCCTAAGGGAGTGTTAGGAAATACGAAACAGCTTGGTTCTGCGCTGTGCCTACGGTCACAGTAGGGGTACCTCGGTTGCCGAGAGCTTCGAGCAACCAGCATCTGCCCTCTGTGGAAGGACCGCCCATGGCCAACGAGGCCACCTCGACCGCCGATACGCCGAGCTCAGCCCCGCCTGTCTCATCTCCCGCCGCTACCAGGCGTGCGGTGTTCAACACCTTGCGCGGTTCGTCGGGCAACCTCGTCGAGTGGTACGACGTGTACGTCTACACCGTGTTCGCCACGTATTTCGAGAATCAGTTCTTCGATTCGGCGGACAAGAACTCCACGCTGTACGTGTACGGGATTTTCGCGGTCACGTTCCTGATGCGGCCGGTCGGATCATGGTTCTTCGGCCGCTATGCGGACAGAAACGGTCGACGCGCCGCCTTGACGTTCAGCGTCTCGATGATGGCGGCGTGCTCGCTGGTCATCGCGTTCACCCCGGGTCGGGAGAGTATCGGTGTGTGGGCAGCGGTGATCTTGATCCTGTCCCGTCTGGTGCAGGGCTTCGCGACTGGCGGCGAGTACGGCGCGTCGGCGACATACATGTCAGAGGCCGCCACCCGTGAGCGTCGTGGATTCTTCTCGTCGTTCCAGTACGTCACTCTTATCGGTGGACACGTGTTGGCGCAGGTGACCCTGTTGATCTTGCAGGTGTTCCTCGACCGTCAACAGATCGAGGAATTCGGTTGGCGCATAGCCTTCCTCATCGGCGGCATCGCCGCGGTAGTGGTGTTCTGGTTGCGTCGCAGCATGGACGAATCACTGACCAAGGATCAGCTAGAGGCCGTTCGCAGCGGAGCTGACAAATCGTCAGGGTCCATGAAGGAACTGGTCACCAATCACTGGCGCGCGCTCGTGCTCTGCTTCATGGTGACGATCGGTGGCACCATCGCGTTCTACACCTACAGCGTCAACGCACCCTCGATGATCAAGTCCGCCTACGAGGACCGGGGCATGACTGGAACGTGGATCAACCTCGCCTCCCTGGTCTTCCTGATGCTGCTGCAGCCCATCGGCGGAATGCTCAGCGACAAGGTGGGTCGTAAGCCACTCCTCGTGTTCTTCGGCATCGGCGGCGTGCTCTACACCTACGTCCTGATCACGTACTTGCCGTCGGCGACCTCGGTGGTGCAGTCCCTCGCGCTGGTCTGCGTGGGTTATGTCATCTTGACCGGATACACCTCGATCAACGCAATCGTGAAAGCGGAGTTGTTCCCCTCTCACGTGCGCGCTCTCGGCGTCGGTCTGGGATACGCCCTTGCGAACTCAGTATTCGGCGGTACGGCTCCGTTGATCTACCAGGCCGCGAAGAGCGGTGGGCACGTTCCGTGGTTCATCCTGTACGTGACGGTGGTGATCGCGATTTCACTCGCGGTGTACATCTTCGTGCTGCGGAACAAGTCGGAGACCGTCCTCGACCGTGAGCAGGGTCAAGCATTCAAGTAATCCAGCACGTCATACAGTGACAGGCATGGGTCCACCCGCAGAGCTGTTCTCCCGGAGAGCAGCTCTGCGGGCCGTGGGCCTGATCGCCGTCGGCGCGGGGGTGAGCACTTCGGCCGCCTGCACCTCCGATTCGCCGCCCCAACTGCGCTTGTCGGCAGGTGAGGTCGGCGGGTTCTTCTGGGAGTTCGCGGGCCTGCTCGCCAGCGTCGCTGCCGAAACCACTGCAGCCGACATCATTCCGCAAACGACGGCGGGTTCCATCGACAACCTCGAAGCATTGGATACCCGACGGGCCGATCTTGCCCTCACCCTCGCCGACGCCGCTTACAGTCATCGGAATCAGAATGTGGCGGCAGTGGGATGCGTCTACGAGAACTACTTTCAGATTGCCGTTCGAGCCGACTCGGACATCAAAACCGTGGCCGATCTACGCGGGAGGACGGTGAGCATCGGGGCCCCCGGATCGGGTGCGACGCTGGTCTCGCACCGGATCTTCGCCGCAGCCGGCCTGTCTGATCCCGGTGTCGTCCGCGAAGTCCAGTTGTCGATGAGCGACGCCGCACTTGCGCTGTCGAACAACGAGGTCGCCGCCGTGATGTGGGCCGGTGGTCTGCCGACTCCCGCTTTCGCCGATCCGTCCACACCTATACGACTACTCGACCTGGGCGCACTGGTCGCAGACCTGAGAATCGCATTCGGCACTGCCTACGAGGCCGTTCTTGTGCCGGATGATGTCTACGGCAAACATCCGGAAGTCACCACGGTGGGAATCCCCAACCTGCTGCTGGTTCATCCGGATGTGCCGGATCGGACCGTCGCACGCCTGGTGAGCGTGTTGCTCGATCAGTCCTCGGCGCTGGTTCCCCGCCAGGCAATCGGCAGTCAATTCCTCGACGCCCGATCGCTCGTCATGACCGGCGCTATCCCCCTCCACCCCGGAGCCGAGCAGGAATATCGCCGACGCCACGGGTGAGGTGATCAGCGGTGAGTTTCTCATCGAACTGCTCGGTCTATGGCCGACCTCGCCCTTCAGCTTTTCTGGAGACCATCCCGTTCTACGCAGGCCCTAGGTCGTGCCAGAAGAAATTCGCGTCCGATAGCTCGGATCTCTGCGCCGGTCTGGTCTACTTTTCGGCGAGACCTGTTGCCGCTGAAAGATAGTCACGTGAGTCTCGAAACGTCTGCGCCACACCGCGTCCCGCGACGGCTCGGTACCGACTGATCTGATCGTCGTCGAGAAGATCGAGCACCGTGCTGGAATCCGCGTGCATCCACCCGCCGTCTCGTACCAGTTCGTGGGCACGTTTGCCCTGCAGGGCAGAAATTCCCTCGACCCTGATTCCATTCGGATCGGTCGACGCTGCGATGTAGTAAGCCTTCTTGCCGGGGTACCCGGCCTTGACCTTCGCGCGCAACCGCAAGACGGCATCGGCCGCGGCATCGATGGCAGATGACTGCTCGTCGGAGCCCGATTCGGCAGCAGAGACTCGCGCAATCTCCGCATCCAATCCAGCAAGCAAAGTGGCGAGGTATTCGAGATCGCTCATCAACTCATGATGCCCTACGACAGAACACTCTCGAACCGGCACCCGACGACCCAACGCCCATGTCATTGCCCTGCCGGGCAGAACATGGACGGGAGTCCGGCACCAAGGGGGCGTATTCTGAGTGCAATCCTGGGACACGGTTCTGAGTCTGCTCATCAGCGTAGGCCTCCCACTCACCTGGGAGGGACCGCGGTGACTCACATGTCGCTCAACACATCGTCGGGGACAGTCGAAGCACTGCAGGAGGACGGCGAATACCGCAGCCCGGTGAACCTTGCTCTGGGCCGCGCGTTCCGACGCCAACCTCGCGATCTGACGGCAGAGGGGTTGACGCAGCCCGGTTACGAGCGCGACGAGGACGATGCCGGCCCCGGAAAAATCGTCGTTCTGATCCCAGCGCACGACGAAGAGGCCCTCATCGGCGAGGCACTGAGGTCGCTCGCAGCCCAGAGTCGGGTCTCCGACGAGGTCATCGTCATCACCGACCGGTGTACGGACCTGACCCGGGAGATCGCTCTCGCCCACAAAGTCCAAGTCGAGGCGACAGTGGCCAACCTGGACAAGAAGGCTGGTGCATTGAACCAGGTCCTGGAGCACGTGCTGCCGCGGCTCACCGACAACGACGCGGTCCTGATCATGGACGCCGACGGTTCACTGTCCCCTGCATTCCTCGCGGTGGCGGCCCACCGGCTCAGGGAACCCGGGGGCGACGATGCCCGGGTCGGAGGCGTGGGCGGAATCTTCCTGGGATATCCAGTGGCCGGAATTCTGGGACACCTGCAGGACAACGAATACATCCGCTACGCCAAGGAGATCGGCCGGCGCAAGGGACGAGCCGACGTCCTCACCGGCACAGCCACACTCTTCGCCGTCCGCGCGCTGCGCGACGTCGTGCGGGCCCGCAACGACGATCGACTCCCGCCAGGCGGCACCGGCGTGTTCTCGGTCCATGCCCTGACCGAGGACAACGAACTGACGCTGGCCCTCAAGCACCTGGGCTACCGATGCGTCTCCCCGCAGGAATGCACTGTCGGCACCGAGGTCATGCCCACCGCGGCTCGCCTGTTCCACCAACGCCTGCGGTGGCAGCGTGGAGGGCTAGAGAACCTGCTGGAATACGGCCTCACCCGTCACACCGCCCCGTACATCGGCCGCCAGATCATGACCTACATCGGTGTCGCCTTCGTACCGTTCTTCTTCACCACACTGCTTTACACATTCATCGTCGCCGGCAGTGTTCCGTGGTCCTGGTTCTGGTTCGGCGTCACCGGCTTCGTCGTCGCCGAGCGGGCCTGGGCCGTCAAGCGCGGCGGATGGCGCTCGGTCGCCTTGGCAATCACTGTGGTGCCGGAGATCGTGCTCGATATCTTTCTTCACTGCGTGTACGTCCGGGCCTTCACCGACACCGCGACGGGCGCGCGGGAGACGTGGGACCACACCAAGGCCACGGCATTCGACCGGCGGCGACCGTGGTGGCAGCGCTGGCATCAGATCGCCGGCGCCGTGTACATCGGGCTCCTGCTCGCAGCCGTGGTCGCCCTGGCGCTAGTGCTGTGCGCGCTGGGTCTCGCCTGGGCCACGATCGCGATCCTCGTGCTGTCCGGCGCCGCGTTCGCCGCCGTGAGGTGGAGTGGTCTCGACCTCATGGGACTGATTCGTCCCACGGGGGAACTGGCCGGTATCGGGCCACTGCCGGCGCCGGCGCCACAGGGCTTCGGCGGACTCGACGTCCCGAGCGACTAACGAAGAGTCAGCTCACAACGGGCCGTTACTCTTCTCACAGACCGAAGAGAATCTTGACCTCCAAATCTGTGCGCCGCTGCTGACGTCCACCCAACCTGGGTGCCACACTGCGTCCTTGGTGCTTGTAGAAGCCGGAGGTCGACACTTCGAGCAGACGTGCCATCCCGTAAGCAGCGGGGTTCGGCTCTCTGCTTGGTCGCACGCCTGGCCAGTAGTGGCGCCGAGGCGCGTGTGTGCGAAAAGCTATCTGCTGCGATGTTTTTTCAGGGCAGCTCGGGCGGCGTTGTACCCGCCCATTCCGTGTACTCCCCCGCCGGGAGGTGTTGCTGCAGAGCAGATGTAGACACCGTCGATGCCGGTCCAGTACGGGTTGGTGGTCAGCCTTGGACGTAGCGCGACCTGTGCTGGATCGTTCGACCCGGTGACAATGTCGCCGCCGATGTAATTGGGGTTGTACATCGGCATTTGTGTGGTCGAACGAACAGCGCGACCGACGATGCGTCTGCGGGTTCCGGGGGCGAAGCGCTCGATTTGATCGAGGATTGCCTCACTTGCGTCGCCGGTGTACCCGTTGGGAACGTGGGCGTAGGTCCAAATCGGGTGGACGTCGCCTTGTGATCGTGTGGGATCTGCCAGGTACTGCTGTCCGACGAGAACGAACGGCCGCTTGGGCATAATGCCTCGATGAACGTCCCGTTCGGCATCGGCGACATCTTCGAACGTTCCGCCGAGGTGGACTGTGCCTGAGCGGCGGGCATCCGCGTTGACCCAGGGAACGCCGTCTTGGATTGCCAGATCGAGTTTGAACGCGCCCGGTCCGTAACGCCATCGCCGGTAGGGCCGAGCGACGCGGCGTGGGAGGGCGTCGCCGGCTATATCCACGATCGCGGTCGGGGAGAGATCGAGCATGATGATGTCGCTCGCGGATATCTGGTCGAGACGTGTCACGCGGATCCCGGTTTCGACTCTTCCTCCGTGCGCGCCGAGCACGGAAACCAAGGCGTCGCTTATCGCCCGAGAGCCGCCTTCTGCGACGGGCCAACCGTATTTGTGCCCGGCAGCGATCATCATTACTCCGACCGCCGATGTGGTCGGTCTGGTCAGCGGGTACAGAGCATGCGCCGCGACGCCCGAGAACGCTGCGCGCGCTTCGGGCGTACGGAACCGGCGTGCGGTCACCGATGCCGGTGCCAGCGCGTTCAGCCCGAATTTGGTCAGGGTGATCGGGTGCCGCGGCACGTGTAGCAAAGGCCGGAAGAAGTCGGTGGTCAACTCGTCGAAGCGATCTGACAGAGGACCGAAAAACCGTTGCCAGGTCGCTCCGTCGATACCGAGACCGGCCGCAGTATCGGTGACCGAGCGGTGTATTACGCCTGCCCTCCCATTATCGAGGGGTTGCACGGCGGCGATCTCTGGATGTTTCCAGTGGAGTCCGTGCGATTCGAGGTCGAGGCTGTTGAAGAACGGTGATGCAGCACCGACGGGGTGCACGGCCGAACAATCGTCGTGCAGAACTCCGGGCAGGGTCAGTTCTGAGGTTCGGGTGCCGCCGCCGACCTTGTCCGCCATCTCGAGGACTGTTACGTCGACACCGGCCATCGCGAGAGTGACCGCCGCCGCGAGGCCGTTGGGGCCGGATCCGACGACGGTGGCGGTGGTCATCGTTGTCCAGCCTCAGGAGTGCGCGACTCGTGACCGATGACCGACTGTGCGCCCGCGGTGACGGTGACGGGAATCGACGCGCTGTCGTCGAGCCATGATTGGCGGGTGATCATGTCCGAGACCGCCACAGTCCCTTCTTCGACGAGTCCTGTTGCTGCATCGACGATTCGGTAGCTCTGGGTGCCGCGGTGCATGGGTTGCCCTTCGATCATGACCACCCGGATGTCGCCCTCGGCGAACGCGCATCTGCGCTGTACTGCTTGCAGTAGTTGTTCGTTGTGAAGATGACCTTCACCGAAGTTCCATCCCAGAAGCGAACCTGCAAGGAATTCACCTTCCCGGATGACGTAGTCGTCCCGGTTGTCGACCGCTCGTGAGATGAGCCCCATGTGTGCTCGACCGTGACTGTGCATCGACCGCCAGGCGGTGAACTTCTGCATCATGAATTCGCTCGTGTCCTCGTCGTAGAGCTTGAGCAACTGGAATTTGGTCATCGGTGCCGACTTGGTGATTTCGGCTTCGAGCCGTTCCTCGATACCTGGACGCAGTATCCAGGTGTTCGTGGCCCAGTTTCCCGCGTAGTAGCGCATACCCATGAGAAACGAGATCCACTGCGGCTTGGTTCCTCCCACGACGATTCCTGCGACGAGAGCGGCGACGATCAAATAAGGCCAGACACTGGTGGCGTTCAACAAGGAGTACTCGGAGCCGGTGTAGTTGCCGAACAGGAACCATGCGGCGCCGATGACGAAGAGGTTCCACTCCAAGGGGACCCCAGCGGGGAACGTGGACAGGATGAACAGATGGAACACGGTCATTCCGATGAGGACGACGGTTGTCAGCGTCGAGTTCGTGGAGAAGATCAGGATTGCCGGCAGGACGTATTCGATGACAGTGCCCTGGTGTGCTGCGAACTTCGCGAATGTCGAAGGCCGCATGTCCTCGGGGTAACTGCGGTACAGCTTGCGTTTGAGCCACGTGCTCGGCAGTAGTGGGCTGTTGGAGATCATCACCGCCACCACGAAGGGGAAGTGGTGGTTCAGTTTGGATGTCGCAGCACCCCACCAGATGGCCAGCATAATGAGTTTGAGCGCAATGATCATGTCTATGAACGGAAATAGGAAAGCAATGATCATCACGAAGTACTGATCCGAGCGAGCGGCCAAGAAGATTGTCTTGTCACGTAGTCCCATGATCACCAGCGCAGCAATGACGGCGATCGGGACGGCGGGGGCGAGCATTCCGGCCGCCCCGCTGCCGCCGGAGACACCATCGGATATCAGACCCCAGATCAGGATGCCGAGCAGCGCTGCATACGCTACGACGTCGAAGACGGTGCGGGTGTCGCCTCCGGTGAGTGGAACCTTCGTCGGCCACGGCGCGAGTCGCATCGTTCCTGGCCGAAGCCAATAGGTGAACCCCCCGACGGGCGGAAAGAATCGCATCGTCAACGGCCCTGAGCCGCAACCGAATCCCATCACCTCGAACAGGACGGTAAACAGTACGACCTTCTGGAACACGATCGGTTCGGTCCACCACGAACCAATAGTTGACAGCGGTCCCAGTCCGGGTGTCGAGGAGGAGATAATCCACAGCGGTAGTGCGACGTACGCGACCATCTTGGCCACATAGAACAGGTAAGCGCCGACCGGTGTTCCGAAGCCGTGTTCACCCCAGTGCTGAACCTGCAACTTGAGTCGTTCGAGTTGCGGGCGTCGACGCCACTCTCCGAGGTCGATATCGGGCAGGGTTGGTGACAACAGACCCATGATGAGTCCTTTCCGAGAATCGAATATTGCTGAGCAGAGGGATGTTACGCAGTTTCGGCGGAGGCGAGTCGTCGCCGCAGCAGGGGTTTGTCGATCTTTCCGACGGGGTTCTTGGGTACCTCGTCGACGATGATGACGTCCACTGGCCACTTGTATTTCGATAGACAGCGCCGGATGTGGTCATTGATGTCTGCTTCGGAGAGGGTTGCGTCAGCGGTGAGCGAGACGAACAGGACCGGTTCTTCGCCTTTGATCGGGTGCTGCTGGCCGACCACGGCGGCCTCGTATACGCCGGAAAGCTCGTAGACGACGTTTTCCACCTCTTTGGGGTAGATGTTCTCGCCGCCGCGGATGATCATGTCTTTGGCGCGGTCTACCAGTATGAGATAGCCGTCGTCGTCCAGCCGACCGATGTCGCCGGTGTGCAGCCATCCGTCGCGGACCGTCCCGGCGGTCTCCTCGGGTCGACCGAGGTAGCCCCGCATGACGTTGGCACCGTGGATGAGGACTTCTCCGGGGCGACCGTCGTTGATAGGTGTCCCGTTCTCGTCGACGATGCGGATTTGTTGGCCGGGTAGCGGAAGACCGACAGTCCCGGGCTTGCGGGGGCCAGCGAGTGGGTTGACCGTCGAGGCGCAGGTGCCCTCGGACAGTCCGTAGCCCTCGACGACAGGCACACCGAACCTGTTCTCGAATGCGGCGAGGAGCGACGCGCTTGCGGGGGCTGCTCCGCAGACTGCGAATTTGAGCGAGCTGGTGTCCGGCCTGACAGTCGCGGGCAGGTTTGCCAGCATGGCGTAGATGGTCGGCACGCCCGAGAAAAACGTCGGGTGCGCCGATTCGACGCGATCGAAGAACGTGGCCGGGTCGAACCGCCCAGCGATCGTGGCGCGTCCTCCAGCAACGAGAGGAGACAGAGTTCCCACGACAATGCCGTTAACGTGGAACAGGGGCAGGATCAGCAGACCGTGGGTAGTGGCGTTGAGCGAGAAGGCTTCCACCGACATCGATGTCATTGCTGTCAGGTTGGCGTGGTCGAGCATGACACCTTTGGGTTTTCCTGTGGTGCCGCTGGTGTATATCAGTAGTGCGAGATGCTCCGGAGTCACCTCGGCCGGGCCGTCTGCGACCCGGACTGCGCGAGGCTCTTCGAAGAGATCGGTCAACCGCGCGACCTCGTAAGGAGTTTTGAGCACCAGTTCGGGAACGGTGACGACCACCGCGGCCGCGGAATCGGAGATCTGATACTCGATCTCCTGAGGGGTCAGAGACGGGTTGATCGGTGTGGCAGCCGCACCCAGTCTCCAGGCGGCAAACAGTGCGATGACGAATTCGACCCGGTTGGACAGCAAAATCGCCACCACGTCACCGTGGGAAATGCCTCGGTCGGCGAGGAGCGCAGCTGCGTCTCGGACAGCATCCGCAAAATCGCGGTTCGACATCGACACGAGATCGTCTGCAATCGCCGGCGCGTCCGGAGATGCCGAGGCACGGAGATCGGGCAAGTCGGGCAGGTGCATGTGGGTCCTTCGAGTGGGGAAGCAGTAGACACACCACGTTAGGGAGATGTTGTGACGCACGACATATCCCGCCGCGATGAACTTCCTGGCTGCCGTTGTCTCGCGGAGACAAAGCCTCGGGGCCGGGGCGACGACGACGGGAGGGGCGCGACCGCCTTACAGTGAGGTCAGAGCGGTGGTGTGCTCTTCTGAGCCGTTCGACAGCAACCTTCTCGCCGAGGCCCTATTGTCTACACCGTGTCCTCGACGCCGCCAATAGCAACGACCTCGCCAATAGTCGACAGCCTCGTCAAGTCCGTTATCGCCGACATGAGCGTGCGCTTGCTCGAGGAATCGAGGCACATACGGGACGTCCTCGAACGCGAGATCGCCGAGCTGGGCGGCGATGCTCAGCTCCTCGAGCTCCTCGGGGCGAGCATCGAAGGCAACGTCGATCCGGTATTCCATGTTCTGCAGCACGGCATCACAGCAGATCACCTGCACGCCCCAGCCGCGGCAATGGAATACGCTCGACGGCTCGCCCAACACGCAATCCCCGTGACCGCCCTTGTGCGGGCATACCGACTGGGGCAAAGCACCCTGCTGGACCGAATTTTCGACAACATCGCCGGCTCTTCCATTGAACCAACACTCGCACTGCAGGTTTCGCATCGTATCGTCTCGATAAGCTCGATCTACATCGACTGGATATCGGAGCAGGTCGTCACTGCCTATCAGGTCGAACACGAACGGTGGCTGGCCAATCGGAACAACGTCAGAGCCACCCGAATCCGGGAACTCCTGTCGGGCCAGCACACCACCGATGACTCTCAGGCCTCCAATGCCATTGGTTATCAACTTGCGCAACATCATTGCGCTGCTGTGCTGTGGATCGACCATCCAAATTCGGACCTCGACGGCTTACCGCTGCTCGAACAACTAGCGCACCGAATCAGCGGCACGCTCGACGCCGAGCCAACGCCATTGTTCGTGGCCGTGGACAGGCTCAGCGCCTGGATCTGGATCCCGCTCGGCCACGGAGCCACACGCCTGGATCTACCGAGGGTGCGAGGCGTGCTGACGGGAAACGACCTCGCCGAAGTCCGTGTAGCACTGGGGACCTCGCAGTTCGGCAGCAAGGGTTTCCGGACTTCCCATATCCAGGCCCTGAGGACCCGCTCCATGGCGATGCTCGCCGATGGCGTACGGGCGGTCACCTCGTACGACGATCCAGGCCTGGCGATCAGTTCGCTGGTCAGCGCCGATCCGGTCCGCGCCCGGGAGTGGATTCGCAGCGTTCTCGGTCCACTCGCAGACAACTCGGAGTCTGCCTTTCGACTCCGAGAGACATTGCGCGCCTTCTTCGCTCATCAGTCGGGCCACAAAGCTACCGCTGCGGAGCTGCACTTGCACTACAACACCGTGAAATATCGAATCAAGAGCGCCGAACAGATGCTCGGACATCCGATCGCCGACAACAGATTCGACGTCGAACAAGCTCTTGTCCTTCATTCCTGGATCGGCAGCACACCCAACCCGACGTAAGGCCGGTGCACAGGACCGGGACGCCTACGAGTCATCCTTGCGAACCGAGACAGGTACCACCCTGCGTAGGAAAGACAACTGTTCGTCGACGACGATCGGAAACATGGCTCGACGTACGGGTCGAAATGGCCACCCTTATGAATATGCACGCTGGATTCCTTGATCTGCAGTGCTGCCTTGATGGCCACCGACGCTGGAGTGACAGCGTTGTCGGCCATTATCTGCACCAAGGTGGGGCATGAAATCGAGCCAGCGGTACGGCCATTGGAGTACAGACCGATGCGAAGCAGAATCCGCGCAGCGACGGTCCCAGGGTATTCGCCGTCCAATGCATCCGGGGAGGTCATGACTGCCAGGCCCCCTGGCCGGCCAACAGAGTCGATGTAGCGCGGGGACCGCCCGAGCACTGCGCGCGCCTGATCGAGCAGGGCCGACGGCAAGCGCAATTGCCCGATCCACGATGTCGGCAGGCGCACCAGGCTCGCTGAGGTCCGACGCGATGATTTCGGCGCGGCCACCGTGTCGACGACGCAGCGACGCTGCCAGGTGTTCGAGCCGCTCGGCCCGGCGGGCAACGAGCACGGCCACGGGCGGCCAGGTGTTCAGCGAAGGCAGCACCGATACCAGCCGACGCACCGGTGACGAGAGCCGTGCGGCGGACATCTGTCCACACAAGCCCTGCAAGTGCATGCATCCTGCGACTGCGAGTGCTCATCAGAATGCATGCGACGGCGCCAGTGCCAGATGTTCATCTTTGTCTTGGTCGGGCGAGTTAGGTTCGGCAGTCCTTATAGACTCCGTCGATGCCCAGCGAGTTCAACCGCGTCGAACGCCCCGGTGTGCACTTCGCGTGCGACCTGGGCCGGTTCGGTGATGCACCGGCTTTGATCACGACGCATGGGACGGTCACCTACAGCGACCTGGACGAGCGCATCGATCAGCAGGCATCGAACCTCGGCCAGGACCGTCGTCTGGTGCTGATAGCCGGTGCCAACGACGTCGACGTCATCGTTACCTACCTTGCGGCACTGCGCGCAGGACATCCGGTGCTGCTGGCCTCGGGCGACAATGCGGACCATTTCGACGGTCTGATCGACACGTACCGGCCCGACACGGTCGTGCGCAACATCGACGGCCGCACGGTCGTCGAGGAACTCGGTCAGCGACCCAGTCATCAGCTGCACCTTGACCTCGCGTTGCTGCTCAGCACTTCCGGTTCGACCGGTTCGCCCAAACTCGTCCGCCTCTCGCACCGCAACGTGCAGGCCAATGCCGAGTCGATCGCAGAGTACCTCTCCATCAGCGCCGCCGACCGGGCCGTGACTACGCTGCCCCTGCACTACTGCTACGGGCTGTCGGTCGTGCACAGCCACCTGCTACGGGGCGCAGCACTCATTCTGACCGATTCCTCAGTCACCGATCCCGGCTTGTGGGACCTCGTGCGGACCCATCGCGGCACTACGTTCGCGGGCGTGCCATACACCTTCGATCTGCTCGACCGTATCGGGTTCGAACAAATGAATCTGCCGGACCTGCGCTACATAACGCAGGCAGGCGGAAGGCTGTCGCCGGACCGTGTCCGGAGATACGCCGCGCTGGGTCGACGCCAAGGATGGGACTTGTTCGTCATGTACGGGCAAACTGAGGCGACCGCCCGGATGGCCTATCTGCCACCGGATCTTGCGAACACCCATCCGCATGCCATCGGGCGTCCGATTCCCGGCGGATCCTTCCGCCTCGAGCCGGTCGCAGACGCTCCCCGCGGTACGGGTGAGCTCGTCTACTCGGGGCCGAACGTCATGCTCGGCTACGCCGAGGACCCCGACGACTTGCGCCTGGGCGACACCCTCGCCGGCGAGCTGCGAACAGGTGACCTCGCCCGGCGCGCGGACGATGGACTGTACGAGGTTGTCGGCCGACGCAGCCGGTTCGCGAAGGTGTTCGGTCTGCGTATCGATCTGCAACGCGTCGAGTCCGCGCTCGCGCAGCGAGGGCTGACCGTGTGCTGCACCGGCGGCGCGGATGAACTCGTCGTCGTCGCGGAGGACGTTGACGTGGACGGCGTCCGACGCTCGACGGCACAGTTCAGTGGCCTTCCCACAGCAGCGGTTCGGGTGTGTCTCGTCGACCAGATACCGCGAACCTCTACCGGTAAACCCGACGCGCGAGCAGTCGCGGAGATTGCGGGCAGGCCCGACCCCGGTCAGGCCGCCTCGACGACGAAGACCGACCCCGATATCGCCGATGTGAAGGCGTTGTACGCCGACATCTTGAATTGCGGACACGTCGACGACGACAGCACGTTCGTGAGTTCGGGCGGCGACTCTCTGTCGTACGTACGAATGTCCATGCGGCTAGAGGAGATGCTCGGTCACCTCCCGGCGGACTGGCACAACACCCGAGTCGTGGACTTCGTTCAGGCACGGCGCCCGCGCCGTGGCTGGCGCCGGGTGGAGACGAATGTTCTGCTGCGCGGCCTTGCGATCGTTCTGATTGCCGGCTCGCACATCCACCTGTTCTCGTTGCTCGGCGGGGCGCACGTACTTCTCGGAATCGCCGGCTACAACTTCGCGCGCTTCCACCTCGGCGCGGCCGATCGCACCGCACGCGCACGTCGCGCGCTGCGGAGTGTCGCCCGGATCGCCGTCCCCAGCATGGTGTGGATCGGGGCCGTCATCGCCCTCACTGGGGACTACCGCATCACCAGTGCATTCCTGCTCAACGGGATCTTCGGCCCGGATGGTTGGTCCGTCGAGTGGCGATACTGGTTCGTCGAGGCGATTGTGTATATCGTCCTCGTCGCCGCCGCCGTGCTCTATGTTCCTGTGATCGACCGCGTCGAACGCGGTCACCCGTTCTGGTTCGCGATGGGGATGGTGGCATTGGGCCTCGTCACCCGCTACGGGCTGATCGAGATCGACGACAGCCGCAACCGCATTCTGACCGCGTCGGTGGTCTTCTGGTTGTTCGCCCTCGGCTGGGCCGCCGCCCAGGCGAAGACCGTATGGCACCGAGTATGGGTCACCGCGGCGATCGTGCTCTCGATTCCAGGATTCTTCTTCGGCGACACCCAACGAGAAGTCATCGTGGTCGCCGGACTTTGCCTGCTGGTGTGGCTCACGTCGATCCCGTGCCCGACGATTCTGAGCCGAGTTGCGGGGGTTCTGGCGAGCGCTTCTCTCTACATCTACCTGACCCATTTCCAGGTCTATCTACCGTTGCGCGACGACTATCCCTGGCCGGCGTTCGCCCTGTCGATCGTCGTCGGGATTCTCTACTGGCAGGCGGCGACGTTCGTGATCTCCGGTCTACGGTGGAATAGGGCAAGGCCGGGGATTAGGTTTGCCAATCCTTTAAGTATCATAGTTGCGTCGGAGACGGCTGGGCGTAGTCCCGCAAAAGCAGAGGATGGACGATGAGCAAGCGGATCGAACTGATGGCGGGGCTCGCTCTGGCCACCGCGGCAATGTTGACGGTGTCGGGGTGTTCGAGCGCTGAGTCCGACTCGGGCGACGACAACCGAATCACCGTCTACAACGCCCAGCACGAGTCGCTCACCAAAGAATGGGCTGATGCGTTCACCGCAGAGACCGGCATCGAGGTCGAACTGCGCCAAGGCAGCGACACCGAACTCGGTAACCAACTCGTCGCAGAGGGTGACCGATCGCCTGCAGATGTATTCCTCACCGAGAACTCCCCGGCGATGACGCTCGTCGAGAACGCAGACCTGTTCACCGACGTCGATCAGGCAGTGCTGGACCAGGTTCCGAGCCAGTACCGGCCGTCGAGCGGTAAGTGGACGGGCATCGCAGCCCGCACTACCGTGTTCGCCTACAACACAGACATGCTGACCCCCGAGCAGCTCCCGGCCTCGCTGCTCGATCTGCAGGACCCCGCGTGGAAGGACCGCTGGGCGGCATCGCCGTCGGGAGCCGATTTCCAAGCCATCGTCAGCGCGCTGCTCGAGTTGAGGGGCGAGGACGCTACTCGCACCTGGCTGGAGGGGATGAAGAACAACGTCCGTACCTACAAGGGCAACGGCACGGTGATGAAGGCCGTCAACGCCGGCGAGATCCCGGGCGGCGTGATCTACCACTACTACTGGTTCGGCGATCAGTCCAAGACCGGCGAAAACAGCAGCAACGTCGCCCTGCACTACTTCAAGAACGAAGACCCCGGCGCTTTCGTAAGCATTTCCGGTGGTGGCGTGCTGCAATCCAGCGCCAAAAAAGATGCAGCGCAGCAGTTCCTGGCGTTCGTCACCGGGCAGAAGGGTCAGGAAGTCCTGCGGGACGGAACCTCGTTCGAGTACTCGGTGGGTAGTGGAGTGCCGGCCAACGCGGATCTGGTTCCCCTCGCTGAATTGCAGGCCCCACCGGTCGACCCGGCGAAGCTCAACAGCCCGCAGGTCACCGAGCTCATGACCGAAGCCGGTTTGCTCTGATTTCGACGGCGAATCGTCGACAGCGACTGGGCGACGCAGGCAGGCTGCGCCGCCCAGCTGCCCGGTCGCGTATGCCACTGCCATTGGCCATCACCGCGGTGATCGTGGTGGTGATGTCGCTTATCCCGCTCGGGTATGTGATCGCTGCGAGTGTCGACACTGGCTGGGCTACCGCGTCGGCGCTGCTGTTCCGGTCGCGGGTCCGCGAATTGTTGGTCAACACCGTGATGTTGGTGATGGTGACGGTGCCGATCTGTGTGGCAATCGGCGTTGCGGCCGCCTGGTTGGTCGAGCGCACACGGGTGTTCGGGGCGAAGGTGTGGGCGGTACTGCTCGCTGCGCCGCTGGCTGTTCCGGCGTTCGTGAACAGCTACTCGTGGGTGACGGCAAGTCCTTCCCTCGGCGGGCTGCGCGGCGGCGTTTTGATCGCGACGCTCTCGTACTTTCCGCTCGTCTACATTCCGGTAGCCGCGACGCTGCGCAGGCTCGACCCCGCGGTCGAGGAGTCGGCGCGAGGACTCGGTATCGGACCGTGGGCGGTGTTCTTTCGCGTCGTGGTGCCGCAGTTGCGGCTGGCAATCTCCGGCGGCGCGCTTCTGGTCGCGCTGCACCTACTCGCCGAATACGGCGCCTTCGTCTTCATCCGGTTCGACACCTTCACGACAGCGATTTTCGAGCAGTATCAATCAACGTTCAACGGAGCTGCGGCGACCATGCTCGCCGGTGTTCTGGTGCTGCTGTGCCTCACACTGTTGGTGATCGAAGCGGTTGTGCGTGGCGGTGCCCGATATGCCCGCATAGGTTCGGGTGCAGCCCGCCCTGCTGTGCCCGCAGAACTCGGCTGGCGGTATTCGCCGATAGCCCTCGCGTTCCTGGGCGTGTTGATCGCAGCGTCTCTCGGAGTCCCGATCGGCAGTGTTGTGCGGTGGCTCGTCATCGGCGGCAGCGAGGTGTGGGAGTGGGACGATGTCTCCTCCGCGCTACTCCAGACGCTCGGGTTCGGAATTGCCGGTGCGGTCCTGACGTGCGCACTTGCATTCCCGGTCGCGTGGATCTCGATTCGCCACCGCGGACGGTTCAGCCGTTTCCTCGAGGGTGGCACCTACATCTCGAGTTCGTTGCCCGGCATAGTGGTTGCGTTGGCGTTCGTCACCGTCGCCATCCGTTACGCGAGCCCGCTGTATCAGACGGTGGTCGTGGTGATTGCGGCTTACGCGCTGCTCTTCCTGCCACGTGCGCTGGTCAACCTGCGCGCCGGGCTCGCGCAGGCGCCCGTCGGGTTGGACGAGGCGGCGCGGTCGCTAGGTCTGTCACCGCTATCGAGCTTCTTTCGGGTGACTCTCAGACTGACGGCACCGGCCACCGCGGCTGGTGGTGCATTGGTGTTCTTAGGGATCGTGAACGAGTTGACCGCCACACTGCTGCTGGCACCGACCGGAACCCGCACACTGTCGATGCAGTTCTGGTCGCTGAGCAGTGAGATCGACTACTCAGGGGCGGCTCCCTACGCGCTGATCATGATCGTGCTGTCCCTGCCCATGACCTACATTCTCTTCTCCCAGTCGAAAAAGATAGCGGGCCTGTGACATACGCATTGAAGGTGGACGAGCTCGACAAATCGTTCGGTCACGTAGCGGTGCTACGCAGCGTTGCGTTCGCGATCGAGGCTGGATCCACCACAGCAATCGTCGGGCCGTCCGGGTGCGGCAAAACGACGCTGCTCCGACTCATCGCGGGCTTCGACAAACCCGACGCAGGCACCATCGCATTGACCGGCAAGATCGTCGCGGGAGCAGACTGGACGCCTGCGCACCGAAGGTCGGTCGGGTATGTCGCCCAGGACGGGGCCCTGTTTCCACACGCCACAGTCGGCGCGAACATCGGGTTCGGCCTGCCCCGCCGTGCCCGCACCGTCTCGAAGATCACCGAACTGCTCGAGATGGTATCGCTGGACTCGTCCTACGCGTCCCGTCGACCCGATCAGCTTTCCGGCGGTCAGCAGCAGCGCGTGGCACTCGCGCGGGCGCTGGCGCGGGAACCTGAGCTGATGCTGCTCGACGAACCGTTCTCCGCACTCGACGCCGGCTTGCGGGCGCACACCCGACGGATCGTCGCCGACGTCCTCGCCAAGGCGGCGATCACCACCATTCTCGTCACCCACGACCAACCCGAGGCCTTGTCGTTCGCCGACCAGGTTGCGGTGATGAACTCGGGCAGTCTCGCACAGATCGGTACACCTCGCGAGATCTATTCCCGCCCTGTCGACGTCGCTACCGCTGAATTCATCGGCGACGCCGTCGTCCTGACGGCCCACATCGAGAACGGTCGGGCCCGCTGCGCCCTCGGCGAGGTCGACGTCGCCCCGTCCTCGAACGCCATCGCAGGTGCTGCCCGAATCATGTTGCGGCCGGAACAGATCGAGGTAGCCACCGACGGCGCAGGAGTATCGGGGGCAGTCGCCGATGTGGAATATTTCGGGTCGGAGATGCTGCTCGGGGTCCGCCTCGACACCGTGGACACCGTCGTGTCCGAGCGGGTTACTGTGCGTCGCTTCGGTTCCACCGCTTTGACGCCCGGCGACAGGGTCACCATCCGCGTCCTCGGCGAAGCCGTGGCGTACGACCTGTGAGAGTTTTCCATGGGTGATGAGACTCAGCTGCAGTTTTTGGGAGAGCCTCCTAACGGGATTGAACCGCTGACCGCTCGCTTACAAGTATCTTGGGAGACAACCCGATACGTCCGGTTGGATCCACCACACAGCCTCTGATTTGTATCAATCGTTCAGACGGTACTACCCGAATCCACCCTCGTAGGTACCGACTTGTGACATGCTCGTGGCACCGAGGTTCGCACCGAAAGGCCGTGTGGACTCTAGTGAATCCACCCGGACGCGCAGCTACTCGGTGCACACCTGACCCGCAGAAATCTTCGCCCTCAATCCACTAATTGACCACGGCTCCAGTGTAGATTTCTCTGCGCTCGAGGTTCCTTTGAATCCCGCAAAACACCGGCCTTGAACAGCGCCTCCGATAGCACCAACGCTACGTACGACGCCATCTGTTGACCCCGCACCGATCGCAACCGGCGGTGGTCCGCAAGACCAAAGGACGGAGGTGCCCCGCAGACCGTTCGTGGCCGGTAGTAGGTGTTACGACGTTTTTCCAGCTCGGAAGGATCCAAGGCAGTTCATCTGGCACGACATCTGCCAGCTACGAACAATCGCGACGGCGTCCGGCGACCTCTCCGGTACCGCAAACGTCCGGTCGACAACTCGGCAAGTCCGGACGAATATTGCACGTTTCGAATATTGCGCATCCACCAGTCACGGTTGACCGCGAACGTCCACGCCGCCTCATTCATTCACCGCTCGGCTCGAGATCGTCGACGACGGAACCCGTTCCCGTGTCGAAGAATTCGGCGTCGCCGCCGAGAGTGACAACACCTCGATCGCCAGCGACGCGTATCAGCGTTCCCCGACACCTTCCCACGGGGCGAACGCCGCTATAGGGAGCGACCACGCATCGGTGAGCGCGTCGACACTGCCCCCGTGCAGCACGGATTCACTGTCCTCGGGGTTACCCTCCAAGATGTACACAGAATCACCGTCGGACTCGATCGCGAAGGGAAACCATCGGTCGGGCAGTGGACTTCGGCGGGTCGCTCCGTTGTCAACACCAACAGCAACAGCGGCCGGGACGTCCGAGTACGAATCCAGGCACAACAGTTCGCCCCGCGCAGGTCGACTCGCGCAGCTGTCCAATCCTCCCGGAGACGCCGACCACTGCACCTCGCCGTCGCTGACTCCGATGCCCACCAGCTGGACGTCGTCGAGTGAATACGTCCTGGGGTTCGGCAGTCCCACCGCGGAGACAAGAACGTCCCCTCCGTCGACGACGCCGTAGGCACCGGAATCGAACATGAGGCCGGCGGCGGGCGAACGGAACGCGGCGAACTCACGCCCGTAAGCGGATCCCGCTTCAGCGGACCATGCCGAAGTGTGAGTAGGTCCGGATGCTTGCTCGGTGGTGGTCGCGGCATTCACACCGGAAGCGACATCGGTCCGACTGTCGGGCGAAGGATCGATGTCGCCGCGAGTCAAAGCCACGATAGCGGCCACCACCGCCGCCGCGGCCACCACGACAACCAGTGCGGTGCGACGTTTTTGAGCACGCAGGCCATGCCGATCCGAGCTGTTGTGGACCGAAGTGTCGTTCATGGCCACTGCTCGATCGGGGTATTGGCGACGGCGTCGAGCACGTCGCCCGGTAGCGGTTCCGGCAGGGACAGCGGCGCTCTCCCATTGGCTATGATCTCGACTGTCGACCTTGCCGACACCGGACGGGCGGGTGACTGTGATCGAGCGCGACAGTCGCTACATGGCGGGTCCGCCGTCTCGCTTGACACCCTCTGGCGAGCACGTGTTCTGCTGGTTTCGAGCATGGCAGCGACGGCAGTCTGGCCGTCAGCACCCCTGATCCTCGAAGGAATACCGAACGCTTCGAATACTGAACATCTGTCAGTTTTGCTCAACATCGACTGCTCCAGACCCACACCCGATGTTCGCTACTGCCAGCCGGCATTGAGGGCCGGGATACTCACGCATCGCAGCACCAAGCGGCAACGCGGAGGACGGCGAGCCGCTACTGTCCACCCACCCCCATGCGTGGCATGGGTAGTGGGTGGACAGCGGCAGACCGGATCGATGCGTCAGCGGGCGGTTGGGAGTTCGACGGAGGCGTCCTCGAGAAGAACATGTGCGTCGATCATCTGACCGCCCCGTTCGACGTAACCCATCAGGTTCGCACCGGAGCCCCAGCCGAGTAGCCGCTGTATCTCCTCGGAAAGGTCCAGCAACTTCTCGCGCGGAATCGACAGGTACTGGTTCTCTTCCTGACGCAGACATGCCAGATCGAAGGCCATCGTCAGTCCGGTACGTGGCATGTCGGACGAGTTGTTCCCGCCTCCGTGATACGTCGAGCCGGTCCAGATCAGAGCCGAACCGGCTCGCATCACGGTCGGCACTGCTTCGGCTTGTTTCGGGCCTCGTTCGTCGTCCCACCGGTGGCTTTTGGGTATGACGAGGGTGCCACCGTTTTCCTCCGTGAAATCGCTGACCGCCACCATGATCTGCAGCCGTCCCTCACGGCCGTAGTCCGGGTGGCGCCACAGAAAGCTCGTGTCGTCCCGATGAAGAGGCTGCGCGCCTTGCCCTGGGTGGATCTCTATTGCCTGGGTGACACCGATCTGGATATCTGGAGTGATTTCGATCTGGTCGTCTCCGGCCCAGACAGACAGGGGCGTCTGGAGAATTTTCTTCGCAGCTCCGCAGTAGAGCGGGTGGAGCGCGATCTGGGGCATGAGGTCGATCCGTCCGAACAGGCCTCCTGCTCTTCGGGTCTGGGTTCCAGCGAAGAATTCGTCTTCTCCGTAACCGGTGCTTTCGAGGACAGGTTCGAGTTGAGCACGCAGTTCATCGAGTTGACCGGCGTCGAGAAAACCCTCGACGATGACTCCGCCGTCGCGGTGGATCACGTCGACGATCTCGTCGACCGTTGTTGTCACGGGCAGGGCGGTGAGGTGGTTGGCCGTGGTGGTCATGGGTGTCTCCTCAGATTGTGGATCGTCATTGGCAGAGAGTGTTTCGATTTGCGCGAAGATTCCCTTGTCTCCATATCCGGCGGTGCATGCACGCTGTAGGTTTTCGAGATTCGCCGTCATCAACGCGGCGCGTTGGCCCGCGCGTTGCATCGACTGCTGCCACGCCTTGACTGCTGCCGCGTACACGTTCAAGGTTGCCTGATCGGTCTCGTAGTCACCGGATTCGAAGGCTCCCAAAGCTTCTTGAAGGAGCTCGAGCAGTTTGTCGGTCCAGAGATGCAAGCTGTGGCGCATCTCCGAGATCGCGACGTCCTCGGATTGGACGTACGCTGCTGCTTCGTGGAATGCACCGAGCGCAACGTTGAAGAAAGCGCCTGCCATGGCCGCGTCGATCACATTTGCCGCGCCGGGTCGGGCTCCGACGTATCGGGACTGTGCGGCGATGGGCAGTACGAGACTCCGCACATCCTCCCATGCTCGCTCGTCTCCGGAGTAGTTTATCCCCGAGCTTTCGGTTCCGATGTCCTCCGGGTATGCGGCTATGGCTCCGTCGAGATACCGTGCGCCTAGCCCTTCGACCCACTCGGCGAACTGGTTCGCTTCTTCCGGCGTCCCGGTTGCGGTGTTGACGATGATCTTCCCGTCAATCGAATCAGCCTCTGCCAAAACATTTTTAGCGATTTCATAGTTCAGCAGACTGATGATGACGATCGGGCTTGCGGCAATCGCGGACTGCGGTGATTCGGCGACTGCGACCCCAACGGCAGCGAGAGGTGCGGTTCTGTCGGGGGTTCGGTTCCATACCGTCACCTTGGATCCGTTGCGGGTAAGTGCCTGAGCAAGAGCAGTTCCCATCAGGCCGGTGCCGAGTAGCGATACATCCATGTTGATCATCCTTTACCTGTCGTCAGTGCGTGGAAGTCGGACCTACGGAAGAACCTGGTGCGCAACCAATATTCGATTGTGCTGGCCGGCCACAGGGTGTCGATTCGGCCGTCAGCGGATTGGTACCAGCTCTCGCAGCCGCCCGATGCCCATACCGTTCGTCGCATGCGCTCCTGGGTGGCGGCGTAGCTGTGTGTCTGGACAGTGCGGTTCAGATCGAGCGCAGGGATACGCTTTCGGCGCATGTGCCGCACCGCGGACGCGATGTACCGGGCCTGCGCTTCGATCATAAAAATGATCGAGTTGTGGCCGAGACCGGTGTTCGGTCCGTTGAGAAACCAAAGATTCGGGAAGCCCGCAGTCGCAAGCCCGAGCTTTGTCGCAGCGCCCTCGCGCCAGCTATCAGAGAGTTCAACTCCCTCGCGACCGAATATTTTCATCGGCGCCAGGAAGCTGGTTGCCTGGAATCCTGTCGCGAAGATCAAAGTATCGACACTGTATTCAGTACCATCGGAGTCAATGATCGAGTGCGGGCAGATCTCGGCAATTCCCGAGGTGATCAGGTGTACATTCTCCCGTTGCAATGCGGGGTACCAGTCGTCGGAAATCAGGCGACGTTTACAGCCAGGGTCGTACTTCGGGGTGACCCTGAGTCTCAAGTTCGATTCCGGCACTTGTTGTTCAAGGTTGGCGAGCGCCTGGGTGCGATACTGTTCGACGAGCTTGCGGTTTCCGAGGAAGGCGCTGGCGAGCCTTTCGAACGCCCAATAGGTGCGCCATCGGAGCCACCGTTGACGATACGGACGCCGCACGTATCTTTCACGGGTTCGGGGTGATAGCGCAGCGTCACCTCGGGGCATGACCCAGTTGGGTGATCGCTGGAACACATGCAAGGCGGCCGTGCGCGGGGCGATTTCGGGGATGAATTGGATCGCGCTGGCACCGGAGCCGATCACCGCGACACGCCTTCCCGACATGTCGAGGTCATGTCGCCACTGGGCGGAGTGGAACGCGGTTCCCTCGAATGTCTGGAGTCCGGGAAGCTGTGGGATGGACGGATTACTCAGGCCCCCAGAGCCGTTGATGACAACCGCCGCCACCACTGATTCTCCGGAAGCGAACTGGATGCTCCAGTGGAGCCGGTCCTCATCGAACCGCATTTCGGATACCTCGACGCCGAAGCGGATGTGCGACATCAGATCGTATTGCACGGCAACCGCTCTGAGATAGTCGAGCAGTTCCGACCATGGCGGGAAGATGCGGGTCCAGTTCGGGTTCTGCGCGAATGAGAAGGAGTACAGCACACTCGGGACGTCGCATGCTGCCCCCGGATATGTGTTATCTCGCCAGGTTCCGCCGACGTCGTCGGCGCGTTCGTACAAGGTGAAGTCGTCGATGCCCTTCTTCTTCAGTTCGATCGCCATGCACAGTCCGGAAAACCCGGTTCCGATGATCGCGATGTGGCCGTCGTTGACCCGTGATGACATTGCTGTGCCTTTGTCTAGAGATGGATTCACGTCGTCTTCGTCGACGTGAATTTGTCCAGTGCATAGATGCTCTTGTCCACACTGCGGCCGGAAAGTTTGCGCCCGCCGAAGGGAACGGCAAGGTCACCTTCCTCGTAGGGGTACACCCAGATAAGGCCTGCGTCGGGGTCGCACGTGAGTCGCTGGGCTCGTGTGAGATTCGACGTCCACACGCCCACTCCGAGACCAAACGGAGACATCGGCCGGGATCGCCAGCGGGATACTGGTGAAGGCAGCGTCGTTGTAGGGGGGGATACAACTTGGTGGCGCTCACTATCGGTGCCGTCGAGCCAATGACCGTTGAGCCACATGGCATGCGGTGTTGGCACCGTCGCGACTGGTGCCCATTCCTCACGGGTGTTCATCTGCGATCTGTTTCCGAGTAGAGGGTCGGGCACTGTTCGTTCTCGGGAGGAGGGGCTTGCCGGCATAAATCGGTGGAACGCGGCCCGCCCATGGGATGGCTTCTTCCAACTGTGCCGCCACGGCAAGCAACAGTCCTTCGCGGCCGGGGGCAGCGGCGAGCTGCACTCCGATCGGAAGGCCGTCGAACATTCCCGTGGGAATGGAGATCGCTGGTTGGCCGGTGACGTTGTAAATCGCGGTGAAGGGTGCGTACCGCGCCAAAGTGTCGCCCCACTCGTCCGCGGTGATGCCGGTTCGATTGGAGTCGAGCTCGCCAATCGGCCAGGCGGTTGACGCAGTGGTTGGTGTGAGCGTCAAATCGAACGACTCGAAGAAGTTTGCGGTGCTCCGGGTCAGGTGGTTCTGGTAGTGGCGGGCACGCGCGATGTCCGCCCATCTCAAGGTGAACCCGTGACGAACCATGGCCGCAGTCGAGCTCTCCAGCGCGAGGTACACGACCTCGATGCCGCATCCTCCGGTCAGTGCGCGCATCGACTCGGCGATGGACGCGGACCAGAAAGTGAGATTGAGATCCCGGAACCGCTCGGGGTCGACATCCGGTGCCGCGTACTCGACGTGGCCACCGAACTGTTCGAGCAAACGCGCGATTCGTGCCACCTCGGTTGCAACGGCGGTATCCGCAGCGGGCCCACCTCCAGGCGAGTCGATCGAAACGGCGATTCGAAGACCTTCTGGGCGCTGCGCGGCCGCTCGGCGGTAGTGGCCAGGACTGCGACGCGGCTGAAAGTACCGGTCCCCCGGCGCGCTGCCGTGCACCACGTCCAACAATGCGGCGGCATCGCGAACTGTCCGTGTGATGGCGAACTCGGTGGTGAGTCCGAACAGCGGTTCGTCCGAGTCGGGGCCGGGTGGAACGAGACCGCGGGTCGGCTTGAGTCCGAGGACCCCGCACAGTGCGGCAGGGATTCGTATGGATCCGCCGGCGTCGTTGGCATGCGCCCACGGCAAGGCCCCGGCTGCGACGAGCGCCGCGGAGCCACCGCTGGATCCACCGGCAACCCGTTCCGGGTTCCAGGGGTTGCGAGTAGGACCGTTCACCGCTGGTTCGGTGGTTGCGTTGAATCCGAATTCCGGTGTGGCGGTGCGACAGGTCACCGCCAGTCCGGCAGCGCGCCACCGTCCCATCAAATCGGAGTCGCGCGTGGCGACATAACCCGCGGTTGCTGCGCTGCCGTTCTCGTTCGGTATCCCGGCCGCCGTGCAGAGTAGATCCTTGAGTGCGAACGGAACCCCTGCGAACGTGCCGGATGTGGAGTACGTCGGCGGCGGATCGAGCGCGGGGCCGACAGTGGCGCCGAGGTGCGGGTCGACTTGGGATATCGCAGCTAGTGCGGCATCGCGCACTTCAGCGGGGTTGATCTCGTTCTGGTCGAGCCGAGCCTTGAGGTCCGTGGCATCCATGCGTGAGTAGTCATGCAGCTCCATCGAATGTCTCCTTCCGTGCGAGCGCGGCCTGAACCAACCATGCAAAGACCGGGTCCTTCCGGCGCCATTCCGGATGCCATTGGACGCCGACGACCGGTCTCTCGCTCATCTCCACGGCTTCGACTACGCCGTCCGGAGCCCACCCGGTCGCAGCGAGGCCCGGACCGAGCCGGTCCACCGCTTGGTGGTGCAGGGAGTTGACCTCTATGTGTGCGCCGTATATTTCGAACAATGTCGAACCGGTGACGAGCCGTACGCGGTGGGTCTCGTCTGCTATCCCGTGTCCTGATGACCGGTGGTCGATGTCAGTGGTCGGGAGATCAGGCACGAGCGTGCCTCCCAATGCCACATTCAGCATCTGCATACCTCGACAGACTCCGAGTAGCGGAATATTTAGATCGATGGCACCCGATATCAATTCGATTTCATACGCATCTCGACGCGGGTCGCTGTCCGGGTCGGTGGGCACGGCGTCGATGCCCAGCGTTTCGGGGTGAACGTCCTGCCCGCCCGAAATGACTATCCCGTCGAGCTGTCCGAGTAACTCGATTCCGCCTGCTTCATAGGGTATTTGGACGACAAGAGCGCCCTCCATAGACAGTCGAGCCGGAAAATCGGAGTAGTGCATGTCGAACTCGAGGTGGCGATATCGGGGTTCGACATCTTGACGTCCTGCGCTCGAGCGACGACCGGTCACTCCGATCAGTGGGCGGCGCACACGGTCAGCTGAATTCGACGACGACACGATTCACACCTCCTCCGCGAAGCGCCGTGATTCCCGAGTTGATTTCGCCGAAGGGAAATCGCAGCGAGATCATCTCGTCGAGTTCGAGTCGGCCCTGGCCGTACAACTCGGCTAATCGGGGAATATCAGTCGGAAAATGGTTCGATCCGAGTAGAGAGCCTTGCAATCGTTTCTCCTGGAAAAACAACTCCGAAGCGGTGATGTGCAAGGGTTCGCTGTCAGGCACCATGCCCAGGACGGTGGCAACACCTCCTGGAGCGAGCATCGAGAAAGCCTGTTCGACTGTGACTCTGCGGCCGATCGCCTCGAACGAATAGTCCACTCCCCCCGGACACAGCGTGCGCACAGCGTCGACGGGTTCGGACTCGGCCGCATTCACTGACGCGGTAGCTCCGACCCGAAGGGCCTGATCGAGACTCCGTTGATCCACATCGATCGCGATGATCCGCGCCGCGCCGGCAAGCCGTGCGCCCTGTATAGCCGAGAGCCCGACTCCCCCACAACCGATGACGGCAACGGACGACCCGGGTTCAACGCGGGCGCTATGCCAAACTGCCCCGACGCCGGTGATGGTTGCACACCCGAGCAGACTCGCACAGTCGAGAGGTAGCGCATCGTCGACGCGGACCACGCTGTTCTCGTGGACGAGCATCTGCTCGGCGAACCCGCCGACACCACCCATTCGACCGACGGGTCGGCCGGCTTTGTTCGTCAGTGCCGGTTGAGGCCTGGAGCGGATACGGGAGTGATTGGAGCACAGGGTCAGTCGACCGGAAATGCAGTAACGACAGCGACCGCAGAACGCGGTCATGCACGTCACGACGTGGTCGCCCGGTGCTACTGCCATGACTTCTGCGCCCACTGATTCGACGACGCCGGATGCCTCATGCCCGAGGACCTCGGGAAGTTCGGTTCGCCAGAGCGCGTCGATGTAGTGCAGGTCGGTGTGGCAAAGCCCGACGGCTGCCGTGCGGATATGAACGTCCCGGGGGCCGGGAGTATCGATCTCGAGTTCCTCGAACTCGAGCCGCCCCGGGGCAGCGTTCAGTACTGCGGCTTTCATAGTTGTTCCTGCCCTCGGTGTCAGACGTGCTCGAAGTAGCGTTCGAGCTCCCAGTCGGAAACTCCTGCTGCCGGGTCACCCCCGGTGGTGAAGAACTGCAACCACTCCCACCGTCGTGTGCCGATCCAGTACTCGACCATCTCTCGCCCCAGAACCTCTGTCAGTTCTCGATCAGCGCTCAGCTCCGCGATCGCCTGGGAAAGGGTGGCGGGCAGCTTCGGAGTTCCCGGCGGCAATCCCCAGGCCATGACGGTGCATTCGGGGCCAGGATCGCTACGGTCCCGGAGTCCGATCAGTCCGCCGGCGAGGAACGAGGCTATCGACAGATAGATGTTCACGTCCGCTGACGGAACGCGATACTCGACGCGAGAGAGCTTCTCGGTGGTGCACACGGCCCGGACAGCGGCGCTCTTGTTGTCCACCCCCCACGTCACGGTGGTGGGCGGTCCGTCGAACTCTGCGATTCTCCGGTATGAATTTACGGTGGGGTACTGGAATGAGCTGGCTGCCGCTAGATTGTTGAGGACACCACCGATGAAGTGCCGCATCGTCTCCGACGGACGTTGTGGCTCGACGGGATCGAAGAAGGCATTCCGCCCCTCCTGCTGAAGCGAAAGGTTGATGTGGGCGCCCTGCCCGAATTGGTCCGGCGACCACCGCGCCATGAAGGTGATGGTGCGGCCGTGTTCGTAGGCGACTTCCCGCATGATCTGCTTCGTTCGGACGTACCAGTCTGCTGCGGTGAGAATGTCGGTCGGTGGGAGGTTGATCTCGATCTGGCCGTGCGCCGACTCGTCCGCCCAACCCTCCCAGGGGATTCCGGCCCGCTCGATTCGGTCAGCCATGGCGTCCATCAGTATCGTGTAGTCCCGTGACCTGCTCAGCAGGTAGATCGCACCCTGGGTGCCACCAAGGGGATGCAGGTTCTTGAAACGCTGTTCCCGGGCCTGCTCGATGGACTCCTCGAACACCGTGGCCTCGATCTCCACGGCAGCCTTGCCCGTGTATCCCATCTGGCCGAGCTCGCCGACCATACGCGCAAGCGTCGACCGCGAACACACCGGAAGAGGTGCGCCCTGCTGGTCGACCAGATCACACATCACCGTGGCGAGACCAGGCAGTGAGGCGTCCTCGGAGAGGGTCGCAAGGTCGGGGCGGAGGAAGACGTCGTGCATCTCGCCGCGCCAATCACCGAAGTCGAACCCCAGCTGAGCAGTGTTTCCAAGATCGACCGCGAGGGCGATATCGGCAAATCCCCAGCCCGATTGGGTACCGGACTCAAACTTTCTGGGTGACAGATGTTTTCCCACCAATGCCCCGTCCAACGTCACCGTTTGGACGCGAACCGTGCGAACGCTATTGCGGTCGATCCAGCTGGGGAGGTCCGTGGCGTCAGACATTGAGAACCGCTTTCATCGATGCTCCGGCGACGACCGACAACTGCCGGTGCGTGCCCTTGATGTAAAACTTTCCTGCGCGCAAGGAGTAGACGAACAACTCGAAACCCGCGAGTAGTCGCCGTAGGTCCATCTCGAGGCCGTGAATTTCATACGCATCCGTTGCGGGGCCCAAGTGGACGGCCGCGCCCGTGTCGAGAGCATTCAATGACAATCCGGGCATACCCGGCAGACCGGATACTTTCTCCCAGAATTCACGACCGGCGATGTCCAGTGTCGGTGGCTCCGGTTCGATAAGAGTCGACAACGCGGCTACATCCACTGCGCCGGCCAGTGGTTCATCCCCGGAAACACGCAGTTCGTCGACATCGATGCCGACAACAGGAACTGCCGGACCGTCAGGACTGCTGACGTGCATGCCGGTTGCTGTTCGAGTCAACCGTGCGCGTTGCGGGTCACTGGTCGAGTGGAGGTCAACCTCGACGGACATCGCCTCGAGGGCCTTCCAGCCCGAGCCGGAACGAAGCGCAACACGCAGGCGGGTCGCAACAGCTCGAACCAGCGGAGTTGGGTCGAATTCCGTTGTGACGGCGGCGTCGGGATCATGCCGGATATGGGATTCATCGAGTCGTGGCGGATGTACATCCACCCGCTCTCGGATGTCAGTCATGGGGGTGTTCCCTCCAGTAATGGGCGTGGGCGACCGACTCGCTCCCGCGGTCACGACGTGCAATTCGTGCGACGTCACAGCGGATATCGCCGAGTGTGATCTGACGGACGATACGGTCGAGCAATGAAGTCAGTCACATGACTGAATCATGTGACTGAGATTATGGCGGATCTCAGCTAACGTCAATAGGCAAACCGGCAGAAGGCCTCGAGGTACCGCGTCGCGGCACACCGAATCCGCTAGCTCATCGAGGGTCTACCGGGGTGTTATGCACGCAGAGCAACGTCGATACGCTCGAACCCAGCGAGGCACGACAACGAGAAGGCGAACGGTGGAGCGAATGGCGTACCTGACGGCATCCGAGCGGCGGACCGCGATCGTCCAGGCCGCTGCCCGAGTCATTATTCGCGACGGGCTGGCCGCGGCGACCACCCGTCGAATCGCAGACGAGGCCGGCGTCAACCTCGCTGCGTTGCACTACAGCTTCGACGGCAAGGTAGAGATCTACACCGCCGTGGACGACATGTTTCGCGCCACCGCGGTGGGATCAAGCCTGGAGTCAACGACCGGGGGCACCCGAGAGGAGATCATCCGCTCCCTGCTCCAGCGCTTCCAGGATCTCCTCCGAACCGACCGAGGCGTCCCGATCGCCCAATACGAGCTGCTGCTGTGGACGCTGCGCAATCCTGACAAGGCCGAACTCGCCGCAGCCAGCTACAGCACATACATCTCGACATTCGCCGAGGAGCTTCGGCACGCAACCGACATCGACGGCAGCGACATAACACTCCTCGCCCGCTACACGGTCGGCGCAATCGACGGCATCTACATGCAAAACCTCGCGACCGGCGCGACCGGCGTCAGCGCACCCGAGCTCGACGCCATCTCGTCCGCGATCGTCGGAATCATCGACTCGATCCACTCACCCCGCTGAAATCTTCCCGGCCGTCTCTCAGCGCCGGCGGCCCGAGCGTCGAGCGATGGCTGTGCGCCCGGCTGTGCGGCTGCGCAGCTGGATTCGAGACACTTCTCGGAACTCGTCGACGGACGGCCACCTGTCTCCGACAGCAGCAGCGTCAGCACACCCGGATCGTTTTGCGCGCCAACGCCTTGCTCGCCATAGACCACCGTCCGCGCCTGCCGCTGCGGGAAACGCACCAGCTTGACCGACGCCTCCGGCCCGGCCTCGAACGGCCGATCGACGGCGAGACATCAGTCCAAGCCGAGACACTCGTACCAATGAGCCCGGGCGGGGGTGCGTGCCATCGATGTGCTCTTGGGTGGCAGGTCAGATCTTAACTGCTGCCTTGGAAATTGCTTTGCCCGCAGCTACGTCACGCAGCCACTGAGGCACGTCATCCCCGTCGCGCTCGCTCATGACTATCGAGGCGCGAGCTGCAGCGGCGGCGACCCGCGGGCGCGGAGACTTGCCGCTCTTGTGTTCTTCGGTGGTAGTCATCGCGGGCCCTCCTGCTCATCCCGGCTATCAGTGTCCTCGTCATCGGTCGAACGCGCCAGCGCCAGGGCGGTGCGATCAGCAACCACTTTAAGAACGGCTTTCTCCGTGGTGGTCATGAGTGGCGAATCGGGTGCCGCTGCGTAGATGTCTCAGCCGAGTCCGGCTTCGTCGCTCACAGTGTGGTCGAGGCACCAGGTGATGCGTTGCCACGCTTGGCAGCGTTTGTCGGCAACGGTGCGCTGTCGGATGGTCAACGCGACTCCGACGACGGCTGATACGCCGACGATCAGAGTCACCCACGCTTGGGCTGCCATGACTCTGACGTTCCTTCCGGTATCGCTAGGGTCGGGCTACGACTGTGTGGCCGCGGTCGCTGTAGTCGAAGCCGAGTTGCGGGGCGAGCGGACGGCGGCTGGAACGCTGCGGTCAACATACGGCGCAGGTCCGACACCTGCCGAAAAGCCCGGACGGCCGCTTCGCCTTCCGCTCGAGCCGACGGATCGCCCTGCTCGGTCTATGGCCGACCTCACCCTCTCGGCAGCGTGGGCCCTTCGATACAGCGCCCCGTTCTACACGCAAGTTCCCCGCGGAGGTAGCTTTCCCGCTGACCATCCCGTTCTACGCAGGCGCCAGGTCGTGGCCCTGTAAATCGCGTCCGATAGCTCGGATTTCCGCGCTGCTGCTGTGGTCTACTTTTCGGCGAGACCTGTTGCCGCTGCAAGATAGTCACGTGAGTCTTGAAACGTCTGCGCCACACCGCGTCCCGCGACGGCTCGGTACCGACTGATCTGATCGTCATCGAGAAGATCGAGCACCGTGCTGGAATCCACGTGCATCCACCCGCCGTCTCGTACCAGTTCGTGGGCACGTTTGCCCTGCAGGGCAGAAATTCCCTCGAGCCTGATTCCATTCGGATCGGTCGACGTTGCGATGTAGTAGGCCTTCATGCCGGGGTACCCGGCCTTGACCTTCGCTTGCAACCGCAAGACGGCATCGGCCGCGTCATCGACGGCAGATGACTGCTCGTCGGAACCCTATTCGGCAGCAGAGACTCGCGCAATCTCCGCATCCAATCCAGCAAGCAAAGTGGCGAGGTATTCGAGATCGCTCATCAACTGATGATGCCCTACAACAGAACACTCCTGAACCGGCACCCGACGGCCCAACCCCCATGTCATTGCTCTGTCGGGCAGAACACTCAGCAAACGAATCGGAACCAGGAAATCGGCGCCCAATGATGCCCGACCAATCCCAGGGACTCGTTGGCACGGCACCGAGATGCTCGGGTACATCGCTGATCGCAGGATCCCACACCAACCGTCCATGTGACCGCATCACCGCACGCGGCAAAGCCCGATCGAGATCACGAGCGACCTCGGACCTCGAACCAACAGCGATCAAGTCGATGTCCTCACTGAGACGCCCGTCTACCAAATGCGTTCGTGCCAATGCCGTTCCGCCGATGAACACGATGCGATCCGAGAACTGCACACTCAGTAGCCGAGCAGGTGTGAAATCAGATGATCCCTCTCGACCTGAATGCGTGCGCCGTGGAACCGCGCGGCTACCGAAGCCAAGTCATCGGGAATCACGACCGCTCCCCCAACCGATCCTGCAGCCGCGTCAACGTCGTTCGCATTTTCTGAGCATCGGCGATCTCGGCCACCACAACCGGGTCGCACCGTCGATACAACTGCTCCACCGCCGGCCACACCTCACCCTCGGCGTCACCGAGCCCTGGACGCTTCACCAGATCCAAGACCGTCTGCTCGACCGTTGTCACCAACACCGGACCTAGCTCGGTGTCCATTCGCTCCGCATTCAGACGTGCGGTATCGCGGACGACGAACCGGACCACCGCTGGCCTATCTGCCAACCGAATCGGATCATGCCGCGTCGGGACCGCAACCACCGCCGTCGCCAACGCCCGCGGAATTGCACGTGCATCCGGGCCGCACTGATACCCATCACGACAGCATCACCGGTGCTGTAGGCAGCAACCGCGATACCAGCCGCTGCAGCCTCCAAGCCCGGAATCCACTTCGTCCCGACCTGATCGTCGGGCACAGCCACATAGAAGCCCGTGGCCACTCGATGCAGCAGACCCAAGTCCGTCAGCCGCGAGAGCTCGGCCCGCGGGTGCGCGTACACATCGGCGGCCGTAGCGGCTCGCACCATCCGCATCGGAAGTCGAGCGAACTCGGGAGGTAACCCGGTCTGACGGCGTCGGACATTGCTCGTAGTCACGGTCACCTCCGATAAGTGTCGAATAAGTAGGCTTCAAGCCTACTCAACCGACACTATTTAGAACGTCCCAAGAGCACACGGACACGGCCGTCGAAACCACTCGTGCCCGGCCGCATCCACACGGACGCTCACCAGTGAATTAGCAACGAGTTGTGACATTCTGTGACACCGAGCGCCCGATCCTGCCGATCGGCTGGCAAATCCCCAGGTCGCAGAAACCCCATAAACCCAGGTGGACCGACCAGGCTCATTCTGCAAACGAGCGACGAAAGCGGCCAAAAAGAAACGGCCCCAACCATTTTCACTGGTCAGAGCTGTCCTATGGAGCCTCCTAACGGGATTGAACCGTTGACCGCTCGCTTACAAGTATGTTGCGAGACAACCAGATACGTCCGGGTGGACCCACCGCAGAGGCCCTGACCAGCATTATTAGTCCAGGCGGTGCCACCCGAATCCACGTCAGTTCGTACTGACATGTGACACGCTCGTGACACCGAGATCCACCGTCTGGACCCTAAACGAAGGCCCCATTTCAGCTGTTCGGTGGCTTTACATCTACACGCGCGTTCATGTGAACTCACTCGCGTCCGGCGCGAAAAATTCGCAAAGGAAGTGTGGAATCACAACTCGCGCAGCCGGCACGACAAGCGGCTCTCAGCCCCGACGGGTGTCCCACTCAGCACCGTCGAAGAGACGTCGATCCGCACGAGTGCGCCCAGAAATATTGACCAGCAGCCGAAAGTGGAACCCAATCTCGGGACCGTTCGCACGCTCCACCGTCAGAAGCCGATCGGTCAACGACTCAAGTACGGCGATCAACGGATCGGGCACCCATCCCAAACGGATTTCTCCGTCGTCGGTGACGAGGAACGCGTGCGGATTGACGGGGTTGTCGCTGTCTCGGACCAGTCGGAGGTTGTCGCCGGGTGACAGCGACGCGATCCGCTGCTGCTCCTCCGGCGTCAGATGGCGAACCCCGTGCGTCAAGAAAGGAAAGGACACCAACTCATCGGGGCCCGCAATCGGGGCGGGAAGCAACTCGATCGTGTCACCGACCCGCTGCCCATGCGAGCGAGCAAGCACCTCGAACGGCGCGGCCGACATCGGCAGACCGAGCGCGTCCATGGACGCGTACCGGTCCGGCCGACGCGAGGACACGACCCGTTCGGCGAACACTGGAAAGAGGTTCGCAGCGCACATCGGAACATGGGTGGCGTGCGTCAGCCCGGGTAGCGGACGGAAGTCGTCACGTGCAAGGGCCGACTCCAGGTAGGAAAATTCGTAGCAATCCAGCGTGCGGTGCAGAAACCCGATCGGTACGTACTGGCGCGTGTCGGGATCGCGGACGGTAACGAGAAGCCGGCTCAATGTCTCGGGAGCGCTCGCAGGAACGTGGTCGACCGCAGTGGTGGTCATGCTGTCAACCTCCTCCGGTTCGTGTCCAACAGCGTACGTACAAAGCTACGCCGAAGCTCTGACATTCCGGGAACAGCGTGCACCACGGACTCGACAACGTCAGCGTCGAGTTCGCCAATTCGCTCGATCCACCGGTGGGCGTCCGTGCCAGCACGAGCGACCGCTTGCAACGCCAACTCCACCAACGGGAGGTGCTTGCCGTTCTCGAAGCGGTGCGCCATACCTCGTTCGGCATACGTGGAGGCGTCCCTCGTCGCCATGGATTCGTCCTGCACCCCAGAAGCCAGCGCACTTCCATGGTCGAACGACGGCGCGAGGAAGCGGCTGCCGTCGACATATTGTGTGAGGACACCCCAGTTGATCGCGTGGCGGTCGGTGTTGGCGATCCAGGCGTCGAACACGAGGTAGCCGGCGAAGAGGTCGAAGCCACGGGTATCCGTTCCCAGGTCGCCTTGAGCGCTGACATCGTCGAGAAGACACTGAATGTTGTCCAGGTTGTGGCCGACCCGATTCTTCGGGCGATCGTCGGCGGCACATGAGAGGTAACCGTCGAATTCCGAGAGGAGTGTGTCTCCGGATTCGAGCGAGCAGCCGTCTGGTGTGACGTTGCGAGAGATAATCCCGACCTCGTTACCCCGTGCGGCAAGTTCGACCCGCGCAGCAGGCAGCCCGATCAGCCTGGCCAACTCTGAGGCGATCTTCTCCGACGCATCGTCGAACCGACGGTAGCTCGCTGTCTTGATCGGTTTAACCTCAATACCGTTCAGTTAAGGACCTTCGAGGTATGATGAGTTGTGCCTCGTAGCGGATGGGTGAAACCGGTCTCGGATCGTCGGCTGTCGGATGTGGTGTCGGTGGGGTTGTTGACCAGGGTCTTTCCG